>JAFMAD010000010.1 GCA_029785195.1 Nitrososphaerota archaeon
GCTGAACAGACTTCCGCAACCTTTTAACATCCACAAACCTGCGACCTGAAACGAGCGGTGGTCGTCTAGCCTGGTCCAGGACAGTAGCCTGCCACGCTACTAACTCGGGAAGTCATGTAAATGACTCGAGAATTCAAATCCCGGCCACCGCACCATTAACTAGGTTCAAATACAGTCTCTTCTAACGGTGGAGTCATGGGCGCGCACGCCAAACATAAGCATCTCCTGAAAGACATCGACGTGAAGCGATGGTACGACAACCTCGCCAGGGGGAGCATCATCACGGCGGAGGAGAGGCTGAGACGCCTCGGAAGGTTCGGCCAAACGACGGGCCTCGACCCGAAGGGGATTGTCGAGAAGAAGCGCGCTTCCCACGATGGCTTCGATGATTTCATACTGGACTACGTTGCAAAGTCCCTGGACAAGGGGGAGAAGCCGGCGCAAGTGAGGAACAACCTTATCACCATTCGATCCTGGCTGGGGCACTTCGGGCTGAGGATAGACAAGAAGATCAAGCTCCCGGCGATTGACTTTGTGGACGAAGTAGTCCCCACGAAGGAGGAGCTCGCCCAGATTCTCAGGCACTGCGACCCGCGGTCGAGGGTGATAGCGTCGCTGATGGCCTTCTGCGGGCTCAGGCCGGAGAGCATCGGGAACTACCTCGGGACGGACGGGCTCCGAATCGGGGACCTGCCGGAGCTCAAGGCGAAGTCTGACAGGGTCGAGTTCGACACCATGCCCACGAAGGTGATGGTGAGGAGGACGCTTAGCAAGGCGAGGCACCAGTACTTCACCTTCCTTCCGGAAGAGGGGTGCCAGTACCTGAAGGAGTACCTCGAGGCGAGGATGAGAAAGGGGGAGAAGCTTGATTCGGAGACCCCGATAATCGGTCACGTGAGGGAGGGGAGTAGGCTCGCCTTCCTTAGGACGACGAAGATGGGCTGGGAAGTGAAATTAGCCGTCAAGGCAGCCGGATTCACCTGGAGGCCCTACGTCCTCCGGTCATACTGTGACACAGCCTTCGACATAGCCGAGTCGAAGGGCTTCATCTCTCATCCCTGGCGCCAGTTCTTCATGGGGCACAAAGGGGACATCGAGGCCAGGTACTCGACCAACAAGAGCAGGCTGCCTCCCAGCATGACGGAGGAGATGAGGGCGGCATACAAGAAGTGCGAGCCTCTCCTTCAGACGACGAAGGCCGACGTGGAGGAGAGGAAGATCAAGGAAGCGTTCAAGGAGCAGCTGCTCCTCGTCGCAGGGTTCAAGGCGGAGGAGATAGAGAAGATGGACCTCGGGGAGATGACGAACGAGAATCTGCAGGAGGTCGTGAGGCAGAGGCTGCTCGGAGCCATGGTGAACAACGGGAACCACCAGAGGGTGATTCCGGTAGGAGAGGTCGAGAGCTACGTCTCGAAAGGATGGGAGTTCGTCGCGACCCTGCCTAATGACCGAGCCGTCCTGAGGCTACCCTAGTGGGGTGTGCGGCTCGATGATTAAGGACACGCCGACTGGAATTCACCAAACATGCTTGGTTCAGGCCGTACTTCCTACAAGGTTCGGCCAGGAATATGCTGGTGTTCAGGGACTCCAGCGCGATGCGTATTTTCTCGTCAGCTGTCCAAGTACTTCCTGGCATGCTAGGCACTCCCTCTTCGCGTTTTATTCTCTTGCCAGGTGTGTCCAAGGACGGGGGTTCCGCACCGTCGACACCATCATGGCATTGGCCTCGAAGAGGAAGTTTACTTGGGTGGAGGGACAGGAATAGCTCGCTTCAAGCTCTCTGGAACCGCTTGGCGCATCACATCAGGTCTGCCTCCCGATTTCTGACGCTGTCTTTGCCACCCCCACCATGACCGTGCAGATGCATGCCGCGTGAAGGGTGGCCCAGGCCTTCCCTCTGTGCTTGAAAGAGTCCAGGTTCAGGGAGCTCTTCCCCACGGAGAACCCCTGCTCTGGGAGGGTCCTTGCGTCGAACTCACTGTCGAACTCCTCCGAGTCCGGGTCGACCCACCACGCCTTCAGGAAGTTCTTCGCGTGCCACCTGTATCGCAGGAGCTTGCATCGCTTCATCTCCTCCTCGTGGTTGTTCCCCTTGCAATTCCTGGGGTTGAGGGTGATGAAGGGCACGGCCTTCAGCCTCCTGATGATGAGCAGGCGAGTCCTGTACCCGTCGTACCCCGCGTCCGCCAGGAACTTCTTCACTTGGACTGAGAGCCTCAGGGCCAAAGTCGAGAGGCCCTTCTCCTCCGGGGCCGGCGTTCTGGGTTCAGGGAGCGGCCCCTGGGCTCGGTTCTCCTGGCTGCTTAACCTGGCACCCCCGGGACCGTCTGTATCACTCGTCCCCAAATGGAGACACCGCCATAAAAAGAGAAACCTCATGCTGGCGGAACTTCGGATTGGCCGGCGGAAGGTAGCTGACCGTGCGCAACTTCCGCTTTCCTCCTGCTCCCCCCCTCGAATCCCCTTCGGATTACTCCCAGGTCTTGTCGAACCCTCACCTTTACCGCTTCCCCTCCCCGGCCGCGCTGTTTCAGGAAGGTCTTGGACTCGATGACCCCGTTCGACAGGAGCTCGCCGATTGCGGGGCCGAAATTGTGGTTGCGGCCGTAAAGGGACGACGTGCTCAGACCCGTGCCTCGGGCGATCTGAATCAGACTCCTCCAGCCCGAGGATTCTTTGTTAAGGTTCAGGTCGAGGTTGTCCCGAACGAATTCCCCCTTGAGATACTCGAGCACCTTGCGCGACTCCCGGGTCCCAAGTGTGATCCTGTCGTTCTCCGCGATCCGCACACTGGCCGGATCGGCGACGGTGACCCGCATTTCTCCGAGGGAGTTCAGATAGAAGACCTTGGGGGAGGCCACGACGGACCCTACCTCGTCCGGTCGGAACGTCAATCTCGTGGTCTTCGACTCGAGAGGACCCAACTCCTCGCTTTCAAGCCTAAGCTCTCTCCTATCAAAATCGAAGCTCGAAGGGCCTTCCCTGAGGGCCGTCCCGTCGGGTATCGCCTCCTCGACTTTGACCGGTCTGACGGCTGCCTCCCCGGTGTTCGTGACGCAGAGTTCGATCGTCACGTCGTCGCCCACCCGGGCTTCGCTGGGGACGTTTACCACCGCTAGAAGCCTCCCGGCGTCGTGGCTGCCGTCTGACCTGGAGGATACGGTGCGTGGCGTTCCTGCGTTCCCCATCACATAACGCAAGAACACGTCCTCCATGCTCCCTCCGGAGGCTTCAAAGGACAAGATCGTCCCGCCTGCTGAGACTACCGCCTTGGATAATTCCAGCCGTCGGTCCTCAATGGTGGACAGGTGTATCTTGATCTTCTTGCCTTCGAGCCGGAGTCCGTCGACGAATGGCAGCGTACGGATGGCCTTTACGACGTTTTCCCCTACCTCTGCAAGCTCCAGGTCCAAGGTGGAGGTTCCGGTGAGAACCGACAGTCGCTCCAACGACCCAGAGACCACCGCTCGGCCGTGGTTCAGGATCGTGACCGAATCACAGAGCCTCTCCACTTCACTCAAGAGATGGGTCGAAATCAGCACGGTCTTGCCTTTCTTGGCTAGACGAGGGAGGAGGTCGTAGAACTGGATCATCCCCAGGGGGTCAAGGCCGACGCTGGGTTCGTCCAGGAGAAGCAGCGCTGGGTCACCGATGAGGGCCTGCGCGAGACCCAAACGCCGGACCATCCCTTTTGAGTATGACCTAATCCTCTTTCCCGACTCCTCCACGAGCCCGACGCTTTCCAGGACTCCTTGGACCGCCGAATCCGCCTGAAAGGCTCTCCCGTAGAATCGCGCGTAAAAGTTCATCAGCTCCAGTCCGGTAAGATGGCCTGGGAACCTGGGATCTGAGGGAAGGTATCCTGCAAGCACGCCTCGCCTTCGGCTCCCCGTCAGCGGTTCTCCGAAGAGCCGCACCGAGCCGCTGTCAGGTCGAAGCAGACCGACCATCATCCTGAGCGTCGTCGTCTTTCCCGACCCATTCGGGCCGACCAGGGCGTGGACCGACCTGCGCTCGACATCGAAAGACAGGCCATCCACGGCCTTGGTCTCCCCGAACGATTTGGTCAACCCATCTACCGCAATGGCGCTCAAGCAGCCACCTCCCTTGCTTGGACAGACGCCGACACGATGGGGGGCCCTCTTTCTTGAGTGCTGAAGTCGTAGCGGCACGGCGGGGCGGTCATCCGGCGCTCGGGAGCGCCCTCGTCCACTTATTTGATTTCCGCGCGCCTGAAAATGAGGTATCCCGCCCCAAGGAACGCCGCCGTGTATGCCGCCCCCACCAGGAGGTCCTGAAGCACGAGCGTCGATAGTGCGATGCAGGGCGAGGAACAACTCGACAGGACTGCGCTTTTGCCAGGGTTTCCGGCAAAGTAGGCCAGCAGGGGCCCGAGGTCGAGGAGGCCTGTACCCGCGTGCCTGGCTATGCCTGGGACGTAATAGTCGATGCCGTAGGATGGGAAGTATTGGCCCCACAAAGGCTCCACCACCTGTTCAAAGATGATGTATGCGATGACCCCCAGAACAGTGAGCAGGGACTTCTTGGTCGCCGAGGCCAAAAAGAGCACCATGCTGAGGAGGACCAGGCCGGCCAGCGCCACGCCGACGAAGTAGTATGCCAAGAGGTAGAGGTTGTCCTGCGGCCCGTAGAAGATCGTGCTGAAGACTGTCTCGCTTGCCAACACCACGGCCAGCACGGCGAGAAGGCTGACGACTCCCCCCACGAACTTCCCGAAGTAGATCGCGGCCCTGCTGACCGGCTTGGTGAGGAGCGTCTCGATTGTCCTCGACTCGAACTCCCCCGCGATGCTGTCCATCGCTATGATCAGCGCGAGGAGCGGCAGGAAGTAGGAGCTGCTCAGCAATATGTCGTAGCGAGGGCCTGTGAGCGCATCGGCATACGGAGGGTTGGGCATACCGGCCATGGTTGCGAATTTCGGAATCCAGACCAGGGCGGACACGACGACGGCGATTGCAAAGAGGCCGACGATTTTCTTCCTCCTGATGTTTGAGAGAAGCTCGTATCTCGCCACAGCAAGCAGCGAGCTTGCCTGGCCGGCTCCCTTCGGTCTATGAAGCTCCCTCGTCAACTCGCACCCTCTCCCTCCTTTCCTTTGTTCAGCATGAGGCTCATGTAAAGGTCCTCCAACGTCGGGCCGGACTTCATGGACTCGATTACGCCCCCAGCAGCGACTATCGCCCGCGACACCTCTGAACGCACGTCTTCCGTCGTGCCGAGCTGGATTGTGATCTTGTTCCCATCGGCTTCGACGCTCTTGACGAAGGTGAGCTTTTTCACCGCGTCGAGAACCCTTTCCAGCGGGCCATTAACCTCGACTCGGACGGCGCCTCCGGTCCCCAACTTGCTCCCGATCTGGGCCATCGTTCCTGCCGCCACAAGTTTGCCGCGATCTATCACTGTGACTCTGTCAGAGACCTGTTCTACTTCATGGAGAAGGTGGGACGACAGCAGGACCGTGATGCCTTCCTTGTCCCTCAGCCTTCTTATGGTCTCCCTGAATTCAGCCATGCCTGCGGGGTCGAGCCCGGCGCTGGGCTCGTCCAGTATGACGAGTTCGGGCCGGAAGAGGAGCGCCTGCGCCAGGCCCAGCCTCTGTACCATCCCCCCGCTGTAGTGGCCTATCCTGTCATTCTTCCTTTCTGCGATGCCGGCCACGTCTAGTGCCCAGCCGATGGCCGCCCTCCTGTCCTCCCCGCGGGGGGTGAAAAATCCAGCGTAGAACTGCATCAGCTCAAGAGCGCTCATATGGGAAGGGAATGCAGGCGCCTGCGGCATATAGCCCGTTCTCGACCTCATGCTCGTCCCCCCGCCCGGCCCGGTCGAGTCATGGCCGAACAAAGACACCCTGCCCGCGTCGGGCAGCATCAGCCCCTCGATAATCTTGAGAGTGGTCGTCTTCCCAGCGCCGTTCGGGCCCAGGAAGCCGTGAATCGTCCCCCTTTCGACCGACAGACTGAAGCCGTCTAGCGCCCTGAAGGAGCCGAAGGACTTGGTCAGGCCGCTCACATCTATGACGTCTTCCATGGGGCCGGCTCGGGACGGAAAATTACTTGGCTATTTTTTGCGCTTTTTGTATGCTATGAGAGTGAAGACATAGGGTCGGGCCTGCGAAAAAGCGCGAAAAAGACAGATATAATTTTCCGTACACGTTTAGCGTTCCGAAGTTGCCCGACCCCCTTTGTGTGCCGTCTCTGACGTAGGGGCATAAAGGCAGGCAAATCGTGTACCATGGCCGATGTCTGAAGAGTCCCTTCAAAGGGAGCTTGAACGCTACAGGAAGAGGTACTCTGAGCTCGAAGCCAAGAATGCAGAGTTGGAGAAGCAGGTGTCGAAGCTCGCCTCTGAGAACAGGGAGCTGAGGGAGAAGCTCTCATCCCTCGAGACCACCGTGTCAGCTGTGGTGGCCAGGAGCATCGGTGCGAAGGCCGACACCGGGAGGAGGCGCTTCAAGAAGTCCGGGAGGAGGGAGGGGCCCAGGGCGCGAGCAGGAGCAGGCCCGACAGGATGGACGAGACCATAGAGCTCGACCAGTCCATCTGCCACAGGTGCGGCGGAGTGCTCTCCGAGAGACCCACAGACTCCTACACCAGGGTGGTCGAGGACATCGTCCCGGCGAGGGCGGTGGTCACCAAGTACGTCGTGAGGAGGAGGTACTGCTGCAGGTGCAGGAGGCAGGTCTCCGCACCGATACCGAACGTCATCGACGGAGGGAGCAACGAGAGGTTCGGCCTGAGGCTGATGCTCCTGGTCGTCTCGCTGAAGCTCCTCGGCCTCTCCTACGAGAAGGTCGCGTCGCTCCTGAAGCTCCTCTTCGACCTCGACCTGACGGAGGCTGCGATGGTCCACTGCGTGCTGACAGTCGCGAGGGCGTTCGGGCCCCGGTACGAGGGGCTCAAGGAAGAGTTGAGGAGGGAAGCTAGCCTCCACGGCGACGAGACGAGCTGGAGGGTCAAGGGGAGGAACCACTGGCTCTGGGCGTTCGTCGGCAGGTGGTCGGTCGTCTACGAGGTGGCGAAATCCCGGGGCAAGGACGTCCCCAAGAGGGTCCTCGGCGATTACGGCGGGACGATGATCAGCGACTCCTGGGGCGCCTGGAACCACGTCGGCGAGAGGTGGCAGCGCTGCCTCGTCCACTACCTGAGGGAGGTGGAGGACACCATCAAGTACAAGAGCCCAGGCAAGGATTTCGCCCCGTTCGCGAAGCGGTTCAGGAGGATACTCAGGGACTCGATAAGGGCCGGAGAGAGGATGGTCAATGACCCTGCGGAGCGACTGAGGGCGAAGGGGAGGCTGGAGGCGCGGGTCGAGACGCTCATCCAGTCGTACTCTTCGTCGAGCGAGAGGAACTGCGTCAGGTTCCTCAAACGGCTCAGGAGGGAGAGGGGGATGCTCTTCACCTTCCTGGAGGAGGAAGGCGTGGACTGGAACAACAACGCCGCGGAGAGGGCCCTGAGGTCGAGCGTCGTCATCAGGAAGATCACGTACGGCAATCAGTCAGACGAGGGCGCGAGGGCCCACGCAGTCCTGATGAGCATCAGGGAGACGTGCAGCCTGAGGAAGGAGAACTTCTTTGACTATGCCATGCAGCAACTGAATCCGACTTCGGAACGCTAAACGCGTACGGCTTTATGATTACAACCTCCTGATGCTCTCCGCCATCCTTACGGCTTGAATGGTCGCGCCGACATCATGAGTTCTAACGAGGTGAACCCCGTTAAAGACGGCTATTGCGGTGGATGCTAGGGAGCCGACGAGTCGCTCCTCGGGTTTTTCGAGACCAAGTATCTTACCAATGAAGGACTTCCTTGATATCGAGATACACGAGGGTCTACCCAAGCTTCGAAGTCGACCGAGTTCCCTGATAACAGCGCAATCCCACGCGTACCAGGGATGTTCCTTTGCAGAAGAGAACCCGAATCCCCTTCCCTCCCTGCGGAAGAACCCCAACCCCGGGTCGATTACGACCCTCCCCTCGGGTATGCCCGCCTTGGCGCCCAAGTCCAGCGTCTCTTTCAGTGCTGCCAGGATTCTCTTCATTGGTCCACCAGCGCGATGCCGGGTCTCGTGGGCCATCAAGATTGCTGAGGCCCCGTGCTTCGCGATAAGCTCTGCCATCCGCTCATCGTGCTTCAAGCCGCTGACATCGTTGACAATGCTCGCCCCCACTCCCAATGCCGTTTTGGCAGCGAGGGACCTCGGGGTATCTACCGAAATGGGAACTTTCACGGCATCCCTTATCGCACTGATGGCTACGGTCAACCTCCTGGTCTCCTCTTCGAGCGGGACTTCGGTCGCGAGGTACGGCGCAGTCGAAATGCCGCCCACGTCGATTATGTCCGCGCCTTCCTTCACCATGGCAACTGCTAGCTCAGCTACGCTTTCTGGCGATGTTTTCACGGAGCGCTTGTAGAAGGACTCTGGGCTGACGTTTATGGTTCCCATGACTCTAACGGGATAGCCATCTCCAAGCTTAATCCCAGCAAGCTCGCCGTGGACCAACCTCTTCGTCAAACAATCGCACGACTCCTGAACTGAGAGTTATCCGAAGCCTGCAGAGACAACAATTCGAGAGTTGCTTGTCGCAAAGAGCGAGGCCGCATCGTGAATATGCTCTTGTAACGTGGAGCCGTTTTTACGAAAGAATGATTCACCATCAAGCATTCTTCTGCCCTTTTCTGTCGCCTTGCGGAACGTCGCCTCGACGGAGCTGCTTGGCAATATTCATGACCTTACAAGCGACATGTGCGGCATCCCTTCCGAATACCCTTATCATCGGTTCCTTACCGATAGCGCCTCTGTCGTAGACCAGGTCAGGCACAGTTCCTGTCTTCTCTATCGCCCGTTCTATCACCCAGGGTAAGGTGGCACCTTCCCTTGCCTTCACATCCGCAGGCTCGTTCCTCCTGTCGTAGAACGTGGCCATGTATCCAAGTCTCCCGGCTGCGTTCAAGATTGCCCTCGAGTACCTTATGTTGGCTACGGCCCTGATTCCTTCGTCGTGCTTCATCGCCGTCAGGACCGCCCTTGCCAAGTGCGATGAAGAACCGAAAGCTGGCGGTGAGCTTGCCTTCATCCTCCCATCAATCTTCACGAACCTCCCCGGCACGGCAGCTACATCCATTTCACTCCTGGCGTAGAAGGCGGGGAGGGCCATAGCAAGGTTCATCTGAACCTCGGGCACAACTTCAGCGACCTCCGGGGATGATTCAAGTATCCTGACGCCCTCTCTGATCGATTCGAGAACATCCAGTTTCTCCGCAGGTATGAGGACCCAGGAGGGTGGATTGACCGGGCCGTTCCCCTTTCCTAATGGAAGTGCATACTCTATCGCACGGGTTACGAACGCCTTTGCCCTTCCGACCGCTTCGGCGACATCGCTTCCCTTGGCCAGTTCCGCCGCAATGGCCGCCGAAAATGTGCAGCCCGTTCCGTGCGTATTTTTCGTTTTGATTCTGCGCGCTTTGAACTCCTTGAACCTCCCCTCGTGATACAAGACATCTATGCTTTCCGTGCCTCCAAGGTGCCCACCTTTCACCACAGCTGCCCCTGCGCGGCATTCCTTCACTATCTTCCTTGAAGCCTCCCTTGCGTCGTCCAGGCTCGATATCTTCGAACCTGTGAGTCTCTCCGCCTCGGGTATGTTCGGCGTGACCACCGTTGCAAGAGGAAGCAGATCCTTGATGAGCGTCTCGACCGCATCGTCTCGAAGCAGCTGAGCGCCGCTCTTCGATATCATGACGGGGTCGACCACCAACGGGAATCTGTAGCGCCTGATCGACCTCGCGACCGTCGAGACGATTCCTGAACTACTGAGCATCCCGGTCTTGGCAGCGTCTACTCCCAGGTCTGCGGCTACCGCGTCGATTTGCTTCCTGATAATCTCCGTACTAACCTCCTGAACTCCTGTAACAGAGCTCGTGTTCTGGGCCGTAATCACAACTACCGCTGAGGCTCCGTGAACACCGAGCGCTGCGAAAGTCTTCAGGTCCGCCTGTATCCCCGCCCCTCCGCCGGAATCGCTTCCAGCGATGGTCAGCGCGACCCGAACCTTTCTTTCCGAATCAGGCATAGCTTTCACCGGTGATCGACTCCAAACTTTCCCGCCTGGTCTCCACCCCCCTCATAAACCAGGCAAAGGCCGCCATGGCTCCGAGACCCCAAAGGAGCACGTTCAACTCAACGAAGCCGAACGTGCTCAGGCTCGAGGTAAGATAGATGGAGGTTATGAAGAAGCCCCAAGCCACAACTCTGACGAGAGCTATGAACGTAGAGCGCAGGTTCGTGCCCATGGCGAGCTCAGGTTCAAGCACGACCCTGGCCGCCCAGCCGAGCTCACTGAAGATCATGTTGAGAAAGAGGAAGACGAAGAACACGAGAATGTTGCTTGAGACAACGCCAACCGCCGCGAGTACGAATGTCACTGTTACCAGACCGCCCAGATACGAGAAGAGTGAGAAGAACCGCCTGCTTAGCCTGTCAACAACGTAAGCACCAAGGAAGCCGGCGACTGAAGCGCCCGCATTCGCAACCATGACTATCTGAGGGGCTATCGAAGAGAAGCTGTATGGCCCTATGATGAAGGCCAAGAGGCCGTACGTGGTCAGCTGGGATACGCCAAGCAGGGCAAGGATTGTGAAAGCGAAGCGTGCCGAATATTTTGGCCTCGTGGCGACAGCCACGTTCTGGAAGCCAGCCACCTCCTTAACCTGACCCCTGACGGAGCCCAACAGCTGCTCGGCCTCCTTCACCCTGCCTCTCTTCACCAACCATCTGACGGACTCGGGTAGCCTTCTCCTCGTGAAGAGTATCGTGCCTATCAGCAACAGCGCGGCTATGCCGAGGACTGTCTTCTGAAGCGGGACGGATGAAAGGCCGTAGAGGATCAAAGACGCCGCGACGAACGCACCGATGTTGTAGAAGTTGGACGAGAGCACTATTGCCTTCCCCCTGTGTCTCACAGGGGTAAACTCCGCCAGCGCAGCTAGCGCTGTTGGTTCTTCACCCCCCACACCCAGTTGGGCTATCGCGACGAAGAGAAGCAGGGTGTAGAAGTTGGGAGAGAGGATTACCCCCGCTATCCCTGTTGCGTAGACGGCTACCGTAACCATGAAAGCGGGCCTCCTTCCCACTCTGTCTGCGAGCGAACCAAGAAGGAAGTTTCCGGTTACCAGAAAGATTGGCGAGATAGTTAGAAGAATGGGGATACCCCCAATCGGAACTATGGACCAGGAGGTGACTAAGACAGATAGCGAGTAGACGAAGCCCCAGGCGAAGAAGCCCAAGGCAGTTGAGGAGAAGACGGTCCAGTGGATGCCTGTCCAGGAAGCTCGGTCGAGGACAGACCTGTAATCCTGCTCCATTCTACGAAGCTTCCCTTCCTGTTCGCAGCGATGGAAGTTCGATCACCACGTCAACAACGCTGACGACTCTTTGCAGAAGCTCCCTTTCACGCCCTGACAGGCCGGAACCGTGGTCGGGCGCCAGTGAAGAGCCGGAGTAGGCATTCCCTATGAAGGTCTCGCTCCTTCTGACCGCCTCCAAAATCAGGTTCGGATTCCCGGCGTGCAAATGAATTGTCAGATCGTTGATGAAAAGACATGATGTCGGGAGCGCAAGATACCGCCTGAGAAGAGCCGATGTCAATAGCGCGTTATCTTCGGCGAGCTTCAACACTTCGCCAGCGTAATGGCCTTCCAACCTTGGAGCCCTGATCGGGGCAGAGGGGTCATACACTCGGCATTGCGGGCTGGGCAGGAAGTCCGTGATCCGACCCCCGATTCTCATACCGTCGATTGTTCTTTGTTCGGGGCCGAAGTCGAGCAACGTTATCTCAACCGGCTCGATTCTCGAGATTGCTTCACGCAATAGTGAAGCAGCGACCTTCGTCTTGCCAATGCCGGTCTCGCCCGTTATCAAGGTCTTCTTGTTCTCGAACCTCTCAAAGTGGAACCCTTGCAATTATCCCCCTCTTCCTTAGAGCGATCATGATAATGTATCCGATTACGCTCCCCAGCACTGCCGGCGGAGTAAAAGCCAGAACGAAGAACCCGAGCGTCGCACTACTTCCTATTATCGGGGCCACGAGGAAGGCGCTTAGAAAGGCCCCAACAAGCGCTGTGCCGGGTATCTCGGCGAAGGCCGAGAGGTAGCTCTTCGTCGCTTTGTACGTCAGTCCCACGAGCATCGCACCAGGTATGCCGCCTGGTAGCGAGAAGACGGTGCCGGTATGAGCGGACATGCGAATTGTGCCGACCGCCAGCGCCACAGCGGCGGCGTACCAAGGCCCAAGCAGGATGCCAGCGATGACGTTTATCATCGATTGGAAGGGAAAGACAAACGTCGGGCCGACGGGTACGGGACCCGGATAGAAGGAAAAGACGACGCCCAGGGCCGTCAGTATGCTCAATACCGCTAACTTTGATGTCTTCAACTTTCTCGGCTGGGCCGCGCCTCAGGATCTGCCGTCTTATAAACCGCTAAATAAACCACTTATAGCATGCGTGTTTCTGGTCGGAGAGAACTTTCGCGTACGACGAACTACGTTTTCATTCCTCATTCAGGTTCCCCTCCTGTTACCGAAGAGCAAAATATGCAGACGTGGAGCGAATCGAGAGCCGCGCTGCTTGCAGACCTCCACGAGCCATTTGCCGCACATGGAAAGTGAAGGAAGAGCCAACGTAACCAAGATTAGCAAACGATGAACTCTTCCTTGTCGGGGTCTCTCCCGTTGTAACTGATCAGGGGGTCTTCTAGCCAACCCCCTTCGCTCGCTCTTTATTGCTGGGCGAATTCTCGAAGCATCATGGCTGCATTCGCCCTTCCTGTTCCTTGCGCTTGTGGTGAGACGAGAACAAAACGAGAGGACATGGTCGTGCTGACCTCGACCGAGGGAAAGACGAAACCGACGTACTCAAACAGCAAGTTCTCTTGCTTCGGTTTTGGTAAGGCGAGATTCTAGGCGAGGCTTCCCTAGGACATGCTGGAGAGATCGGAGGGTGAATAGCAACAGCAACGAAGCATTGGGCTGCCACGAACCTACTAAGCGCTCCGAGGCTCGTGTCAGACCTTGAAACGACCCACATCACGCACTCCTTGCCTGATGCCGAATCCCGCGTAGTCTGTCAGGCTAGCAGGTAGCGCAAGGAGCTTCAACGCGTTCTGGGAGTGCTTCCTGACCCTGTCAAGCACGATGCCGTATAATTTCCGTCTGTCCCTCGCTTCATCTTCATCGAAGAAGGCCGTGATTACATGCTTGTTGGTATGGAGTTGCACCATGATTATACCCTGAACGGCTTGGTTCTCAATCTGTTTCTCGATTCCCTTCCGGCTTACCATTCCTGTAACAAGCACGACTCCACACCTTTGCCGTTCGATGAGAAGTTTGCACGCCAACGGGGTATCACGAATCCCCGGAACGGTGTACCTCTTGATTGTGACCTTACTGGCTAACCGTTTGATTTCCTTGATGGCTATCGAAGCCGTGTCTATGCGGGAGAATGTGGTGTCAACGAGTCCAATCCTTCCGGTGCAGTGTCTGATTGCGTCAGGAAGGGGCAGGTTGTGTCTTTTCGATGGCCCACTCGCCCCCATGATGCCTACACCTCCGGATTCCATCTCCAAACGTTCGAGCGCGTCAAATATCATCTTCGCATTACCGTAAGTCGGCATGATGCGGCCCGACTCTATCTTAGAAATGAGGCTTTGAGATACCCGCGATTCCTCGGCAAGCTTATGCTGCGTTATCCCGAGCCTCCTTCTCGTCGCTGCGATTTGCGCGACGTCTGGGAACGGCACTGTGACCGAGATTCGTGCTTGAAACGAGTATTAAGGTATCGTCTTCGCGTCGTCTTCCCTTCGTGGAGAGCTGTGATGAGCGCTTCAGAAGCCGTGGAGAATTGCCTCTAACCGTACGCGCCCTGGTGGAGCGCTCGGCTTGGTCGCATCACCTTGTGGCTGCCGGGCGTAACAAATAGAGGAATATTTTTACCCAATTATTCATAGAAGCATAATTAATATACACGTACGGTATGCGAGTTGAAGTGATTCGTGTTGACTCATAAACTCCAGTGCGACGCCAGTGCAACTTGCAGCCCGAACGGAATCTGTTGCTTATGGGGATAATATTTTGAGCATTTTGTGCTTCGGTCTGAAACGGTCAGACCCGAAGGGGGATCATTCCTTCTGATTCGCCCTTCACCTGATGCCGTAGCCGAGAACGAAATCTTCGAAAGGGTGCTTGATGGGAGAGCCCTAAGCCGCGGAGAGGCTATCGGGCTTCTTTCGCTCACAGGAGAAGCGGCGGAGAATCTCTGGTCGGCGGCGGCGACATTACGCGACCGAGGAAAGGGAAGGGTCGTGAGTTATTCCAGAAAGGTCTTCATACCGCTGACGAACCTGTGTAGGGATAGTTGCAGCTACTGCACCTTCAGAAAGGACCCTTGGGAACCAGGCGCAAGAATCATGACGCCTGCCGAGGTTCTGGCTGTGACGGAGGCAGGGAAGGCGTTCCATTGCACCGAAGCTCTCTTTACTCTCGGCGAAAGGCCGGAGCAGCGATACCCCGAGGCGAGAGATACGCTCCACACGCTCGGTTACAGCAGTACACTTGAGTACCTGAGAGATGTGAGCGAACTTGTCATCCAAGAGACAGGACTCCTTCCGCACGCAAACCCAGGGACGATGACCAGGAAGGAGATGGTGTCACTCCGTGACGTGAACGCGAGCATGGGCCTAATGCTCGAGAACGTAAGCGAGAGACTCTGTGAGGAGGGTGGCCCCCATCACGATGCCCCAAGCAAGCACCCCAAGGTAAGGCTCGCCACGATCAGAAACGCGGGAGAGTTGAAGATTGCATTTACGACCGGCCTTCTCATAGGGATAGGTGAAACGGCCGAAGAGATAATCGATTCCCTTTACGCCATCAGGGAGCTAGACGAGAGGTATCACCATATTCAGGAGGTCATAATCCAGAACTTCAGGGCGAAGCCCGGCACGCCAATGGCCTCTCATCCCGAGCCGTCGCACGAATTCATGCTGAACAGCGTGGCTGTCGCACGATTGGTGCTGGGTAAAGGCATGAACATCCAAGTTCCCCCGAATCTGTCACCAGACTCGTACGCCGAATTTCTCTTCTGCGGGATAAACGACTGGGGAGGCATCTCGCCGGTGACCAAAGACTTTGTCAATCCCGAGGCTCCGTGGCCGGAGGTAGCCAGGGTGTCCAACGACTGCGAGAAGCATGGGTTCAAGCTCAGAGCGAGACTGCCGGTGTATCCTGAATTCGTCTTGAGGAAGAAGGAGTTTCTGCCAGAAAAGATAGCGAACGTTGCCGCCTCTGTCGCAGACAGCGAAGGATATGTTTCCGGGGGTGGCTCGTACAACTGACCGTGCCAGAATCTCCAGCGCCTGGCCGCCATGACTTCACGAATCTCGCTTCTGCCTTCGACCGCATGCTCCGCGTGATCGAACCCACCGTCGCGTCCATCCTCGACAGGTCGCTGAGCGGGTATGACCCTTCCGTCGAGGACGGAGTCAGGCTCTTCGATTGTAGTGGACTTGAGATGAATCTGCTCCTGCTGGTAGCAGACGAGCTCAGGCGGAGGACGGTGGGGGACATCGTCACTTATGTCGTCAACAGGAACATCAACTTCACCAATGTCTGCATAAAGAGATGCGGCTTCTGTGCCTTTAGCAGGGACCACAGGGAGGAGGAGGGGTACTACCTGCCAATCGAGGAGGTCGTTAGGCGCGCCAAGCAGGCAGCGGAACTGGGGGCGACGGAGGTTTGCATTCAGGCTGGGCTTCCACCAAAGATGGAGGGCGACCTGTACATCGAGATCTGCAGAGCGATAAAGAGGGAGCTTCCGGGGATGCACATCCACGGCTTCTCACCGGAGGAGGTGATCTACGGTTCCGTCAGATCTGGGACGTCAGCCCGTGAATACTTGAAGATGCTGAAGGAAGCTGGTGTGGGGAGCCTTCCGGGAACATCCGCTGAAATCTTGGACGACGAGATAAGGAGAATGATATCGCCCGGAAGGATAACGACGAAGCAATGGGTTGAGGTCATCAAGACGGCGCACGAACTCGGCATCCCGACCACTTCGACAATCATGTACGGACACGTGGAGACATCTCTCCACAAGTCGAAGCACATAGCTCTCCTCAGGGAGATTCAGAGACAGACTCACGGCATAACGGAATTCGTACCGCTGAGTTTGATGTACTGGGAAGCCCCCATGTACAAGAAGAACCTTGTAACGAACGTCAGGAAGGGAGCGAGCGGAGCCGAGGTGGTCAAGATGTATGCCGTATCAAGGTTGCTGCTCAACAATCACATTAAGAACATACAGGTCTCCTGGGTGAAGGAGAGCCCGAAGTTCTCCCAATTCTGCCTCAACGCGGGTGCCAACGATTTTGGGGGGACTCTCATAAACGAGAGCATATCGACGTCCGCTGGCGCAAGCCACGGGCAACTCGTCAGACCGGCAGAGTTCAGGCGTATGATAAGGGAGATGGGCAGGATACCGGCAGAACGGTCAACGACCTACAAAATCTTGAAGAGATTCGACTCAGGGGTGGACGAGGTTCATCCTCTGGACGAATTGGACTACAGCGAAGAGCAGTTCGGGTCTTACGAGAACCTCATAAGGATGGACGCGTTCAGGTTCAGGGACCACGACAAGGCGAGGCAAGCGCAATAAATCTCCGTCCATGGCCATCACACACTTCTTGGAGGGCCTCCACCCATCTGCTGAAGGAACCTCTTGACGAACTTCCCTATCATGTCCACTTCTATGTTCACGTGGTCTTCCGGCCTCTTGAACCCCAGCGTCGTGTGAGCGAGGGTTTGTGGTATGAGACAGACCGAGAAGGAGTTGTCAGCTATCTCCACCAACGTCAAACTGACGCCGTCCAAGGCAACCGAGCCTTTGTGAACCATAAAGGAGGTAAGGTCACCTGGGGCATCGACCCACATCTTGATCGACCCGTCACCCAGTTCTTCTGTCCTTGTTATCCTGCCGACGCCGTCAACATGCCCGGACACCAGATGCCCGTCGATGCGATCCGAAAGTAACATGCTCCTTTCGAGATTCACTTTGGATCCTGGCGATAGCTCTCCAAGGTTGGTCTTGTGCAGCGTCTCTTCTATCACGTCAAAGGATACCACCCGACCGCACTTCGAGGTGATACTCAGGCAGGCGCCATTGACAGCGACGCTGTCTCCCACCTCCGCGTCGTTGTTCGTCTCGCCGAGGTCTATCTCCAGGGAAAGCGCCTTCCCATCGGACCTTCCAAGGTAGACAACGCGCCCCATCCTCTCTATTATGCCGGTGAACATCTGAGGAGACCTCACAGCCCATTTATCGTAGCTGAGATGACATCGACGGCGAAATCAAGGAGAATCCTGCCTTTTCCAGCCTCCGCCAAAAGGGGGTCGCCAATGACACCGGACTTCGTCAGGCTCTTGGCGTTCCATCCAAAGGACACCTTCGCCAGGTCGTCTGGCTCGAATGATAGCGCATCTGGCAATGAGGGTTCCTCTTTCACCGCTTCCGACATCTTCACAAAGTCAGGCTGGATGGCGAGCATCATCGACGTCTCTATTTCATCCGCGTGCCCCACCAACCTCCTCGCAGATCCACGTATCTCCTCGAACTTCTGCTTGACAATGTCGGCGATTGTGAAGGAGTAGAGACGCATCTGGGGGATCGCGTCAACGATCTTTCTTACCGTCGCGTCCAAGGTAGCCCTGTTACCGCCGTGCCCGTTTATGACAAAGAGCCTGTCAAACCCGCTCTGAAGAAGGCTCTTAGATATATCGAAGAGCACGCCTGACAGTGTCTCGTTTTGGAGGGAAATGGTCCCGGGGAAACCCATATGCTCGCCCGAGCAGCCCATGTAGACCACCGGCATCAGGAATGCGGAATCGCACCTTTTGTGGACACCTCTCGCAACGTATTCGGCTATCACACTGTCCGTACCGAGAGGAAGGTGTGGGCCATGCTGTTCCAGGCTGCCTACTGGCAGGATAACCTTCGACAGCCTCCCGCTCTTTATGGATCCTTCCACATCCTTCCAAGTCGCCGAGGCTAACTCGCGCCCTTGGTAATCCGTTATGCTCGCGTTCATATCACTTCACGGAATAAACCAGTACGACTTCTTCTCCGCAACGTGACACGTCTCTCAGGGAGAGTCTTATCGCGCCATCCATATCCGTTATGCCCGGGCCCTCAACGAGCGTAGTGGCTTCCTTCCCGCCCACCACCAGCGGCGCGACCGTTACACGGACCTCGTCGACTAGCCTAGCCGCGAGAAATGACCAATTCAGGTTGCCACCTCCCTCCAGCAGAAGGCGCTTGATCCCCAACTGGTGAAGCCTCTCCAGCAATGAATTCAAGTCTACCTTTCTCTTTCCGCAGCGTATGACATTGACGCCAGCCTCTTCCAGCCTCCTGATTCGTGAACTAGGGGCGCTCTCGGAGACTCCCAGAATCACCCTGCCACCATCCCTTACCTTGAGGAGCCTCGAATGAATTGGCATCCTAGCGAAGCTGTCGACGATGACGCGAACCGGATTCTTCCCCTTCACACGCCTCACCGTCAAGAGGGGGTCATCCCCGAGCTCAGTCCCAATCCCTATCATCACTGCATCTACATCGCTTCTCAGCCTGTGAAGCTCCTCCAGGTCTGTCTCCGATGATATGCGAGAGTCTCCCGATACAGTGGCGATCTTGCCGTCAAGGGTCATGGCCGCATTCAAGATGACGTACGGCCTCTCAAGCGCTCTAGATTCTTGGAATCGACCCATAAACAATCTCTCCGTTGACCATCACGCATTTCACGTTGTCGGCTCTCGCTCTGTGAACCACCGACGCAACCACGTCCCTCGAGTCGCTGAGGTTGGAGGACTTCAAATCCACGAACGTAATGTCGGCTCTCTTGCCCACCTCGATCGAGCCTAACTGCGAGCCAAGGCCGAGAACGTACGCCGGGTTCACGGTCGCCATCTTCAAGATCTCTTTCGGACTTATCACCGCCGGTGACCGGTGAAGCGCTCGGAGCATCTTTGACGTGTAGTCCATTTCCCTGAACATGTCGGGCGCATTGAGCATGACGTTATCCGTGCCGAGCGCGACCCTGACCCTTCTGCCAATCAACTCCAAGATGGGCGGGAACCCCAGTCCAAGTATCGCATTCGCCCTCGGGCAGCATACAACTGGAATGTTGCTCTTGGCCACCGCTTCGAGTTCTTCTTCCGTCGCATTTGTGAGATGGACCAGAAAATCCGGCCTTATGTACTTCAACAGACGCTCGACCTCCGTCAATGAGAAACGCTCCAGCGAGAACCCCCTGGAATCGAGACTTTCGGAGGCATGGATGGCCATGATCTTCCCCTCCCTCGTCGCAGCCTCTCGCATCTGCCTCATGGCTTCGCCGGTGTATTCGTTCGCCCCACTCAGTCCGATCCCGCTGCACAGATTGAGTGTGCGTTCAACTTCTAATGCTGCATCCGGCCTGAGACCACTCGATTCATCAGTCAGTTCATCCCCGGCGAAATGGTAGTTTGGTCTGCCGAGTATCAAGGCGCGCAGCCCTAGACCGCGCAGGGCGGTCAGGGCGAGCTCGACGCCACCAAGGCCTCCCTCCCTGAAATCGGCAAAGGTCGTGATCCCCGCAGCGAGCATGTCTCTTGCGGTCTGCGCAATGGCATGGGCGATCTCTTCTGGTCGCGTTTCGTTCAGTATCTTTGTCTTCATTCCATGTATCGGATGGATCAGCTCATTGATGGTACATCCGAGTCCAGCATCTTTTGCAACGGAGTCTCCAATGTGCGTGTGGGCATCTATGAGACCCGGAATGGCAAGTAGGCCACTCCCATCGAGCGCAACCGTCGTCCCATCCGCGGCCCGAACCAGACCGTCCTCCCTAACCTCGCGGATTGACGCGAAGGCGCCGTTCTCTATCTCTATTCTGCCCTTCCTGACGAGGGCTAGGTCTTCCCCGAGCAACAGTGAGACATTCTCTATCGTGATGACCATCGACAAACTCACGGTTGTGCACTGGCCAGAACCAGCTTGCTCCTGTCAGTCCTACGTATCAGGTCCAAGTTCATGGTTGCCAGCTCCGCTGCCTTCCTCGCGCTTCTCGCTGTTCCGATTCCGCACTTGAGGCTCATGTTGCCGTTCACTGACTGATGACGGAGCAACAAGGATTCGATCTCTTTGGTTGTTATGCCATTGGTAAGACCCATGAAGTTGTCTCCCCCGATGAAAAACACCAGAGCGTCGTGGTCTCGGAACCCCTTCATCAAATCGACGTAAAGCGACATCACCCCTAGGGAAGTTTCGTAGGCCGAGACTCTGTTGGTGAACATCTTGGTTATTTCATTTACGTCAATATGCATAACCTGCGCATACGATTCAGAGAGACGTATCGTTCGTTCGAATGCTATCGCCCCCTTCCTATCCTCAGATTGTGCGCCCCCCTCGCGTTGCAAGAGCCTTGAAGCCATGGACTGGGCCTCGAAGGGAGTCCTGCCGACTCCTATCCCCATGCTCACAGTCACAGGAAATTGCTCCACGATGGCGTGCCTGATGCGCCTGTGTTCCTCTACGTCGATGCCGTTTGTGACGGCTAGCATCTCATCAAACCGGTTGAAGAATACCAGCCCATCTCTTTCTGCAAAGTTTCTCTGCGCCGCCGAATACAGGTCGGCCTGCAGCGTCTGGAGCTTGTGCTCCCTGTCGTCCCCAAGATTGTTCGTCCATGGCCCATAGTTGTCTATCTGTATCAGAGTTATCTGTATCATTCTTTCGCTCAACTCACTCTATCACTACTGGGTAGCTCGGGCTACCGTGTCTCCGTCTCACCTTCCTGTGTCGCAGGGTCATCTTTACGGCCGCATCAACGCCCCGGCCTGCGTACTCTTCTGCTCTCGCCAGGGCCTGGTCCCAGGACACGGCTGGGCCCGAAACCCCAAGAGTCACAGGCTTCCCAAATTGGAGAGATAGTTCCGTTATTCGGCCCACGAGGCTTTCTGCTATCACTTCGTCATGCTTCGTCTCGCCTTTTACTATCGCGCCGAGCGTGACAACCGCGTCGACGTCATTTTTCTCAAGCAGTGCCTTGATGATGAGCGGCATGTCGTAGGAGCCGGGAACCTTGCATACATACGTTGTCAAGGCTCGAAGCTCGGCGGAGCGCTTTAGAGCCTGTCTCAGCATTCTCTCTGTTATCTCCGAGTTGAATTCGCCCACGACCATGCCCAGCCTAATCACCATCTTCCGCCTCGACCTGCTCTTACCAGTCACCTTCCTCCCCGCGAATTATTGTCCGATTCCAAGAAATGTGTTATGACGCGTTGTCCGTCCACCAGTGGGATTAAATTCTTCTTGGCGTAGGTTGCCGCACCCCTGATCGAGAGCGCCTTGTGCGTTCTTCCGTCGAGCATTTCGCAGATGACGGCCGCAGGAGCCAGCCCCGCAAACCTGCACAGGTGAACCGATAGCTCCGTGTGACCGCGCCTTTCAGCGATGGACCTCTCTGCTTCTATGAGCAGATGCACGTGCCCGGGGGCCCTGAATTCGGTTGCGAATCTTCGGCGAAGACCTCTTGTCCCGTCGTCTAAAGCGGCTCTTGATATGTTCGACAGTTCCGCGATCGTCAAAGCTCTGTCATGGTCCGTGACGCCAGTGAACGTCCGTCTGTGGTTGACTGTGATGGAGAATGCAGATTTCCCGCCGTATGGGGCATTTCTTTCGTTCAGCTGTTCAAGAACTGGGTATCTCTCACTTGCGACAGAGAAGACATCGCGCAGGTATGGAAGGCCCAACTTTTTTCCGACTTGGTTGCCCAGTGCGAGACACAAGAGTCCTCCAGCATCGGTGCGCATGATTGCGATGTGTTTGGGAGAGGCATGCTCTGCCGCTACTACCATGTCTATCTCATTCTCGCGACTCTCCGAATCGTGCAGGAGGATGAACTTGCCTTCTTTCAGTGCTAGCAGAGCATCTTCAATACCGCTATCGCTTGTTAGCTCCGGCGTTCCCATCTGCATCCCGTGAGGTCCAGCTCATGGGTGGATATTTAACAACTACTAATTCCTTGGTATCTACAAATAAACTAGTAGAACTTTGGCTAGGACGGCACCAGACCTGTACCTCCCCTTGGCGCAGAGGGCCGGCAACAAGGACGGAATACTACGAAGACCAACCTAATGGATGTTCTACCATCGAGTTACCCAACCCGCTCTTAACGTCGTCCCGAGATGGCAATTGCCCCTGCGACCATCCGCATCCGTGGGTGTGGGTATTACGTAATGCGTCCATCGAGTACAAGGAGCACTTCGGGTGGTTTAAAGCGATGACCGAAAGCGGTGGTAACTGCATTAACTCTGGTCGGCCGGAATCATCTGTACCTCGTTGTGACATTCTGACGTATTCTTCACCCTCCACCATTGTCATAGTGCTTCAGGATACTCAGGGCTGCCGCTCGGGCCTGAGGGCGTTCTAGGCTGCCTCGCTCGGCAGTAGTAACAACCGCAGTCCCGTTCTTCACTCCGCGCATCTTCATGCAGAGATGCTCGGTCTCAAGGATTACGAGCACTCCTCTCACACCGTGCCCAAAAAGCTCGTCCGCGACTTGTGTCGTCATCCTTTCTTGGGCCCGCAGCCGACGCGCGAACTTGCATACTAGCCGTACAATCTTGGATATCCTAAAGATTCGACCGTCGGGCTCATGAACAACCTGAGCTTTTCCATAGAATGGCAACAAGCGACGTTCACACATACTGTAGAACTCGATGTCTTTGACGGCCACAAACTTGCTGCTCCCGCGAAATTTACTTCGAGTTCTGCTGTTGCATCATACCCGCTGAAGATTTCCAAGTAGAGTTACGCTACGCGTTGGGGAGTCTTTCTCAAGCCCTCGCGCTTCGGGTCCTCCCCGATTTCGGAAAGCAGTTCACGAACTGGGCGAATGATCTTTTCCTTTCGCATCAAGTCCCCCTCCTGTTTCCAAATAGCAGGATATGGAGGCGGGGTGCGAAGCGGAAACTGCGCTGCTTGCAAATCTCCACGAGCCACCTGCCGCGTGCGGAGACGGTCTCTGCGTCCGTTCCTTCGGGCATGAGAAGGACCCTTTCGCGCGGAAGGTTGTAGGCGGAGATCAATTCCTCGACCTCGACAATATCGTTAGGTTCGCATATGACAAACTTGAACCAGGCCTTGCCCGATCTCACGAAAGCTTTCACTGCAGTCCGACGAATCCTGACAGTCTTCTGCACGAGGCTATTGCTTATCTTCGGTGAGACGTTGAAGCAGTCGACAAGTCCAACCATTTCGACTGATGGAACAACCGTGCCGTTGGTTTCGACTTCAATGAAGAAGTCCAATCGCTTCAGGCCAGAGAACAGCGACGAAAGAATATGCTGGTGGAGAAGCGGCTCGCCACCAGTGACGACAAGGTGACGGCATCCATAATCTGTTAGCTTCTCTAATACTTCCCTCACATTCATCTTTTGATAGTGAATTCCTGCCTGCGCATTGCTCTGGTCCAGCCACGTGTACTTGGTGTCACACCAAGCGCAGGTGAGATTGCAGTAGTACGTGCGGAGGAAGACGCTCGGCGTTCCCGCGTATACCCCCTCGCCCTGCACGCTGAAGAAAATCTCCGATACTGGCAGAAGTCTCTCTTCTTGTGTTCGCGTTTCCCATTACCTCCTACTCCGGGGTTTATGAGGCGGAACGGACGGAGGCCCGCTCACCCGCCTGTGGGTTAGGCTTCTTGGGTCGCTTATGAAGCTTTACAATTCCGATTCGCCACATTGTGAGTTGTGCGCCACTCGAGCCCCGCATCGTGCATCATGAGTTTGGAAGGCAGGTCAAGCTCGAGAGACTGCCTCGACCTTCCCGGAGAAGCAAAACAGGCTGGATGCTGTATTGCGAGTCTTTTCTACGCTTGGACAGCATCAGTTTTGGCGAGTCTGATCAAGTACTCATGCAAGATGGTGCTTCCACTCAGCTCTGGATGAAAGGCGGTTCCGATCATGTTACCTTGCTGAACCGCCACCACCGCATCGCCCAGCCTTGCCAGCTCCTTCACTCCTTGACCGATAGTCTTCACAGAAGGGGCTCTGATGAACACGCCGTGGAACTTGCTAGCTCCTGGCACGTCTAGCCCGAGGTCAGCCTCAAAGGACTCCCCCTGTCTTCCGAACGAGTTCCTCTCGACCGTGATGTCCATCGTTCCTATCAGTGTCTGGCTTGTCTCACCCACGACCCTGTCGTATGCCCTCTTCGCGAGCGTTATCATCCCAGCACAAGTACCGAGGGTCGGGAGACCGTTAGTGATTCTTTCGCGGAGGGTAGGCAGAATCCCCTTGATTGATGATAGACTGCCCATCACTGTGCTTTCTCCGCCCGGGATTATTAGCGCGTTGACTCTCTTTGCGTCGTCGATGCCCTTCACAAGCAGAGGTTCTCCTTCAGCACCTAAGCGCGACAGAGCTAGGTCTGTAGCCGAGAGGTGCTCCTCGATGTCGCCCTGTAGTCCCAGTATGCCAACCGTCAACCTGCTCAAACGTTCACACCTCTCTCCTGCATCCTCAGCGGGAGCTCTTTCGTCCCCGTCCCCATCATCGACTTCCTTTCGTCGACCATCTTCTGAGCCTCCGCCACCACCTTGGGGTCGTCGTAGTAGGTGACCGCAACCACCACGGACCTCGCCCTTTCTTTAGAATCCTCTGCCTTGAATATCCCGGAGCCCACGAACACTCCGTCGCACCCGAGAGTCATCATCAGGGCTGCGTCAGCCGGTGTCGCGATGCCTCCGGCGGCGAAGTTGACGACCGGCAGTCTCCCGAGTCTGGCTGTCTCTTCGGCGAGCTCGAGCGATACCTTGAACTCCCTTGAAATCCTGAGAAGTTCCTGCTTATCTCCAGACTCGTGAATTCCTCTCAGCCTCCTGACTTCGTTGTTCAGGACCCTTACATGCTTAACGGCCTCTGCGACGTTGCCTGTCCCGGGTTCGCCCTTCGTCCTGATCATCGATGCCCCTTCGGTGATTCTGCGGAGCGCTTCGCCGAGGTCCTTGCAGCCGTTTACGAACGGTGTGGTGAAGTCCCATTTCCAGATGAACCTCTCCTCGTCTGCAGGAGTGAGCACTTCAGATTCGTCGACCATGTCGACTCCGGCCTCTTGGAGCACCTTCGCTTCGTAGGTGTGCCCTATCCTGCACTTGGCCATCACCGGTATTGTAACATGATTGAGAATCTCCTCAATCACTTTCAGGCTCGCAGTTCTTGCGACTCCACCCTGCTGCCTGATGTCGTATGGAAGCTTGTCGAGGACCATCACAGCAACTGCTCCCGCATCCTCCGCTATCTGTGCCTGTTCCACGTTAGTGATGTCCATGACAACTCCGTGCTTCAGCATGTGCGCGAAGCCCCGTTTTACCAGGGTACTGCCCGTGATTCGCAGCCTTTCCCGTTCCTTCTGAACGGCAATCACTTCTGGCTCCCCTGCCAGCGAAATCACGGAGCTCTCTCTTCAGCCGGCGATATATAACAGTCAATCGAAAAGTGGCTTTGGGACGTAATTAACTCCATCCATGTTTCTTCCTCCCTCCCCATGAATTTAATCCCCTCACCCTCGAACCCTTGATGGATTGGCCAGGGCCCTGCCTCTCTCGATGCTAAAAGACGGCCGTCTCGTAGAATCGGTCGGATGAGGCACACGAAGAAGGAGCTGAGGGAGCTCGTCTCCTCCGTGAGGGACGGGACGTTCCACTACGAGGGGAGGCCGAAGCGTCCCCTCGACTGGTCCTCCTACGACGAGGCCCAGGCCTACGAGCTCGCTGACATGCTCTACCTGATCAGGATGCTCGTCGACGAGGCTGCCGCTCGCCTGCCTTTGCCGGAGAAGAAGGGGCGCGGGAGGCCCCCCGTCCACTCCCCTTCAGACGTCGCAAAGGTCCTCCTGATGCAGTCGTACTTCGGTGTCTCGAACAGGGTCGCGGCAGGCTTCGCCCTTGTCTTCAAGGAGAAGCTCCGCCTCTCTGACACGTTCTCCTACAAGACCATCGAAAGGGGGTACGACCCCGGGCCTGTCACCCGGATCCTCCAGGAGGTCTTCAGGCTCACCAACGAACTGGGGAACGCCAACGAGGACACCTTCTCGGTGGACGGGACCGGGGACCCGACGTCGGCGAAGGTCAACTACGAGTCGGTGAGGTCGGAGCAGAGGAGGAAGGACGATGATGCGGCGAAGAAGGGCTCGTCAGCAGCAGCCTGGCCCTCGTCCAGGCACGGGTTCCAGTACGCGGAGTCGTCGGTCGGGGTGCACACGAAGCTTGTCGCAGGGTTCAGGTCCACCCCCGACCACTCGGTGGGGGAGCTCCTGATGTTCCCCTCGGTCCTCTCCCAGACTCACATCAACTGCCCGAGGCTGAGCACCGTGCTCGGGGACGGCCTCTACACGACGAGGCCCGCCTGTTCGATGGTGGCCCAGCAGGGGGCCAGGCCGTTCTTCTTCCCCCACACCAACTCCATCTTCATGAGCCACGGGGTACCGTCCTGGATAGAGATGATGTACTCCTTCGTCGAGGACCCCCAGAAATGGCTGGAGACCTACCACATGCGCTCCATGTCCGAGACCGTCAACTCGGTGGACAAGAGGAGGTTCCCCTGGAAGCTGAGGAAGAGGCTGGCGTGGAGGAAGGACTCGGAGTCGTTCCTGAGGAGGGGGGTCTACAACATCAGGCAGTACTCGTACCTGACATACCTTCAACCCGGTCTCGTCAGAGAGCTACGCCGGTGAATTACGTCCCAAAGCCTCGAAAAGTGAGTCGGTTGTCGAGCCTCCTTGAGCTGGGTGCGGTTAGGCGTACCCTCTCACCGGGCACCCATGATCTCCAATCAGCTGTTCGGCAGGATGCCCGGCAAGAGGATGCGAGACGTGAGGGCGTGCCTCCAGGCATATTCCCTCGCGTTGGAGCTGTTTGACAAATACGTGACTCTGCCTTCAGCTCCCAACGCCCACTACCGGCCGGACGTCGTCTACACGGGGCTGATGCAGCTCTCCATGAACGGCGGCTACGCCGAGTCGACCATGGACGACCTGGCGCTGAGGTACGGCCTCGACTCCCCCTGCGGAGGCGCGTTCCTCTACAGGCTGAAGAAGCTGGACCGTGCCGACTGGGATTCGAGGCTGAGGGAGGTCAACGACGCCGTCCTC
>JAFMAD010000011.1 GCA_029785195.1 Nitrososphaerota archaeon
CCAAGTCACACGCCCAATAGAAGATGGCTCTGGGCGGAGTTCTTCTTCCCAGCAATTCTCTGATTTTTAGCTTAGATAGTGTGGTCTTCCCTACTTGCCGAGGTCCGCGCAATATATAGATGACATCGACGTCCCATTGTATCGTTTCTCCGAGTCTCGGATTCCACTTGAACTTCGCATTCGTCCATTCTTGGACATTGTTGTCTTGTTCTATCGAACTTGGGTCTGCCCACCACGGATTGCTGTCGAACAACTCTGGAGTGTTCATGGTAATTGGATGCTTTGTTGACCATTACTTTATAAGGATTTGGTCAATATAATGACCAATTACTCGGTAGGCGCACGGATCCGCAGTTCTACCGAGCTAGCCTAGGCCGACGAATTCGTGGCATCCTCCCATCAGACCTCGGTCAGGGCGTCCGTTTCTGTTCGCCTGCCTCTGGCCCCGCGTCATCGCGGTGGCGTATCACCTCCATACGACTTGGACCCTTAACTAAGGTCGTTCTCAATTTGCCAGCAAATTAACGCTCAAATCCGACCCGCGGCACGCATATGCGTGTTCAAATCGCCCATTATGGCAGTATTACCTACCATATGGAATGTTTTTCTACCAGTACCCCTGACCTGCGAGATAGTGTCCCTCCACGACTACCTGACCGAGGTCCTGGGCAGTAAGGCCAGCATCAAAGTGCTCAAGACTTTGGTCCGCTACAGGGGGAAGGTGTTCACCATAAGGGACTTGGCGAGGACGGCCGGCCTGTCGCACCCCGAAGTCGCCCTTGTGGCCAGGACTCTGGAAAAAAGGGGGGTTGTGAGGCTCCAACCTGTTGGGAGGGCCCAGCAGGTCATCCTGAACGAGGAGAGCTACGTGCTGAACTCGATGGTCTGGCCCGCGATCAAAGCCGAAGAAGACACCCTCGATGCGATCTTGTCCACGATCAGGCCGTTCTTTGACGACAAGTCAATCAGGTCGGTGGCCGTCTTCGGGAGCGCCGCGAAGGGACTCGAAGGGAAGCAGAGCGACATCGACATATTCATCGTGGCTGATGACAGAGAGCTCGCCAGCGAGCGCGTTGCGGCCGCCTCCGCCGAAACGGCTTCGAAGTTCGGATTTGGGTTGTCCCCCTTGATCATGGACGAATCCACGTTCGCCAGAAAGAAGAACAAGGACCTGGGTAGGTCGATCCTCGAGTTCTACAGGATGGTCCGGGGCAAAGACCTGAGGAAGATAGGAGATGTCCAAGCCCGTCAATAAGAGCCTGTACAGGAACTACCTGCAGAAGGCAGAGGAGATGCTCGAAGTCGCGGAATACGCTGCGAAGCAGTCGAAGAACAATGCCGCAGTGACGGCGTCTGTCCACTGTGCGATCAACGCCATAGATGCGCTTTCTGTCTTCTATCTTGGGAAACGCCACAGCGGAGGACATGAAGGAGCGGTAGATGCCGTCAAGGGGGTGGTTGATCCGTCCGAATTCAGGGATATGTCCAAGCAGTTCGGAGGTTTGATTGCCCTGAAGAACGAAGCCGAATACCAGCCTGACCTGATGAAGGCCTCCCAGGCACGAGACGCAGTCACCAGGGCGGGCAGGATTCTGTCGAAAGTCAGACAGAAACTTCCCTGATTGGGACTCGGTGATCTCCGAGTCTCAGGCGAGAAGCCTTGCTGAGAAGGCCGAGAAGTTCGTCGCCACGGCGCTGGAGATACTTCACGTGTGAATCTGGACTAGCGCCCAGAGTCCCGGAACGTGCTCAGATTCGACACCTGACATGCTCGGAACACGCTCAGCGTCATTCGGAATTCTGCGCAATCGTCCCATCACGATTAGCCCTTCGAAAATCATCGTCGAGCCGACGCTGAACAACAGAGAGTCGACATGCACCTGCGTGTTGATTGTTGGGTCAGCCGCCGTTATGAGCGTGACCGGCACCGCAATCATAAGGGCAATCAGGACTAGATAGATGAGAATCAGAAACCACTTCATTGCGTGCTTGTCCGTCGGCTTGGGCTGAGGTGCGTCCAAGACATTAATCGGCTTCAGGGCACTTATCAGATTGAGAACGGAGAAGCTGAGTATGATTCCGCCGGCGGCGACGTCGAAGCCTGAGACGCCGAAGGAGAAATGATACTGGCTCGGCGAAATCTCCCAGACATAGTTCGCCAAGATGGCCGCCACGATTGACCCAATCATGAAGAACAACGACCTGTTGCGTCTCTCCTCGCTGCGGATGCGGGAGTTCAGGAACAGCCAGAGGAAGGGAAGTATCGGCAGGACCACGGTGCTCTCCCAGGAGTCGTACAGCCCGATGGACGTGACCGACCCCCACCATTGCGAATGCGTTGCTTTCAGCACCGAGAGGTTTGAGTTGCCCACCACGAGTGAGACCAGATTCAGGGCAGCCAGCACAGCGAACTCAGAAAGCACCCACTTGTAACACGGGTCGTCGGATATGCCTATGAAATCCCACAGGTTATTGGAAGGCATGACGACGGATGGGAGTCTATCTATCTTCTTTCGACCTTCTCATATAGAAGAACGAGCCTAACACTGCTATCAGTAGCAGAAACAAGAACGAATCCTGTTCGGGTTCAAAAGCGCCAATCTGGTTGGTGTTGGAAAGATACGACGCAGCCCATCCCATGAAGTTGTCGAGGAGAGAACTGGCGGTGCCCTTTATGAACCAATAGAGCGAGCTCAGCACGTCCGAATAGCACGCGTCTCCGCACAGGGACCTAAGCTTCCCAAGCTTGAGCGCGTCATTGAGCTCGCCTGTGGACTGGAACGAGGCCTTGTAGAGCGTGCCGTCGAGGGCAATCCCCACGACGGTGACCTCGGCGGCCAGAAGGAACGCCTTCTCGTAGAAGTTGTTCACCGACGTCTGGTTATCGGGGTTGTACTGCTGGGCCGCCACGATGAGACCGTTGTAGGAACCGATGATTGGGATAAATGTCACCAGCAGAGTGCACTCATCGGGGGTGACGGAGATGGGCTGGAAGGTGGTTCCCAGCGCCTGGTTCAGGTCTTGTTCCACGAGGCCCCCTCCCTGTATCGCCGAAATTACGCCCTGGCAGGAATCGGGTTGAGCGAAGGGCAAAGAAGCCATGTCAGCCACGATTTGGCCGACCGGATTCCCTGACGCCGAGGCCGGAGCGACCTCTACCAAGGGTACAACGAACAGGCTCAGCGTTATGGCCACAAGCAGGTAGGTCTTTGTGTTAGGCTTCGCCCCTATCACTTTAGGATTACCTCATCCTTCAAACTATCCCCATTGCCGCTAAGGCAGTCGCGAATAGCGAGATCAGGAAGAAGAAGGCAAGGATTCCGACCACGTTCGAAGAAACCCATTCCACGAAGCTGTCCACGGCGTAGATGATGTCGTCCGCATGCTTGCCGAGTAACACCATCCCCAGGACGATACCGAGCAGCACTGACAGAGTCGAGGCCGCCTCGTAGTCCGCGCTCATGCCGTCACTAGCGCACTCCTCACTGTGGCGTCTCCGACCTGCGGTCTCTGAGGACCTGCCAAATTGGGATTCTTTGCTCTGCGACTTCCTTGATAAGCCCAGTTATCGCAGGATGCGGATAACGCCGAACGTGTCCCGCGAGTTCTGAACGATGTTTTATCTGGAGAGAGAAAACTGCTTTATTAGCGAAGTCCATCAAGCAAGACCGCCGAAAACCAAAGTGCGGGGAGAGAATTTGATTGGGGTGATCGCGTTCGAGTTCCGAAGACGAGGACAGTATGCGGAGGATGAGTAGTTGGCTGATAGAGCGAAGTGGCGTACTCAGAACTGAGCTTGGATTTGACGGATACATGCCTGAAGTTTTAGGATACTTGTTCGAAAAGAGGGTGTACAAGCGGGTGAGCGCGTGCTCAGCACATGAGGTGTACAGGGGCATAAGATCTTTCCAGAGGAATCACCAACCAACTCTAAAGCACAAGAACGCGACGGAGAAGAGTGTGAGGCAGGCCTTGGAGGACCTATGTAATCTTGGGATTACCCAGATGGTAGGTCCGGAAGAGGTCCCCGACAACGGTGGAGAAGGAAGACGACCGAAGGTCATGTTCAGGCTAAAGCCCGCGAGCGAGATAATGACCGCTCTGCGCGCGAGGCTCGACGCCAGGGTGCGTAAACTCGTCGAATTCTTCCAGGAGTTGGAAGACGTCGAGGAGGCGAGGACGGAAGGCCGGGAACCCCATGGGAAGACAAATGAAAAGTGAGATTCAGGCCAAGGCCGTCCTCCCGCTCTTCATTATCAAAATGGGCGGGAAAAGCTTCCGTGGCCGAACCCGGTTGCAGAAGCTCATCTTCCTGACCCAGGAGCGCGTGAAGGAGTTTCGAGGATTCAAGTTCAGACCTGCCCAGCAAGGACCGTTGTCATATGAGGTGTACAAGTTGATGGAGAACCTCCAGGCCTTGGGCCTGGTGAGGGAGTCCGAAGAAGCGACCTATTCTGGGAACACGGTAATCTGTTATCGCCTCACCGATCAGGGGAAGGCGTTCCTCGAATTTGCTTCCGAGAGAGATTTGGTCAGCAGGCGTATCTACTCCGCTGCAAAGGAAGTTTTCAAGCAATACGGGAACATGCCGTACATGCAGCTGATTGAGGAAGTCCATTCCGAATATCCAGAATATGTGAAGTAGGTCACCGGGCTCCCCGAATCTCTGTGCTCCTTAGCTCGACAGTCGGTTTTTCCCGGTTCAGCAACTTGATTTCTGCGTAGTTGCCTGTCATGAAAGGGCCTGGATTGACCACTACAGTCTTTCCTATCATGTCTATGCCGGGGCTTTCGTGCACGTGCCCTACGAGGGCTACGAGAGGCTGAGTATCCTCGATATACTTCCTTATGGCGACCGATCCGAAGTTTCTTGTACCTGTTTCGGTCGAACTATCGTAAGAAAGATCGGTCTTGGTGTTAATCGGCGGCTGGTGCGATATCAGCACGTCCACGGGTCCAAGGTTCTTGCTCAGAACGAAGTACTCTGTCTCGTCGAGTTCGAGGGGTCCTCCCTGGACAGGAAGGGAACCTCCCAGCCCACCTATTGTGTACCCCCCGAACTTGGTCGAGGTTCCATGCAGCACGTTCTTTGAGGCGAACACCTCTCTTGCGGGATGGTCGTGGTTGCCCAACACGATAAACACCGGCTTGTCGACCGCGAAATCGACGACTTTGTAGAGAAGGGACAAATCTCCTATGTCACCCCCTACCGCGACCAAGTCGTAGCGATTCACAGACTCCTCTAGCCAGGTCGTCGTTACCGGGTTGTCGTGAATGTCGACGATGAACCCCAAACTAATCGAAGCCCGGGTCATGACGAACTAGCGAAGGTCCCCCTTTCTGCCGCGTGATAATCGGGCAATATCCGTGCTCTAGGATGCCATTTCAGAGGGTGAGAAAAGCTCCCGTGTTTGGGGCGGTTTGCGACATCGAAAGATGCCTGCGGCACGCCTACGTGTGCCTAGGCATTGGTCGTTATATATCCGGTTCAACTTATAGAGTGTGAACCAGTCAGAAGAGCCGTCAATCACGACACTCAGGGCATCGGGTAAACTCGCCATTCAGACCAAGGAGAACTACATCCTCAGGATACGGGCGTATCTCAGGCGGGTGGGCATGTCGCCCGACCAATTCATCCAAACTGTCAGCCGAGACCCGAAGGCGTTCGAGACGGATTTCGTCAAGTTCATCGCCGAGGTGAGCGGGACCTCAGCTTCTTCCACCACCGCCTTCTGGCGAGACTCCCTTCGGAGGTTCCTCGAGATCAACAGGGTGAAGGGGGTCGACTGGGACTACGTCAACCAGTTCATCCCAAAGGTGAGGAAGTCGGGCCAGGACAGGGCGCCGACGCTCGAGGAGATCCGCAAGGTGGTGGCGGTCGCTGACCTCAGGACGAAGTGCCTCATACTCTTCCTGGCTTCGTCCGGCGCGAGGATTGGTTCGATGGAATATCTCCACTGGAGGGACATACAGGAGGTGGAGTTCGAGGGGTGGAAACTCGCCAAGGTTACGATCTACAGGGGCGAACCTGAGGAGTACGACACCTTCGCTTCACCGGAGTGCTACGAGTACCTCCTAAAGTACCGGGAGATCCGAGAGAAGGTTGGGGAGGTCATCACCCCTTCATCCCCGGTCTTAGTCAGGGAGGTGAACAAGAGGAGGTTCGACCAGAGCAAGGTCAAGCCCGTCGGCGTCAGGACCCTGAAGAACCAGATGGGGGAGCTCCTGAACCAGATGAAGATGAGGGAGAAGCTCACCGATACTAAGAACTACCGGAGCTACGAGTGGAAACAGGCTCACGGCTATCGCAAGTTCTTCAAGACACGGATGGAGATGTCCGGAGTCAAGCCCATCATAACGGAGATGCTGATGGGACACACAATCGGCGTGTCTGGGAGCTACATGAAACCCACTCGGGATGAGATGGTCAGCGAATATGTGAAGGCAATCCCCAACCTGACGATCCTCGGCGTGTCGGGAGAGAGAGGAGACAGGAATGCCGAGTTCAAGCGGGAGATCCTTCTCAAGGTGGGTGGGTACAGCAAGGAGGAAATCGATAAGCTCAACCTTGCAGAAATGGAGGACACGACGATCCAGAAGATGGTACGGGAAAGGCTGCTTGGGGCGACGGCGAACAACGGGAACCACCAGAGGGCCGTACCAGTCAGCGAGGTCGAGGCCTATCTGACGGAAGGGTGGGAGTACGTGGCGACGTTGCCTACCGGAAAGGTCGTGCTGAAGCTTCCCAACTAGGCAAGGCGCACATCTTGGCCCCACTTGTCGCCTTCTCGGACAGGGAAGAAGAGACCGCAGCAGGCTTCGTCCTCAACAAACTCTACACACTGGAGTGTTTCGCAAAGAGGAACAACCTCAGGCATGGGAGGCACACGGAGGTGAGCAACATGCAAAAGGGGTACCCTCCGGACAAGCGGGGACACGTGAACTCGGCGTGCCAGAAGATGAAGAACAGGCTCGTTTTGGTCTTCCGTTCCACCGGCGAGGACCACATCTGCGCTCTGAACGAGGACGACGCGGTCGCGGAAGGCCTGGAGCTATGCAACAGGTACAGAAAGGGGGTAGGCCTTCCCCCTCTGAACCGCTTCTTCATGGAGGACCGCAGTCCGCCCCAGGAGAAGCCGCCGGCTACTAGTCGGGAATCGGACAAGGAAAGGAGGTCCAGGGAGTACCGCGAGAGGACGAAGAAGATGATGGACGACCTGGGTCTGTCTAGTCAGTCCTAGTGAACTGGTACTTCGTCGCCCACTCGATCAGCTCATGCAGGTCGTTCTCGACCCTGAACTGGTAGGCCTTGGCGTTCCCGATCTTCCCTGCGGGAGCCACGAAGCCCTTTCCAGAGAGCCTCTGGAGGACCTTCTGGACGGTCTTGAAGCTCAGGCCGGTCGACTCCTCGAGCATAGGAATCGTCTGCTTCATGTTGCCGACCAGGAAAGCCTGGTCCAAGATCCGCGCTTCGGGGCTGGTGAAGACGGACGACAACGGGCCGGCGGTTTCGTACTTGACCTTCATTCTCCAGTCACCTGCCTGCCTAGGCCTAGGGCCCCTACTTAAGACTTTGGAATTTATTCCAAAGTGTCTTTGTAGAGACGCCATGATCGAATCCGCGACCAGGTGGTTCGGCGCTTGCCGGGAGCTCGCCTCTGGTAGGAACCAGTTCACCCCGACGGGCAATCAATGCCCAACACTTGGATGAGCCTGTCCCGGCGGATGCGCAATGGGTCCTTTCGCCCCCCGCACTGGTCGGACACCGCGGTCATTGGTGGATACGGATAGTTTGAGCACGGCCCACGCTCAAATTATACGGACGCATTACCAAATACGCCCGTAGGCCGTAGGCTCCTGATGTCAGCGTCCACTCCAGGAGAAACGGCGCAGCAGGAAGCCACCGTTACAGGCCAGACAAGCGTCTCAGCCGGCAGACGCGAAGTGGACATCAGGGCACTGAAGCAGTCTGTTGTCATTAGGTTCGGGTCGTCTTCCCTTCTCAGGAAGGTGGTTGCCGCCGAGCCTGATTATCTCCCAGCAGAGGAGCTCGTCGGGAAGATCGGGACCTGGCTGGAGATCCTGAGGGAGGAGACGCCATGAGCAGCCAACAGACGGAGCTGGCGAAGTCTGCACGACAAGCCACCTCTCCTGTGGAAGCCCTGTCGCAAGCGCTGAAGTCGGCAGGAGCCGGCCACGTGTTGGTCTACGCGAAGTGCCCCGTCACAGGGGCCCATCACTGCCTGGGACGCCTGGAAAGGGTCAGAGAGCCGTTCCACGCAGTGCCGCTGACAATCGTCTACAAACGGAGCCGCGGAAGAGGCAGAGGTTTCGGAATCATAGCCGAGTCCCCCCTCGTCCCTACGGGCGCATACCTGAAGGTAAGGGAGCTGCTGAAGAGGTATGTCGGGTTCGCCACAGGGGTCAAAGGGTACAGCGAATTCACTTCGAGGTGCGACTGCGGCTCGGTAAGAAGCCCACTGATCGAGAAGGTGAGGTTCGGCGACGGGAGGGCCAGGTTCCACCTGAGCTTCGCCTGCACAAGCTGCGGATCGGTCAGAAGGCCCTGGGTGGCCCACTACGTCCAGAGGTTCAGATGGCTCGTGCAGAGGGCTAAGACGGCCAGGGCCCTCAAGGCCGGCGGCCTCCGGTGCAGGAGGTGCGGGGAGAGGGCGCTGAGAGCGCGTGCGAAGAGCGGGTCCGACCTCGAGTGGGGGCTGATGAACAATGACCTGAGAGAGATCTTCATCCGCTGTGGCAGATGCGGTTTCACCATCGTCCAACCCCGTTTCGAGAAGTCACCCACGACCGGCGAGGTCGTCGAGGTCAAGGAGGGGGAGGCATGACATCGAACAAGGAGCCATGGCTCCGCCCGTTCGAGTTCCAGCTCATTCAGAGGATGTATCTCAAGCTCGGGATCTGGAGCGGCGAGGAGCTGCTGGCCGACCTGGAGAGGTGGGTAAGGAGTGACCCTCACCAGAACTGGGGCATCCCCAACCTCGAAAGGGACTACGAGACCGACCTCCACCGCTTTCTCAGCCGGATGACTGCGGACTTCCTCTGGTCGGTGACTGACGTATGGGACGCGCGACGCTACGCTCAGGAACACGACACCAAGGGGATGAAGGAGATGCAGGAAAGGCTTGGCCCGGCGCGGCTGGTTTGGGAGCACAAGAGCCTCCTGGGCTCAGGAGGCTACTACTCGGTGGACCATTTCAACCCCAGGCTACAGAGCCTGTTCAACTTCAGGTTCACAGGCCCGAGGGCTGGTTCGGACTGGCACCGCGAGATCGTGACCGAGTATGCTAACATCCTGCAGAGCAAGGGGCGCTGGGTCACCGTGGACACGGGGACGGTCGAGAGCCAGCTCCCAGACATAACATTCACGACGCCGTACGACCCTCTCGAGTGGAACGGGGCACCATGTGGGGTCATCGAGGTGGAAATGGAGGCCCACAGGAAGAGCGACGAAGCGATCCTGAGAAACCTCGAGAAGAACATGAAGAACAACATGGCTGTCAGGTTCGTCGTGATGTCGGAGAAGGACTTCGAGAGGATAAGCAGCCTGATCGAGCGGGCGACCAGGACGATTCCTCAGAGGGTAGCGAACTACCCCGGACAGACGAGGTACGGGGTCGAGATCGAGGTCATCGACTCGCCTACGGGGCACCCGTACATGGACTTCCTGCAGTCGGAGAAGGTTCCGGGGTACGACAAGGCGATCGAGAGGTCGGTGTCCACGCATCCGAAGCTGTTGACGCCGCAGGAAGAGGCGAAGGAGTGGAGGGGAAGAGGGGGGACGGAGTTGCCGCAGTGGTCGGAGCGGGCTCGAAAACTCCTCGAGCGGAGGGAGGACGAGGCGGTCGACGGCCAGGGGAGAGAAGACCTCCTCAACGAGGACTTTGAGCGGGACGAGATGTGATTGGGCGCAAACTCGGAAAAAGGGCAGCTCGGGGCCATGCCCTGGCGCCGCTCAGCGAAATCCAATACCTAGAGTAAGCCGACTGGATTCCCAGCCTTGCGAACCAAGGGCATTTCCTTCAATCCCGCTGAACTGTGTCTCGGATTCTACAGGAGTTGTGGTTCTGTTTCCGAGCGGGCACAAGATTTGCAACATGGCCCGATTGCCTACAGGCTAGACATCAGATAGCTGCCGCGACTGTTATTATTCCTACCATCCCCGTCCGACGACGGACGACCGCCGCTTCGCCTACCTACCTTCTTCGCGATTCCATCGCCAGTAGAGCACGGCAAGGACGGCGACGAAGCCGATGGCCCAGACGGCCAAGACAGTCATCAATTCCGGAGGATATGGGCTCGATCTAGGGGAGGTTGAGATGAAGTTGGCGTACAAGGGCGCCGAAGACTCTATCGCATACGGCAGCGTCGGTGAAGTGGATACCACTCTGCCGCCCATGGTCCAGTCCTTGAATTGATAACCTGAGCTGGGTTCGGCGGTCAATTTTAGCTGTCCCCCTTGGTCGTACCAAGTGTTGTTGGTCGCGCCAAGGATGTCGCCGCACGAGGCATGTAGCGACACCGCGTCTTGCATGACCCATTGAGCTGTTTCGTTGACAGGGCCATCGGCCGTCAGTGTGATTGAGGGCTGGTTGCTGTCGAGACTGCCGGTTCCGGTTCCTAGCCAGCCGATGAACACCGCTCTCTCTCCCGGCCCCAGGCTCACGGTGGTGCTTCCCACGGAGAGGGTCGCGACGCTTCCTGACAGGTACCATCCGGAGCCAGGAGGGTCGGAGAACTGTGACATGCCGAGTACTCTCTGCCACTGGAAGAGGTTCTGGGCCGGGGAGCTGAATGTGACGCTGACGGGATAGGAACCGACCTGCAGAGGCACGCCCTTCACGACGGCCTCGAACACGACCTGCCAGCTCTGGTCAGATCGGACGGCCATTCCCAAGACTGGTGAACTGTCCGAGCCGCTGAAGCCTACTGTGACGCTCTGTGGGGCCGACGTCGACCAGTCTATGGTCTGGTCGCCAGAGAAGCCTCTTCCCTGGAAACCGGTAGACAGCTTGTCCACCGTCGTCACCTTTGCCTCTAGGGAGTTGACGTACGTTCCCAGGACGGAGAGGGAGGGGACGGACTGTGCCAGGTGGTCTATGATCTGCTGAACCGGCAGATTGACCGCGAAGGCGGAGCTCTCCCCCGTCGCGCTGTAGTTGACATCGTAGGTGATTATGGGGAGCGCGTCGTTCCCGACCGACGCCTCGATGTTCAGGGAAGCGAGGGGCAGGTTCGGTTCGACTCCCACGTCGAGAGTGAGGTGGTCAGATTGGGCCAGAAAAGTCGCGGTCGTCGCCACAGACCCCGCCAGTTGTTGATTGTACTGCTCTTGGATACTCAGGTTGAACGGGCATGTCGAGGGGATCCCTGAGAATGGGATGTATCGGAGGGCGCTGCAGAGGTCAATCGAGGTGTCCAGCATCACTTTGCTTCCACTGATTGCCAAGTCAAACGAATTCGACGTGGCCAGGGCCTCGACGGGCAGCTGATAGAGCGGAGTGAAGAGAAGGAACATGACCCCGACTAAGACGGCAGTCGTCTTCGGGGTTGGGCGGAGTCTCACACCAATTCCTCTTGCGATCCTGTGATGGCCGTCCTTGTTCTGCCTCCGCTCGCGTTCCGTTCCGCCGGGTGAGCCGTTTCGCTCTTCTCACTCGTTGCTCTTCGATCTAGACCAGATGTACCAGACAACTCCAGCAACCGCAAGAATTGCAATGGCACCAATGACTATCACCCAGTGAAAGGCATCCTCGAAGAGGTGGCCAACCCAATCTACCGTCGGGTCCTTGTTGTCCCAGTGTGCAGAATATTCGCCCTCGAACTCCACGGCGTGGATTCCTCGCTTGTCCTGGAGTGGCATTCTCCAATCAGCCAGTTGCCCCTTGAGTTCTCCAATCGAGCGGACGAACCCCGATGATTCTGGCGGTGGCAAGGCTGCCTTTTCGAAGTGGGTGTCGGTGTGAACCGGGCTCGAGAGCACGGTTTCAACCACATCCGCCCACGACTGTGCTATCATACGTATGGTATCCTTACCATACAGACTATTATACCTTACCAGTAGGGTAAGATTCATTTAGTCAGTCAACGAAGCCACCACATGGCAAGGTCCGACTACGAGAGTCTGATTGCGACAAAGCCCGTAGTGAGGAAGATCGAACGATACAGGAAAGAGAAAGGCTTCCCTTCTAGGAGCCAAGCCTTGGCGGCCATAATCAATGACGTCGAAAAGGAACAGAGCCTGAAGAAGTACGTTGCTCAACTCGTAGAGATGCTGAAAGAGCTTCTGGAACGGCTTAGGGCCGAGGTAAAAGACAAGACCATCGATTCCATGATCGAGTCAATCCTGTCACTTATCGTCACTTCCCTGCAGACGTCGGTCATTCAGAGCTGATAACGAACCAAAGCTCGGGAAGGACAAGTGCTGCCCATGAGTGACTGTCCTGTATAAGCTTACGATTTCTCTATCACTATCCGCTTCCCATCTATCCTGGCGACCAGCTCCTCCAGGGGCTTGAACGGGAAGGCGCTGTCCCTGACGAACTCGCCGGGGAGGTTGATGCTGTGCCTCCCGCCAGACACGTAGATCTTGACCTTGGCTTGGGCTGTCATAGGAGGACCTTGCGTAGGTTCGTGATATAACACCTCGGTATACGGAATGGGGGTCGTTATGGGTATACGTACGCTTATACTCTCGTGTATATCATAGGATGATCGAGAGGGACTTCTACGGCGTCCTTGGCGTCCCGAAGACGGCTTCGGGCGAGGAGATCAAAGCAGCTTACAGGAGGCTGGCACCCCAATACCACCCCGACCGGAACAGTTCTCCGGAAGCGGAGGCTAGGTTCAAGGAGATCTCTGAGGCCTACTTCGTCCTCTCCAATCCCGAGAAGCGCAGGCTGTATGATGTACTTGGTCCCGAGAAGTATGACGACCCGCGGGAGGTCCTGTTCTACCGGTTGAACCAGGAGACGGCCAGGCGTGAAGATGAAAGAGAGTGGGAAGCCAAGAAGTCAGCCCTCGACAGCAGCACGGCCGGATCGGTGGCGTTCATCGTCTTCTTCCTGTTGATCCTTGACTTCGCGATACCTTCGTGGGTCCTTGGCCCGTGGTTCTACGTCATCAACGTCTTCCTCGTACTCGGGATAGTCGTAGGAGTCTACGACCTGGCCAAGTCGTGATGTAGGATCATCTCACGCCTCAACTTGGTTTTAGCATTAAATAACAAGGGCTCAAAACGAAGCCCCTCGTTGGAAGTCAGGTTCGTGAGGAAGCTCCGCGAGGGCCTTCTCGACCTTTCGGCGCCTGACTACGGGAGGATGAATGTCGCCGTTGCCTACGTCAAAGAAACAGGACTTGATGTTCTCGATTCGATGAAGGTGAAGATCGACCGAGGAATCGTGGGAGATGCTTTCGGCGTGACGCAACCAGAGGCTTTGAGACGACTCTTGAAAGAAGGTTCAAGCGTCAGAATGGCGCAAGTCGCCACTGGTACATTTCATCCCAAACTCTACATGGTCCCATACGACGACTCGCTGGGAGCTATCGTAGGGTCCGCTAATCTGACTGGAGGCGGGCTCGAGGCTAACGAGGAAGCCAGCATAGCCCTTCGCGGCCACAATGATGAGGCCCCTATCCCCAACTTGCTTGAATATTTCAGGGGGCTCTGGGACACCAATGCAGTCGTGCTTGATGAGGATTGGGTCAACCAGTATGAAAAAGAATATCCCTTCGAGGGCAGGGAGATTGACGAAGACACCGGAGCAAGCGTCATCACAGACGTATCGCTAAAGGTGGCTGGAAAGCAAATTGAGAAAGCCGCGAGGCACTGGATAGTTATCACGACGCCCTCGAACTACAGGATCTGCCTGGCAAGCGGCCTGTGGGGAGTCAACAGACAGACGAGGACAATCCAAGATGTACGGGTGGGTGATATCATAACTTTCTACATAGCAGGCGCGAAGCAATTCAGCGGAGTGTATAGAGCCACAAGTGTGCCATTCGAAGACAGGACACGCCTCTGGCCAGACAAATTGTACCCATGGCGGGTCAGGATTGAACCGCTGAATCAAGTGGGAAGAGTTGACGCCTCTGCAATCAAAGACAGACTACCACTCATCGAGAACCCTGAACATTGGGGCACCTTCCTGCAGGGCGAGATGAAGCACGCCAGCACAGCCGACTTCAGAGTGCTACTCGGCGAGATGAAAAGGAGAGCAAAGTAGTCTGACCCGAGTCCAAACATGGTGTAGCTTCAGCAATCAAACGTTGATCAACAGCTGACTTCTACCTGCAGGGCACTAGATGGACCTGCGACTTGCGCCGGAGACAGCGTACAAGAACGCGTCACAAATCGCGAGGGTATCAACAGAGAAGTGGGCACTCGATAACTTCTACTGCGCTTCTTGCGGAGCAGGCTTGGCTCAATATCCGGATAATACTCCTCTATACGATTTCCATTCGCCCGAATGTCAGGAGAAATTCCAGCTGAAGGCATCCAAGAGGCAGTTCGGAAGTTCGGTGTTGGATTCGGAGTATAGTACAGCTCTCGAAGGAATCCTCAAGGATGCGTATCCTTCGTTGATTCTTCTCAGATATGACGCAACCAGGTGGGTGGTCTCGGATCTGGAGCTCATTCACAGGGCATGCCTCACCACAAGCTGTTTGAAGCGGCGGAAGCCACTGAGCGCAACCGCTAGACGTGCAGGATGGGAGGGGTGCATAATCTCGCTTTCGAGCGTACCTGCGCTTGGACGAATCGGAATTGTCAGGAACGGAAATATCCGTCCCAAGAGAGCCATTCTCGAGCAATGGAAGCAGAGCAACCGGTTGTTGGAAACAGAACCTCAGGCTAGAGGGTGGGTAGCTGATGTGCTGGCATGTGTAGAGAAGCTTTACTCGACGTTCACGTTGGAGAACGTCTATTCGTTTGAGAAGGACCTCGCTACCAAGCATCCCAAGAACTTACACGTTAGGGCGAAGATACGCCAGCAATTGCAAGTGCTCCGCGACCTCGGATTGGTTGAATTTGTCTCGCCAGGAGTCTACCGGAGGCTGTGATAGGTCCCCTTGGAGTTCTGCCCACATTGAAACGAATGACAGGATTCTAGGGTTTAAGCTTCTTCAGGTAGTCATTGGCCGCCTGAGCGAGCAACAATGACCTCTCCTTTAGGAACTCTCGGTACTTGCCCGTTTCGAATGGTCTTGATTTTGGTAACAGTTGTTGATCAAGGTATGGGGTGGGAATCTTTAGTTTGCTGATATATGTTTCAGGAGGGTTTGACGAAATGGTACGATTAGCCCGCTCCGTAATGACTGTGATGTTCGCCAGCGCGTTCACTTCTTCATCTGTGAAGTCGTATCCCGCGGCTCTCAATACCCTCTTCCCTTTTGGAAAGAAGTGATTCCATTCAGGTTTGAAACCGCGGTTCAGTACGGCATTGCTCTTGTCGTAGCCAATCCTGCGGTCCTGCTCGAGCCAATCCATAGCACCCTTGTCGAAAATCGTCAGATAGGTTAGCATAGCCAGGAATTTGTCTCTGTTATACGTGGTCATGAAATCGGGCTGATCGATGACGTCGGTTGTGCTGAGTTCTCCCAGGAGGGATTTGACCGCCCCTTCAAAGCTGCTCGCCTTTAGAATGGTCTGCGCGTCAGTAGTAAGAATCGTGTTGGACGAGCCACCATATCTTCCGTCCCTGGATGCCAACAGGAACCAATAAAAAGCATGGTCGAATTTGATCGAGCTACCAAACTTACTCCGGAGAATGAAAAGAGGAATCAAAGCATTTTTCGAAGGTAGAATGTCCGAGTTGAGAATTCCCTTCTGGCGAAGGCTCTGAATTACGTCGGTTATGACATCCTCTGTCTTCGTCCAGTTATCCATCAAGTTCTGGGACCAGAAGTCATTTCCCACATCTTCAAGGTCTGCCTTTCCTACGGCGATGCTCGTCATTGTCCTTACGAAGATACCTGGCTCTAGTTCGAATCCATCCTCCTCAAGATCATCGATGAATGGCAAGAACTTTGTTCGTACCCAGTCCTTGTTTCTTGCAGCCATCAAAGCAATGAAGATGTCTGCTTCTTTCACTTTGGTCCCGGCAGAATTGAGTCTACCAAAGATCTCCGCAACGTCTTCAGGCACATGAGCTATCTCTTGTTCATACACTGTTTTCTCGGTCAAGCTGTGTAACTGCTGGATGGAATTGAATATCTGAGTGAACCTCTCATCCGAATCGACACCCATCTTCTTGACAATGGCACGGGCTTTCGAAGCGAGTTCAGTCTTGTCCAGGTTGAGTATGTCGCTGACACCGACCCACTCGGGCTTGTTTTCGATGCTGGCGCTTCTCAGAGAGAAATTGAACACACCGCCCTGGGGAACCACGTTGAAGTAGACTTCAATCTTCTCGACACGGTCATTCCAATCCTTTGAGTCGTACCAGTAAGGTTTCCTCTTGAACAGCAAGCAAAGAGCCGTAGTGCGCTGCTGACCATCGACGATCCAGCTTACGTCGACTAGGCCATTAAGAGTCGATCTTGGCGATACGTAGTTCTTGTTGCGCCACAGGAGGATCTGTCCAATTGGGTAGTTCCTGAAGAGCGAATCCACAAGCGCCTTCACTTGGTCGGACCGCCAAACAAAACCCCTTTGAAACTCCGGGATATCGAGTCTGCCATCCACTGCCTTTTCGACCAGCATACTGATTGGTTCAGGTCCGCTTACCATGCTAAGCATCACCCTCCTTTTTCAAGTAGTTTTGGAGTTCTGCGAAGTCGTAGTAATCGTGCTTCTCGAACGTCTCCTGCGGTACCAATGCGTACTTCCACTCCTGCCTCGTCATCTTCGAAACCTCAGAGCACCAATTCCTTACCGCGGCCTCCTTCTTGTCCGTGTCCTCCCAGAATCTCCCTTTGGTCTCGATTATCCAGCTCACGGACTTTGTCCCCACCTTCTGGACCGCCACGAAGTCCGGGTAGTAGAACCTGATGGCTCCCTTCGAGCTCAGATAGTCAAGCTTGAAGCCGACGTTCCTCTCAGCGAGCGAAGCGAACTTCTCTATGTCCCTCGCGTGGTCGAGGAACTCGGCGAACCTGACTTCGAAATCGTTGTAGCAGGCGACGAAATTGAATATTGTGTGCTTGGCCTCGACGTGCGGCCTCCTCCAGACGAAGGTCGGAGTCTTCGAAAGGACCACTCCTTCCTGCGTCAGTTTGACCGGTTTCTTCACGACTGATGCCGTCCCCAGAGCCTTCGCTACCACAGAGATGATCGCGTTCTCGATGTCGACATCCGAGAGCTTCGCCCGAACTGCCTCCTGCTCGGGGTCAACCTTCTTCTCGAAGCAGACTTCGCTGACGTACCTTCTCACGATGGGGTAGACTGCGGCGAAGTCACTTCCGACGAGTTTCGCTCTCTTGATTGCCTCGCTGGTGATGTGCGAAAGGAGCTCTGTCGCGGTGGGGATGACGGTCGGCTCGATCTGAATGGTCCCGAGGTACGTCTTCGTGGTGGCGAATTCCATTGTGATGACGAGCTTCTGAGGGTCAGTCAGGAGTTGTGACTTCTTCAATGACTCGATCTTGAGCGGGTCGACCTCGGACAGCTGCCTGTAGTCCCTCGAGTACAGGAGCTCTGTCTGCGGGATCTCAATGTCAAAGGCTAGCCTTGACTTGATCGGCTCGATGTGGATGGGCAGAGGGGGTGGAGTGGTGAATGTGGCGATTCCTACTCCCTCCTGTTCCAGCTCCTTGATGATGTCCTCGAAGCCCTCTGTCCCGATGACCTCCAGAGTCTGCCTCGTATCCGAGCTGATCCCGGACATGAGACGGAGGCCGCGCCCCACCGCTTGCTCAGGGAGGATCTGCGCCTTCGCGGTGAACGGCCTCAACCCGAGGCTTATTGTGACGTTCTGGACGTCCCATCCTTCCCTTAGCATCAGGACGCTGACCACTATCTTCACCTTGTTCTTCGGGAGGTCGATTTCCCTCGCCTTCACCCTCAGGTCTTCGAGATCCGCCTTCCTCACTTCTCCTTCGTTGTCTGTGTGGATGACCAGTACTTCTTCGGGCTTGATCCCTGGCAGAGTCCTGATCAGCTCCGCAAGGCTGTCGGCGAAGACGTTCTTCTCGGCCATGACGAAGAGGACCGGCTTCTTCCCTAGCTTCGAGTAGTACTCGCTGTGCTGCTTCCACCTCTCGTAGGCCGTTGTAATCCAGGGACGGTACTTGGTGGTGACGTTGTCCTGGTTCACGTTCTCCGGGTCCTTCTTCTTCACGGTGTGGAGGATGACGGGGGCCTTCACTATCGCGTCTTCGACAGCCTCGGCAAGGGGATAGTCCACCACAATCCAGGGGAAGAATGTCCCGTTCTGGTCCTTCGGGGTGGCCGAGAAGTCGAGCCAGAGCTTGAGACCACCGGGAACCGACCGGTGAAGGCTTGTCAGTGTCTTGTGCCAGGCGAGGTCCTCGTCGTGAACGTGGTGGGCTTCGTCGTTCATGACCAGGAGGTTCTCCGAGTTCCGGACGTAGTGCAGCACCGAAAGGGCGCTCTTCTCGACCGCCTTCTGGGCAGGCTTCCCAAGCAAGGCCTGGACAGCGTTCTCAGGGGACCATCTGTCGACATCCCTCGACTCATACAGCTGCTGGATGTTCTGGAGGAACAAGTTCCCCGAGGGACTGGGGATACCGGTGTCCCCCCGCGTGATAACCTTCAAACTCCATTGGCCCCTCAGGTAGGGCGGGATCAAGGGGAGCTGGCGGAAGATCTCCCCGTTGAGGAAGTCTCGCTCGAGTCGTTCCAACACTATGACGTTGGGCGCAACGAGGAGGAAGTTGTTCGCCAGGTTCGTCTTGCCTTCCCGAAGGCGGTTGAAGTAGGACCAGACCATCACGAGGGCCATCACGACGGTCTTCCCCGACCCCGTGGCCATCTTCACGGCGTACCGATTGAGCCCTTTGTCAGGCAGGTCCTGGGTGCCGACCTGCTTGATTTCTGGGAAGTATCTCCTGATCGACCTTTTCCCGTCGGGAGTCTCGAAGACCATGTCGTCGGAGAGGAGCGACTCCTGCTCGAGCGTCGCGTACTTCTTGATCATTGGGAGGACATCGGTGAAACCCTCCACCTCAACGAGATAGGCGATCGTCTCAACCGCTTCACGTTGGGCGTAATAGTACTCGAACTTCCTGCCGTCGATGATGTGATCTTCTTCGAACCAGAAGGAGAAGAGTTCCTTCGTCGTATCCGAGGCTCCCTTGTACCCCCCGCGTCTCCATGACCTCACCGAGTCTCTGAGCTTGTCCACCAGGAGCATCTTGCTGGGACGGCGTCCGCGGACGATCTCGTACCCCTCCCCCTTCTTGACCATGTATGATGTCGGTTCAATACCGGGTCCGCGCTCCGGGTTGAATGGAAGGAGTCTGTCGTAAGGTATTACAGAACGCTGCAAGTCAGACTTCGACTTCCAACAGCTTCGAGCTGTCTATTCCAAAGATGTCCACGACCTTCACCAGGACCTGATGCTTCCCGTGCTTCTCGTAATCGTGGCTCGCAGACTTGAGCTCCAGCCTTGGGGACTCCTGTGTCCGGTAAGCCTGCCAGCTGTTGAGGAAGGTGTCGTTCTTGAAGTCGAAGTCTATGGCCCAGTAGTCAATGAGGTCGGACCAGTGCCGGATATTCTTCCTAATTTCATCTCTGATTAGGTCGCTGCTGGGTATCCCGAAATCCTGCAATTCCAACTGGACTGATGTCTTCTTGACAGTTGCTCTGGCCTGCACGTAAGCTAGGTCGAAGAAGTGGACATCCTCCTTCGAAACCTGCGGGTCCATGACATCGCTAGGGATTTGCTTCAAAAGCACTTTCACCCCCTTCTTCTTCGCTTCGGTTTCGACTAAATCGTGGATTCCCATCTCCCATTCCCACCCCAAAATGTGTATCTCCGATTGTTTCGCAAGTTCACATTCGACGACAGAAGCCATCACTTCGTCAATCGTCACTGGGGCATCGATAGATCCAACATGAACGAATGCGGGGCCTCTTCTGCCGTGGATGCTCTGGAATCCCGAAATTGGTTGTGCATCATAGAGCTTCAGTATGAAGGCAAGATACTCGTAGATTACTGATTGCCCCTGACTCCCTGAAAAGCTTAGGCCCTGCCAAATCTGCCTTTCGTATTTGCCCAGGTTGAGAATCTCGAAGGGCCTGCAATCCCTTATATCGAGCAGTCGTTTTCGAGCGATGTGCACCGCGAACCGACTCATATCGCATCCAATCCACCGCCTTCTCGATCTTTCCGCTACTGCGAGTGTAGTTCCTGAGCCACAGAAGAAGTCGGCGACAAGATCTCCCTCGTTGGTCGAAGATGCGATTATCCTCTCCAGAAGGCCTTCGGGTTTCTGTGTTGGGAAATCCAGACGCTCGGGATCGGTCGGACCGAGCCATTTTACATCTGCGTCGATCCCTTCCTTTGTTCCGTATACTGACCCTTCCGTATATGGTTGAAAAGCCCAGATATCCTGAAGTGGTTGTCCTTGATTCGTAGTGGTCAGGTATCTTACTGGGGTTGGCCAAGCCGTGTCTGGCTTTATTTCAATCAGGCCCTTCTTGTATAGGGTTTCCAGCTTTTCAAGAACACCGAGGGATTTGAATTCATCCGGCATTTGCTCCGTTAGAAACCCTGGTATGGCCCAATGCCTATTCTTTGCACTCGGGTTGAATCCGCGCCAGGGCTGGCCGGATTCTCCCTCAGTGGCCCCTGCACCAGTCAAGACATTGCCTCCGCTGGTGAATTTCAATCGGCCTGATGAGTCGGCGGTATAGCGGCCCTCCACATGGCCTCGCATGTATGGACGCTTGATGATATTGAAGCAGTACTCATCTGATTTCGTGTAGTAAAGTATCGTGTCGTGAATCGGACCATAGGTCTTCAAAGGTCCGTGCGCTCCGGTTCTCCTCCAGATGACTTCGTTTCTGAAATTCTCTCTGCCGAAAATCTCATCCATCATGACCTTGACGTAATGACTCACGTTGTAGTCGAGATGAATGTAAATCGAGCCCTTAGGCGACAGCAAGTCTTTCATCAGGCACAACCGATCATACATCATATCCAAGTATGAGGAAGTACCCTTCCCCCAGGTGTCCCTGTACGCCTTAACCTCTATTGCTGAGGGTTGCTTGGTTACCTCCGCGTCGCCGATTTCGATGTCGTGAGAGAAATCGTCCCCGGTATTGAATGGCGGGTCGATATAGATCAGATCCACCTGCCCTGCAAGTCTACTCAGAAGCGAAGACATAACGTATTTGTTGTCTCCCCAAATCAGTTTGTTTTTCCAGTCAGAGCTCAGGTCGCTGCCGCTATCTCCAGACCATACATCAAAGAGACTACTTTGGCGACCGCCGCTTCCTTTCTCTCGCGTAGCTCTCGCTTCTTTGACTGCTTCGATTATTTGGAATGGGAGGTCCCATCTCCCTGTGTCGCGGACCTTTCCTTTTGCGTCGAATTTCTCAGGCCAGACCACTTGAGCATCTTTTATGTCGAGGTCGACCATGATTTCAGCTGCCTCGCATCAGCCTTTTGGAGTGTCTGAATTTGAACTTGATAATTCCCTGCCCATCACAGTAGGTCCTGAAGTCGCACTCCTTGCAGACCGTCGAGGCCGGTGGGGACCTGACTTCGTAGTCCTCAGAGCGGATTGACCTGACGACTTCGTCGAAGTGCTCTCCCGCCTGTTGTATGTTCCTTTCATCTACGGGGAACTCCATCAGCGCAGCCCTCCTTGCCTTCTCCGCAGTCCAGTAGATGTACAGCCGCTCGGGGTTCTTGCCGTGCCTCTCCCTCAGGATGTGGGAGTATAGGCAGAGCTGCTTGTAGTACCGTTCGGCGAGCGGGTCCCCGGGCTTCGGCCTCTTCTGCGTCTTGAAGTCAAGGACCTCCAGCTTCCCGTCCTTCCCCATGATCAGGTCGATTTTCCCCGTCAGGATGTAGTCGGGCTTCTCCACGGAGACATCGACCTCCGTCTCGACCACCCGGTGAAGCTCCGAGAGGTTGTTCTGGTAGTACCTTAGCACGTGCTTCAGCGCCGCGTCCTTCCGCGTGAACGAAAGAGGGCGCATCCCTGCGAGAAGGAGGCTCTGGTAATTCGATTCGAACCACTGACTTGCTATGGCGGACATCGTGATCTCGTTGAACTTCCCCTCAACCGCCCTCCTGTGAATGTCCTCAATCGTCTGGTGCACGAGGACCCCGAACGTCATCGTTGCTGACCTAGAGGGAGAGAAAGCGTACTCTTGGTAAAGCTGATACTGTCGGGGACAGACTTCGAAGACGTTGATATGGGAGGTAAGGCTGTAGGACTTCTTCGGAATGAACTGCTTCCTCGCCTTGAACCTAAGAGTCTCTAGTATGGCTTTCTCCACGTAAGGCCACTGAGGGAGGCCTTGCCAGATTGGGTCGAAGTACTCCTTCGGCCGCTCACTTGCGGTCAAGACAAGGAGCTTTGCTGCCCTGGAGAAAGCGACGTAGTATTGACGCATGGTGTCAAACAACGTAATCCTTTCTTCAGGCTCAAAGGGGGCACGGTGGTAGAACGCAGCGAGGTCTCGATCGACTTGCTTTGCTGTCCTCTTGTTGACGCTGAGCGACCCTACGGCGACAACTGGGAATTCCAACCCCTTCGACTGGTGAACGGTCATCACCTGGACGTACCCCTGGGGGATGGGATTGTACGGGTCCTCGTAGTCGTCTATCCCATTGTCGAGCAGCAATTTGATGAAGCTGACGAAGAGCTTCTTGTTGATCCAGTCCTTGTTCCTCGCGGTCACCAGCTTGACGTGGTAGTAGTTCTGGAACTCGGTCAGGAGCTGGGAAAAGGTCGCCAAGTTCCTAGCCCTGTTCTCGTTCTTCATGTAGGAGGAGAACGGCTCGAAAGCGAGGAGCTCGTAGAAGTAATCGGACATCGTCATGTCCAAGCTCTCGCCGGGCTTCAGGCCCGCGATGTCCCTGTTCCTGTCCTGGATGTACTTGGTGAGGAGCGGGCTCGACTGGGAGTAGGGGCCCAACCTTGAGATCGCGTCGTTGACGTAGTTGATCAGCGTCTGGAAGGAGAATCCAGTTAGCTCCTCCATCTCCTCGTAGAACCCGAAAATCACGGCGTAGCACCCGATGATTTCTCGGACCTCCTCGTTCTCGAAGTAGGCCCTGGCCCTGGGCGCGAAATAGGGGATGCCCAGAGCCTCCATGGCGTCGAGGTAGTTCCCGCTGTGCTCGAGCCTCACGCTGTGAAGGAGCAGCGCCACCTGGCTGTAGTCTTGGATGATCCCGCTGTCTTTCAGGTACTTCACCAGGTCCGCGAACCTTTTGGCCTCGTCCTTGGGAGACGTCCCCCAAATTGAAAAGACCGCGGGGTAGTCGGGGAATTGCCCCTCGGGGTCGGGGCGTATCTTCTTCGCGAACCTGTAGCTGAGCTTTCCGTCTTCGCTCTTCCAGTCGATCCCGTCCATGAAGGCGTTGTAGGCGTCTATGATCTTCTCGTGGGAGCGGTAGTTCACGTCCAGGACGATCTGCCTGCTCTCCTTGAAGTGGGTCTGGAACTCGAGGATGTTCCTCACCGTGGCGCCTCGGAACCTGTAGAGAGACTGGTCCTCGTCCCCGACGATGCAGATGTTGTTTCCCGGCTGCGCGAGCGCGAATAGGATCTGCTCTTGGATGTAGTTGGTGTCCTGGTACTCGTCGACCAGTATGTACTTCAGGCCTCTCCTGATCCGGTCTCGGAGTTCCGCGTCCTGCAGCAGGTCGAAGAAGAGCTTCTGCTGGTGGGCGAAGTCGATCCTGTTCGCTTTGTAGAGCGCCCTCTCGTAGTTCGCGAGGGCCCTCCCCAGCAGCTTGAGGAAGTCGTCCGCGGCTTCCTTCAGTTGAGCGGGGTCGATCATCTCCTCCACCGACTTGTTCAGGTACGGGGTCAGGCCTCTGATCGCCGTCCACTTGTATGCCCACCGGCCAAAGTACTGGCTTCCGATTTTCATCTCATCGGGGACAATCTCGGCGAAGTGCTCGTTGAGGAAGAGGGACTGGGTCAGTTCGTCGAGCGTTTCGTAGTTCTTCTTGAGCGGGGAATGGGTGACGTACTTCCTCAGGTTCTCGTCGCAAAAAGAGTGTATCGTGCCTACCCTCAGCTCGTAGAGGGGACCGTCGTACCCTAGGAGCCGCCCGTACTCGTTCAGCCTGTCCCGAAGCTCGAATGCGGCCTTCTCTGTGAAAGTGGTCACGAGAATCTCGCTTGGCTGAGCCCTGCCTGTTACGAGCAGATAGAGAGCGCGAAGCACCAGCACGAGCGTCTTCCCCGAGCCGGGCCCCGCTATGATCTGGAGCGGGCCGTCCGCTGTCCGGATTGCCTCCAATTGCCCTTCGTTGAGGGTCGGAAAGAGCGTTTTGATTTTGGAGATGGCGCTGGCATCATCCATCAGAGCCTGAGACCGAGCCCGAAGTGATTCAGGACTTTGCAAACGCGGAAGGATTACTTCAATCTTATATTACGATTTTCGACCGAACTCCACTGGAGCCATGGTCATACTCCATTCTGTTTACATCACCATGATGCCCTTGGCGCATCGTTCGTTACCATGCAAGCAGTGAGAACAAATCGTCAAGGTGGCCGGTGACTCGAGGTGTGTAGATTGGTGACGCTGTGCATGGCGCGTTAAATATCTCCTTCAACTGTAACATTGTTGAACGATTCGCCATGTTTGTCGAATAAGGGCTTCCGAAAGGAAAGCAGCCGACAGGTATCACTTCTTACGAGTGCGGGTGGATTTGGGTAGGAGTTATTCCGAGGATACCATTAGACGATTTGAGTCTCTAAAGGCGAGAGGGCTGAATTGCTCGATTGGAGACGTGATGTGCACTAGAAAGGCGATGATAGTCGTGCGCTCCCGTCTGAAGTATGGGGCAAGTGGGGACAATCCTGGAGAAATTCGAGAGACCAGATTGTGCAAGCGACACTACTTCGAATGTCCAAAGGATAAGGACGGCGTTCCTTTGTTCACAAACCTTGAAGTGATATCAATGGGTCCGGTATTTTGACAGCGACAGACTCGGTTTTCCGACATGATTATTCTTGCACTCGCCAGTGGTCCACAATTCAAAGGATACGAGCATCAGTAATACATGACAATCATCTTTCTCAGGAGCGCAACAACTGGAGCTGTAAGGCTCTCGGAAGTGATGATGATTTTATCACCTGAAAGGTCGATGCGAGTCTTGTCATAGTTTGCGCTGAGCAAGTTGATGTTATATTTACTCAACATGCCTGTTAGTTCGTTGACCGTGTTTAGCTTGCATGTGAGCACTCGGTTTGGCTGGAAAGATACAATCTCTCTAATCGAATCGATGACCTTCTGTTGAGCCTCTCTTAGTTCAAGAAGATGCTCAGCCAGGCCTGAAAACTTCGCCTTTGTGACAAGGGAGAGTTGGACTTGTGATATGTAGGTGTGCTCTTTCTTGATCACTTGTCCATCCTCTTGTTCCTCTTCCGTTTCTTCGTAAGATACAGCGGGAGATACCAGAACGCGAGTGTCGCTCTCTCCGACCACCAAGTCTGAGACTAAATCGAATCCGTTCTTGGCCACATTGAACCCAGCCTTTCCAAGTCCCTCGGACAGTCTGGAGGTGAGCTCTTCCGCGTCGATCCTCTTCAGAGTGATGTCAGGTGTCTTGCTAATGAGGGTCACATCGATTGATGGCTTCTGGAAACCCTTCTTGAAGCTCCGTGCCTGGAACTGTATCCACAGTTTCATGTTGTTAGGCAGTATGTCCATGAAGAATATAGTGGCAATCGCGACGAGGGGAATCTCGATAATCGCGATACCTACAGTAATTAGGTCTACCATGCTCTCATAATATCGGACAGATCTTCTCTATAAGGAACGCCTCGATTTGGCCGTCGTCGAGCGGTGAGTAAAAAGTAACTATTCCTTCATCACTAAGACTCAATGAAATGTTCCTATCATTCAGCCTCACCCTCACAAACCTCTTCGAGCCGCCAAGTGTGTCATAGTGGACATAATCAGGAGACTCACTAACGTCAGACCCTTCAAGAGTGGCACTGTTCGTCCCCGGCAGAGTCAAACCAGCCCACATTATCTTTTCTGGGGTATGCGGGTTTCCACTCAAGAACGCCTGGATGTGATTGGTCTCGAAGAACTTCTCTAGAATATGCCCTGTCCTTCCCCAGAGTAGTCTGCTCAGGGTATTCGCTGTCGTGTTAGCGGTTACCTTCTTTGCCCGGACTATCAGTCGGGTGCTTCCTTCTACGATGAAGAAAGGGGCGTCGCTTAATCCGTAACCAACAGATTGCTCACCGTCTCTATCGGTGTAGATTTTCGCTGTGTCCATTCGAAGATGTCCACGAATGATCTCCTCGCGTTCGTCGTATTCCAATTCCTCGACGGCCGAGACCAAATCTCGTTCCTCCCCTTCTGGGTCGGTGAAGACCTTTGAGGTCTTCTTGCCTCTTAACCCACGGGCCAGGCTCTCCAAAGATTCGTCTTCGATAATCGTGTAGACCTTGGTTGACCGAAACACCAAGTCAGTACCAGCCACCACATAGAATGTTATATAAGAAATGATGATATTTCTTGGCACGCGGGCTCCTCCTGGCCGAAGTCGATGTATGAATGATTGGCGACCTTTCGGATACCCTGGCGCTAAAGCTCAGAAACTTGAATTCGGAAGATCGCACTGACCAATCCCGAGGTGCCCTTCAGCCGACCTGCGTCCACAGTGGTCAACCCTTGGTCATCGATTCGAGCCGCAGACTACTCCAGATTCGTCAGGAGTTGTGTGATTGTTCGGCTTTTGCCTTACATGAATCGGATTTGAGCCCACCTAGGTAGTGATAAATCCGACCCGCGGCACCTAACTCTTGGAATCTATCTGCCTCGGACCTCAAAATAGAGACTAGCACGGCCGCGTAAACGGGTTCGTCACGTCTCCGTCAGGAAACTTGTTGACGCGTTTGGCGTTCGTTTCGCGCGTGACGTCAGTCGTGGACTTGTCCGTCCTCCATCATCTGGT
>JAFMAD010000012.1 GCA_029785195.1 Nitrososphaerota archaeon
CAGGCCCAATATCCCGTCGAATATCTTCCGCTCCTTCTTGCCCGGAGAGAAGAAGCCGAAGTTCAAAGCCGTCCAGGGGCCTGAAAAGGGACCACTTTAACTTCGGCCCCGCGGGCTTCGCACCGGGCGCAGATTTCAGACGGTCGTGGCCGGCGCAGCCGTTTCCCACAGGCGCCCGCCGCTTCAGAGGTGGCCTCGTGCATGAAGCTCCTCTTCGGCAGGGTCACCCCAATCGAATCAGGCGGAGAATGGTCTGAAGCAGCAGCCGAGAGCGAGTTCTAGTCAGAGTCGCTCGCCTATCAGAGACTGTACTTGGGTCGAGGCCGATGTCCGATGCCTTCTGTCAAATATTGTCAGATCGGCTGGTAGGAGATGAGACATGGCCCAAAGTAATGAAACAGCGCAAAGTCTTAAGTCACTCCTCGTGCAGCGGATTGGCTGTGCCGCGGTAGCTCAGCCTGATTCACGCCTGAAGGCTATGGAGACCTCACAGCTCATCAGCATCCGGCTGAAGACCGGAGTGTCGTCGGCTCAAATCCGACCCGCGGCACCTCTTACCAGTAAAACTATATATAGAAACGGCCCTCTTCCGACTCCGGGCATGGCCAAAATCCCCCGGGGCAAGACGGAGACGATCAAGCAGCGCTCGCTGTACATCTACCTCCCGAGCGTGGAGATGGTGGAGGACTGGAAGAGGAGGGCGGCGGAGGAGAAGAGATCCGTGTCCAAGTTCGTGATGATGAAGGTGATGCAGTCGCTGGCGCCCGAGGGAGGCAGGGCGGAGCGCGTCCTGAAGGCGGAGTTCGCGGCGGACGGGGAGAGGCTCCGGCAGGAGAAGGGCGAGCTGCTGGAGGAGAACGAGAAGCTCAGGCAGGAGAACAGGATGCTGAAGATGCTGAGCGACAACCTCGACAACGAGCTCAAGAGGCTGAGGGCGCAGCCGTTCGTGGAGGCAGGGTTCGTCGGGGAGAGGAGGTTCGACAAGGCGCTACTGGACCTACTGAGGAAGGGGAGGGCGGTCGAGACGGACGCGATCCTGGCGAGGCTGCACGTAGACCCGAGGGAGTCCGAGCAGGTCAAGGGGATTCGGAGGCAGCTGGAGTCGCTTGAGGCCTACCAACTGGTAGAATACGACGGGAGGTGGTGGAAATGGAGAGGCTAGAAATCGTCGAGAGCGCCCAATCGGCTCCGATGGAGGGGTTCAGGCACGACTGCGAGCTCAGGGGCCTGACTAAGGAGACCGTCGACCACTACACTTGGTGCATGCGGCACTTCCTCGAGTTCCTGCGGGCGCAGGAGACTAGGTACGACCAGATTGACCTGCGGACCCTGACCTCGTACCTCGAGCTCCTGAGGTCCAGGTCGGCGAGGTACAAGACGGTGGAGAACGTGTATGCGGCGATATCCGCCTTCTACGAGTACCTTGTCTTCGAAGGGAGGATGGCCACGAACGTGGTGCTCCCCTTTAGGAAGAGGTACCTGCGGAGGTACAAGGACGGGAGCGAGCAGATGGAGAGGAGGCTTCTGAGCGTGGAGGAGATGAGCCGGCTGGTGAACTCCATCATCGACCCGAGGGACAGGGCGATAGCGCTGGTGTTCGCGAAGACGGGGATAAGGCGGAGGGAGCTCCTCAACCTCGACGTAGGAGAGGTGGATTGGAGGGACGACTCGGTCAAGTTGAAGCCGACGGCGAAGAGGAGCAATAGGGTCGTCTTCTTCGACGAGGAGTGCGCGGTGGCGCTCAGGAGGTGGCTGGCGTACTGGGAGAGGCTGGCGCCCAAGACCCAGGCGCTGTTCGTCAGCTACCAGAGCCTGACGAGGCTCGACAGGAGCAGCCTCTACTCGGCGGTGACGAAGTACGCCGAGGCGCTCGGGTTCCATAAGCCGAACTCGCCAAGACTCGAGGACCACTTCGGGCCCCACTGCTTCCGGCACTACTTCACGACGTTCCTGCTAAGGAACGGGATGCCGAGGGAGTACGTCAAGGAGCTGAGGGGGGACAGCAGGAGGGAGGCCATAGACATCTACAACCACATCGACAGGGAGGAACTCAGGAAGAGCTACTTGGCGTGTGTGCCGAAACTACGAGTGTAGATTCATCGCGGCTCATCTGGGAATGCCTCACTCTAACGCTGGGGCATAGGTGCCGGACGGGCTGGGACCGAGCATCACATTCAGAACCCTGAAGATATTGTATAGTGGTGCCCAAGGCGATAAAGCAGATATGCTTCCCCTGCACCGAATGCCAGAAAGGATGGAACGATAAATGCAATGAGGCTCATCATGAATCCGGTGCCAACATTGGCGGCTGCGTTGGCGACGCTCGGCTGAAGCGCATACTGAGTGGATGAATTCAGAGAAACGTCAGCTATCGTAGTGCCGACAAACAGCATGAATATGAGAAACCCCGTTATGAAGAGCCCTAGTGTCATCACGATTCTCGTGGTCCACGCGCTTTGGACACTGTTGACTCGCATGGCATATCTCCAAATCCGGAGGCCTCCGAAAATTCCGATTACGAATGCGACAAGTCCGGGAAGATACCAGTAATACGCAGGGAACCACAGATATGCACCTCCTAGCAGGAAGCCTACAACCGCCAAGAGGACCCAGATACCAGCAAGTAACTTGATGTTACCACGTGGGCGGGAGAAATGACTGTACCGTCCCCGACCCCGATACTCCTTGGGCCGATACTCATTCCGAGGATAATCGTTTCCTCGGCTGATACCATAGCGCCGCAACATCCAGACATTGGTGGAATAACCAGCCACCAAGACCAGTCCACCCAAGAGGCCCGCCAACGGTCCAGGCGTCACTGAGACCCCCTCCTGGTTTTGATAGAGAATCCAGGCAATGGAGGGTACGATGACCAGAACCTGCCATGGTGATATGCTCCTCTTCCAAGATGCCCTGAGCGCTATCAAGAGACCCAATGGATAGAGCAGAAAAGTTACGGTAAGTGCGGGGGCTGAGGACGAGGAAACGGCGGCCGTATTGAACTGCCCATTGAGAAGGTACATTCCAGATATGTTTGTGCCATTTGGGAACCACGCAAGGAAGAGTGAAACGAATAGGACAAGGAGTCCCAGAGACGTTATACTCCTCGGGGAGTCCATCCCTCGCCTCGTTCGTGGATTCTTACTTAACCGTAGTGCATTTCGCGTGAATGCTTAAGGGAGCCACCTACCCCTAATTTCGGCGTGGAAAGACAGGGGTCGCCCCAACCAGACGGTTTTACGGCCCCTCAAATCGCGAGCCTCTTGGACAAGCTGCACGCGGATTATGGACAGAAAATTACTCGGCTGATTGGGAAAGACTTCACAAAGGAAAGATTTGCGTTAAGCGCTTCCCTTCAGGAATCCTATGATAACACCAATGCGAACCAGAACAATCCTTTCTTGTACGGGGATAGGCGCATAAACAAAGGGAGAGTAGTCACCCTGATTATTCGAGGGAAGACGTATAGCGCGTTGAACAGGTTCTTTCGCTCGATTAGGAGGAAGCCAGTCTTCGTCGGGATTGAAGTGAAGCTGGAGAGGTCGTTGAGATATGCGACCGAGAGCATTGAGAACAAAGGCATAGACTTCCGCACGGGTGGTGACCGAGATTATGCCTACTCCGTCAGACATGCGAACCGGGACGAGGAGATTCGAGTCCTTTTCGACAGCGTGATTACGGCACCGAAGGTAGGAACCCTGGACGACTCGATTAAGTCAGCGATTGAAAGCTTCGAAAGGGAGCTGAGTTGGCAGTGGTTTGGGTCAACAAGAGAGTGAGAAAGTCAGTCTAGACTGTTGACGACGAACATCCCAGTTGGCAAACTGACAAGATTCAGATGGACTGCGAGCCGTACACAAGTTTCCTTGTGCTTACACCGAGACGGAATCTCCTACTGTACATGGTTACCGAGTGCGCCGAACATGGCGAGAATCTCTCTGGCTTCGGACGGACTGGAGAGCTTGTGCACGAGGTGCTTCCCCCCGTTAGATTCGAAGGTCACTGTCTTCGGGCCCAGAATAAACCCTAGGACAATCAAAACTACGCCCAATACGGCAAGAACTAGGAATGTAGTCGACATGTAACCGTTGTAGGCTGGAACATACGCAACAAAGAGCGTAGGCAGGAGGAAGATTGTGAACAGGACGAACATGGTCGCTCCAATCACAACAAGGCTCAGTCTGGTCCTCTTGCGGGCTGTAACGGACGAAACGTGTTCAAGTCTGATGGAGGTGTAATCGAACGAGAAGAAGGATTCGTCAGCTTTGATAACCCTGGTATTGGTAATGTACAAATCGTCATACCGAGCCTTAATCTCTTCTCCAGGTGCCAGCCATTCTGTCATAGCAGACTCAGTTCTTCAAGCGCTTTCTTCTTCGCTTGTTTGTCCACATCGTTGCTTCCGGGCTCAAGAAGCAGACTGAATTCGCCAGAAGTCCTGTCGAAGACGTACGCCCCCATTCCTGCTCTCTCCAACTTATCGATGACTGTCGACTCCGCGTCTGAGATTCGGCCGTACTTCTTGCCTGCTTCAAGAATCAGCCCGGGAGTCGCTATCAAGTATACTTCGTCAGAAAACTTCTGGAAGTCATCCGCTTGGTTGAGAAAGTGGTCAAACGCGGCTGGTTTCGTCTTAGCGTCAAGGGATAGAATCTTGGTGCCTATGAGGCCTCTCTTCGCTATTGTAAAATCCGCGAACCTGACGAACTTGCTGCGAACGCTGGAGGTGTCGAAAACCTCTTCGGGCTTGTACCTGTGCTTTAGGAATCTAAGAATTGCGGGATAGAGGTCCTTCTCTTCGTCTTCGTGACCAAAGATGTAATCGAATTTCTTCCTTGGTAGTTTGATTGAGGCCAGCGTGTCCAAGACAACTTCTTCCCACTCGAACTTCTTGAACTTCGGCAGCTCTCCAGCACAATGCTCCGCAAGCGACTTGAGTTGCTTGAGCTTCCCATCCTGTTTGAATTTCAGGTATTCTTTGAACTTCAGATGCGCCTCGGCCAATGGAAAGTACTCTTCACATAGAGCCTTGTAGGCATCGGCGTCCACTCCAAGCTTAGTAATCCGACTGGCAATGTCCTCAAATTGCAGCGAGGCGAATTCGAAGCCCAACCATCAAACGTACACTGCCGCCATCTTATATGCGTGAAGAATCATGAACAGGATAGCATTTATCTTGAGGATTGCTGGTCCAGAGGCGTCAAGAATCAATTGGGTTGGTCTCTCTAGGACAAGAAGGCCATCGCTAGGGCAAACAACCAAATCGACTTGCTGACTGGCGAGATACGTTGTCCAGGCTGTGGCCGGACGTTCCCATCGATGTCATGGAGGTTGATTGTATACATCCGCAGGCTCGAGGCGGTCCTGATAGGCCACACAATCTTCGGCTTCTCTGCCCTCCATGCAACAGGAGCAAAGGCTCGAAGGTGGTGCGCACGAAGACGCAGACAAACCCACTCAATTGGAATCTCCCCAACTGGAATCTTCCCAAATGAGGCGGCTAGTCAGCAACCGCGCGTAGGGTTCATCGCGCCACCGCAGAGAAAACCTACGGTAGTTTGTTCGTGACAGAACTGATTAATCAGATGACGTCGACGTTTTCTCTATGAAGTACGTCACAGACGACATGCTGAATGGGTTGGCGAGAGAGCTTCTCTAAAGGTCGGTTTCACTAGGTTCGTTCGCTAATGTGAATACCGTCAGGTCGGGCTACGCCGACTATCTTGTACGCTACCCCGAGCTGCCCTGTGTCGATGGTGCGCTCCGGCTGTCTCCTTCTTGCCAGCCAAATCGACGAGGCACTCCCGAAGAGTCTCATGTGTTCTCCCCAGGATATTCTTCGCCTCCATGAACCCCAGCGCGTCCTTGAATGGCTCGCCCTTTGGAGCTTCCAGCCCATCGATCACCCTCATCGCGCTGTCGTACATCTTCAGGGCGTGATTCACGGCGTCATTCCAGCCCTTCAAAGCCGCCTTCATCAGGTAGTCCTCCTGATATTTGTCCACCCCTGAGGGTGTGTACTTCAGCCCCGGGTCGAACTCAGGCAGCTCCATACCTTCCTTCGACAGCCTCTCGGCGTCCCTTTCGGAACCCGCAAGCGGGCTCCATCCGGTCCCCTTCCTGTACCCTACTTCGTAGCGCCATCCTGGCCCGAAGACTTCGCCGAGGAATTGATGGAAGTCGTTTTCCAATTGGATCAGGGCGTCTGACTGATCGGACAGTTCGCCGAAGGACTCCCCCAGCTTCTTCCACTGGCCGGTCTCCCTCCACCGACCGATTTCCGTAGTGTACGAGCCCGTGACCCACGACAGGTCGGGGTACAGATGGATGAGGTACTTCTTCACGTCGGTCTGAGCGGAATCGCACCTCGACGCCAGCTCGAGGACCGTCTCGAAGTGCGTCTTCTTCCTTTCGCGAGAGGGGGCCTCGCGCCCCCTTTCGGTCAGCACATACCTGCCTTCGCTGTCCTTTGTCACAAATCCCTTGTCCGACATGTCGTTGAGCAGTTCGAGGAGCCTCTTCGGCGTGACGTCCGTCGCTCTGAGCAGGTCTGTCCACCGCTGTGGGGACTTGGCCGCCTCGAGAATCTTGTCCCTTGCGTTGCCTGTGGTAGCGCTCACGGCAGTTTAGTAGGGGGATAAACTATATAAGCGTCTCGAACCCAGCAGTTTAGGGAGGGGCTAAAGTAGGGTGAACTATAGGTATGCGGGCGAGGGCGGCCATGCCACCGAACCTGTCGACGATTCGTCGACGTCAGAGCACGTCGCCGCAGGCTTCGATGTCACCTCCATTGGTGAGCTGTCGGAGGTGGTAGGGAAGCTCGTTGCCGTAGACAGGAACGGCCTGGCAGTCATCGAAGCCACCCGCAGGTTCCAGATTCCGGTGGAAGGAGCGCCCAGCTCGCTCAGGAGCGCGGTGGGCAAAGTGGTAGGCATCATGATCATCGACGGACAGGTCAGGTGGAGGCTGGTGGACACTGCTCCGAGTCCGCTGGAGGGAGAGTCTCCATGACCACCTTCGACCTCGTCGTGGCGATGGCTCTGGGAGTCGCCGCGGTCTCGGTCGTCATGACTGTCGATGCCCGGAGGTCGAAGAAGAGGAAGGAAGCAGACGAAGAGTATTGGCGGCGGCGGCACCGCGAGCAAGACGAGGAGAAGAAAAGGAAGGAAGCGGAAGAGAAACGCTGGAAGGAGCTCGAAGCCAAGTACGGGGTCGGCAGGGATGAAGTAGAGTATCAGACCAGCCGCGGGCTCAGACTCTGGAACGAATGGGAAGGAGAGCAGAAACCGACCCCCGGTCACGTCGGCTTCGTCGGAGTCGTCCGGAAGAACACGGGCGAGAAGGCTAGCACCGAGCCGTATCGGGTAGAAGAAGTCAGGTTCAAGTGGATAAAGGAGGTCGAACAAATCGAGAGCAAGGAGAACACCAACGTCTTCGCAGCCGGGGCGTCGGGGGCCGGTAAGAGCAGCCTGGTCAGGCTCCTACTGCGGAAGTTCGAGGGAAAGCGCAGGATAGTCGTCTTCTCGTTCAAGGCGGGTGACACTCACCTACGGATCGGCTATCCCGTCGCCGACGTCGCGGAGCTCGCCCCGAACCCGTTCACAGATGCGGAGGCCATGGTGAGCGCCTTCGCGATAGCTTACCCCGTCAGCGCTATCGGCGTGACCGCGAGCCAGATCCCGTCCCTGGTCAGGGAGCTCGCTTGCGACTGCGCCTCCTGGAAGGACTTCGACCGCAACCTGGAACGCAGGATAGACGAGACGAAGGACAGGGTGCAGCTGTCGGCCCTCTTCTTCGTGCGGGAGCAGACCATGTCCCTCAAGCCCCCCGAAGCCGACCCGAAGAAGGCCGACCTGATTAACCAGGCGCTTGAGAACGGCCTCGACCTCGTGCTGGACTTCTCCGGCCTCGCGGACTCCGCGAAGGCGTTCTACGCAGAGCTCCTCCTGAGGGCCATCTGGAACAGCCTGAAGAAGAGGACGACGGAAGAGACGGAGGAGAAGACGATCGTCTACGTCGACGAGGCCCACAGGCTGACGAGGGGGACGTTCGAGAAGTACCACTCAATCCTGAGGGAGATGGCGAGGGAGATTCGGGAGAGGGGGGCCCTTTGGACCTCGACCCAGAACTTCACGGACATCGAGGACGACGTCAGGAACCAGTTCGCGTCGCAGTATGTCTTCTACACTTCCTCCCAGGCGGACCTGGAAGCGCTGAGGACAATCGACCCAATGCTCGCCTGGACGGCATCCCAGCTGCCGAAGCATCGGTTCGTGGACGCGAAGTCGAAATTCGTGCATGAGGAGGTGGACGTCTACACCTTCGGCCTGGACGGAGAGGCGGACGCAAGTCCACCACCATTGGCCCAGGCACTCGAGGGGCTCCCATCGGCCCGCAAAGACGCGATGGCCATGGACTATAACAGGGAAGTGAGGGACGCCCTGTCGTCGGAAGGCGTCGTCTGGGTGTCGGACTTGTCGGGCCGGCTCGGCCAGAGGTATGACGTTGACAAGGGCGAGGCGAAGCTCGACGTCAGAAGGGAGCTTGAGAAGCTAGTGCGGGCGGGGGAGGTGGAGAAGACTTGGTTCATACTTCCGAACGGGAACAGGGCGATTCTCCACTACCTGGGCGGGGACCCTACCAACGAGTCCGGCCTGCATAGGTGGATGGTCGCCAGGGCGGCGAAGCAGCAGGAGCAGGCAGGCCTCAAGGTCCTGCACGTCGCGAAATCAGGAGAGGACGCCCCCGACGTCGAGACGGAAGCGGAGTACATCGAGTGCGAGACAGGCAAGAAGAGAAGGACCGACGACCTAGAGGCGAGGATGACCAGGCTGACGGGCAAGCCGTTCCTTGTCCTCGTGCCGAACGAGGACGTGAGGACGGGATATCTCAAGCTGCGGAACCACCGGGCCAGAGTGGAGGTGATAGAATGAAAATAGACCCTATGGAAGGCCGACGGCGTAGAGACCTCGAAGACATCCAAGAGAGCATGTGCCAGCTAGGCTTCCTGAGCAGCAGGCTGCTCGGCCCCACGGAGGCGGAGGAGGGCACGATGGAGACACTGCTCCAGTGGACCCTCAACTTCGAGGGCCAGATTTTGGACAGGCTCTGGACAAGCTCTCGCGACTTCAAGCTGAAGGACGCCCTCTTTCTCCTGATGCAACTCAACAGCTGGCGGATAACCAACTGGGATGCGGCGATGGTGCAAGGAAAGGGAGGCTTGGAGGACACAAGACGCCAGGACCCGCCGTTGGACGCCTCGCCCTGAATACCCAAGGAATCGTCCCGAGGGGTGTCGGCTGGTGCGGCGCAGCCGTCGGAGCGGATGGGGACTAGGCAGAACTAGGCCGTTCCGGCGGAAAGAGGCTGGTTCCGGGGCGCACCCTCCCGTGCGGGTGCGGTGGGGGTGCGTCAAGGACCCGGCCTATCGTCTTTCTATCACGAGCGGCTTCCCGTCTATCCTGGCGACCAGCTCCTCCAGAGGCCCCTGCTCCCCTCGGAACCGCGCGCCTTGGGGCTTTTTAGACGAACAATCGTTGTGTAGTCGTGTCCTCGATTGAGCCCATCGACGAATCAGGGGAGCGCGCGTCTTGAGCGACCGCCGGAGAGCAAGGACCGCCTTCGATAAGCTGAGCCCAGAAGCTAAGAAGCTGGTGACCCGTGCGGGCCTGTGCATCATGCGGGGAGGGCCCCGTTCGACGGAGCTGAGCAACCTGAGCGAAACCACGGAGAGCGATCCGCGCGGGAAGGCGCTCAAGGTCACGAGGGTCGACCCAGACAAGGTCAAGGGCTCGGAGGAGCTGGTCAGGCTCGGCCTCGCCTACGTCCCCTCGCAGGCGGACAAAGACAAGCTCGGCTACGTGGCCTTGACCAGGTTGGGCGAGTCGGCCGCCGTCCTGGCGGCGAAATCGGCGTTCGGCCCGGGCGCAGAGGCCGACGCCATGAAGTTCTCTGTCCTCGACAAGGCGAGCGCGAGCTTGAGCGAGGCGCTGTTCCACCTTGAAGACGGGGCAAGGGAAGACAAGTTCCGACGATTCGGCCCGAGGGAGAGGAGAGGTTTGAAGAGACTGGCGGGAAAGACGCTTTCTTTGCAGGTCGAAGTCAACGCGCTCCGAGACGGTTACGCGCCCGACCGAGAGGGACCGCCCGACGGCAGGGCGCCCATTGAAGGCCCGGGCAGAAGCAGGGTCACTCGGCCACGGCGCTCTTGATGAGCTCCTCTAGGAGGGACGACGCGGATTTGCCCTGCTCGATGGCCTTGATCTTGAAGCGCTTCCAGAGCTCCTTGTCGACCAGTATCGTGGTCCTGTACAGCCGCTTCGACATGAAACGGGCGGGAGAATAATGCATATATACGCATTGTACATAAAGTAATAATTATGCATCAAGCATATAGCCCGGCCGCGGCGAGGGTCCAACGTCCGACCATGCGCGATAACCCCGCAAGAGAGACCGTACTTGCCCAAGGGAAGGTGGTCGACTGGGGGAAGAACATGCCGTTCTGGTGCCTGAGCTGCGGGCAGGGGTTCGTGTCGGTCGAGCGCGTCTTCGCGCACGACGCCAAGGCAGGGCACGGGAACGAGACCATGGGTGTCGGTTCGATGGGCCTGACGAAGGGGCAGCAGATGGAAGCCTTCAGGCTGAGGAACAGGTGACATGGACAAGCTCAAGGTGATAGACCTCTTCTGCGGCGCCGGCGGCTTCTCCGAAGGGTTCAGGCAGGCCGGGTTCGAGGTCACGCACGCGGTGGACAACTGGAACTTCGCCCTGGCGGCCCACAAGGCGAACCAGCCGGAAGCGGAGGTCGTCAAGGCGGACCTCGAGAAAGAGTTCCTCACGGAGGAAGAGATAGCGGCCAGGTTCCCGAAACCAGACGTGATAATCGGAGGGCCTCCGTGCACCGAGTTCTCGGGATCGAAAAGGGGAGGAAGCGGCGACGTCGCGAAAGGGATGAAGCTGGTCCTCGCGTTCTTCAGGTTCGTCCACACGCTGAAGCCGAGGTGGTGGGTGATGGAGAACGTCCCCCGCCTGCTCCAAACGCTGCCTGACCACGTCAAGCTCAAGGAAATGGGAGTCCCGGAAGAGGGTCGCTTCGAAATCCCCAGAAGGGAGGTCTTCAACTCCGCAGACTTCGGGGCGCCGCAGAAGCGCCTGAGGCTTCTCTCGGGCCGATACCCGTCGCCGGTACAGACCCACTCCGACGCGCCGACGCTGACGTTGGACAACGTCCTCTACCAGCCCTGGGTGCCGATGCGCAAGGTCGTCGACGCCTTCCCGAACCCCATAGGAAGAGTCCCGAAAGGGAAGGTGGTCGAGGATCCGAACTACCCTGAGATCACGCTGAAGGCGGAAGAGCTGGAAGACCACTTCTTGAAGCCTGAGGAGGCTCTGATGAGCGAGGAGGAGGCCGCTAGGAACAAGAGGCAGAAGGTGGCCCACGCCTACTACGGCAAGATGAACTTCCCCGACGTGCTCGACAGGCCGGCGAGGACGGTGATGGCGACGCAGTTCAACGCCTCGCGGGAGACCATGGTCATCGCAACGAAGTACAAGGGGGAAACCCGGTTCAGGAAGCCTACCGTGCGGGAGTGCGCGTCGTTCCAGACCTATCCCATAACATACAGGTTCCCCGGCCAGACGCTCGCTACGAAATACAGGCTCGTGGGGAACTCGGTCCCGGTCTTCCTGTCGCGGGCAATCGCCAAGGCCATCCTCGCCGAGGCTGGCGAGGACCTGCGCAAGACGCCCCTTGCAGAGATACCCGCCCCGCGGGTCTCCGCCTAGGAAGCCAATAGCTCACTTTCCGGCGGTCTCTTCGTCCTCGTCCTCGTGCCGCCGGTCGACCTCGTGCTTTCTCAAGGATATCTCCCCGTCCGCGTTCGCCTCATAGCTCACGAGCGTGAACCGGTGCCACTCGGCTGGGGTGAACGGCCGGCGGGGCACGACGTATTCTCTCTTCGCGGTCTTCGCCGCGTAGCCGATGTCGTCGGCGTCGAAACCCTTGGTTATGAGGAAGGCCTTCACCAGAGAATAGTCTCCTCCCGCGCGGGTGTTGGCTATCCAGTCCACGTATTTCATGGTCTGGTCGATTGGGTTGGGCCCCTCCTCTGCGACCTCCTTGTTGGTGTGCCGCTTCAGCTCGATTATCTTGTAGGCGGTCACCGTAGATGGGAGACCCTCGACGAACTTCCTGCGGCTATAGCCGAATATGTCGATTTTGTCCATCCAGTCGGGAGGCTTGAACGGCGACGCCGCCACCTGGTTGATTACCACGTCGAATCTGCCAAAAATCTTCTTCACCCACTGCGTCCCCTCTGTTAGATGATAGACCAACCAGGCTTGGAGGGCGGCCTCCTGAGTCACGCGCCCCTCTTCAACTACGTACCTCCTTACAATCCTGGCAGGGTCGAAAGCGTACGCCCCGTTCGAAGCCTTCTTGGCCGCGGCCGAATGTGAAGCGGCAATCTTCGACTTGTCGAAGAATAGCTTGGCGTCGCTGCCCTTGCGGTCGCCCTGCGCAGCGATGAGGGCCGCCCTGTTCTTTTGGAAGAGCAAATCGGCCAGCAGTTGAGCCTCGTCGTCTTCAATCTCCATGAAGCTGCGCTTCCAGAAGACCCTCAGCTGCCTCATGGCCCCGTACTTGTCTGCCGTCAAGGCTTCGTCCATGTCCAGGCCGTGCTTCACGAAGCGGGGGAAAGGCTCGTAGAACACCACCCACCTGACGTCCTTCCCATCGACGCCTTCATCTGCCGCGAGCTGACGGGACGGAGGAGGCGCCCTCGTAGCAAGCGAATCCGACTCCGGGAAGTTGCACAAAGAGGCCATCGTACGGCCCTTTGGCTGTATCCCGACTACCTTGCCGACACCGTAAATCATCCGGTCCTGGAAGAAGAAGACCAGAAATCCTTCTCGCATGGTAAGGTAATCTGCCAGGGTCGCCAACTGAGCCAGTGGGTTCCGGGCACCGCGGGTGATTCTGGTTCCGTACACGCCGTTGATTGCGCACTGTTCCACAGCTTCTTCGCTGTCGAGGTTGAAGATGTACCCAGGCATCCCGGCTTTGTTTTCAAGTGTCCCGCTTTAACGGTTAGCCAAATTGTTGGTTCACAACCGAAACCCGCACGGGGAGGGGTTCGGCCTGCCGCGCGAACCGTCGGATTTTGGCGGCCACAGACTGGGGATCTTCTCTAATCTCGTGCTCCCAGATTTCGATTACCCTCCAGCCCAACGAACGCAGCTCTTCGCGATTGAGCCTGTCTCTCTCCTTGTTCCTTTCGAATTTTCTTCGCCAGAAAGCTGTGTGAACCTTTGGAAGAGACTTCGCGTGAATTGGACATCGATGCCAGAAGCACCCATGGACGAAGACAGCAAGTTTCGACCGTGGGTAGACGAAGTCAGGGCTTCCGGGGAGGCCGGTTTTCATGATTTTCTTGCGCAGTAGCCGCGAAAGAGCCAGCTCGGGCTTGGTCCCAGAACCGCGGTTGGACCTCATCGACTGGGAGACAACTGGGTGCGGCGTAGACGGCGAAGGTCCGACCGGCGGCGTTCGGTAGGTCCTTAACTCCTGCTTGGCCAATGATTATCAGCGTGTTGGGTGTAGCAAAGGTAAATAAGCGACCTCTTCCTGCACGGTCAGGACCAGCAACAGGTCTTGACGCATAAACCCATACTAAGGTTTAAATAAGGCGATATGTCAGGGTCTTGACATGAATGTCTTGACTGATAAGACCAAACCGATGTCTGGGGTGAGGGCGAAGTGGTGATTTTTTTGGACACCCACACCGTCCTTGAAAGCCTACGGAGGCTGCCTGTCAGTCAGGTCCCCGTAGCCCGCCTTCAATCCCGTGACAGAGCCACTACCGCGTTGAGCAGCGATGGCGACAACGAAGTCGACTGCCAACAGCACCAGAGGAGGTGCCTCAGTTTGAAGGACGACGGGAACGTGTGCGGAGCAGACATCTCCTTGGTGAAGAGCCACTCCCACCGGCTCCGCCTGGAGCTAGACGTCGCCAGTCAGACCGTCAAAGGGTTCGCTTGGTACTGCACATGCAACAAGGAGCCGATAGGATACACCTACAGCGAGACTGCGGCAGAAGGGCTCAGGTGGCTGCCAGATACCCAGTCGAAACCCCGTTGGGTCTGCCACGTATGCAACGAGGTGGTCAACAGCCCGGAAGAACATCAGAAGAAGTGCGAAGGCTCCAGTTTCGGCCTCGTGGATGGGTTCCACGGATGCAGGTGCAACACTTGCACCGACCCACAGACCGCTTCCAAGGGGGTCCCTTTGATTTCCCGTCCTCCCTACAAGAAGACACGGCAGCAGCGGAGGGTGCCCAATTGATAGGACAACTGGAGGTGGGCGAACCTCTTCCTCCCGAGATAATCAGGTGGCTCGGCGTCAGGAGGTTCTCACCGAAGGCTGGAGAGTACCATGTCTCCGCCCTTGTAGGCTGTCTCGGATGCGCCTACGACGGACACTCCGCAGAGAGGTCGCCTACTCCGGCAGAGCTCTGGAAGATGAAAAGGGGGACCCTGCTCCACGGCGTCACCTACGCCTTCCAATGGAGGGAACTCGACATGAGCCACGAGTTCGAGTTTGAAGGCTCCAGGCTGGTCATACGCGCTCACCTAGACGCCTATTCACCAGAAAGGGAGACCGCGTACGAGTTCAAGACCACCAACTTCCTCGAATGGCAGATGAAGAACTCGATGGTCCCTCGGAGGATGCACATCCTCCAGCTCCAGAGTTACGGGAGGCTTTTCGAGAAGACCATCCCGATTGCAAAACTGAGACTCGTCTACTTCGACATGGCGAGTTTCCAAACCTTTGCCGTGGAACGCAAGGACACCCTGGACTGGCTTGTCGCTCGCGCGAAAGCCCTGCACCAAGGACTGGCAACGCGGACCAGCCCGGCCCACGAGGACGGATGCTTCGCGTCGGCGAGGAGGAGCGCGGCTTGAAGGACTACGTCGTGATGCACGTGACCGCTTCCGCGGACGGGCGCCCCGAGGTGCTCGTCGTCCTACAGGAGCTTTGCGTGCCCGTCGTCGAGAATCTCGTCCGAGTTCCCCCGAAGCCTGCCGGAACCAGCAGGCAGCGTCGGATGCAGGCAGGGAGCCTGACCAGGTCCTTCGTGGCCTTGGACTATGCCGATTACCAAGGCCTGAGACTCAGAGTTGGAGATAGGGTCAGGCTCAGGATAACGAGCCCCAAGCTTAGGGAGGGGAACGTCAGTGGCTAGTCCCACCTCTTCGGACGTGCACGACGAACGTTTTGTGGCTGGTTTCATACTGAACAAGCTCTACCTCGACCGTTGCTATGCCAGGAGGAAGAGCCACAAACACGGAAAGCACATACAGCTGTCCAGGCTTCCTACCGGACTCCCCCCAGGAAAAGGTGACGCGCTGTCTGTCGCAAGGCGACTCGACGAGCGGCTAATCAAGATCTTCAAGGCCAACCCTGACGAGCATGTCTGTGCGCTCATCGACAACGATGCCGTTGAAGTCGGCCTCCCGATATGCAACTATTATCGTGAAAGGGTCGGGCTTCCTCCTCTCAACAGAAGGTTCCAGGAGATGGCGATGGGTGGCGGCGGGCCCGGGGAAGGCGGAGGAGACATGAGGGATGAAAGATACCGGAGGCTGACCGAGAAGGAGAAGAGGAACAGGGAGTATCTGGAAAAGGTGAAGAAATGGATGGGCGATTCCGCGGCAGTCAGTCAGCCCTCGTGAGTTGGAACTTCGTCGCCCACTCCATGAGCTCGTGGAGGTCGTTCTCGACGGAGAAGCTGTAAGCCTGCGCGTTGCCAATCTTTCGGGTCGGCGTCATGAACCCTTTGTCAATCAGCTTGGCTACGGTCTTCTGGACCGTGCTGAAGCTCAGGCCGGTGGACTCCTCCAGCATTGAGATAGTCTGCTCCATGTTGCCCACAATCAGGCTCTGGTCTAGAACTTTTGCTTCCGAGTTGCCGAAAATCGACTCGAGAGGCCCTACCGAGTGTTGGCCTTTCATTATTGCTTTCGTCGCCTGTGAAGCAATCCCGGCAATTTAAGTATTATCCTTTTTTATAATGTCATTCGAAATCAGTATAACGCACTTAAGACGCTTCTGGGAGCGGCGAACCTTCATAGGAACTCCCGTGACATCGTCAGCATGCCATGATTCGGGACCTGCTGCGGGTCCTGACAGACAAACCTGTAAATACTTAAATATAGGACGGTTCTGACCGTCAAGACATGAAGAAGATATGTGCGATAAAGGCAATCCAAAACGGGCACCCACTTTTCTTAGCTTGGATGCCTGTAAAGGACCTCAAACTCAAGCCGCAAGAGGACAAGACCCCTGGCGGCATCCGAGTGGACATCATGGACAGGAAGGAGAACCCGGAAGGGTACCAGAGAGAGCCATCAAGCACGAGGGCTAACGCCTTCGGAAGGTACGTCGGTCGGGCCAAGGGCATCTCGCCCACAGCAATCCTCTTGAGCCTCCGGACTGCTGTGACATTGAACGGCAAGAAGGCAGGAGAGCCGTACTTCGAGACCCAGGACAAGGAGTCCGGATTTGGTACCCTCAACATCCCAGACGACGTCTCTCTGTGGCTCGTGGACGGGCAGCACCGAGTGCAAGGCCTGAACTCCCTTGTGGAGGACGAGAAATACGCCGATTACGAAAACTTCCCAGTGGCCACCGTGTTAATGCCCACCGAGGTCGAAGGCGAAGAGAAATGACAAAAGCACACCCAGTAGAGGAGTTGCCCATGTTCTTCACCCTATGCAAGGAACAGAAGAAGGTCAGCCCAGAACTCGCGGGAAAGTACCTCCGGAGAATCCGACAATCGATGGAGGCGAGCAGGAAATGAGCGAAACAGACCCACTGGACAAAGAGGCGAAGGCCAGGCTGGAGGAGGCGACCCAGTTCGTGGTCATCAACAAGACAGCGAAAGGAGTCAGATCAGACCTCGCGGAAGACTACCTAAGAAAAATCCAGCTGCTGGACCCGACGGTCGTGGCCAACCTCCCGGCCAGAGTGACGAGCGGAATCGAATGGAAGCCGATGGCAATCGACCTCGCGGAATACTTGAACGACAACTCCCCCGTCTGGAAAGAGAGAATCCGCTTCCCCAACGAGCCGATTGGGACGACCACCGTCACCCAGGTTTCGTTCACGGATTCGCTCAAGCCTATCCTCCAGAACGACTCTTTCAAGCAATTCAGCAAAGGCGAGCTCGCCAAGATACTGGACTCCTACTGGAGCGCAATATACAAGCACTGCCCCGAGGCCTTCGACAACCCAGACGACTACGTCATCCAGAGGTCAGCAGGTTGCTACGTTCTGCACAAGGTTCTGCCCAAGGTCTTGTCGTATGCCGCAGTGCCGGGCGAAAAACTGACTCAGAAGAAAATCGAGGACGTCCTCGAAGGCCTCGAAGCGATGGAGAGCGAGTACTGGAACGTGAACAAGACGGCTGGGCTAATCGGGACGAGCTTCAAGGCGTTCGGCATACTCTCGAGCAGGATAAGCGCCGACCTCGACAAGAAGATGGAAGAGAAACAGCCAGCAAAAGGAATGCGGCCTTTCGAAATCTGAAGGGGCGGAAGGAGTTGACGTCGAGGAAAGCGGCGGAGCAGCGGGCGGTCCACAGGGCCCTCCGGACCATGGGACTGAAGCGGCGCCAATCTGCAAGGGGGAACGGAGGCTGGTTTGTCCACCGAGCCTCGCCCCTCAACCTTTCTTTCGAGTGGGACGGAGCGAGCACCTATGCCGACGGCTCGCTTGTCCTGGTAGAGGCTGAATTGAGCCCGCCCAACGTCATGCACATCCAAGCCCACGTCGCCAGACTGGCGGTGATGGTGGCCCTCAAGGCGCCGGTGTCGCGGTTCGTGTGGGTGGTCAAGCGGATATACTACAGACAGCTCAAAGCCATGGTTCTCACCTTTGCAAAGTGCCTACAAGAAGGCCTTGCGGCTCAGTTCCCGCCCATGGAGTTCCGCGACCCCTGGGGCCAATCAATCGGAGCCCCCTGCTAGAGTGGAAGCATGAAGCGCCCTCTAGACTATTCGCCTACCTTGGCGCGGAAGCTCGCGAAATCTCTGGTCCGAGAGGACCCGGTCAGGTCGCTCGTCGAGCTCGTGACGAACAGCGATGACAGCTTCCACAGGTCCCCAAAGGAAGGTTGCAAGATTGTGATTAGCTTGAGGCGTGGGCACGACCAGGCTCGCTTCCGGGTCTTCGACAACGCCGAGGGGATGACCAAGGAGAAGATGGACGTGGCCGTAGGAGGCTATGGCTTTGACACCAGCGGGAGGAAAGAAGGGAAAGGGGTCAGAGGACTCTTCGGCCGCGGCCTCAAGGAAGCGGTACTCGGCCTCGGGAATGGGACAGTGGAATCCATCAAGGACGGCACCTACATTAGGTCCTCGTTAGGGACGGATGGGTACTATGAAGTCGACGCTCCACGTCCGGCGACAGGAATAGACCGAGGGCGGATGCTCCTTGGGCCAGACGAAAGCGGAACGCTGATCACCATCGACGTCGAGGCCAAGGAGAACGACGTGAGGATTCCGCAGTTCGATAGCCTGAAGACATCCCTCCAGAAGCATGTGAGCCTCCGCGACCTCATGACCAACCCCAAGCGGAAGGTCTCTCTTGTGGACGTCAACAGAGACATCACAGAAGTCCTCACGTACAAATATCCGCTGGGAAAACAGCTCGCTCCCTCCAAGGAACTGAAGGTCCCCGGGTATCCCGAGGCCGTTGCCGTGGTCGAGGTGTGGAGGGCAGACGAAGAGCTGACTCAGGACGAAGACGGGTACATGAGGGATGGCGGGCTTCTGGTCCGGAGCGGGAACGCAATCCATTGCGCGACGCTCTTCAAGTACGACTCGGACAGGCATGCCCGCAGGCTGTTCGGGAACCTCCGGTGCGACTACATCGAGAAACTCCTCGAGCAGGAGGAAGCGGTCATCTCAGACAAGAGAGACGGGCTCGACCTCCAGCACCCCTTCGTCAAGTCGCTAAGGCAGAGCGTCGAGGCGTTCCTCGAGCCTATCGTGAGGAAGGAGAGAGAAGATGAAGACGCCAAGCGGAAGGAGCTAGAGAGCGCGAAGACCAAGGCCAGGTTCCAGAGCGCGGTGCAGGAGCTGAACCGCATCGCGAAGATAGAGCTGCAGACCAACGAGGGACCGGTCCCCTCCGATGACGCGGTTCACCCCCCTGCGGGACCTGTGCCGCCCGCTGTGACCCTCCAGTTCTCTACAAAATATGCGCAGATAGTATCCGGAAAGAAGGAGCTCCTCTACCTGAAGACCGGAGTCCCTGGATATCTGCCATCGGGGACCGTGGTGACGATTGGAAGCAACAATCCCGAGGTGATAATCCTGACCAAGAGCGTGAGCCTGCAAGACGGCGACGCGACTAACGGCGTCGTGACGAGCAGAATCGAGGTGGAGGGGAGGCAGGTCGGGGCGACAGCGACGGTCACAGCCAGTGCAGGCGCTACTAGCACTGCGATGTTCGTCAAGGTGATTTCGAAGAAGACACCACCACCGCTGACCCCTCCGAGGCCGCCCAAGGCGGGGTTGTTCAAGGAAATCAGGTTCAACGACGTTGCCGACCCGACGCAGCGGGCTTACTACGACGGCTCGACAGGCGTCATCGACGTCTACACAAGAAGCGACTCTGTCGCCATGTATCTAGGTCCTAAGGGTGAAAACCAAGAGAAACCCGAGTGCCAGGTGCTCGTCGCGGAGCTCATTGTGGATCTCTACTGCAGGTTCCTAGCCAAGCTCAGAGAGGAGAAGGGGCTTCTCCTAATCCCGTCTGAAAAGGCGAAGCTGGACGCGATTGACAGGGAACACGAAAAGCTGCGGAGCAAGTATTCACCCATCATACATTCAGTGATTGTGGACAAGTCGGCCCACAGAGGTTTGAGGCCGTAGGAGCTGATAGACCGAGTTGACCGACAAGGGATTTGACGAACGCGTCTACACCAGAATCGGACTTGACGACCTCGTGACCTTCGGGGTCTTTTCGCTGAAAGAGAAGGGGAAGGAAGCCACATTCGAGGACCTGGTGGTGGAGTGCTTCAGGCTGTTCCCCAAGAGGTTCGGGCTCGTCGGCTATCCGATGTACCCCGACTCGGCACTTGTCAACAAGTCGTGGCTTCGTTGCAGGACCGACAAGCACCTGATTGATGGGAGTGCCGCGAAGGGATTCCGGCTGACGCCAGCGGGGTTGGAGGTGGTGCAGAGGACGCTCTTTCTCTTGAAGGACTCCAAGGCACAAGCCGCACTCGGGAGGGCGAAGGAGGAGGAGAGGAGCCGTGCTTCCAAATTCGTACAACATGTGGAAGACTCGTCAGCTTTCAAGAAATACGCTAAGAAGAACGAGTCGGGAATAAATGACTTCGAGTTGAGAGACGTGCTACTGGGGACGATGCAGACCGAGCCCGAGGTACTCCTCGACAGCGCCAACCAGCTCAAGGCCTACGCGAAAGCGAAGGAGCGTGATGACTTGGGCAGATTCCTCGAGTACGTTGAGGGCGAGGTCGCAAGGAGGTTCACAAAGTCTCCAGGCGGCACTAGGTACGAGGGAGGGATGAACAAAAGACGGTTGAAGTCAGGGGCCTTGGACGCAGAAGCAGATGAGCCCGAGAAAAACAACCAAGACATAAGGTCATAATCAGTCAGAACAGCTTCACCTAATCGAAGAACCCTCACAGCGTCGTGACCCGATAGTTGCTTCAGAACTTAGGCAAACTGCGTATTTGATTGCGAGAAGCGTTGTTCCCTTCGGCGCGCCTACAAACGTGAGAACGACCTGATTCTGTTGGCTGCCTCTTCCAAGTACTGCTTGTCGATGTCGAAGCCGATACATTGCTTCTCCACCCTCAGGCTAGCAAGAGCCGTACTTCCAATCCCTATGAATGGGTCCAGCACTTTCCTGACACGTTGCCGGCCATGGAGTTTGATGCACATCTCTGGTAGCGCTATCGGAAATGTGGATGGGTGAGGTCTTTGAGTCTCCTTATCCCAGATGGTCTCGTATGGAATGAACCATGTATTCCCCCTGTCTCGCAAGTCTTTCTTTGCATTCTTCCAACGACCTATGTTGCTCTTGTCCTGATAGGGCACGCCATTTGCCAGCCGGTCCAGTTCGACATCTCCTCTCTTGGTGAAGTGGAAAATGTATTCGTGACAATCGTGAGTGAATCGGTTTCCTCCTATGGGCTTGTAGTGGCCGACTGCTATGTCGTCGGTGACATTCGGATACTTGCCTGCGTCCTTCTTCGGGATTGCAATCGATTTGACCCAATGAATCGTGTTCTGCAGCACGAAGTGATTGCGTACGCGTTGCGCTATGTCAAGCGGAATCCAAGGGTCCTTGAGGCTACCCCCTACATTGAGGAAGAGCGACCCCCTCTCTGAAAGAACCCGCCTTATCCCGACAGCTACATTCTCCATCCAATCGAGATACTCATCTCGTGGTTGGTCGTCATGGTAGACCCCGTACTTGACCCGCAAGTTATATGGGGGCGAGGTAACGACCACGTCGATACTCTCTGGTTTCAGAATCTCGTGCATCCCTTTGATGCAGTCGACCAGATACAGTTGGATGCCGTCTAAATCAAAGTAAGGCTTCGTCAAGGATAAATCTTGCGTAGTCTCTCCTCCGAGCCAGGCTTCAAGATTGCCCATTGGGTACCCTTGGGTCTTATCCAGTCAGAGCTCTTAAGCCGCCCCATTAGTATCTCGTTAATTTTGATTTCATAACCGAGTCTATTGTACTTTACTGCCACGAAAAAGCCTTCGTTGGTGCTGACCTTGTTTCCTTTGATGTGGGTGTTGCTCGTCGCCTTAATCTGTACGCCTTCGCCATTCTCGGCTGTCAAATCCGGGGTAGCGCCTCCCTTGGGCCTGAAGGTCCATCGCTTGTCCATCTTGGCTATCTGCCAAGCCACCATGTTGTGTAGGATTGCGGTCACCGTGTTTGACTGGAGTTGGAGATTGAGAAGGTGTATGCTCCCGTGCCTTCCAGTATACCCCATTCCTTCTAGAATCTCCGCCGCTTGGAATGCGGCCGTCCTTACTACTTCGGGGTCCAGCTCCATCATCACTCGTGAAAACGGGTTCTTCTTTTAACCTTCGCTACTCCGCAGAGGTTAAGATGTTCCGGCCGCCCATCAGATGAAGTCGGGAAGAACACTCGACGGTTTTCCAGCAGAAGAGGTCGTAGCGCCCAAATGTACTCTGCCAACGCGTACGTAGAGTTCCTGCGGGGAGACCAGGAGCGGCCAAAAGTCTTGCTTGACGAAGTGATGCCTTCAACGGGGTGTACCTATTCGGGGGCCCCGGCCAGTTCAGGTCCGCAATGTCCGACCGTCACAAGGCAAGGAAGACCTGCGCCAAGGTTATCGGCGAATACAACTACTTCAATCATGCGGGGAGCCATTCTTGGCCGAACGTCGTAGAACGAAGGTCAGACTGCTCAGGGACTACGTCCTCTTCTCAGACGTGAATCAGGTACCGACACCCGCAGGGTCTTGCTTTCCCGCTAACTACTCCAGGACGTCAGAAGAGTCGAGTTCCGTTCGTGAATAGCCAATCTCGTCATTATTACCAGCCTATGCTAGCCCTATGGCGTCGAGTAGCTGGACGCGATAGGATGAGGGAGGTTGCTTCTCCAGATAGATGACCACAGCTGGGACTTTGGTTATCCTGTGAGCAATCGTGCGGCATTCTAAGGAAGGGGGCGTCTGTTACTCGTGTCGGTGGGGTTATCTGGGACACCACCGAGCCGAAGTCGTGGGTCGTGCCGTAATCCTCAGCAACGCATCCACGAGAGTCATTGCCGAGAGGTCGAGTTCGCTGACAGATGCAAAAATGATGGCGGAGTTAAGGCCGGGTTAGTCGATGACGAAGAAGATTATATTGAGAAGGCGACCGAACTTTTCCCCAGCGCAGAATTCGAGGGCAAGGTAGACAGATTGAATCACGTACTCCGGTATTTTTCTAAAGACACTAGGGTCCTAGGCGTTGGAGCGACATTACTATCTAGTGCATAGTCCAGGAAGTTCGTGAAGTTATCCATACCGTCAGATACTCTTCACTCTAGCTGAGATAATCCGTCCCTGCCTGCACGACTGCATGCCAAGGACGCCAAGGCTGATATTCCTCGAGGACTCGGAAAGGGCCTCGCTTGAGAAGATGATGCAGCCGACCATGCAGCATCGCCATGCGCAGAGGGCCAAGGTGATACTGATGGCGTCGGAGGAGTAGAGCAACGATGAAATCATCGCAGCGAGCGGACTGGAAGAGGTGGCTGTCTGCAAGTGGAAGAAGAGGTTCGCTGAGAGAAGGACCGACGGGCTGAGAGACCTCCCGAGGTCCGGTGCTCCCGCAAGGTACACGCATCGCGACGTGCTGAAGGTCGTCAACACGGCGTGCAGCAGGCCGAAGGCTGCGCGCTGGACAGTAAGGGACCTCGCGGAGGCTTCCGGAACTGGAATGAAGAAGAGCAGGGTGCATCAGATTCTGAAGAGCCTGGACCTCAAGCCGCACCAGCATCGGATGTGGCTCTTCCCGAACGAGAAAGACCCAGAGTTCGAGAGGAAGGAGCTTGAGGTATTCGGCCTGTACGTCAACCCTCCGGAGAACAGCGTCGTGCTGTGCGTGGACGAGAAGCCGGCAATTCAGGCGCGCGAGAGGCTCATCCCAGCGAGACGGTGCAGCAGGGAAGGGCCGAGAGGATAGACTTCAACTACAAAAGGCACGGCGTGCTCAACCTCTTCGCTGCCTTCAACGTGAAGGACGGGAAGGTCTATGGAAAGACCGCGGAACGGAAGAAGGCACCCGACTTCGTCGAGTTCCTGAAGGACGTCTATTCGAGATGGGGGAATCCAAGGAGGAGGACGCTCCACATCGTGATGGACAACTATGGGACGCACACCAGTCATCTCGTCACCGAGTGGACCGACGCTCATCCCGACGTCGAGTTCCACTTCACGCCGTCTCACGGCTCATGGCTCAACCAGATCGAACTCTGGTTCAGCATCCTGTACCGGAGAGCGCTGCAGAGGGGCGACTTCAGATCGAAGGAAGACCTGGCATCAAAACTCGTCGAGTTCATCGAGGAGTACAACAAGGAAGCGAAGCCATTCGCATGGACGTACAGGCGGAGGCCGCTCACTATCAGACAACTTTACGAATTTGATGGACTATGCACTAGTACTACCTCGGGTACAAAGATGATTGGTAGGTGTTGTACCCTGCAATGACCTGCAAATCCTCGTCGTTACAGATTAGCGTGATATCATTGCCTTCTGCTCTCTCCTCCTGGAGGAACTCGACTATTTTCGGGTCAGGAATGCTTATTCGACTGTCCGAGTTGTTCAACATTCGTTCGTGGACCGTTTTGCAGTCGACGCCGTTCCTCCGGAGGAGTTCGCTTACATTGGCGATGTGGGCGTCGGTCATGTATTTCATGCCAGTTGCTCCGAGCGGGGTGGATTTAAGGCGGCATCTGCCTCAAGGGTGGTAATGATGGACCAACTAGAGAAGCAACGAATGCTAGAATTAGCAGAGAGTTGGGAGCATAGAGCCGACCAAGAACAGGACCCGTTCACCCGGTACGTCGCTCTCTTCGTCTCGTATAACGCAATCTACAATGTTATTGCGCTTGAAGACAATCCCGATGTTGACTTGACGACTGGTGATGGCAAAAGGGCAATCGACGGAGTTCAGAGAATCACCGACCGACTTGGCTTTGTCCAGAGCCTGGAACCCCTTCTCAGTAACTATCTTGGTATGATTCCCCTATTCAAAGAAGAATACTGGGGGAGGAAAAAGGAACCCGTTTCCGCGAGTCTCAAAGAAGCATACAGAAAGCGCGATGCGGAGGCCTCATTGCGTTACCTCATGAAGTGGTTGTACAAAGTCAGGTGCAATCTCTTTCACGGTGTAAAGGAATATGGCGACAAGCAACAAGCAGAGTTACTCGAGAAGAGTTGTATGCTCCTGAGACAGATTGTTACGGCGACCAGGGCGGAACTCTAGACTTGCAAAGCCCGGTGTTAATCCTGGCTGGGGATTTGAAGTCAGGAAGGTCTGAGAACCGGCGGACTCGAACCTCGCATCCAAGTTCGTTCTCAATCTACCGGCAGATTATAGCTTTAATCCGACCCGCGGCACCTAACTCTTGGAATCTATCTGGCTCGGACCTCAAAATAGAGACTAGCGCGGCCGCGTAAACGGGTTCGTCACGTCTCCGTCGGGAAACTTGTTGACGCGTTTGGCGTTCGTTTCGCGCGTGACGTCAGTCGTGGACTTGTCCGTCCTCCATCATCTGGTGGTATTCGTGCGGCTCTACGAGCGAGCCGAAGGCCCTGTCCACGACCTCGCTCATCGATGGATGGATGTGCATCGACTCCATCAGCGGCCTGG
>JAFMAD010000013.1 GCA_029785195.1 Nitrososphaerota archaeon
CGGGGACCTCGAGAACAACCTAATGGCGATGATTAACATCCTCGACGGGATGGTGGAGCACAAGGTCAGCGACCTTGTTTTCGCCTCGACTTCTGCGATTTATGGGGAGGCGAAGGTCACCCCGACCCCCGAGGACTACCTCTCCCACCAGACGTCCTTGTACGGTGCGTCAAAACTGGCTTGCGTGACGGGTCGGGCAAAGGTTCTCACCGAGGACGGGCCCAAGGAGATACGCGAAGTAAGGGTTGGAGACCTGGTGTACACCCACAAGAACAACCTGAAGAGGGTGAAGCAGACTTTCCGGAGGCTCTACGACGGGGAACTCATCAACATCCGATTCGGCTCCGGGGACGGACGCAAGCACATTCACATGCCAGAGAGAGCCTTCCCCGAACTTCCCACCAACTGCGAAGTTTCGGCCACGCCAGAGCACCCTGTCTTGACGGAAACCGGGTGGAAGTCGGTCGGCGGGCTGGCCGTCGGCGAGAAGGTGGCCGTCGTGGCGAACAGGTGTATCTCATGCAAGAAGCTCATACCCTATTGGACAATCTCTTGCTCGCAAGCGTGCACCTATGCGGCCTTCCCCGACATCAAGGTCAAGATAGGGAACAAGACCAGGGGTCACCCCAACTACAACGAGCACCTGTTCAAGGACCCAACGTGGCGGGCGGATTGGTTGAGGAAGACCCTTGGGCACAAGGAGATCAACTCACAGGAGTTCTACATCTGGCTGCTCATAAAGGAGGCCGGTGGTGACAGTTTCAGCTATTTGGGCAACGGTCAGAGAGTGATAGGCGGGTATTGTCCAGACTTCGTGTCTGAGCCTTTCAAAGCGATCATCGAGTACCAAGGCAGAAGCGGGAGCAGTGACGTCAAACGTGACAACCAAAAGAGAATCAACGCATTCCGTGACGCGGGGTACAACGTCCTCGTCTTGAATGACGAGACCGACTTCAGGCGTCCGATTGAGACGGTTCGAAAGATTGCGGCGTTCATCACCGAGAGCATTGCCATGGCGGTGCGGACAGACCCCGAGTTCATCTTCTGGCCAGTCCAAAGAGTAAGAGTGAGCAGGCGCGCTCATTCCCGAAGGCCGGTCTGGGTCTACAACTTGGAGGTTGAGGATGACAACTCGTACATCTGCCAGGGCATCGCCATGCACAACTGCGAGGCATGGGCCGAGGCCTTCGTGCAGTTCGCCCCCATCAAGGTCTGGTCGTTCAGGTTCGCCAACGTCGTCGGGGAGAGGTGCAGGCGCGGTGTCATCTGGGACTTCGTCCACAAGCTGCAGAGGAACCCGAAGGAGCTGGAGATACTTGGGAACGGGAAGCAGAGCAAGGAGTACCTCCACGTGAAGGACTGCGTCGAGGGGATGATGACAGGGTGGAGGAGGTCCCCGGGGCCGGCCGAGGCGTTCAACCTGGGGCAACCGAGGCAGACCCTGGTGGACGAGGTGGCCGACATTGTGATTGCAGAGATGAAGCTCGACGGGGTGAAGCGGAGGTACACGGGCGGGGAGCACGGATGGATAGGGGACAACAAGCTCGTCGAGCTGTCGCTGGAGAAGATGAAGAAGCTGGGGTGGGAGCCCAAGGTCTCGCCTGAAGAGGCGATCAGCACGACGGTGCGTTGGACGCTGGGGAACAGCTAGGTGTCAGGGACGGTCATCGCGCAAAACCATCGAGGGAGAGCACTTCGGCGTGGAGCGTCCCTTCCGCACGGTAGCCTGTGATAGGGCAGAGCTGATTTGACCGCGCCAGTGCTCACGTCGGATGTCAAGTTGGGCGCCTTGAGGGACCAGGTAACTGTAGTGATACCCACTCTCGATGAGGAGGAGGCCATAGGGCCCCTGATAGACGAGGTGAAGGCTGCAGGATACGACAACATCCTCGTCGTGGACGGCTATTCAAAAGATGGTACGAAGGGGGTTGTTAATTCGAAGGGAGTGAAGTTCGTTCTGCAGGCAGGTGCAGGAAAGGCGGGAGCACTGGCAACCGCGTTTCATAGTGTGGCCACACCTTACGTGGCAATCTTGGACGGAGACGGCAGCTATGCGCCATCTGACTTGGACAGATTCCTCCATTCATTAGCCAGTTTCGATTTCATCAAAGGCGTGAGGAACTGGAAGGAAAGCATGTCGAAGACGCACAGGCTGGGGAACCACATCATAACTTCTACGTTCAACCTTCTCTTTGGAACCAACATCGGCGATGTCTGCTCCGGAATGTATGTTATCGACGCAGAACTTGCAAGGCAACTCGACTTTAGCAAACACCCATTAACTGTTGAGCAGGAAATCCTTGCACAGGCGGTGCTGGCGTCTGCGAAAATCACGAGCTTGCCCATCAACTATCGTGAGAGGATGGGAGGTAAATCAAAGGTGAATACATGGAGACAGGGGTTCAGAGACCTGATTACCAATTTCGACCTGGCAAGAACGCACAACCCGATACTTCTCTTTTCCTTCCTTGCTACGTTGGCATTTGTCCCGGCCTTGTTCTTCCTTGGGTACGCGGTACTTCTCTTCCTTGCACATGGCAGCTTCCACGGAGGCTATGTCCTGGCTGGTCTGTCGTTTCTTGTCCTTGGCGCCCAGGGATTCACTGTGGCAACGATCGCGGCAATGTTAAGAAGGATAGAAAGGAGACTCTCGAGAATTTAAATTGAAGATCCTTGTAACCGGCGCAGCTGGCTTTATTGGTCGATGGGCTTGGTCAGAGCTATCAAAAACGCATCAAGTGACAGGAACAGACAAGGTTGCGGTAGCCGGCGGTGAACAGGTTGATATTACCGATTTCGAACAATTAGACGCTCTATTCAAGCACCTTAGGCCGGATGCCGTCATTCACTTGGCAGCAATTAGTGGGAGCACTGGCAAAAACGAAATCGAACAAAGCCTAAGGCAGGCTCACCTGAATTTTCTCACCAACGCTCAAGGCACGGCAAACATCTGCGAAGCATGCAGGCTGAACGATGTTAAGCGTTTGATATACATGAGCTCTTTCGCCGTCTATGGACGTACCGACAGGGATAGGTTGCCAATCACGCCTTCAACCCTCGTCTCACTAGAACATGCATACGCCACATCCAAGTACATGGGGGAGCTAGCAGTCAGAACCTACAGCAATGATTTCGGCATCAAGTCTGTAGTCTTTCGTGCACCCTTTGTTGCAGGTGAGCACCAAAACGAGAGGAATGTCCTTTTGGAGTTCATTCAGTCCGCTGTCCTCGGCCAAGATCTGATAATCTATGGGAAAGGGGAGCATGTCAGAGAGTTTCTGCACCCAATAGATCTGGTTGCAGCATTCGATAGTGCACTTGCCCACATGGACGATTTTCGAGAACCAAGCGAAACTTTCGTCGTTGGCAATTCGCCGATTAAGATGAAGGAACTTGCACAGCTCGTTGTGAACATGGTAGGAAAAGGCAGTGTCAAACATATAGAACAGGCGGTGGACCGGGCGTTCAACCAGTACAGCGACTTTTCCAAGACCTCACAATTCCTAGGGTGGCATCCTAAAATTAGGGTTGAGGAAATCATAGAACGAATTCTAAAATCAGACTTCGGCAACAGTTATTGAAGGTGCTGAAATTGTCATTCGGGTTTGTTAATTCAGTGGCTCAGCTTGAGGAGGACAACGGCGTGCCTTGAGGGTGGCCGTAATAGGAGCTGGTCTGCAGGCTAGGCGGCGTGCTCCCGCAATTAAGAAACTTGGAGACGAGCTTGTGGTCGTTTGCGCTGCGCACGAGGAAACAGCTCGAAAATTTGCGGAGGAAATACGTTGCGAGTACTCAACTGCCTGGGATAAGGTAATTGCTAGACAGGATATCGACGCTGTGTTAGTGTGCACCCCTCCGAGTACTCACGCCCCCATTTCTATTGCCGCAATGAATGAGGGTAAGCATGTCCTTTGTGAGAAGCCGCTGGCAAAGAACTCCGAAGAAGCCAAAAAGATGCTAGCATCTGCGAAGGAGAACTCAACCGCATTGAAGTGCGGGTTCAATCACAGGTACCATCCGTCCTTGATTGGCATCAAGAATTTAATCAAGAGCGGCGAGTTAGGCGAGATATTTTACATTCGAGCAAGTTACGGTATTGGCGCTAGAGTTGGTTATGCGAAAGAATGGCGGGTTGATTCGAGATTTGCTAGCGGCGGTCAACTAATGGAACAAGGTATCCATCTGGTTGACCTTGCTAGATGGTATCTTGGCGATTTTTCCGAAGTCTTCGCAATGACCGCCAACTTTTATGTTGAGGCCGAACCATTCGAGGACAATGCCTTCGTTACCCTCCGGACGTTTGAGGGAAGAATCGCGTTTATACATGCGAGCCTGACCACATGGAAGAATTCTTTCAGGTTTGAAGTCTTTGGGAGTGACGGATATGCAGTTTCTTCGGGATTAGGTGGAAGCTATGGAACTGAAACCCTTTCTTATGGCAGAAGGAGTCTTGGTAAGCCGTTTTCTGAAGAGGTCACCGAATTTAGAGGAGAGGACCCTTGCTGGGCTGACGAATGGCGAGAATTCAAGGATTTGACCAAGACGCCGTCAGATACGAGCTTCGCGTCAGACGGCTTGAAGGCTTTACAAATCGTTGAGAAGGCGTACGAATCAGCCAAACTTGCGAAAATCGTAGCGGTTCCTGGTTAGTAGGTTCTGTTTAAGGAGATGCTCTGATGGAAGGTGCTGGCCCCATTTCTGCAACCCAGCCTGATGATTTGTTCCGTGTGACAGGCATTGGTATGCCCAAAATTTCCATTATCATTTGTACATACACCCTTGAACGATATCCAGACTTGAAACTGCTCTTAGAGAGCGTGGTCCTGCAGAACGATGATGATTTGGAGGTGATTATCGTAGCTGAGGGGTCGAGAGAACTCTTCTTGCGGCTGCGCGATGATTTAAATGACAAGCACATAGATTCCACCATCGCCTATTACAGTCGCCGTTTGGGCATTTCAAGGGCAAGAAATGAGGGGGTGAAACTTGCGAACAGCGAAGTCGTTTCATTCATCGATGATGACGCAGTACTGCAGGAGAACTGGAAAAGCGCGGTGCTGAGTAGCCTAGAGGCAAATCCTAACATCTTGGGCGTGGTTGGATGCACAACGCCCTTGTGGGAGGACAAAGCTGATGCTTGGTTCCCAGTGGACTTCTATTGGATAATTGGTTGCAGCCAGTGGAGACGTTGGGCATCGCCAAGACTAACAAAGTTCGGGTGGGGCTCAAATATGACTCTTCACAAGTCAATTTTCAGCTTTTGCAGATTCCCCGAAAATGTCTCTGAAGGAGCACACCGAATGGGGAAATCCGGACCGGTTGGTGATGACACACGCTTCTTGCACGAAGCAACGAAGATTAGTGGGAGATATCTCTTCTATGACCCAGATACGATTGTATTCCATCGAGTGTACCGATTTCGGCTTTCTAGCAGATTCATACGGAAATATGCTTATTGGCAAGGCTACACCGAAGCAATGTTCGAGTCTGTTCTTCACGCTGGGAGGTCGCGTGAAGACCCGCAGACGACCATTATTCGAGGGCTACTTGTGTACTTCTTCCCCGAGCTGATGAGGGACTTCGCTGGGCGTCCCAAGACAGCTTTGAAGAAACTTGGTGTGCTTGCCAATTCCATTTCATCGTTTGTTGGTGGGTACCTGTCTTTCAAACTAAGATGCATAAGACAAGTTTTCGTACACGTTTAGCGTTCCGAAGTCGGATTCTGTTGTTGCATGGCATAGTCGAAGAAGTTCTCTTTGCGAAGGGTGCACGTCTCCCTGATGCTCATCAGGATCGCGTGGGCCCTTGCGCCCTCGTCTGACTGGTTGCCGTACATGATCTTCCTTATGACGACGCTCGACCTCAGCGCCCTGTTCTCAGAGGCGAGCTTCGACACCTGCTTCTCCAACTCTGCATTCTTGGCTTCGAGCTCAGAGTACCTCTTCCTGTAGCGTTCAAGCTCCCTTTGAAGGGACTCTTCAGACATCGACCATGATACGGCGTTGTTCCGCCTTTATGCCCCTGCGTCAGGGAGGGCACACAAAAGGGGTCAGACGACTTCGGAACGGTAAACATGTACTATTTTTCATTCTTGGGGTACTGTCGCGCAGGTCAGGCATACTGCGGCGCATTGCAGTAGGATTGTTGATGAAGATACGTTGAAGCTTGAATTCCTAGAATGTCTTAGAGCGTCAACCCAACTGATTGCTATCGCTAGCGCTGTTGGGATGGCCACGCGAACGAGCCAACAGTCGCTTGAAGTCAAACGATAAATGCGAGGAAAGAAGTTGTCCAAGAGTAGAGTGCTAGTAGTAGCGCCTGGCGATCTGACTGGGCTTCATACAGGGGATGTGGAATATGCAAGTAATCTGAATGCAATGATTGGAAGACAAGTCAAGTCTACCCTGTTCTGCTTCGAGGGCCACACCGCCACGGAGTCACGCGCGCGCTTCTATCTCAGCCTACCAAAGCGATTATTTGCACTAACCAGACAACTTCTCTTAACAGAGGGTCTCGTGCTGGTGTATAACCACCACCAAATTGTCGTATGGTCACATTTTGTAAGGTCGATTTTCCGAAGGAGATACTATATCATGATCTACGTTCCGAATACCACTTTGTTGGTGCCCGGGCGGCCCTTGATTGGAAGGATGTACAATTCCCTAGTATGGTCGCTGGGAATGGCTTTTTCTGATGCCATAGGCCATGATCCCAGTGGGGTGCCTGCCAAATTAGTTGGTTATAGCGCCATTCCCGTTTTGTCACTTCCGGACGTTATTGTCGACACTGACGATTTCGCTTATAGCGAAGTGGCAAGGGCCAAGATACGGAAGTCACTTGAGATAGAACAAGACGAAATGGTGGTAGGAATGATTGGGCCCTTTCACGGCGCTAATCTTCCTTCGTTGAAGTACCTTAAGCAGAACCTTAATCTCTTCCGGAAAGATACTCATTTTGTCATCATAGGTGACTGTCCCAGCAATTATAGGTTCATGCACTCTCGTGTTGGGTTTGTCGGAAGGGTCGAACGATTGAGTGATTGGTTATCCGTGTGCGATGTCATCTTGATTCCACGCCTGGTCGATTATGGAGCTCCCATGGGTAAAATGATTCATGCGATGGCTGTTGGGTTACCTGTAGTTACGAACAACCCAGAGGGCATGACAGTAACTAGCGGGGTGGACGCGGTTGTAGGTTCGATTGACGAGCTACCAACACTCACTAGCACGCTGTTAGAGGATCCGTGTAGGGCAAAACGAATAGGAGCGAACGCTCGCCATAAGATTGAGAGAGAGTATTCACTCAAGGCGAATGAAGAGAAGCTTGTTACATTCATTGCAAAATACCTCAATTCGGAGAAAGACAACGCTGTCTAGAAGCCCGATGGCTGGCAGAAAGTGACTCCGCCCGCGGTTTCGGTGATTACACCAACTTTTAACCAAGTCCATTATTTGCGTCGTTGTGTTGCCAGTGTCGAAAATCAATCCTTTAGAGACTGGGAACAAATAATAGTTGATGACGGTTCAAGTGATGGGACGGAGGATTATGCCTCCAAAATCAGGGACTCGAGAGTAAACTACATTCGGCAGCGGCACACTGGAATTGAGAATCTTCACATAATATACAACAGGGCCTTGAACGAAAGTAGGGCCCCCCTAGTAGCTATCGTCGAAGGGGACGATTTCTGGCCATCATGGAAACTCGGGATGCAGGTTCCCGTGATGAGCAATCGAGATGTCTTATTGAGTTATGGGTCCGCAGGACTTGTTACAACCGGGAACGCACCTTATGCTGTAGTAGGCGGACATCTGAGGAACAGAGATGTACTTATGAACAATCCAATCGGCACAGTACTGAAGCGCCTCCTCTTCACTAACTTCATTCCTTCGGTTACTCTAGTCATTCGAAGGGAAGCTTTGGATACTATCGGAGGATTCAAGCAACCGAACGGCACAAGGGCCGTGGATTCAGCGACATGCGTATCTTTGAGCCTGGACGGAAAGTTTGCATACATTCCTCGGGTTCTGGGGTACTCTCAGCGTCATACTCTTTCGGTTACCCATGGAATCAACTCTAGTTATCAACTTGCCGCGAAGGAGGGATTGTCAGCATGCGTTTTTGGGCTTCAGTTTCTGCGAGAGAACATGCAGAACGGGAGATTACCTGTGCACTTGTGGTATCTCGAGAAAGAGTTACGACATCACGTCGAACGGATACCCGATCTCGCGTTACTTAACAATGCGCGCTTGTTGCTAGCTCGCCAAGAGTGGACCAAGGGAGGCGTCGCCTTCTCGCGCTTGGCGAAATCACAATTCCCAGTTTTCAAAGTAGCGGGTCTGTTAGGGATGCTGGCTGTCGCCGCACGCTTCAACTTTGAGCGCTTCGTCGGCAACGTAAACGCTTTCCCAATGCAGTTCGAATAGGTGGACGCAATAGAAGATTGAGCAATACAAGAGGGATTCCAAGAGTTTCACTTTCCCTTACAGTGATTGTCTTCGGTGCACTTGCACTAGTCTTTGCTGCTTTTCCACGGATTCTCCCACTGAATGTTAGCACAACTAACGAGAGAGTTGCCTTTGCCGAGGCCGGTCTTCTGCTTCTGGCGATATCAGCCGCTGGAATAATGCCAAAAGATTCTTCGTGGGGAACGGCTAGCCAAGCTGTCAGAAGGTCAATCACTATCTCCCAAATCTCGGTCTTACTGGCGACTTTTCTGTCGTTGTTTGCTTCGACGGGCTACATTCGTCCGATAGCTTTCTTTGTGTTGTTGATGATTTATTTCTCTACTCTCTTCCTCGATGTTCTGTATCCTGTATCGACTGGTGCCTTTCTAATCAAGCTTTTCCTGGGACAAGCACTGTGGATGGGTTCGTCTGCAATCCTTTATCCGGGGTTCATTGGCGTAGATTCATACAGAGACTACTACATTGCACAATCAATTGTCACAAACGCTGGTGGACTACCGAAACCGTTTGCGTTATACGTTTGGTACAACGTCACGCCGACCGCTCCAGTTTTGTACGCTGTAGGAAACATACTTCCTCATCTTTCTTTGAGAGTGAGTGAACTGCTCGTCGGCTTTGTAGTGGCTTCAGTTACGGTGTTAGTGAGTGGAAGCCTCGCTCGGCGGATAACCAAAGACATCAGGGGAGTATTTCTGACAATGTGGATGGGTTGTTTGATTCCCTATGTCTGGGTATGGGCAACGTGGCCTATTCCTGAAATGTTGGCAGTGGTTCTTGCAATCTGTTCCATTGCAGTTGTTCTACTGAAGTACCAACGGAGTTCCACGTTCATCCTGATTTCCCTGTTCATGGCAGTTTTGGCCTTAACTTACGGCGGAACAATTCTGGAGTTAGTTCTCATCCTTCTGACAATCTACCTTTTCACTCGCCGAACAACGGCGCTGCAGGGTGGACTGTTAGCATTCGCTTTTTTTCTCATTTACAACATTTTTGTCGTTTCTGAAGGAACCCAGTTTGGGTTCTTCACACTGTTTCAGTATCTCCAGACTCTGTTCACTTTCGGGTCTTTCACTTCAGCACCGACAGTTCCTGCTCAGAATTGGCTTATCAGTCTGGTTGAGTCTGTTAGCTCGACCTATTGGTTCGTCTTTCTTGTTGGGGTGTCGTTTTTCTACGCCATCAGCCTGTTGAACAAACGACTTAGGAAGGACGGAAGTCTGGTTGTCTTGTTCGTCCTGTCATTTGTTCTGGTCGTTTCAGGTTTTGTCTTCTCATTCCTATTGCCATCTTCGCTTGCAGGGGGCCAAGCAGTGAGGTACATTAGTCTCTTGGCGTTTCCACTGTTGGTCCCGTTCGTAAGCGCGGTCATTCTGTCTGTGCTCAGGTCTAGGCTCGGAAGGAGACTGGTGATTCCGCTCATCATCGCTTTGTTTATCTTCAGCGCTGTCTCAAATGGAAACGTCTCCACTGATTTGTGGCGAGCTGTGGGACAACCTGGGTATGCGACGTCGTACATGCTCCCCTTCACCACAACTTATCAGGAAATGCAGAGCCAACTCTATCTGCACGCTTATGATTCGACTTTTATGGTCGTCGCAAATTATTTCCCAGAATTCGCAAACCTAAGCTTGACCACACTTCCGTCGAGCCTCACATTTGGGGTTCCTTTTTACGCGGTGGGGTTAGTTCCGCAAGATGCACAGCCAATTCCTCCATATCTGATACTCAATAGTAGCGTGGCTTTGTCTCTAAGGCAGAACATTGTGTATTACTCTCACTATTCAAGTACTAAAGCTGGTGTTCTTGACTTTCTGTACTCGAACCCTACTTCTTCTATCATCCTTGTGGGAAAGTAGGCGCATAACTTCTTGAGCAAAGATGGCAAGTTTGATTTCTTATTCGTCTTGGGTGGCGTGCCAATGGGGCATGCATCTGGCGGAAACGTTATCGTTTATGAGTTAGCCAGAAGGTTGACACGAGATGGGTACCAGGTTGGACTCTTTTATCTCAGTGACGTGAACGATATACTTAAGCAATATCTCTCCAAAGATGGCTCCGCTACCATAGTGAACGGGGCCTCCTTGACCAGATACATTCGTCTTATTCTCCCCTTCCTGCCGCTCAAGGACTACGGTGGTCCAAAGAGCAACTCGCTCGCGGGTGCACTTGATCTGGCGGCCGGCAACATCACTATGAATACGTTTAACTCACGCATTGGATATTATCTTCTCTTGCCGTTCTTGCGGAAACTACTGAAGATAGGCTTCGGCTATGACATGAGAAATCTACGTGGCGTCAGGATTCTGTTCGGTCGCGAATTCGACAAAAGCTTGGTTAGCGAGAGAGTCGTAGTGCAAGGATTCCCTGTTGCGCTTCACTTATCTTCACACAGAACAGACCCGAAGACGTATTATCTGATTCAGGCTTTCGAGGACGATCCTGCCGTTTCAGGTAATTTGTACAGACTTGCAGCGAAAAGCCTTGAATTGCCGTTGAAGAAAATCGTAGTCAACAAGGAGTTGTACAAGGCATACCTAAAAGACAGGCCGCTGTTTTTTACTCCGGGTTTCGATTCTAACTTCTTTAGGGTGCTGAGACCCATCGAGAGGAGGGATCCAAAATCTGTGTTGGTGCAGCTGATGAAAGGAAAGATGAAGGGGGCCTCTTACGGTATCGATGCGATGGAGTACTTGAAGAAAGATCTTTCTGATGTGACCATCCGCGCTTTCGGAAACCTTGAACGGTCGATGATTCCGCATCACATCGAATTCCACTTATTGCCCTCGAAATCCGAATTACAGCGCCTATACAATATGTCCTCTGTGTTTGTATCGCCGTCTGTTCGTGAGGGTTTTGGTTTACCCGTGCTTGAGGCGATGCATTCAGGCTGTGCAGTGGTGACATTTGACAACGGTGGCGTAAACGAATATCTAAGGGACAACTTCAACGGGATTATCGTCCGGACGATAGATAGCAACTCCCTCAAGAACGCAATTGCTGGACTCATTCAAGATTCACCCAAGAGACTTGTGATAGCCAGAAATGGGTATCAGACTTCTGCTGCTTATTCATACGGCAGAATGTATCACCAGTTCGCCCAAGCAATCAAGAACTATGAGAGCAACCTAGCTGTGCCCTATGACCGTTGAAAAGGAGGCGAAGGAAACTGAAGGGCATGATAACAACCCGAGGAGGTACTCCGCTGTACGTCGGAGTGGATGTCCACGAAAGGGAATCCCAGCTCGCCATCTTTGAGCAGTCGGGCTCCCTTGTGACTGAGAAGAGGATTCCCACCGGTAGCCTGGAATCGTTCATCTCGTCTCTGCCCGGAGAGAAGCGCGTCGCAATCGAGTCTGTGGGGTTCATCTACCCAATCTACGACAGGCTCTCGAAGCTCCCGTCCTGTCACGTAACTGTCGCAGACTCGAACAACGTCAGGCTGATAGCGAGGAGCAGGCTGAAACATGACAGGGCCGACGCCAGGGTGCTGGGAGAGCTTCTGAGGACCAACTTCCTCCCGGTGTCGTACGTGTCAGATGAGGAGACGAGGGAGAAGAAGTTCCTGATCAACGACAGGGTGAGGTACGGTCTTCGAAGGGGACAGCTGAGGACCACAATCAGGTGGCTCCTCAAGAGGAAGGGCCTCGACAACATCGAGAGGGTCTTCAGCCCTGAAGGGAGGAAGAAGCTCAGGGAGCTCAGGCTGAGGGAGATTGACGTCAGGCTCGACGAGCTCGAACTGGTCGATTCGATAATTGAGAGGCTCGACGGAGAGATATCATCCATCGTCGCGACGGATCCGAATGCCAGACTCCTTGACACCATTCCCGGAGTCGCTCCGTACACGGCGCTGTTCCTCTCCTCTGCAATAGGAGACGTGAACCGCTTCCTAGACTCGAAGCACCTCTGCGCGTTCCTGGGCCTAGTCCCGTCCCTCCATCAGTCGGGGGACGTGATGCTGACGGGGCACATAACCAAGCTAGGGGATAGGTTCCTGAGGAGGAACATGGTGGGGTGCGCCAGGGTGGTCGTCAGGAAGGACATGCACCTCATGGTGTTCTATCTGAAGGTGAGGCAGAGGGGGGAGACAAGAAGGCCCTGATAGCCGTGGCCAAGAAGACGGTCGCGTACGCCTGGTGGATGCTGAAGAGGGATCAGACCTACGAGGGGCTATCTCCCTGGTAAAAGCACTGAGGACATCCTCGCGTGGTGAATAAGGAACACCCTTCGTAGGGGCGAACAAGGAAAATGGGGTGACCCCCGAATAGTTGGGTGCCAGCCTCTTCAGGAGAAGAGAAAGGCGATGGTTGAGGGAGAATCTATGCCTGACTTATAACGGTCATAGTTGGTTAGGTGGCGTGGCATAGAGAATCAGGGGCGCCTTTGATAGATTGGTAGAAAAAGTGTTATCTGAATCGAAAGTGAAGGACGCCTGCTATGAAACGCACTAATCGCAGTGGGAGACTCTGAAATCTTGGATGGAAGGACTTCGATGTACAATTGACGGCGACCAAGATTGATAATCTTGAACGTCGAGTTCGATTCTTCGACCTGACTGGGGTCATTGAAATACCGCCAAGTGACAGTCCAATAAGTTCGGAAGACCAGGGCGCAGATGCAGTTGCAGTGATTGTCAATCATCTCTGCCGTTTGCTTCCCGGATTGGGTGTCAGGGTGTTGCTATTCGAGGTTGAGCATCGCCGAGGAGGCAAACCTGACACACCAACTGGCTACAGAGTGATTCGAATTCGGCTTCCATCCTTTCTCATTCGAAAAAAAGGGTTGTCGAGCGGGGCCGGAGAGTTTCGTGCTTCGCGGGGAAGCAATTTTCGTGTTTCAAGAGAAGGGGTGGTTCAACTGGTCTTCTCTGCCTTGTTGGTTCCTCAATACATTTCCATCAGCGTCGCACAGGGTTATAATGTTGTTCATGTACATTCCAACTACCAAGTCCTGCTCTTTAGGATTCTCAAGTTTGTTTTCCATCAAAGGATTATGATAATCTACAGTACCCACAATCACGCTGTTATGCCTGCTGAGGGCAGCATTCCGTCCGGTAGAGGAATGGCTGTTGAGAAAGTTGCTCTGTCAATAGCAGACGGCGTGATCGTGCCAACAGAATCCGTTCTGGAGAAAGTGACAGGCTCCTTCGGAGTCAACCCGAACAAGGTGGTGGCAATTCCGGCTGGAATAGACCTCAAGGACCAGCCGATGAGACCAGTACAGGTAAAGTTCGCCTTTCCTAGGATTCTCTGCGTGGGAAGGATTCAAAAACGAAAGAACCAACTCGTTCTCGTTAAGGCAATAGAAAAGTTGAGAGCCGATGGGTTTAATCTGGCCTTGGATTTAGTTGGTCCTATTGAGGAGAAGGCTTACTTCTCTTCGGTCCAGTTATATTGGACGAGTCGCAAGTTAAACGTCAACTACATGGGCGAGGTATCTTCTAATACACTTGACCACTTGTATTCAACTTCCACTCTGTTCGCCTTCCCATCCCTTCAAGAGACTCAAGGTTTGGTAGTCTTGGAGGCTATGGCCCATGGCTTGCCTGTGGTTGCATCGAACATCGGCCCTGTCAGTGATATAATCGCACCCTTACCGGGAGCTGCAATTCTAGTCACTCCAGACGACCCTACTCTAGTGGCTAACGCTTTGGAGCAGCTCCTCAGCAGTCAAAGCCTGTACAACAGGATGTCTGAAGACGCACTAAAGCTGGCTTTGTTCTATGATTGGAAGAGAATTGCTGCCATGTACGTCGATTCTCTTCAGCGATTCTTGGAGAGGCATGACAAGTAAGAGCCAACGGCGGCCTACGCCCACGCCATACTTTCAAGGGCGTAAGAGGGGAATCGCCACGATTTATAATGTGGTATCACACATGCGCAAATTCCTTCTTCTCCGCACCAAAGGTGGGTTACACGTCCCTCTCTTCCTCGTTCCGTTCTATGGGATGATGTATGCTTGTAGCGAAGTGGACTTTCCGCCGTTGAGAAAGATAGTCGTTCCATTCCCTGCTGGAATCAAATCGTATCTTCTAGATGTGGATGCATTCTTCCAAACCTTCTTAGTAGACACCTATCGCTTCCTCCAATCAAACCTCAGTGGTACAGTTGTTGATATTGGTGCTGGTGTTGGAGACACAGCGATCTATTTTGCAAGAAAGGGCGCCACTGTTGTGGCGATAGAGCCTGTGCCTTCTCGCCTCCTCTTTGCCAGGAGAAACATTGAGATAAACAGATTGTCAGAAAGGGTGTTGATTCTTAATGCCCTCGTTGGAAAGAGCGTGGGATATGAAGAAATCGAGTCGACCCAAGTGCCTTTTGTCACAGTAAGAGAGTTAGTCCGAACTACCGGAATCCAACACCCTTCTCTCCTCAAGTGTGACTGTGAGGGTTGCGAATTTGAAATTGATTCGTATGATTTTGCACTATTTGAAAAAGTCGTAGTGGAGTATCACGCTTATCTAACTAACATTCCGCCTGAGCATCTCGTTACGAAACTGCGAAAAGCAGGATTTAGACACATATCGTTATTCAGACATCCCATTTCTTATCGAGACCTGAATGAGGAAGGTATTATTTACGCGACCAGGGATGAAGTCAGAGATACAGTTTCGTGACCCTCGCCAACCTAGGTTCGGATTTTTAGCGGGGGTTTCATACCGCTCCTTCAGGCAGGCTTGTCTTCGACGGAATTTTCTGCCATGGCAGGGCCAGTCATCGTGCCTTTCGTTTGACTAGTAACGGCACGGACCAATCTCAGCGTGGCTCAAACGACGGACAGGACTCTGGGCCGTAACTGTGGAAGATTGAACCGGTTCGAAGCCTGCCACGAACCGCAACCTAGCGAGTAGTAGGGTGTGAGTCCTTATCGACTGAAGCCACCGCGAACGGGAAACCGGGGTGCATTAGCGACAATCTCACCAATAGAAATACTAGTGGCAGGTAATGGACCCCTTTCGATGAAAAACCGCCGAAGGTGTAGCGGAGACACGCGTCTCTTCGGGCATGCTTGGTGGAGATATTGGGCTTCGCTCGGACTGGTCCAGGCGAACCATGAACCCCAATTCTCAATGGCCAGGAAACACTTGTTGATTCTTTTCCCTGGTAATGTAATGGAACCATCAGGTGTCGATGCGAGAAATTGTCTCAGAGTCTACCTCCATGTTCGGCGTCTCACTCCTACTGATGCGGTAAACTTCACTTCCCTTGGGCCACATAGCAGGATGAAGGATATTATCGTAGCGGCTTTTGTCGGGGAGCGTTTTCTGCTCCTCCGACACCTCTTCCGTGAAAAGGGAACTGTGTATACGACTTTTGTGCCGTTTGCGGCTGCATGCATAATCTACAAGATTGTCTTTCATATGAGTTACAGGATAGTAGCTGTAATATATGGGCGGCCGGATTGGGGATTTCTTAACCCCACGTACAGGCTACTGGCTGCTTTAGTGATGAAATCGGTAGATGGAGTTGTTTACTCAAGCGAAGCAGAAACGGCTAGTCTGGTCGTACGTTTTGCCAAACGTAAGATTAACATCCCTCCTGTTCTGATTGACCCAAAGGAATGGGAGAGTTGGGATCAAAGCGCACCAGTGACACTACCGGCGTTAAGGGGGAAGAAGCTTGTGGGTATCATCGGGCCGTTTGTCGGCACCAATGAATTAGCCATAGACTACCTTGAACGGCATGTCAAAGAATTTCTTGAAGACATCGTCTTCGTTCTTGTTGGTTCATATGACAGGAACAAGCACCGGGCGACGGAGAAGTTGGTCTTTGTCGGATATCGCAAAGATGACTTCATGGGTATTATAAAATCGCTGAACTGCGTTCTGATTCCCCGCATCGTGACGACGGGGTCTCCGATGACTAAAATGGTAGTCGCGATGGCCGCAGGAGTGCCAGTAGTCACAAATACCTCCGAGGGAATGAATATCAAACCAGGAAGAGATGCAATTGTTGGCAAACTCGAAGAGTTACCGCGTCTAACAAACGAATTACTTTCGAGTCCTGAGAAAGCGAAATTGCTTGGCGCCAATGGACGAAAATTTGTGAAGGAGAACTACCTGACCGAGACGCATATGGAAAGGTTGACGTCTTTCTTGATGCCTCAGGAAACCTAAAGGCGCCGCATCTATCGCAGCTTTGGGACGTGATTCAGTCCGTTAGTCGGATGTGAGCGGTAAGAGAACACCTCATCATCCGGGCCAAACGCATCACCGTAAGAAGCAATCAGACGACCCCATTCCCGTGTACGCTTCTCTCGACCTCCACAAGGTGTACTCCCAGGCAGTTGTGATGGAGAAGGATGGCGCCGTGGACAGAGAAGACAGGGCTGAGAACGGTCGGGAGAACATGGGAAGGTTCTCCGAGAGCCTTCCCCAAGGTACCGAGATAGTGACCGAATCCTCTTCGACCTGGTACTAGGTCTACCAGATACTCGGTCAGAGGCACCACGTCGTCCTGTCCAACCCCTTGAAGACGGAAGCCATAGCGCCAGCGAAGTCGAAGACTGATCGGGTCGACGCCTTGACCCTCGCGAACCTCTTGAGGGGAGGGCGCATAGCCGAACCGTATATCCCCAAGCAGAATACGATGGAGCTCAGGGAGCTGGTGAGGTACAGGGCGAACCTCGTTAGGATGAGGACCAACGTCGAGAACCGGATTCATGGTCATCTCCTCATGAACAACGTACGGATTGATGCGAAGCCGTTCTCCAAAGGGTTCGTCGAGGAGATTCGGAGGGTCGACGACCTGAAGGTCCAAGGGTACCTCAGGCTGGTCGAGTCGGTCGACAGGGAGGTCCATGAAGCGTCGAGAGCCAAATCGAAAGAGGCTGCCGACGACGCCGGGGCCAGCATACAGCAGTGCCTGATGTTCATGCTGTAATGCACATTTTCGGTCTACCCCACCGGTGCTACCTCCTACGCTATTTCTGCTTCCGTTTTCATAGGCCCTCCCAGTTTCTGCGGTGCCCGTTATTGTCTTTTGCCTGCATTCAGAATTGATGTCATCGTGATTTTTGGCCTTCGCAAACACATTGTCAGGCGGCACTGCCTGTCGCCTGAGCCAAAGATATGGAGTTCCTTTAGACCGAAAACAAGCCACACCATGGACGCCTAATCCTCGATCATCTGAAGGGGGCCTCCGTTTCTTATGGCTCTCAAGTTACCAATCCGCAGCCAAATTCGTCAAATTTTTCTGTGAGTGGTGTTATCTATTACAGGTTCCAGTAGGTCCGCCGGAGTCCTTCCCAGCAACTATTCGCTCTTGCCCTTAAGGACATACATTGAAATGCCTTCAGGCAAAAGGATGTGGAACAAGAGGCTCCTTTGCGAATTCTGGTCACCGGTGGTCTCGGCTTCGTAGGTAGTAACTTTATTCATCACCTGATGAAGAAAGGGAACGAATTTTCCATTGTCAACCTTGACTCTTTGTCATACGGCTCGAACTTCTCCAATCTCAGTGGACTAGCCCACGACGCAAGGTACAAGTTTGTCAAGGGCGATATCACTAATCCTGACACTGTAAGGTCGCTGGTAGGCGAGGTAGACACGGTAGTCAACTTCGCAGCAGAGACTCACGTGGATAGAAGCATCTCCGCGGGGGCGCCCTTCGTCCAGAGCAACATGGTGGGAGTTTCGACACTACTTGAGGAGCTGAGGCACTCGAATCGGGAATTATCATTTGTGCAAGTGGGGACAGATGAAGAGTACGGTAATGCCCTGCGAGGTCCTTTCACCGAAGAAGACCCATTGAATCCATCCTCTCCCTACGCGGCGAGTAAGGCCTCCGCTACAATGCTTGTTGTGAGTTATGTTCGGACCTACGGTCTGAACGCAAGTGTCACCCGATGCACCAACAACTACGGGCCCTATCAGTTTCCAGAGAAGCTCATCCCCAAGTCAATCATCAGGACCAAAATGGGATTAAATGTTCCTATCTATGGGGACGGACAGAACTCCAGGGATTGGATACACGTTGAAGACCACTGCGAAGCCTTGGAGCTTGTCATGCGGAGGGGCAAGCGGGGGAGCGTCTACAACATCGCAGGAAGGAATGAGTTGGCGAACCTGGACCTAGTGAAGATGATTCTGAAAGCGATGAAGAAGCCGGAGAGCCTGATAGAGTTCGTGGAAGACCGCCCAGGGCACGACAAAAGATACAGCCTCAATGACGAGAAGATAAGGAATGAACTCGGGTGGAAGCCGAAGCACAAGTTCGAGTCGGGGCTGGAAGAGACGATACAGTGGTATCTTGAGAACGAGAAATGGTGGCGCCCCATCGCGAACGAGAAAACGCTCAGCGCGGCCCCCTGGAAGCTGGATTGGTGAAGATGAGGGTGTTAGTGACTGGAGCCGGGGGGCTCCTGGGCTCAGCCGTCGCGTCGCTGGCGTCCGAGAAACACGAAGTCTTCGCCGCATTCAACAAACACTTCCCTTCATGCGGGCGCCCCGTGAAGCTGGACCTCCTCGACGGGGAGGGGACAGCGGCCGTTGTCGCGAAGGTTAGGCCTGACGCCATCGTGCACTCAGCAGCCCTGACGGACGTCGACAGGTGCGAAGGCGACCGCGACCTGGCCGAGAGGGTCAATCACGACGCTACCAAGGCACTCTCCGAGTCGGCGAAGAGGGCAGGGGCCTTCTTCCTGTATGTTAGCACCGACTACGTCTTCGACGGAGCGAGGGGGATGTATCGCGAGGAGGACCAGGCGAACCCCATCAATCTCTACGGCTTGACGAAGCTCCGCGGGGAGCAGGCCGTCGAAGCCTCGGGGACGGAGTTCTGCATAGCGAGGGGGAGCGTGATCTACGGCGCCCACCCTGCCGCTGGGAAGGTGAACTACGCTCTGTGGCTATTAGAGAACCTCAGAAGGGGAGAGCATGTCAGAGTCCTCAGAGATCAGCATGTCTCCCCGACGCTGAACCTGAGCTTCGCAAGGATGATACTGGAGGCCTTGGAGAGAAGACAGACCGGCATCTTCCACATGGCAGGAGCATCCAGGGTGAGCAGGTACGATTTCGCGGTGGCTCTGGCAGACGCCTTCGGCCTCGACTCTTCCCTCGTCGAGCCCGTCAATATGGACGAAATGAGATGGGTGGCGAAGAGGCCGAGGGACAGCTCCCTCGATGTGTCAAAAGCCGCTTCCCTCCTTTCCGAGAAGCCTCTCCTCCTCCCAGACGCCCTCCTGGAGCTTAAGCATGCCTTGACCGGAGGGAACGAGAGTTGAAGGGGGTTATCCTCCACGGCGGTTCAGGGACGAGGCTCAGGCCCCTGACCTACAGCGGGCCCAAGCAGCTTATCCCCATCGCCAACAAGCCGGTCTCGCAGTACGCCCTCGAAGACCTCGTCTCGTGCGGGGTCAGCGAAGTGGCGATAGTCCTCGGCCAGACCTTCCCGGAGCTGGTCCGCTCCTACTACGGCGACGGCTCGAAGTTCGGCGTGGAGATAACCTACGTCCAACAGGACGAGCCGAAGGGGATAGCGCACGCAATCGGCCTCTGCGAGGGGTTCGTCGGCCAGGACGACTTCGTAGTTTACCTGGGGGACAACATGCTCCAACACGGGATAGGACAGCACGCCGCACGCTTCCGGACGGAGCGCCACGACGCGATGGTCCTTCTCAAGGAGGTCGACGACCCCTCCCGTTACGGGGTTGCCCAGTTGGACGGGAACGGCAAGCTGGTCAAGCTCGTGGAGAAGCCGAAGGAGCCTCCGAGCCGATACGCGGTGATAGGGATCTACTTCCTCCGTCCATCGATTTTCCAGTCCATAAAGTCACTGAAACCGAGTTGGAGGGGCGAGTTGGAGGTGACCGACGCTATCCAAGGAATGATAGACCGAGGGCTGAGGGTGGGCTACTCCCACGTTGGGGGATGGTGGTTCGACACCGGGAAGAAGGACGACATCCTAGACGTCAACGCCCTGGTCTTGGACGAGAGGGCGACATCAGATATGGGCGGAGAAGCAACAGGCTCGAAGCTGTCAGGAAGGGTCCAGGTGGCCAAGGGGACCAAAATCGTTAACAGCACTGTCCGCGGGCCAGTCTCGATAGCTGAGGGCTGTCTCATAGAAAACTCCACCGTAGGGCCCCACACCAGTATAGGGGGATCATCCATCGTGAAGGACAGCAGCGTCGAATACTGCATCTTGCTAGAAGGCTCCGAAGTCAACGGGGTCGAGAGGCTCGAAGACAGCCTGATTGGAAAGTACTCTAAGGTCAGCCAGAACGCACAGAACAGGCGGACGCTGAAGGTCCACCTTGGCGACTACTCAGAGGTAGTCCTGTAGAAAGGAGGAAGGCGGGACGCCTTTCAAGTTCACGAGGCTAGGATTTGAGGACGTCGTCCTCGTCGAGCCAACAGTCTTCGGCGACGGAAGGGGCTTCTTCATGGAGACATTCAGGCAGTCGGAATTCGAGAGAGCAGGGATCGAGTTCACCCCTGTCCAGGGGAACCACTCGAAGTCTGCCAGAGCCGTCCTCAGAGGCCTTCACTTCCAGACCGAGCCGCATTCCCAGAGCAAGCTGGTGAGGGCCCTCCGCGGGAGCATATTCGACGTCGCAGTCGACATCAGGAAGAGCTCGCCGCAGTTCGGGAGATGGGTCGGGGTCGTGTTGTCAGTAGAGAACAGGCACATGCTCTTCGTCCCCAGAGGTTTCGCCCACGGGTTCCTCTCTCTCGAGGACGGCACGGAGGTGGAATATCTGGTCGACGACGAATATCACAAGGAGAGCGAGAGGGGCGTCATATGGAACGACCCGAAGATAGGGGTGGAGTGGCCCATCAAGAGCCCAGTCCTCTCAGAAAAGGACACCAAGTGGCCCGTGCTCGACAAGGCCGACCTGTTCCCTTAAGGGCAATAGGACGCATCTCAGACGCTCTCGCGGCCCGAACCGTATGGTCCCGCATTTCAGGAAGTGGGGCTTCGCGCTCGCTTCAGGAGCGCAGACGCCCCTTCGCGTGTAGTTCTCGGCTAGCTTGACACGTACGAATTGTTGTCCCGCAAGTCCTTTGTCTCCGCACCCACGGTTTACTCTTCCTTACCCAGTGAAGATCCCGATTCGCTAGCTGGATGCAGCTTCCTGGACCTTCGCCTCCGTTCATGCCGCAATGGCTCCCAAGATTCTCCTCTGTAAATGTACTCAGTTGTGATCGGTCGGTACTTTACTTGACCGAACTCGTCGAGCTCAGGCTTTCCTTCCATAATGAGTGGCTCGAAGCCTTCCAAGCGGTGCGTGACCGCCCCCTCCTCCGGCTTTAGCGGCTCCCATTCGACGCCGTTCCATATCTCTGCCTCATCAGGGTTGGACGGCTGTGTGAAGGGAACGGACCTGCCTCCTCTCCACGTCGCATAGGTCTTCGTGATGCGATACGCCGGACGCCCGTCCTGGTAGGTCACCTTCTCCCCGTCCCGATACATCGGTTCCCTGAATATCAGCTCGGAGCTCGGATTCTCGTTAGGCGCCCGGGGCCATGAGGCTTGGCCAACTCCGCCGGGCAGCATCGCGTTATTCATCAACCAAAGGTACTGGTAGAACGGCTTCTGACTCTTCTCGTGTTGCAGGTCCTGACGTGCTTCCATCATCCCTGCACCAAAGGACAGCAGAGCGAGCTCTGAATCGGTAAGGTCTCCCCTCCGGTTAGCCAGGAAGTCGATGGTGCTTCGGGTCCTTTTGTTGGGCTGATAGAGGTAAAGAGGCTCATGTAGCTGAGCGTCTTCTATCCTGCTCCGAGCGATGAGCCCGCGCTCAGCGTACCTCTTCAAGTTCATCCTGACGGCCCTCGGGTCTAATCCCGCTCCAGCCGTTTCCAGGAACGCGATTACATCACGGGATGTGACGGGAGTTACCAAGGGGCCGCTGGTGTGCAGGAGTGCACGAAGGATTGGTAGTTTAGCAGAGTTCTTCGGCGGCCTTGCCATGCCAGTCCAGAGTCACACATATGTGTGACTCTTATACTTACGTCAATCGTGCAGTCTATCCGAAATCAGAGCAGATGGGTCAGAAGGTCTACTTCAGGGAAGAGGATTCCGAGCGACCGATCGAGCCCGAGGGCGGCTACGGCTGGGCGAAGTACATCGCCGAGAGGCAGCTGGCCGTCTTCCCCGGCGTCAAAGTCGGCGTCGCGAGGATCTTCCACGCCTACGGCCCCAACATATACCTGAAGGAGGACAGGAGCCAGGTCATCGGCTCGCTCATCAGGAAGGCCGTCAGGTACCCCAGGGAAGGCTTCGTCGTGTGGGGGGACGGGGCCCAGAGGAGGGCCTTCCTCTACGTCGACGACTTCCTGGACGGCCTGTTCAGGCTGGACAGATACGTAGAGACCAAGGGGAGCCTCACAGTCAACCTGGGCTCCACCGAGGAGACGACTATCAAGGGCCTCGCAGAAAGGATCATCGGCATCTCTGGCAAGCGGATCACCCCGAAGTACGACACGACCAAGCCGGTTGGGGTCCTCCGCAGGCTCCCGGACCTCACCCGGGCCGAGAAGACACTCGGCTGGAGGCCGAAGACCAAGCTGGCCGACGGGCTGGCGAAGACGTACGAGTGGGCTGAGCTCAGGATAGCGTCTTGGTCATGACGCCTGCCTGCCGTCAAGGCCCGGCGGGCCGTGTGTCGGATAGGGGCAACCCCATGGTGTACCTCGAAGTGACGAGGTCCTTGGGGAGGCCGAAGTTAACAGCCAACGAGGCCCACAGCAAGGAGCGCCGGGTGAGCGATGGAAGACCAGAAGAGATGGGTCCAAAAGGCGTCCCTGCGCCCAGGTCACCACTCTGACCCCAGGCCACGTCCTCCCCCCTCTGCTTCAAACGATGGTACCTCCGGCGAAACACCCGCCACCCTGCCTGGGCCCTCGCTGCGCCGGGGTCCAGCTCACGGCCCTGTCCTTCCCCTCGCCGAAGTCAAACCTGACGCACGCGAATTGTGTCGGCGGGAACCCTTCCGTGTTCGACCGTTCAGCGGGGAGGGAACCTTGCGAGAATCATGCAGGTGTTTTGTGGCACGTTCGCGCCCCCTGTTTCAGCGTTCATTCCCAGGTCCTTCCCTCTTGCGGCATCTGTCCCCCGGCCGTCGTAATCGCCCCAAGGACCGAAACGCCGGGCCCGGGACAATGCTGCAAGCCCTTTCCTTCCCAGACGCCCGCGGAAAGGGGTTCCTCGAGGCCCCTCAGGGGGCCCGTGCCGCCCTATACTGGGGGTCGATTTTGGCCCCCCTGACCCCCCGAAAGCGAGGGAAGCACGGAAACCAGGGAAAGCCAAGGAAAGCGCGGAAAAGCACATAAGCGGAGGCCGCCCCGAATGACCTGACGTCGAGCGAGAAGACGCTCGAAGAGCAGATTCGAGAGGACCTCCGGGACCACGTCCCCTGGGAGAAGATGACCAAGAAATACCACGTCAGCACCAAGACGATCAGCCGCATCAGGAGCGGCCTGCCGGCCCAAGTGCCCCAGCAGCCGCAGGCGGCGCCGGGCGAAGTCGCGGCAGAGGCATTCGCGTTGTTCAACAGAGGCAGGAAGCCCACCGGGGTCGTTATCGCGTTGAAACAGCCGCCCGAGGTCGTCCAGGCCCTGTACGAACGCTGGGTGGAGATGAGGG
>JAFMAD010000014.1 GCA_029785195.1 Nitrososphaerota archaeon
GCGATCGTCTCGAATTTGTATGGGACCTCCTCGGCGACGGAAGAGGTCTTCACCTCCCTCTTGGCCATCTTGATTCCCTCGTCTATGGTGTTCATAGTCTCTGAGCCGCCGCCCACGTCGAGCTGGTAGCTCTTCGAGATCTTGATGCCCCGCTTCACCATGAGGCCTAGCAGGCCTTTGTGGAATATGGTCCCGCCGAACTGGCTCAAGAGGTCGTCCCCCACGAGCGGGAGCTTGGCCTTCTGGAAGTCCGCGACCAGTTTGTTGTTCTTCAGGACCAGGGCCGGTGTGCAGTTGATGAACCCGCATCCTGCTCGCATGGCAGCCCTAGCGTATTCCTCGGTCGAGGCGGCGCACCCGGAAGATATCATGTTGACCAGGAGGTCCGCCCCCGAGTCTTCGAGCGCCTTGGACACGTCGTCCGAGCTCGCACGCTCTAGCTTTACCCCACTGAGGTGCGGTGCGACGTCTCCCCTTGAAATCCCGCCCCTGACAGTGACTTTGCTCCGAGGGAGCGAGACGTACTTCTTGGCCACGCTGGGGGGGGCGAACACCGCCTTGGATAGCTCCAGCCCCACCTTCCTGGCGTCGATGTCGAAGGCGGCGGCTATCTGTACGTCCCTGGGCTTGAACCCGGCTACGTTCGGGTGCCAGAGCCCCTTCTTTTCGTCTCCTGAATAGAACCTCAGGCCCTGGACCAGCACGGAAGCGGAGTTCCCTATCCCCGCTAGCGCCACCTTGATGGGCAAACTATCTCACTTGAACTTCGCGAACGCCACGATGACGCCCACCGCAGAGAGGACGAGGCCGAGAGAGTAGTTGATGGTGACTATCTCGGCCGCCTGGCCTGCCACCCCTGCGTTGGCGTAGGTGTAGTAAAGCAGGAGGATGCCGAAAACTAACACGATGACGCCCATGAGCCTTACCAGTGCGTCCACCCTGGACTGTTCTGCTTCGAACGTCATTGGCCTTTTCAGGCGGAGGGGGAGGGTATTTTAGCGATTCTTCGTTCTTGAAGCAGGTCAGGCGCTCTTCATCGTCTCCAGCTTCTCAGGGAGATAGGTATCCACGATGTAGCTGAGGCCATACCTGGCGAAAGCCTCTTGCTCGCTCTTCCGCTTGTACTTGAGGAAGGTCTCGAGCTCGTCGTGCCACATCTTCTCGGTGTACCTCGGGTCGGACTTCAGCTCGTAGAGTCGCTTGATGTCGACTTCTGTCAGCTTGTCGGAAGGGAGTTTGTACTTCTGGATGTCGCTCGCGTACACCCCGAGCCACTTCGAGTTGGGGGTGGTCAGCTCTCGGAGGTGGGCCGCGTTAGCCGAGTTGTGAAGGAGGATTCCAGAATGCCCTCCGATGAAGCGTTCCACTCCCGGGACTGAGACGTCGTAGACGTATTCGTCCACCGGAGGAGTCTGTTCGATGCTGACAATGGGGTCGAAGCTGACGTCCGCTTTGACCAGCCCTAGCACGTTTGTCACCAACTTACCCGCTTCCGGACCCAGGGGACTGGACCGGCATGAAAGTAGATGCGCCAGAACCGAAGACAGGTTATCCCTGTTCGCGCCGCCCTCCTTGCCAGACTGGGTTACTTCGCATATCCTCCCGTACAGGTTCCTGGACTTGGCGTCATGCCGTACATGCTTTCCGACCTCACGCTTCAGATTGACAACCCCGCTGGAAACTACGGGGAAGGCCTTGGGCATGGGGTATGAGCTATGGCTGGTCGATGCTATGTGGGAAACGATGGTAGCCCTATCGTCGTCATGGAGTACAGTTGAAACCAGCTTTTGCACCTCAGAAACCCCCGATACGATTAGGGAAATCTTGTCGCTTCCTATGGAACAGGCAATGCCGTTCTGGGTCATGAGGTAGGCCAGGTCGGACATCAATTCTGGATTCTTCATCTTCCAGATCAATCCCCCCGAATTTGTGATGTGTCCGTCGCCAAAGCAGCCCTTGAGGAACTCTAGGACAAGCGCCTTTCTGGCAGAAAGCATCACCATGGGAATCCGCTTAAGTGCGAAACCAGTTCCGCATAGCCTTAGGAAGAGCAATGCGGCGGGGGTGCCCCCAAACCGCAGTGTTACCCCGTTCCCAAGGGAATCGACAATCCTTTTGACGTTAGCGCGAGGGAACACCGCCCGGATGCAGGCCTCGGCGTCGTCGACTACCTCAGGTTCGTGCGGTCCGAACATGAGCTCGACTGCCCTCGGGACCCCGTTCGCCTTCACTATCCTTCCCTCTGAAATGTAGTATCCGAAAAGGCAGGCCAGCTCCTTGGTGAGCCATATCCGCGCTGGCAACATGTCGGGGGCCCTGCGGCTCCTGGTGCTGACGAATGATCCGCGGAGATGCTTACTCAGTTTAGGCTGCTTTCGCCCTTGCTCGAAGGTCTCGAGCCTTCTCCGGCTGCGGTATTTTGAACGCTCATCTTGGATGTGGACGAATAGCCTAGGAACCGGAACCTCCTTAGAGAGCGCCAGGAGTTCCTTGATGGAGTCTATGACTACCGGCTGGCTCCTTTGAATAGAATCGCCTCTTTCTATCACCAAAAGGTCCCCTGTGGTCAATTCGGTCGTCGGAACGGCCTTCAGCCGCCCCTCTCTCAAGACGAAGACGCTGTGGTTAGGCGTCACGACGACTGTCCTACCGGTTGAAGTAGAAAGCCGATAAAGCGGTCCGGCGTGGCGATGGCGGATTGCCGCCGACATGGGCTTGAACCGCACCCCATGGTCAGAGTCAACGCTTAGCGTTTCGAACGGGATGGCACCACATACCTCGTTCCCATTGGAATCATAGTAGTATCCGTAGTTAGCGATGCATTCATCTACGAACTCCCCGATTTTGGTGATGCGGACCCTGCCTTTCGAATCCTTCACCACGATAGGTTCATCTCTTTGCACCGATCCTGATTTTATCACCATGGCTATGTGGGCCCCCCAAGGGTCAGCGTCGCAGAGGATTCCGACGGGGAGGCCGAGCTCCTGGTTCAGCCGCCTGATGAGGAAGCGCGTGGACCTTGGGGGCTGCCCTGCCGTATTGATGAGTATTGCTTTGTACTTTAGGTGCACCCTCTCCTCGATAAACCTCGTGAAAAGGCCGCCCTTCTCTATAGCCAGGACGACCTCCGCGTCTGTGTCCCTGAACTCGGCGGTGGTGAGCGCCGGTCCGATCATCACCCCATCGGGGTTCGCGGAGAGGTCAGCGGTCTTCCCCTCATAGCCTGGGACGGTATACTCTATCGTCATGTTCCCGAAGATCGCACTCCTCTCTTCGGGATAGATGTTCATCCCCTCCCTCGCCATCTGCATCAGGACCTCCAAGTCGGTGATCAGCTCGTCGGACTCGGCCTGGTCCTGGAACTCGACGTTGAACGCCTGGGCAGAATAGAACACGTCCCTGAGCGTGGAGGTGCGTTTCTCGTCCACCAGCTTCTTGGCGAAATAGGCAAGCCATACCAGCTGAGTGAACGGACGGATGTGTTTGATGTTCCCTGACGACTTCTTCACCGTGGTCGCGCCGAGCACGAACTGCTGCAGCTTCTTGTCGTAGACTATGTTCCGTACAGACCGGCTGGCCAGGGTCAGGCTTGGGAAGCGACCTTCGTCCAGGTCGGCGTAGATGCTCGCTCCCAGCTCGTGGAGGAGCCCTTGGACGGCGTTCTGCCTCGTCTCAGCTGAACCTGTCGACTGCCTCTTTACTCTCTTCTTGGTTGACATTTTCTCCCTCCACTTCTCCCGCCAGTGCCCCCTCTGGCGTGCCTGGTTCATTAGTCTCATCCGCGCCGGGCTCACTGCCTATGAGCTGCCTGTACCTCGGGAGCGATTTCTTCCCTGCCAGTTCGGTTGAGAACTGGGCGATCAGGGGAAGGTATTTCCCGTAGATGTTCATCTTCTTCTGGACCGCTTCCATGCTCCCCTTGCGGGACAGGAAGATCCCGAGCCTCCGCAGCGCCTCCCTCACCGCGTTCCTAATCTCCCTCTGAATCTCCGGCCTGTCCGCTATGTACTCCTTGCCGACTGTCTTGTACGGGATCCGGGTGCTCGCGATGTGTGTTATCACCCCGACAGGGGCTTCGGCCGGGACATGATACCTTCTCCAGTCCACCTCCTCGTTGAGGACCTCGAAGCTGACGTCTGAGCTCTCGTCGTATAGGAGAGGAATCCTGTTCGCGAATCTGAAGAGCTTGACCCCGGGCTGCAATATCTTCCCTCCGTATGCGACCCCGACCTCGACCAAGAATGGGAAGCCGGAGTACGACGAGGGGGGTCTCATGACCACCGTGGAGAACTCGGGCTGGAGCTCCTTGGCGATCCCCGCCATGAGGATCTCCTCGCCTATTGGCGAGAGCACCGCCGCGTCGGGCTGGAGGAAGTCCGGGAAGCGCTGTAGTGCGTCCACCACGGCGACTATCTGGTTTGTGCTGAGCCTTTTCGGAGGGAGTTTCGGGCTCACCCCCGCGAACTCAAGGAACTTCGTCGCTATTCTGTCTCCCACCCTGTGGAAGTGGGTGACCATGAACGTCTTCATGTCGTGCTCCTCTGACACCTTCACTATCCGCTTGAACGCCTCGACATCAACGCCGTAGGGATGCGGCAGCGTCTCCTTGGGAGCGGACGGCATCGAGGTGGTTGCCCTTTCGTAGTAGGTTATCTGGCCGGTGGGGTCAACGACCGTCAGGTTCGCGTAGCTGGCCACCAGCGCTGTCTGTTTGAAGTAGTCGCTTATCTTCTGGGACGCTCGGAGGTAGTCGCCTTCGAGGACAATGTCCACCCTGGTCCCCGTTGAGCCATTGGCCTCGCTGTTGAATCGTTTGAGGACTGTCGGCCTGTTCTCCCCTATGTCTATCATCATCTGGAAGCCGTACTTGCGCTTCCCGTCGGGGGAGGTCGTAATCGTCACAGGCTTGTTGGTGGTAATCTGGCCGTAGAGGATGGCCATGGTCCCACCTAGGCCGAACATGCCCCGAGACTGCCTCAGGACGTACTTGGACCCGTAGAAGACCTTCCCGAAGGCGCTTGGGACGTGCTGTGGCGCCACCCCCGTGCCGTTGTCGATGACGGTGAGTTTGTAGGGCTTCGGGTCTGGGAGCGACAGGTTAGGATCCTCGGCGGTTATCCTGACGTAGATGTCCGGCGGAGTTCCAATTATCTCAGTGGAGTCCAGGGAGTTCTCGACGAGCTCCCTGATGGCCATGTAGAGGGCGCGCGCGGGGTTTGTGAACCCGGCCAGGTCACGGTTACGATAGAAAGAACTCTGAGGGCGAAATCTCCGCGAATGTGGCCTTGCTACTCAGTAGTCATCACCCCCGTAGTCTCTGCTCTGCTGCTTCTCCAGTCGTCGATTCACAAGTGAAAGTTTCAATCTAGCTGGTCCTACCCTTTCCAAAGGGCCCGCCCGCAGGTATCGACCTGAACCGGATATATGCTAGTGCTCAAGCTTCCGGAGTTTTTCCTCCAGGGTCTCCGGCGAAGTGCCTTCCCAGAGGAACATCCTCTCCATCTTCTTCCTCGTTCTTGCCCTCTGGAGCGTGTTGTACACGGTCTTGTGCTGGCTCCCTGAGGCCAGTGACTTCACAGCGTCTGACGCCAGCTGGACCTCGCCGGCTTCGCCGATTATGGCCACTGTCCTGCCGTACACCGACAGGCTGCATGAAGTCAGCTCTTCGATCACCCGGCGAGACTTCCCCTTCAGGCCTATCACCCTCCCCCTTATCCTCTCGAGGGACCGTGCGCTCCTCCCTGCATAGCCGCGGAGGTCTATCACCTCCAGGGCAGTCCCCTCGTCTAACAGCCTGCGCGCCTTCTGAGGCGAGAACCCGCGCCCTATCGCTTCGATGACCCTGGTCGCCGAGAAAAGGTCGGCCCCCACGGCCGACCCTGACTTCAGAACGACCAGCCCCTCCTTGCTATCCACCTGTAGGGTGACGCTCATCTCGCTCTCGAGGTACCTCTTCGTCGCCCCTTCCTTACCTATGACCGCACCCACCCTGTCGACAGGTATCCGCATCACCTGCTCAAAGCTCACGATAAGATCACCCTCATCCACTCCTCTACTTCCTTCCCTCCTATCCCCCTCTTCCTAAAGAACCTGACCATGTTGTAGACGTCTCTCTTCAGAAACTCCTGTGCTTGTGGGTGCGACGAGAGGACCGCGGACCCCATGTCGAACAGGACAGGCCCCCCGTCAGCCCTGAACACGTTGAACTCAGAGAGGTCGGCGTGGACCAGGCCGGCGCCGTTCCAGAGCGCGCTGATGGTCCTGAACGTCCACGTATACTCCTCTTCACCGACCTCCGCCTCCGAGAAGGTGGGGGCTGGTTGGGGGGGGTTCCCGATGTACTCCATCACGAGTATGTTCTTCAGGAACGCAAGGGGCGCGGGGACACGGATTCCCGCTCGCTGGGCGAGCTGGAGGTTCTTGAACTCTTTCCTGGTCCAGAGGTATATGGTGTCCCTCGAACCGGCTGGGAGTTTGCCGAATCGCCTGTCCCCTGCGATGTAGCCCATGCGCTTCCTGAAGTCAGAGGCAGAGGTGAGATAGATTTTCACCGCGACTGCCCTGCCCGCCTTGTCTTCCCCAAGGTAGACCCTGGCCTCCTTGCCTGCGCTCACCACGCCGCGGAGCTCGCGAATGTCTTTCCTCGCTATCAGCTCCTCGACGGCCAGCATGGTAGACCTGTCGAAGACCTCCTCCAGCACCTTCCTATCGTCGGAGTCCCTCCTCAGGTACCTGTTCTCTCGCTCGAGCCGCAGGAGCCTCTCCCTCATCTTATCGCTTTCGTCTTCATCGGCCACGCCCATCCATGAATCAATCAAAATTTATACGTATGAATCGAAAAGCGCGGACTTCCCACTGGAGAGCTGAGCTGAAGTTGTCGGAGTTCGAAGAAACAGAGAAGGGCGCAGAGGACCAACTGGAGGCGCTCAAGAAGCAGCTCGCAGAAGAGAAGAAGCGGAGCGAAGAACTGATGACGCACCTGAGATATTCCCAGGCAGACCTAGAGAACTACAGGAAGAGGGCAGAGAAGGAGATGAAGGAGGCAGGGGAGTCGCTCGCGAAGGGGCTGGCCTCGAAGCTCCTCGTGGTGTCCGACGAGCTGGAACTTGCTCTGAATCACGCAGAAGGGTCGGCAAACAATGAGCTGCTTGAAGGGATAAGGATGGTCGGGCGGAACCTCCGCGCCGCCCTTCAGTCGGTGGGGGTCGAGCCCATCGACGCCCTGGGGAAGCCTTTCGACCCGGCCGTTCACGAAGCGGTGGAGAAGGCCCAGGGCGAGGGGGAAGGGCCCGATCGGGTGGTCGAGGAACTGAGGACGGGGTACACATTCAGGGGGCAGCTTCTGAGACCGAGTATGGTAAAAGTTGAATTGGCGCGTAAAACAGCCCGGGAGGAGGAAGTCTGATGAGTAGCGCCAGAGAGAAGATCATAGGGATAGACCTGGGGACAACGAACTCCGCGGCAGCGGTGGTAGAAGCAGGGAGGCCGGTGGTGATTCCGAGCGCCGAAGGGGCGACCCCCGCAGGGAAGATGTTCCCTTCTGTGGTAGCCTACACAAAGGACGGGCAACTCCTGGTAGGAGAGCCGGCAAGGCGCCAGGTGGTTACCAACCCCGACGGGACCGTCTTCGAGATCAAGAGGAAGATGGGGACAGACTACCGGGTCAACCTATCAGGGAAGGACTACTCACCGGAGCAGCTCAGCTCCTACATACTCCAGAAGATCAAGCACGACACAGAAGTGTTCCTGGGCTACCCCGTGAAGAAGGTGGTGATCACGGTACCAGCCCACTTCAACGATAACCAGCGTCAGGCGACCAAGGACGCAGGCGAGATAGCAGGCCTCGAGGTCGTCAGGATAATCAACGAGCCTACTGCCGCGTCGCTCGCCTACGGCCTCGACAAGTCAGAGAAGGAGATGAAGATCCTCGTCTTCAGCTTCGGGGGAGGGACCCACGACGCGACCATAATGGAGTTCGGGAAGGGGGTGTTCCAGGTCCTCGCCACCTCTGGGGACACGCAGACAGGAGGGACAGACGTGGACAAGGCCATCATCCAAGTCCTCCTCGACGACTTCCGTTCGAAGACAGGGATAGACCTAACCACCGACAAGACCGCCATGGCCAGGCTGAAGGAGGGAGCAGAGCAGGCGAAGATCCAGCTCTCTAACCTGATGTCGACCGATGTGGACCTCCCATTCATAGCCAGCGACTCCTCGGGCCCGAAGAACATTCACTACACGCTGACCAGGACCAAGCTGGAGGAGGTCGCCAGGCCTATAGTCGCAAAGACGGAGGATACAATACGAAGGGTGGTCAACGACGCCAAGCTCACCCCCGAGCAGGTGGACAAGGTGATACTGATAGGCGGCATGACAAGGATGCCGCTGGTCCGGAAGTTCGTCGAGGACGTTGCCAGGAAGCAGGCCGAGAGAGGGGTCGACCCAATGGAAGCCGTCGCCATAGGGGCGGCGATACAAGGGGCGGTCCTGGCTGGGGAGATAAAGGACATGCTTCTGCTGGACGTGACGCCGCTCTCGCTGGGCGTCGAGACCCTCGGAGGGATCACCGAGCACCTGATAGAGAAGAATGCCACGATCCCGACCAAGAGGAGCAAGACGTTCACGACTGCAGCTGACTTCCAGACCGCTGTGACCATCCACGTCGTCCAGGGAGAGAGGAGCATGGCGGCAGACAACGTCTCCCTCGGGATGTTCAACCTGACAGGGATACCACCTGCGCCCAGGGGGGTCCCGCAGATTGAGGTGACATTCGACATCGACGCCAACGGCATCCTCACCGTAGGGGCGAAGGACATCGGGACGGGGAAGGAGAACAAGATTACGATAACCGCGTCGACCAAGCTGTCAAAGGAAGAGAAAGAGAAGCTCATCAAGGAGGCGGAGTCCTTCGCCGACCAGGACAGGAAGAAGAGGGAAGATGCGGAGGTCAGGAACGACGCTGACTCGGTGCTCTACACGGCAGAGAGGACGAAGAAGGACCTGGAAGGCAAGGTCGACAGGGCGAGCATGGACAGGATAGACTCAGCCGCTCAGGACCTCAGGAAGGCGGTCGGTGGGCAGGATACCGGAGCGATCAGGGAGAAGAGCGAGGCGCTGAAGAAGGTCCTCCAGGAGGTAGGCGCCTCGGTCTATCAGCAGGCTCAGAAACAGCCGCAAGGGCCCCCTCCCGGTGGCCAGGGCGGTGACCAGAAAGTCGGCGACGCTGACTACAGAGTTGTGGACGAAGGAAAGTAGGGGATAGCCTCCGTGGCCACGAAGGACTACTACGAGGTGCTCGGCGTCCAGAGGGGGGCGACCAAGGACCAGATCAAGGACGCCTACAGGAAGCTCGCCCTCCAGTTCCACCCCGACAGGAACAAGTCCCCCGACGCAGAAGCGCGCTTCAAAGAGGTTTCAGAGGCGTACGCCGTACTCGCGGACGACGAGAAGCGCAGGCAGTACGACTCCTTCGGGCGGGAGGGGGTGTATCAGAGGTACAGCCAGGAAGACATCTTCAGGGGGGCCGACTTCGGGGAGTTCTTCCGAGGAGGAGGGTTTGGAGGCTTCGATGACGTCTTCGCACAGTTCTTCGGCGGAGGGACGGCGCGGCAGCCGAGCCGCGGCGAGGACCTGACCTATCATCTGGAGCTGAACATGGAAGACATAGTCAGCGACACTGAGAGGGAGATCGAGGTCCCCAGAAGCGAAGTGTGTGCTACCTGCGATGGGAGCGGCGCTAGGCCAGGGACGTCGCCCCGCCAGTGCGCTACCTGCGGCGGGACGGGCCAGGTCCAGAAGGTTCAGTCGGCAGGCTTCGCGCGCCTAGTCAGGGTCACCACCTGCAGCAAGTGCGGAGGGAGAGGATACACTGTGGACAGCCCTTGCAGGGACTGCAGAGGCCGCGGGACAACGGAGAGAACAAGGAGGATCAGCGTCAGGATCCCCGGTGGGATCGAAGACGGATACACCCTCCGACTCAGGGGCGAGGGGAACGCCGGGGAGAGGGGGAGCCCACCGGGAGACCTATACGTCGTGGTGAACGTCGCACCGCACAGGGTCTTCGGGAGGGGGGAAGATGACCCCAGCAACGTCTTCATGGAGGTGAAGATAGGCGCAGTGGAGGCCATGCTCGGGACCGAGGTCACGGTCCCGACACTGCATGGTGACGTCAAACTTACGATACCTCACGGCACCCAGCCCGGCGAGAGGTTCACTATCAAAGACAAGGGGCTCCCAAAGTTCGGGGGATGGAGAGGGGGTTATGGGAACCAGTATGTGGTCGTCCGCGTCGAAGTCCCGAGGAAGCTGACTGAGAAGCAGAGAGAGCAGCTGCGGGAGCTCGGAACCCTCAGCTAGCCCGAGAACTTGTAAATCATAAGGAAGGGCACGTCCTGGATTTCCCGTATTGCCTCCGGTGCGCCGAACTTGTTGCTGACGGCCAGTGATACAGACCTGGAGCCGGCGAGGTTCACAATGGAGCAAGTCCTGATCAGCCTTAGCGCCTCGCCGCTGCTGACCACCTCGCCAGAGTAGAAGTCCTTGGAGAGATGCACCGTCAGCTCCCCTTCTGAGACCGTCCTCCCCACCAGCTCTTCGTCGCATATGTTGACAAGTATCGAACCCCTGTACTCCGCGGTCCTGACTGAGAACCCCTTTTCGGCCAAGCTCTACGCAACCTTGGCGACCGACCTGGCCCCGCACGCCTCGCAGACCATGAACCACATCCGCTTCTCCTTGTCCAGGTGCGTGTCTGGGCTACCGCAGACTGGGCATATCACACCGTCTTTGAGGTAGCGCTGTAGGAGCTGGGTGAAGGAGTCGCGGTCCTTCCGCCCTATGAAGATGGCGCGGTCCCCGTCGAGGGAGGCCGCCGTGGCGAGCTCTTTTGCGAGGTACATCAGGACGCGGCTGGATTCCCTCCTCAGAAGCTTGGGGAACTCGGCGTAGTTGCGGAAAATCGTCTTGTTACCCACCCAGATGACGTCGGGCTCGGGGAGCTCGAGCCTCAGGGCGCCTGACCGCTTCGCGTCCTTGTCCAGGCCAGACCTGGCCCTGGAGAGGAGTTCTTCGTACGACCTGGGCACTCTCCGAATCGTCAGACCAAGGTATTTCAAGTCTTCTGGGCCAAGCAGCCCTCGGGAGCCAAAGATTAAATCGGAAACCGGAAGGGGCGGACTGTGAAGCCGGGGGCGGAGTTCGGCGTCTTTGGCGGCTCTGGGTTCTACAAGCTTGCAAAGGGCACCGGCAGCCTCTCTGCGACAACCCGCTACGGGAAGCCCAGCGGCAGGGTGACCCTGGCGGAAATCGAAGGGAGAAGGGTAGCCTTCATACCCAGACATGGGGTTCACCACGAGTACCCTCCTCACGCGGTCCCTTACAGGGCGAACGTCTTAGCCTTCAAGAAGCTCGGCGTGAAAAGGGTGATTGGCCCCAACGCGGTCGGAAGCCTGAAGGGCGACGTGGCCCCCGGAGAGCTCGTCTTCTGCGACCAGTTCGTCAACTTCACCTCTGGGAGGAAGGACACCTTCTACGACGGGCCTGAGACGACCCACGTCAGTACCGCGTCACCCTACTGCCCTCAGATGAGGAAGGCGGCAATCGAGGCCGCTGAGGCCCTGGGACTCGGGTACCACCCTGCGGGGACCGTGGTCGTGATTCAGGGGCCCCGGTTCTCGACCAAGGCAGAGAGCAAGTTCTTCTCACGGCAGGGGTGGGACGTAATCAACATGACCCAGTACCCTGAAGCTGTGCTCGCACGGGAGCAGGAGATGTGCTACCTCAACATATCTCTGGTGACCGACTACGACGCGGGCCTGGAGGGAGACCCTAGTGTCAAGCCGGTGTCCCACGAAGAGGTGATCAAGGTATTCAACAAGAACCTGCGGAACCTGACGCGACTTATCGGAGAGATTGTGAGGCGGGTGTCTGAGGAGCGCAGCTGCGACTGCGGTTCCGCCCTAGAGCATGCGAGGTTGAACGCCTGATGGGGAAACTTGAGGCTGACGTCAAGAAAGCGATCAGGAACATACCCGACTACCCGAAGAAGGGAGTGGATTTCAAAGACCTCACCACGCTCTGGGAGGACGGCAAACTGACCAGGCGTGTCACAGATGCCCTGGAAAAGAGGTGGAAGAGGGCGAAGCTCGACAAGATAGTCGGCATTGAGGCCAGGGGGTTCATAGTAGGCGCCCCCCTTGCCGACCGGCTCGGGATAGGGTTCGTCCCCGCGAGGAAGGTGGGGAAGCTCCCCGCTAGGAAGGTGAGCGTGAACTACGAGCTCGAATATGGCCGCCAGGGTCTGGAGATGCACGCAGACTCCATCTCCAAGGGGGACAGGGTGCTCGTCGTGGACGACCTTCTGGCGACAGGGGGGACATCGAAGGCTGCGGCAGACCTGGCCAAGATGCTTGGAGGGGAGGTAGTCGGATTCGCGTTCGTGACCGAGCTCAGCGCCTTGAAAGGGAGGGAGAAGCTCGCTGGGCATGAGGTCTACGCGCTCTCCAAATATGACTGACGGGAGGCCCGCGGCTGGGGTAATCGCGGGGACCGGGGTGACCCAGCACTTCGACCTGGGCCGCCCACGGAGCGTGAAGACAAGGTACGGCCGCGTGACGGTGTACGAGGACCGTTCTGGAGATTTCGTGGTCATCCCGAGGCACGGGCAAGGCCACAGGACGCCGCCCCACGCCGTCAACTACAGGGCGAACATAGTGGCCCTGGAGCGCCTGGGTGTGAAGGAGGTTATCGCGACCAGCGCCGTAGGCTCCATGAACGATGGATTCAAGGTTGGGGACCTCGGCCTGGCGGGGCAGTTCTTGGACTTCACGAAGCGCAGGGAGGGGACCTTCTTCGAAAGCGTGGCGGTCCACACGGACATGACCTACCCCTACAGCAGGAGGGTGAACGAGGCCCTGGTCAATGCCGCGAAGAAGCTCAGGCTGGAGGTGCACGAGGGCCTCGTGTATGTCTGCGTGGAAGGTCCGAGGTTCGAGACCGCCGCTGAGATCAAGATGTACAGGACGGTCGGCGGCGACGTGGTGGGGATGACCGGGGTCCCGGAGGTCGTCCTTGCCAATGAGAAACAGATGGAGTATTCGTCTGTGCTGGTTGCTACAAACTGGGCGGCGGGGCTGCAGCCAAGCGTGAGCCATGAAGAGGTCTCGAGGGTGATGGAGAGGACAGGGAGGCTGGTGAAACAGTTGATAGAGGGGGCAATCGGGGGCCTGAGGGGACAAGGACATGAAGGTCGCAGACCAAAAGCTGAGCGGTGAAGGAGAGAGGAACTTCCTTTGGGCCAAAGCCCACATGGGAGCCCTAACCAGCCTAGAGGAGAAGTACGCGAAGTCGAAGCCCCTGGAGGGGGTGAGGATAGGGGTCTGCCTGCACATAACAAAGGAGACGTCTGTGCTCATCGACGCCCTGCTCTCCGCCGGCGCGGAGGTGAAGCTGGCGGCGGCCAACCCGCTCTCGACCCAGGACGACATAGCAGCGTACCTGTCCACCAGGACCGATGTGTGGGCATGGAGGGGTGAGACGGCCCAGGAGTACTCCTGGTGCATCGAACAGGTTCTGGGGAACCGGCCGCAGCAGATAATCGACGACGGATCTGACCTGCATGTAGCAGCCCACCGCTCGAAGGCGAGGTGGGTCGTGGGCGGGTCCGAGGAGACCACGACAGGGGTGGTCAGGCTGAAGGCGCTGGAGGCTGAAGGCGGACTGGCCTATCCGGTCATCGCGGTCAACGATGCCAAGACCAAGTTCATGTTCGACAACAGATACGGGACCGGGCAGTCCACCCTGGACGGCATCATGAGGGCCACGTCCCTCCTCCTCGCCGGGATTAGGACGGTCGTGGTAGGCTACGGGTGGGTCGGCAAGGGGGTCGCCATGAGAGCCCGGGGGATGGGCTGCAGAGTGACCGTGGTGGAGGTCGACCCAATCAAGGCGCTGGAGGCGCATCTGGACGGCTTCGACGTCTCGAGCATAGACGACGCAGCAGCCGGGGGCGACCTGTTCGTCACCGCCACCGGGATGAAGGGGGTGATACCCTACACGGCGATAGAGAAGATGAAGGAGGGGGCAATCCTGTCCAACGCAGGGCACTTCGACGTTGAAATCGACGTGAAGACATTGCTGGCCAAGGCGAAGAAGGTGAAGGAGGTCAGGACGAATGTGGATGAGGTGACGCTCCAGTCAGGCAAGAGGGTGTACGTGGTCGCGAAGGGGAGGATAGCGAACCTGGTTGCGGCGGAGGGGCACCCTCCAGAAGTGATGCAGATGTCGTTTGCGAACCAGTTGATGGCGGCGATACGGATACACGCCGACCACTCGAAGATGGAGAAGAAGGTCTACGGGGTCCCGGTCGAGCTCGAGGAGGAGGTTGCGAGGGCTGCGCTGAAGTCCATGGGAATCTCGATAGGTTCCATGACGAAGGAGCAGAAGGCGTACGCCCAGAGCTGGGAGATCTGAGCTAAGGTTTAAACTGAAAGCGAGGGCGCGCCTCCGAGCCGTGTCGAAGGGTGTCAAACGGGAAAGGGTGCTCGTGCTCTGTGCGCTCCCATACACGAACGCGGTGCCTCATGTGGGCAACCTGGTCGGCTCCCACCTCCCTGCGGACATCTTCGCCCGCTATTGCAGGCTGAAAGGCATAGAGACCCTCTTCATAGGGGCGACCGACGAGAACGGGACGCCGACGGAGGTGGCAGCGCTGGAGCTCGGCGTCACCCCCCAGGAGCTGACCGACATCATGTACCACGTTCACAGGGAGATCTACAAGTGGTTCGAGATATCGTATGACAACTTCTCCAGGACATCCACGCCCACCCACCACAAGACGTCCCAGGAGTTCTTCCTGAAGATCTATGAGAATGGATACGTCAGCGAAGGAGTCCTCAGACTCCCCTATTGCGAGAAGGACGAGCTCTTCCTCCCCGACAGATATGTCGAGGGGACCTGTCCTGTCTGCGGCTACGAGCTAGCCAGAGGGGACCAGTGCGAGAAGTGCTCCACCCTCCTCGACCCTATCCAACTGATCAACCCCAGGTGCAAGGTCGACGGGAGCGTCCCGGTCTTCAAAGACAGCAAACAGCTCTTCCTGGAGCTGGGAAAGGTGCAAGACAGGCTCCAGGCGTGGATTGGTTCAAACCAAGTCTGGAAGGGGCAGGTCACCTCGCTCGCCCTTGGCTGGCTGAAGGAAGGGCTCAAGAAGAGGTCCATCACCAGGGACCTCAGATGGGGGGTGCCGGTCCCCCTCGACGGGTACAGAGGCAAGGTGTTTTACGTATGGTTCGACGCGCCTATCGGATACATCTCGGCCACGAAAGAGTGGGGTGACGCGAGAGGGGACCCGGGGGCTTGGGAGAGGTTCTGGACTGATGAGAGGACGCGGATATACAACTTCCTGGGGAAGGACAACATACCCTTCCACACCATATTCTGGCCTGGCATGCTCTTCGCCCACGGAGGACTCAGCCTCCCCTACGACGTGGTCGGGCTGCAGTTCTGCAACTACGAAGGAGACAAGATCTCCAAGAGCAAGAACTGGGGGGTGTTCTGCGAGAGCATCCCTCAAGCCGGCCTGGACCCGGACATCTGGCGGTACTATCTAATCGGCATCATCCCAGAGACACGGGACACTGAGTTCAAATGGGACGACTTCAAGAACAAAGTGAACAACGAACTGGTGGCGAACCTTGGGAACTTCATCCATAGGACGACCACCTTCGCTTGGAACAACTTTGGCGGCGATGTGACCGTCGACGTGGTGGCTGGAGACGAACAAGAGCTCATCGCCGGCGTCGCCCGCCTGGGTGAGGAGTCCCTCGCGCTCCTCGGTGAGGTCAGGTTCAGGGAGGCGATGAGCAAGCTGCTGGCCATGGCGGACCTCGGCAACGAGTATTTTCAGAGCAAGCAGCCATGGAAGCTGGTGAAGACGGAGAAGGAGGAATGCGGGCGTGTCATCCATGCGTGCCTGACGGCGTGCGAATCGATCGCCATCGTGCTTCAGCCGTTCCTACCCGCCTCTTCGGCGAGGATCCTCGACCTCCTAGGCGCCCATGACAGGGAGGTGTCAGGGCTGGGGAAGCACCGGCCCCGTGTGCAGCTCAGCGCGAAACCCGAAGTCCCCTTCAGGAAGCTGGAGGACGACCAGCTCGAGGCGGCGAAGAAGCTGGTTACGAAGAGCAGGCCTGTGAAGGACTACTTCCAGCGTTAGCTGCTCAGCCGCAGGATGGGAGTGCCTCGAGGCCCCAGAGGAGAGAGGTGTCCATGTCGTCGTCCATGACCCGGCCCCTCAGTATCTTCGCTAGAGGGTCGTAGTCATCGTACTTCGTAGCGCCGAAACCTGAGGCCAAGACACTTACCTGCAGCTGAGACGAGCCCGAGCAATCGACGCCGTACTCCACGTCGACCGACTGGTTGTCGATCAGGGACCCGAACCTGCTGACCGCCAGCCCCACTTCCTGGGCCGAGAGGTTGGTGTCTGCGTTGAGGCTCACTACCGCCCTGCTCGCTTCCCTAGCGTCAGCGATCCTCCCCAGGGACACCACGGCACCCGCCAGGGCGTCCTCTGCTTTCTCCACGCCCCCGTTGCTCGATACGCCCAGCAAAGAATACCCGTCCCTGAGGACGGCGCCTAGGAGCTTGTTGAGGCCCACAGACTTCGAGGCCGCGGTCGACTTCGTCAACAGCGAACCTAGCGCCTTGACGGCGGCCTTGTTGGCTGAGTCGTAGAGGTTGGCCAGAGTCGACTCCTCCGGGGAAGAGTGCATCAGGGTCTCGTTGTCCACGACCACCACGCCCCTCGATGCGGCTCGGAGGCGCCTCAGAGAGACACCGGCATAGAATTTCATCCTCTTCTCAAACTCGAACGGCATGACTGCCACCCCCACGGTCGTTGCACCACACTCCTGGGCTATGGAGGCGACCATCGGGGCCAGCCCGCTCCCGGTCGCTCCGCCGAGGCCCGCTACCACGAAGACCACCTTGAAGCCCCCGACCGCCTCCTTGATCCTCCCGTGATAGGGCAGAGCGAGCCCGCGCACAAGAGACGGGGTGAGCTTCTGGTCTATGGGTGACTGGATGTGAATGGCGTCCTTGGGATCAACTGGCGAGAAGTCCTCAGCGTCGCAGGAGACATAGGCGTACCTGTCGATGAACAGAGGTTTCCGGCTGAGCAGGGAGACGATCCTGGTCCCTGCGCTACCTATTCCGATTACAGCGACTTCGTCCGTGGTCTTTTGGTCAAACATCCTCGAAGCGCAGACCTACACCGCACTTCGAATAAACAAGCCAATCACTGAATTTAGTTGACGACAATGTAGTTTTTGTTTACCCCCACGCACGAAGCCCCGGCGACGTGATGACGATCAGTCTTGGTTGACTAACTTGTTGACCAACTCGTCCATCATGTGCCCCGAACATTCGACCGTCACCGTCTGGACCCCGTCCACCGAGAGCGCGGCGGCCTTGATGTCTCGTCCGATGTTCACGGCGATGGGACTGTAGGCGGAAAGTGGCTGGAACCTTATCCTTACGGTCCCCGTCGCCATCTCGGACACTTCGGTGACGATGTTGAGCTCTCCGAACTTCCGCTTCGTCTCTTCATCGACCAGCTCGTTGAGCTTAGCCTCGACCCGCCTGGAAAGCTCACTGGGCAAGCAGAACCACTCGGGTTTAGAGAGACTATAAGGCCTTTGGCTCACCAGTGGACTCGAAGGGTCAGCGGATGAGAGGCCTTTACTTCGTCTACCTTGCCTACGCTGGTGTTTTTGGGGACAGGACCGAGGGTGCCATCCTTTATCTTCGCGTAGATACTGTTCAAGGCCTCCGCGTACTCGTCCAGCATCTCTTCGGGCTCGGACTCGGTAGGCTCGATCATCAGCGCCTCATGCACTATGAGAGGGAAGTAGACGGTAGGCGCGTGCATTCCGAGGTCGAGGATGGCCTTGGCAACGGTCATGGCAGATCCCGGGAGATCGCCCTTGACGGAGACCACGGCCTCGTGCTTCCTCAAGAGCTCCACCTCGTGGGACGCCGGGAACGCCTCAGGGTCGAGGCTCTTCCACAGGTAGTTAGCCGCCAGGACCGCCATCGAGGATACGTCCTTCAGGCCGGACGCACCGAGGAGGCGGATGTAGATGTAGGCGCGGAGAAGGACCGCGGAGTTACCGATGAAGCCTTTGAGCGGGCCTATCGAACGCCTTAGCCCGTAGTCCAACGAGTAACCGGTCTTCTCCTTCACGATGACCGGGACCGGGAGGTAGTCCGCCAGCTTCCGCGTCACCCCCACCGGCCCTGCGCCGGGGCCTCCGCCCCCGTGGGGGGTCGCGAAGGTCTTGTGGAGGTTCAGGTGCACTACGTCGAACCCCATGTCCCCAGGCCGGGCCCTTCCCAGAAGGGCGTTCATGTTGGCGCCGTCGTAGTACATCAACCCCCCGGCCGCATGGACCGCGTCGCACACCTCCTTCACCTCCCCCTCGAAGAGCCCGAGCGTGTTGGGGACGGTGAACATCATCCCGGCTGTCCTCTCGGATGAGAGCTCCTGCACCTTGCTGGCCTTCACCTGCCCATTGGCTCCTGACGGTACCTTCACCACTTTGAAGCCAGCCATCGCCGCGCTGGCTGGGTTCGTCCCGTGGGCCGAGTCAGGCACCAGTATCTCGTCCCTGGCGCCTCCTCCGTGTTCTGCCAGGTACTTGCGTATCATCAGGACCCCCGCCAGCTCCCCCTGTGCCCCAGCCGCGGTCGAGAGGGAGAAGCGGTGCACGCCTGTGATTTCGCAGAGCGCCCGTTCAAGGTCGTAGAAGATCGACAGTATCCCCTGGACGGTACCGGCGGGCTGGAGCGGGTGGGCCCCCTTCATAGCGTCGGATGACGCGATCATCTCGGAGACCTTGGGGTTGTACTTCATGGTGCAGCTCCCGAGAGGATACATGCCGAGCTCCACAGAGAAGTTCATCTGCGAGAGGCGATTGAAGTGCCTCAGGACCTGGAGCTCGGAGAGCTCAGGGAGGTTGAGCGAATCCCTCCTCATCGACTGCGGGACGAGGCTCTGCGGGTCCTTGAACCTCGAGCTGATGGTTGGGTCGGAAGGGACGCTGTTTCCGACCCTGCCTGGCCTGCTCAGTTCGTTGAGCAGCGGCTCGTCCCAGGAGGCCTGGACGTACTTCTTCAAGCTAGACTGCCTCCTCTAGGGCCGCTGCGAGCGCTTCTATGTCGTCCCTGGTGTGGACCTCGGTTACGCAGTATAACCCGGACTGGGAGCCCACCTCTATGTGTGTAGGCGAACCCGCCAGGACCCCCAGCTTCGCGAGCTTGCCGAAGACTGACTCCGCCTTCGCCTTCTTATATGAGACTACGAACTCCTTGAAGAAGGCGCCCTTGAAGTGAGGCGAGACCACTCCCTCTATCCGCGACAGTCTCTTCGCCGCGAAGTGCGAGTTGGCAATGATGGTCTCTCCGAGCGTCCGGAACCCCTCCTTGCCCAGGAGAGACAGGTAGCTGGCCGCCGCTATGGCCATCAGCGACTGGTTGGTGCAGACGTTCGACGTGGCCCCTTCCCTCCTTATGTGCTGCTCGCGAGCCTGCAGGACCATGGCGAACGCCTTCCTTTGCTGGTCTGCCACGGAGGTCGTGAGTCCTATCAGCCTCCCTGGCATGTTCCTGGCCAGCTTGATGTCCTTGACCGCGAAAATCCCCAGGTGCGGGCCACCGTAGTTCATCGGTATCCCCAGCGGCTGACCCTCTCCGACAGCTATGTCGGCTCCGTAGGCTCCTGGCTCCCTGATGAGGGACAGTGAGATGGGGTCTACCCCGGCTACGACGAGTGCACCGGAGCTATGGACCAGGGAGGTCACCTCTGGCGCTTCGTCTTCGATGACTCCGAAGTAATTGGGGTTCTCGAAGTAGAGGCAGGCGACGCCGTCAGAGAGCTTCTTCTTCAGGTCCTCGCTATCCATCCTCCCCGTGGCGCGGTCGAAATCCACAGTTTCCAATGTCATCCCCATCGGCTCGGTGTATGTCCGTATCACCCCCCTCCTCTGCGGACCGATGTTCCCTCCCAGCAGAACCTTGTTGCGCCCGGTCACCCTCCCGGCCATCCTGACAGCTTCCCCGGCTGCGGAAGCCCAATCGTAGAGTGATCCGTTGCACGCCTCCATCCCAAGGAGGTCGCACATGAGGCTCTGGTACTCGAAGAGGGCCTGCAGGACGCCCTGGCTCACCTCTGCCTGATATGGGGTGTAACTGGTGTAGAACTCCTGCCTCGAGGTGATGGACTCCACGGCGGCGGGGACATAGTGAGGCCAGACCCCACCCCCCAGGAAGCACAGCGTCTCCGGCGGTGTCTTGTTCTGGCGGAGCCTGGCTTGGACTTCGCGCCTTACCGCGTACTCCGAGCCCCCCTCGGGGAGCCTGAGGGGCCGGCCCAGCTTCACCCCCTCAGGTATGTCAGAGAAGAGGTCTTCGACGGTTGCTGCACCCACCTTCCGGAGCATCCTGCCCACAAAGTCGTCGTCGAGGTTCGGGAGCAAGGGATGCCGCCGGCGGGCGCCGCTCATTCCTTGAAGGCCGAAAAACGCTTAAAATAAGAACGTAGCGCCGCTGGCGAAGGTCCCTTGAGGAAATCCGCATCGCTGGTGTTTCTGCTCTTGCTCGTCGCAGCCTTCATCCCCCTGCAGGGGGCGGTCCACGCTCAAGGCGCCGCGAGGGTCGATGTGAAGAGCGTCTACTCGCTGAACAGGTACGGTTTCGCAACGATAAGCGAGAACGTGACGCTCACGAACAATGGGACGTCAGCCGTCCAGGTGCCGACCATCAGCATAGGTTTCGGGGCCCTGTCATCGGACATCGTTGACGCAAACCTGACGGCAGGATTCTCGATGGGAACGCCCCCGTCGGCAGGAGGGCCGTTCACAGTGAGCGGTGGCAGGCCAATCCCGGCAGGGGGGAACTCGAGCTACGTCCTTGAAGCGCTACTGAACAACATAGTCTCTACCGCGAAGAACGGCAGCCTTTCGGTGGATGTCCTGTCTTCGCCTTCGATCAGCACCAGGGTAGCGTCCTTGGTGAACGTGGTCCAGATGCCTACGCAGGCCTCGTTCATGTCGGCGCCGGCAGGGCTGAAGGCCAGCATACTGGGGACCAACAACACGTACTATTCAGTGCTCACCAACATCCTCCCCACCGTGGCGAACACGTCGGTAAGGACAATGTCGTCCAACTCGGCCCAGGACTTCAATCCCCTCAGGGTCGTCGACGCCCTGCGGACGATATCCATCGCGCCAAATGGGACCCCGGAAGTGACAGACAAGATTGAGTTCGAGAACCTGGGGACCGTGGCCCTGGCCAGACTCTACGTCTCGCTCCTCGCGCCTAACTCGACTCAAGTGACGATACTGACAGGGACACCCAACGAGCCAGTCCTGGAGAACCCGTTCCAGATGTCTCTGACGGGCGGGGCCATAGACCTCAGGTCGTTCGTGGTAGGCTATCCGAGCGACGGCGTTCAGACGGGGACAGACTTCACCCTCACCTACAGATATCAGCTGGGGACGAACTATTACTCCACCTCTGGCGGGAAGGTGACCGTCAACATCCCGGAGACGCCCCCGGTGCAGGCGTTCGTCGACTCCTACTCGATTAACTTCTCCCTGCGCCAGGGCGCCAACGGCATCAAAGTGAACCCGGTGAACCTCGGAGCGGTCACGCCCTGGCATAATGGGACGGCATCCTTCTCCTACGGCGTCTCCCTCGGATGGTTCCTGGACGGGGGGCTACCTTTCGCCTCGGTCACGTTTCTCTTCCTGCTGATCGGCCTGTTCGTCGTCAGGTCGTCGGCCCTCCCAGGGAAGGAGGCCGAGGAGGAAGAGGAGACCTCGTCCGACCTCACATCGGCCATGATAGCTGCCTTCGACGAAAAGACCAACGTGATCAACGGACTCTGGCCGGAGATCGCGGCCAAGGGAGCGAACGAACTGGACAAGGCATACTTCGACGAGGTCCGCGTCCGCCTTGATTCCTTCCGGAACAAGGCGCTGCAGAGGCTCAACGAAGTCAAGCAGAAGTCCACCAGCCAGAGGTTCGCCGACGTGGTGGGCCAGATACAGACCACGGAGAGGGAGGTGGACAGGGCAGCGAAGGACAAACTGAACCTCTACCAGCAGTACTACCTCCGCCAGATGAGGAAGGAGGTGTACGACAGGCTGCTCCCGCAGTACACCAAGAGACTCGAGAGGGCGCTCAACCAGCTCTCCGACGAGCTCCACACGGTCCAGAGGGAATCGAAGCTGATCTAGCGCCGGCGCCCGCCGGGGGCAGATTTATGAAGCCGTGCCGCCCCGGAAGCCTCGGACATGGAGAAGACAGAGAAGCTAGTGATAATTGGGTCTGGACCCGCTGGCCTCACAGCGGCCATCTACGGGTGCAGGGCAGACCTCGAGCCCTTGGTATTCATGGGGACCAGGTATGGCGGCCAGCTGATGCTGACGAGCGAGGTGGAGAACTTCCCCGGGTTCCCGGATCCGGTCCTCGGGCCTGACCTGATATCAAAGATGAAGTCCCAGGCGGAGAGGCTCGGGGCCAGGCTTGTCCAGGAAGACGTCGTCAAGGTCAACTTCAGAAGCTACCCGTTTGAAGTCTACACCGACGCAGGCGTGACGAAGGCCCTCGCGGTCATCATAGCCACCGGCGCCAACCCCAGGAGGCTGGACCTTCAGTCCGAGATGAGGCTGATGGGCAAGGGGGTATCCAACTGCGCCGTGTGCGACGGGTTCTTCTTCAGAGGGAAGAGGGTGGCAGTGGTCGGAGGCGGTGACACTGCGATGGAGGAGGCGACGTTCTTGACAAAATTTGCCTCGTCGGTGCAGGTGATCCACAGGAGGGGCGAACTCAGGGCTAGCGCAGCCCTGAAGAAGGAAGCGTTCGAGAACCCGAAGATCAGTTTCATCTGGGACTCGGCCGTCGCGGAGGTGATTGGAGAGAAGAAGGTGGAGGGAGCCAGGGTCAAGAACCTGAAGACCGGGAGCGAGAGCGAGATACCCGTGGATGGCCTCTTCGTCGCCATCGGCTATGAGCCGAACACGGAGATATTCAGGGGACAGTTGGAGCTTGACCCCAAGGGATATCTGGCGGTCCGCAATGGGACGGAGAGCAGCGTCCTCGGCGTCTTCGTCGCGGGTGACGTCCACGACTTCAGGTACAGGCAGGCGATAACCGCGGCGGCAGACGGATGCAAGGCTCTCCTGGATGCTGAGAAGTTCTTGAAGAACAAGCTGGAAGTCAAAGCCGCTAGCTGATCACGGGGACGAACCTGTCCCCGGATGCTGACTTGCTTAGCGGACCGACTATTGGGGTCTTGTAGCCGCAGGACATGCACCTGCTCCGGCTGTCTAGGGTGTACTCCAGAATCTCGTAGCCGTAGCGCCTTATCAGGACTGCGCCGCACCCGGGGCAGTAGGTGCTCTCGTCTCTGTGGCCGGGGACGTTGCCGATGTAGACGTAGTTCAGGCCCGCCTTCCTGCCTACGGCCACGTGCCTCTCGAGGGTCTCCACCGGGGTAGGAGGGAGGTCCATCATCTTGTAGTCTGGGTGGAAGCGGAGGAAGTGGACGGGGGTGTCGGGGCCGAGGTTGTCGTAGACCCATCGGCACATGTTGGATGCCGCTTCGAGAGAGTCTCCGACTCCCGGGACTACCAGGTCGGTTATCTCGATGTGGACCTTTCCCCTGC
>JAFMAD010000015.1 GCA_029785195.1 Nitrososphaerota archaeon
GGGGAGAGGTGCAGGCGCGGGGTCATCTGGGACTTCGTCCACAAGCTGCAGAGGAACCCGAAGGAGCTGGAGATACTGGGGAACGGGAAGCAGAGCAAGGAGTACCTCTACGTGAAGGACTGCGTCGAGGGGATGATGACGGGGTGGAGGAAGTCCCCCGGACCGGTCGAGGCGTTCAACCTCGGGCAGCCGAGGCAGACGCTGGTGGACGAGGTGGCAGACCTGGTGATAAAGGAGATGAAGCTCGACGGGGTGAAGAGGAGGTACACGGGCGGGGAGCATGGGTGGATTGGGGACATCAAGCTAGTTGAGCTGTCGCTGGAGAGGATGACGAAGCTCGGGTGGAGGCCGAAGATCCCCCCCGAAGATGCGATAAGACTGACGGCACGGTGGACTCTTGCGAACAGCTAGGTGCGAGAGGCATATATCATTCGAAATCATCAAGGTGACTTCGACGCCGGGCGTCAGTCTCGCATGGGCGCTCGTAATACTACATAGCTGATTTGAACGAGCCATTAATGACCTCAGACGGCAGGTTGGTTGCCATGAGGGACCAAGTGACCATTGTGATACCAACCCTGAACGAGGAAGAGGCCATAGGGCCCCTGATAGATGAGGTGAGGGCCGCAGGATACTGCAACATCCTAATTGTGGATGGTTATTCAAAGGACGGCACCACAACGGTTGTTGGTTCGAAAGGGGCGAAGTTCGTTCTACAAGAAGGTGCAGGAAAAGCAGGGGCTCTGGCAACCGCCTTTCAAGGTGTAATCACTACTCCTTACGTGGCAATTTTGGACGGGGACGGCAGCTATGCGCCATCGGACTTGGATAGATTTCTTCCTCTATTGTCTAGATTCGATTTCATCAAGGGCGTAAGGAACTGGAAAGAGAGCATGTCGAGGACGCACAGATTGGGCAACCTCATCATAACATCTACGTTCAACCTTCTCTTTGGGACCAACATCGGTGATGTGTGCTCCGGAATGTATGTTATTGACGCAGGGCTTGCAAGGCAACTTGACTTTAGCAAGCACCCGTTGACTGTTGAGCAGGAAATCCTCGCACAGGCAGTGCTGGCATCTACGAGGATTACCAGCATACCAATCAACTATCGAAAGAGGTTCGGAGGCAAATCAAAGACGAACACGTGGAGGCAGGGGTTCAGAGATTTGATAACCAATTTCGACCTGGCAAGAACACACAACCCGATACTACTCTTTTCCTTCCTTGCCACATTGGGATTTGTTCCAGCCCTGTTCTTCCTTGGCTATGCACTATTCCTCTTCCTTGCGCATGGTAACTTCCACGGAGGATACGTGCTCGCGGGTCTGTCGTTTCTTGTCCTTGGCGCCCAAGGGTTCACTGTGGCAACGATAGCGGCCATGCTGAGAAGAATCGAGCGAAGGCTCACACAACGTATCGCTATCGGTTAGCGGGCAGTTCAAGAATTTTGTGGGTCTTCGTGATGCAGTAAAATGGTGAAGATGTCAATTATCGTCACTTCATACACCTCCGAGAGGATGGGCGATATTCAAGATCTTCTACGCAGCATAAGGAATCAGATTGAACAAGATTACGAGCTTGTATATGTAACTGAGAGGGATGTGAATCTTCGAAACGCAGTTGAGAGAGAGGCGCTGACCCTCGGTCTGCCGGCCAGGGTCATACATAACACCGGCCCTCCAGGACTTTCGGAAGCCAGAAACTTGGGTATGATTTCTGCGTCAGGTGATGTTCTTGGCTTCGTTGATGACGACGTGCTCTTGGACAAGGGGTGGACTAAGGCAGTTGTGGGCGCCTTCCAGAGACATCCAGATACTGTGGGTCTGACCGGTCCCGCCTATCCCTTGTGGGTGGGGACGCCTATTGAATGGTTTCCAAGGGAATTCGACTGGCTAATTGGGTGTACTCGATGGTTCGAGGCACACTCGCCAATCAGAGTAAGCAATTGCTGGGGAATGAACATGGCTTTTCGGCGACGGGACCTCTTAGACATAGGTGGTTTTTCAGCCACATCTCTCGAAAAGTCAAGATACTTAAGACCAGGGTCTGGCTTTCACTCGGATAGCGCCTTCAAGCATGGTGAAATGGCAGAGGATGTGGACGTGAGTCTCAGAATCCTGCAAGCCAGTAAGGGCTCTCTATTTTACATCCCTGAAATGAAAGTATTCAACAAAGTATACCCATATCGGCTCTCGAAGCATTACATCATCGCTCGTTCTAGTTGGGTGGGATATTCACGACGCAATGCCAGTCGAACTGGTCGTTCGCGTAACTTCGCAACACGTCCCGAAGATGGATTACTTGTTCGAGTTATTAGAACCATCGTCAATCCAACTAAGAACACGCCGGTCTCGCTCGCTAGTCTAAAGAAAACATATGGAATGATGGCTCTTTCGTTATGGTGTGTCCTCGTAGGGTACTTCTTGGGACCATTGGACTAGATGAATTCTGAGAACTGCGATACAACTAGAGGTCGGAATACGATTCGACGCTCCTGTCGGCCCTGTAAACTTAGCGAGCTCCACCTTCCGACACGAACATGATCATCTGGAGTTTGGCAAAGTGAGTTTGACGGGTCTGTCTGAGCGTCTTTAGCTCCTATCACATCATCATCGACGTCCGCGTCATCGCTCCCATGCTACCCAGCACGGAGTACCCCTCCTTCGTGAGGGAGGCGAGGTCTTACCTTGAATCTGGTTTTGACGACCGGAGGCAGGTCGAGAACGCGATGAGATACCTCACGGGGCTCATCGCCATGCCTGAGAGGAAGAACGTCTCATCCATCAACAGGTCATTCCTGGAGTACAGGAACCAGACTTCGATGAACAACTTCATCACAGACTCGACCTGGGACGACGGGAGTTCCACCGCCCCATGGTCCAGATGGTGAAGGACGAGGTCGACAAACAGGAGGGCGTCAGGCCTGGCACCCTCGTCATCGACGACGCCTTCCTGGAGAAAAGCGGCGAGGAGATGGAGGGCGTCGGATGGTTCTGGGACCACTCCTAGAACAAGTCCATACTCGCTCTTAACCTGGTCAGCACACACTACAATGCAGGCAGGTTCCACATCCCACTCGACTTCGACGTCTACGTGAAGAGGAAGGACTGCGCCGACAAGGAGTAGTTCACGACCAGGGTCGGAAAGGCGAAGGAGCTGGTCGAGAAGGCTATCGGATACGGCCCCCCATCGACGTAGTCGTCTCCGACTCGTACATGAGCGAGGAGCTGACCTCGTTCATCAGGGAGAAGGGGGTCGAGGCCTACGTCGCCGAAAAGAAGGGGGACCGCATCACGCTCTCCGACGACAGCAAGACGGAGACGAGCCTTTCCGAGTGGGCGAAGACGATACCGAGGGGGAGCTTCGAACCCGTCGAGGTGTACACCTCCCTCCTCGGGGAGAAGAGGCTGCTCCACGCCTTCTGCACCTCCCTGAGGATGAAGCATCTGGATGGGACGAAGGTGAAGATGGTCGTGGTGTCCTACAAGGACGAGAGACTCGGCGCCGGCGAGGAGGGCCCGTCCTTCTACGTCACGAACATGAGGTTCTGGAAGTCCAAGAAGGTGCTCCAGACCCAAGCGATGCGCTGGCCGATAGAGGGTTTCCATCGAGACGCGAAGCAGAGCCTTGTTCGGGGACTACCAAGTGAGGAAGATCAGGGGCGTCAAGCCCCACATCGCGATGGTCTTCTTCGCCTACGTCCTCCTGCAGCTCGGCTCTGGCTTCGACAGGATCATGGGGAACCTGAAAGCCAATCCAAGAACGATTTACTCAAGGTGTAGATTTGTAGGGACCGAGATGCTCAGCTCCCTGATCAGGTTCGTCGTGAAGATGTCCCACAGGGACATGGACGCCAGGAAGATAACGACGTCCCTACCAAGCCGCTCGATAGGTCGGGGTACTAGGCCTAGAAGGGTTGTCAAACTCCAGAACATACTTTTCTTGGAGCACAGGATTACATCCTGGTTGGGTTGTCGAGTGGGTGATACGTCTGTTGGTCGTTTTGCTTTTGGCAATTTTGGGACGAGATCCACGGTCGAAATTACGAAGGCGCAAGCCCCGAATGGGAAAATACTGCACCGCCCACACAAGGTGTAATGTCGACACAAACATGAAGGACGTGATAGTTGACGGGGAGCACGAATCTCAGATGCCTCCACAACTCACGCACAGAGCTAATGGTGAGCGTCAAGAAGAAGTTCTCCCTAATGGCAATGGGGTGAATGTGCAGGACATCCGCAGTCCAGAGTCAACCGATTGGCTACGACCGATAAAGAGGGGCATTGGCAAGGTTTGAAGTGGAACGCGGAGTTGACGACATTGTCATTCAAGAGAACCTTCAGGGATTATGTGAGGCCGATCAGGTGGAGGTATATGGACAACAAACTTCTCAAGGCGTCGGTGCACATCATGTTTCTATTGGCGACGGAATGTGCGACAGACGAACCGACAAATAAGGCAAAACGCAGAGAAGCACTCACAACGGCGAGTCGCGTTGTTTAACAGCAGGTCAAACTCCACTCTCATCCATCCGAAGGTCGCAGTCGTAGTGTTGTCCTACAACCGGCCTGGTGATCTAAATGATTGCATATCATCTATATTGGCTCAAACATACTCCCCAATAGATATTATTGTTATTGATAACAATTCGAGCGTCCAAATCGATGGTCAGATTGTAGGCACTGGCCATTTCTTTCGACTGAAGAGTAACCTAGGCTGGGGAGGAGGTAACAATTTTGGTTTGAGGACAGCAATGGAAAGAGAAAACGACTATGCACTTCTGGTAAATGATGATGCCGTTTTGGCTCCCGATTGTATCGAAAAACTTGTGTCTGTGGCAAGGTCTTTCCCGAAAGTTGGCATAGTTGGTCCGATAATTTACTACTACTCAGATAAGAAGAGAGTGTGGCATGCTGGTGGTCATTTCGATATCAAGGTGTTGAAGGCGAGCACGAGAGGTCTGTCCCAAGTTGATTTTGGTCAATTTGATGCCATAGGTCAATTCTTCGTGTCAGGCTGCTGTATGATGATTTCTCGACAACTGATAAGCACAATAGGTTATCTTGAGGATCGATGGTTCATGGGGAGAGAAGAGGATGACTTTAACTTGCGTGCTCGGAAAGCCGGATTCTTGACACTGGTTGTTGCCTCTGCGAAGGCATGGCACAAGGTCGCGCTAAGACCCAAAATCGAATCAACAAACCTGGAGTATTCGAATGGTCTTTCTACTTTCTTACTAATACAAAAGCACTTTGGAAAGTTGTCTGTGATTCGTTTCTTCTTAATTCAGTCAACCTTCACACTCTTTGGATTGACCAGAACATTGAATTCACGTAGAGATATTCTAGAATCTCATCCAAGCCTACCCAAACTAATTTCTATTTTATGTGCCTCATTAGACTTCGTATTTTTTTGTATCAAAGGGCGGGAAATGTCATTGAGTCTCGTCAACATGACACACCTCCCAGGGTACCGTTTGTTTACGTTTCTTTCAAGTAGGTAATTAGATGCGACTGCTTGACAGACATGACTTATTGATGTTGGTCAACCCTGGGGCATTCGAATTTCCCCCACGGGGATATGGGGGAGGCGAGCGATTCACCTTACAGGTAGCTAGGGCGATGGGGCGTTTAATGAAGGTGACAGTCATTGACTTCGGTGCAGAGGCAAAATCGCTGGAGGCAGGAGGCGTGCCTGTTGTCAGAGTACGAACGCGACTACGCCTGAGGGCGAATACGAAGTTCTCTCACTACACATGGAATGCAGTAGTTACATCATGGGCACTTTTCCATGAAGTTCTTGCAAGAGGGTGGAAACAGGAACCAAGATTCATCTATTTCCATAACTCTTTACAATTCTCAATATTCCGTAGGATGCAGAAGACGTTTATGCCTCGTCTGGACTTGGTATATATCTTCAGACTCCAATCCCCAAAATGGATGAACTATCAGAAGGTGCCTTGGTGGAAAAGAGTACTCGCTGTTCCAACTGAACTCTATTCCACAAGGTCGGCGGATGTGGTTCTCTTTGAAAGCGACGCAGTTCGACAATCCATTGAACGTCATTGGGAGGTGAGCAGAAATAATCTCGTCGTCCCAAACACCGTAGACTTGGATTACTTTTCTAGACCTAGATGGGGAAGAGTCATGTATCCGTTTGGAGTATTCTACGGCGCGCGAATTAAACGGCAGAAGAACCAATTGGCCGTCGTAAGGGCATTTAGGGAAGTCGTCGATCATGAACCACGCGCGGTTCTTCTCCTCATGGGAGATGCAGAAGAAAAGGACTATCTGATGGAGGTGAAGAACGAGGTCATCAAGTTGAAGTTGTCCTCATGGGTGACGTTCAAGCCTTCCGGAACAATTGAAGAGCTCAACAGAGAGCGCGCCAAGTATCCCATCCATATCGTCTATTCGAATTACACCGGCTTTGATGTCGCCGTAGGAGAGACCATGTCCATGGGTGCGGCGACCATTTTCTCAGATATCCCCACACTTCGTGGCATCGCAAAGCATGAATTCAATTGCTTGTTGGTTCCCCCGAACGATCCAGAAAGGTTAGCGCAAGGCATTCTAAAGCTGCTTACAAACTCGGACTTTGCTGAAAGTCTGGGGCTGAGAGCCAGAGAAACTGCTTCCGAACAGCTTTCCTTTAGCCGTTACCTTGTTGATTTCATATCTAGCCTAGAAAACACAATTGCTTCTCAAACCACAACTGCCAGGGCTTAAAGTTGTATTCCGAGATTAGTTACATTCTGAGTTTGTGCTTCGACCATGACTAGCTGCTGAAATCATCAGGTAGGCATCTTGTTGCATTTACTTAAAATCCATGCAAATCTACTGTTGTCGATTGCGCAGCTAGTCGGTCTGCTGACGATTCTCCTATATCCAACGGCTACCACCTGCAGTTCGGGTGGCCTCCAGTCCCTTTGCCTTGTGGACGACCCACGCGTCTTTACTTTGATTTTCACTGGATTCGCATTCGTCTCTTTGCTTGTTCTATTTAGTAGTGGCAGACTCCCCCAGTTTTTGCTTTATGCTTTCGGATTTTTGGATTATTTCTCTTTCAAGTATCCTTTACCGAGACAGGATGAAAGAGGTACTGTTTGGGCAGTCTCTTATATTCTCCAGACAGGACACGTAGCTGCCGCATCGAACGTAGTTAATTATGAAAGCGCAGGTTGGCCAGGTCTATTTACTTTCGCAGCATTCTTTCAAAAAGTTACAGGGCTATCATTGGAATATATGGTCGAAAGCATGCGGCTATTCTACCCGCTTGCGCTTGCTTTGGTAATCGCGCTAGTTATCCACACCTTCTTTGGCAAAAAATGGGCATTCTTGAGTGCGCTGGCCCTCACGGGCAGTTTCGGCATTACCGACATCTACTCATTTACGCCACTGTATTTTGGAATGATCTCCGTTTTGACCTTGACCGCAATCATCCTAAGATTGACTTCCGGACGGCAATATGTCACAGTTGTGTTGCTCTTTGTAATCACAGGCGCGGTGGCTCTATCGCACGCATTTGCGCCAATATTCGCCGTTGTGATTACCGCGGTTTCGCTTCCCGCTCTGAAGGGACGCATCAGAACTGGAACCTCTGTAATGGTTTTCCTCACCATGAGTGTTGTACTGACAGTTTACGATTTGTATTTCGTGTCGGAGTTTGGTGGATTTGTACGGAGCGGGATTCAGCAGGGATTGTTGTTTCTGAAGGGTAACCTCTTCTCGTCTCAGGACCTGTCTGCCATAAGTGCACATGTGGCTTCAGTTCCCTGGTGGAGTAGCCTTACAGTTGTAATATGGTTGGCAGCCACCGGTCTCGGCACCTTCATATCGTTAATTCAGTTTAAACAAGCTAGGAAAGTGATATACCCTGTGATTATCCTTGGATTCTTGCTCTCGATAGCGATAGTAAACGCGATTCAGGTTGGTGGGGAGTCTTCATTTGAGCTTGACATCCTATCGTATGTTTCGGCTATCAGCATACCCGTCTTGGCAGTTTTTGTAACGATGAAAAAACCTCGACATATCAGTTTTTCTGGACCACTTCTTGTAGGCACGTTTGTAATCTTGGCCTTGATTGCTTCGTCATCTTTGTTCACCTACAATTCTACTGTATTTTCCACAACATACCAAAACACCGATGTCACCGCAAACGGCTTCGCTTATCACTACGTGTCAAACTCGCAGATCGCTTATGAAATCTACCCAAATTCTTTGAGACCTTTAGTATTCTTTCCAGTTGTCTCGGTCGTGCCCGCTACAATCAAGGATATGCTTGCGGACCTCTCAAAGTCCCGCGGTGCAATTGTCTACATCAACATTCCACGCACAATTGCCAGCTACAGTTTTTACACGGGACAATCACCTAGTTACACATTGTCCGAGTTACAGGGTCTACAAAATTTCTCTGAAATCTATTCTTCGGGATTGACCGCAATATACTACAATGCTTGACAGTGGTGTGTATCACGATTTAGTTTCATAATTGAATGCTTTTGGTTCGAGTGCGCTTACGCCTGTCGGATTCTCTCTAATTTCATGTCAACTACCGAGAGGGACCGGCACAGCTACAACGAGGCGCTGGTGAGGAGAGGGGAGTTGAACTGCGACTCCTCGGTGGTGAAGGAGTGGAGGAGGGAACCAAGTAAGGCCAATGACGGTAAGACACGTAGCTTTCTTGAAAACAAGGGCGTCCTCACGTTGACTTGAAAATAGGTAAAACACTAGCGCATCTTCATCCATTCCACGGTCTGTTTGATACCGGCCTCAATTGGGGTCGTAGCACTCCATCCTAGCATACGTGACGCTTTCGAAGAATCCGGTACTCTTCTACCAATGTCTTCGTATCGTTCTCCTAGGTGTTTCTTGGTATCGACGTGGACGGGCTCGAGATTCGACCCACAGACCCTCAACGCTATTTTTACAACTTCGTCTACCGTTGACTCGTGCTCACTTCCAAGGTTGAACGTTTGTCCCACAGCCGCGTGACCGTCTATGCACAGTAAAAGTCCGTCGACTACGTCACGCACGTATGTGAAGCATCTAGTCTGGTTGCCGTCGTCATAGATGACGGGAGGTTCTCCCCTTAGAATTCGTGACAGAACAGCTGGAATCACAAACGCTGGACGCTGTCGGGGCCCGTAGACATTAAAGGGCCTCACGATGGTTGTTGGGAGGTCGTACTTTCTATGTATCGCGTTGATAAGATGTTCGCACAATGCCTTGCTCGTACTGTAACACCACCTATCAATAGAAGGGTCTCCAAGCACCCGGTCCGACTCCTCAGACCAAGGGACCTGCGGATTCCTTCCGTAGATTTCGCTCGTGCTCATGTAGACCAGTCGCGTATTGTGATTCACGCAACGTTCTAGTACGTTCCTTGTCCCGATGAATACGCTGTCAATTGTCCCTATGGGGTCATTGATGTATTGGTCTACCCCAACTGCAGAAGCCATGTGGTAGATTACTTGGACATCCGAAGGAAACGCCTCGGATACCTCAGATGCTTTCCTGACGTCGCAAATCCTATAGTGGAACCCACCCTTGCCTGCCAGCTCTGACAAGTTTGGCGGTAACGATTGCGAGATGTCAGTGGCTAGCACATCCTCTCCCCTCGCCAGCATCGCCTCCACCAGGTGGCTGCCGATGAAGCCACCTGCGCCTGTTATTCCAATCAAGATTTCACTTTCCTCACAAAGTGTCCCGGACTATAGTAATCATGTCCCATTCTACACACAATTGTGGGATCTAGTGAATGCCATCCGTCGTAGATAATCGCGTCTTTGGGCAGCCTTGGATTTGATATCAAAATGTCCTGTTCGAATTCGGGATGATTCGCCAATAGCACAACCGCATTAGCATCTTCAATACATTCTTCGAGCGAGTCAGACATCTCCACTCCGCACTCGTTCTCTATTGTCTGGGAACTGACCCAAGGGTCGAAGACGGTCACGGCGAACCCGCTAGACTTTAGACTGAGGACGATGTGTTTGACAGGGGTGTTCCTCGTGTCGCTTGTTCGCCCTTTAAACGCGTATCCAAGTACAGCCACTTTACCTGTCTTCTTGTGTTCCTTGCGCCCAATCGCTGATGTCACGGTCTCGACGATCACTGAGGGAACCTCGTCGTTCACTCTCCTAGCCAGGGCGGGAATCTTCATCGCCACGTTTTTAGACCGGGCGAAGTCCACTAGGAACCAAGGATCCTTCGTGAGGCAACTCCCCCCTACGCCTATGCCTGGGGTGAGTATGTTCACTTTTCCCTCTCCTTTAGGTAAAGAGTTTGCTGCCCTTATCACTCCCATTGCATCAACTCCGATTGCCTCGCATATTCGTGCTAGCTCGTTCGCAAACGCGACGTTGACATCAATCCAGACGTTATCCGCCAGTTTTACCATCTCGGCTGCTTCTAGCGTGCTCACAGAGATTGTTTTGAGCCCGACGCCCTTCCAGAATCTTTCGGCTTGCCTTAAGCTCTCCCCATTAATCCCACTGACGACCACGGGCACTCTTCTGATTTCGTTCAGTGCGTTCCCCTCCGCGAGTCGTTCTGGGCAGAACGAAAGCAGGATATCTTTCCCTGGTTCGAAACCACGTTCCTTGAGCATCAGCGCAACGACATTTCGTGTAGTACCCGGAGGAATCGTACTCTTCAGTATGAGCAGTTGACCTCTTCGCAAGTAGCCTGCTACTGACGCGATGCAATCCTTGAGAGCGGTCAGGTCCGCGGAGTAGTTCCCGCCAATGGGAGTTCCGACAGTGACTATGATTACTTTTGCTTCGTCCACCCCCTCAAAAGAATTGCTCACCGATAGCATATGCGAGGCAACAAACCTGGTGAGCAGATCTGTTACGGTTGGCTCTTTGAAGTGAGGTTTCCCCGAAGAAACGCTATCTATCACCCTCGGATCCGAGTCGACTCCTAGGACACGTACCCCCCTTTCGGCTAGAAACACACTCAGCACGGTTCCTACGTATCCAAAACCTATTACGGCGACTTGATGGCCTCCGTACTTCGTTCCCGTGACCTCTTTGGCGCCCCTACTATTCAAGAAAAGGTCTCTCGCAGGCCAACTCAATTGCAAACTTAAACATGATGTCTCATCGGAAAACACGGTGGTACGACGGAGTCATATCCAATGGGCGAAGGGCTCAATTTGAAGAGCCTCAACAAGCGGCCTGGCCTTAACGGATTGCCGAAGAACTGTCTCAACTCGCATATAAAACTGCAGAGCGGGAGGCACGCACGGGGAGTTAATGTGAGAATTCTTGTGACAGGAGCGGGCGGACTCGTGGGATCGGCCGTCGCGTCGTCTGCTGCGTCAACACATGAAGTGTTTTCTACCTTCAATCAGCACTTGCCCACCTACGGGACTCCCATGAGGCTTGACTTGCTGGACAGCGGAGAGATAGACAGGGTCATTGCAAGGGTAAGACCAGACGCAATAGTTCATGCCGCGGCGTTCACAGATGTGGACAAGTGTGAAAGAGACAATTCCCTTGCAGAGAAGGTTAACCACGAAGCCACGAAAGTCATTTCACTAGCAGCTAAACGCGTCGGCGCACTTCTTGTATACGTAAGCACAGATTATGTGTTTGACGGTGCCAAGGGCAGGTATGAAGAGGACGACCATCCGAACCCTGCGAACTACTATGGGCTCACCAAGCTCAAGGGGGAGACGGCGGTAAAGGCCGCGGGAGGAGATTTCTGCATCGCTAGAGCGAGTGTAATCTACGGGGGCCGACCAGCCGCAGGGAAGGTCAACTTTGCGCTTTGGTTGATAGAAAGCCTACAAAAGGGACAAAGCGTGCGTGTTCTGGAAGACCAATTCGTATCTCCTACTCTGGACTCCTCCCTCGCTGAAATGATTATCGAAGTCATAGAAAGGGGTTTGACTGGCGTCTTCCATCTGAGCGGGGCGTCAAGGGTCAGCAGGTATGACTTCGCGAAAGAAGTAGCTTTTGCTTTCGGGCTTGACAACACCCTGATAAAGCCCGTCACGGCTGATTCGATGAACTGGACTGCGAAGAGACCTGCCGACAGTTCCTTGGACGTCTCGAAAGCGGCCTCGGTACTTCACCAGAAACCCATTGAAATAGGGGAAGCCATGGTGCGATTGAGACTAGCAATGAATGGAGCGTCCGTCCGTTCATGAAGGGCGTCATCCTTCACGGTGGGTCGGGGACTCGCCTCAAACCGTTAACCTACAGTGGTCCCAAACAGCTAATCCCAGTGGGAAACAAACCGGTCTCGGAGTATGTTCTCGAGGACCTAGTTGTATGCGGCGTGACAGATGTTGCAATCATTCTTGGTGAGACCTACCCCGAACTAGTTCGACAATACTACGGCGATGGCTCAAAGTTTGGCGTCAAGATCACATATCTTCTACAGGGAAAGCCCATGGGAATCGCGCACGCCGTAGGCATTTGCAAGGATTTCGTGGGAAGGGATGAATTCGTGGTGTACCTAGGTGACAACCTCCTCCAGAGAGGTATATCCGAATACGTGTCGGAGTTTCGGAAAGCAAAGTATGAAGCCATGGTCCTGTTGAAGGAGGTAGACGATCCCACGCGCTACGGGGTTGCCCAGTTTGACGGAAGCAAGAGGCTAATCAGGCTCATTGAGAAGCCGAAGCATCCTCCAAGTCACGACGCAGTGGTCGGTGTCTATCTCTTGCGCTCTTCCATCTTCGATTCTATCAGCTCGCTTAAACCAAGCTGGAGGGGAGAGTTGGAGATAACTGACGCGATTCAGGGCCTCATAGACCGGGGGTTACCTGTGGGTTATTCGCGTGTCGAGGGATGGTGGTTTGATACTGGAAAGAAGGATGATATTTTAGCTGTGAATGCACTCATTCTCGACGAGAAGTGCGGTTATGAGCTCGAGGCGGAAACAGTGGAATCCAAGGTCGAGGGAAGAGTGCAGGCGAAGAAAGGGACAAAAATCATAAACAGTACCGTGAGAGGCCCTGTAGCTATCGCCGAAGACTGCATCATCCAGAATTCATTCGTCGGCCCTCACACGAGCATAGGCAGGTCATCGAGCGTCATCGATAGCAACGTCGAGCATTGCGTGCTGATGGAAGGCGTGCGAATCGAGGGCGTAGAAAGGCTCGAAGACAGCTTGGTTGGGAAGAATTCGAAAGTGATTCAGAGCGGTCGCAAGGGGCACTCGTTGCAGCTTCACGTCGGAGACTTCTCTGAGGTTGTGCTGTGACACGGCGGAGATATAATGCCGTTCAAGTTTAGGCCGCTCGCAGTCAAAGGCGTCTATCTGATCGAACCTGAAATATTCAGAGACAAGAGAGGCTTCTTCATGGAGACGTTCAAGACGCTTGACTTCGGCCGAGAGGGGATCGAGTTTACCCCCGTCCAAGGGAACCACTCGAAGTCAGCCAGAGGAGTCCTCAGAGGCCTTCACTTCCAGACCGAGCCGCACTCCCAGAGCAAGCTCGTGAGGGCCCTCCACGGGAGCATATTCGACGTCGCCGTCGACATCAGGAAGAGTTCGCTGCAGTTCGGGAGGTGGGTCGGGGTCGTGTTGTCAGCAGAGAACAGGCACATGCTCTTCGTCCCCAGAGGTTTCGCCCACGGGTTCCTCTCTCTCGAGGACGGCACCGAGGTAGAATATCTCGTCGACAGCGAATATCACAAGGAGAGCGAGAGGGGCGTCAAATGGAATGACCCGAAGATAGGGGTGGAATGGCCCATCAAGAGCCCAACCCTATCCGAGAAGGACACCAAGTGGCCCGCACTCGACAGGGCTGACATCTTTCCCTGACGAAGCCAACGTGTCACGTTTCTGCAAATCTCGCCGCCCGAATCTTGGGGTTCCGCATTTCAGGGACTGGGGCTGCGCACTACAAGAGCGCAGACGCCTTTTCGTGTGTAGCTCTCGGCTAGCCTGGCACGCGCGAAATGTTGTCCCGTACGTCCCTTGCCTCCACGCTCGCGGTCTAGTCTGGCTCTGAAGGTCCGGATTTGCTAGCTGGATGCAGCCTCTTCGATCTTCGCATACGTCCGTGCCGCAATGGCTCCCATGATTTGCCTCTGTAGACGTATTCAGCCGTGGTCGGTCGGTACTTCGCTTGACCGAGTTCGTCAAGCTCAGCCTTGCCGTCATCCATGATTGGCTCGAGGCCCGTCAGGCGGTGCGTGACCGCCCCCTCCTTCGGCCTGAGCGGCTCCCATTCGACCCCGTTCCATATCTCTGCCTCATCGGGGTTGGACGGCTGTGTGAAGAGAACGAGTCCGTCTACGCCCCACGTCGCATAGGTGACCGTTTTTCGATACGCCGGACGCCCGTCCTGATATGTCACCTTCCTACCATCTCGGTACATGGGTTCCCTGAATTCCACCCTGAAACTCCGATTCTCGGTGGCCCCCTGGGCCCATGAGGCTTGGCTTGCGCCTCCAGCCATGGCAGCGTTATTCTTCATCGACCAATACATCATCAAGGCGTCCTGGTAGAACCGTGTCTCATCTTTCTGGTGTTTCAGGTCTTCACGCATTGCGTTCATTTCCTCTTCATGGAGTAGCAGAGCGAGTTCAGAATCTGTCAGCCCTCCACTCTGGCTGGCCAGGAAGGCTACGGTGCCACGTGTCCTATCGTTGGGCTGATAGAGGTAGAGAGGCTCATGGAGCTGAGCGTCTTCTATCCTACTCCGAGAGACGACTCCGCGCTCAGCGTACCTCTTCAAGTTCATCCTGACGGCCCTAGGGTTTAGGCCAGCTCCGACCGTTTCCAGGAAAGCGATTACATCACGGGATGTGACGGGAATCACCAAAGGACCGCTGGTGTGCAGGAGTGCAAGAAGGATCGGCAGTTTAGCAGAGTTCTTCGGCGGCCTTGCCATCCCCGCAGAGTCACACGTATGTGTGACTCTTATACGTATGTCAAGTGTGCAGCCATCAGAAATCAGAGCAGATGGGCCAGAAGGTCTTCTTCAAGGAGGAGGACCCGGAACGCCCAATCGAACCTGATGGCGGCTACGGATGCGCGAAGTATGTCGCGGAGAGCCAGCCGGCCGTCCTCCCAGACAAAGTCGGCGTCGCAAGGATCTTCCACGCCTACGGCCCCAACCTCTACCTGAAGGAGGACAGGAGCCAGGTCATCGGCTCGCTCATCAGGAAGGCAATCAGGTACCCCAAGGAGGACTTCGTCGTGTGGGGGGACGGGACCCAAAGGAGGGCCTTCCTCTACATCGACGACTTCCTGGACGGCCTGTTCAGGCTGGACAAATACGTTGAGTCCAAGGGGAACCTCACAGTCAACCTGGGCTCCACCGAGGAGACGACGATCAAGGCCCTCGCGGAAACGATCATCGGCATCTCAGGCAAGCGGATCACCCCGAAGTACGACACGACCAAGCCGGTGGGGGTCCTCCGCAGGCTCCCCGACCTCACCCGGGCCGAGAGGACCCTCGGCTGGAAGCCGAAGACCAAGCTGGCCGACGGGCTGGCGAAGACATACGAGTGGGCAGAGCGCAGGATAGCGACCTGGTCATGATGCATGCCTCCGAATGAGGCTCAAAAGGTCGAGGGGGTTGAGCCCTCCCCTGCTGTCTGCGCCCGGTGACGCCCCCGATTCGCTCCATATCCAGATGGTCGAGCTGTAGCCCAGTTGCCCTTTCACCCCAGCCGCGCCTGAGAACACCGCCACGTTCACGACGAGCCTGGCGTTCGTCCTCCAGAGCCTGTCGACGGCGGGGTTCATCTCGTCGGAGTCATGGCGCGCCTGGCATCACTGTGGGGAGACCTCGAACACGAACCTGAGGTCCACTTGCGGGTCCAGGCCGTACATGCGCCGGAGGGTCTCTGCGTCGATCCGGCAGGTGACCACCTTCGTCCTAAGGTCGACCCTGCAGCGGGGGAGGTCCACGACGAGGGAGGGCTGAGCCCCTTCTTCCATGACCGAAGATCGAACGTGGGCCCGGTAAACCAGGCGGGGTCGAAGCCATCTGACAGCCCGCTTGGAGCCCCCGCCAAGGGAGCGTCCTCCGTCGATATGCGCCCCCTGACCGTCGCCACCCTCACCCCCCAAAAGGGCCGTTTTAGGGGTCGAAAAGGGGGTGAGGGTAGGGGTGAGGGTCCTCTTCCGGGGGGTGAGGGTGGGGGGTGGTCCCCGAACGAAAAGGGGGTGAGGGGGGGGTGAGGGTGGGGTGGGGGTACCCCCAGGGTCCACGGTCAGGATCTTGGACGCCGAGGCCGGAAGAGCACCAAAAGGGGGGTGAGGGTGGGGGTGAGGGTTCCTATTTTCGTTCGGAGGGTGGGGGGTGAGGGTCTCTTTCAGGGGGCGAAAACCCCCACCGAACCGCTACCGGTTTCGGTGCCTGTTCGGACCCAGGTCCGACTTCGGTAGCTGTTTCGGTGCTTATCCCGGTGCCCCCCTGACCGTGGGGAGTGGGAGCTAACAGGGCACCGACTGCCCCACCTGTCTCCGCTACCGTGGGGAGGGGGGCGAAACGGGCCCCGACTTTACCCACCTATTTTCGCTACCGTGGAGACGGGCCGCGAACCCGGCCCCGAACGTACCCCCTATTTTCGCCACCGTGGGGAGGGGCCCCGACTGTACCTGAGGTGCATTTGGGCCCCGAAAAGGCGGCTATCCTCTTTCCCACGTTCCCTATAGTAGGAGATACCCCGGTACATCCCCCCTGGCTGCCGGCTCGGATCGCGCCCCCTCCCCGGGCCCCCTGCGGCCGCGGCGGTCCAGGACCCACGCCGGACCCTCCCGATTTCCCCCACCATTTCCCGTGATGGAAAGAGCTCGGGTGGGTTCTCAAATAACGGACGGGCAGTCTGTTGGATTGAGAACACGTTTCTCGCAGACCCCGACGTCGCCCACGGCACCTTCAGAAGGGTTCCGAGATCTATGGGCCTCCCAGGCCGAGGGCCGCCGGAGAGGCCTCTGGCGTGGGGACGATGAACCGAGGCGGTCCTGGAGCGAAGTGCGGCAGGACCTGCCCCCGCTGCGGCAGCCCTTGCGAGCGGCGGCATACCCCGGAGACGGCCTCGCTCTGGAGGAAGCTGAACCACTATCATATCACCCCCTACCCTGACTACGAGAAGCACGAGTGGAGAGCGTGAGGGCGAAGGGTCCGTCAAAGCGGGCGGGAGGACGTCCGAGCAGGCGAGCCCAGGTCTTCGCCACGGCTCAGAAGATCCGGTGGTGGTCGGGCCCCGTCAGCCGAGGCCGGCGTCGGACCGCCTCATGATGGTCTGGTGGAGCCCTCCCGCCTGTCGTCCTGCTGGGAGGGTGGGCCACCCGGCTCGTGTGATCGAGTCGCCGGGGTGGCTGCCCCCCGGCCACCCCGGGGGGGTGTCAGGGTATGGGCCTATGCTACTACCTACGGCGATTTTGACCCTGACCCCCCTGACCCCCCTCACCCCCCTTTTTGGCCGAAAAGGGGCTGTTTTGGGGGGTGAGGGTAGGGGTGAGGGTGGGGGTGAGGGTACCCCCAGGGTCCACGGTCAAGGGACGGGTCCCCTGGAGCCGACTTCGTCAAAAGGGGGGTGAGGGTAAGCCGAGGGGTTCCCGCACGGCCCTTTCGTCCCCTGGCCCTCCTTGCCTCGGAAGGCCTGTCGTGGGGGGTGAAGGTAGGGGTGAGGGTCTTTTTCGGGGGGGCGAAACGGGCCCCGGCTTCGGCGGCGGTTTCGGGGCGTATTTCGGGGCCCCCCTGAGCGTGGGGGAGGGGGGCTAACCCGGCCCCGACTGCCCCACCTGTCTCCGCTACCGTGGGGAGAAGGGGCTAACCAGGCACCGACTTTACCCCGCTATTTCCGCTACCGTGGGGAGGGGGGGCGAAATGAGCACCGAACGTACCCCCTATTTTCGCCACCGTGGGGAGGAGCACCGACTGTACCGGAGGTGCATTTGGGCACCGAAAAGGCACCTATCCACTTGCCCACGTTCCCTATAGTAGGAGACGTACCGGTACATCCCCCTCTCCTGCGGGTCCCCCTGACGTTCCCCCCTGGCTGCCGGCGCGGATCGCCCCCCCGACCCCCTGCAACCCGTCCGAGGCTGCCGTGGGCCCTTGCCAATCCGAATGATTCCCCTGCATAGAAAGGACCCTACGCACGGCACGGAGGGCCAATGTGCCGGTCAACATGGTGCGTTCTCCGTAAACCTGTGGCTACGGCCAGGCTCCCCTACGTTCCCCACCATTTCCGAAGATGGCATGAGGGCGAGGATGGCGCTTGTTCGGAGGGCAGGGAGCAAGGGCCGGGGCGGTGGCGGCGCTCCCATCCCTGCAGGGGACCCGCGCGCCATCAGTGGAAGAGCGCGTACGCTCGCATGAACAGGGGCCTCCGGACAGCGCCTGGCCAGCCCGACCGCTGTCCCCACCGCGCGCAGTTCCTGCTTCCGAGAGGGCCAGTGGCATGAGGACAGCCCCTGGGATGACGAGAAGAAGGAGGAGCCGCGCCGCTCACCAGACTGAAGGAGCTCAAGGGAAGTACAGGCACCACATCAAGTCCGACTGGGAGGCCCTTGAGGAGATGAGCGAAGACCCTGTCTGGAAGAGGTAATCCGCCCAGGACCCTGCTGGCGGACACAGACCTCTTCTTCTGCTATCTGCGCTGGGGGTCGGGCCTCCAGGTGACAACCGCAGAGGGGTCGTCGGGGGGGTCGTGCAGGCGGAGTGTTAGGGGAGCGGGAGCCCCCGTCGCAGCCGGGGTCGGCTGAGTCAGGCAGAGAGCCCACAGGCCTTGGCCGTGGGTAGCGTACATCTGCCACGGAGGCTTGTCTTGCGCGCCTCAAGAGGCACGACGAGCCTACACTTCCCGCGGACTGACGGCAAACCTTGGAATCCTTAATAATACGCGTATTATTCTGTGACCTCGTGAAACTTCGAATCAACTGGGAGCACAAGCGGGTCAAACACGCCATCGAACGCATGTGGCTCCGGGGGGTCTCCGTGAGAGAGGTCGAGGAGGCGATCCTCAAGGGGAAGAAGGCCGTTCAGAAGGAGACCGGCCTCTTGCAGGCCATGTTCAAGCGTTATGTCGTCGTCTACGAAGAGAAGATATACCAAGAGCCTGGAATACGCAAGGTGTACCCTGTCACGGTGAAGGTCCCATGAGCTCAGAGGTCGAGGGGGTCAGATGCAGATGCGGCGGCAAGCTCCAAGAGAGCGCCTCGGAGGTGGAGTTCTTCGGGATAGACTTCGGGGTGAAGAAGGTGGAGTCCTGCGCGGAGTGCGGGACGGAGTACCTCTCGCAGGAGACGATGGAGGAGGTTGAAGCAGAAGTCAGGAAGCGCGGTCTCTTCGGGCTCGAGCGGAGGGGGAGGGTGTCGAAGTCAGGGAACTCACTGGTCATCAGGATACCCCAGGAGATAGTGAAGTCGATGAAGCTCAAACGAGACCTCCCCATCATAATCTACCCCTCCGACAAGGACAGGCTGGTGGTAGAGGTGGAGAGCTAGCTCCTGAGTCGGAACAGCGTGGTATTGCAAGCAGCACCCCAGAATCTGCATCCTGGGCAGGGAGGGAGTAGGCGACATGACAGGGAAACAGGCCCCGCACGAGGAGCCGATTGAGCCGGAAGGGGGAGGCCGGTGGATTTCAGGGACGCCATCATAGCGGCGGTGGCGGCCTCCAAAGGAGCTTCGCGTGGTCACGAGGAACGCAGGCCACTTCTCGCGCTTTAAGGTGCTCGAAGTCGAGGCCTGGCAGGCCCGCGGCTCCTCCTTCTCCTCGTCGTCCCCGGCGCTGTCCTCGTGCCACGGGTCCTCTCGGAAGCAGGAACTGCACGCGGCGGGGACCATGCCACCCGGCAGGAACCCGCGGCAGGGGCTATCTTGCCTCCAGGAAGCGACCGCAGCCTTCGGCCTCTGCCCCAAAGACTTCGTTACGTCGAGGTGCACCATGGGGTTGCCCCTATCCGACACGAAGCCCCAGGCCCTAACGGCAGGCAGGCGTCATGACCAGGTCGC
>JAFMAD010000016.1 GCA_029785195.1 Nitrososphaerota archaeon
TACGTTAGCCAGTAGCACGGACTCGCCTCCGACCTCGACAGTCAGCATCGAGTCAGCGGGGACTTTCGAGGCCTCGACCGCCCTCACGAAGTCAGCCATGGCGCAGCCGGCCTCTCCCGGCCCTAAATTCTTTCCTCAGGAGCCGACTTTCAGTGCTGACTCCAACTCGACCAAGTCCTTTATGGAGTCTATGAAGCTCCATTCTCCATAGTACGGGTAGGAGAGGAGCGCCCCGTGGGTGACGAGCCTGGGGAATGTCTCCCTCTCGATGTCGCCCTTGTCCGGGAGATTCTTCGATATCTTCGGCCCGTTGAGGACATAGACCCCGCCGTTGATCCAGACGTCTGGGAAAGCCGGCTTCTCGTCGAAGCCCCGGACCATCTTGAGCTTGTCTATCCTCACGACCCCGAACCTTGAACGATAGGGAACCACCAGCATGGAGGCAGAGACCCCTCCTGCACCGCCGAAGTCTTCGAGCATCCTCCTGAGCGGGAGGTCGGTCACTATGTCCCCGTTGGTGACCACGAACGTCTCCTCGGTCGGGTACTTCGCAAGGGCTTTCTTGATCCCCCCGCCTGTCCCCAGGGGCTCTTCTTCCACCGAGTAATCAATGGCGACGCCGTTGAAGCTCGTCCCAAAGTGTTCCTTCAGCCTCCCCCACTTGTAGCCGCAGGCGAAGGTCACGGCGTCGACCCCGCCCTGCTTGACAAGCCATTCAATCTGATACTCGGAGATCGGGCGTCCGTTGACCGGGATCAGAGCCTTCGGCTTGTCGTCGGTCAAGGGTCGAAGCCTCATTCCAAGACCTCCACTCAGAATGATTGCTCGCATGTTGTTCCCGAAGGCGCAGACGACATTCCAATGTATGTGATAAATACTTTGCCGAGTGACATCCTCCCACGAGTGAACTCGTGGGCTTCCAGCGGCGGGCTTCTTGCCGGGCGGCACGATCCCCGTCGCGCATAGTCCCTGCTTCCTCGGCCTGGCTTGCGCGTACCGTCGTCGGGACGGGCAGAGGCCCTGTCTCCGCAGGCTTGAGCTCGGGCATGCCCTGACAGAATCGTAACGCGCGCTCTCCTATCGCTCCATGCGACTCCGCATCTGACATCGGAGTCGCTTCCTTCTGCGGTGGGAAAGAGAGAATATGAAAAAGAAGAGAGACAGGGAGGGCATGGTAACAGCTGCGTTAGACCTGGGTGACAGCGAGAGCCTTGCCACGATTTTGTCCCCCGACGGGGATGTGGTCGATAGCTTCTCCATGTCGATGAGCGATGACGGGTACTCGCTCTTCGCGAGCAAGGTGCCAAAGGACGCGAGGATCGCATTCGAGGCCACGACCATGGCGTATCCTGTATCGAGGAGGCTGACGGCTCTCGGCTACAGCGACATCACGGTAGCTCACAGCAAGGAGCTGGCATGGATAGTCAAGTCAAAGAAGAAGAACGACCGGATCGATAGCCTGAAGATAGCGAGGCTCCACATGGCCCACATGCTCCCCGAGTCCCACCTCCTGAGCAGGGAGGAGCAGGTGAAGAGAGACCTGCTGATACAGAGGGTGACTCTGGGTAAGGAGGTAGGCAAGATGAAGCTGAAGCTGGTCGCCTACCTGAAGAGGGAAGACGTCTACCTCTCGCTCCCTGAGAGCAGCGACGGCTTCTCTCGCGAGAGAAGGGAGGCGATCCGTTCCATGAGGTTCGGCGACGGGAGGGACCTCGTCGTCGGCACGATGATGGACAGGCTGGAGTTCCTCGAGAGGCAGTGCGCGCCTCTCGAAGAGAAGGTCAGGACAATTGTGAAGGATAGTGAGGACGTCAGGAGGCTCATGAGTATAAAGGGGGTCGACTTCTACCTCGCCTCCTCGTACATCGGCGACGTGAACCGCTTCCCCGACGATGACCACCTGGCGAGCTTCCTCGGGATCATCCCGGAGAGCTGGGACAGCGCGAACGTGAAGAGGAGGGGGCACATGTCGAAGGAGGGCCCATCTACGGCGAGGTGGGCCTTCTCTGTGATGACGGACACGGTGATGAGGCACAACCCTCGGCTCAAGACATACTACCTGTCAGTGAAGAAGAGGAAGAGCTCCGGCAGCCTTGCGCATGTGGCTACGATGAGGAAGCTCGTCAGGATGATCGACCACATGCTGAGGTACAAAGAGAACTGGAGATGGGAGGACGAAACGTCGACGACCAAGAAGCTCGCGAACCTGGACAGAGGAGCAAAGACGGGAGGTGACTGATAGCTCCGGATACCGGGATAGAGCAGCACGCTGGACCACTTGGTAGGGCTGAGTCCTCGAACTCTTTGTCCTGAATGTGGAGGCGGCCTCCGCAAACTGTCTGAGTGCGCTAGAGCGCTGAAAGGTGCATGCGGAGAAGGCTGGCCAAGGCGTGCTGCTACCCCGTCCAAAGGAGCTTTAAGGGGGCCATGGAAGGAGCGTAGCAAGCAGAAGGGACCGGAGCCAGAAAAGAGCGCGCGTTACAAAGGTGCCCTACCTGAGCGAGCCCTCGCTTCAGCACGATCTTGGCAGCGTTGAAGTCGCGGTCCAGCGTCCTTCCACAGCTGGCGCATTCGGACTGTCTGACCGAGAGAGGGACCTTGTTCAGCGCGCCGCAGAAGGAGCACTCCTGGGTGGAATACGCCGGCGGAACCCTGACCACAAGCTTGCCTGCCCACGACGCCTTGTATTCGGCGAGCCTGACGAGCTGGGACCAGCCAGCGTCGTGTATCGACTTCGCCAGGGCGTGGTTCCTCACCATGTTCCTGACCTTCAGGTCCTCGAAGGCGACGAGGGAATGGCCCCTCACGAGCAGCGCCGAGAGCTTGTGGTTGAAGTCTTCTCTCTGGCGCCTCACCCCTGCGTGCCGGGAGGCGACCCTCTGTCTCGCCCTGGACCGGTTGTTTGAGCCCTTCTTCCTGCGGGAGAGGGAACGCTGCAGGCGCTTCAGCCTCTTCTCGGCGTTCCTGAGAAACTTCGGATGTTCGACCTTCTCCCCATCAGACGTGGCTATCAGAGAGAGGAGGCCGAGGTCGACGCCGACGGGCGACCCGGCTGGCTGCTGCTGCATGGCTGGGGTCCTGACATCCTGCAGCGGCACAGCCCCATCGTAGACGAGGGAGGCGTATCACTCGCCGTCAGGCTCCCTGACCACCGTGCAGGTCTTCATCCTTGAGTCTCTCGGCAGCGGCCTGTGGAACACCGCCCTGACGTTACCGACCTTCGACAGGAAGAGCCTCTTCCGAGGCACGTCCGGCTTCACCGACCCGTTGTACGCCGGGGGATAGGTGAACGACCCCGACCCGGAGAACCCCTTGAACCTAGGGTGGCGGGAGCGGCCCTCGAAGAACGCTTCGAACGCCCTGTCCAGCCGGCGGAGGACCTCCTGCCCCGACTGGGAGTATAGTCCCCCCAGCAGCGGGTCCGCCTTCCTCTCGGCGGTGAGTATCCAGCACTGCTGGCTGTACGAGGTGGATAGTCTTTGCCCCTCCCAGCGCCATTTGCGGTGGGCGAGCGCGTCGTTCCAGAGCCTGCACGCTGCCTCTATCATTCTGGACATCTTCTTCGACTGTTCGCGGTCAGGGTACAGGCGGAACCGGAACGCCGTCTTCATGCATCAATACGCCGCCATCCCATAAAAGCACCCAGGCATCCATCCCAGGGCTGAAGCACCGAGGGCTTTCTGCCGAAGCCAGGTAAAGCGCTGCCTAGACGACGATGGATACTGAGGTACTCGCTGAGAGGGGGACGTCAGTCATCGTGGTGACGAAGATCACCATGGTTAAATTGCCTTGAAGGGAGGGCGAGACGCCGAAAAAGAAGGTCGCGGAGCCACCCGCGGTGACCGTCGAGCCCTGTACTGAAAAGCTCACAGTCTGCCCAGTTGGGTTGAGGATCGACCCGAAGACGAGGACCTCTTCTGACACCGTGAGGCTGCTGGCGTAGGTTATGGAGACACCCTTGTACCCGGACAGCGTCGCTTGCGATGCGTTAGACGCGACCATGCCGGTGGTGAGCTGAGCCTGGGATGCCCCAACGGCCGCCGTCGGGCCGAACCACGACAGAATCAGAACCACCAGAATCATGAGCGCCGCTCCGGGCAGCCTAAGTTTCCTCCGAGGTCCGAAGGCGAACGGCACCCTAGCCATGTGTGATTATCAGAAGCATCTGCTACTTAAGGTCGCGGATGTCTCGCCAGAAATCAGTTGCACAGCTTACGCTGGGTTCGCAAAAACAAAAAGGAGGGGAAGCTCTCTTACGAAAGCTTCCGCACTAATATTGCTAGTTCTAGGACTAGGGCGATGGCTGCGAGGACTGCCACAACGAGCACGTAAGTCTGCGTGCTCGAAATGGAGTTCGTTGCGGAACTGAGTTGTGTACCAAGGCTGCTTAGGCCGTTGACGCCAGTGCTGATGGTGCCTACCGTGCTGGTAATGCTTGCCACCGAACTCTGGATGTTGCCTACAGTCGTGCTGAGGGTTCTCAGTGCACTTGACACTGAAGCAAGCGCGGTTGATATCGCTGACAGGTTACCGAGGATGTTAGCCTGATTGTGTTCGATGATTGTCTGGTTATGCGCGATGTCGAGAATCCACGCAGTCTCGTTGAAGGCTGCGCGCGAAGTCGCAGTGTAGGCGAAAGTCGTCGTCCCCGTCACGGAGTTCACGGTAGCAGACGCTGTATAAATCCCGCTCACCCAAGCAGCAGATCCACCGGCAGCGAAGCTGTCGGTGAATGCGCCTGTTGAAAGCGCTTGGACATTATCAACGAAGACCGTTGTTCCAGACGGGTTAGTTACCTTGAGACCTACAACCGCTGAAGCCGTCGTTGTCCCGCTGATGGTTATGGTCTGGCTGCCCGACATGGAGCTCGGCGAGACCGAGATCGTAGGGCCAGCTGCCATCACCACAGGGGAAAGGAGCAGGAATGCGGCGAGCAGACCTGCCCCGATGGCTGGAAGGGGCTTCATGGCTGTGTCCTCTAAGAGATTGTTACTGGCGCTGAGTAGGATGTCGAAAGTGCGTTGCCCACAGTGTCCTGGACGAACACCTTTACGGTGTAGTGCCCAGAGACCTGGTAGGAGTTGAAGAACGAGGCGCTGCCGTGTGCGGCAAACACCACATTCAACTGTGCTCCTACGCTGACCACTTGGTTGGCCGAGTTGTACCAGACGAAGTACACGTTGGCAGTCTCACTAGATGAGCCTGTGTTGGTGAAGGTTGCGTTCACTCCAGTGAACCCAGCAGACGTGGCTGATTTTGCACCGGGTGATGTGAAGAGCGTTGGCGAGACTGGAGCATGGGTCACCGTGAAGGTGAACGTGCCTACTCCGACGTTGTTGTTAGAGTCGGTCGCGTAGATCTTCAGGGTGTTGGTCCCGTTAAGGAACGTGACCGGGAAGGACGTGAACGATACTCCGCTGGAATTGGTCGAGGTGACGCCCACAGTCTGGTTGGCAGCACCGTTGAGGCTGTACTCGAAGGTAGTGACTACGGTCCCTGTCGTGGCAGCCTTTGAGGGAACGCCGGTTGCGTTCACCGTTGCCGTGTTAGAGACCAGCGTAGTCGAAGCTGGCTCCGTGGCCGACGTCGGGGTCAGCAACACGGTTGGGTCTGGACTCACTACGTGGATTGTCTCGCTGCCTGAGTTAATCCCTGTCTGCGTCGTGGACGCAGCTATCGTCAGGGAACCCAAGGTTACGGGCGCAGTGAATTGGATTGTGTAGCCACTCGAGTGCGTGTCTCCAGAGCCTGCAGTGATGTAGACCGTGGTTGCGCTCAGTCCTCCGGAGGAGGCTGAGACGGAGATTTGGAGTGCGCCGTTGGCGGTTGGCCAAGTGACGCTGTTGCCATACGCGTCCTGGAGCAGGACATCAAGGTAGAGGTGTCCGCTCGGTTTCACGTAGGTCTGCGGCGAGGTCGTCCCTACGGTGAATGTGCTGCTGCTGAAGGAGAGCACTTGCAACTGCGTGCCCGCTGCAGGGGTTGTAGTTATCGCTCCTGTGGCAGCTGTGGAAGTCAGAGTGTTGCTTGCGCTGTAGGTGGGCTGTGACTCGGGCGCGGAGACTATTGCGACCGCAGTGGCCGCATCTCCCTTAGTCGTGTCAGAGGTGAAGTTTGCCGCCGCAATGCCGAGGCTGTTGGTGTGGACGACGATCCAGCTGAGACCGTTCGAGAAGGTGCCCGCGTAGGGTACGCTCGTCGATGTGCTGGTGAGTGTGAAGTTGACTGGGACATTCGCTTGGACGGTAGAGCCGCCGTTCAGGGTCACGGACAGTTGGACCTTGCTGCCAGCGACGACGTTGCTGGTTCCAGTGGTCCCGGTTGCTGCCGATGTTGCGGTGAGCGAGGGTTCGTACACCGTCCAGGTAGGCGTCGGGATGGTCGCCGTCGTGTCGTAGCTCATCGACAGCTGCGCCGAAGAGCCTGCGTAGGTCCCGGTGATGGCCGCGGGTGCGGTTACGGACAACGACGCGGTGATCAGGTCAAATGTCCCGAAGGGGAGAAGGCAGTTGGAAGTGCAGCTTGGAGTCACCGGTGCGTAGGTAGGAGTCACCGAGAGCGTGCATGTAGAGCCGTCGCACGATATGGTCGGCGATGGGTTTGCTATTGTGCCTTTGAGTGCTGATATCTTGGCGGTCCCGGTGATACCGTTAGTCACAACGGCGTTGCCGTAGGAGTCCGCCAGGGTGACAGTGAGTGGCTCTGCGGTCGGACCATTTGTGATGTAGTCTGGTGTGTGGCCGGCGTTGTCGTAAGCGGCAATCCCCACGGTCACCTGAGTCGGAGCAGCGGAAATTACCGCCACTGCATTGGTGACGGCGACCGGAGTGTCCGTCAGGGCGTCAGCAACAGGAGTGTTGCTTCCGGCGTACGACGGGGTGATTAGACCGCCCGAGTCGTGCGAAGATGGGGTGCCTACGTTGACCCAAGCGAAGTATCCGCATGGGACGCTATTGTCGATGGCGCCATTGTCTGCGTAGGTGCATGACGTCGCGCTTGCCTCTGTGCTCGTGAAGGTGCTGGTGTACGAAGTGCCTGAGCCTGCGGTGAACGAGGGTGTCCCGAAGGACGCCGCGAAGCCGTCACCCGCTACACCGGCAGTGCTTGGGTTCGAGAACCAGGACAACTTGAGCCCCGAGTCGGCAGCGCCCAAGGCCACGGTGTAGGTGATGGACTTGCCCGCCGTGAAGGAGGTGGCCGAAGGAGTGACATTCGTGGTTGAAAGCGTCCCTTCGTAGAAGGTGTTTGTCGCGCTCTGAGAGGTGCTGTCCGAGTAGTGGGCTGTCACCGTGAAGGCGTACGAGTCAACAGCGCCTGAGGCAGACTGGGATGACTCGGAGTTGAAGGTTATGGTGATGGTTGCCTTGGCACCTGCTGGCAGGATCGTCGAGCCAGAGGTGGAGCCGAGGCATTCGACCGTCCAAGGACCTGTGCCCGCAGTGTCGCAAACGGCACTTGCCGCCAGCCCGGTTGGGGCTGCGGTTGCGGCAACACTGGCCGCTGCGGCTGCAGGGATGTTGATGTCGATTTCAGTGATTCCGGCGTTCCCCAACGGATTTGTGACAGCTACGCCTCTAGTAACTGTGATTCCGCCTACAGTGGAATACGGATAGCTCATGGATGTGGTGAACTGCGCGTTCGACGCGTGAACTGGTGAGATTACTAGTGGAATGATTGATATTGCTGAAAGGATGAGTAGCGATGCTACTAGTCCTGAACTAAGTTTCTTTTCATACGCATTCGTAAGCGTATTCAATATTTTCAAAGAAAGCACCCCCGGCTGCCTATATAAAGAGGATGGACGAAATGTCCATTTCCGGAACTCTGCAACGAGAGCGCCTGTAGAAAGGGTTACTTGGGGGTTTGACACTGCCATCGCCGCAAGAGAGGCTGATTGCAGCCTGATTTTAGCCCCGACGGACCAGGAGGGAGAACATGGAGCCGAAATTCATCGATAAGGTCATGAAAACCGTTGCACGCCGACCAATGGGAGCAAAAAATGATTCAATCCGACCCAATGTGCAGGACCGCTATGGCCGGTCGAGTGCCGCAGGTAAGTTCGGGCGATGAACTTCACTTCTATTAATGGTGGAACGGATGCTGGAGGGGCGAAATGACTTCCGGACCTTTCCTCCCTGGCTACGTCCTGTATGTCCTCGAAATCATGCTCCCGGGGATCGGAGTGGGCGAACTCCTTGGCCTGTGGGGTGGAAAGAGCATGGGCGAGAGGCTGGGGATGGCTCTGGGTTTGGGGCTCGGTGTCGACACCGTCGTGATGCTGGTGAAGACCTCGGGGCTGCAGGTAGGGGGGCTGGCCTTGCGGGGCCTAGGTCCCTCCGTGCCTTACTTCTTGATCGTCGCGGGCTCGGCCGCCTTCGTTGTTTCGCTTGCTTGGAGGAGGAGGGCATCCATCATCGTGAAGCCGACGTGGACTGACGCCTTCCTGTCCCTGGTCATCTTTGTCCTTGGGGGGATCCTCTGGCTTTACTTCCAGAAGTATCCAATCTTCCCTCAGTACTACAGCCAGGACTTCGCTGTGCATGTGCAGATAGCCGAAGGCCTGATCAGCGGGTCGTCCACCTCCGTGCCGGCGGGGGCCCTCTACTACGGAGTGCACTACCAGCTCGCCTCGGCCTTCCTGCTTGTAGGTGGGGAGCATCTTGTGACGGCGCGGGTGACCATGGCGCTCCTCGTGCTGCTATCTCCGTTGCTGGTCTTCTGGGCGGCAAGCGAGATAGCCGAGGACAGGCGGGCGGGGCTTGCTGTCGCAGCGCTCTACTCGCTTTCGGGGACGATCTGGTACAGCGGCGTCCTCGATTCGGGGCTCTACCCCAACTTCTTCGGGATACTCGCTGTCCTCCTTCTGATTGGCTGTTACGCTCGGCTTTCAAGCGACCTCCGCTCGGCCCGGCTCTGGCTGGTTTTCCTTCTGGCCACGGTCACTGCCTACTTTTCTCACTATACTGCGATTACAGTCGTTCCGGCGCTCTTCGTCTTTCCCCTGATTGAAGTGGTAAGAAGGGGCAAGACGTCGTGGAAGCTGTTCGTTCCGCCCCTGGTTTTCGCTGCTCCTGGCCTGGCAGGGGCCGCCGCCGACCCCGCCCTCGTCTCTAGGCTCATCTACCTCGCCCTTCAAGGCGGCGGAAGGCTCGTGGCGCAGACGCCCTTGTCGAAGGCGCTTGCTGATGCGCCCGTGCTCAGCTACATGGCCGTCCTCACATACGACGATGTCGCATTCGTTACAATGATGGTCCTGGCTGCGGTGTCAGTCCTCTGGGGACGCTCAAAGAAAGGGCTGTACTACGTCCCTCTCATCTGGCTGGTCTCTCTGGTGCTGGCGGCGCCCATAAGCCTCGACGCCTGGAGGTTCTCCTACGAGGGGCTCGTCCCCTTCCTCATCATGGCAGGATTCGGGTTCTACCTCGTCCTCCCCAAGAAAGGGTTCGAGAGGAAGAGGCGAGGCGCGTCGAAGTCTGTGTGGCTGGTGCTGACCGCAATGGTCCTCCTGCTGCTTCTCGTGGCCGGGTCGTGGGGGACCACGGTGTTCTCCGACTCGGTCGGCAACCCGGGGCAGTCCTCTGCTGTGCAGGCTCAGGTGTACGACGCGATCTACTGGCTGGGGGGGCACACCCCCCAGAACTCCACTTACCTCTCGGTCTCTGACTTCCGGTTCATCTACTCTTCTCTCTTCATCGGGAGGACGACCTACTATCAGTTCATCTCGGAACCTTTGAACGCTACCGCCGAGGCCAGAACTGTCGGCGCCGAATACGTCATAGTGACGAAGGCGGTCACGGAGAATCTGCCCCCGGTCGCCCAGCTCTTTCCCTGGAACAACTTCCCGACTTCCAGTTCGTCGAACCTCACGCTTCTGTACAACACCACGGACGTAAGGATCTACCAGATTGCGTAGCTAGGAGCCTATCGTCACCTTCGCGCTTCCCGTCAGCCCGTCCGCAGACTTCGCGGTGATCAGAGCGGACGAAGGGACGGTCTGGCCAGGCTGGAAGCTCCGCTGGAAGATACCCGTGGTGCTCGTCTGCTGGACGCCGTCAGCCCAAGTGCACGTGAAGGAGTAAGGGGACGACCCACCTTGGGCGCTCGCCGCCAGGACGACGATGGTGGTGCCATTTGGTTCGCTGAGAACGTTGGGCTTGCCTGAGTTGACTACCAAGGCAGGAACAAACGGCTGGGTGATTGTCTGTCTTAGAGGCAGGTAGAGGCCCACCACGACGACGCCTGCGAGGACGACGATTATTGCGATGGCTATGACCTTGTGGGACACCCTGGGGTAGCTTCGGCGCTTGGGGGCGGTCGTGCGTGGGGCCGGCTCCGGAGGCTCGGGTTTCCCTTCGCCGTACTTGACATATGAAGCGATCTGCAGCGCGACGCCTATGACGAGGGCGTAGAACGCGTAGACTGCGACGCTGTTTGCTGCGTCTGTCTGGCCTATGCTGAGTTGTACGGCAGAAGTGATCAGAAGGAGCATGAAGCCTATGACGAACGGGGCCCCCCAGTTCTCCTTCAGGTATGTCTTCAGTCTCAAACCGACAGGGAGCGACGGCACCCCCTGGGCAAGATAAACATGGAGGGCCTGCCCGCAGCTGGCGCTCGGGTGCCAAATCGGCGAGGGGTACCCGCGACTCCCCTATTCCGTCCCAGAGGAGGGGGCTAGCCCCCTTCGCGCAGGGGCCAGGACCCCAGGAGGACGAAGCCGAGTAACGCGCTGAGGACCCTCTGGACGGAGAGGAAGCACATGACCCGGACGATGCTCCGTGCCCTGTCCACTCTCCCGGCCCTCCCGACTGGAGCATTTCTCATTTGTACTAAGCTGGCGACCTCCTAAGAATTCAGCATAAGGAGTCGGACGTGGCGAGTGGCTGCTGCCGGAATAAGGATTCGAGCCGTAGGCTCTTCGCTCGTGTTTCTCTACTGCTGGATTTGAGTTCCCCTCTGTGCGTCAGAGTACTCCGTTCAAGATCCTTCCCAGTACTGAAATCGCAGAGTTGTCCCCTCTGACATTGTGGCGCGTTCGTTCATCTGTCGAGTGAGTACCTTGTCACAATAATATTGTTGGCATCAGGGTATAACGGTGCATCCCAAGGAAAGAATTTGCCGGCCTGCCAATCCTTCCAACGCTTCAAATCGGCTTCAACCATCAAGGTGACCAAATCAGAGAACCCTAGCCTTGGCTCCCAATGCAGAAGCGTCTTCGCCTTCTTGGCATCTCCCACAAGCCGGTCAACCTCCAGGGGTCGCAGGAGACTTTTATCGATGCGAATGTGCGTCGACATGTCGATGTTCAGCCTTTCACATGCCAACTGGACGAAATCTGCAACTGAATGCGAAACTCCAGTGGCAACCACGTAGTCATCTGCTTTGTCTTGTTGCATCATCATCCACATGCTCTCCACATAATCAGGGGCATACCCCCAGTCCCTTCTTGCCTCAAGGTTCCCTAGCCTGATTTTGTCCTGAAGGCCGAGACCGATTCTGGCACAGGCGTTCGAGATTTTCCGTGTAACGAATTCGAGCCCTCTCAAAGGAGACTCGTGGTTGAATAGAATACCATTGGTCGTGAACATTCCATAGCTTTCCCTGTAGATTTTGGTCATCCAGTAGGCGTACAGCTTAGCTGCCGCATAGGGACTTTGAGGCTCGAAGGGTGAGGACTCGGACCTAGGACCGAGTTGGGACCCCCCGAACAACTCAGAAGTTGAAGCCTGATAGAATCGCGCGTCTCGCGAATGAATACGCGTCGCTTCAAGGATTCGGGTCGTGGCAAGTCCTGACATATCCGAAGTCGATATCGGCTGCTCAAAGGAGGCCCCAACGAAGCTCTGTGCTGCCAAGTGATAGATTTCGTCTGGCTTAGAGGCAGTCAACGCCTCGGATATTGAGCTAAAATCTCCAAGGTCCATTGAGATTAGCTTGACCTTTGGGAAGACGCCCAACGCCTGAAGCCTCCAGAAGTTGGGCGTCGAAAGTCTCCTGAACGTTCCATAGACGCGATACCCCTTGGACAGAAGGAACTTTGCCAGATATGCGCCATCCTGACCGGTTATTCCCGTTATGAGAGCAGATTTCATCTAGGCGCCCGTCTCAGTTATTATGGAAGTAAGAACGAATTTCATCACAAACCGTGCCAATCTCCTCCTCGGAGAGACCGTTCCCCGACGGCAGATTCACACCTGTACGTGACAGCATGTCTGCCACAGGAAAGCGCAGCTGGCGGTACCCAGCCTTGTAGAATGGCTGCCTATGGATAGGGTAAAAGAACGTGCGAGTTTCAATCCCTCTCTTTGCCAACCACTCCATCAGCTCGTTCCTTCTTCGCCTGTTCTTGAGGAGTACACTATACATCCAGTAGGCGTTTTTCGCCCAGTTTGCTTCAGGTGGCAAGATGACCTCGCCGCCGAGCTTACCAAGATGCTCGTTGTACAGTCTCGCATTTCGCCTCCTCGCCCGCACATTGATTTCTATCCTTTCGAGCTGAGACAAACCGAGTGCTGCTTGTACGCCAGACATCCGATAGCCAAAGCCAAGTTCTTCGTGGTAGAAGTGCCTCCCGCCGCGCCCAAAAGCATGTGCCCGCAGCCATTTCGCTCTGACTGCAAGCTCCTCATCATTGGTGACCAACATCCCCCCTTCGCCAGTGGTGATTATCTTGTTGGCGTAGAAGCTGAAGCAACCAATGTCGCCGAGTGAGCCAGTTCGCCTCGATTTGTATTCCCCACCGTGGGCTTCTGCAGCATCCTCGACCACCCGTAATCCTTGTTTCCCGGCAATTTCCATAATCGAATCCATGTCAGCTGGGTGACCATAGGTGTCAATCGGCATGATAACCCTCGTTCTTTGTGTTACCTTCTTTGATATCAAAGCAGGATCGATGTTCCATGTCTGTGACTCGGAATCGACGATTATTGGCTTGGCATTGGTGTAGGTGACGGCGTTGGCGGTGGCAATCATAGTGAATGTTGGTATGATAACCTCGTTGCGGAGGCCGACCTTAAGGGTCGCAAGTGCCAGATGGAGTGCTGAGGTCCCACTATTGGTCGCGACACCGTACTTGCAGCCACAAAATTCCGCAAACTTCCTTTCGAACTCCTCAACGTAGGGGCTAGTGCCGCTCACCCAGCCTGACCGTAGGCATTCGGACACCATGGAGATGTCGGCCTCGGTGAGCTGTGGCGATGCCACTGGAATCTTATGAATCCCGCTCTCCATAGACGAGCTGGCCCCGTGTACGTTTATAGTCTTTGAACGACGCTCCGTGAGCTACCGTTGCGGACGGCTGTTTTTAGAGTTTGACTTCCCGCCATCGACCAGTCTAGCGGCCGACTAGCCCCTTCAGCCCCTCAAACGCCACTCTCCTTCCCCTCGGGTCAGTCAAGAACGCATAGTAAGCTGCATCTGTGAGCACGAGGCCAACTAATGGTTCCAAAAGCAACACCGGGTCCCCCAGCCTTCGATACTTCCGGAAACCAGATATGAAGAGCGGCAGAATCGAATTGGAGATAACAATCCACTTTACCATCTTCTTCATCGAGTCTTTGTCACTTGTCGCTGCCCAGACGAACCTCCGGTTCGGATAGCTGGCGAGAAAGCCTCGCTTTACATGGATTACGCGTTTCTTGATGAGCGTCTTGAAACTGTCCGCGAAGTGGTGTATTATTCCAACGGAGACATATGCAAATCTTACCCGCCCCCTCGCCACGAGAGCCGCAGTGAGGTCTATGTCGAGGGCTCTGTTCTCCGAAAGTGCATCCGATTCTAGGATTCTCTGGATGTCGGCTTGTCTGGATACCAAGAGCCCCTGTGGGGGAGTACGGGCTGGGGTAAATCGGCATACTGTATACTCGGGTCTGCTCTCCACAAACGTTTCTTCGATCCCGATTGAGAAGTATGCTAGGAATGGGTCTCTCTGGAGCTTGTCGTAGGACAGGTATTTGATCACGTCTGGGTCGTTCCAAGCAGCATGTTGGTGAGTGAAGGAGCCCACTATACTTGCATCATCTATCAATGGGAAGGCCATCTTTGAAATCCAGTCAGAAGAAGTGAGCTCATTGTCATCATCGAGATAGAAGAACAATTCGCCGGTCGCGTTCCGAAATGCCGCCATCTTCGCAATCTCTGGGCCTCCGAAGCTTCCTTGCAATAGCCTGACGGGGAATTCTCTCACAATGTCAAGGGTACCGTCTGTGGAACCCTCGTCCACCACCAGGACCTCGATCTTGGAGGGGTACTTCTGAGCGAAGACACTTTGCAGACACCTTCGCACTCGAGTTACGGAGTTGAAAGTGGGAATGGCTATTGAAACGCTCGGCCATTCTCTGATTTGCCCAGTTTGAAGATTGGTCAACACTGACCAGCTTTGCTGTCGAATGCCTGTCGTCTTCATTGGGTAATTAGAGATTCTGTTGTCAGCTGACGGTTGTGGTGTCCAGTTAAGACAATTCAAGGTGAGCGAATGCCGGCCACAAGGAGAGCATGCCTCCTGACAAGAAAAATGCTTTTTAGAAAACCACTACGGCCGCTCTTAATTGGATTGCCAGGCAAAGTCTCGATTACGCGAGTCGGAATAAGACACGCAGGGGATTTCTATGGCATCGTGGATGCCATTTTTCGGCCCATATGGGAAGAGCGCGACATGGTGCTCGGGAATCAGACGCCTCGATCCAAGCTTAACCCTGCAATCCGGATGATGGCAAATGACTTCTTCGACAGACTGCAAGTCGCCGGCACGGTAAGGGGAAGAAGACTGTCTGTGCTCTTCTCAAGACGGTACGGCCCTCGGAACTATATAGTCAAGGTTGATGGAAAGCCCGCAGGGTTCTTTTGCATCCGAAGACTGTCCACGGGATCGTGGGATTTCGGGCCATTTGGAGTTTTGGAGTCTCAAAGGGGCAAAGGTATAGGGACGGCGATAGTTGAGCGAGTAAAGGAGCTCGTCAAGGAAGAAGGCGGAAGGCACATTGTCAGCGGTATTGTGGTCAGACAGACCCATGACCAACTCCTCAGTCTGGGATTCCACGAGGAACAGCAGACGTGGTACATGGGATTGGACCTATAAAGATGACAGCGCGCAAAGTGAAACTTCGCCCGTAGTGTTACGGAGTTACATTATCCCATTTGCAAGCGACCGATGTTACCCGTCGCTTAGTGTTCGGTTCGCCCGTGGTACCAAGTTCGACGCATGCGCCTACGAAAGAAGCGGACAGCAAGGGCGACTAAGCAAATCGACCGCGGACACTCATGCGATATACCCTGCCTTCAAGTGTCCTGCGATACACCTCGGCTTGATCATGACAAATCTGTTCGGCAAACGTCCTGCAAGCTTCTCTCATGTTATCCGTCTGCGAGGAAGTCGAAAGCTGCGTTAGGAGCGCCCTGAGACTGTCAACGTCTTCATCATCGATAACCCAGCCAATGGACTTTGGAATCAAAGTTGTTGGGACTCTCACTCCAGCTTGCGCCTTTTTCAGGACCCCCGGAACCAGAGGAACGAATATGGGAGTACCACAGGCCAACGCTTCCACGCCAGAGCGCGCCAAGTATGTGGTGTCGGCAATCCCCCATACGAGGTCTGCCGCATTATACAGTTCTGCCAGTCGCTCGGAGTCACTGATGAACCCGAGGAACTTTACGTCGTCTCTCCCACTTGCCAGCTTTTTTATCTCTCCTTCCAGAGCACCGGCACCAGCAAAATAGAATTCGAATTTGCCCTTGGATGCGAGACCGCCAATTGCCTCCAAGAGTTTATGGCACCGCTTCTCCTGATTTAGCCATCCTGCGTAAAAGACGAGGAACTTTCCATCGACATGGAGTTTCTTGCGGATAGCTTCACGGTCTCTCTTTGCGAAGAAGACTGGTGTTAGAACGCTCTTCAGCACTTCAATCCTATGGGGGTCTACCAGAAGAGAAAGGTCAGACTTCCCACCCTCTGAATTGGCAATAGCAAAATCGATTCGGTTGGAAAGCAATCTGCGAAAGAGTCGCACTATTGACCTGCGGACATACCTTGAAGTCTCGCCATGGTACCCGAGAATCACGTGACAATCTAAGATGGGCTTGACGAGCAGAGGGCCCAGGCTCGAAATAACACCATTCGCAACGATGATTCTGGGTCTAAGAATGAGAGCCGAAAGTGAAGAAGCTAGGAGGAGAGGAAGATTGTAAAGAAGAGCGAACGCCTGGTTCTCTACCATGATTGTTCCCCACTTTTCGTAATCTGGGTATCGGCTGGAGCCAATCACGTATCTAAACCTCGATGGTCTGCCCTTGGTCTCCAAACACACCAAGGTGCAACTTTTCATAAGGTTGACCATTTCCATTTGCTCGATGATCTGTAGGTACGACCCACTCCTAGTATCAGGAGATACGAGCATCGAAGGAGTTCGTTGCTGATCAAATTCAACTTTCATTGTGGGCAACCCCGACCAATCTTTGCGCGGAACCAATAGATCTGTCTTTGTACATGATAGGTCTTCGTTGATATGCACCTATCGACCAGTCATGGGATTAGGCATCTCGATGTATTCGCCTAATAACTTGGCTTTCGCATTGATGATACTTTCCAATGGATCAATAGACGTCTTGCGTGATAACAAGCTTGCGAATGGGTCCTCGTCGTGATTCCTTTCCCCTCTTGGATGCCTACGCCAAGAGCAGCCCTTTGCTCCCCATGATTCTGAGGTTGACCAGTCCTGACACTATGTCTGTCATCAGGTCGTAGTGCCTGAGCCTGTTCCTGAATTCGTCGGCCATGATACGGAACTTCTTCATCCTCGATATCGTGTGCTCGACGACGACCCTCGCCTTCGAGAGGGCCTTGTTGAACGCCTTCTGGTGAGGAGTCAGCCTCCGTCTTCTCTTGTGCCCTCTCCCTCCCCCGTACCTCTTGAAAGGCACCATGGGCTCCAGCCCGGGGAAGTCGTTCTGTATCCCGTTGTAGCCGAGGTCGACCACCGGCTTCACGCCCGGAGGGAGGTGAGGACGGTTCCGCTTGAAGATAGGGTAGTCGTGCCTTCTCCCGCGCGCATGATTCGTCCTGTGGACGATCAGGCCCTTCCCGTTCACCGTGAGTTG
>JAFMAD010000017.1 GCA_029785195.1 Nitrososphaerota archaeon
CTCAGCGCGATACAAATCTGCTCATCGTCGTTGATGGCTCCCGAAACTCGTGGGACGTAGTCAATCTTGAAGGCGTTCATTACTCCACCGGTGTGGCACGAGCCGGAAAGTGCCTGCTGGGCGCGCTTGCCGTGATTCAGCATAGACCAGATGAACTCGTCAAGAAAATAGGAAACATTCCTGGGACCGATAGGGACCTGCCACACTGATGCCCCTCCCACATCTTCTCGCGCTACCGCCTTTATCAACGAGCTGACCGCCCTGGACCCGGGGATGGCATCGGCGTCAATCTCGATGACGACTTTGTAACCTCGCGAGCTTGCATACCCCAGGGCGTCCTGCAGCGAGAATGACTTTCCAAGGCGCGTGGGATGAACCACCAAGGCAGCTCCTGACCTGCTTACAACCTTGTGAGTGCCGTCGATGCTCCCATCGTCAACAACCAAGGTATCGTGGTCAGAAACAGCGTCTAGTAGGTACGGTAGCGAGTTCGCTTCGTTGTACGCGCAAACGACCAGAAGCGAGTCTCTCTGCCTACGTCTCGAACCGCTCCGGATTAGGTCGAGCCCCGCTGAAGCGCTGATAGGCTCTCTCATCCGCATGCAGCGCAGGGTCTTGGCTATTTACCATTATGGATTTGTATTCTATTTTGGTGTCCGGAAGGTCAATCTTGGTTTACTCATTAGTGCGGGTCCGGCTTCTACGAGGCCTTTCTGACGGGGGTGCCAAGTGGGAATGGAGGAGAGCGAATGCTGATATTGCCCCAGGGGACCATTTGAGAATCGTGCTCATGCTGCCATGAGACGGGTGAAAGGACTGGAGGATGTGCCAGACTGTCTAGGCTGAATCGCAATCTTGCCGAGCTTAGAGCAGCTTTCAAGCGGTTTCACAACTGGTACGCCGTGTTGTCTGTTCTCTTTATTGGTCGAAACCCTCGGCAGCCTGTAATGCGAAAGGGAAACGAAGTCAACAGCAAACGTCCTACCTTCACTGAGTTAGGCTTATTGGTCGGTCTACTAGCTCACGGATTTGAGGTGATCAATGGTGATCCGGGAATCCTCTTGCTCGAGTCACCAGAAGGTGCCAGAATCAAGACCAGATTTGGAAGAGGCGGTGACTTCAGACATCTATCGGAGATTTACGTCAGGCATGATTACTGCAGTGACTTCAAAGGTAAAGTCGTTTTCGATGTGGGCATGTCTAATGGTGATTCTTCCATATTCTTTGCGTTACGGGGAGCCAGAGTCGTCATAGGTCTTGAGCCGGAGACCGAGTCGTTCAAGCTCGCCCTTGAAAACATAAAAGCGAATGGACTGACTGGGAGAATTGTCCCATTGAAGATGGCGCTATCAGACGAAACAGGTCGCTCCAATTTGGTGACATCAAGTGGCTCTTCAAATGCTAACACACTGACGCCAGAAGACGCAGCACAGGGAACAGTACGCTTTGACGGTTTCCAAGAGGTCGAAACCGTCACACTTGAAGCTATAGTACGGCAGTACGGTGTCGAACACATAGATTTCTTGAAGATGGACTGCGAAGGCTGCGAGTATACCGTTATACGGAGCCTTTCGGATAACATGTTACAAGTCATAAAGGAGCTCTGCATTGAATATCATGCGGGAGCCGCGCCATTGGTCAGAATACTAGAAAGTAACGGGTTCAGGGTGGAGTCCGAGGGAGGCGCCTTCGGGCTCTTAAGAGCCAGGGGTGGGATTGACTGATTACCCTTGTTGCGGTGCCGGTTGGTTCCAGGAACGAATAGGAATGCAGGCTGTCCCGTTCAACGGCCCGAAGGATTATTCTGCAGTTCCTTGCAACCACGTCGGATCAATCGTCAAGGGAGGAAGCGTTCGTCTCTTCCCGTCTTACCGACGAGACCATCGACGAAACCAACGGCCGTGGGATAGACCAAGCTTCTGACGCCGTTTGCTATATATAATCTGATGAGCATGTCAAGGAGTTGCCAAAGGAAGAAACGTATGTTTATTTTGCGCTCCTTCAAGAGAATCAACGAATTACGCGTCACGTAATGCACCCTGAAACCAGGTTCAAAGCGAATCTGCTGTCCATGCGGCCGTCTAGAAACGCGAGCGAGGGCAAGCCAAAGCATCTTTCTGGGCCGCGGAACGTCAGCTAGGGATTTCGTCTGGCCGATGCTATATGTGGCTCCCGCTGATATCTCCGCGACTTTGTACCCCTTTAGGCGCAGATTGTAGCAGTAATCATGGTCAATCTGATCCATAAAGAACTCTTCCCTGAACCAAATCTCCTTGGCGATTCCGGAACGAACAACGCTGCCGCTCGTAATGGCGAAATCTTTGAATTCGGCTTCGGCTGGGCCGAGGCCTTCCGAAAGGTGTACTAGCCCGACCCTTTCGTCCCGGCGGAGTAAACTTAGAGCCAAATAGAGCGAGCCATCGGGCAGAACAGAGTCTTGGTCTAGGAACAGGATGAACTCAGGATTGCACTCCGGCATCACCCTCCGAACGCCAACGTTCAACGCGAACCCAATACCCAAGTTTCTGCCAAGGAGAACCAAGTCAAGCTTATTGATATTCCTCAGCGCGAGCAGGTTCTCGTTGTCCATGTGCGACCCGTTATCAACCACCACAATGCGCGATACCTGAGCGAGAAGACTTTGGCACAACGAAACTACTTTCGGCGGCGGATTATAGGAGACTATGATGGCTACTATTGTGTTCTCGTTTCCTCTGTCTAAATTGCTCAATTAGCTTACCTCGACCTAGTGGAGGCAGCGCTCTTCGACAATTCGAAACGAAATTTTGCAAGGGACTCTTGCTGGAATCGAACGTCCAAAGCACGAGCTAAAGGGTTCCGTAGTTGGGGCAAGTCGATTTGTCTCTCTTGACGCGGACGTATTCCTCACTTCAAATAAACCCCGTATAAACCTCCACCGTTGGAAGGCGAGCCCTCTGTGTGCGCTGTGATAGTTGGATATGAGAACGTGAACGGAATTCTCTCTTCCGCCCACGAGGTCCTGAATTCTTCCTACAGGAACCTCTTCGTTCTGGCTATCAATAACGGTCGGCAGAAACGAAGAGAGGTGGTGCGGGAAGGAGCTACGTCTGAGTTCGTCAACACAGGGTCCAATCTCGGATTCGCTTCAGCATGCAATGTGGGAGCCAGGCTAGCGCTTTCCAGAGGATTCAACTTCATACTCTTCATGAATGACGACGTCTTGTTAGAAAGGGGGTGCGTGAGCAAGATGGTCGCAGAGATGGTCAAGAGACCTAAGGTGGGTCTGCTTTGTCCCGTGGTTCTCGATCATTCTGGCTCTGTCGAAAGCGCGGGAGACCGGTTCAACGGCTGGTTTGGCTTGTCTCTCCATAACGCCAACGGCAGGAGGTTTGAGGATGTTTGCGGGACTTCCCCGCGTGTCGATTTCGCACCTTTGGTGGCCTCGATGGTCAGGGCTGAAGCGCTGAAAGAAGTCGGCTTCATGGATGAACGGTATTTTATGTACGTCGAAGATATCGATTTATCCATCAGGGTGAAGGATGCCGGTCACCTGGTGTCGTGCCTTACCGAGACTTTCGTCAGACATGCATCATCGTCCACTTCGATGAGATTCCCAGGGATAAAGCAATACTACATGACACGAAACCTGTTTCTGCTACTAAGAAATCAGAGGAAAATAGCGCAACTCGTTGGGCTCGCTTTTTCGTTGCCGCTGACGACACTGATCCGTATCGTGAAAAGGAGGCACGAAATCGGGCTGCCCGAACTGAAGGGGCTCTTCCGGGGCTTCAAAGACGGAATTGGCTTCAAACAAGGACCGAGCGATAGGGAAGAATACAGGCCTCCCTGAAGCCGGCTAGACCTGCAATTGCTCATGCAGTAACCGGGACCTACCACTGGCGACACCAACAGCAAGCGCCAGTCTCCTCTGGTCACTGGAATTTGGACGCGTGGTTCAGCCCTCTCGGTCCCGTTGAAGTCCCGCCGGAATATGGAATACGAATCCACAAACGCCGCTCATGAAGAGAATTCGTGAAGGCTGGAAAGTGCGTTCGAGGGCGCACCTGGGAGGCCTGGAATTGGCTCGCGTCAGGATGTGCCTCTTATAGCCTCTGTAGGATGACTGAAGACCAACCACGCATAAGCAGCAGGACGCCTAGACGGCCGGAGGCGCTTTCCTTCGTCCGTCGCCCTGCGGCCGTCGCGGTGTGAGCAGATGCCTACAAATGGGGTCATCGCTCGACAGATACGCGAAGGCCCCACCCACGCGCGTATCAGGCTTTTTCTCCTCTCTCAGAGGCGGTGCCATCTCTGACTAGACCTCGTCTGGGATGCGCCTGATGGTCGGCAGCTGCCTTGCGGTGTTTCATCCACCTTCCGTGTCGAGGCGGGGCGGGAAGCGCGCCACCCAGCGAATTAAGGGATCCTGGCAATCGACGCATTTTTGGGACAGGGTCTAAATCTGTAGGACAGACCTCTCGCCCACAATTAGCTTCTGTCCCTTGGGCAGGGTCGCGTCGCTGTTCAAAATCGTCGAATGACTTCCTATCAGGCTGTCAACTATCTTCTTGCCGCTTTCGATTCTTGAGCCGTTCATCACTATGCTGTTTTCCACCTCCGTGTCCTTGAGCAGACATTCATCGCCCACCGATGTGTACGGGCCGACGTAGACGTTTGGCCCTATCAAGCAGTTCTTGCCTATTATCACAGGTCCGCGAATTCTCGAACCCTCAAGCACCTTGGAGTCCTTGCCTATAGCGACTCTGCCCGTTACCTGGGCGTCCTCGGAGACCTCACCTTCGACATTCCCCTCTAGATCGGACAGGACCAATTGATTAGCTTCAAGAAGGTCCTCCGGCCTTCCCGTGTCCTTCCACCAGCCATTGACCTTCTGGACCCGCACCCTTCTTCCCTCGTCGAGCAACCTCTGAATCGCATCAGTTATCTCGAGTTCGTTCCTCCAGCTCGGCTTGATTTTCTTCACAGAGTCGAAAATGGCCGGACCGAAGACATAGACCCCGATTAGGGCAAGATTGCTCTTGGGCTCTTTTGGTTTTTCGACCAATCGCACCAGTTTTCCTTCATCAATTTCTGCGATTCCAAATCGCGAGGGGTCTTTGACTGGCGAGACGCCGACTACACAATCTGCGCCATCCCTATCGAAAGCCCGTACGAAATCCTGCACGCCTTGCTTGAGTAGGTTGTCACCGAGGTACATCACGAAGGGTTCGCCCGCCATGAAGTCTTCAGAGATTAGTACTGCGTGGGCAAGCCCCTTTGGCTCGGGCTGGTCGACGTATGTTATCTTTATTCCGAACGAGGAGCCATCCCCGAGCGTCTCTTCCACACCTTCCTTTATCGGCCCCAGAATTACGGCAACCTCTCCGATTCCGGCGCTCTTCAGGTGCTCGAGGCCGTAGAGGAGCATGGGCTTGTTGGCAATCGGAAGAAGGTGTTTGTTGCCCGTATATGTGAGAGGACGGAGCCGTGTGCCGTGGCCGCCCGCGAGGAGGAGGCCCTTCATGACAGCGTCTCCCACGAATGTAGTCGATTAAGGCCCTCCGAAATCATATGCGGGCTACGGCATGTGCATAGAGTCTTTTATCTCTCTCAGTCTTGGCCATTTCCTGTCTCTTTCCGAGAGCACGGGGTTCCGGATGGGCCACCTTATCATCAAGTCTGGGTCATTCCACACTATCCCGCCTTCGTGGTCAGGTGCATAGGGATTGTCAACAGCGTACTCGACCTCGGCAGGGTCGCTCAGAGCAAGGAACCCGTGGGCGAAGCCACTTGGAATGTAGAGCATCAGCCTGTTCGATTCCGAGAGGTTGATCGAATAGTACCCCCCAAAACTCCGTGAATCCGGCCTGATGTCAGCTGCGACATCAAATACCTCTCCCCTGACACAGCGAACAAGCTTTGCCTGCTCGTAGGGATGACCCTGAAAGTGAAGGCCCCTGAGCACCCCGCGTGCAGACCTGCTGTGGTTGATCTGGAATATCTCAATGTTCACACCTGCATGACTGAACTCGGTTCTAGTGAAGGTCTCCATGAAGAAGCCACGATTGTCCTCGGAGACTTTGGGCTTGACGAGAATCAACCCCGTCAGGGAGGTTGTCTCGAATGTAAAGGACACTACCCCGTTCCCTCCCTAGAATCAAACTCCTCCTTCAACGTATGCAATGACTCCTTAATCGAAGTGGGTCCTGTTCTGAGGAAGGCTCCGGCTTTCGTCACATCGAGAGAACTGTCCTTCGGCCTCGAAGCGAGCCAGTTCATCTTCCTCATCTCGACGGGATTTATGAGAGATTGATTCAATGACCATGTCTTGCACAGCTTTCTTGCGAAGTCGAACCTGCTCAGCCTGCTTGCCCCTGAAAGGTGAAGGACGCCGGTCGACCTCTTCTCAACACACTCCATTATCATCTCTCCCAGGTTTGTGTTCAGGGTGGGCGAGACGAACTGATCCGCGGCCACAGCGACTTGTTTGCCTTCCTTCAGAGCGCCAAGTACCCACAGCGCGAAGTTGACCTTCCCGGAAGAGGGGGTCGAACCGTAGATTACGCTTGCCCGGGTTATCAGACATGCTGATAACAGCTCACCGACTGCTTGCTCTCCCATCAGCTTCGTCTGACCGTAGAAATTGATTGGCGCGGGCTCGTCGTCTTCTCTGTACATTCCCTTTTCACCATCGAACACGTAGTCTGTGCTCACGTAGACAAGGTATGCGCCTAAATCACGGGCGCATTTGGCAATCGTATTTGTCGCCTCGTAGTTCACAGCTGTGGCCAGGTCGCGTTCTCTTTCGCACCTGTCGATGTCTGTAAGGGCTGCGGCGTGAACTATGACGTCAGGCTTGACCCTTCGCAGCGCGTCTGTAAGCCGATCCTGATTTTGGAGGTCGACGTGGACGAGAGAGCCAGAAGCGGGCGGGTGCTGATTGTAGAAAGAATACACTTCGTACTCTTTCGCGCTCTTTAGGAGCGCCGAACCAAGAAGGCCACCAGCACCAGTGATAACAAGCTTCATGCGGGTCACCAGCTCAGTTTCCAAGGGGTCGGATGCAGGACTCTTTCATCAGTAAGAGGCTTCCACCAGTTTTCGTTCTTCAGATACCATTCTACTGTCTTTGCAAGAGCTCTGCGGAAGGAGTGTTTCGGCTTCCAGCTTAGCTGGTTTCTTATCTTCGAGCTGTCGAGGCTATATCTAAGGTCGTGCCCTGGTCTGTCCTCGACGTGTTCAATCAAGCTCAACGGTTTCCCGAGCAGTTCCAAGATGGCTGAGACGACTTCAAAGTTCTCAAGCTCGACGCCCGAGCTGATGTTGTAGACTTGCCCAGATTTCCCTTTCCGCAGGACAGCGTCTATTGCTTCGCAGTGGTCTTTGACATAGACCCAGTCTCTGATGTTCCTCCCCTTTCCGTAGAGAGGAATCTTGAGGCCGAACCCCGCCCTAATTATCGTCTTGGGCACGAGCTTCTCAGGGGACTGATGGGGGCCGAAGTTGTTCGTGCACCGGGTAATGATTGCCTTCAGGCCGTAGGTCCGGTGATAAGCACGGATCAGCATGCTCGCGGCGGCCTTCGATGCGGCGTAGGGGGAAGATGGGATAAGCCTATCCTCCTCCTTGAATGAACCATGCACGATGTCCCCATACTCCTCGTCGGTTCCGACATGAATCAGTTTGACATCATCCTTTGCCTTCCTCAAGGACTCTAGGATTGAATAGACGCCTAGTACGTTGGACCTGACGAAATCCCGAGGGTCAGAAATGCTCCTGTCGACGTGCGTCTCTGCCGCGAAATTCAACATGACGTCCGTTTCGTCGAGATAGCGGCACAGTAGTCGTGTGTCGTTTATGTCGCCTCGCACAAAATTGTATGTTGGGTGGCGTTCGTATTGTTTGAGACTCATTCTGTTCGCCCCGAATGACAGGTTGTCAATGTTCACCACCTTGTCGACGTCCTCCCGCCGAAGGGCGCCGGCGATGAAGTTGCTGCCAATGAAGCCCAGGCCGCCCGTCACGAGGAGTCTCATCTGCCCTCCCCACTCCTGACCTATCCCCTGATATCTATGTCCTGCTGACCGCTGGGCTGACTGCCTTGCTGGCTGTCGAGAGATTCGCGTCAGGTTAAGCTCAGGAAATCCGACGTGATGGGGAGCACGCGGGCACCACCCCGCTTTGCACAACCCGCCGCCGGGTGGAGAAGGATCTGGCACGGCTAGTCTGCTGGCGGTAGGAACTCGATTTCAGAGGAAGCATGTAACCCACTGCAGCTTCTCCGGCAGTAAATGGGCGAGGAAGGCCACGACGTAGACGACTGAGGAAACGACCGCCCATGACGGTGATGAAGGCGACGGCGGCATCCATCCGAAAGCCCGTTTCGGCTTTCAGGAGGGTGCCCAGCTCTCGGCCGGTGGTTAGGCCCATCCTTTGCGAAAGGGCATGAGCGCGAGTTCAGAGGGCGCGAGACTGCGACCCAGCTCGGAGCAGAGTCCACAGGCTTTGGCCACGGGCAGCTCACTCTCCCAGCGCGCCGATGTGCTTCACCCAGTCCTTCTGCACCTTCTTCACCACTTCTCTGTCCGCCGTATAGAAGGTCGATTTCGTGGCCATAGCAAGCGCGACGTAGGTCGAGTCGTAGAAGGACAGCCCGTGGGTGAATGCGACCTCGGCGGAGATGTCCATCAGCTCCCCGGCCGGAGGGAAGAGCGACACCTGGAGGCCCTCGAGGGCCCTCACCGCCCTCTTGACGTCCTGGATCCCGAAGCCGGGGTTGTAGCGGAGGGCGTTGGCGACCTCGTACGTGAGCAGGTACGGCGACGCCAGACTTACCTTGCCCTCCCTGTGCATCGCCAGGAGCCTGGCCGCGCTGTCGCTGAACTCCTCGCGCGTGAACCACTTCACGGCCACGGACGCGTCGACGACGACTAGCGCCTCGCCCTGCGCCACTGGATCACCACCTCCGCCCCGCTCCAACCCTCGGGGCTCCTCGACCTCAGGTCCTCGATCGCCCTTGCGCTCTCTTCGATGAGAGACATGTCCCTCACGACGGCGAGGCGCTTCTCTTCTTCCTTTACGACCTCGCCGACGTATCGGCGAAGCAGTTCGCTCCAGTTGAGGTGCTTGAGCCTCTCCATCCTCTTCTTCGTCTCCTCGTCCACCCTGAAGTTCACGACCGCCATCCCTTGATTGTCTTACACGCATGTATATATTTGTATGACAAGCCTCCAGATGCGGCCCTCCGTCTCCCTCGTCCCTTGCCTCGGCCTCGAAGGCGCCGCCAGAAGCGCCCGGACCCGGTCGACCGCTGACGAAGCATGCGATGCCCGGTCAGGACGTTCATGCGGGGGACCGACGACAATCGCGCCGGGATGTGCAGGTTCTTCACTTCCATGGGAAGGACGGCGTACAGTCTGCCGAAGGACTGCGCCGCCCGCCCAGTCTGCGGGGCGCTAGCGCGCCCGCTTCACGACCCTCAGGCCCTTCGGGTCGTGCACCGCCTGGGTGTTGAAGAGGGACCGGAGCAGCGCGACCGTCGCCGGGTCGTGCGCCCCATCGACCAAGAGGAAGAGCGCGCTCAGGTCGCCTGGGACGAAGCCGAAGAACTTCTTCAGGAAGTCGTAGGTCGCCTTCGTCCCCGACGCCACCAGCATGTCCGAGAGCGCGGCGAAGACGAGGGAGGCTCCCCCGGCGCTCTCCCCGAACCCTTTCGACAGCGCCTCGAGCAGGAGGGCGGAGTTGCTCTCCGGAACGAGGACCTCGCTCTCCCTCTCCCCCGGCTTCGGATAGGAGACGTCGCTGTCAAGGAGGAGGAACCTCAGGCCGGGGGTTTCGGCCAGCGCGAGTGCGACAGGCCCCCCCTTCTGGGCGACGACGAGGGTGGTTCCCCCCACCTCCTCGACATAGTCCAGGACGTCCTTTTCGTAGCCTGCGGAGGGGTCGTACTCCAGGAGCACGACGTGGCCGCGCACGGCGCGCCCCTCCAGCCCGAGCCTCGCAGAGAGACGCTTGGCATGCGCCGGGGGAGGCCGGGTCGGCAGGGGCTGGGGGGCGAAGAGCCTGTCAAGCAGGTTCGTCCCTCTGAAGAGATACGCACTGGCCGCGAGGAGTGCGGCGCCGGCGAGTCCGACGACCGGGCTCGCGGAAGGGATCCGAGGGAGGTAGAGCCCCAGCCCCACCGCCAGGACCGCGAAGAGCGCCCAGGAAAGCGGCAGGAGGGTCATGGCCGTCCTTGCAGGGCCGGGCCCCAGCCTGCTCCCCCTGACGAACACCCGCCTGCACGGATACGCAATGAATCCGGCAGCCAGGGCCGTCAGGGCGACGGTGTACCACCACGCGTAGCTGGGGTCGTAGACGACGCCTCCGAATCCGGAGGGGGTGCCCTTGACGGTGAAGGGGGTGAATGCGAGTAGGACGAAGACCAAGGCAGCCACCGCAGCCGTGATGGCGAGGGCCGGGGGGGTCAGCCCTCCTATGCTACGCCCGGTGCGGGCGCCCTCCCCCTCCCCTCCCTTCACCTCGCGGACTATTATCTCCGACGCAAAGGTGGCGGGGACAATGGCGAGCAGGATCGCCGTGACCCCGACGAGGGCGAAGAGGATGGCCGTCTGGGGCGACTGCAGGGTCAGGTTCAGGAAGTTCAGCGCCGACCAACAGGTCACGAGAGAGTAGCCGACGACCAGGTACTGCTTTACGGGGGCGAAGAGGGTCATCTTCTGCCGCTGCAGGAAGAGGAGGAACAGGAGCGACAGAGCCAGCGCGAGCCCGTGGACCAGCACTAGGGGCGAGGGCATTTCCGCCTTTACCATGGTTTCTCGCCCTTAAAGCCATGCATCTTCCTGTCCGCCTCCGCTTCACGCGCTTTTCTGGTGCGAAGCGCAGCCTGCGGAGGGCCTGGCGCCGCGGGTGCCGGTCAGGCAGGCCTGAGAGGGGTTCTTCTAGGAGATGGATTCCGAATCCACAAACGATATTTAAGAAGTAAGACGAGTCGGAAAAGTTTGAAGGTAAAATTGACGTCGCAGAGGAGGGGCGTTTCCGAGCTCGTCGGCTCCCTCCTTGCGATAGCCATCACCATCATCGCGGGCGCGGCCGTCTTCGGGTACGTCAACACCCAGGCAGGAGTGTCAGAGCGGCAGCTTGGCTCCGGCGTCGGATCCACCGTGAATTACCTCCAAGAAAGGTTCGTCGTGGTGGACATGTACTTCGTATCTTCTTCTCAGGTGACGGTCTACCTCTACAACAACGGGAACATCGCCCTCTCCCCCGTCGAGATCCTGCTCTACAACTCGGGGAGGACCCTCTACCTGACTTACACTGCATCTACCGTCGCCTACACGACGCCTAGCTGCGGCTCCGTCACAGCTACCACCTCATACGAGAACCCTCTCCTGTGGAGCTCGTCTACCAGTTCCGGGCTCGCAATTTCGAAGCAGGCCTTCCAGGCGATTACCCTCGCCCTTCCAACCTGTTCAGGCGCGTCATTTTCCTCTGGAACGACCTACGTGGTCGACGTGGTGGGCCTCTATGGGAACAGCGTGACCTACTACCAGACGATGTGATGACATGATAATCGACAAGAAGCCTTTGGCCAGACGCCGCGGGATATCAGGGATCATTGCAGCCGTCATGCTCTTCGCGATGCTGTTCAGCGTCGGTACGTCGTACTTCCTCTTCGTCAACAACAACAATCTCCTTTACAGCCAGGCGGCTTCGGCGCGCAACTCCGCGACCCAGAACGCGCTGGCCGAAAGCGCGCTCGTCTCAGCGTCGGCAGCCGGAGGGACATCGGTCATAACCTTCACCGTCGACAATACGGGCGGCGTGGCCCTGAACATAACCTCGTTCTTCCTGACCTCTAGCAGCAACAGCCTGGAGTTCTGCCAGCATGGTTCATCCAGCCCATGCCCCACGCTCCCTGTGGTTGTCAGCGTGGGAGCGACTTCAAACGCGATCAGCACCGGCACGACGTACGCAAGCCCGACTACGTACACCCTCAGGGTGGTGACGCAGCGCGGGAACGTCTTCACTACGACCTACCCTCCGACGGCCACCTCCCTTGCCGCCCAGGCGCTGTCCAGCGGCGCCATCGGGGACCTGTACATGAAACTCGGCACGTTCACCTGGTACACGGTGTCATCTTGCGGCAGCGGCAACTACTGCCTAAACAACCAAGGGCTCGGCTTCTCCATGCCTACGAGCGAGAGCGCCTGCAACACTTGTTACACCGCCTTCTCCGTGAGCATAACCGACCTGAACCCGGCTCAGTACAATATCACGCTCGACGAGTACAGCCAGTTGCTGTTGTTCTGGGGCCATGGCTCCAGCTTCAGGAACCAACCGTGGTACATAATTAGCAACTCCTCGAACACAATCTCGAGCACTTACTCGCCTGTCACGCTATTCTACAATCAGCCGGTCACGCTGCTGTTCGGGTCAAGCACCCCGGGGAGCTTCAGCCTGCAGTCCCTTAGCGGCAGCAACGCTCCGACCGCCGGCTCCGTCGCGTCGGTTTTCATAGTCTCGCACGGGTGGAAGAACATCCAGTTTTCAAAACAGGCCATCAGCAACTCAAACTATGGCCAGAACTCCCCCTACGTCTCGATCCTCTTCTATTAGTGGTGGAAAATGTTCGGCTCCAAGAAAGACCCCACCAAAGATTCGAAGGACGCCAAGGGACCGGCCATCCGCTACCCGCCTATGGGGGCGCCTGTCCCGCCGTCATGGAAGGAAGTGGAGAGGTACGCCCTCAACGCGCCCTTCGCCTATGCCGTGATAGCCGAGGACCCTGCCACCACGACGAAGAAGTACTTCATCGACGAGGTGAGCCTCACCCCTCGGGAGGGCCAGATCTACACCTACATCCTGGACACGCTTGAGAGCGAGCTCACCGTCCCCCGCGGCGAGATCGACCCCAAGTCGTACTTCAGGGACCAGGCGAAGCGCATAGTCGTGAAGTACGGCATCAAGGCCTCGCAGCTCGCGTGGCCGAAGATCCTCTACTTCGCCGAAAGGGACCTGGTCGGCTTCGGCATCCTCGACGGCCTCATGCGCGACGTGAACATAGAAGACATCTCCGCCGACGGCCTGAAGAAGCCGATATTCGTGTACCAGCGCAAGTACGAGAGCATCGAGACCAACATCTCCTTCGCCGACGACGTGCCGCTTGACAACCTGATCTCCCGCCTCGCCCACATGGCAGGGAAGCACATCTCCACCGCGTTCCCCATCGTCCAGGGGACCCTGCCGGGGAGGCACAGGCTCTCCGCCACATTCCGGCGGGAGGTCTCTCCCTTCGGTGGCAGCTTTACGGTGAGGAAGTTCAGGGAGGACCCGGTCACCATCACGGACCTCATCAACATGAACGTCATCGACCAGAACATAGCCGCCTATGTCTGGCTCCTGATGGAGAACAGGTCGCCAGCCCTCGTTGTCGGCTCAACCGGGAGCGGCAAGACGACCCTCATGAACGCTCTGCTGACATTTACGCGGATGAACAACAAGATCGTGACCATCGAGGAAGTCCAAGAAGCGAACCTCCCCCACTCGAACTGGACCGCCCTTCTCTCGAGGGAGAGCTACGGGGTAGTGGAGGATAGCGGGCGGGAGATCGGCCTCTTCGACCTCGTGAAGACAGCCATGAGGATGCGGCCCGACATACTCGTCGTAGGAGAGGTGAGGGGAGAAGAGGCGTATGTGCTCTTCCAAGGACTGGCTACCGGCCACGGGGGCATCTCGACAGTCCACGCAGACGATGTCTCCTCTGCCATCCAGAGGCTCACATCGAAGCCGATGGACGTCCCTCCCGCCTTCATCCCCTTCCTCGACCTCGTGTTCACCGTGAGGAGGATCGCGATCCCGACCCCGGACGGGGGCTTCAGGAACGTCAGGCGGGTCCTCTCTGTGGACGAGGTCGTGTCCGTGGGGAACTACGTCAAGATGTTCAGGTGGGACCCGGCCACGGACAAGCACGTGCCCTCCCCCCTGAAGAACAGCGTGAAGCTTGCCAGGCTGGCCAAGGACCTGGGGATGACGCATGCGGAGCTCGCTGACGAGGTCGGCCGGCGCGCCTCGGTGCTCAAGTGGATACAGCAGAGGGGGATAAGGAACTTCAGGGAGGTCTCCTCTATCCTCGAGGAGTACAGGACCGACCCCAAAGGCATGACGGAACGCGCCTTCAAGGAGCTGGGCCTGATCCGCGTCACCACCGAGGGCGAGGCGTAGGAATCAGACATGGCCCAGATGGCGGTCACCGAGGTCAAGCCGAGCGACGGGCAGAAGCTCACCCTCACCGACAGGATCTCCGCCTTCTCGCTGAGGATCTTCGGCCGCCCCGCCCGGCGCATATCGAAGAGCATGCCGGGCCTCAGAGAGGACATCCTGAAGTCCAACCTCAGGACGACCCCGGACGCCCTCGTCTCCCTGGCGCTCTTCTCTTTCACGATGACCGGCGTGGTGGCCGCGGCCTTGGTCGTGGTCGCCTTCGCGACCGGCTTCCTGCTACTTGCGTTGGCGGTGGTGGCCCTGCCGTTTGCGCTCCTGCTCGGCCTCAACGCCCCCAAGATCAGCCAATCTACCCGGGCCTCCGCCCTCGAGAACGAGCTCCCGTTCCTGGTCGGCTACATGGAAGTCCTCGCCGGGGGAGGCGTGTCTCCCGTCGCGACGCTAAAGCGCATCGCCAAGATGGAGAAGCTCCTCCCCGCCTCCTCCAAGGAGGCGAAGCTGATCCTCGTCGACACGGACGTCTTCGGGGTGGACCCTATCACGGCGCTCGAAAAGGCCGCCGACCACAACCCCAACAAGACGTTCCGAGAGTTCCTATACGGCTACACCACCGTGCTGAAGACCGGGGGGGACGCCCAGACCTACGTCAACTCCAAGCTCAAGGAGACGATGGACGCCCGCAGCCTGAAGATCAGGAGGACCTCGGACACGATAGGGACCATGGCCGAGGCCTACATCACCGTCACGGCCGTGCTCGGCATCAGCCTTTTCACCCTGTACCAGGTCCAGGCGATAGTCTCCCACAACAACGCCGGCATCACGAGCCTCCTGATGTTCTCCTTCGTCCTCGTCCCGATCATCTCTGCTATGTTCGTCTGGCTCCTGGACGGGCTCGGGACGAAGCAGCCCTACACCGACTACCGGCCCTACAAGATATTCGGCGTCTTCGCCCCGCTAGGCGCGGCCCTGTTCTTCGTGCCGTTGCCGCTGAACCTCGTCTTGAGGTCGACGATCTCCCTGCTTACTGCCGTCGTTGTCCCGGCCGTCTTCGCGATCAGATACTCGCGCGAGAGGTACGGGCTGGAGACCAAACTCCCTGACTTCATCAGGGACGTGGCGGAGAGCAGGAAGATCGGCCTCTCTCCGGAGGCGAGCATAGAGACCCTCGAGGTCAAGAGCTACGGGCGGCTGTCCAAGCCTGTCGAGAAGATGGGGGCCCAGCTCTCATGGGGGCTGACCCTCTCGAAGGTCGTCACCACGTTCATCGGGAGCGTGAACAGCTGGCTCACCAAGGTGGTGGGGTCGCTCATGCTAGAAGTCGTAGACGTGGGCGGCGGAACGGTGAGGAGCTTCTCGGAGATGGCAGATTTCACGCGCAGGATAAACGACCTTGAGGCGGAGAAGCGGTCGGCCCTCCGCCCCTACATATTCGTGACTTACATGGCCGGGATCATGATCGTCATGACGACCTTCCTGATGGTCTACTTCCTCAAGGAGACGACTCTCACCCCCGGCACCCTCGCGCAGTCGACCGTCAGCTCAGGGACAGTCGACCTGCTCCTCGTCTCCGCGCTCTTCGAGAGCTTCGTGGTCGGCCTCGTGGCCGGGAAGATGGGAGAGGGGGCCCTGTCCGACGGGTTCAAGCACTCGATGGTACTCGTCATCATAAGCGTGGTCACAGTCTACGTCGCGGCCCTGTTCATCAAGATACCGTTGTGAGAAGAGTTGTCGAACCACCAACCTCGAAGCGGCTCGGCTCCGACCTGCAATCTGGAGCGTGTGTCTGTGAAGCCTAAATACGGAAAGGAGGGGGAAAAGTCAGGATGATCTTACGCAGAGGCGCCTCCCTGCTCGTGCTTTCGCTCTTCATACTTTCAGGCCTGACCGCCGTCACCCTGGCAGGCTCCCAGGGCGCGAGCGCGGCGGTCCAGGCGCGGTCGATCTCGATTACCCCGCTCCCCTCCGACCTCCCCACCAGCTCGAGCGGCGTCTCCACCTTCCAGGCTCTGGTCGTCTCGATCGTGGATGCCAAGGGGAACCCGCTCGTCCTCACCAACGCCACCACCGTCTACCTCTCGTCTTCCCAGTCGGCCGTGCTTTCGGTGCAGGCCACGGTGACCGTGCCGGCAGGAGCCCA
>JAFMAD010000018.1 GCA_029785195.1 Nitrososphaerota archaeon
GGACCCGGACTACTACACCGACACAGAACAGGGGCAGAAGGAGCTCGCCGACATGATACGAAAAGAGTCGGAGCGCCTCCTCGAGGAGATCGGCAAGTCTGTCAAGCGGACAAAGGAGATAATCTGGCTGTCGAGATATTGCACATCCTGCCACTACTTCCGTTCAGAAGGGAGGAAGATGAAGTGCGAAAAGTGGCAGGTGCGTATCGTGAAGCCGTTTCAGGGTCGGGCGCTCTGGAAGCAAATCCCGTCGAGGGACGGGGACGAGAAGGAGTTCGTGGTAGACGGCATCGACTGGGACTCGAAGTGGAAGGAGGTCTCCGATAAGATTGTTGACATGGCGGTGGGGATGGTGAACGGCGGCTACCCGTACTTCTGCTACAAGGGAGGGTAGCACTGGCCCTTTGCTGGACCTCACTGGTTCACTTGTACGGAGGTCCGAGTGTGCTGTGGCTCGAGATGACATAAAGGGGCCCTGGGTGGGATGCGAGTCCACACATATGGGCTCAAATTCCTCACAAACCAACCTCAGGCACCACATAACGGTCTGCAGCTGCGGATTAGGGTGGGCGAGCGCGATAGCAAAGCCCCTTGGAAGCTTCGGCACTGACGCCAAGCGTCTCTTCCTGAACTCTCCCCGTTGAAGCGGTCATAAGCGTCTATGGCCGAAGAGAGGCAAGAACGGGTTCGTCTTCAACATATACGCGAAGATTAGGAGCAGGGAGTACAAGCTCCACTTCTCCAACCTCCTCCAGTATGCCAAGAGACGCGGCGCTAAGAGGGTCATACTCTTCGTCGATTACGCCCCTTGCCACAAAACGAAAGACATCGAAAGATTCGTCCAAAAACACCCCTGTACTGAAGGTGAAGGTGATCCCGAAGAGGGCGCCCAACCTCAACCCGGTGGAGAGACTGGTGAACAAGCCCCTCAAATCGGTCGTATGCATGAACAAATCTTGCTCAGACGTCGATGACGTAATCAGAGTGGGGTGCAGATTACTCACGAAATAAAAGTAGACTTTCGGAACTTGGTGCAATCGCGGTTCCCCATCAGAAAGAAGTCGAAATCCCTCTGAGTAGGCTCTAAATACGAGGCTCAGGAAGAGCTTCAACTGTCGATGCCGCAGCAGTGGAAGTCCAGCACACACTATGTGAGCTTCTACAACTTCCTCCCCGAAGCCAGGAGGGGACTGAAGCTTCCGAAGAAGGTCATCCTCCATGACGTGACGCTCCGCGACGGTGAGCAGCAGGCGAGGATAACCTTCAGGCGGGAGGAGAAGCTGAAGATTGCCCAGGCCCTGGACGAGGCCGGAGTAGAGAGGATTGAAGCCGGCCTCCCTTCTGTCTCCCCATCTGACAAGCAAGCCGTGAAGGAGATTACTCAGCTGAAGCTCGACGCCAAGATCTACGCCTTCGCCCGCTGCATGAAGACGGACGTCGACAGCGCCCTCGACGTCGACGTGGACGGGGTCGTCATGGAGATACCGTCAAGCGACCACCTGGTGAAGTACGGGTATGGCTGGAAGGCGGAGAAGGCCGTGGACCTCTCCGTCGAGGCGACGAACTACGCCCACGACCACGGGCTGAAGGTCACCTTCTTCACCATCGACTCGACGAGGGCGAGCTTCGAGGTAATCTCCAAGCTCACCGGACGAGTCGCGAAGGATGGCTACCTCGACGCCCTGGCGCTCGCAGACACCTTCGGAGTGCTGAACCCACAGGCCACGGCCTACTTCGTGAAGCGGATGCGGTCACTGATTAAGAAGCCAGTCGAGATACACGCCCACAACGACTTCGGTCTCGGGGTCGCCAACGCCCTAGCCGCGATTTCGGCCGGATCGGAGGTCGCCCATGTTACAGTAAACGGGATAGGAGAGAGGACAGGCAACACCCCGATGGAGGAGCTGACTATGGCACTCGAGTTCCTCTATGGTGTGAAGACCGGGATTCGGCTGGAGAAGCTCGGGCCGCTCTCCAAGCTCGTGAGTTCTCTCTCGGAAGTCATGGTGCCTCCGCAGAAACCAGTGGTAGGGGACGACATATTCACGATAGAGTCTGGGATTATAGCAGGCTGGTGGACGAGGCTCGAAAAGCTCGGGATGCCGTTGGAGATGTACCCCTTCGTGCCGGAGTTGGTGGGGCATGACCCCATCAACATGATTTTGGGGAAGAAGAGCGGTCGCGACTCTATACTCTACAAAGCCGAGAAGCTCGGCATAGGCGTGGATGACGCCGAAGTCGACCGTCTCCTCACGAAGGTGAAGGCGCTCGCGCTTGAGAAGAAGCGCCCTATCACGGACGACGAGTTCTTGTCTCTGGCCGGCAGGCCAGCCTCGCGAAGTTAGTCAAGATCGACGCTGACGCGAACTGTGCGGACCTCGGTCCGCTACATGATAGGTCGACCTCAAACACCGGCGGGTGTTCGTCAGTTACTCCTACCGGCTCGCAGATTCCTTCTCGAGTGGGCAATCGTCCCGTGAATCAGTCGCCGCCCTGGACGTTCCGTACTTCCAAAAGTTTTCTTGACAGCTCTCTGCAGTTCTGGATGCACCCGGTCGCAAATTCTAACTAAAATCAACGGTAGATTTATTAACGAATTCTTAGGGCAAAGCCTCTGTGGAGTTAACTTACTCCAGGCGCGCTATGAGCACGACAGTTGCCGCAATGATTGTCGTCGTGATTATCATCATCGCAGCCGGTGCCGCATACGCTTACGTCCTGACAAGCAGACCAAGCGCGACGTCGAGCACCTCGGCAACCTCTACCGCCCTCATACCGGTGAGCATTGCAATGGGCGAGGCGAGTGTCCAAGAGCCGCTCTACAACATCGCTGTGAACCAGAGCTTTTTCGCGCAGGAGGGGCTAGCCGTGACCCCACAGATATTCAGCTCCGGTTCGGCAGAGGACTCTTCAGTAGCTAGCGGCGCGGCTGTTTTAGGCGTCACAGGAGGTACGCCATTCGAGTCAATGGTGACGGGGGGCGTCCCGATTGTCGCCCTCGCGCAGCTCAATTATGCCACCGCGTACCACTTTCTCATCGTCAAGAAGAGCCTCAACGTCACGACCCCCCAGCAGCTCGAGGGACTCACCCTGGGGCTTACCTTCTCGTCTGACTCCCAGTATATCATCAACGCGATGTTCGCCGCAGTCGGGCTGAACAGCACCCAGATCAGCAAGATTAAACTGGTCAATCTGGCGCCGAACTCTCTGCTTTCAGCTTACAAGGAAGGGCAGATTGACGGAATCGCATTCCTCTGGAGCCCGTTCATACAGGAAGCTGAGGCGGAAGTCCCATCCACCGTGCTGGCCCAGAACAATGAGACCTACTTTGGCGGGCACGTCCAGGCCTTCCCGCAGGGACAGGTGAGCAGCATCATCTTTGCCAGCCAGGCGTTTGCTGCAGCGCACCAGAATATAGTGCAGGACTACCTGCGCGCCATGATAAAGGCTCAGGCGTACTTCAACGCCAACAGAACGGAAGCCCTGACCATCGTCTCGCAGGCGGAGAAGATTCCGATCTCTACCCTCAACCAGTACCTTGGCACTGGGACTACATACACCATAGAAGTCAACCACGCATGGCTCAATATCCTACAAAACGAGATTGGTGTGATGTATGGGCTAGGCGTGTTCAAGACGTCAGTGAACATCACTAACTATGTCTACTCGACGCCTCTCGCCCAGATAGCGCCAAGCAGGGTCACCGCGACAGGCGGGTACACCCCGTCCTAGGGTTCAACAGGTTTCTGCTTCCTAGGAACTAACCATCCGGAGTCTTTGGTATGCAACTTCCGTCTTGGTGTATCAAGCCTGACCACATACCTGGCTCCACCAGGACACTGTACTAGGTCCAAGATTTCGCTCGGCATCATGTCGTTTGCGGCCCGCATGACTCTGGGCGGCAAGGCGCTCAGAGGGAAGGCCGTTGCAATAGCGCGAAGTTCTGAACCCCTGCCCTTCAGGGCAGGCGCTGATTCTGATGCACTTTGGCTCCTTGGTTCCGGATTCAGGGCGCTAAGCCCCTGTCTCGACAGAGGGCATCCACTTCAAGAAGCGCTTCATCAAAACAAGCAGCTGCAGGCCAGCGAACCCGAACACAGCGAACAGGGCCATCCCCAGGATCACGATGTCCGTGCGGAGGAACGATGCGTAGTAGATAATCATGTATCCTATCCCAGCCCCCGGCCCCGTGACCGCCGCCGCGAGCTCCGCCACGATGAGCGCTCTGAGCGCCAGTCCGACCGCTATCCACGCCGCGCTGTAGATGTACTGCACCGCCGCCGGGAGGTAAACCCTGAAGAACAACTGCACCCTCCTGGCGCCGAGGCTCCTGGCCGCGCGGATGAGGCTCTGGTCGACGTTCTGCAGCCCGTCCTCCAAGTTCACCACGAATGGCCATATGGCCACATAGGTGATGAGAAAGAACGCCGCGTTGTTCCCAAGCCCGAAGAAGAGGATTGCAAGGGGGAGCCAGGCTATGCCGGGGATCTGGCGGATGACATGCACGATCCCGTCCAGCAGGAGCCTGAATGTTTTGACCGTGCCCATGGCGATGCCGACCGGGATGCCTATGGCCGCCGCTAGGATGAATCCTACGATGACCCTCACCAGGCTCGCTGCTATGTCTGACTGGAGCTCTCCACTCGCCAGCAGGCTCGCTCCGGCGTAGAGCACCTGGACCGGCGACGCTAGGAAGAGCGAGCTGATGAAGCCCCCCGACACCAGGATCTGCCAGCTTGTCAGGAACATGGCGATCGCCAATAGCCGGAAGACGATGGGTCTTGGCCTGCTCAAGCGCCCAAGCCCTCTAGGACGTTCTTCGCTGCCATCCCAGGAACCTCTTCTCGGCCAGCACCAGGGTCATGGTAAGGGCGAACCCGAGCAGCCCTATCATCAGCATGTCCATGATAACGATGTTCGCCTTGAAGAAGTCGCTCGCCTCGCCCATCATGAACCCCAGCCCGGACGTAGAGTCGAGGAACTCGATGGCGATAAGACCGGCCATCCCGTTCTGTATGCCGAGCTTCAGCCCGGGGAAGACCTGCCCGAGGGAAGCAGGCAGGCGAATCCTGAAAAAGACGTCCCGGTCTGAAGCGCCCAGATTGTAGCCCGCCCGGATGAACGACGGCCTCACCGACTTGAAGCCGACATAGGTGTTCGTGAAGATTGGGAAGAACGCAGAGAACGCGGAAACGAAGATCTGCGACTCGATCCCTATGCCGAACCAGATTATGGCCAGGGGGACCCAGGCGACGTTGGGGACGCTCCTGAGAAGGTCGAGAATCGGCGAGATGACCCAGTCGGCCACATCAAAGGCGCCGGTCACCGCTCCGGCCAGTATCCCTATAGCGGCGGCCACGAGGAAAGACTCTACCAGTGTGACCAGCGTGATGTAGGTGTTCTGTGCCAGCGACGCCGTCTGGGTGAACAGCACCTGGACCACCGCCAGAGGGGACGCCACGAAGAGGGGGCTGATCAGCCGGGCCTCCACCGCCAACCACCACAAGGCGATGAAGACCGCTATCCCAATCGTGTTCATCACGTAGGCGTTTTCTCTGATCTTCCTTACGCGGCTACTCAATGCTCTTGCTCACTTCGGCAGTGATGACCTTGTCTACCTTCTCGTATACCTCTGAGTACTCCTTGTCACTCCTCTGCCTCGGCTTTGCGGACTTGAGTTCGATGTCTATGAGCACCCTCGTCGGCCTGGCCGACATCACGATGAGCCTGTCCGACAGGAACAGTGCCTCGTCTATGCTGTGCGTTACGAAGATGGATGTCTTCTTCGCCTGCGCCATTATCCGGAAGAGCTCGCGCTGCATCGTTCTTCGGGTCTGGGCGTCGAGGGAACCGAAGGGCTCGTCAAGGAGCAGCATCTTCGGCTCTACCGCTAATGCCCTCGCGAGTCCGACCCTCTGTTTCATCCCGCCAGAAAGCTCGAACGGATACTTGTGCTCGAACCCCTTCATCCCCATCATCTCGAGGTACTCCGTCACTTTTGCTTCCCGGACCTTGGCCGGCGTGTTCTTCATCATAAGCCCGAACTGTATGTTCCCCGACACCGTGAGCCAAGGGAAAAGGGCATAGTCTTGGAAGACCATGGCGCGCTCCGGGCTGGGCGACTTCACCTCCTTGCCTTCAAACACGACTGACCCTGAGGTGGGCCGTATGAAGCCGGCGATTATGTTCAGCATGGTTGTCTTGCCGCACCCCGAGGGGCCGAGGACGCACACGAACTTGCCCTCTTGGAAGCTCAGGCTGACGTTGTCGATCACCTCGGTCTCCACATGACTCCGGCTGTCTGTGTAGACGTGGGTGAGGTTCTTGACCTCAAGGACCGAATTGCCTTGTGCCACCCCAGGTCACTGCGGCCCTACGATGTTCAAAGGCGCTGCCGTGTACGGTCCACATCTAACCGCAGGGACGCTGTCGTCGACGTGGGTCAGTCCACTGGCGGTGCCACCATTTCTTATTGACTTCGATGCCTGGCCCCCCATTGCAGGCTCCCTCACCCGGCCGAATCGGCCATTTCTGAATCCGTCTGACTCAATTGGTGCTCGCAATCAAGCCACTGCATGTACGGTTTAAATATATTGACTGGGCTGCGGGCGAAAATTGTCTCCGCTCGACGTCCATGCGCACTTCCTTCCTTCAGATGTCTTCCGAGACATCTATGCCAAGTATGGCAGTCAGGACATCCAGTTCTCTCTCGCCGACAGCAGCCTCACCTTCAGATACTCTGATGCCTCCTATTTCGGGAAAGTCGACCCGAGTTTCGCCACGGAGCAGGGGATGGTCGAGTCGCTCGACAGGCAGAAGCTTGGGAAGAGACTCATCTCCATCTTCCCGAACGCGCTCCCTCTCAGTCTAGAACATGAAGCGCTGTCTCGGCTGATGAAGGACATCAATAACCGGCTTGGAGAGATGACAGGGCGGCACCCCGACCGCTTTGGTGGTCTTGCGACCGTCCCAATGCACAAACCAGAGGAGGCGGCTGAGGAGCTTAGAAGGACAGTGAAGGATCTGGGCTTCGTCGGGGCGCTTGTTGGTTCCAACGTCAACGGCAAGAACTTGGATGACCCGTCGCTCTCGCCTTTCTTCGCCGAGGTCGAGCGCCTGGGCGTTCCAATCTTCATCCATCCGATGGCTCCTCGGGCGGGAGGGGCGCGCATCTCGCGCTTCCAGCTAGGGAACATCATCGGGAACCCACTCGAGACCACCATAGCCGCGGGGTCGCTAATATTCGGAGGCGTCCTTCAAAGGTACAAGGGACTCAAGATTGTGTTGGTCCACGGGGGCGGCTTCCTTCCATACCAGCTCGGCAGGTTCGACTGGGCGTATCACGCAAGGCCCGAAATCGGGGCCCTCATACCAAAACAGCCCAGCTTATACATGGAGAACTTCTACTTCGACACCATACTTCACGACGCCCCCTCGCTGGAATACATGATTAGCAAGGTCGGGGCGTCCCACGTGGTGCTGGGGAGCGACTACCCCTTCGATATGGGGTGTCCTGACCCGGTGGGCGTGGTGACATCGCTGAAGCTCCCCCGCGACATCGAGGAGGCAATCCTCTCCGCGAACGCTGAGAAGATATTCCACCTCTGAGCCTGGCTTCTGACTCGCCCGGGGCTAGGTCGGGTTCCACCAGTCGGGACCGGCTGAATCTTCGATGAACTCCCCGTTCCTCTTCATGTAGACCAGCTTTTCGTGGTCTGAGCGTACCCTCCCTTTCAGCGCGTTTGAAAGCCAGCTGGCGCTCAGGCTGAAGACCTCCTGGCCGACTCCTCCCAGAGAGTGGAACTCGTCCGCGAAGATCCAGAGCTCCTTCGGCGAGTTCGCGGCCTCGTAGAGGCGGATGGTCTCGTCCAGGGGGGACAGCTCGTCGAACTCGCCATGCATCATCAGGTAGGGGCAGGTCCTCTTCTTTACCGCCGCCTGCAGGGACATCCTGGGAGCGAACTCAGCATCGAACCTGGCTTCGTCTTCGTAGCCGGCCATGAACATGAAATTGGCTTTGAAGTTGGGCTGGGCCTTGTTGAATATGGTGTTCATGTTTGCGTAGCAGCCCAGCGCAGTGGCGCACGCCTTCAACCTCTTGTCATGGGCCGCGGCCCTAGTGGCCCAATAGGACCCCATGCTGTTGCCATAAACCGCCACCTTCCTGATGGAGTCCTTCGAGAGTGCGTATTCCACGAATGCTGATGAAGCCTTTTCGTGGTTGTCCAGCGTCACCTTGCAGCCGTTCAGCAAAGACTCGCCCTGACCCGGCCCGTCGAAGGTGATTGCGGCGAGGCCGTGGGGGAGGTAATATCTGAGGTACGGCTGGAACAACTCCTCCTTCGTCGAGTCCATCCCCGGTATCATCAGCACGCAATCGTGGGGACCGCGCGTAGGAGGGGTGTACATCACCCCGTAGATCCGGCTCCCTTCGAACTTCAGCTTCACCTGCTCGATTCTGACCCCGGTGTTTTCGGACGTGATTTTCGCCGCCCGCTGGAAGCAGGCGAGCATCTTGTCGTGGAACCCCTTCTTTCTGAAATCGTCCCTGTAGTAACTGTATTGGGCCTTGTCGAAGAGCAGCATCGCCCTCACGTAGAGATCTCTGGCCGACAGGTCGAAGCCCCTCTTCTCGTAGTAGAGCGCCTTCTTCTCGTTCTCGAGCGCCGTGCGTACCAGGGCCTTCGGCCAGTGCTGGGTCGATTTGACGCCCTCAAAGACCCGCGTGATGTCCGGGTGCTTAAACCCGATCTCTTCCATCCTTCCTTCGATTTCCGGGTGGAGGGAGTTCCAGCCGCTGGAGGCAATGGCGAAGTCCTGTACCCACCTCTGGTTCTCCCTATGGGTCACCATGCTAATGACCATGGTTACGAACCATCGGTCACCATTTAAATCTCATCGAGCCTTCGGAGAGTCATCAACGGCATCCGCTCATCTGTCACGTGCAAAGCTTATGACACTTGGCCGCCGCCCTTTTTCGCAGTGACGTATTTCTGGCCCCCGAATTCCCGCGATTCTCGGACAGGGAGTACCGGCGGCGCGAACGCCTCGTAAGGGAGATGTTGGAGAAGGAGGGACTGCAGGGACTCCTGATCTACGCGCCTTCGGCGCACTCTCCAGGCACTGTATCCTATCTTTCGAACTACTCCGGTCCCTGGCCCGCCCATCTTGTCTTCCCCTACTCCGGAGAGCCTACACTCCTGCTTCACTTCCGCAACCACGTCCCGTGCGCCAAAGACATGGCCGTGGTGAAGGACATCCGGTGGCACGGCAACGATCCCGCGGCGGCCGTCATGGAGTCGTTCCGGAGGCACAGGCTGGAAAGGTCGAGGATCGGCGTGGTGAGCATCGGGACAATCCCACACGCTGAGTATGAGAGTATCGTGCACTTGACGCCGGAGGCAGAGCTAGTCGATGTTTCACGCCAGTACAACTGGATAAGGTGGATTCGGAGCGACGAGGAGCTGACATGGATTAGAAGGAGTGCTGCGCTCACCGACATGGCGGCCCAGGCCTTGAAGGAGGAGGCGAAGCCTGGACTGACCGAGCACGATCTCAACGCAATCATCCACAGGGCGGTCCTGGGCCGGGCTGGACTCGTCAGAGTTGGCTTCCTGACTGCCACGAGCATGTCCGCCCCGTCGGTGTACGTCCCATGGCAGTTCCCGAGAAAGAGGAGATTACGCAGAGGGGACGTCCTCATCACGGAAATGACGGTCTCGTACTACGGCTACCAGGCGCAGCTGCACAGGCCCTTCGTCGTGGGGGCCGAGCCCACCCCCCGCTACAGAGGACTGTTCGACGTCGCTCTCGAGTGCTTCAACCGGGTCGTCAGGTCCATGAAACCAGGGGCCACGGCCGAAGACGTCGTGAAGGCATCCTCGGTACTTGAAGAGAACGGTTTCACTTCCTTCGACTCCCTCGTGCACGGTGAAGGGGGAAAGAATCCAGAGCTCGGGAGCAGGAGCTCTGGCCTGCCTATGGAAGACTTTACCTTCCGCAAGGGGATGGTTGTGGTCATCCAGCCTCAGCCTGTCACCAGGGACATGAAGGCTGGGCTTCAGCTAGGCGCGGCATGTTTGATCGCCGAAGACGGCGCCCACAGCCTGCACCGGTTCCCATTCGAGTTCACCAGATGCGCATAACAGCTTCGACCCTGGGGCGCCGAGTAGAGTTCGTGGGAACTGAAGCAAACCGGATCGACTGACACAGTCACCAAAAATTCGCAAGATTTTGTGCCTGTCCCAGAGGGTTCGCCCGCGCGCAGATGGAACACAACAGCTCTGACCGAAACGCCAAATACCCTTGTGCTCGGGGTTTGCCTCATGGTCTGGCATGATTTGACCCATGACTTCGAGCACGGAATGCCGGTACCCGACTGGCCCGGCGAGAAGAGGCAGGAGTTCGAGCTCTCCTCCTTCCATGTGACCGTGAACAGCGGGACTCAGAACGTCCTGGCGATGAATCTCCACTGCGGCACCCACGTGGACGCGCCGTCCCACTACGACCCTAACGGTCCGTCCATCGATCAGATGCCTTTCGACTACCTGGTCGGAAAGACAGCCGTCCTAGATGTCAGGAAGAACGGCCTAGAAGCCGTGACTCTCGAGGATGTCAGGACCCATGAAAAGCAGCTGCGGGGGAAGAAAATCGTAATTCTGCGGACCAGCTGGGAGGAGAGGTGGATGACCAAAGAATACGAGACCATGTACCCTTACCTCGCGCCTGAGCTGGGGCCATACTTCGTCAGCCTAAAGCTGCACGCCATCGGCCTAGACACTCCAGGGCCTGACGCTCCCATCCGGAGCGGCCACAGGAAGGGGGATCCGCTGCACATCAGCCTCCTGGGGAGCAAGATAATGTTGCTCGAGAACCTCGCAAACCTGAAGAGCGTGGTCGGCAAGGACGTGCACCTGAACACCTACCCGCTGAGGCTGAAGGGCGCGACAGGATCCCCGCTTCGTGTCCTCGCGAAGGACGACCTGTAATGCGAAGCAAGGGCGCCCGCACCAGCTCCAAGAGGTGCCTGATATTGAGACCAGGCGACAGCGTGGCGCTCGCGCTCGAGGACCTCAAGGCAGGGGACCTGACGGAATTCGGAAGCTTGAAGGTAAGAATTGTTGAATCCGTCAATTTTGGACACAAATTCGCCGTGAAAGACATCAAGGAGGGTGAGGACGTCCTGAAGCACGGGGACGTGATAGGCAGGGCCACGAAGGACATAAAGGTCGGAAGCCACGTCCATATCCACAACATCAGGTCCCTGAGGGCCGGTGCGAAGTGACGGACAAACTAACCGGCTACTGGAACGAGGACAAGAAAGCTGGCATCCGGACCCACGTGGCGGTCCTCTCGCTCAACGCGTTCTGCACCGAGACAGTGGACAGGGTTGCCGACTCCGTGAGGGGGGTGACCCCATTGACTCACGAGTTCGGGCGGAATGAGATAGGGCTGAACAAGCAGAGGCTCGAGAGCTCGCTGCTCAAAACCGCCCTCAACCCGAACGTCCATTCGGTGCTCGTGGTGGGGTACGAGCCCAAGTCGGTCGAGGAGTACGTCGCGGCCTTCAGGAAGACCTCGAAGAAGAGGATTGAGTCAGTCGTGGTCTCAGATGCCGGCACTCTGGCGGCCATCCACGACGGTTCGCGTAAGGCGTTGGGCCTGGTGATTCTCGCGTCCGAGGCCAGGCGCGAGCCAATCCAAATGTCCGACCTGGTCTTCGGGCTGAAATGCGGCGGGAGCGATACCACCTCGGGGGTCGCCTCGAACCCCGCCGTCGGCGTCGCCACCGACTACATCGTCGAGCACGGTGGCACCGCGATATTCTCCGAGACGACCGAGATCATAGGAGCGGAGCACATCCTGGCGAAGCGGGCCATCAACGCGTCTGTCGCCAAGCGAATCTACGCCGTGGCCAAAGCCAACGAGGACCTCGCCATGTCCTACGGCGTCGACCTCGTGGGTACCAACCCCGTCCCAGACAACATCAAGGGGGGGCTGAGCACTATCGAAGAAAAGTCCCTGGGCGCCATCCTGAAGGCGGGGACCTCGAAGATAATGGGGGTGCTCGACTACGAGGAGCCGGCTCCTGGGAAGGGGGTGTATTTCATGGACTCTCCTTCCGCTGCCCAGGCGGTCCTCACCGCCCTGGCAGCCGCCGGCTGCCAGATCATACTCTTCTCGACGGGCACGGGGAACCCGGTTGGCACCGCCGTCGCACCGGTCGTCAAGGTGACGGCGAACCCGAGGACCGTCAAGAACCTGGGCGACCACATCGACGTGGACATCAGCTCGGTCCTTACAGGAGATGCGACCCTTAGGGAGGCGGGCAAAAAGGTGATCGAAGCCGTGACTGCTATAGTGAACGGGAAGTCTACGAGGAACGAGGCGCTGAACCATCTAGAGTTCGCACCTCTCCCGGGCGGACTCTAGCGGAGGGTTGGCGCAGATGAAAGCCATGGTGCTGGAGGCTGTAGGATCCCCGCTGGCGCTGAAGGAGTTGAGCATCCCCGAGCCCGGGAGCGGCGAAGTCCTCGTCAAGGTGATGGCATGCGGCGTCTGCCCTACAGACGTCAAGGTCATTCAGGGTGCAGGGCCCAAGGCCAGGCTCCCCGTCGTGCTGGGGCACGAAGCAGCGGGGGAAGTAGTGAAGGTGGGCAGCGGAAGCGACTTCAAGGTCGGCCAGAGGGTGGTGATTCACCCGCACATCTACTGCGGGCGCTGCCAGAACTGCATCGAAGGGATGGAGAGCGTCTGCATGAACATCAGGGGGAGCATGGGGTTTACAATGAACGGCGGGCTGGCGGAGTACACAGTCAGTCCCTCTTCTAACCTGGTGCTCTTCCCCAACACAGTGTCATTCGAAGACGGGGCTCTGGCGGGGGGGACCGTGGCGGTCCCGTTCAGTGCCATCAGGAAGCTCGGAAGCGTGATGTCGCGATGGGTGCTGGTCCTTGGCTTGGGCGCCCTCGGGCTCAACGCGCTCCAGATACTCAGGGCCGCCGGGGCCAACGTCGTGGCCGTGGGGAGGAAGAAGCCCAAGCTAGACCTGGCCAAGAGCCTGGGAGCGGCCGAGGTGTTCGATTCTACAAAAGGAGACTACTCCGAGTTCGCCAGGAAGGTCACAGGACAGGGCGTAGATGCCGCGCTGGATATGGCGGGGGCAGCGGCAGAGATACCGCATCTCCTGAAGTCGCTCAGAAGGGGCGGGAGGCTCGTCGTCGTAGGGTATTCTTCGGGAAACTTCGAGGCGCCCTACCAGGCCGTGGTCACCGATGGGCTTCAGATCATCGGCTCGAGATCATACTCACGGCAGGACCTGAGGGGGGCCGTCGAGCTCGTGACTATAGGAAAGGTCAAGCCCCAGATAGACTCAAGGTTCACCTTGGAGAAGACCAACGATGCCCTCGCGGCGGTCAGGGAAGGGAAGCTGATTGGACGGGCCGTCGTCACGCCCTGATTCGAGCACTCCATGCATCAGAGCACCTGGGTGAGAATGAGAAGGGCACCAAGGGCCGTTATGAAGAGAGCAGCCATCAGCCTGAGCGCTTCGACCCTTAACGAAGTGCTGACTCTCACCCCCAGGAATCCGCCCAGGGTTGTGCCCACTGCCAGCGCGATCCCATACGGGAAGTTCACCTGCAGCACCGCAAGGCGTGACAGGAACCCAGTCCCTCCAATCAGGATTGAAATCAGCCTCACGGTTCCCAGAGTGGCTACGAGAGGGAAGCCTATCAATTGGACGACAGGGACGAGGACCAGGCCACCCCCCTGACCGAACAGGCCGACGAAGAAGCCAACGCATATCATCAGGACTAAGCCTAACCTCATGTTGACGACGTAGGTCGCCCTCCCGTCAGACCCCCTGGTGCCAAGGCCCCCCTCGGACCTGCGTACCGCCATGATGACGGCGAGGGCGATGATCACGAGGCCGAGGAGGATCCTGAACGCGTCCCCTTCCGCTAGGAATGACAGGTATGTCCCAGCGACGACACCTGGGACCGTGGAAGCGCCAAGGATGGCGCCCTTCCTTAGGTCAAGGTGTCCCCCCTTGAAGAACCTGACCGCGGCCACGGTGCTCCCTATCGTAAGGGCGAGAAATGAAGTACCTATGGCTTCCCCGGGGCCGAAGTTGAAAGCTAGGACAAGTACAGGTATGATTACCACATTCATCCCTCCCCCTGAGACGGTCGACACCAGCATGCTGAAAGTCCCCAGGGCGACAAGGCCCAGGGCCACGGCGATGAGGAACCAGTCCACGATTTCGGTACGCCACCCGCCGCAGTGGTCTAAAATCTATGCTCTGCGGGAAGTCCAAGGGACCGAGGTTAAAGCGGCGCCATTTCAGGTCCTGGACCGCTTTGAATCTTGACTTCCTCTCATCAGGTAAGAAGGAACGTAAGATATTCGACTGGATAATGGGCCTGCTCGACACCGTCTCTGTGTGCGTTGAGTCCTTTGTGGCAAGCGTGACTGCTCATTCTATGGGCGACCTCCATTCAGCCTGGGAGAGCGAAGCCAAAGTCTTCCGACGCGGAGACGATGGCGGACTCGGCCCGTCGAGACCTCCGCCTGATGGTGGCTGAGGGTCCCTTCTTCGGCGGGGTGAGAGGAGAAATCCTCAACCTCATGGAGAGGATAGATGACATCGCGGACAACACCGGGAACGTGATTCTGGTGCTACTGGCCAAAGGGTACTGGACTCCACAGTTCTTAACGGGAACCGGAATTGGCAACCCTGACGGTGAAGGTTGCCAAAACCCCCCAGATGTTACCAAAATGGCCCTCAAAGGTTGCCAAAAACGCCGCTGGGGTCGCCAGCGTCCCCGCCTGAATCGGCAACCTTTGCGGTCCGCGTTAAATACCGACCCGCCTTTCACTCGTGTATTCCATCTGTCTCTTTCTGCCTGCGGAACGCACGCGATGTAACGGCGCCACGGCGCACCGCGATTATGTCCTTGTGACCAAACTGTCCAAGAGAGAGCGAATACGCGGTGACACTTCGCCTGAATTCTTCTGCGTGAAGGCGAGGCTCGGTCTTTGGTTGACCGTTCTCCACCCGGACAGGAAGATCCGGGCCTAACGGCCATCCTCTGGGCAGAAATTTATCATCAGTCCACCCAGACGGATGCGAAAGGACTTCTCCCACATCCACCTTCGGGAGAGCGACGGAAGCGGTAACTTCACCCCCGTTCCCTGACCGGCTCGGATCCTAGCAGAAACCAGCTATGACCAGAGGGCCGGCTCGAAAGATTCTCAGGGCAAATTAATGTCCGTTCTGTGTCTCCCGAACGGGGACCAAGTGGAGCTTCCGCCGTCCGCCGTTTCTCTCCGAGGTCGAGACCGAGGAGCAGGCGCAGCGTGCCCCGCCGAACCACGGGCAGCGCGCCAGGACGAAGGCAGGAGGCAGATGCGAATGCAAGGGGTTCAAGGAACACAGACGAACGCACGCACGAAGGCCGCCGCCTACGAGGAGTACGCGGTGCTCCGGATGTGTCCCGAGTGCCGGGGCCACCTCGTCGAGGCAGGCGAGGAATGGGCATGCACCAGCCCGCAGCTGGTGGCCAAGACGGAGAAAGAAAGCACCGAGGTCGTCCGCTCCGGAAGGAGCACCAGCCGGAGCCTCGGCTCCTACATGGGGACGAGACAGGACCAGAACTCCAGCGCCGACTTCAACGGCAC
>JAFMAD010000019.1 GCA_029785195.1 Nitrososphaerota archaeon
TCCCGTTCGCAGTCAGCTGGGTCTTCACGGTGTGCCTCTTCTTCTTCCCCGAGTAGTGGCTCTTCCTCTTCTTCGAGTCTTTCGGTCTGGGGATCTCCTGCTCGGTGGCGTCTATGAAGGCCTTGAAGCCGGGGAAGAACTCCTCGACCTCCTCGATGGTCCTGAGCCTCCTGGTCAGTTTGTGTACCTTCTTCGCCAACGGCAGGCACCTCCTCACCAGCGGCTCGAGGCATCGCACGTCCCTGAAGACGTTGCTCTGGTCGAGGTCGAAGAGGAAGCCGACGAGGGTGAACGTGGCGTAGAGCCTGTAGTAGACCAGGAGCATGAGGAGCCTGTCCCTGAGGGGGAGCTTGAACCTCCCTCCGCCGCCGACGTCCCTCTTCCTGTCGGGCCTGGAGAGCCTTCTCCTCTCCGACTCCTCGTAATCGGGCTCGATTCTATCGTAGAGGGAATCGAACTCGGACACCTCGAGACCTGTGAACGACCTGAAGGTGGAACCCATCTTGGACAGCTTGGAGTAGGACAGCATGCCCCTGCACCGGCAGGGGAGGGAACGTATCACGCAGAGTGAAATAGGCTCGACCGAATGCTGAGATTGCTACCACGCAAGAGGTCTAATGACTTCCTGATTGGAGCGGCTGAAAAAGCAGAACGGCTACCCTCCGCAAAGAAGGTTAACCTTTCGGCTCCAGCAAGGAAACGTGCGGCAACGTACGAATTCAGAATTACTGTACGTAAGTAAGCTATTAGCGTTCGCTTTTGCGAAAAATTCGCCCTGTCTAGAAACTTGATGTGGTGGGGGCATCCCACACATGCTTCCACTCGATTGACTTCCTGAAGATAACCAATTGCTTCCCAAGTTCGAAAGCTTCGAGAACAAGCCCGCCGCTGTCACTGAAGACCGCTTTGGCCTCGATAAGCCTACTCACCATGTCGTGATATGAAAGTGGTGCACACACCTCAATATTGTCTGGTAGCCGTAGGCCAAACTCACGTATTCTTATTCGCGCACGAGGATGTATGGGCCACAGGACAGCAGATTGCATGTTGCCTAGATATTTCAGAATCCGTTCAAGTCGATTTCGATTATCAACATTTTCCTGCCTATGAAGAGACATTAGAGAGAACCTTTGCTTCTTTCTTCTCAACTTTGGTGCAATGTTTGAAATGTATTTCTTGAACAGGAGCACCTTGTAATTAGGCGAGCGGGTGACACGTCCCAAAACATGCTCCCGATCGAGATTCTCGGCCGCGTACTCTTCAGGCGCTAGAAGCAAGTCCGCGAGTGTATCTACCAATCTGCGATTGTACTCCTCCGGTATTGGTTCGTTGCACCTCAGACCGGCCTCGATGTGGGTAAGAGGCGTTCTCGTCGAGTGGGCTGCAAGCGCACCTGCCAAAGCTGTATCTGTATCCCCAATCACGAACACCTCCGACACATGCCTCCTCACGTATTCCTCTTCAAGCTTCCTTGTGACGATAGGGAGCTGAAGTGGGCTGGAACCAAGGTTCGCGACTGGCGTCGGCAGCCTCAGTTCTTGAACAAACTGCTGTGCCATCTCGAAGTCCTTATGTTGGCCGGTGTTCACCACCACGAAACCATCTACCAAGTTGTGGTAATCGATGTAACCTTTGAGATGAATCCATTCAGGACGGGTACCAATTACGAAGCACTTCAGTGACAGAACCCCTCCGCTTTAAGTCGAATCAGACCAAACCAGCCCCTCGTCGGCTTCGAAAACCAACGACGGGTTGAACCGCCGGTGAGGTAAAGAATTCCGCTTGTAACAAGAATCACGAGTGCGAACGCCACCAAGTCGAATTTCTGTTGCTGGGGGAACCGTATTTGCAGAGTCATTCCTTCCCCCGCAGGCAAGGCCCATCCGTTAGCCCAGCCGAGGATCTCCAGGTGTTGCGGTCGGATTATGGTCCCGTTACCAAAGGCGAGCGTCGCCTGCCATGCTGAATCATAGATTTCATCGAACAAGAAAATTGACGGTGCCGACAAGTTGACTCTTATGGTGTACTCGTCTGTCAAGTACGGGGGAGGTCCAGATATTACAGCAAGTGCTCCAGCCGGACTCGGGTATCCTGTCTGTGGGAGCACCCCAAACACTCCATTGAAGGTTTTGTTCGAAGCATCCAAATTTCTGTAGACCGAGAATTCTGATTGGTCAATGACAGAGACAAATTGGCTTGATTTAGAGATAGCTCTTTGAAATCGTGTTGAATTTCCTGTCACGCCGAGAGGGAATCCCGCTGCACTCATTACCACTTGGGGTGGGAGAGATTCAGCGTTCTTGAGCACGACAACATATTCGAACCCCAAGTACGACATTTTGGGAGCAACATTTGAAAAATTGTTCGCTTCAACGGATTTGAGCATGGAGGTGTATTCAGTGAGCAAGGCTTGGTTTTGGAGGATATTTGAGGAGATGATATCATCTGAACTAGCTTGCAGCAACTGTAAGTAATTCGAGTCAAATGGAATCCAAAGAATTCGAAACGGTCCGCTCTGTTGCTTCTCCAAATTGAACATTGTGATCAATGATTCGAGAGCGGGAGAAAGGAGCAATACCGGGTGGTTAAAATTGTCCGCGTCAAGGGTACCACCACTACCCAGCGCGCCAAGTTTGATGATTCCAATATTGTGACTGGTGATTGGAACGAGGATGAGGAGTACTACGATGCCTAGGACTATAGCCCTCCGCCTCTTGTCTTTCGAAGCGAGAGCCTTCTCTACGCAGGATGCCCCTGCTATGCCGCCCAGAATGACCAGTCCTGTGAGAAGGAGAAGATACACCGTGATGCTCAGTATCCTTAGGAAGAAAATATCGGAATACAACATGGCTACTATCGTTTCGTTGTTGGCAACTCCCCAGAAGAGCCAAATCAGCACAATGATGGGAAGAAAAAGAGCAAGGACAAGAGGAGCATGCCTGTCCCTTAGGACTAGGCCGACAGCCAGCAGGACAACGAAAGACGAACCTAAGACCCAAAGCGGATCTCGCAGGGTAGGAGATAGTGGTAGTACTAAGAGAGACATGGCCCGGGGCGCGAGGTCCGTGAACGAAGCGGAGCTGGGAATGACGGACACCAGTCCGATGCTGCTTGAGAATGAAGAAATATTTCCGCTAGCAGCAAACAAGGAATCAAGTATACTAATCGAATAAGGGAGGGTGAAGCCACCGAAAAGCAGAAGTGAGATTAGGACCCAGCCGAAGTTCTTGAACCACCTTATCCACTTTCCTTTACGATCTTTTCTGAAGAGGGCTTCAATTGCTGGGACAGCTACGAAGATTAGAAGAACGGGAATTACCACGATACCCCAAAGAATTGAGCCTAACAACAACCCAAATGCAACCCCGATTGAGTTCCTCCAACTTTTCCCTCTGCCTCTGAAAAGGTTGGAGGCAAACAGCAGTATTATAGGGAAGCTGGCGAAGGCGAACATAACCAGATTCGACCATACGAGTTCTAGCGTAAACCAATTGAATTCGTAGGCGAGAGATAATGCAGCAGCTAGGATCCAGTTTCCGACTTCCATTACATCCTTAGCTAGTCGATAGGTGAAGACTCCGCTGATAAGAAGCGGGATGGACATAACGAAGATTTCCGTGCGAAGGGGGTCTTGGATTACCAATTGAGCTACAAAATTCAACGCGTATCCCCAGGGTACAGCACTACTTGCTGTCGAGCCGAAGGAGTTAGGAGTCCAAGCCGAGAGGAAATTACGTAATCCTATGATTGGTGGGTAGTTGCCGAAGAATTCGTCTTGATAAGGAACGACATAGGGTCTTCCAGTATCCAACATGAGGAATAACAGGAAAGCAGCATTGACTATCAACACGAAGAGAAATCCTCGGTCCAAAGCCAGGCAGCGATTCCTCAAGCGACCTACGAATGAGATCCTAATCTTAATACGCATGAAGTGGCCCCTTTTTAGGGTCAGGTAGCCCTAACCAATTTTCCATGGTCCCGTTAGCCTTTGGCGGTGTATGGCCATTCTTGGAACGCGATAAGCTGTTTGCCGAGATTACCAGATCGGGTCATTTGCTCGTCGCGCTTACTAAGGTACTCATAGTTACGCTCGCCGTGATGTCCCAATTGAACTGGCCACTGAACGCTTCGGCATTCTCCGAGAGTCTTTCCCACTCAGAAGGATCGCGCAGAACCCCGCAGACCTTCTCGGCAATTGTAGCAGGGCGCGAGTCTGGCAGCAGGTAACCATTCGACCCATCCTCAATCACATCCCTCTGTGACTCCGTGACTAGAATTGGGACGCCTGCAGCCATAGCTTCGGCGGCAGATATTGTCCAGCCGCCTTCGTCCCGGGACGTACAGAGGTACAATGATGCAGACTTCAAGAGAAGAGCCTTTTGCCTCTCTGAGACGAAGCCACAAAATTTTACGGTCTCTCCTAGTCCGAGCTTGCTCACAAGCATGCGGATCTGCTCTTCGTAATCGCCTCTTCCAATCAGCAACAACTTGACGTCAGGGATTTCCTTTTTGATAAGATGCAAGGCGAAGATTATGTCTTGGACCCCCTTGTACTTCTTCAGTCGTCCGAGGTACACGATGGTGTGGTTTGGCCTCCTGGCCTCTGGGCTTGCGTCCAGCAACTCTCGGAAAGCATCCGAAATGCCTGGATAGGCGACATGAACCATTTCCGGACAGAATCCTTCAGCAACAAGATGCGCCTTGGAATACTGGGATATCGTAATGGCTTCGCACTCGCGGTAGATTCTTGGAATGGATGATGACGCAATGTACGCACCAACAAAGAGCAAGAACTTACGTAGAGGAATCTCATCGAATAGGACTAGTCTGTTTTCAATTGAATAGATCTGAGCAACCACCGGCGCTTTCGAAACCAGCGGAGCAAAGAATGGGACAGTGTTGATGCTATCGAAGACTACATCATAGTTCGCCATTTTAGTTGAACTGGTCAGATACCTCAGAGCATGCAGATACACCGTATTGGCATTACCCATGCGGCGCACACGAATCCCCGAGACCACTTCCTCTCTGGGGCCATTGGGGAATCCCGCACAAAGAAGAGTAACCTCGTGACCCTCATGAGACCAGCGGGACCCAATTTCATGCAGGTGATGCTCGGCTCCCCCCGCGTCTGGATTCTTCGCGTCCCTCCAGTTGAGGATCAGAATTCTCGTCTGAGACGTGACTCCACTAGCGAGAACAATCCGCTCTGAACAGGCAGAGAGTGCGCGTCGGTCACTGTCTTCACCTGGGCTACAGGTGCACTTCGCCCCATTGGACGTCCGCCACCGACGCTCAGATCCTGGTGCAACTCGTCCGAACTCCGATGTTGGCCGCGGACCCAAGAAATAGCAAGCAAGATGAGAATCAGGGTGGACAGAATACCTCCTGCAGATAGAAACACCTTGCCAAGGCCCACTCCTGTCGAGACAGTCCCCTGCGGAGCGACCTTATACGGTGAAATCGCAACGATAATACTCACTAGGAAACTTCCAATCCATGGAGCTACAGGTAGGAGGTAATATGGAACAAGCGAATTAGTCACGCTCGTAAGCAGTGCGAGAAGACTGATTAGCCAGTAACCAGCTTTGGCGATTTTCCCCCGCAGAGTCAGAATAGCTGCGAAGGGGAGAATCCAAATAATGAAATTCTCTCCAACAAACCAGTAAACACTGAGCAGGGCTGTGATGGGCAAGGCAAATGCTATAGATGAAGCATGGAACTTACCATTAGGACTCTTGACAGCAATCCATGTATATACGCCCAACAGCGAAAATACAATCAGCACTCCTGAAATCAAGAGTTGGTCTGTTGTCGGCCAGAACAGAGTGATAGAACTCCAGAACGATAGACCGGAGTAACGGAGCCCGTTCATCGATGTGCTCAGGGGCGAGATTCCTCCCTTAGCGGCCCCTGCAATAAGCGGTACGAGAAATCCGAAGCTCGACAGACACATCCAGAATATGCCCCGAATAGCGGCCTTCTTGCCGTAGAACCTCCAAACAATGAAGACGAGGGGGAAAACGAGGACAACCCCATAGTATTTTAACATCATCGCAACCGAAAGCGAAATGCCCGCGACACCGAACCGTTCTTCAAGCACAAAATAGAACGCAAGAACCGTAAAGAGAACAGGCAGAGTGTCGAACATCCCCCACCCAGAGGAAACCCAGATTGTGAGCGGGTTGAGAACCCATAGCATCGAGATTGATGTAGCCGCATTTGCGTCACCGAAATGTTTCTTCACGACTTTGTACAACAGGACTCCTATGATGAGATCCGACGCAATGAGTGGGAGCTTCACAAGTAGGTCGAACAACAGGCCGGGGACGATTGGGATATTCCATGGGGCTCCAGGGTTTAGTCTCGGGTCGAGCGAAGTCATAGGTATTGAGTAGGTGCCGGTCATGCTCGAAATGACACGGAACGCGATTGTGGCTGGGAAAACGAATAAGAAAAAGGAGTAATTGTAGGGCTGAAGAAAATACCAGATTGACTGGGTTCCGTTGAGTAGATTCTCTCCATTGTAATACCACGAGTAGACATCAGACGGATGGGCGAAGAACGGCGCCATCGCGAGCCTTATCGCAAGGCCGGTCACGAGCACCGCTTGGAATTTCGAGATCTTGGCCAACGGCTACTGGATTCCCCTGTAAAGCGAAGAGACCGTCTCTGCAACACCTCTCCAATCACGGGTCTCAGCGAACTCCCTCCCGGCCCTCCCCATCCTCTCCCTCACTGAATCGTCCTCATAGAGGACGTGGATGGCGTTGGCCAGGGCCTCTGGGTCTCTTGGCTTCACGAGGACCCCGTCCTTCCAGTCGTCCACCACTTCAGGAATCCCCCCGACGTCTGAGCCTATGACCGCCTTCCCGCACGCCATCGCCTCGAGGAGAGCGAGCCCGAACCCTTCGGACTGGTCTTTGCTCGGGAGGACCGCGTAGTCCGACGCAGCGTAAAAGGCAGGCAGAGCCTCGTCCTCCACCTGCCCGGCAAACACCACGCTATCCTCCACGCCCAGCTCTTCCGCGAGCTGCCGATATCGCCCGAGGTGGTTCCCCCCTCCCACGACTAGGAGCTTCAGCCTCTCGCATACCTTCCCCACCCGGCTGACCGCCTGCAGCAGCACATCCACCCCCTTGTACGTGTGCCAGGTCGTGAGCGCGCCGACGAAAATGAGCGTCTTGCACCCCTCCAGTCCGTATCTCTCCTTCACCCATCCGCACTCCACGTCCGGGTTGAACCTCCTCGTGTCTACCCCGTTGGGGATGACCTCGACCTTCCACCTCTCCCTCCGCAGTATCTTTGAGCTCCTCGCGTACACCCCGGTCGTCGCTATTATCTTCGAGTAAGGCGCGAGATACCCCACTGAAGCGATGTCGTTCAGCCCCACCAGCGTCGAGGCGGCGCCAGTCACTGCGGGGAGATCGTTGTGCCAGGTGAGGACCGCAGGGGCCCCGTCGAGCCTGCTGACCGCCGCCGAGACTGCCGCGAAGTACGGGTTGGGGAAGTTGCAGTGGATGACGTCGAACCCCCCGGCAGCGAAGGAGGGAGGGAACACAGCGAGGGGGGTCCCGTAGAAGGTGAGTGGGGCCCGCATCCTGACCACCTTCACCCCTCCGTCGTCGGAGACCCCGGGGGAGAGCGGCCTTTCCCCGCAGTACACAGTGACGTCGTGCCCGAGCGAGACCAGGTTCCTCGCAAGGTTGCTGGTGTAGGTCTCTGCCCCGCCTATGTAGGGGGGGTAGAAGCTGTTCACCAGGCAGACCTTCATCTTTGACTACCCTGCCGAGGCCGCAGACGAGCTGACAGACTCGCCTGCCTCTCTCCTGCTGCGCCATGAGACGACGGGGAAAGGGTTATATCGCGTATGACACTATTTCTACTAGGTGGAGAAAGTGTCAGAGACGATAAAAGTCTCGAAGGAGGCGAAGGAAGAGCTCGTCCGGGTCGCAGCCGCCTTGCAGGCCCGGGAAGGGAGGAGGGTCGACCTTGACGAAGCCCTGAAGCACCTGCTGAAAACGGGCAAGCGAGACCCCTCCGTGCTCTCTTCACTCTTCGGCGCAGTCCCCCGTCTGAGGCTTGATGACCTCCGCGAGGAGAGGATGAGAGACGAGCAGAGAGCAGAACGAAAGTATCGTCGTTGACACGGGCGTCCTCGTGGAGATAGTGAACGGCTCCGACCTTGGGATGGGGCTGAAGCCCAGGTTGGAGAGCGGCGCCATGCTGCCCCACGTCACAGATCTGAACCTGTTCGAGCTGGCCTATCTCGTATGCAGGAAGGAAGGGCCGGCGAAGGCGACCGAGGTTGTTGGTTCGCTCAGGAAAGCCGGCTACTTCGAGGTTCACGACGTCCATGCTTTCCTGGACGATGCCGCTAGATTGAAGTGTGGCCGAGCGCTCTCGACCGTAGACTGCATTACCATAGCCGCGGGGGAGTCGCTCGCCATCCCAGTGCTCTTCGCCAGGCACGAAAGAGAGCTTGATGCTGAGCTGAAGAAAGGCAAGTTCAAGGTCGACCTTAGATTCCTGACGGATTCCAATTCGTAGCGGTTTCCGTCCCATGGATAGGCAATTCTACGCCCCCGAGCCTCCCTCCAGCGTAACGCTCATGCATGCTCTCCGATAAGATAGGCAGCATGCCCAGAGCCACATCAGCGAAGGTTGATGACGCAGTTGAGAGGTTCCGGGCCGGAAAGGTCTCCCTCTGGAGGGCGTCTCTCGCCGCAGGCCTTTCTCTCAGGGAGTTCATGGAGGTCCGCGAAAGGAAGGCCGCGACAGTCGGCGTGGAGCCGGCGGAACTCGGAAATGAGATTGAGTCGCTGGACAGCGGAGACGCTAGGGATGTTACAGAGGGTACAGGAGAAGAGGCACCCCCTCCCGGCGTCAGCCCTCGACCTCCGCGACACCTATGCAAGCCACTCCCTCGCTTCACGGGGCTCGCCCACCCGTGCCTGAAACTGCCCAGGGCGCTGGGTGGTCGATCCCGACGACCATACTCGAGCGCTGCCCTGAGGTCCCGCCGGGTCATCCGTGGGTACTCCTCCAGAATCTCATCGACGGTCTCGCCCCTGGCGACCCGGTGGATGGTCGCGCCCACCTGGACCCTCGTCCCCTTGATCACATGCTTGCCTGCCATGACCTTCGGGTCCACGACCATTCTCTCCAGGAACGACACGTCCATGGGTCCGATGTCGACCCCGGCCATGCTCAGATTGACGGCTGCGCCGCGCGGTCCTACCCTCGCGCACGCCTGTCACGGGTTCTGGGCCCTGGGCGGGAGCCTCTCTACGGCGTCCCTGAGGAGCCTGAGAGACTCGTCCAGCCTGTCCCTGGACTCTTTGGATTCGGCGTCGAACCTTTCTAGGAGCTCGGTCGTGTGCTTCGCCTGGGCGGCGAGGTCCGCCATTATCGCAGAGAGCTTCTCCGATATCTCCCCGTACTTCGAGTTCATGAGCTTGAAGCTCTCGTCTGTCCTGGACGCGAAGCCCCCGAACTCTGAACGGTAGTCTCTGAACTCCTTCCGGTAGTCCCTGAACTCTCCGTGGAAGCCGTCGAAGTCCTTGCGGTAGTCTCTGAACTCCTGGTGGAAACCCCTGAACTCCCTGCGGTAGTCTCTGAACTCCGTCTCCATCCCCCCGAACCCCTCTTGGAGCTCGACCGCCATGTCGCCTGGCCTTATCTGGAAGCTCCTGACCGAGGGGCGGAACCTGGAGGGCTTCGCTGCCACTTCCTGGACCTCCATCGGCGGGGGCGCCTTCCTGAGAGAAGCCAGGAACCGGTCGATCCTCCTCTTGTCTCCCTGGACGAATATGCTCACCCTCCCCCCCTTCACGTTCTCGACGTACCCTGCCAGTTTGAGGGCCAGCGCAGCCCGCTGCGCGAACCTCCTGAAGCCGACCCCTTGGACCGCGCCCTCGACCATGACAGAAACGGCCGCCTGAGACTGCATCCCCTTCCCTGCGCCCCTGACTCTCTTGTTCCTAATAAGGGGCAAGGTGGATGGCCCCCGCAGGGACGGCCCCTCTGGGAGTGCCGGGGGAGCCTGCCTCCCCACCCCTTGAAATCGGGACTCCAGGAGCTCGGATCATTTGCTCATCTGCACCCTGAGGAACTTCAGTATCAGCCCTGTCGCCATGGCGACGACCCCGGCTATGATGAGGATCGCGGAGATTATCGCGGTGCCTGTGGCGATCAGGTGCGTCTGGAAGAAGGTGTTCACCACCAGGGCCCCGGCCCCGATTCCCACGAGCACGGCGATCAGCCCGGGCATCCCAAGGTACAGCAGGGGGCTGTCAACGACGGTCCTGCTCAAGACGTAGTCGAGGACCTCGGACCCGTGGGCCAGCCTGCTCCTCTTGGCCCTGATCCCTTCGTAGGTCGTCGACACGGGGACGCCGATGATCTTCAGCCCGGCCTTCGCGGCGTCGATGAGGGTCTGGGACTCGACCGCCATCCCCTTCTCCGTGAAGTCCAGGGCCCTCAGCGCCCTTTCGGAGTATGCCCTGAACCCGCTCTGGGTGTCCTCCAGCTTCACCCCCGCCTTCCTGGACGTTGCCTGGTCCAGCAGCCTGTTCCCTATCACCCTCTCCCTGGGCATGGCGCCGGGGGTCGACCTCACCCCTATCACGACGTCGGCCTCCCCGTCGAGGACCGGCTGGATCACCTTCGGTATCTCGCTGGCGTCAGACTGCCCGTCGGTGTCGATGGCCACTACGGCCTTGAACCCCTTCTCTCTTGCGAACGCCATGCCGCTCCGGAGGGCCGCCCCCTTCCCGAGATTGCGCTCGTGCCTGATGACGGTCGCGCCCATCTTCTCTGCTATCTTCGCGGTATAGTCCGTAGAGCCGTCATCGATGACCACTACTTGTCGCACGTGAGGAGCCGCCCGCACAATCACCTTGGCAATCCCGTCTTCCTCATTATAAGCTGGAAGAATCGCGACAACGCCAGTTGGAGAAGGCTGCGTAAGCGTTACCAGCGGAGGACAGGCGAGTACTCAGCCGAGCCATTGTGGAGGTTCCGCTGATACCACCGCTTTATGCGGAAGCGGTAGGCTATCCCGAGGAGGTCGACCAGCATCCTGAGCACACTGTGGGCTCGGAACCTGGCGCTTAACTGAATCGTCACCGGCAGCTCCGCCACCCGCATCTTCATGAGCGAAGCCACCGTCAGGATCTCCACGTCGAACGCATACTTCTTCACCGAGACGAGGGGCATTATCCGCTTCAGCGAGCTCGTCCTGAAGGCCTTCAGCCCCGACTGGGTGTCGGAGCAACTTATCCCCGTGAGGATGCGAGCCAGGTAGTTGAAACAGGCGCTCAAGAACTTCCTCTCGAGCGGCGCCTCCACCCTGGAGTTTGGGTGTCGCTTCGACCCTATCGCCAGGTCGGCGTCGCGCAGTGCCACGAAGTACTCCGCGAGGTCCGTTGGGTCTATCTCACCGTCGCAGTCCAAGAAGACTGTGATCTCTCCCGAGGCGAACTTCGTGCCATACTTCAGCGCTCCACCCTTGCCCTTGTTGACACCGTATCCCACAACCTTCACCGGCAGCTTCTCCATCTCCTCCGCCGCCTTCAGCCTTGTGCCGTCCCTCGACCCGTCATCGATGACAACTATCTCGTATCCGAGGCCTATCCCCGAAAGGGCGTGAGTGACCGCCTCCAGGCTCCGCTTGATGTTTGCCTCCTCGTTGAAGGCCGGGAGCAGGATAGAGACTGCGACCTTGAGGGCCTGCCCCGCGGCCGGCGCAACACACGCCGCAAGAGAGGGCGTCACCGCCGTCTCTTGGCTCAGGGTCTGACTTGGCACGCTGCTCTCTCCACTTCGTGCGTCTGCGGCGCTTCCTCACTCATCTGTATGCCCCCCTGACATCAAGGAATCTGCCGAGGAACAGGACGTAGTCCCTGTCGTTCCTCCAGCGGCGCGCCTGGGGGTTCCCCCACCGGACAGCTGCCTCGGAGAAGGCCCACGCCAGCTTCATGCCGCGCATGGCCTGCCCGTAGGCCCTGTCCCCGAGCTCCTTCAGCTTCTTCAGCACTGCCACCATTGCTCTCATCAGGGCGTAGCTCCTGTACTCGACCCGGAGCGTGGTCGCGAGGCTGAAGAAGCCCCTCTCCGTCCTGCTCAGCCTGAACCAGTGGCCGCTCCGCTTCGCCTTCCTTATCTCTGCCCTGAACATCCCCCTGATCTGTTCGGTTGTCTCGCTATTCGCAGTGGGGGGTGAAGAAGAGGGGTGCCCGGGCAGAAGGGGGGGCGCGCTGGGGCGAGCCACGGATCCTAGGTTCAGAATGGGTCCTCGCTCGCGGCCAGCAGATTTGGGGTTATTATCTTTGAGGTTGAACGTTCGGCTGGGCGGGGGCCCCGGCAGGCCCCCCTCCCTCGGGGGGCGCTGTGACGAGCCGAGGGGGCGGACGGCAGGGTCCGTAGCGGCGTCCCGTCCATGTTACAGAGGTTACAGATGTTACAGGAAAAAGGGCACACCCCCCTGCTGGCTGTCAGCCCACAGGGTTCGTAGGTCCCCGGCTCTGATTCGCCGCCTCCGCTTCACGAGCTTAAAAAGCCCGGACCGAACGGTCCCCAGAGTTGTCCGAGCAGACGCTTGCCGACCCCGCGCAGCCGAGGCCCCTCCTCCCCAGGCAGCCCGAGGTGAACATAGGCACTTCCGGCCACGTGGACCACGGAAAGTGCGAGCGGTGGGACCAATACGCAATCGTTGACGGACAGCCCTTGACAGGGAACGAGATCGAAGGCCTGGTTTTGAAAAGCGGCAAACTCGTCATGAAGGTGGACGGAGGAGAGTACTACTCCTTCGAAGAAAACGAAGTAGTCTCTTTGAACGAAAGCTTCCAGCCCACCATTGCCAGGGCAGGATTCTACAAAGAGCATTATCGGGGGGTTATGATGAACGTCTCCACTTCTACCGGCAGGAAGATTTCGGTCACCCCGGCGCATCCGTTGCTGATTAATAGAAAAGGTAGCATTCTGTGGATGCCGGCGGAGAAACTCCTCGAGGGAGATTTCGTTGCGATACTCAGGAACCTTCCGCTTCCGGGAGATGCCACCTTTTGTGATCCCATTATGGAGATGCGCAAGAGTTTCGGCGTGGTCACATGGGATGATTATCGATGGCTGCGAACGGTCACGGAGGATTTCTCTCAGCTGGACGCGTTGACCGGTCAAGGAATCGACCATGTTCGGATTCTGGCTGGAATGACCACGACCAGCCTCTGCAGGGAGGCCCACATCGACCCGAAAACGTACCGTCGCATTCTCACGGGAGAACGCACATCGAATGAGGCGAGGGGAAGGGTCATCGGGGTGCTTGCAAATATGAGGCTGGCCTCCATAGACTCCGGCGAGTTCCTCGTCCATCTGAAGAAGGGGAAGTACCCGATTAGAAAGCTCAGGAACTTCGACATGGACGACGACCTGACAAGGTGGTTCGCTTTCGTCTGGTCAGCGGGGTCCAGCGGCAGCCACTTCGTCGACGTAACGCAGACAGTCCAAAAGAAGATGCTTAAGGAGTGGATCCGCATTTCAAAGGACAAGCTCGGCGTGCACGTGACCGTGTACCCCGGTGGCCGGTACAGAATCAACAACAGGGCCTTCGTGGCATATCTCCAGCTGAAGTTCGGGTTCAGGCCCGGGAACGAATCCGTATGCCATATCCTACCGTGGACCTGCAAGCTACCGATTCAACAGAAGAAGACGTTCCTGAGGTGGTTCCTCACCCTCGACGGCGAGTTTGACGAGCACTCCGGTCAGATTATGGTTTCACAGTCTAACGAGAAGAACATCGTGACCCTGTCGTATCTTCTGCATTCTTTCGGAATCGTGCCTAGGTTCGGGCAGAAGGCCCAGATGCTGAAGAAGGGGAAGAAGGTCTACCCGCGGCTTTCTATTTCAGGCAGGAGGGACTTGCGCGTCTTCGCGAGAGAAATTGGTTTCGAGGACCCGAGGGTACAGCAAAAGCTGATGCGATACTTGGGTAAGACCAAGAAGGAATCCAAAGAAACCGATTTTTCCATCCCAGTCGACCCGGACTCGCTCAGGAATCACCTGTTGCTTACCGGTCTCTGCCGAGAGGGGCTCGGCAGGTCAATTCTTCCTCGAATGAAAAACCGCCCTTGGTACAAAGGCTACGAGATGGCCCTCCGGAGCTCCAGACTGTCCAGGGCTACGCTGCTTCTAATCATCAGGGAAGTCGACGAACAGCTCCGCAGGTTGGAAGAGTCTCTCTCTACGTTAAGGACCTCGCCGGAGCGCATCCTTCTCCATATGTCCCTCGCGTCACTTCCTCAGGAATCCACAGCCTCGGGCCTGGGTTACAGTCGGAGGAAGCTGAGGAGGATAATCCGCAGGGGCACGAAGCAGGAGATAGAATCACTCATAGATCATGTCGTAGTCAAGACCCTTGGCAACATTAACGAAGTCGAGTCGTGGCTAACTCAGCTCCGGAGGCTGGCCACAACTCCACTCGAGTTCGACAGGATCGTTTCGATTGAAAACGAGCCCTATGATGGCTTGGTATTCGACTTGAGCGTACCTGGGCCAAAATCATTTATCGGAGGGACATCGTCAATAGTCTGCCATAACACTACCCTCACCCAGGCCCTAACCGGCATCTGGGCCAGTGCGCACAGCGAGGAGCTCAAGCGCGGCATCACTATCAGGGTAGGCTACGCGGACACCGCCTTCTACAGGTGCACCCAGGACCACGGAGTGGCGTCATATTCGACAAGCTCGACCTGCCCCGTCTGCGGTAAGAAGACCACTTTCCTGCGGGCGATAAGCTTCGTCGACTGCCCAGGACACGAGAGCCTCATGACAAACATGCTCGCCGGTGCGTTCCTG
>JAFMAD010000001.1 GCA_029785195.1 Nitrososphaerota archaeon
CCGATGGACGTGGGGACGTAGTAGAACAGGACGAAGGCGACAGCGCCGGACACCACAGCGAGGGTAGCCCTGAGCCCCAGCTTCCCTCCGCTCATCTCCTCCCCGAGGAGCCTAGGCAGCCACGGTCACCTCCGTAGTCACCGCGCCATACTGCGATTCGAAGGTCAGGTGCAGGACGTAGCTCCCCTCCCCCGCCGCAGAGTTCTCTATGTATCCTGCGAGGCTCCCCGAGAACGACTGCCCCGGGCTGACCGAGACGCTCAGGGGGGAGACCGTCCCGACGACCGCCCCGGACGAGTCCGTGATGGTCCCGCTCACCGTCCCGCTCAGGCCGAGGAAAGAGGACGCGTCGGTGAAGCTCACAGGAGTCGAGACCGCCGAGTATGTGCCGTTGTAGAGCGCGGCAGTCATAGTCCCGACGCTCAGCCCGCTCACCGGGGCCCCCCAGGCGACTGAGATGGGCTCGACCACGCTGAACGCCACCCCTGACGACTCCCCTGTGAAGGAGGCCGAGTACTGCAGGGTGGCGTCGTTGAAGAAGAGGCTGGACAGCTCGGACGTCGGGATCTGGACGTAGACCACCGCGTCCCCCGAGAAGCTCCCGCCGGGGGACGCCGAGACAGCGAGCGTCCCGCTCCCTACTATCGCCCCCGATGTGGCGTTCCGCAGGGTCGCGGCGAGGTCTGTGGACACCGATATGGTGCTCGAGTGGTCCGCGAAGGACACGGGGACGGACACCTGGAAAGCGGTCGAGTTCTTGGCGGAGACGACGGGCGCCCCCACCGTCAGGCCGCTCAGGGGCGCTCCCCAGTTGTATGATATCGGCTCGTCGAGGGTGAATGTGCTCCCCCCTGCGGGGATGCTGAGCACGGCCGTGTAGCTGAGCGTCTGGTCCTGCGTCAGCAGCGACTGGACCTGGCTCGCGGGGAGCGTGATCAACAGCTGCACGTTCTGCGAGTACTGGGTGTTGGGAGGGACGTCGAGGCTGACGATCCCGGACCCGACCTTCTGCCCCGCCGAGTCGAGGACCGACACCGCCCCGTCCCCTGAGACGGTGAAGTATGCGTTGTCGTTGGCGAACGTCACAGGGACTGACGCCTCTATGGTGGTCGAGTTGTACTGCGAGAACGACGGCTGGCCCACGGTCAGCCCCGACACGGGCGCCCCCCACTTCAGGCTGGCGCTGACCGAGCCGGAGACGCCTACGAACGGTGGGACGGACGCCCCCAGGGTCGCGGTGACCGTAAGGTTCTGGGGGGCGGTCGCCAGGCTCTGCAGGGCCGCGGAGGAGAGCCCCGCCGTGTCTAGGACGAGGGACGCGGTCACGTCCTTGGTCTGGCCGGGGTTGACAGTGAAAGGCCCGAGGGTCCCGGTCAGGAGCTGCGCCCCCGCCGCGTCCTTCACGGCGACGTCGACGACTACGTTGGAGATGCTGAAGTATCCGCGGTCTCCTATCTGTATCGGCGCGACGATCGACGTCACCCCCCCTGAGCTGGAAGTGGTGGGGGTGCCGATCGACAGGGTGGACGCCGACTCCACCCCCCCGATCACCACGAGGGCGAGGACGGCGACGGCTGCGATGAGCGTGATGAGGATGAGGACGTCGAGGGCGAGTACAGCCCTGGAACGCTTCAAGCGGCCACCCACGACGCTGCCTCTATTTAGAGCGTTGCGCCCGCTTGACTGGCCCGCTCTCCCTTAAAGCGTCCCTGAGGCTAGGCTGCGACGGAAGACATGGCAGGCCCTGTCCTGGCCCTGGATGGCGTGTGGAAATCCTACCCGGGCGGGGAAGAAGTCCTGAAGGGGGTGAGCCTCTCCGTCGACGAAGGGGAGTTCGTCGGCATCTATGGCCGCTCAGGGTCGGGGAAGTCGACCCTGCTCAGGCTGATGGGTCTCCTCGACCTCCCGACGAGGGGGTCGGTGGCTGTCCTGGGGGAAGAGACCTCCAGGCTCAAGGAAAAGGACGCGGCCAGGCTCAGGAGGGAGAGGCTCGGCTACGTCTTCCAGGGGTTCAACCTGATCCCCCACATCACAGCGCTCGAGAACATCGAGGTCCCGATGTGGCTCGCCGGCGTGCCAGCGAGGGAGAGGAGGGACCGGGCCCTGGCCGACTTGGCCCGCTTCGGCCTCGAGCGCCTCGCCGGGCGCTACCCAAGAGAGATGAGCCACGGTGAGCAGCAGAGGGTGGCTGCGATCAGGGCGATGGCAAACAGGCCGGGGCTCGTCCTGGCGGACGAGCCTACGTCGTCGCTGGACGACGAGAGCGCGAGGGTGCTCATCGAGCTTGTGACCAGGTTCAACAGGGAGCTCGGGACCACGGTGGTCATGGTCTCCACGAGCGAAGAGGAGGCCAGGTCAGGGAGGTCGGTCTACAGGCTCTCCGGCGGGTCTCTCGCCCGCGTCTGACTGGAAACCTGGTTTGCCGCCGCAAACGGCTAGCCGTGCTTCACTTTCCTGACCGAAAAGTGGTGCTGGTCCGTCTCGGCGTCGTATTCGACGGGACCCGCAGCGAGGTGCCCCCTGCTGTGCGCGCCGAGCATCCCGACCAGCATCCCGACCACGAACTTGCCGGGCCCCTTCGGCGCGTCCGCTCGGCCCCCTGACGGAGGTGACTTCACGGACACCTCGTACCCTTCCGGGCCCTCCTTGACCACCGCGACCCCCCACCCCTCCGCCCTGAAGAGGTCCTGTATGTTGCGCAGGTCCCACTCCGCGCCCACGCTCCCCCTGTACTTCTCGAGCGCCTTCATCGTCGACTCGGCGTACGCCTTCCCCTGCTCGTAGGACATCGTCTCCCCGGCCGTCCCGAATATCTCCACCAGCCTGTCCTCCATCTCGACGAACGCCCTCGCGCCGAGGCTCAGGACCCTGCCGGCGCTCATCGACGACACGGGGAACATGAACCTCTCGAACATCAGCCCCTTCATGGGCTCGAGGCGGACTTCCGTGACGAAGGAGAGCTTCCTAAGGCGCCCGACGAGCTCGTCCGGGGTGAGCTTCGCCTCCGAGAACTCGCAGAAGAACGCGTGGACGAAGCCTTCCCTCGACTCGTCCATCTGGCCGTGGGCCGAAAGTATGTTGACCTTGCCGTCGCTCATGACCGAGGTGATCTTGTTGAGGGCCCCCACCGAGTCCTTCCCCACCACCAAGAGCTCTACGATTTGGTCGCCAGGGGGGCGTGTAGACATGACGAAGCGCGGCAGAAAATCCAACAGTCTTCCATACGCATAAAATCCCCCCTCTATAACGTTTGTTAGCCTCGCGGCGCTCTCCGCGGGCCTAGTGGCCGATCAGGGCCCTCAGCCACACCGGGAGGAACCCCTTGTCGGGGAAGTAGACCAAGAAGAAGACGAAGGCCACGGCGAGGTAGACCGCGGCCAGCCACTTCGGGAACCACTTCCTGGACACCCAGAATGCTGTCCCCATCGCCATCGCGGGGATCGCCGGGACGATGTAGAACGGGTAGGTCACCCTCCCGCCGAGGAAAAGGAAGAGATAGGGGACGTAGCTCCACCCGAAGAGCGTCAGGGTGAAGGCGGCGAACCTCCCCTCCGCCGAAAGGCCGGGGCGCCCGGGGGCCCCTCCCTGATAGTCCTCGAGCTTCGGCTCCCTCCTCCTGTACTCCGAGTAGAGGGCGTACCCCAGGAGGGGGATCCAGACGAACGTCGCCCAGGTTACCACAAGGTTGGTCACCCCGTAGTAGCCTATCGAGACGTAGGACAGGTTCCCCGGGTTCACAGTGACCGTCACCAGGTAGTACGCGACGGGGCTGTAATACAGGAGCCAGTCTATCGGAAGTATCGGGGGACCCCCCGGGTCGTTGGCGTACAGGCACCAGTACCCCGTCGTGGGCTGGCAGGCGAGCTTGTCGGCGACCAGGGACGTCCCGTAGCTTATGATGTACCCCACGTGGGAGACGAAGGTAGGGAACGCGGCGCTCGCCACCGTCGAGTCGAACGCCTGCATCCCGACCGCGAACACGACCCCCACGACGAGGACCACCTTCAGGACCGAGTAGACGCGGCCGAGCCTGCTCCCTCCCCCGAACAGCAAGATGAACGTGGCGAGGGCGGCGACCGCGAACACCGCAGTCTCCTTAGCGAGCCCTGCGAGCCCCAGGAGGGCCCCGGCGATGACGTACTTGTCGAGCTTCCACCAGCGGACCCCCTTGAAGTAGACGAAGAAGGCGAGCAGCCCGAAGAAGACCGGGGGGACGTCGAGGAGCCCGGCGCTCGACTGCGAAAAGAACATCACGTCGAGAGACAGGAACAGGGCCGAGAGGTACGCGATCTTCTTGTTCCCGGAGACCTCCCACGCCGTCCCGAAGAGGAGGGGGACGCAGAAGGAGCCGAGGACGGCGGGCATCAGCCTCCATCCGGCCGCGTCGTACTCCCCGAGGACCGCCATCCCTGCGGCCATCAGGGCCTTGGTGAGCGGAGGGTGCTCAGGGTTGCAGTAAGCCCCCGAGCCCGACGGGGCGCCCACCGTGCACTGGTCCCCGGCTAGCAGGTGCTGGGCGGCCGGGACGTAGTACACCTCGTCCATTATGCACCCATAGACCTGGTCCGAGGTGTCGTAGCAATCGAGATACTTGTAGTCGACCGTCAGCCGCGTCAGGTTCTCCCCCGCGGGTATCGTCCACCCCCCCGCGGTGATGGACCCCGGCTGGAGGGGGGACGCGTAGCTGGGCTGAGGGGAGAACGCCCCTCCCGCGAGCGGGGCGCCGTTGCCGAGGAGGGAGACACTGGCGATCGCGCTCCCCCCGGACTCGGCCTGGACCGTGACCTCGAGCTGCTCCCCCACCAGGGAGCTGGTGACTGACACCTTGCCGTTCCCGAACGGGGTCCCCGGGGCCCCGCTCACCGACCCGGAGCTGCTCGTAGCAGGGTTGTTGATGACGTAGGCGTGGGCGACCAGGGTGGCCAGTGTGATCCCCACCACGAAGAGTATGGCGCGCCTGTGCTGGGGGTACCGTCGCCATGAGAAGTAGACCCCGTCGGCGATCGACGCCACGCTCAGCGCGGCGAGGGCCGCCGCCAGCGCCTCGGCCGGAAGGATAAGGGCGGGGCTACGGGTGAAGGCGTGGACCAGGATCACGAGGGTCAGGGCCGCGAGGGTGGCGATGGAGCCTCCGACAAGGCCCAGGAGGAGGGTCCTGGATGCCGGGCGCCCTCCGGGGACGTCCTGGACTTGCATGCTTCTTTCCTCACCCCGACGGGGTAGATAACCTGAATGAAGGCGCCGGGGCCGGCTCTAGGCCGCCTTAGGGGTCAGGGTGAACTCGCACGTCTTGTCCCCCATGGCTATGCAGAGGGTCTCGGTGCACGCCATCGGCCTGCCGAGGAGCTCGGAGAGCGCCCCTGCCAGGTGCCCCCTCACGAAGTGGCTCCGAGGGGCCCGCGACTTGTACCCCGAGCACTCGAAGCTCTCCCCCGCCGATATCACCACGGAGCCGTCCTTCTGGTCCACCCTCACCCCGTCCACCCTGAACCACCCGAGAGCCTGGTAGAGCATGACCACGTCCCCTATGTTAGACGCGACGAAGTCGGCGTCCAGCTTCTGCATGTACTCCCGCCCCACCTCGCTGCCATATGCCGCCCCCTCCTCGTAGAGGATGACGTTCCCCCCCGTCCCGAACCTCATGTTCACCGCGCTGAGCATCCCGGCCAGGGACGCCGCGGACATCATCACAGCCCTGGTCCCGGTGTTGAAGGCGACGGGGAAGTGCAGGCTGTCGACGAGGAACCCCTTGTTGCTCTCGACTACCATGACGTCGCGGACAGCCTCCGACCCCACGAGCCTCCGCCTCAGCTCCTGGGCGGTATGGTCGCTGTCCTCGACGAAGCCGCTCCAGACCCCCTCTTTGGCAGCGCTGTCCACCGAGGTGAAGCTCCCAAGTATGTTGAGCCCGAGGCCGGACATCACCGTCAGGACGCCTTTGAGCGCCCCAGGGACGTTCTCCAGCTCTATCATTATGTGGAAGTACTTCCTGGTCGGGTCGAAGAGGTAGACGTTCACGTCCTTGCGCTTGCGCACGAGCCGCCGGTCTCACGGGCGTTCTTAAGGGGGGTGAAGAAGTTCTCCACCTCGGGCCCCGCGCAGGGACATGCAGCGGGAAGGTGATGCGGTGGTGTGTGCACCCTCCGATGTGACACATCCTTAAGCGAGAACGATGGGCGCGAGAGACCCATGAAGTGGGTCCCAGAGGTCTCTCCGGACAGGCTCCGCCTCTGGGCGCTCGGGGGGGTCTTGGCCTACCTCATCGCAGAGGTATCAGCCTTGGCGGCCTTCCAGCGGCCGGTCCTCCCAATCTCGCTCTTCTTCGGCGACTCGCTTGGCCTCGGGGCGGGGGGGGCCATGGACGTCCTCGCGGGGGCTGTGATCGTGGTCGTCGGCTTCGAGGGGGTCATCCTCGCGTCGGCGAGGGGGCGCGGGGCGGCCCCTGTGGCCCCCGCGCCGGCACAGCCTGAGCCTAAAGGGCTCGAGCGCGCTTCCCTGGACCTGATGCTCGCGGAGTCGGCTTCCAAGAACTTCGTGGAGGTCTTCCCCCTGAAGGCGGGCGCGCTGAACGTCTACGGCGCCATCGCGAAGGAGGAAGGGGTCGAGGGGTACAGGTATGTCGTGATAGAGCCCGAGCTCACCCCGGACGAGAAGAAGCAGTTCGAAGGCCTGAAGGAGCTCCTCGTCGAGGAGATGGACGTGGACCTGCGGAGCATAGAGACGAGGGAGAAGGCGGAGGCGTTCCTCTCGGACAAGGTGGCCAAGCTCGCGCAGACCTACGGCTTCAAGATACCGCGGCCGAGCATGCGCAAGCTCCAGTACTACTTCACAAGGGACTTCATACACCTCGGCAAGATAGAGCCGCTGATGCTTGACCCCCTGATAGAGGACGTCTCCTGCGACGGGGCGGGGATCCCCATCTACGTCTGGCACAGAGACTACGAGTCGATACCGACCAACGTCGTATTCGACACCGACAAGGAGCTCGACACCTTCGTCTCCAAGCTCGCCTACGTCTCGGGAAAGCACATCTCCCTGGCCCTCCCCATGGTGGACGCGTCCTTGCAGGACGGGAGCAGGCTCCACCTGACCTACGGCAAGGAGATCACCCAGAGGGGGAGCACCTTCACCATCAGGAAGTTCAAGGAGGACCCCTTCACCATCATCGACCTCATCAAGTACAACACCCTGAACGCCGAGGTGGCCGCCTACCTCTGGTACCTGGTCGAGAAGAGGCTCTCCATGCTCGTGGCCGGGTCCACGGCGTGCGGGAAGACTACGTCCCTGAACTGCTTCTCCATGTTCATCACCCCCGGCCAGAAGGTCATCAGCATAGAGGACTCGGTGACCGGGGACGCGGAGGTGCTCGTGCACGACCCCTCAGGCTTCCGCAAGCTCCCGATAGGCGAGCTCGTCGACTCGGCGCTCGCCAGAGGAGGGGCCGTGACAGAGATGGGTCACGAGCTGGCGCGCCCGGAGGACCTCCAGGTCCTCACCATGACGGGCTCAGGGCGGATAACCTGGGCCACCTGCACCGCCCTGATCAGGCACAGGGTGACGAAGGAGTTCGTCAAGGTGACGACCAGCATGGGGAGGTCCATCGAAGTGACCTCGGACCACTCCCTGTTCACCGTAGGGAGCGGGGGCGGCGTCGAAGCGCTCCCCGGGAGGGACATCGAGCCGGGGACCTACCTCGCCACCCCAGCCTCCGTCGAGGTCCCTGGGAGGCCGATGTCCTTCGACCTTGCGGCCCGCCCGGAGTTCTCTCGCCTCTGGTCCGAGGCCGAAGGCGTGGAGGGGGGCGGGGCCGCCCGGCAGGTGAGCCTCCATGCACCCCGCGCCCCCCTTTCGATACCTTCAGTGATAGACCTCGACGAAGACCTCGCCTTCCTTTCGGGGCTCTGGCTCGCCGGCGGGTCATACGGAGCGGCCTCGGTGTCTTTCTCGATCGGACGCCGGGACGTCGAGGCCAGGGTGCGGAGCGCCGCAGAGAGATACGGGGTCGACGTGGCGCGCCGCGGCGACGGCGCCTCGCTCCTGTTCGACTCGGTCCCGTTCAAGGTCCTCTTCGAGAAGACCCTCGGCCTGGCGGAGGAAGAGGGCTCCCGACGGGTCCCTGAGGTCTTCTTCGGGGCGACCCGTAGCGTGGTGGCTTCCCTCCTGGCAGGGTACTTCTCGGGAGGGGGAGCGGGTGGGGGAGTCCACGCGGAGTCAGCGTCCAAGGGGCTCCTCCTCGACGTCCAGAGCCTCCTCCTCAGGTTCGGCGTCAGGATGAGGGTCGAGGCGGAGAGGAAGGCGGGAGGGACAGGAGTGGTCGGCGTCCACAGAGGCTCCATCAGCGGCGACGTCCAGCTCGAACTTTTCAGATCGTTGGTCGGCATCGGGGGGGAGGAGGCGGAGAGGAGCCGCCGGCGCTACGCGCCGAGGGGGTGCGTCGACCCCATCCCGGTCACGCGCGCCGACGCGGCCGAGCTGAGGGCCGTCGCAAGGCGCATGGGCCTCCCAAGACTCGAAGGGAAGGCGGAGGCGGGGATGCGGACGGGGGTCGTCCCGCGGGAGGTCATCCTCCGGCTCGCGGAAGAGAGCCAAGAGACGAAGGGGTCCAAGGCATACCAGCTCGCGGCGAGCGACCTCTTCTTCGACAGGGTGGTCAGGGTGGCGAGGGAGACGCGCGAGGAACAGGTGTACGACCTCTCCGTCCCCGAGACGGGGACCTTCGTCGCGAACGACTTCGTCTGCCACAACACCCCCGAGCTCAACCTCCCGCAGGAGAACTGGGTCCAGGAGGTGAGCAGGGCGGAGGGGGCGGTGGGAGAGATCTCGCTCTTCGACCTGGTGAGGAACGCCCTCAGGCAGAGGCCGGACGTCATCATAGTCGGGGAGATAAGGGGGAAGGAGGCGTTCACCCTCTTCCAGGCGATAAGCACCGGGCACGGAGGCATGTCGACGATCCACGCGGACTCAGTCGAGGCCGTCTTCAACAGGCTCACCACCGAGCCGATGAGCCTCCCCCGGAGCCTGGTCGGGACGAGCCTGGACTGCGTAGTCCTCCAGCTCAAGCTCAGGATAGGTGACAGGTCAGTGAGGCGGGTGGTCAGCGTCAACGAGATACTCGGCTACGACGGGAGGACGAACGAGATGGTGATGAACGAGGTCTACAGGTGGGACCCGGTCGCGGACAGGCTCTATGGCACGGGGAGGAGCAGGCTGGTCGACAAGATCAACCAGAGGTACGGGCTCCGCCCCGAGGAGATCCGGCGGGACCTCGAGTCGAGGAAGGTCTTCCTCGAATGGCTCGCGGCGAAGAACTACCGCTCCTACAAGGAGGTGAGCGGCTACGTGCAGGAGTTCTACGGGAACCCGTACGCCATGGCCAGCAGGGCCAGGACCGAGCTCGAGGCGTCGCCTTGACGGCCAAAGAGGCTCCGCGGCTCGGGTTCTGGGGCGCGTCGTACGTCCTGTACGCCCCCTACGCCAGGCGCTTCGAGGGGGTCTTCAAGGAGGTAAGGGGGGACCTGGCGAAGAGCGGGCTGATGGTCACCTTCCACGCCTACGTCGCCGGGGCCCTCTTCGTCTCGACTGTCGCGGGGGTAGCCGGGGCGCTGGCAGGGTTCACGACGGCGTTCTACGCGGGGCTCTCACTGGGCCCGATGCTCCTCCTCCCTGTCGGGGCTGGGGCGCTCGCCTTCGCCGCTTCCCTTGCCGCGTTCTACTTCTTCCCCACCGCCACGGCGAGTTCCAGGGGGAAGAGGCTTGACGCCGAGCTCCCCTACGCGGTGGGGCACATGTCGGTCCTCGCGACCGCCGGGGTCACCCCGGAGAGGATATTCGAGGTCCTCGCAAGAGAGGAGGAAGGGGGGGTCGTCGCCCACGAGTCCAGGATGATGGTCAGGGACATGGCGACCATGGGGCTGGACCTTTCCCAGGCGGTGGAGGCGGAGATCAAGCGCTCGCCCTCGGGCAGGTTCGCTGACTTCCTTGACGGGTTCAGGGCCGCCTCCGTGACAGGGAGTGACCTCGCCACGTACCTGGGGAGGGCCGCGTCCGCCATGATGCTAGACAGGAGGCTGCAGGCCAAGGCCGTGGGGGAGAACGTGGGGATGGTCGCCGAGATATACACCATAGTCCTGGTGGTGGCGCCACTCCTCCTCTTGATCATGTTCTCCGTGATGGGGGCGATAGTCGGCTCGGTGGGGGGGCTCAGCGTCCTCGCCCTAATGTACCTGGTGGGGTACCTCTTCGTCCCGGTTGGGGGGCTTGTGAGCCTGATACTCGCAGACCAGACGGTAAGGAAGGAGGTCGACTGAATTGGGCGTGAGGGAGCTGCACGAGAGGCGGAGGGCGGTCTACCTCGCGGCCGGGGGCGCGTCTGTCTCGGCGATGGCGGCGATAGCAGCGCTGAACATCGCCTTCGGCGTCGGCCTCCCCTTCCCCCTCCCATCGGTCCTGCTGCTGGTGGGGGTCGGCTTCATGGCCTTCCCAGGGATGGTGGACTGGGCCTTCGACCGCTGGAGGGGGAAGATAGACGACGCCCTCCCGACGTTCCTCTCCGACGTGACGAGCAGCGCGAAGACAGGCTTCAGCCTGACCCGGGCCCTGGAGACTGCCGCAGACAACGACTACGGGCCACTCACCAAGGAGCTCGTCAGGATGAGGACGCAGCTTTCATGGGGGGTCCCGTTCGAGGACGTCGTCCGCGCAGAGATGAAGCGCCTCGACTCAAGGATAGCGAAGAGGACTTTCGGGGTGCTACTGGAGGCGAACAGGTCAGGGGGGAAGGTCGAAGAGATGCTCGAGGCCATCCAGAGGCACACGATGGAGCTCCATCAGATAGAGAAGGAGGTCAGGAGCGCCCTGAAGCCGTATACGCTGACCACATATATCGCCGTCTTCATCTTCCTGGGGATCGCCATCGTCATGATAGATACTTTCTTCGCCGGGCTCATCAGTACCCAGGCTTCGGCCTCGGGGGCGGCCGTCGCCTTCCAGGGGCTGCAGGGGGTCAGCCTCTCCTCCATCGAGAGCGTCTTCTTCCAGATCGCCCTGGTGGAGGCTGTGATAGGAGGGCTCGGGGCGGGGAAGCTCGGGGAGGCTTCGTTCGCCGCCGGGATCAAGCACGTCGTCATACTCGTGGTCGCAACGGTGCTGGCGTTCCAGCTGTTCGTAGGGTGAGAAGAAGATGCAAGCTCCGGCCCCGAGGATAGAAGCGACGCGGCTCTACAGCGACCCCAACACGAGGGAGCTCCTGCGGAGGATGCTGACAGAGAACGTCCTCCTCGAGCCGTCAGTCGGGGCCGACGGGAAGGCCCACTACCCCCTGGCCGAGGAGGTCCTGGGGGTGGAGGTCGACGTGAAGGGGTGGATCGGCGAGATGGTGGAGCAGGCGATACTGAGGAAGGCGTCGAGCAGGCAGGTGGTGATGTGCCCCGTCCACCTGCGGGCCGACCCGATGCTGATGGTGGAGTGCCTGAAGTGCAAGGCCAGGAACTCGGTCAAGAGGTCGCTGGTGGAGCACACCTACTGCGGCTACATAGGGGACGACTCCCGCTTCGACAAGGGAGGGACCCTGCAGTGCCCCAACTGCGGGAGGCCGATACGCGCCCAGAGCGAGCTCAGGGTCTCCGGCGTGTGGTACGAGTGCCAGAACTGCCTCTCCAAGACGAGCACCCCCCGGCTCGTCTTCGTCTGCAAGGAGGGGAACCACGAGTTCACCACCGCGGACCTCGCCCTAGTGACCATAGACTCTTACTCCGTGAACGAGCGCGCCCTGGTGGAGCTCAGGAACACCCTCCTCCTCGACCCTGAGCTGGCGGCTATGCTCGCTTCCATAGGGTACGAGGTCTCGGCTCCCGCCAAGGTCCAGGGGCAGTCGGGGTCGGTCCACTCCCTGGACGCCTACGCCAAGAAGGACGAGGAGACGGTGGCCCTGCAGGTGGCGGTGGACACCAAGCCCGTCGACGCCAGCGCCGTCATAGCCTTCTTCGCAAAGACATTCGACATAAAGCCGACCAGGGCGGTCCTGGTGACGATCCCCGCGGCCTCGGATGATGCGAAGAGGCTGGAGAGCGGCTATGGCGTCTCCCTGGTGGAGGACTTCGACGGGTCGGGGGTGGTGAAGAAGGTGAAGGATGTCCTCACGGCCCCGGCGCGGCCCGGCTAGGAGTGCGCGCCCAGGAAGGACAGCAGGGCTTCGTCGAAGGCCACGGGCTGCGATATGTTGACGAAGTGGTCGGCGCCGTGGACGAGTATCCTCGACGACCTCGGTATCCTCTGGTGGACCCTCTCTGCGAGAGTGATCTGCCCTGGGACGTCGTTGTCCCCCCAGATCAGCAGCGTAGGGGCGCGGATCTCCCCGAGCCTCTTGAAGGCGGGCAGGGCTTTCGGCTCCCTGAGATCTGAAAACGGCTCGGTGAACACCCGGTAGTTGTCCTTGGCGATGGACGCGACCCTGGGCTTCGCCGCGCCGAGGGACCCCCCCATTATTGAGAGGTGCACGTCGATGGCCTCCTCGACCTTCCCGAGCTTCATGGCCTCCTCCCAGCGCTCCCACTCGGCGTCCCTGGCGTGGTCCATCTTCTCCTCCTGCGGGCTCCCGTATTCGTAGCCGTCCACCGTGGGGGCCGCCAGCACCATCCCTCTCACCCGCTCCGGGTATGCGAGCGCGAAGTCGATCGCGACGCTCCCCCCGTTCGAAAGGCCGACGAGGATCGCAGACCTCACCCTCGCGCCGTCGAGGAGCTCCTTCAGGTCCCTGGCGTCGTCGAACGGCGCGGTCGGCCTGTCAGAGAGCCCCGACCCTCTCAGGTCGTACCTGAGTACGCAGAAGCCCTTCCTGGGGAGGAGGTCGAACTGCTCGTCCCACATCCTCCTGTCGAGGAAGCCCGCGTGTATCAGGACCACCACAGGCTCTCTCCGGGCCCCTGCCATCTCGTGGTAGAGCTTCCCGCCGCTCACCTGGGCGAAGGTCAAGGAAGTCGTCACCCCTCCCCTCCCTGCACTCCGCGCTCTATAAGAAGCGTCAAGGTCTCCCGCCGAGAGGGCGCGTCCGGGCGAGATTCTCCTTTGGCTGCACCCGGAGATGTTACACCTCCTTAAGATGACTTTGCGGTCGTCGCTTCGACGTGTCTGGGCCATCGGAGGCTGCCTTCGGGTCCTCGGCTCTGAAGGCAGGTTGAGATGAAGGTCGAGAAGAGGCGGGGGCTCTCCCCTATTATAGCCGAGCTGATCCTGATAGCCATCACAGTGGTGATAGGGACCACCGTCTTCTATGCTGGGAGCACCGCGGTCGGGGGGTACGCGAGCGGCTTCTCCCTCTTGTTCGGGAAGAGCGCCAACGCGGCGCAGGAGATCTACGTCGTGGAGTACGCCCAGTTCGGCACCAGCAACGTCACGCTCACGGTCAGGAACGTGGGGTACGTGACGGTCCAGCTCGCCTCGGTGGACATATTCAACGCGTCGTCGGTGGGGGCGGGGTACCCTACCTCCGGGGTGTTCACCAACACCACCACCCCGGCGATGGTGAGGCTCTCGTCCACCGCCAGCCCGTACTGCTACTGGGACGACCAGCTGCTGTACATACCGGTGGGGACCTTCTGCAGCGTCAACGTCGCCTTCCGCGGCTACACCGGGGCGGCCTACAACGTCGTGATCAGCACGGACAGGGGGAACAGGATCGTCGTCCATGAGATCGCGTAAGTTCGCAAGGAGGCGGGGGCTCTCCGAGATGATAGGCGCCCTGTTCATCATAGTCCTCCTCGCGGTGGCTTTCGGCTTCTCCCTCGTGATGTTCGACTCCTTCACCGCGTACCAGAGCGCGGTCGACACCCGGGCCCAGTACAACGCACAGCTCCCCAGGGAGGAGATGGGGTTCAGCAGGGTGGTCTTCGGGGCGTCGCAGGAGTACAACCCGAACCCTGGGTTCCTGGGGAGCTTCGGCTCGTCCGCTCCCGCCGACTTCTACCCGATAACCAACATGAACTTCACATCGAACGCCGACGGGTGGGTCTTCACGCGCGTCTATCTGCAGCCTGGGGTGTACGGCATGAGCGGGAACTTCGACCCTATCACTGGGACGGGGTCCCCATCTGGCCCGGGGTCCATCTTCACTGACTTCACCTACAACCCTGGCGCGCACAACACGGTGGAAGCGATAGGAAACTGGACCGCGCAGTTCACCCTGTCGTCAGGGGAGGTGGCCTCCTTGAGCGCAGGTTTGGGGGTGATAAAGTTCTCGTTAGGGCAGTTCCTCGCCATAAATAATCAGGGGTCGAGCTCCAGCCCGCCTACCATCTCGGTCTACTTGCAGGACGCCAACACAGGGAAGACGGTGACCGTCGTATCACCCACCCCCGCCTCCACGGTATGGTCGCAGACGTACGGCATACCTTTCCCCGTGGGGACCTTTGCGAATTCTCTCGCCGCTCAGGAGAGCTTTTTCACCGGGAGCTCGGGGACTTACAACTTCATCCTTGAGGCTGACGAGTCCCTCAAGGGGCAGAGCAGCGCGCTGTCTGAAGTGAGGGTGATCTTCGACGACAGCGGGGTCGAGCTGGCTCTGAGCAACTATTATTCGTCGACTTCGTGCCCTACCTTCAAGATCGCCCAGGACCCGCTTTCGGTCCAGGACCTGACCCTGAGCGTCACTTCCTCCTACACGACGACCGTAACCCAGACCATATACATGTGGGACTTCGCCCAGGGGACGTTCACCCAGGTGGACGTCGCGTCCGTCGGTTCGACAGCCACGACGCGGTTCATAGACCTCGGGGGGCTCACAGGCGGGGCGAGCGAGGTCCAGCGGTTCCTTCAGACTGCAACCGCGAGCGTCAGCCCGCCGGGGTGCCCTAACGACCCTATATCCACTTCACCCGGGTACGCTATAATGAAGATATATTCCGTGGGAGCTGCGAGGTTCACCGGGACCCTCAGCGCGGCCGTCCTGACGGCCTACTACACGGACACGTCGCAGCTCTCGATGGAATTAGCGAACACAGGCACCACGACGATACACCTCGTGGGGTTCTGGATAATCGGGGCGTCCGGGGCCACCCAGTACGCTTCCACCCTCCCGGCGCCTCGTAACTTCTCGGAGTGGCTCGCCCCCGGGCAGACCCTCTCCGTCACCGTGGACTACGCGTGGACCCCTGGCGTGTACACCCTGGAGCTCGTGTCGTCGCTCGGGAACATATTCACCTTCAGCGCGACCGCCGCATAGGTGGAGAACTTCTTCACCGTCATTATATCCGCTCCGGCCCAACGAGGGCACATGGACGTCTCGCGGAGGAAGGCCGTCTCGCCTATCATCGCCACCCTCCTCCTCATAGCCATCACGGTGGCCGCAGGGATCATAGTCTACGTCTTCGTCACCGGCCTGGCGGGGAACCTGACCAAGTCGGGGGGGAACCAGGTCACCGAGCAGGTGTCGCTAGACTCGTACACCTTCCAGACGTCCCCTCCTAACTTCCTTACGATGTACCTCAGGAACACAGGGACAAGTTCGATAGTGGTTTCATCCGTGTACTTCAACGGCGCGCCCGCAGACTTCTACGGCACCTGCGGTGTCTCGACCCAGACCACTGACACCTCGACAGCCACAACTACCGTTATCTACACCAGTGGTGCGAATACCACGGCGAGATTCACCGCTACCGCACCGCTCCCATCAACTGCGAGCGAGCAGCCCCAGAGCACCTGCCAACTGAACGTCTATGGCTTCCCCGCCGCCTCCGCCGGGACCTCCTACCAGGTCAAGATAATCACCAACGACGGCGGGATATTCCCGTTCAACGTTGTTGCAGGGAGCTCCAGCTGAGCATGAAGATACCGCAGAAGCGGCGCGCGGTCAGCCCCATAGTGGCCACCCTGCTCCTGATCGCCATCTCAGTCGCGGCAGGAGTGATAGTCTACATCTTCACCACCGGGATCGCCGGGACGCTCACAAACTCCCACGTCAACCAGCTCACGGAGCAGATAAGCCTCGACGCTTACAACTTCCAGGTCTCGCCGCAGAACTACCTTACGATGTACCTCAGGAACACAGGGACGGGGTCGGTGTCTGTCTCCGCGGTCTACTTCAACGGCGTAGCCGCGCAGTTCTTCGGGACATGCGGGACAGTGACTACCGCGCCCACTCCGACTGAGTATGTCACCACCGCCTCGAGTTCATCTACGTTGCTGTCCGCTCCGGCGACCACCACATCCACCGAAGCCGCCCAGCAGACTTGCCAGCTCAACGTCTTCGGGATGACAGCCTCCGCGGGCACCTCCTACCAAGTCACCATAGCCACAGTCGACGGCGGGAAGTTCATCTACAACGTGGTAGCCGGACAGACGGGCTAGCCAACCAGGCCCTGCCAAACGGGGGATCTCCCCCCGCACCCGGACTCGGCGTTTTTCCCCCATCCCAAGGCCGGAAAACGCATGATATTGGGGCGGGGGAAAACAAAGCGCATATATAGGAGGTTTAAAGGCGATTCCCTGTTCACTTGGCCTACGACGGCCAGCGCGCAGATACCGAACAGTCTGCTCCTGGAATCAAACTCACCAACCTCGGCCTGCAGGGGCTGGAGTACGTCCTCGGAGGCGGGCTCCCCGAGAGCTCCGTCTACCTCCTCACAGGGGGGCCAGGGACCCACTACGTCACCTTCGCCGACCAGGCGGTCTACAACCACCTCTCCGTCGGCGGGAAGGCTGTCTACTACAACCCAGAGACCCCTCTAAACGACGTCGTGGAGGACATGGCGCTCTACCACTGGGGGATACGCCCCTACCTCGACGACAGGTCCTTCGTCTACTCGAGGCCCATGCCTCCGCAGCTGCAGAGCCTCGCGGAGGTGCTGGAGGAGAACCCCATGGAGGAGGTCATCAAGCTCGGCTCGTCACTAGGGGGCCTCACCAAGGACTTCGTCGAGAAGCTGAAGGAGGGGCGCTGGAGCATCTTCAACTTCAGCTATCTGATGGGGGCGTACCCGCGCCAGGAGATCACCGACCTGGTGATGTTCTGGGTCGGCGCGGTGCACAGGTACGGAGGGGTGCACTTCCTCACCCTCCCAGAGGGGGTCCACGACGAGAAGCACGTGAACTTCATCAAGAGCCTGGTCGACGGGGTCATGTCGTTCAAGTTTGCCCAGGGCTTCGGCCAGGCGGAAGGGGAGGTGGAGGTCCAGAAGCTCAGGCGAGTGATACCAAAGTCCAAGACGTTCAGGCACACAGTCCAGGCCGACGGGATAGCGATAGAGACGACGGCCCGGATAGGCTAGGCCTTCTCAGGGGCTTCGTACCCTGCCGCCGCGGCGCCCCTCTTCTTCAGCGTGTACCTGACAAGGAGGAACCCTCCTAACACCACCAGCGCTATGACTATCACGGGGATGAGCTCGTAGACCCTGAGTGACGCGCCGTGGGGCGGGGGTGCGCCCGTGGCGGTCGAAGTCGTGCTGGTCACTACGACCGTCGTCGTCGCCGCGAGGGGGCCGAGCAGAGCGCTGTTCGACGAGGCCGTTATCGTGGCGGCGCCTGGCCCCGAGGGGGCGAAGTGCGTCACCGCCTGGCCGTCTGCTCCCATGACGAGCGTCCCGCCGGGGAGTAGCGTCCCGCCTGTTGCCGTGAGGGTCACTGTCGCCCCGGGGACGGGCATCCCCAGGACGTCAATCGAAACGGTCACCGTCGCCTCTTCTCCTGCGCTGATGTACGGCGGGGACGCCGATATCGTCAGGTCGGCGGAGGCAGGGGACACGCTCAGCTGGGCTGACCCGGTCGCGAGGTCGGGGGCGAGCGCCGTGAGCGTCGTCGAGCCCCCCTCCTGCACCACGAAGGTGCCGTAAGCCAGGTCTGCCCCCGGGGGTATCGCCGTGTCTATCGGGCCGCTAAACACGGTCCCGTTGGACCCGGTGACCACCACGCCCGTCCCGGATGCCGACAGCGCGGGCCCCCCCGCAGGGTTCACTGCCTGGACGGCGAAGGCCCCGTCGGGCCCGGACAGCGCGGTCACGGATTCAGGCGGGGCGAGGAAGAGAGCGAGCGCCACCGGGTTCGACGTCGGGACGGCAGTCTTCAGCGTGAAGGAGGCAGGCTGCAGGCCGGCGCTGGTGGCTGCGAGGGTGGTCGAACCGGGGTGGGAGGAAGTCGACACAGGCACCTGCACGAACGAGCGCCCTGCCGCGAGGGTCACGGTTGTGGGGATGGACCCGACGGAAGAGTTCGACGAGGAGAGGTATATCGTCACGTTCGTCAGGGACAGGGTGGGCCTCCCCGACGAGTCAAGGAGCGAGATCACCAGGGCCTGGTGCGGGCTCGAGTCGGCGGGGAGGACGGGGGGGATGACGCTGACAGCCAGCGCCGAAGGCGCGCGCCCCGCGGAGGATTGGCCGGACACGGCGAGCCCCGGGACGACGAGCCCGACAGAAAGGAGCGCCAGGAGCACCGCCGCTGCCGCTCTCATAAGCCGGAGCGCCCTCCACCGCTTATAAAACGAGATAGATGCCCGATGCGGTGTTACTTGACCGGCCTCGTATTCGGCCCGTTCGACCTGTCCGTCTACGTCTCCCTGGCCTTCTTCTTCGGCATCGCGGCGCAGTTCAGGGCGATGGACGGGTACTCATTCCTCCGCAGGGTCCTGGCGGCCGTCGAGCCGAGGGTGGGGATACTCTTTGCGGTGTCCCTGGTCACCTTCGTCGTCTCGCCGTTCATCCTGAACGACGTGCTCGTCCTCATCCTCACCCCGGCCCTCATCAGGTACTCGAAGAACCACCGCCTCGACGCTGTCCCGCTCATCGTAGCCGAGGTGACCTTCACCAACATATCCAGCTCTCTCACTCCCATCGGGAACCCGCAGAACATAATCCTATGGACGTCATCGGGGGTGGGGTTCGTCAGGTTCGTGGAGGGGACATGGGAGCCGGTCCTCGCGTCCGCCGTCCTCGCCTCCGTCGCCATCTTCCCTCTCTCCCGCCGCTTCAGGGGGCCGAGGGACGTCCCCCCTCCTCTCGGGTCGTACTACCCGGCGCTCTACTTGGCCTACGTGACCGCCGCGGTCCTGATCGCCGACTTCTACGCCCTCCCAAGCTACGTCCCTCTCGCCGTCGGGTTCGCGGGGGGGTTCGCTGCCACACGGCGCAGCCTGCACGCCCTTTGGAAGGAGTTCGACCTGAGGTCTCTTCTCATACTTTATGGCTTCATCGCGTCCGTCACCGTCGTCGCCTACGTCCTCGTCGACTACATCGCCCCGTACGTCGGGCCTGCCGCCCTCGCTGAGGAGCCCTATTCCGGGGCTTTCATCGGCGTCCTGTCAAACCTGATAAGCAACGTCCCTGTCACCCAGCTCCTCGTCAACACCACAGGGGTGTCGGCGCACGCGGCCCCGAAGATAGCAGTCGAAGCCGGCCTAGCCGGGAACCTCGGACCGATCGCGTCGTTCGCTAACCTCCTCGCGCTCAGGATGGCGGCGAAGGAGGGGCTGTCGGTGAAGAAGGCGGTGGGGCTGCAGGCGGCGGTTGGGCTGGTGTCATACATCCCCGCGCTGCTCTGACGGATCGCGGGTCGCAGGGCCATCCATGGGCGGCGTTGCATGGACTCGGGCTCGGTATCCCCGGCCCATACGCCCCGTCCAGGTGTATGTCCTGATTGAGCGAACACACCGAGATATCCCCTGTTGTGTCATGCGTTGGTGGCAAAGATGGCTAACCTAGGCCTCTACGGCGAAACCGCGGAGACGACCGAAGTCCAGGGCTCGTCCTCGATGGCGGAGAAGAGGAAGGTCCTCGCGCGCCGCTCCCAGCTCGAGATAAGGATGGATATGCTCAAGGTGATAAAGTCAGGCGCAGAGAAGCCCACGCAGATCATGTACAAGGCGAACCTGTCTTGGGTCGCCCTGCAGACCCACCTGACCCAGATGATACAGAGGGGGCTGCTGAAGTGGGTGACGGAGGGGACGAGGAAGCGCTACGAGCTGACCCTCAAGGGGTCAAGCGTGATGTACGCCTACCAGAAGATCCTCGAGGAGGTAGGGGAAGAGGACGTCACCGAGCTCGCGTCGGCGTTCTAGGCGGACCACCAAACAACAGATGCGCGGGGCGACGTCACGGCTAAATCCTAGAAGACAGCAACCTACGGCCTGGCGCAGACATCGACCGCTCCGCCCCCGGGACTCCCGCCTTTCACACGGTCCCTTCTGAAGTGGAGCTTCGCGATAGGGGTGATACCTCCCGTCGTGCTCGTCCTCGGGCTCGCCATGAAGAGCCTCTATGTCCTGGACTACGTCCACGTCCTGACAGGGGCGAGCTGGACAGGGTTCGACCTGTACACCGGGCTCGTCCTCTCCAGGGTGCTGAGGTCCCTCGAGATACCAGCCAGGGTCGAGGTCGCCAAGAGGCTCACGCCGACCACTTTCTTCATCATACCATCGCTCGCAGCCGTGGCCATCACGTCAGGCATCTACCTCGCGCAGGCGATGGGGAAGTTCAACCTCGCGGACCCGTGGATACTCGCCGCCGGCGCGATAGTCGTGGTGCTCACAGTCCAGGGGTTCGGGGTCTTCCTCCCCAACGGGGTCAGGATATTCCTGGAGCTCGCGAAGGTCAAGCCCGACCCGGGGCTGATCTCGAAGCTCACCATGAGGAACGTCCGCCTCGCGGCGAGCCAGGCCGTCTTCCAGGTCCTGATAATACTGGTCATGGCGCACCTGGCGGTGTATTAGGGGGGATGGGTTGAACACAAGCGCCCTCGTCGCGATACTCGTCTTTGCGGCGGCCCTCCTCTCCGTGTTCGGGGTGCTGTACAGGATGGCGACGAGGAGCCACGCGCGCGGAGAGCTTGGCTACGACGGGATAGTGATACTCAGGTGGGCTCTCCTCGGGCAGCTGGCGATATTCGCGATACTCACGTTGACGGCGTTCCTGAGCTGACTCGCGAAGCCCAAGACCACCGGGGGCGGCATTAAAAAACCTTAGAAAATACACAGACACAGGGTTTCTAAATCGACCGAAATGCTTGGTTTAAATCAGACGGCGACGGACCGGTGCCGCAATGACTCTCGACGAGAAAATCCGACTCGGCATGGTGGCCCTGACCGGAGCGAGCATTGTTTTCGCCTCGCTAGGTCTGCATCTGGGGCCTCTGGACATCATAGGTGGATCCGGTTCTACTTAGGCGGTTCCACCTATCTCTGCTATTTTTGCGATTAGTCCACCAAATCTGTCAAGCAGCTCGCCTGAATTGAGAGTCCATTCCTTCTTCCGCTCGTCGAAGAGCTGGTAAGACACGGTGAAGGACAAGGCCTCGGTCTGGTCAAGGGGCATCACTGAAACTCTGTCCTTGGCTCCTGAGATGGCGTCTGTCAGGTACTGGTATGCTTCCGTGATATACTCTGTCGGGAAGTAGAAGTGCGCGCAGTACTCGTTCTTCCCTACCATCTCGTTCCAGAGGAACGGGACCCCATTCGACTTCGCCATCAGCTGGATCCGTTCCATCTCGGTCAAGTGCGTCCCAAGCAGGGCCAGGTGTTGATATCGGTGCTTCCTATGTAGCGCCTTTTCGAGGAGAGTACTGTAGCTAGTTCCCATCCATCTTAGGCTGTAGCCGTTGATGAGCCCGCGCTCGAGCACGTGCGTCTTGTAATGCCAGGCGAGTTTCTTGTAGTTCTCCTTCAGCTTGGTCGCGACATCGACGAAGCTTCTGGTGGCGTCTGTCTGCAGCTCTTTGAGAATTAGGAGGTCGTATTTGTCGAATTTGACCTTGTTAGAAGGTCGGTATCCAGCATCACCGGAAAGCTTGAGCCCGGCGGACCAGTTAAAATCCCACCTACCGGTGTCGAAGTCGTATGATTCAGCCTTCATCGGCACGGCCCTGAACCAATCGAACTCGTAGACCTGGAGACTCTTGAAGAGGCCCTTCTCCTGGAGCTTCATCATCAGGTCCCTGAAATCTCTGACATGCTCGGAGGGAACGCTCGCTTCTACAACGAAGTCACCATGGAACATCCGTTTCTCGAAATATACGACATAGCAGAGCTCGTTCATCGCTGTCAAAATCGAGTTCGCATAGGCGGCATAGAGCGAATTGAAGTCCAGTATCAACACCACTCTCCGCAGCCCCAGCTTCTCATGGTTGGGAAGAGCGTGGACGGCGAAGCCCTTGCTCAGCACCTTCTCCTTGTACCTGTACCTCACTGATTCCTTGAATTGGTCCAGTTGCCTTGCGATTTCAGGGATGTCTGGCCCGATTACAGATATCAGGTTGACTAATTCAGCGGTCCTAGCGCTGGTGTTCCTCGGGACGGCGATCTGTTTCCTCATGCTTCTACGACTTGGCCTTTAGTTCCCTCAGCACCTTTGTCACTTAAATCTATGGGAATTCGTGATGTATATTCCCGGTCTATGCCGGGTAACTACCTCGCGACCTCCTGCTCGGCTGAGGCTATCCTGTTGAGCTTCAGCAGCCCGGGTGCGGGGTACGGGATCTTGAGGGAGCCGCACAGGAGGTACATCGTGGGGTACACCCGCTGGTAGATCTTCATGAAAAGCGCGGGGGTCCCGTCCTGCTCCTTCGCCCCTATCAGCTGTTCGATCTCCTCGTCCTTCCCTTTCAGGGTCGCCATCCCTGACACAAAGACCCTCGCGGCAGCTGGCTGCGTCTCCACGTCCATCGAGAACTTCAGGTTCAGGAATCCCGGGCCCCTGTCCGACTCGTTGATGGTGGAGTTGACATTGAACGTGACCTGGGTCGACTCGTTCGCCTCGTCCGACGTCTTGTTCGCCTCTATCCCCTTGACGGATACTTCTATGTCGACCAAGTCTCAGCGTGGAACTCGTCTCAAGCGTATTTAACGGTCATAGACTCCAAATTCATAGCCGGGGTTCGCAACCCATTTTATGCAAAATCATACCACAGCGTCCCGGATGTCAAGCGCCGAGGACGCACCGGGGACCACCAGCGTGAGGGCCGATGGGGACAACGCCAGGCTCACCGTGAAGATAGCGCTCAAGCCGCGCTTCGGGAAGCAGGACCTGAAGCAGAAGTACAAGGTTGGGAAGTACAGCCTGTCAGAAGGGTACTCGATGGGGCCGTCCCTCCAGGCGCTGGTCCCGAAGGGGACCCCTGACTACGTCGAGCACGGGGAGAACTACGTGGTGAGGATAATGCGCGCCCTCTATCACTTCAAGCAGTGCGCCCTCATCGGGCCGTCGGGGACCGGGAAGAGCGTGAGGGGGACGGAAGAGGTGGACGTGATCCGCGACGGGAGGAGGGGGTCTTCGACGATAGAAGGCGTCTTCGAGTCGTTGAAGGCGTCAGGGAAGAAGGTCTACGCGGCCGACGGCTGGGAGACCATACGCGTCGACGTGGGCGAGCTCTTCGTCCTCTCCTTCGACCAGCGCACCGGCGAGATAGTCTGGAGGCACCCGGCCGCCATCGCGCGGAGCGCCTACTCCGGCCCCATCGCGGTAGTGACGACCGCTTCGGGGCGGAAGCTCGCTGCCACGCCAGACCACTCGTTCGTCACCCTCGAAGGGACGGTGAAGGCGTCGGACCTGAAGGCGGGGGTCTTCCTCCCTGTGGTCAACACCGCCCCCTCTCCGAGCATCGTCATGACGATAGGGGGTGCGTCCTCGCTCCGGTCCGAGAGGACCATAGCGAAGTGGGAGCGGGTCGTCGAGGTGAAGATGGAGGCGCACGAGGGGTGGGTCTACGACTTCCAGGTCCCCGGGACCGAGACCTTCGTCGCCGGTGACGGCATCGTCACGCACAACACCCACATCACGTACCTGGTCGCCGAGCTAGCGGGGCTCCCACTCTGGGAGATCAACTGCGGTCTCCAGACGTCCGTCTACGACCTCTTCGGGAGGTTCGTGGGGCTGGGGAAGGAGAACTGGGTCGACGGGCAGATAGTCTCCTGGTGCAGGTACGGTGGGATACTCTACCTCGACGAGGCGAACATGATGAAGCAGGACATAGCGACCAGGCTGAACCCGATACTCGACACTAGAGGTCACATGGTCCTCAACGAGAGGGACAACGAGGTGATCCCGAGGCACCCCAACGGCTTCGTCATAATCAGCATGAACCCGTACTCTGCTGAGTTCGCCGGGACCAAGCCACTCAACGCCGCCTTCAGGCGGAGGATGACCGTCTGGATCGACTTCGACTACCTCAGCGTCGGGAGCAAGATAGCCCCGGACGAAGTGGAGATGATAGCCAAGAGGGCCAAGATAGACAACCCAGTCGCCGAAAAGCTGGTGAGGGTGGCCGCCGAGATCCGACGGCAGTACAAGACCGGGGACCTCCCCTACGCGCCCTCGGTCGGGGACCTGGTCAACTGGGGGACCCTCGTCGCCGACGGGCTCACCCCCGCCCTCGCGGCTGAGGAGACGATAATAGCGCTCACCGCGGACGACCCCGAGGTCCAGAACAACGTCCGGCGGGTCGTCAGGATGGTCGTCGGGGACGCCAAAGCCGGGGCCAAATGAACATCCTAGAATACGCCTGGACCACCTTCTCCAGCGTTTCGGGCGTCGACCACGATCGGTTCAGGCTGATACTGAGCGAGGCGGCGGCGAGGCCCTCGGTCGGGCTGGAGGGGGACGGGTACGTCGTCAAGATACCTGTCCCTCGGAAGGAGAAGGAGGGGATGGTGTCCGTGCAGGGGCTCTACGCCGACGCAGACGAGCAGGGATGGGGGACCCTCTGGCGCCTGTTCAGGGCTTCGCTGTACCACGCCGCCTTCCACGTCTCCCACGGAGACCTCAAGCCCCTCGCAAAATGGGCAAAAGAGAAGGAGCGATTCCCCGCGATATTCACCGTGTCGCTCCTGGAGGACTATCGCATCACCCTTGCCGCAAGGGACGATTGGCCCGGGGTAATGACAGACATCGCCTACGCGAACCTGGTTGCGGCTTCGCGGATGCCTGACCTAGATGATGTCGAGAGCAGGGGCCTCAGGACCGCCGCGAAGCTCTTGGTCGCCCTCTGGGGGGTCGCCCCCGACAAAGGGGGGCGCGTCGACGAGGACCAGGCGATATTCAGGGTCGCCGAGAAGGTGCGGGGGATGGTGGAGAACTCCGCGGACGACCCCAGGAACCCTCTCCTCCTGAAGGCTGCCGAACTGATCTACAAGCAGTTCGACAAGGTGGTCCTCCCGCAGATACCTGCCTTCCCGCACACGGAGGCCCATTCGGGGGACTCGCTTTACAGTGACCACCTCGAGGCCAAGGGGAAGGGGAAGCCGAAGCTCGCGAGCGCCCTCGCGGCCATCGGGGTCGAAGGGGGGGCGGGAGAGCTCCCCGACGAACCAGAGTTCAAGGACTCGCTCGCGGCCCTCCAGGACCAGCACTCCAAGAGGCAGAAGGTCACAGAGTATTACAAGAAGCTCCTCGCCAGCACCAGGCTCAACGGCGTGGGCTACCCAGACGGGGACTACGCGGGGTTCCTGAGGGCCAGGGCCGAGCTCGCGGGCCCGATACGCAACATCAAGAACCAGCTCCTCGCAATCAAGAACGTCACCGACGAAGAGCCTGGGAAGCTGAGCGGGCAGGTGGACATGCCTATGGCGATGCAGGTGGTGGCGTCAGGCTCGCAGAGGTCGGACGTGTTCGTCAGGGAGGAGCCCATCCTGAAGGACGAGGCGTGGGCGATACTCGTGGACGCGAGCAAGAGCGTGTCAAAGTCGTCCCTCGAGATACGCGGGATAGCGACGTGCCTGGCGGAAGTTGCGAGTACGGTGATGAGGGAGAAGAGCAGGTGGGGGCTCTTCGGGTTCAACGACAGCCTCCAGGTCGTGAAGGACTTCGACGAGCACTATTCGATCGAGGCGAAGTCGAGGATAGGGGGGCTGTCGCAGAAGGGAGGGACCTACCTCCCAGACGCCCTGGCGGTGGTTTCGAGGGCCCTCAACTCGCGCCCCATCGAAAGCAAGTACCTGGTGGTGGTCTCAGACGGCCGCCCGACGGGGTACGCGGGGATAGAAGAGGAGCTGCTGGACAAGATCAAGGAGACGGGGAAGATGGGCATAATGCTCGTGGGGATAGGGGTGGAGAGCCCTGAGATCAGGAAGTACTTCAAGGTCAACTCAGTCCTCGATACCCCCTATGAGATGATGAAATTCTTCACGAAGGCGTACATAGAGCTCTCCGGGGTGGGAGAAGGGTGACGGCGGGGCTTGCTCCCACTGAGAAGCCGCACAGCTGCGCTGCTGTCCCCCCGTGCGATTTTGCAGGTGCCGTCGTATGGATTACGGGTTCACAAACCTATTATTAGCGAAAGGGCACATCGTGGTCAATGCCAGCGGCCCAGGAGACGAAGGAGAAGGAAGTCACTGAAGAACAATCCCCCGATCCTCAGGAGGTCATACGCGAGATGCGCGAGATCCAGAGCGACGCGGCCCAGCTGTCGGAGATAGAGGAGTTGGAGTACACTCAGACGATGAAGCTAGTGGAGTCGATGAAGGCCATCCAGGCCGGGGTGGGGACGGCCATCTCCATACGCCCTGTCTCGCTCGGGGAGCCCCTCAACCATGTGAAGCAGGCGATCATAGGGGCTGACGCCGTCATCATAGGGCTCGACGCCGACGGGAAACCGTTCTCGAAGCCGTTGTCTGACCTAAAGCCCGCGGACATACTCAACGTGGTCCAGGAGTGGGCGCCGAAGCTAAGGGTCAAGATAAGCGAAAGGAAGAAGGGGGCCGAAGCGAGGCTTTACCTTGTGGAGAAGATACTCCGCGAGTTCAAGGAGGGGAACTCGGCCATCAAGGACTCACGCAAGCAGTTCTACGACTCCGTGGAGTCGGACCTCGTCAAGGACACACTAGAGAAGGAGTAGGCGGCGCCCGATGCTCCGTGACAACCTCGAGCTCAACTCGGGCCTTGTGAAGTTCCCGAGCAAGGAAAGCGCGACGGCTTACCTCGAGGCGATGCTTCAATATTACAAGGCGCGGCAGGAGGAGTACGGGCACCAGCTCGGGGAGCAGCTCAGGAGCCCCCAGGGTCACACCCAGCCCAAGGAGAAGCAGGAGAAGGAAGCGAAGAAGGACAAGGGGGGACAGCAGGCCCCCAGGGGGTGGACCAGGGTCGGCTCGCTCCCGGTGAACTCCTCAGACCCTCAGGGGGCGTTGGCCCAGGTGACCCTAAGGATAGTGGACGACTACAAGTCGAGGGTCGAGAAGGTCTCGGACGCCCTGAAGTCGTTCCAGGAGGTGGACGCGCTGAGCCAGGCGGGGACGAGGTCGTACACGCTGTTCGTCTACAAGGGGGTCCCGGAGGGCGTGATAGTAGAGGACATGGCAAAGCGCGAGGTCTTCGCGTACACCGGGAGCTTCCGGGCCGTCTAGGTCGCCCTGCCGCGACGGAGACTCAGCGGGACGGATGTTTTCTGATATGGCGGAGCGGTTGCCGCTCTTAGCCGCTGACAGGGCGCCGTTCTAGTCCGCTCGCGGTCCTAATGATAGGACAGCCGGGGCAGGGGCGAGCCGTGGGAGCGTGCCCCATCAGTGGGGCGGAATCTGGCATACGGGGGATAGAACTTAACAGTGGGGACCATGGTTATGACGGGGGATGTCTCAAGTATCAAAGGTCGACGACAGGGGGAGGATTACGCTGCCGAAGGGCATCGCGGAGCCTGGGAACTCAGTGGTGATAGTCTATGGGGCCGAGTATTTCTTCGGAATTCCAATCAGAGACCCACTGAAGGACTCTTCGTCATGGCTGAAGGCGGATGAAAAGGTCAAAGCCCTGAAGAAAGCGGCGGAGGCTGCCGCCTCCCGAGACGCCCATGGACGGGCCGAGCGGAGGGGTCAAGGGTAGGTTGATGATAGAAAGCGATGTCTTGCACGCCCACATCAAGGAAAGCGACTGGCTGAAGGCGCCCGCGGAGACGCTGCTCAAAGCTGTGCACGAGGGGGAAGCGCGGAATTTCTACGCAGGCAGGGAGGTGTTACATGAACTCTACTATTTGTTGTCTCGGAGCGGGCAGAGGCCGGAGGAGGCGCTCTCGAAGGCGGGCGCCCTCACCCGGATAGGCAACCTGACTTGGACGAGCACATCCACTGACAACGACCTCCTCGCCCTGTCCCTCGTCGCAACATATCGGCTGTCCAGCATCTTCGACGCCTACCGCGCGGCCGCGTGCCTGCTCCACGATCCAGACCACACCATGGTGTCCACTGACTCCGTCTACGACGAGATCCTGGGCCTCAAACGCGTCGACCCTCGAGACTTGGCAGAGCGCCTGCTGGACAAGGGCACGGAGACCTCGGAGCGTCGGTAGTCGGGCCCAAGGACGCCATTCTGAAGCTCAACAGCCGCCGGGACGCGGGGGGCATCGACCTCTACCCGACGGAATAGGCCGAAGGAGTGGAGTTCGTCAAGGCGCCAAAGTGGTGGACCAGGGTTGGCTCGCACCCAGCCATGACGGCAGAGGGGGGGCCATCTTCCCCGTAGGGCATGAGTGACGTGACCGGCCTCGTTCCGGAGGTCCCTGCCGAGCCTAGGCAGACGTCCCTTCCCGCATTGGGTCCACGGCGTCGACCCAGGGGACGCGGGCGAAGTCCCTCACGTTCTCGGTGTAGATCCTCTTCACCCCTGCCTCCCGCATCGTCTCGGCGATGAGCAGGTCCCAGAACGGCGCCTTCGTGGTTGCCGAGTCCGCGGCGGCCTGCCTGACTGTGGCAGTTCTGTAGTCCGCGGCCTTCCAGGCGGGAGACCCGGCGAACCCTTCGACTATGGCGCTCGCCTTCTGGGGGGAGAGCGGGTTGCCTACCTTGGAGGTCAGGACGACGAAGAGCTCGGCGAGGATTTGGTTCGACAGGTGGCCTTTCAGCTCCCCGTCGTACACCGCCTTCACGAGCCTCTTGCACGCCCGCCGCTTGCTCGGGACGCTCCTGTCGAAGGAGTAGGCGATTATGTTGGTGTCGAAGAACGCTTCATCGCTCATGGAGCTCTTCACGTCGCGAGTACTTCACCCCGCCGAGGTCGAGCCCGTTCTCCAGCATCAGAACCGCCTGCGCCTTCGAATCGCTCCCCTCTCTCTCCTGTGCCCATCTGTCCATCGCCTCGGTCAGCGCCTTGCCCAGGTATCCCTTGCGCTTTCCGTGGACTGCCGCAGCCGTCCTCCTGAACCGCTCTTCGACGTCGGCTCGCACGTTCACCGTAATCGTCTTGGTGGCCACGCCATCGATATTTACAAAATGAATATTTAAATCTTCGAACACCCATTTAGACCTGTGACATCGGGCGGACCCATGCGCCTCAGCCCCGAGGCGCGTTGCGACACGCGACGGGGGCTGGACCGCGGAAGCCTTCGCGTTATCCGCGACCTTCCTGGCTTTCCATGCCTGCTGCCGCTGTATTGTGTCATCGCGAGCGACCAAAATGGTGTCGTCCTGCACACGCGGAGGAGGATCAGGCCTAGGTGGACGGGTAGTCTTTGACGTGGCATACAGTGCCCTCGTCACCTGTCTTTTCGAGGAGCTTCGCATCCGCCGTGTAGACCTTGCATCCCAGCAGCTCACCCAGAGACAGATAGGATGTGTCGTAAACGGTCAGACCTCTTTCGAACGCCGCCTTCAGACAGGCGTCTTTCAGTTCGCCAAGGAGGGGGGTGGAGGCCGATTCCGAATCTCGAGAGCGCGTCCCCTGCCTTCGCGATCTCGGAGAGCCCCATCTAAGGGTTGTACCTGAGGGCGTTGAGCACCTCGAACGGCAAGAGTTGCGTGGACCTGAGGTCCACCTTCCGGGCCTGGTAGTCGTCTGCCATCGCCAGAGCCTGCCTGGTGAACTCTTCCTCGACGAACCACCTGACCGCCACCGAGGCGTCGACCACGGCTATCTTCTCCGGCCTCTCCACTTCCTTATCTCCTACGTCGAGTCCCATCCCCCGGATTTGCGCCTGACCGAAGCAGCGATGGCGACCCCCGCTCTGATGTCGCGAGGGTCGACGTTCCTGTTCTTGAGCTCCTCCGCTTCGATGGTGGCTTCGATGCCCCGCCTTACGGTCTCCCTCCAGTTGATGTAGGAGAGCCGCCGCATCTTGTCTCTTGTCTCTTGTCTCTTGTCTCTTTGTCCACCTTGACGCTGACCATTTCCATGGTATGGTAAAATGCCCGTGGTAATCTGAACACTACCGCACGCAGGCGTGCCTGCCCGGACCAGAACGGGGTCGGTCACGCGCGTCCTCCGTCCGCGAGGACCTGAGAATCCTGAACATGGTGAAGAACCACAACCTGACATCGGCAATAATGGATGCCACCTGGGGCCAGCTGCGCCGGATGACTGCCTACAAGGCGGAAAGGCGAGGCGGGCGAGTCGTACTCGTCGAACCCAGGGGGACATCGCAGAAATGCTCCGGATGCGGGACTGCGGTTCCGAAAGGACTGGACGAAAGGACGCATTGGTGCCTGAACTGCGGTCTTGCCCTCGATAGGGACGTGAACGCGGCACGAAACATCTCGGCAACGGGTCTGGGACAGGCCCGTGCGGAGGGGCAGCCTCTACTTGTCCAACGCAGGCGGATAAGCAAGTTCGTCCCCGTGAAGCAAGCCAATGCCTTCAGGCATTGGTAGTTCACCAGCGGACCTATGTGTCGCTTCTACTGTTCTTCACCATCGAAGCGTTTTCAAACCTTCGACTCCTCTGAACGCTTCATCGCGGGTCAGAAGCGCCTCGCTGTTTTCCTTTGCAACGGCTGCGATCAAGACATCGAACTCTCCCATCATCTTCCCCTTCGGAGCGTGCTTGGCGTATATGGAGGACGCGAGCTCCGCCTCCCTTTCCCCGACCGGCAGGACCTCCAGCCTCCTCGAGAGAGCCACGACCTTCGATGTATTTTGCTCGGCGCGAGCCGACATTCGGGCTCCCTTCAGCAGCTCATAGGCGGTTACGGCCGTCGCGGTCAGGGCTTCGCCTCCCGCCTCGAGCGTCTTTAGCCGTTCTGCCGCATCCTTGTCCCCTCTTAGGATGGCCACGAGGAAGTCGGTCTCGCAGCAGACGAATCAGAAGGAAGGCTCCTTTGACCGGACAGACTGCCTCTCCCTCTTCAGAGTCTCCTCGATCCTGCCCAGGTCGTCTCCCTCCCAGGCGCCTATGAACCCTGCAATCGAGCCCCGCTTCCCCCTGCTTATCTTGAGGACGACGGAGAACGACTCCCCCTCCCCTTTGTTCTTCTTCAGCTCCCTGTACGCTTGCTCCGAGAGGGATATGACCTTGACCATGCGCTTGCGTATGCGCATGCGGCATATAAGACCCGTGCCCGCCTGCTGCGCAGAGGCCCCCATGTGCCGTTGGTCATGGCATCAGGTCGGCACCGAGGGGCCCCCAGAAAGGGATGCCTGACCAGTACCGCCCCCGTCCGCAGGCGTTCGTCAGGAGAATGCGTGACCTAGAAGGAGAGGGAGGTTGTTCCCGATGACTATCGCCCCTAGGCCTATGTCGGCGGCCACGAGCACCACGAAAGCCGTGAACTTGAGGAGCCTGATTTGGAAGTCGTCTTTGGGGTCCTCCCTCCTGCACCAGACCATGTAAAAGAGGGGGACCACTGGGACGAACTTCAGCAGGTACGCGAGCATGAACCCGGCGAAGCCTAGCTGGAAGAAGCGGGAGGCGATAGGGTTGAACTCGACGAAGCCCTGCCCGGACGCGGCAGCCAGGAGGGTGGTCAGTGTGTCAGAGAAGCTGAGGAGGACGAACAGGATGAGTAGGGGCCACAGAGCCTTCTGTATCAGACGGAGGTCCAGGCTCTCCATGAACCTCTTTTCCCTGTCGAAGGGGCCGTACCAGGGCACCCGCCGAGATGAAAGGGACCGCGTTTTCAGCGATATGGATTCGGCATCCATAGTTGCCCTACACAACCGTTAATATAATCTGAGAGGACCGAAGCCCAATGAAGATATCAGGACGACAAAGAAAAGGCATCTCTCCAATCATAGCAACAGTCCTCATCATCGCAGCCACCCTCATCGCCTTCGCGGCGGTGGCAGGGTACATATTCGGCCTGTTCGGGTCGAGCACAAAGAGCGCACAGGCACAAGTGGTCGGTTCCAGCCTTGTAGCCTCGACCGGTGACTTGACGCTGACCTTCAGTAACAGTGGTGGTCAATCAGTAACCGTCTCCTCGGTTTCCGTAACCGTTGGTTCAACCACATACACCGAAACTCCCGGCGGAACGACATTTACAGCATCTGCGATACCTCCAGCTGTAACGACAGTCATTACCGTCGATGCTGGAAGTGGCACAGGACAATGGACGTCAAGCACATTCACCGCCGGTACGACCTACACCTTCAGTATAGTCCTCTCCAACGGCATCACCTCGACCATCTCAGTCACAGCCTCATAGAGACGCGCTTTCACCGCGGAGGACGGGGGACGTCCTCCGCCCTCCGATTTTTGTGAAACCTGGGAAACCGCTGGCGCTTATTCTGCGTTCGTGTCGGTCAACGACTTCCCCATGCGAGATGGTTCGGCCAGCGTCAGGAGGGGACCTCAGTCTGCGGTCTTCTGCTCAGCCCGCATCGTAGAACATTCAGAGCACAGGCCGCCTGCGGCTGCTGGGGCGCCTAAGCCAGGGTCACTCACCCGGGGGAGGGGGGTGCCCTTTTTCCTGTAACATCTGTAACTTCTGTAGCATGCCGCCGCAGCGAGGCCTCACCCCAAGTCCCTGCTGGCTGAGCTCCTCCGCCTACCAACCACGCACCAGACGTCGCTCCCGGCCAGTCCCCTGTCGCTGTGCCTTATGTCCAGGGCGAGCCCGGCCACCCTTCCCCCGAGCCGAGCTTCTCTTCTGGCAAGCGTCTTGCAGCATGCTCGCGGCCACTCTCTCCGCGTTCGTCCGCAGGATTTGATTTCCCCTTTCCCGCAAGTCTTTCCCACGGCTGTCGTAACCACCCCAAACGACCTCGAGGAGTGGACGGACGAGCTGATAGAGCCGCCGACCCAGAACGAAAAGGAGCTGATGTTCTGGTGTCAGGCGTGCTCTCTTCACCTGAGCGCCGACGGGGACCAGCCTCGGGAGGAAGGTGAGCTTATGGTTCAGGGTCCGCGTCCAGAAGATGGAACCCGAAACCATATTTTGGTTCCATAACGGGTAATTAAAGACGGCCGGCCCAAGAGCACAATGGCGAGCGTGCGGTATGCCGTTCAGCCGGCTGGCCGCGGTCGGAGGGGCCCTGTCCCAACTCTTGTCGTAGAACAGGTTTCCAAGTCCTCTACGGTGGACATCGGCGTGTTCGCCCACGACGAGGTGAAGAACATCCGCAACGTGCTGCGATCGCTCATGGCGACCCAAGCAGGCTCGGGGGCTCGGCGGAGGATATCTGTCTTCTCTTCTTCAAAGGATGGCACTAACGAGGCTGTCGAAGAGCTTGCCCATGCGGACAGGAGGGTGCGCCTGGTGAGGGAACAGACGAGGCAGGGCAAAGCCGCTTCCATAAACCTCTTCCTCCAGTCATCGGCCGCAGACATCTGCGTGGTGGTCAGCGCCGACGTGGTCCCGGACGAAGAGGCAGTGGATGCGTTGGTGGGGGCGTTGAGCAACCCGACTGTCGGGCTGGCGGGCGCGACTGTCATCCCCACCAACCCGGCAGACACGTTCTTCGGCTTCGTCAGCCACCTCTTGTGGCGGCTACACGGCCGGTTCGGCAAGGTCGGCGAGATGATAGCATTCAAGCGCGGGCTCGTCCCGTCGATAACCGGGACGACGTCGGTGGACGAGGCGTTCGTCCAGGCGGCCGTGGGGAACAAGGGGATGAAGACCGCGTGCGTTCCCGACGCTGTGGTATGGAACGGGGGGCCGGACAACATCGTCGACTTCATGAGGCAGAGGTCGAGGATATTCTCGGGGCATGTGAAGCTGGCGCTCCAATTCGGGGCGAAGATGCCCACCATGGACAGCGGCTTCGTCAAGAACGCCGCCGGGTTCGCCGTGCAGGAGAGCGGCAAGATCAGGAGGCGCGCAGGGTTCTCGGTCTGGAAGGGGGCGGTCTGGCTCGCGCTGGCAGCGACCCTCGAAGTGCTTGCGAGGTTTTACGGGATCGTAAGCCTCGCGTTGAAGGGAGAGGACACAGTCTGGAAACAGGTCCGTTCCGGGAGGGCTCCTCTCGGGACGAATGGCTCGGACCCGGTTGGGGCAGCGTAGGCGGGCATGCTGGTGCGGATAAACTTCGTCCCCTTCGGCTCGCATTCCAACTCAGGAACGGCTACGGCGACCGGGTAGTCACGGGGTGCGGGATACACGGTCAGCGGTTGTAATGAGGTCGAAATTTGAGGCACAAGGCACTGGTTCTGGTCGTCGGCGTTGCTCTGATCGCGAGGCTCGTCACTTCCCTAATCCGAATCACGCATGGACTGGTCCCGGTGCCGTTCGTCGGTCCCACGCCGTGGGCTGACTACAACGTTTACGTTTCCGAGTTGCACTTTGTCGCACAGGGGTATCTCCCCTATAGGGACTTCGGCTTCAGTTACATGCCGCTCTTCCTCTATGCGCTTCTCCCCTTCTACATTCTTCTCGGCACCTATGGCCCTTCTCTGACCATCGTGCTCACAGACGCCCTGACAGCCGGCCTAATTTATTTGATAACTTTGAGGAGGCTTGAAACCAAGTTCGCTCTTGCCGCAGGCCTCTCCTACGCCCTCCTGCCCTTCGCGCTGTACAACGAAGGGTATCTGTGGCTGAGCAGCCAGCCTATGACACTCTTCGCGATCCTCTCGCTGTATCTGCTCTTGGAAGAGAGACCATACCAAGCATTTGTGGCCCTGGCCGTTTCTGTGCTCTTCAAACAAGAAACCATAGTCCTGCTTCCAGTGTTCTTCGCTTGGCAGTTAAGAACGAGCTTCGCAAAGGCTTTGAGGGGCACCGGAGTCTTCATGGCGATGGTCTTGGCCGCTTCAGTCCCGTTTCTCATCACGGCGGCTGACAACTACCTGTATGCGGTTAGCTATACCTTGGTCAAGCTTGGGCCACTCAAGCCCGAAGTTGTGAGTGCCCTCCCAACGGGAATCACAAGCATCCCGAACAAGCTCACATGCGCAAACAGCATTATCCCGGGACAATTCACGGGTCAAGTTTGCAGTGCAGCGAACCTGCTGAGCTTGAGCTGGGTCGTGAGCCAGCCGCTCGCTTACAGGGTAGTTGCTTCTTTCCAGGGCTTATTGGTGGTCCTCGCTCCCGCGTTCGTTCTACTCTTAGGCATCTCGCTATATTCAGCCCGTCGGGCCGACAATTTCCTTCAGTTGGCTTCCGCTGCTTCGGTCGTCAGCATCCTGGTGGTTTTTGGATTCTTCGTCCACGGTGTTCTAGCTTACTATTTCGTACCTGTTTACGCCCTTGCTATTTCTGCGTCCACAAGCAGGACATCAGCTGGCGTTGCGGTCGCAGGGAGCATGCTCTCTTTCCTCGTCCCGGAAGGGGTTTTCCAGACGTTCCTCCCGATTGGAATCTTGTTCGCTCTGGTCATTATTGAGGACCACCGATTATCAAAGAGGGGCGTTAGTGCTGACCCCTCCCATTTAGACACACCACGCAAGCGAATAATACAGAGGGGCGAAGCACATGTGAAGTTCGGCCAGACCTTCGCGCGGGATCAACCAAAAGCTTGGCCAAGTAGGGTTCCAATCAAGCGAAGTCACTGTGGCGGGAGCCTTTGAAGTGGAATTGACCTTTCCCACAGCTCATACGTTTGGTAGTGGAAAGAAGATTCGAGTTGCCGTGGTAGGTTGTGGTCTTATCGCTCGGAGGTCACACATCTCCGCATGGAAAAAATTGGGTGCCGCTATTACGCTGGTCGATACCAGTCAAGCTGCACTCGACTCGACAGGTCGGGAGTTTGGAATCGGAAGCATGTTTCATAGTCTCTCTGACTTGTTCGAACGCACGAATGTTGACATTGTAGACATCGCAACACCCCCTGATAGCCATTGTGACTTGGCGATTGCCGCGTTGGAGAGGGGGTGCCATGTAATCGTCGAAAAGCCCATGTGTCTTACGGTGGAAGAAGCAGATCGCGTTCTTTCGGTTGCAAGGAGCCGCGACTTAAGGGTGGGTGTTTGTCACGATTGCCTCTATCTGCCGGCCATCCAATATGCGAGTGAATATCTCGAAAGCGGGAGAGCGGGAAGGCTGAATGGATTGATATTCAGGTACCTTGAATGGAATGACAATCCGCGGCTTGATGACGGGAGATTCTGGTATCGTAAGCTGAGAGGCGACATTTTCTACCACATAATACCCCATGTAGCTTACTTGTCAATGAAATTTCTCGGTGACCTAACGGTAGTGAGCGTCGATGTGTCCAAGATATCAGGAACAACGCTCCCATTCGATCAACTGAATATACTCATGAAGAACAAGAAGCGACAGTATGCCAATATCGTAATGTCAATCAACTCTCCGGGCGGATGGATGGAGATAGAATTCATAGGCGAAAAGAGGAACGTACGTGCCGGCTTGGCTTTCTACACCTTTAGAGGCGGCACCCGAGAAGGAGGCTTGAGACCGACATTAGACACAATCTCTGAGAATCTCTCAATGTTCTTTACAATCACACTCTCACTCTTCAAAGGGATGGTTCGGAGGCGCAGTGGCAGGTCGACCCACTTCTTGCTCTTCAACGATTTCGTCGCTTCAATAGGCAGAAAGGACTCGGGGAAGTTTCCATTTCTTTGCAGCGGTGAAGGGGGTAGGAGAGTGGTCGCCTTGACGAATGAAATCGTCGAGCGGCTTCAAACCTGACTCCTCACTCCTTGTCATGCATATATCGCATCGGTAAGTTACTCAATCCGCTGGAGGCAAGGACATGCGCGAGTTTTGTTCCGCCTTTGCTATCAGAATTCGACCTCTCGAATCCTCTTGGGAGCACGCACAGGCGTCTGTTCGATGATGGGGGAACCGCAACCTTCGCACCCCATTTTGAGTAGACCAACTTCTGCAAGGCCACATTCCACCATCAGATTTTCAAGGGAAATTGCCTTCGGGCGAATTCAACGTTGGTGAGATAAGAGCCAGACACACGCGAGGCTGTATTGGATTATGTCTGAGAAACAACAGGTGCTAGCGCGAGAGAAACAATCGCACTAACCAACGACCAAGGGAACTGAGTTTAGGTCGAACACGAGAGACACTAGAGTAAAGTAGGTATTTAGGCGCCGAGTCCAGTATAATCAGAATCGAGTCCCGGTTTGGCAAACGACCGACATTTCGCCTTTTTCGCCTTTGGATTCTGAGTTTCGGCCAGGCTCATCCATGACTTACCTTGCGGTCGAAAGTGTCAAAGTGGCGTAAGCAAAGGATTTAGAGGTCACGCACCTGAAACCAATCTGGCACTATGATTCCCGGTCTGGAGCGAGTCGTAAGATGGTCGGCAAGCCTTCTCGGGTACAACGTTGTCCCCTTGCCGGAGCGCAACAAAATGATCGAGAAGGATTTCGTACAAATCTATCGGAAATGCAAAAACTACACAATGACGAGTATTGAAAGGATGTACGCCCTCTACACGTCCGTAGGGTACATTGTTGACAATAACATCCCTGGAGACCTTGTTGAGTGCGGTGTATGGCGAGGGGGAAGCATCATGGTGATGGCTTACGCTTTGCTCGCGAAAGGGGACACCAGCAGAAAGCTGTACTTGTACGACACCTTCACAGGAATGCCACGACCGGCTGGTACGGATTTGGAACTTCCCGGCGGCTCCAAAGTATTGGAGACTTGGAATGACAAGCGGCAAGAGGATTACAACGAGTGGGCTTTTTCATCTCTATCCGAAGTCAAGAAGAATGTGTTTTCCACTGGTTATCCTCCGGGTCGAATAGAATTCGTCAAGGGAAAAGTCGAAGATACCATCCCGAACGTTATTCCCGAGAAAATTTCCTTGCTAAGATTAGACACTGACTGGTACGAATCAACTAAGCACGAGCTGAAGCATCTTTTCCCTCTACTGCAGCAGAGAGGGGTCATCATAATTGACGATTACGGGAGTTGGGGCGGTTCAAAAGCGGCCGTTGACGAATTCCTGATGAGCAAATGCAACCCGTTGTTCCTCGCTCCCTTGGATTTGGAAGCGAGGATAGCGGTGGTTTGAGGCTGTAGGGGACTTCAACTCCCTCAACTCAACGACCCATAGTGTGGCGTTCCAGGATCACTGCTTTCTCTCACCCTGAGAGACGCAATTTTTGTGGCTAGTCTGGCGAGTGGTTCTGTCGGTGCAAAAGTTTCTAAACTTTCCACATCAGGGAAGTGCTATTCTACGGTGACGACGTGTGACTCCATCATTGCTGGCATTGGGCATTTCATACACGCACCCTTCGCGGCCAATCTTGTCGCACTCCACTTTGGCTAGGAATTGGGTATGTGTTCTCGAGCATTGGCCATCCACTTTGCCCATCCTCTTCACGTTCTCTTGGCGTCGATGAATATGCTCGTCATTAGTCTCTACTGTGACGAATTTGTGATAGCCGATCTACACGGTTCAAGGTGAAACTTTGAACCCAATCACTCTGGTTACGTGCCTGCAGGCAAGGAAACTGCTGAACCCGCATCTGATATTCTTACATCAATTACAATTTGTCCTTCGAATAAATTACTATATGCCGTGTCAGCAAACATCTCCTGCAAATGGCCGATGTCGTCCCCAGTGGCGGTTCGCAACAGATTCGAATCTTGTCGTCATGCAACCAGACGGAGCGCCCGAGTCTTGAGTCAAGCAAGACGAGCCGCTTTTCAATAACATTGCTAAGCGATTGGAAACCTGATTGGCCGCTCAAACCGCTAGGAGGTATAGCCACACCTGGGCAGGTATACAGAACTGCCTTTCCTGAAGAGGGATAATATGAGTAACTTGGGCCAATTCTGGTAACAGCCTACAATCAAGGCGACTTGAGAAACCGTTTCGCGGGGATTTGTTACCAACCTGCCCCACCATCTTCGCGCCCGAGCGAGCTTGTGTCTTCCTTTGCATGAACCATAGTCCCACCCTCGAACCCCCTGATCGCCCCAAGGAATTCTGAGAATGTCCTTGAGTATGTGTACTCGCTTGCGGTTCTCACTCCATTCATCGCTATCCGCTCTCTCAAATGCGGATTATGAAACAAGGACATTACAGCATCCGCAATTGCTTGTGAGTCCTGGACTGGCACGATTAAACCGTTAATGCTGTCGCGTATGTACATGCTAGGTCCACCGGAATCCGTAGCGACAATTGCGCATCCTGCGGCCATTGCTTCAAGAGCTGGTGAGGAGAACCCCTCTGTAACGGACGGTAGTACAAAAATCTCCGCCAACTCGTACAGTTGTGCTAGTTTTTCATCGGTCGGCCTACGAAAGAACTTGACGAATGAGGGAACCGCCCCATGGTAGTCACCAAATGCCACGAATGAAATCGTAGGGTCACGCCTACGCATCAACTGTATTGCGGACACAGCGTATTTCGCCCCTTTGGATGGTGATTTGCGCAATGGGACTAGCACCGTGTTCGCCTTTTTTCTTGCAACGTGTCTCAAACCCGTGTTCCTGTATCCCACATACCAGCAGACATGGATCAATGCTGAACCTTCGGGCTCAAATCTCTCTTGCAGTTTCTGATTATTCACTATTTTGTGAAGGGGGAAACCATAGGTACTTCTGGCCAGCGGAGCGAGACGGCCACTAAACGCAGGCGAGTCTTCCTCAGCCTGGATCAGATAGTATTTGTTTCGTGCCCCTACGAAGCGGTTCACGTAGTAAGCAGTCTCCCAACTTGTCGCGACAAGTCGCTCGACTTGCACCTTCGGGAGGTCAAATAGGATGTCAACCCTCTCCGGCGTTTCTAACCCGCTTGGAATTGACTGTGTGTGCAACAAACGCACAAGGGGGCGCAGGATTCGATACCCAATTCTATTGCACATCATGACGTTGAGCACCGATTCTATCGTGTGCTCTCTCGAACGGATTGATTGCCACAATGCCATGTCACGGTGGACCGAATACACATATCGGCGAGAGTCGGAGAGGAACAAAATGCCCACATCCATGCCTAACCTTGAGAGTTGGTCCGAAAGCAAGTAAATCAGCTTGTATCCTCCTACGTACGAAATTGGGACTGCCGGCAGGACAAATATGTAGTCGTAAGTCTTCAACATTGGTCATTTCTCCTCCAATCTACAGCGCGCCTTAGTGTTCGGCGAGTTTCTCAAGCTTTAAGTTTTGGACGCTGTCCCTCAAATCAACGCGCCAAGCACCTTTCATGAACCATGAACCAAACACCAAGAGGGCCGATAGTGAAACAATCTCGGTTCTCCCGGGTTTTCTCTTGGCTCTCTTGATGCTGGCTTTCAATCCGCGAAGGGCCTACTCTGATGGCCGGGAATGAGTCTGCCTATCGGAGACGTACCCAGAGACTGCCGAAAAATTCGTCGGCCCCACGGCGAACCATCGGGAATGAAATCCTGGCTACGTTAGAGACCGTGGCCGATTCATCGATGTGAAGACACCATATGCCCTGAAGGCATCAATCTGCAACACGTTCGTCGCTGCGATAATCTAGGCATTCAGGCCTGACGGGCTTGGTTCCAATCGCCGTCATAGCAGATTCATGCGACGGACAACCTTTCGTAAGCCACCTGGCAGACCTTCATGTGCCGGTCTTTCGCATGAGCTAAACGGGGTTCAGGAGGGGCGACTCCGCTCCTAGCCGTTCCAGTCCGTTTGGTGCTACCTCAAATAAAGCTCCCGGCCTGCCCCAACCCAATGGAAGAAGTCCCGCTTGTCGCAGTAGTGGTCGTCGCCCACAATGACGACACGTCAATCTTGTCTGCAGCGGAAAGAGTCGTGTCAGGTTCGTCTTATCCTAACCTCACTGTAATAGGTATCAACAACGGAAGCGAGAAAGGAGATTCCACCGTCAAGGTGAGCGACAAGGTGGAACTCGTCCGCACCGGACTCAACGAGGGGTTCGCCAGCGCGTGCAACATTGGGGCCAGGAAAGCGTTTGCCAAAGGCGCCAAGTTCGTCCTCTTGCTCAACGACGATGCTACCCCCGCTAGAGGGTGCATCGAAACGATGGTGGAGAGCCTCAGGGAAGAGCCGAACGTGGGGCTGCTTTGCTCCGCGGTCGCTTCCGACGGGTCTGACTTGGTCGAAAGCGCCGGTGACAGATACAACGCGTGGCTGGGGCTGACCCTCCACAGCGCGAAAGGCAGGAGGCTGAGAGACATAGCAAGAACGCGGCCGAGGGTGGACTTCGCCCCTGCGGTCGCGCTCATGGCCAGGGCTGAAAGGCTCCTAGAACTTGGGCTTCTTGACACAAGGTACTTCATGTACCTCGAGGACCTCGATCTCTCCATCAGGATGAAGCGGGCGGGTTACTCGCTGTCATGCCTCACGGAGTCGTACGTCTCCCACGCTTCGTCGTCCACCTCGAAGCAGTACCCTGGGCTCAAGGAATACTACATGATGAGGAACAGGTTCGTCCTCTGCCTCCTCCTCAAAAGGCGGTTTCAGCTCGTGACGGTGGCCCTCTCGACCCCCTGGGTGCTGCTGTTCCGCGTCCTGCGAAAGTTCCCTAACCCGGACCCTGACGAGCTGAAAGGTCTCTGCTACGGCGTCGTCGACGGGATGAGACTCACCTACGGACCCAGCTCGAGGGAAGCTTATTCCCCCTAACGGGGTAGAGCGACAGAAGTCGTCCCTCAACGGGCAAACTCGCAGCTCCGCCGAGCGTGTTAGACACTCGCAAGGCGACGAGGAGCGAACGAGCCCCCGCCGGGAGTCTTTGTCGGGGTCTTCGACAGAGCCAGACGGCGCGTGGCGCGACATCGGTCGGGGTTGACGGGCGCGCCGATGGTTGGACCGCGAACTCTGAAGCAGCCTGACAGTGCGGCTTTCCCGGTCACAGCTCGACGGTGGACTGGGCGCCGACCACGAGCCGCTTCCCCTTCGGGCGCGCCGCCCCCAGCGAGGAGACCGTCGAGTTCGGCCCTATCAGGCTGTCCACGATCCGCTCGCTCGTGTCTATGGTGCACCCGTCCATTATCATCGAATTCTCCACTTCGCCGCTCTTCAATACCACCCTGTCGCCTATGCTCGTATACGGGCCGACGTAGACCCCCTCGCCCACCACTGAACCTTTCCCTATGATGACAGGGCCGCGGACTTCCGCGCCCCTCTTGATGACGCTGTCCGGGCCGACGGAGACCCTCCCGTGGACGTTGGACTCGTCCTCGACAGAGCCGCTGACCTGGTGTTTCAAGTCGTCCAGCACGAGGCGGTTCGCTTCGACCAGGTCTTCGACCGTCCCGGTGTCCTTCCACCAGCCTGTGACCTCTTGCGCCTCTACCCTCGCCCCGCTGTCGATCAGCCACTGTATCGCGTCCGTTATCTCAAGCTCCCCCCTTGGGCTGGGCGCGATCTTCCTGACCGCCTCGAAGACCGCCGGCCCGAAGACATAGACCCCCACCAGGGCCAGGTTGCTCTTAGGGTTCTTGGGCTTCTCCACGGCCCTGGCGACGCGCCCCCTTTCCATCTCGACTACGCCATACCGCGACGGGTCCCTGACGGCGCACACCCCGATGACGCAATCGGCCCCGCTCCGCCCGAATCGCTCCACGAACGCCCCGGCCCCCTGCTTCAGAAGGTTGTCCCCCAGGTACGTTACGAAGGGCTCCCCCTTCATGCGCCTCTCCGCCAGCTGCACCGCGTGGGCGATCCCCTTCGGCTCAGGCTGCTCGATGTACGAGACCCTGACGCCGAAGTCTGACCCGTCGCCGAGGAGCTCAACTATCCCCTCCCTCGTCGGGCCGAGGACTACCGCCATGTCGGTTATCCCCGCGTTCCTCAGGTGTTCCAGTCCGTAGAGGATCATCGGTTTGTTCGCTATTGTGAGGAGATGCTTGTTCCCGGTGAAGGTCAGGGGTCTCAACCTCGTCCCGTGCCCTCCGGCCAAGAGCAGCCCTTTCAAGTGGTCAGAGCACCATCCACACCGGCTATTCTACTTATCCACCCGGGCGCCGGAGCGCGCCAGCTGACCCTTCAACGAGGGGATGAACTTCCTGAGCGACTCCTCCAGGCTTTCAGGCTTGGCCGCAAGGCACGAGGCAGCCTTGGACACGTCCAGCGACGTGTCCTTCGGCCTAATCGCGCGCCAGCCCACCTGCTCGCGACTGGCGGGCACCAGGAGGCCCTCGTCCAGCCCGAGCTCCTTTGCGACGCGCGCGGCGAATTCGAGCCTGGAGATGCCCGTGGACGAGCTGACATGGAGGGTGCCTTGGAACCTTCTCGCGCCCAGCTCCAGGATCATCATCGAGAGATTCGCCGTGTGCGTGGGGGAGGTGCGCTGGTCTGCCACGACCTTCATTTCTCTGCAGGCGGAGAGCGCTTCGGCCACGACCACAGGGAAGCTCTTACGCCTAGGATGGAGGCCGTAGGGGGTGCTCGTCCGGGCAATGCACCAGCTGTCCGCGAAGCGCTCTACTCCGAACTCCCCCATCAGTTTCGACCTCCCATAGAAGTTGACCGGGTTCGGTTCGTCTCCTTCGCGATACGACCCCTTTGAGCCGTCGAAGACGTAGTCTGTTGAGACATAGACGAGGTGCGAGCCGGCCCTCTTCGCCTCCCTTGCGATGGCTTCCGTGGCTCTCGCGTTGACCGCCAGGGCGAGCTCCCTGTCCGACTCGCACTTTTCTACGTCGGTCAGCGCGGCGGCATGGATGACTACGTCCGGCTTGTTTGCCGCGAGGGCTTTCCTGATGCTGTCTGAAGAGCCCAGGTCCAGCAGGACCGGCATCCCGGCCTCCGGCGGGTAGGCGTGGTGTGCACAAACCAGCTCGGACCCGCCCTTGGCCGCGGCGAAGGCGAGCTCCCTTCCCACCAGCCCCGTCGACCCCGTGAGAAGTATCTTCATCCCCGTTTTCACAGTTTCCAAGGAGCTTCGTGCAGCGCGCTCTTTGTCGCAAGTCGCCCCCACCACGACCTGTTGCCAAGATACCAGTCCACGGTCTCGCGGAGCGCTACGTCGAACCCATGTCTGGGTTTCCAGCCGAGCTCTTGCCGTATCTTCGAAGCGTCAATCGAGTACCGTTTGTCGTGCCCTGGCCTGTCCTCGACGTTTTCGACGAGTCCTCTGTCTTTGCCCATGATGGACAGGACCTTGTCGACGAGGTCCAGGTTCGTCAGCTCGTTCCAGGCCGCTATGTTGTAGACTTCGCCTGGCCTCCCCTTCAACAAGACGCGCTTCAGGGCCTCCACGTGGTCGAGGACGTATATCCAGCTCCGCGACTGTTCCCCCTTGCCGTATATCGGGATCTTCATCCCCTTCAGCGCGCGGATTATCGCCTTCGGAATCAGTTTCTCAGGGAACTGGTAAGGTCCGAAGTTGTTCGAGCACCTTGTGACTATCGTCTTCGTCCCGTACGTCTTGTAGTACGACATGGCCAGGGCCTCTGCTGAGGCCTTGGTGGCGGCGTAGGGGTTGCTCGGGTTCAACCTGCTCTCCTCATCGAAGGACTCTCCCGCCTTCGCGGAGCCGTAAACCTCGTCCGTCGAGACCTGGACGAACATGCTGACGCCGTTCCTGCGGACCGCCTCGAGGACGTTGTACGCTCCTATGATGTTCGACCTTACGAACGGTGCGGGACTCGCAATGCTGCGGTCGACGTGGGACTCCGCAGCGAAGTTCACCACCGCGTCGATCCCGCGTAACTGTTTTTTGACGAACCCGGAGTCGGCGATGTCCCCCTTGACGAACTCGTACCGGCGGTTCTCGCGCAGGTCCTTTAGGTTCCTCGGGTCCGAGCCGTAGCGGAGGGCGTCTATGTTGACTATCTTGGAGAACGAATCGTCGTCGATTGCCTGCCTGATGAAGTTGCTCCCGATGAAGCCCAGACCCCCGGTTACGAGGAGTTTCACGCGGCCACCACGTCCGTCTTTTCCGAGAATCGGAAGTTGTTCTCCGCGTCTCGCAGCGTAGGCAAGGAGGAGTCCCTCTCAGACAGTATGGGCTCCTTGACAGGCCATGCGATGCCGAGCTCCCTGTCGTCCCACCTTATCCCCCGTTCGAGCTCCGGCGCATATTCGCGGGTGACCTTGTAGATCACATCAGCCTTCTCTGACAGGACGCAGAACCCGTGCGCAAACCCTTCAGGGATGTAAAGCCCCCTGCGGTTGCCGGCGGAGAGCGTTTCTCCCACCCATCTCCCATAGGTGGGCGAGTCCCTTCTCAGGTCGACCGCCACATCAAAGACCTCCCCAGCCGTGACGAATACGAACTTCGCTTGTGCGCCGGGGTTCAACTGATAATGAAGGCCTCTCAGGACTCCCCTGACCGAGTGCGAGTGGTTGTCCTGGACGAACCTAGCCCCTATCCCGTTCTCCACGAACTGCGACTCCCTGAAGACCTCTGCGAAGCAACCCCTGTCGTCTTTGAAGTCCTTGGCCCCGACCAGAATCACACCTGGCATCTTCAGCCTTCTGAAGCTCAACGGCACGCGGTCTGTCTCTTTAGGCGGGAATAAAACCCATTGTGGCGCCGCACCCCGCTCGTGCTATTCTACGGGCACCAGTCTGCCCGACGCCCTTTCACGATGCCCGCCCTCCGTCGGCGAGTCGGCCCCATTCCGGGAGACGGAATCCAGACTTCAAGTCCATAACCGATAATTAAAGAGAAAGCCCGTTTCATGTTCGTTTGAGAGTATCAAAGACGAGAAGGCGTGCCATCTCCGAGCTCGTCGCCAGCGTCCTCCTCATCGCCATAACCCTCATCACGGGCTTCGCGGTATGGGGGTATGTCGACAACCAGGCAGGCACGGCTGAGCAGGCGTACGGGCAGAGCGTCGGCGCGACGGCGAACTACCTCCAGGAGAAGTTCGTCGTGGTGAGCATGGACCTGAGCGCAGGTTCGGCCGCCACCGTCTGGCTCTACAACAACGGGAACGTCCCCCTCCAGCTCGTCCAGGTCAGGCTTTATGACTCTGCGAAGAAGATAGACCTCCTCTACAACTATACCGTCAGCGGGTCCACCAAGACAGACAACGTCTACGACCTCCTCAGCACCAGCACCGGGGAGTGCAAGACCGCAGCCTCTACCTATGAAAGTCCTCTTCTCTCGACCGCGGATGCGAAGCCAGGCACCACTCTGGCCCTCAAGCTCACAATCCCTCCCACGCAGACTGGATGCCCGTCATTTGGGCAGACGTTCTCTTCGAACGTCGTCTATTCTGCCGTGATCCTGGCATCCTATGGGAACACCGTGACCTTCTCCCAGAACGATACGCAGTACGGATAGGGTGGACCAAAGACGAAAATCCCCAGGCTGAATAGCAGGAGAAAAGGCGTCGCCGGCATCATCGCGGCCGTGCTCTTGTTCGCGATGCTGTTCACGGTGGGCGCGGGGTACTTCCTCTATGTGAACCAGGCCAACACGGTATACACGAAGGCTCTCCTGGCCAGGGCGGGGGGGATTTCAAGCCAGGCCGAGGAGGCGCTCTCGCTCACCACAGCCCTGACGACCGGAGGCCACATCAGCGTCTACGCGAACAACACGGGCGGGATTGGCGTGAACATCACTTCACTCTACCTTCTGGGCTCGTCCGGGGCCACCCTGAAGTGCATGGGCGTGGGGCTTCCGAGCGGCTGCACCAACGGCACTCCCTTCCCTGTCTGGGTCAACGTGGGCGGGGGGAGCGGGGTGATCGACACAGGCTACACGCCAGTATCAGGTGATGTGTACACGATAAAGCTCGTGACGCAGAGAGGGACGGTTTTCTCTGCCACTTATCCTGCAGCGGCTACGTCTTTGGCTGCGAGGGCGTTGTCCAGCGGAGCGATTGGGGACCTGTACCTGCACTTCCAGTCATACACATACTACTCTGTAGCATCTTGCACGTCCACATTGGCAGGGAACGCAGGATACTGCCTTGACAAGCTAGGACCAGCTTTCACGATTCCGTCGAGCACCATGAAGGCGGGGCCCGTAGCGTTTTCAGTCGAGATTACGAATCTCAACCAGCAACAGCAGAACATCACCCTAGACGAGTACACGCTGATGCTCCAATTCTGGAGTCACAGTAACAGTTTCAGCAACGTCGCATGGTACATAGTCTCCAATGAGACAGATAGCCTCAATCAAAATGTCATAATGACAACATACACCCCACTCCTACTCCCCTACGACAAAGTGGTCACAATCGTATTCGCCTCTCTGAACTACGGAACGTTCGCCCCATTGACCCCTAACAACATAGGGACGATTGAATCAGGCACGACCGCGGCAGTTTTCCTGTCGTCTCATGGATGGCTTGGAATCCCAGACACCCAGACGCAGAACTACGGCCAGAACTCGCCGTACGTCACCACCCTCTACACATAGTGACCAGCAATGAAAATAGGCTTTGGTGGGGGGAAGAAGCGAGGGCAGGCGGGGGAGGTCCAGCAGAAGCGCAGCTTCGTCGTCCGCTTCCCCTTCACCGGCACCCCCGTCCCAGCCGGGGGGAGGCTCCTCGACCGGTACCCCCTCACCAACCCCTACGCCTACGCCGCGATAGTCGAGGACGAGAGCGGGGGGAGGAAGTACTACCTCGACGAGGTCCCGCTCACCCATGGCGAAGCGAACGTCTACAGCTACATCCTCGACAAGCTGGAGACCGAGCTCACCATCCCGCGCACCGACGTCGACCCGAAGAAGTACTTCGCCGAGCAGGCCAAGCGCATCGTCGCGAAGTACGGGATCAAGGTCGCCCCCCTCCCCTGGGCCAAGATACTCTACTTCGCGGAGAGGGACCTCGTCGGCTTCGACGTGCTCGACGCGATGCTGAAGGACCCCAACATCGAGGACATCTCGGTGGACGGCGTCGGCAAGCCAGTCTTCGTCTACCACAGGCGTTTCGAAAGTCTTGCGACGAACGTGGTGTTCGCCAAGGACGCGGAGCTCGACAACCTGATCACCAGGCTCGCCCACATGGCCGGGAAGCACATCTCCACCGCATTTCCCATCCTTCAGGGGACCCTCCCCGGGAGGCACAGGCTGATGGCTACGTTCAGGCGGGAGATATCGCCCTACGGGAGCACCCTCACAGTCAGGAAGTTCAGGGAGGACCCGCTCACCATCATAGACCTCCTGAACGCCAGGGTCATCGACCAGAGGATGGCGGCTTACTTCTGGCTGCTCATGGAGAACAAGGCGACCAGCCTGATTGTTGGCTCGACCGGGTCCGGCAAGACGACCCTCCTCAACGCCCTCCTCACACTCACCAGGACCAACTCGAAGATAGTCACAATCGAGGAGGTCCAGGAGGTCAACATCCCCCACTTCAACTGGTCAGCTCTGCTCGCTCGCGAGAACTATGGTACGAATGTCGACATCTCCAGCCAGGTGAACCTCTTCGACCTCGTGAAGGCGGCCATGAGGATGCGTCCCGACATCATAGTGGTCGGGGAGGTCAGGGGGGAAGAAGCATACGTCCTGTTCCAGGCGATTTCGACCGGTCACGGAGGCGCCTCCACGGTTCACGCCGATGACGTGGAGTCCGCCATCCAGAGGCTCACCTCCAAGCCCATGGACGTCCCTCCCGCCTTCATCCCGTTTCTCGACCTTACCTTCACCGTGCGCAGGATATCCATCCCCAACCCCGGCGGGGGTTTCCGCGCCGTCCGGAGGATAGTGTCGGTCGACGAGATCGTCAAGGTGGGGGACTATTTCAACGCCTTCAAGTGGAACCCGGCCACCGACACCTTCAGGTCGTCTGAGCTCAGAGCGAGCCCCAAGCTCAACAGGCTCGCGAAAGACCTTGGGATGAGCCTCGCCGACATCACAGAGGAACTCAATAGGAGGTCCGTCGTCCTCAGATGGCTCCAGGAGCGGGGGGTCCGCAACTTCCGCGAAGTCTCGGCGGTCCTCGAAGATTACTCCGCAAGGCCCGCGCCGGTATTCCAGAGAGCCGCCAAGGAGCTCGGGATCGCGGGTACTCCGGAGGCGGTCGCTGCGGAAGGGTTCAAGCTTTGAAGCGTACTGGATCACCCGCTGCGGAGCCGAAGCCGAACCTGGATTCGCTTGACCTGGTCTCAGGGTTCTCGTACAAGCTGTTCGGGCGGTACTCCAACGGCATAGCCGAGAACAGCCCCTGGCTCAGAGACGAAATCCTGAGCTCGAACATGCGCATCACCCCGGAGGGCCTCATCTCGCTCGCCTTCTTCGGGAGCGTCCTCTCGGCGCTGATCTTCGCCGCGGAGCTCGGCATCGCCCTCGCGCTGGCCAACCCGTTCCTCCTCCTCATATCAGGCGCCTTCGCCGCCACCCCGCCGCTGGTCTTCCTCCTCATAATGAGGTCGCCCAGGATAAGCCAGGGCTCTAGGTCGGCCGCCCTCGAGAACGAGCTCCCCTTCGTGGTCGGCTTCATAGTCGTCCTGGCGGGAGGGGGGATCTCACCAATCGCCTCCCTTCGTCGGATCGCCAACATGACGGGCATCTTCCCCAACGCCGCCAAGGAAGCGAAGAGGATCCTCCTGGACATCGACGTGTTCGGCCTGGACCCTGTCACGGCCCTCGAGAAGGCGGCCGAGACCAACCCCAACAAGCCCTTCGCTGAGCTCCTCTACGGGTACACGACGATAATCAAGACAGGGGGGGACATGAACTCCTTTCTCAACAACAAGCTCAAGGAGATCTACGAGACGAGGTCCATCAAGGTCAAGAAGGCTTCAGAGACCATCGGCACCCTCGCCGAGGGGTACGTCACCATCACCTCCGTTTTGGGCATAAGCCTCTTCGTCCTGTTCCAGTCCCAGGCGCTGATCAGCCACAGCTCGTCAGGGCTCCAGGGGATCGAGGTCTTCGGGCTCGTGGGGGTCCCAGCGTTCTCCATGCTCTTCATGTACATGTTGAACGCGGTGCAGGCGAGGTACCCGTTCATCGACTACAGGCCGTACAAGGCCTTCGGCCTGTCTGTGCCTGTCGGGATCCTGCTGTTCGCGCTCCCCCTCCCGCTAGACCTCTTCTTCCATACCTCGGTGGCGCTCCTGGGCGCGACGGCCGCGCCGATGGTCGTGGCCATCAGGGCCGCCAGCGAGAAGAACGCGCTGGAGAAGGCCCTCCCGGACTTCATCCGGGACATATCCGAAGGGAGGAAGATAGGGCTCTCCCCGGAGCAGACCATCCAGTCCCTCGCAGACAAGCACTACGGCCTCCTCTCCAAGCACGTCAAGAAGATGAGCGCCCAGGTCACATGGGGGGTGTCGACGGTCCAAGTCATCAAGACCTTCGCCGAGGGGGTCAAGAGCTGGGTGACGCGGGAGGCGGGGATGCTCCTCACCGAGGTGATCGACGTCGGTGGCGGCACCGTGAAGAGCTTCTCTGACCTTGCCGACTTCACAAGGAAGATGAACGACCTGGAGAGCGAGAAGCGCTCGTCGCTCAAGCCCTACCTGTTCATCAACTACTTCGCGGCCATAATGGTCATAGTCACCACCTTCATCATGGCCTACTTCATCTCCACGCCGATCAACCTGGGCCCGACAGGGACACCCGCAGCGTCCGCGCCCGCGGTCGACAAGGGGTCCATCGACGTCCTCCTGACCGTGGCGGTCTTCGAGAGCTGGTTCATCGGGATGGTGGGGGGGAAGATGGGGGAAGGGAGCGTCGCCGACGGGTTCAAGCACGCGTTCGCCCTCGTTGTCATAGCCATGGTAGCGGTGTTCATCGCCCAGGCGGTCATGCACCTGAGCTTGTTGTAGCGGGGGGACATGGATTGCGAATTCTTACCCGGGTTCCTTGTAGCTGAAATATCTTGGAACGTCCGAACCACAAGATGATGCGGAACACCCCAAGCAGAACTGCCATCGCGATGCTGGTCGCGCTCTTCATCCTTAGCATCGTGGCCAGAGGTTACGCCGCAAGCCCGTCGGACACCTACGGATACCTGTCGCTCACCCCGCTCCCATCCGACCTTCCGACCAGCGCGAACGGCACGTCCTCCTTTCCGGCCCTCGTGGTGTCGGTGAACGACGCCCAGGGCAGCCCCGTAGTATTCCCTGTGAATACAGAGGTGTACCTCTCTTCGTCTTCCGCCGTGCTGTTCGTCCAGCCTACGCTGAACATCACGGCAGGGGAGCAGTACGCCATCGCGAACGTCATCACCACCGAGACCCCAGGCAACAGCACGGTCACGGCGGTGGCCCCGGGCTTCCAGGCTGCTTCGGTATCGTTTACCACAAGCCTCCCGCGGGGGTTCCCGACCCAGCTCAGGATCTTCCCGCTTCCTGGCGAACTCCTCGCAGGCACGCCGACCAACGCGAATGTCGCCGTGGAGGTGCTTGACGCGGCCGGCCTCCCCGCCAGGACGACCCAGGACGCAAAGGTGCAGCTGACGTCCTCAGACACATCCATCCTGGAGGCCACAGGCACCACCATCCCGGTGAATCAGACGATAGGATTCGGGTCCATCAGCGTCAACGGACAGCAGAGCGGGGTTGCCTTCATCACCGCCTCCGCTTCAGGCTACGTCAGCGCCACGGCCGCGGTGACGGTCGCCGGCGTCAACGACAACCCGAATACGCTCCAGCTCACTGTCCCGCCTAATCTCCCGGCCGACGGGAAGACCTATGACGTCCTGACCGTTTCGCTCGCATACAACAACACGGACCCTGCAGTCTCGCAGACGGGGACGTCCGTCATCCTCACCTCTTCGAGGCCAGACCTCGTGTCGATAGACGTCTCCGGACCCGTCCTCATCCCCGCCGGCCAGACCTTCGTCACGGTGCCGATAACCACCTCCGCAGCTGCGGGGTCTGCGCTCATCACCGCGTCCTCTGCCAACTTCGTTTCGTCCACTGTGAATGTGACCACCGTGAGCATCCCTCCGACAAAGCTCGGGATCTATCTCGCCGACGGCCACGCGCTCTTCTCTCCTACCGCTGATAGCTTGAGCATAGTCGTCCAACTCCAGGACTCTCGAGGGATCCCTGCCGACGCCAGGACATCCCAGGACGTGATCGTGTCGTTCTCCAACACCACCCTCTCAAAGGCGCTTGTCACCCTGACCATATTGAAGGGGGCGGACCTCGCGTACGCCACCGTCCCGTTGAACGGCGCGACGGAGGGGACGTTCACAGCCATCTCGAACGGGCTTTTCGCCGCTTCGACGAAGTTCTCCTCGACCATCCTGGGAGTGACGTACGGTCTGGGGCCGATACATCAGACCATCTACACCAACGAGACCGACGCGGTCTACTACTCCCTGCAGTATCAGGGCCTTCCTCTCGCGGGGGCCTCCCTCACCTGGTCTGCGACCGGGGGGACGATTTCACCTGCTACATCCACTACCGACTCGACCGGTTCGGCGTCTGCGACGTTCACACCTACCGGGCTCGGTATCGCCCAAATCACAGTCACCGCCAAGGACCCTATCGTGGGCTCCGTCAACTCGACCACCCAGGTCTTCGTCGTGGGCCCCCCGGTGACGCCTCACCCCTCGATCCTGTCCCGCATCCTCTCAGACAAGCTCTACCTGGGCGGCATTGTCGGTGGGGCGATAGCCGCCGTGGTTGTCGCGGTCCTCTTCCTCCGCCGGCGCCGAGGGGAGACCGTGGAGGACGAGGGCTCCTTCGACATGGGCGCGGCCTCAGGGGAGGGGACGGCATTCGACCTCAGCGGCGCCTCGCGACGGGGCGCGTGGTAAAGCTCGGACCCCCCTCGGCCCTGCGCCAGGCGTCCGCCTCCCTGGGGTACCACTTCAGCTCGGCGCCGGCTGTCGCAGCCGTGAACCCTCATCCCTTTCTCGACGAGCCGCCTCGCCTTCGCGCCGGGCCCCAGTCCTGTCAGGTGCTCGACCCAGGCGTGAGTGCCAATCGCGCGAAGACTCTTGCCCTGCCCGTTGCCTCGGGGGAAGGCTCCGACTTCTGGGTGCGCCCAAGAGGGAGCAAGGCCGCCGGTGCGCTCTCCAGCCACCCTTCGGATGACCTCGTCGTAGCTCTCGAGGTCCCGCCTCCTCCTGAACCAATCCGGCCTCCGCCCCGCGCCTTTGCTTGCCTGAGCGTGGTGGGCGTCTGCGGTGGCCCTATGGCCGCAGGGCTAGAGGGCGTCCCCGTCCAGCTTCGGCGGCCGCTCACCTTCCGATGGTGAACGGTATCCACTTCTGAGCCAGCGGCGTCCCCTGCATCCGGCTCGCCATCATGTACCTCCCCTGCTCTGAGACCTTCATCCTCACCGTCCCGTCCGTCGAGTACTCGACGGCCGCCACCGTCCTGGGGGCGTGGACCCCGTCCTCGAGCATGAGCAGCCCCGTCACCCCGTGCTCCCTGAGCTTCTGCCTCAGGTAGTCCAGGAACCGCAGGGACTTCTCCACGCCGACGTACTTCACGAAGTCTGTGAACGAGTCGACGACGAGCCTCTCGTTCCCCTCCGGGTCCACGTCCGAGTCGGCCAGGAGCTTGCTGAGGGAGACAGAGACATCAGTCAGGGACGTGAGCGTGACAGAGTACTTTGACCTCTTCCCCCCCAGCCTCCACGAGTAACAATCGAGCACCCGGAGCCTCTCCCGGACCCCCTCCGTCCACTTGAACATGGACATGGTCTCCGCTATGGCCTGGTCCGACTCGGCGGTGGACACGATGAACGCCTGGTCCCCGTTGGCAAGACCCGTGTGGAGGAAGAGCTTCCCGAGTATGCTCTTCCCAGCCCCGGGCGGGCCGAGGACCAGGACGAGGGACCCCTTGGGGACCCCGCCCAGTATCGCCTGGTCGAGCTCAGGCATCCCGAGATTGAGCCGCTGCACGCTCCCTCGCGGCGCCCCGCAAACGCTTAAAGACTTTGCAAAGCTGATTGCGACCCTTGCACACCCGCGTGGGCGTGAAGGGGGTCGACGCCCTCCTCGATGGAAAAGGAATCCCAGCGGGGCACAACGTCCTCGTCCTGGGGGCCCCGGGGAGCGGCAAGACCACGTTCGGGCTCCAGTACCTTGTCGCGGGCGCAAAGGCGGGCGAAAACGGCGTTTACGTCTCCCTTGACGAAGACACTGAGAGACTCCTGGAGAGCACGGAGCCCCTAGGCCTCGGGGTGGAACAGGCGGTGGCCGCCAAGAAGATAGCGATGGTCGACGCCTCCCCCATCAGGCTCCTCCCGGCGAAGGTCAAGCTCGGGGGGACCGAGATAGGGAGGAAGGAGTTCGCCGTCGCGACCCTGATCAACTCCGTCACGGAGGCCATCAAGAGGGTCGGGGCCCGGAGGGTGGTCATCGACCCGATCTCGACCCTCGTCGTACACTACTCCGAGGACTACGACAGGAGGATAGCCCTCCTCGACCTGATGGCCGCCACCGCCAGGAGCAAGTGCACCACCCTCCTGGTCGCTGAGATGAGCGACCCATCCCTGGAACGCAAGTACCAGTTCGAGGAGTTCATAGTCGACGGGGTCCTCGTCCTCACCCGCGTCCTCAGCGGGCAGAGCTTCACCCGGGTCTTCAGCGTGGAGAAGATGAGGGGGATAGACAACGACAGCCAGCCCCACCCCTACAAGATATCCGAGGGCGGGATCGAAGTCTTCCCCACGGAGCAGCTCTTCTAGAGGAAGCGACCGACCTCTTCCCTCGCCTTCGTGTCAGGGACGAGTGCGGGGGTCAGCATCCCGACGAGGCCCCGGTAGGAGTCGAGGTACGCGGCTCCCTGTTTCGTCGTTATGTAAGACACCCTCCCCTCTTCGTCCACCACGGTGTCTACAAGCCTCGTCTCTATCAGCTGGGCCAGGAGGTACGTTGCCGTGACCGAGTTGAGGTTCGCCCTTATCAGGACGGCGTTCTTCGTAGCGTTCGCGGAGCAGGCCTCCAGGACGTCGGCCACCACGTCGAGCCTCCCCCTGTTCTTCGCAGGGGCAGCTAGCCTCGACCTGAGGGCCGCCTGCTGTTGCGCCCTCTCCTGGGTCTGCAGCGCCGGTAGCATGCCAGGTGGTCCCGCCCCAGGCGATTAGAGCAGGTGTATCTCCAGGGCGTGCAGACACCCCCGCCTGGGGCTGTTCCTGCCATGTCGGCGCCCAGGCGGACAGAGGAAGGCCCCCGTCATGGATAAATGGGGCCCGCCGGTCCAATCCACCATGCGCCCGGAGAGGGGGGTCGCGATGGCTGCGACGGTCGCGCTCGCCGCAGTGGCGGTGTTCCTCTTCGTACCGATGGTCCCCACCCAGGAGTACGCGAACTGCACTTGCCCACCCCTCGAGACCTGCGCCTGTCCCGCGATATCGGTGGGGGCGACCTCCCAGCTCGTCCTCTGGTCCCCCAGCTGGCTCCTCGCCCAGCTCGGGAGCCGGCTGACCACCCACCCCCTCGCCTACTCCGTGGACCTCCCCTGAAGTCCGCGCCGCGAGCGCGCACGTCCGTCCGGCAACTCTTATCTCGCTTCGGGGGCACGCGGAGGCGTGGACGAGCGGATCGTCGAGCTCCTGGGCACCTACGGGCTGAGCGAGAGGGAGGCGCGGACCTTCGTCTTCCTGACAAAGAACGGCGCCTGCGGGGCAGGGGACCTCGCGAAGGCCATCGGGATACGGAGGATGGAGGCGTACAGGCTCCTCAAGAAGCTCCTCGACCGGGGGGTCGTCGTCTCCACCGCGGGGAAGCCGATCAAGTACCAGGCCGAGTCCCTCGACGGGGTTCTCTCTCTCCTCACAGACGAGCAGAAGGGGTTCGTCCGCAGGATGCAGGACGCGAAGGGGGAGCTCTCGGCGCTCTGGAAGCAGCTCCCGCGGTCCCCCAAGGAGAGCTTCGAGCAGAGGTTCAGGATAATCCAGGGGAGGGAGCAGATCTACAACTCCATGGCCAAGATGGCCGAGCTCGCTGCCGGGTCGCTCGACTTGGTGCTGACCAGGAACGACCTCATACAGGCCCACGTCCTCGGCATCGCGGACAAGCTGGTCGCGGCGGCGAGGAGGGGGGTGGAGGTCCGCGTCGTGGCCCCCCTCGACGGGTCGACCCTCGAGGCGGCCGAGGCCCTGGAGAAGTCGACAGACCTTCGCCACTCCGACGACGCCCCCAGGAGCAGGCTGATGGTCGCCGACAGGACCCAGACCCTCGTGTCGCTGGTCCTCGACGACTCGAAGGGGGTGAAGAACGACAGAGACGTAGCCATCTGGACCGACAGCAAGGACTACGCGGAGACGATGGAGGGGCTGTACAGGGTTTCGTTCGAGAAGGCGGAGAGAGCCGCGGGGAGGCTCGCCCAAGTGAGGGCCCAGGTCAGGTTCGAGGACAAGGTCGCTGCGACGGTGGAGGTCGTCCGCGCCGCGCTCGCCGAAGACGGGTGGAAGGTCGAGGCTCCGGGGACGATCGCCGGGGGGTCGGGGGCCCTCTTCGAGTTCGCCGCCGTCCTCTCGGGACCAGACCGAAAGAGGGTAGGCCTGGACGTCGTCTTCGCCCAGCGCGGCTCCCCCGTCGCTGACAGGATAGCCGCCTCCGCACTGAAGAAGCTCGACCTGAAGGACGCGGGGCTGGTTGTCATAGCCTCCCCGCCCCCCGACGAAGCTGCGAAGGCCCTCGCGGAGCTCCTCGGGGTGACGCTGGTGGACGGGACGGACGCGGTGGCCGCGGCCGCGGCCGTCAGGAGCTCGGTCTCAGGGGGCGCCTAGCCCCCTCCGCCAAGTCCGAATACCCCGTAGTTATCACGATGTAGTCCTTCAGCGCCTTCGTGACGTTGTTTATCGCCAGCATGTCGTTCTTCCTGAGTATGAGGAAAGGGAGCGAGAAGGAGATGGAGACCGTGGTCACCGGGACCGACTCCTCGCCGACTATGGAGACTATGACCTGCTTGTAGGCCGAGTCGAAAGACGTGGTGTAGATGTTCTTCCGCAGAGAGCCCTTCTCGAACACAAGTATCCACCCCTGCTCCCTCGTCAGCCTGTAACCGAACCCTGAGAACTGCTTGACCACGAGGTCCCTGACAGTCTTCCTCCCCACGTCGAGGGTGAACGTCTCCGAGTGCTCTCCCACGGATGACCGAGCCGCGCTCTTCTGCACATAAACGCTGCGGAGGAGTTATCCACCGCGGGCCTCGCAACTTTAAAAACAGGGGAAAAGGCGAAGCCTCAAGTTTTTACTGGAGACTCCTTGGTTTGAAATGTGACTACTGCGGGAGGGACGAGGCGCTCCCTTTCGTCTGCAACTATTGCGGCGGGGCGTACTGCGCCGACCACAGGCTCCCCGAGGCCCACCAGTGCACTGGTGACCTGACCCAGAGGCGGACCATAACCGCCCCGCAGACGACTACGTTCTCCTGGCAGACCCCTTCGTACACTACCGCCCCCCCGCCGGCCAGGCAGGGGAGGGTCTTCTCGGTCATCGAGCTCAGGGACATATTCATCGCGTGGCTGGCGCTGGGGGTCGCCTTCTCCTTCGCGCTGTCGGGCGGGGCGTTCTACTTCCTCGGCGGGTCGGAGCCGCTCTCCTACGCGGGGCTGCTGGTGGGGGTCGCTCTGGTGACGGTCGGCCCCGGCTTCGTCTTCCACGAGCTGAGCCACAAGTTCGTGGCGCAGAGGTACGGCTTCTGGGCTGAGTTCAGGATGTGGCCCATGGGGCTGGTGCTCGCCCTCGTCTCCTCGCTGATCGGTTTCGTGTTCGCCGCCCCCGGGGCCACCTACATCTCCGGGGCCAACATCTCCAAGACGGAGAACGGGAAGATATCCCTGGCGGGGCCCCTCACGAACGTGGCGATAGCGGCGCTCTTCCTCCCGCTCTACCTCTTCGGGTCTGGCGTCCTCTACGACGTCGGCGCAATAGGCGTCCCGGTGAACATATTCCTGGCCATGTTCAACATGCTCCCCGTCGGGCCCCTCGACGGAGCGAAGGTCTGGCGCTGGAACGTCTTCCTCTGGGCCGTCGTCTTCGTCCCCCTGGCGCTCGTCCTCGCCTTCCTCTACGGGCTCATCTGACCCCGGGCACAACCCCCCGCCTGCCACGCCGCCCTCTTGTCAACGCGCCCTCAGTCAGGTGTTAAGATTAGTCGAGCTGCGCGCCTAAGGGCGGAGAGGGCGCATCTTAACACCCGGCGATGTCTTCATTCAAGGCGCCGACAGCCGAGGCTAAGAGCTTCGGCCCGCTCTACCTGCTGAGCGAGTGGGCCCTGTCAGTCCACGCATTCAGGAGGAACAAGGTCCCGGTGGAGAAGAAGGTGGTCGCCGCTGCCCTCTGTAACTCGGGGTACTCCTATCGCGACGTCTCGAAGATGCTCGGGGGGATGTCGTACGTCGCGGCAAGGGACGCCTACGTCTCCCTCCTGACGAGCCTCCCCAAGGAGGAGAAGAGGGACAGGCGGACCGTCGCAGTCGACGGGGCCGACGTGACGGTGGACGGGAAGGCGTATCACGTCTGGCTCGCCCGAGACTATGACACAGGGGAGATAATGGCGTTCCAGGCGTCCCCCGACGCTTCAGCCGAGGACGGGGCCAGGTTCCTCGCGGGGGTGGCGGCGCAGTGCTCCAACCGCCCCCTCCTGAGGCTCGGGACGGGGCCCAACTCCCCCAAGGGGCTCCTCAACCTCGACCTCTACTTCCAGACCGTCACCAGCCAGTCGCTGTTCGTCAAGCTCGGCCGGCTCTTCCTCGGCGCCCAGCAGTGAGAAGACGGCTTAAGAGGGAGCCTCGTGCAGAAGCCGCGATGCGCTACACCCTCGCCTACGACGCTGACTGCGGGCCATGCGCTTCGTTCAGGCGGGCTGTCGGGTTCCTGGACCCGGCGCGTAAGATGAGCTACGTCCCCCTGGCAGAGGCCGAACAGGCGGGGACCCTCGACGCCGTCCCCGAGAGGAAGAGGCGGACGTCCTTCCACCTGATATCGGATGACGGGACCGCGGCGAGCGGCGCTGACGCGCTCCCCGCGCTCGTCTCCCAGCTCCCCGGCGGGGCCTTCACGTCGAGGGCGCTGCTGTCGAGCGGGCTGCTCCGAGGGCTCGCTTCGTTCTCCTACGGGGCGCTCTCCCGCCTCCACGATGCCGGTTCGTGCCGCGAAGTCTCGCGGCGCCCCCTCAGGGCGGCCCCCTGAGCCGCTCCGGCCCGTTAAATCCGCTCGCCCCCCTGGCCCCGCATGCGCGACGCTCAGCCGTCGGGGGCCCTGACCGGGGCCGGGGACGCCCACGCGGGAGACGATTCTAGGCTCGTCGACGACCAGCTCGACGCCCTCTTCGGGCCGCAGTTCGCCAGGGTGGTCGAGCACCACTTCAGGGCCCTCGCCGGGGCCGGGCTCTGCAGCGTCCTGGCCTCCGACCCCGCGGGCGCGAGGGGGACGATGCGCACGATCCTCGGGAGCGACGGCGCGGCAGAGGCGGTCTTCCTGGCGCTCCGGAGGAGCCTCAGGAGGGAGAGGGGGCGCGCCTGCAGCAAGACCCTCCTCCGGGCCCTCGTGTCGACGTCGATATCGAGGTAGATACGCGCGCCCGCGACGGAAAGGTCAAACGAATTGACCTCTTGGCCCGCCGAAATTCACACTTTCCACTATAACCCGTGCTGAGAGAAATCAACCGCATGCGTGCAGAAGCGCTGGGGAAGCTTGTGGACAAGCCCGTGAAGGACACCTATGGGAGGTACGTCGGCTTCGTCGTCGGATTTTCAGTCGACACCTCAGGGGAGCTGAAGTCGGTCGGGGTCGACCAGGGGAACGGCGACTTCACCGAGTATCCTAGTCAGAGGATAGTGTCCACCTCCGAAGGGTTCGTGCTCATACCTGCTTGGAGGGTCGAGAGCGACGCCCTCGGGAAGGAGATAGACGGCGTGAAGCGGAGGGCCAAGGCGCTCCAGGACCTCGCCCGCGAAGGCGAGATACCGCGCACACTCTTCGAGGAGATGATGTCGAAGTACTCTGACGAGGCTTCGAAGATACAGGGGTCGTACAAGTCCCTCGCAGAGTCGATCGCCGTGAGGATCGGCGAGCTCGAAGGGCAGGGGGAGACACTCAACAGGTTCCTGGTGGACATCAAGGTCCAGTTCAGGGCAGGGGAGATCGACGAAGCGGCCTTCAAGGTCGCCGCCGAGTCGTGCCAGGCGATGCTGCGGCGGAACTCCCAGGAGATAGAGGACCTCTCCAAGATGCTGAAGACGGCCACGGAGCCGCTCTCTCAGCAGGAGAGGAGAGAGGACAAGCAGCAGCAGAAGCAGGTCGCCCAGGCTCCGGTCCAGAAGGCGGCACAAGCCACCGCTGAATAGACCGGACAGGTCGCGCGAAGGGATCGCTCCATGCAACTAGCGGCGGAGGCGCCCGGCCTTTGAAGGCAGGCTCCCTGCTGCCGCGGGGAGGCCCGGTCGCGCGGAGCCTCAAGATAACAGGCTCGACCCACCTCATGGTCGCAGCGTTCTCCGCAGCGGTCGCTCTGAACGGGGCCGCCGCGGCCCAGGCGCTGGGCGCCGGGGGGCTGGCCGTGGCCACCGCCGTCGTGTTCGCTTCCCTCGCGGCCTGCTCGGCGGCGCTCTCTGTGGACATACTCCGGAGGTCTTCGAAGACGGTCGCCGACCTGCGCTCCATCGGGGCGTCCAGCTCGAGCATATCCTCGGCGATATTCACCTCTGTCCTGGCTTTCGGCGCCGCCGGCTCGGCCGTCGGGGCTGTGGCGGGGGCGCTCCTCGGGTCGCTCCTCGCCGGCCCGGCCCTCTCGCTCTCCACGCTGTATGGCGTCCTCGTGGTCGTCGTGGCCTCGTCCGCGGCCCTGGCGACGGGGACTTACGCCGGAGGGAGAGCGACTTGGCGCAGCTAGCCGAAGTGAGGCCTGCGCAGCAGGCTCCCGGCGACAGGTTCTCGGTCGAGGTCAGGCACGTCAGCAAGTCGTACGGCGAGACCGAGGTGTACGCAGACCTTCACTTCCAGCTCCTCCGCGGGACCTTCGTGGCCCTGGCCGGGCCTATCGGGAGCGGGAAGACGACGCTGATCAACATGTTCGCAGGCATCGAGAGGCCGACGTCCGGGTCGGTCATAGTGATGGGCCAGGACATCACGAGCATGGACGACGACGCGGCGGCCGCGTTCAGGGCCAGGACGATCGGGTTGGTCCCGCAGTCGCAGACGCTGATCCCGGAGCTCACGGCCTACGAGAACGTAGAGCTCCCCCTCCGATTCCTCAAAGTCGACAAGGACACACGGAGGAGGAAGGCCGAGGCTGCCATGGTGAAGGTCGGGATAAGGGAGGACGCGAGGAAGGTCGTGGGGACCATGAGCGTCGGCGAGAGGCAGATGGTGTCGTTCGCGAGGGCGCTCGTCAACGACCCCCCTGTGCTGCTCCTGGACGAGCCGACCGAGGCCCTGGACCCCCTGATGTCGGAGGTCATCTTGGGGATACTCAGGGGGGACAACATGACAGAGGGGAGGACGATATTTGTGACCACCCATGACAAGAGGGTCTCTGACCTCGCAAGGCGGACCCTCCGAGTGGCGAAGAAGATACCATAACCCGGGGACACGCGCCCCAGGCCGACACGACGGAAGGCGCGAAAGTCCGCGCCCGGAAACGCCGGCGAGCCTCCGCGGGCCCATGTTTCGAGGCCGCAGACACCACCCCCTCCGCGGGCCGACAATGCCAAGGCGGGGAGCGGCACCCCCGGAGCGACGGGCCGACCGCCCCTAGCCGCACCGGCGAGCGACTTGCCTCTGCTTCTGTCTGGCGGTGCAGGTCGCCCCCCCGTGGTGAGGAGCTCGTCCTCCGCCTTCAGACGCCCCAGGTGGGGCGTGCAGCAGACCGCCGGGGGGCGACATCTAGCTTGATATCGACGTCGATACCTACCCCCAGCGCGCCGAAGCTCTCGCCTATAGAGACTCTGTTCAACACGTTTTTATCCACCCGCTCCAATCCCTATGTCGTCCAGTGGGGCAATCAGAACAGCCCGCCGCCTGAACAAGGACGGAGACGGTCCGTAAAATCGGACCCGGACATTTTCTGGTCATAAGAAAGCCAGACGCAGTGCTGACCGAAGTCGCACCCTGCCTCGCCGATGGCGCTTCCTCTCCCCCGACCTGGCGCGCAGGGAGCGTGACGCGGAGCCGGGTTTTCCACGCCCCCCCTCCTCCGACCGCCTCGGCTCCCCCGGAGCGTCGGTTGAGCCGCCGAGCGGGACCGGTCTCGGAGTACGCCCTACCCCTGCCCGTCCGTCCAGTCTCTGACTATCCGCTCGATCAGGCGGCTCCGGTTGGACGCGAGCCTCCCCCGGGCCAGCTCCTTCGACTGCGCCGCCCGGAGGGCGTCGTCAAGCGACCTGAGGACGTCCCCGTCTATCGTTATGGAGATAGCCTTCTTCTTCGCCAATCCGTGCTCAATCATAATATGATGTGATTTAGAGTTCGAGCTGTAAAGGGATGGTGTCATCGCTCAACAAATAGGCACACGGGGTCAGGTTTCGTTCGGGGAGCCTGCGACCCCACGACCAGCCACCGTCCCTCCGGACCCCCCGCCAAGCCGGTCGTGGGGTGCCGCCCGCGCCCCCCCTGTCAGATGGTGCAACCAAGAGCCGATATTTTTCCGGCAAAGAATCCCCATGCCATGAGTCTTTGCACCACGCTTAAGTAGAACCCGCTGACCGTGGCTGAGCGTGGAGGGAGCCAACAAGTGGGTCAAAGGTCAAAGGTGCCCAAAGTGCGGCGGGCAGAGGGGGAAGGTCATAGCGTACAACCTGGTGACCAGGAAGAGCCCCTACGGGTCGTACCAGTACCACAGGTTCACCCACCGGGTCGAGCTGAAGGAGAGGCGCGTCATCCAGTCGGGGCCCCGCAAGGGGTTCAGGTACTTCGCGAAGAAGAGGAAGTACTGCTATCTCCCGGTCGTCGCGGTGCAGGTTGTCAAGGCGCCGAGGCCGGCCTCGAGCTCACCCGGAGGGCGCGTCCAGAAACCAGCCTCGAGCTTGGCTGAGCGAACTCCCTCGTCCGCAAAGGGTGTCCGGCCGACGGCCGACTGAGCCCCGGCCGCGAGTCCGGAGAGACTGACGCGGAAAGGGGCCGCCCCCCTGGGTTGGGTCGTATCGACGTTGACATCAAGCTCGATATGCCCCTCGCGAGCTCATACCGTGTTCGCCGCGGCCGGTATCCGCCCCCCCGCCCACCTGTACAGGATGACGGCAGGGACGCACGGGACGGCCAGGATCGCCCACACGGCCAGGGGGTTGGCCACCGTGGCCAGGACGAACCCGCCTATCAGCGGTGACAAGCTCCCGCCTATCCCGTTGAACATCCCGAAGACCCCGTTGTAGTTCCCTATCTCAGTGGCGGGAGCGACGTTGGACGCCAGCGTCATGGATGGGATGGCGCCCATGTTCTCCCCGAGCGTGATAAGGACGACGAAGGTGAACACGGCCACGAGCGCCCCCCCTGCTTCGAGGCTTATCCCCCCGAGGGCCAGGAAGGATGCGCCCATCAGGACCACAGCCAGCACGGCCGCGTACGTGTGCTTCCTACCTCTCATCATCTTGGTCATCGGCATCTGGGCGAATATGACTATGACGCCGTTCAGCGCCAGCGCTATCCCAAGTATCCCGGTCGGGACAAGGAGGATGGTGTTCGTGAACAGGACGAACGTCGTCCCCCAGTGGCCGTAGACCATCCCGGAGAAGAGGGACGCGAGGCACAGGATGAGGAAGGTCCTGTCCGCGGCGAGGACCCTGAGGCTCTCGCGGAGCGACCCGGGTCTCGCCGCCGGGCGCGCCGCCCCCGGCGAGGGTCCCCCTCTCGAGCGCGCGACGTCGTAGGGGGACGGGTCGAGCATCAGGAGCATGAACACGACGCCGCTCGCCAGGATCGCCGCCGTGACGAGGGCCGTCTGGGGGTACCCGACGAAGCCGATGAGGACGCCCCCCGCCGACACCCCCACGGTGAATCCTACGTTGAACCCGATCCTCACCCAGGTGTAGGCCACGGTCCTGTCCTTCAGGTCGGTCATGTCGGCGACGTAGGCCTGGATCGCGGGCTGCGCCACCGACCCGGACACCCCGGCCATGGTCCCGCCGAGGAGGACCCCAGGAACCATTTCGATGCGCATGCTGAGGGCCATCAGGAGGACAGACGCAGCCTCCCCGCTGAGCCCCATGATGAAGACCCGCCGCCTCCCCGCCCTGTCAGTTATCAGCCCGCCGAACGGGGTGACCGCGAGCGGGAGGACGGCGACGAGTACCAGCAGCGCGCCTATCTCGGCGTAGCCGAGCCCCACGACGTTCTTGAAGTAGAGCGAAAGGAACGGGTACACCATCGCCGCGCCGAGGAGCCTGACGGCAGAGGCCACGCCCAGCAGGCGGACGTTCTTGTCCAAGCGGCCTCCGCCCCCTGAGGCGACGCTTATAGTTGGCTCACAGACAGTGACCACCAGGCGAGGGGCGGGACTGACGTGTCCAGAGGCGGGATGTCCACCGACGCAAACCCGGCCTGCAGCGCGAAAACGACTAGCAAACGCGCCCCCCTTGGAGCACGCCCTCTCCAGGTTGATATCGACGTAGACAGAAGAGAACCGCTCTTAACCCACCGGGGAGAGGAGGAGGCGATGATAGAGGTCGAGTGCGCGGAGATGACAGTCGACGAGCAGCTGGCGCTCGCGTCCACCATCTCGGACGGCCTCGCCGGGAAGGCCGTGGCGCTCATAAAGGACAGCAAGATAGTCCTCGACGCACTGTCAGGGGAGGCCACCCCGGAGGAGGTCGAGCGGCTCGTGAGGGACTTCGCTTCGAAGCGCAAGGACCCGGCGGAGTGGTCGGTGGAGGGGTCGGGGGCCTCGATCGTGGTGCACTCCTCGGACCCTCTTTCCCGGTCGAGGGGGCGCAAGGACACAGGGCAGATGCTCCCTGACAACCTCTTCAAGTGCCCGTTCTGCCCCTTCGTCACCCCCTACGAGGAGCTCTACGTGGTGCACTACAGGTCGCACGGGTTCGCCTGAAGGCCACGGCAGACGCCCCGCCGTCCGCCCCCCGCGCGCCATGTGGTCAGTAGGTCTGGAAGTTCCTCGTCCGGAAGGCGCCGATGACGAGCGCCACCCCGGCTATGATCAGCAGCTCCGGGAGGAACGGCACCATCTCCCCGAAAGCGAGCTCGAAGGCGTTGACGATGGTAAGTATCAGGCCGAGGCCTATCGTGAGTATGCTCAGCCTCAGCCTCAAGAACGTCCGGACCCCGTTCAACAGCAGGAGGAGGACTCCTGTGCCGAGGGCGAAGAGGGCGGAGTTGACCGTCGCCCCCAGGTCCCCCTTCAGCAGGGCGGCGACCACGCCGAACCATATGAGGAAAAGCCCCCAGAACACGTTGGTAAGGGTCCCGTTCTTCACCGAGGTTCCGGCTACCTTCCCCCTCGAGGCTTTAAGAACAGTTCACAGACACGCCAAGCATGCCCCAGAGGCACGACGACGAGGTACTTGTGAGGCGATCAAGGCTTGCGGCCCCCCAGTTCAGTGACCGCCTAGGCGTCTTCGCCGCGAGGAGGTTCGCGAAGGGCGAGATGGTCCTCAGGTGGAAGCTCAAGGCCATCACCCAGGAGGAGTACGAAAGGCTCCCCTCCGACGAGAGGTCGCAGTTCACCCATAAGAGAGGCGGGACGATCTATCTCTACCCAGACCCTGAGAGGCACGTGAACATGTCCGACGACCCCAACGTATCACCTGACTTCGAGGCGGGGGGAGACGTCGCCCTCCGGGACATAGAGCCTGGGGACGAGCTGACCATCCCCGCGGCGGCCGCTGAAGAAGGCGGGCCGGCCGATTGACAACGCTTTAAGCCCCGCCGCGGCGGGCAGGCGAGCGTTTCATGACGAGCTGGCTCCTCGGCATAGTCCTCGGGATCGTGCAGGGGGTGAGCGAGTGGCTCCCCATAAGCAGCAAGACCCAGGTGATAATAGCGTCCACCTATCTCTTCGGCCTGAACTTCAACGAGGCATACGCGATCGGGCTCTTCCTCGAGGCGGGGACGTTCATCGCGGCGGCCTACTACTTCAGGCGCGAGGTGTGGAGCGTCCTCCTCGCCCTCGTCGGGAAGGGGGACGAGGATGGGAGGGTGCTGCTCAAGTTCCTGGTCGTCGTGACCGCTTTCACCGCGCTGGTCGGCGTGGCGATCTACGCCACCGTGCAGTCGGTGTCGGGCCCGGCGCTCGGGCTCCCGATGCTGCTGCTCGGGTGCATCCTCATAGGCGACGGCCTCCTCATCACCTACGCGAAGGGGAGGTACGTCCCCACCAAGGGGCTGCGGGACCTCTCTCTCAAGGAGATGGTGCTGCTGGGGGTGGTCCAGGGGATCTCCGCCCTCCCCGGGGTGAGCAGGTCTGGGGTCACCGTCTCCGCGATGCTCCTCCTCGGGGTCAACCCCCGCGACTCGTTCAGGCTGTCCTTCCTGGCCCTGATACCCGCCTCGGTAGGGGCGGCCGGGGTCACCGTGCTCTTCTCCGACGTCTCTGTGACGAGCGCGATAGGCACGATAACTCCGCAGGTCATACTCCTCGCCATCTTCGTGAGCGTCCTGATAGGGGTGGCGTTCATCGGCTTGCTGCTCCGGGTGGCTGGGAGCCGGAGGATCGCGCTCCTCACCATCTCGCTCGGCGCCCTCGCCCTCGCCAGCGGGGTGATCAGCATCTTGACAGGCGTGAGCGGCTAAGGGCCCTGTTAAGTTAGGGGACCCAGGCTCCGTGCTCGCCTGCCCCGTTATCTTAACGCACGTCCGGGGCGCGGCGGGGCGGCTCAGGGAGCAACGCATATAATCGCTGGGAGCCGGCGGCCTCAAGGGCGCCATGGGGATCAAGATGCTTACCATCGAGGACCTCGACCTCGAAGGGAAGCGCGTCTTCCTGCGGGTAGACATCAACACCCCAATCCATCCTGAGACGGGGGCGCTGATGGAGCGGGCTCGTCTCGAAGAAGCGGCGATGACTGTCAAAGACCTCCCGAATTCGAAGGTCGTGGTCGCGTCGCATCAGGGGCGAGTCGGGAGGCCAGACTACACGAGCCTCGAGGCGCACGCCAAGGTCCTCGGCGATATAATCGAGAAGGAGGTCAGGTTCGTCCCCGACGTCTTCGGCCCTGAAGCTCTCTCTCTGATCGACTCGCTCCCCGACGGGGGGGTCCTGATGCTCGACAACCTGAGGTTCACCGCGGAGGAGAACCAGGAATACAAGCCGGCGGACGCGGAGAAGACCCACCTGGTCAGCAGGCTCAAGGGGCACGTGGACGCCTGCGTCCTCGACGCCTTTTCGACGTCCCACCGGGCGTCCCCCACCATCGTGGGTTTCGCCGGGCTCGTCCCGACGTGCGCCGGGAGGACCGTGGGGAGGGAGCTCAGGATGCTCGACAGGATCGAGTCGGTGGAGAAGGGCCCCTACGTGACCGTCCTGGGCGGGGCCAAGGTGAACGATCGCCTGGAGGCCATAGACGCGCTCATAGCCAACGGGAGGGCTGACAGGGTCCTCCTCAGCGGCGTGGTGGGGCTTGTCTTCCTGAAGGCGGCGGGGAAGCTGAGGGGGGACATAGGGGTGGACGGCGAGCAGAAGTTCGTCATCAGGGCCAGGCAGCTGATGGACGAAGACCCCGAGCGCTTCGTCCTCCCCCTCGACGTGGCGACCCGGGGGGAGGGGGGGCGGAAGGAGGTCGAGCCCTGGCAGGTAGGGTCCGCGGCCCAGGTCCTCGACATAGGCTCGAAGTCCATCGACCGCTATTCGCACTACATCAAGGGCGCGGGGACGGTGTTCATGAGCGGGCCCCCGGGCGCCTTCGAGTGGGAGGAGTTCAGCTTGGGGACCGAAGGGCTTCTGAGGGCGATGGCGTCCTCCCTCGGGACCACTATAATCAGCGGCGGGCACCTGTCGACCGCCCTGGTGAAGTACGGCATCCACGACCAGATCGACCACATCAGCACCGCCGGGGGGGCCCTCGTCCAATACCTCGCGGGGAAGCGGCTCCCCCTGATCGACGCCCTGGAGAGGGCCGCGGAGAAGTGGGGGCGGAGCAAGGCTTGAGCTTCTTAAGCGGCCAGGGAGGACCCCGGCTCCGATGATCAGGGTCGGGGTGAACGGCTACGGGACCATAGGCCGCAGGGTCGCCGACGCTGTCAGGAAGCAGAAGGACATGGAGCTCGTCGGCGTGACGGCGGCCCACCCGCACTACAAGTACTCGGTGGCGAGCGGCAAGGGGATCCCGCTCTACGCCCTCGACATGAAGAGCCTGGAGGCGTTCAACAAGGAGGGATACGCCCTCAGGGGGACACTGAACGACCTCCTCCAGAGGGTCGACGTGGTCGTCGACGGGGCGCCGGAGGACAGCGGAGCCGCGAACAGGGCGGTCTACTCGCAGGCCGGGGTGAAGGCGGTGTTCCAGGGCGGGGAGGAGCACGAGCTGACCGGGACGTCCTTCGTGGCCCAGTGCAACTTCGAGGAGGCGTCGGGGAAGCGGTCGGTGAGGGTCGTCTCCTGCAACACCACCGGCCTCTGCCGGACGATCCACGCCGTGGACAGGGGCCCGGGGGTCTCCAGGGCGAGGGCGGTCCTCGCGAGGAGGGCCACGGACCCCGACGACGTGAAGAGGGGCCCAATCGACGCGGTGGTCTTGGACCCGACCACCGTCCCATCGCACCACGGCCCCGACGTCCAGACAGTCCTCCGCGGGATGGAGATAGTCACGATGGCGTTCAAGGTCCCGACCACCCACATGCACCTCCACAGCCTTATCCTGAGCCTCAAGGCCCCCGCTACGAAGGAGGCGGTCGTCTCCGCGCTGCAGAAGGCGCCCAGGGTCACCCTGGTGGACGGGAAGGCAGGGTTCAAGTCGACGGCCAACGTCATGGACTGGGCAAGGGAGAGGGGGAGGGACAGGAACGACGTGTACGAGGCGACGGTCTGGAGGGACTCGGTCACGGTGGTCGACGGGGAGGCCTACATGTTCCTCGGGGTCCACCAGGAGGCGATAGTCGTCCCGGAGAACATAGACGCCATCAGGGCGCTGGCGGGAGGGTACACCAGAGAGGAGTCGATGAAGGCCACCGACGAGTCTCTGGGGATAACGCACGTCTAAGGAGGGCCCCTTCGTCCAGGGTCCCCGGCCAGCGCTTCGCGTTGCTTCTCTTAAAGTGGGACTCGAAGGTCCAGGACCCTCCCCCGGCCGACGCAGACCCCACCGCCTTCAGCCCGTCCGGGCCCTCCTTCGACAGCCTGAGGTCGTTGTTCAGGAAGTTCCTCTTCTTCGGGTCGGGGCGATCCTGACGCCGTCCCCGTCCCCGGTGGCTATCTCGTGCGTCACGAACACCCTGTCCCTGGCGTCCGCGTACGCGAACCCCCTCCGCGTCACCTTCATCTTCCCCCTCACCGGATCAGCGACGCTCAGGTGCTCGGCATAGTACACCTTCCCCCCTTCGTGGTCGTCGTCGAACTGGATCATCTCGACCCCCTTCCCACCCGGTACCTTCAGGCATACGAGCGACACGTCATATTCGGGGCTCTCCCTGGGCCCCTGCTTCCCCTTCCCCCTCCAGTCCCCCATCGCGAAGGAGAACGGGTGGGGGGGCTCCCTCCTCGCGCGGGTCAACTCCGTCGACCGGCCGTCCTTACTATTCAACCGCGAGGCGCCGCGTGGCAATTTGGGACGTAATTCAGAACCTCATCTCTCTGATGAGGTCAGGCTGCAGGCACGATAGGTAGGAGCACTGCCGGATGTTGTGGACGTCCCTCCTCAGGAAGGACTCCGCGCCCTTCCTCCAGGCCAGCCTCTTCTTCAGCTTCCAGGGGAATCTCCTCTTGTCCATCGAGTGGGCCGTCGCATAGACACATAATTCCAGGACACGCGTCGTATTACATGACGATGAGTTCAATCACGTCCCAAAGCCGTACCCAGTCAGGAGTGCTGTCCCATCCACGGGCGATTCGCCCCCGCAGTCCCATCGTGGGTGATGGTTTCCGTGAGCATGGCTAACCATTTGTTCTTGGGCTGGATTCCGACTCCAGCCCTCTCTGAACATTCACCCTCTCCCTGAGCGTCCCGCTTGGGGCAAGCGTCGAAGGTCAGAAGCGGCGCGCGACCGCCGACCTAGCGCAGTCGCTGTCCGTCGAACATCGTTTGGCCGGGAGCACGTCTTAAATATACTGGTTTACCCTATACTAAACGATGGAATCGACGACCGTCAAAGTCTCGAAGGACACGGCGAGGAAGCTCGCCGTCCTACAGCGCAGGCTCCACAAGGAGACCCTCGACGCCACGATCCAGACGCTGGTGGCGAGGCACAGGAAAGAGCTCATCGACGAGGCCTTCGGCGCGGACCGGGGCCTGGCTCTGACGTTCAGGGAGGCGGACCGCGGTGAAGATCGTAGCTGACGCCTACGCCTGGGTAGAGCTCTTCGCCGGGACGCCGAAAGGGGAGTTCGCGAAGAAGACGATGGAGGAGGCTGACGCGGTGATCACGCCGGGCACGGTCCTCGCCGAGGTCGCGAGGAAGTACCTTCGGGAGGGGGTCGGAGAGGAGACGACGCGGAAAAGGCTGTCGACGATCCTGGAAGCCTCTGAACCTGCATGCGTCGACGACGAGGTCGCCATCGGAGCTGGAAAGGCTTACCTCCGGTTGGAGAAGCAAGCCAGGGAGGCGGGGCTAAGAAAGCCCAGCCTGTTCGACGCCGTCGTCCTGGCGGTCGCGATGAAGAACGACGGCAAGGTCCTCACAGGGGACGCGCACTTCGAAGGCCTCCCCAACACCGTCTGGATGGGAACTTAGCCCCTCGAGCGCAGGGACGCGGTTCGGACGGGCCTGCCCCTGCGGGGTGACAGAGCAGAGTGAAGGCGCCTTCGGCCTGCACGACGCCATCGTGCCCTTGGTCGCATGCCCGACGGTTCCCATCCGTCCCCCGAAAGACGCCGGTGCACACGCGTCATAGGGGAGCGGCCGGCGAGGCCGCACGATGGCCAAGCGACTTGCGAAGGGCTCGGGTTCAGGGGGGCTCAGCAGGGAGGAGATATCTGCGATGAAGGAGACCCTCGAGGAGAGGAAGGCAGGGAAGGGGAACGACGAGGGCGCCGTCCTCGCGAAGATAGCCGAGATGAAGGAGCCTGACAGGAGGATGGCCGAGAAGGCGCACGCCATAGTGAAGAAGGCGGCGCCGACCCTATCCCCGAAGACCTGGTACGGGATGCCTGCCTACGCGGACGGGGACAAGGTGATCTGCTTCTTCCAGCCTGCGGGGAAGTTCAAGTGGAGATACTCGACCCTGGGGTTCAGCGACAGGGCGAGCCTTGACGAGGGGGATCTGGGCCGACCTCGCCTTCTTCTTCGAGACCGACCCGCGGTCGGTCAAAGGGGTCAACCTCTCGAGGAACCCGAGCGTCGTCGTACACCTCCAGGACGGGAGCGACACCGTGATCGTGCACGGAAGGGCGTCGGTCGAGCGCTCTCCATCGAGGTTGAAGGCGTTGCAGGCGAGCTATGCCAAGAAGTATGATTACACCCCCGACTGGTCCAAGGGGTCAGGCCAGGTCGCGTACAGGGTGGAGCCGAAGGTAGCCCATGCGTGGAAGAACCCCAGGATGCACAGGAGCCTCGTCAAGTTCGCGTCCTGACGCACCGGACCCTCACGCGCCTGATCAGATTGCGCGAGCAGCTCGAACGGAGGGGCCCTAGCCCTCGCCCTTGCCGGTGGCGGTCCCTCATATCGGCACGACCCCCAGGCGCTCGGCTTCCCGCTTCAGCCCGGCGTCGAACGTCAGCAGGCCGGCGCCCAGCCTCTTCGCGTGGGAAAGTATGAGGAAGTCGCTGTATCGGGAGTACGTCGCCCCCTCGCGCGTGGCTCACTGGACCCAGGGGGTCCCGGCTAGGACGAACCTGGGCTGCTGGAACTGCTTGGCCAGGGTCCTCACCTTCTTCTGGACGAAGTCGGGGGGCTTCTTCCCTAGTATTATCATCGCCAAGAGCTCCGCTATCGTATCCATCTCCCCCGGTCCGTAGCCCATCCGGGTGAGCTCCGACGTCCCTATCCTCCCCCCCTCGTCCATGATGATGTTCGCCTGCTCGAGGCGCACCGAAAGCGACTTCAGCCGCTCTTGCGGATAGTCGAGCAGGACCTGGTGCGACTTCGAGAACCCGCGGGAAGCCCCCCTGACCTTGACCCCTTCTGCGGCGAGGGCCTTCGCCAGCGCCTGCGAGTTCTTCACGATCGACTGGGCGTAGGACCTGCCGTGCTGCATCATCTCCGCCAGAGCGACGGCGAGGGCCGCCACCCTGTCGAGGTGGACGTTGTCGACTATCCCCGGGAAGACCTTCCCCGCGACCTTGGCGAACGCCTCCTCGTCGTTGGAGAGGATTATCCCTCCCTGCGGCCCCGGGAAGCTCTTGTGCGTCGAGCCTATCATGAGCGAACACCCTTCTCTGAGCGGGTCCTGGAACTCCCCTCCTGCTATCAGGCCGAGCACGTGGGAGGCGTCATAGACGCAGGTCCCGTCGGCGAGGGAGGAGAGCTGCCTCGTCGGGTGCGGGAACGGGATGAAGCTCGCGCCGAAGAGGGCAACCTTCGCCCCGCCCATCTGGTGCGCCGACTCCTTCGGGTCTATGTTCACGGCGTCGTCGTCGTAGGCGAAGTAGTCGTTCTCCAGCTTCAGGATCCTCCCGAGACCGAGGTGGGAGACCCCCGGGTATCCGCCGTTCTCAGGGGAGACAGAGAGTATCCTGTCGCCGGGCTCTGTCAGGGAGAGGAGGACCGCCATGTCCGCGGTGTGCCCAGAGAGAGGCCTGACGTCGGCGTAGTGCGCGTTGAAGACCTTCCTCGCCATCTCCTCCGTGAGGGAGAGGAGCTCGTCGGAGAACCTTGTCCCTCTGTAGAACTTGTCGGGGGAATTGTACCTGTTCCCGAGGTCCGACAGGAACATCGAGCGCATCTGGGAGCTCCCCCGGTTCTCCGACGGGATGAGGTTCAGGCACTCCCGCGTCCGCCAGTCTTCGTGCTGCTTTAGCGTCCTCCCTATCCTCTCCAGGTAGCCTGAATACATCTGGGGCCCCCCCTCAAGAGGTGGATATCTGTCCTTCGCAGAGGCGGCCGCTAGGCCCTTCCGCCGCCATCCCTTTCGGAGCCGAACTCGAGCGACGCCCCCGTCCCCCGCTCCACGGCGCGCCGATAGACGAAGGCGGCCGCCGCGAGGTCCTCGACCGCGAGCCCCACCGACTTGAAGAGCGTCACGTCGGAGTCAGACGCACGTCCCGGGGCGGTCCCTTCGAGGACCTCCCCTATCTCCCCGACGATGTGCCCTTCCCCTATGGCCCCCTCCCTCAGTGGGACGAGGTAGTCATCCGCCTCCAGCTGGGCCGACGCCCTGCTGTCGACGTAGAGCCTGGACAACTTCACCGCGTCGCTGTCGAGCTCCCTCGCTGGGGGCCTCGACGCCCCGACGGCGTTGACGTGTGCCCCATGCCCGAGCCACCGCCCCATGAGCACGGGGGACGCCGACCCGGTGACAGTGCAGACGACGTCGGCCCCTCGGACGGCGTCCTCCGCTCTCTCGAAAGCCCTCGCGTCCAGACCCCGCCCCCTCGCGTGCAGCGCGAACCTCTCCGCGTTCGAAGGGGTCCTCGACCAGACCCTCACCGTAGAGAGCCCGGGGATCGCTTCCGCCATCGCGTCGAGGTGGCTCATCGCCTGGGTCCCGGAGCCGAGGACCGACAGGGAGGCGGACCCCCTCCTGGCGAGGGCCCTCGTAGCCACGGCGCTCGCCCCCCCGGTCCTGATACGCGTGACCGCCCCCGCGTCTACGGCGGCGACGAGGCTCCCGTGCTCCTCCTCGAACAGCAGCACGGCCCCCTGATGCGACTCGTATCTCGTCCCGGCGTTCCCCGGAAAGACCGAGGTCGCCTTCAGTCCCAGGACCCCTTCGTACCGCAGGTACCCCGGCATCATCCCGAGGGCTCCTTTCGGGGGGTGGGGCATCGCGAACCTGGGCGGGAACCCGGCCTCCCCCCGGGCCATGGCCCGGAAGCACCTTTCCATCACCCCGATGCACTCGCGCATCCCGAGGAGCTCGGAGACGGCCTCGGCCCCCAGGAAGAGCGTCTTCAACCTGCTCCCCTAGGAGAGGAGGGACGCCAGCAGGGCCGGGTCTGAGTTCCCGCCGCTCACGACGCAGGCGGTCGGCGAAGGCATGTCGTCGGCGTGCTTCCGCGCGCAGGCGAGTGACGCCGCCCCGGCCGGCTCCGGCGCCACGTGAGACTCGAGGACGAGCGCCTTCATCGCCCCCCTGATCTCGTCGTCGCTCACGGTGTACACGCCTTCGAGGTGCTCCCTGAGCAGAGGGAGCATGTATTCGTATGCCTTGGTCGCCCCGATCCCGTCCGCTATGGTGCGGGGGTCCCCCACGTCCTCCGCCCTCCCGGTGGCTAGCGCCTTCGGCACGGGGGCGGCCCCTTCGGCCTGGACCCCGTATACCTTGACCCCGGGGCTCTTCGCCCTGACCGCCTGGGCTATCCCTGCCGCCAGCCCCCCTCCCCCGATGGGGACGACGATGCTCTTCACCCTCGGCGCGTCCTCAAGGACCTCGAGCCCTATGGTCCCCTGGCCGGCGACCACCAGCGGGTCCCCGAAGGGGTGCACGAATGTCATCCCGAGCTTCGCCATCCTGTCGTCAGTCATCGCCTCCATTATCTCGCTATGGGGGCGGCGGACGATGCGCGCCCCCATCGACTCCATCGAATCCACCTTCCTCTGCACCGCGTCCGTCGGGACGTACACGGTGCACGGCGCCCCCAGCCTCTTCGCGCTCCACGCCACGGCCTGGCCGTGGTTCCCCGCGGATATGGTCACGAATCCCTTCCCCCTCTCCTCCGCCGTGGACCTGCTCATCCTGTTCCAGGCGCCACGGACCTTGAAGCTCCCGGTGGGCTGGAGGCACTCGAGCTTGAGCAAGACCGACCCTGCGTCGAAGCGGGACGAGGGGAGGAGAGGAGTCCGGTACACCGCGCCGCGTATCCTTGCCGCCGCCTCTTCTACCTGGGCGAGCGTCACCCTTGGGACGTCCACGGTCTTTGCGCCGGGGGGCGCGTATAAGAAGCTCCCCCGAACTCAGCCGTACCTGTACCTGACCCCGTGCCCGTCCCTTTCGTGGCCGAACTTCACCATCTCAGGGGGCCCGATGGCCCCGCAGGTCCCGCAGGCGACGCAGGGGACGTGGTCGAACCTCAGCTCGGCCCTCCCGATATCGGCCATCGCCTCGGACATGGCTCGCCCCTTGTCCCCCCCGTTCTGGGCCAGGTCGTGCTCGTAGAGGTCCTTGAAGGAGGCGAAGACCCCCTTGGGGGTGAGTATGGTGTAGCAGTTGGTCGGGCACCCTGGGACCCAAGGCTTCGTGAGGGACTTCGAAGCTAGCGACGCGTCCACCCTGATGTGGGAGTAGGCCTCGTCCTCGTCGTAGGCGAGCAGCCCGGTCCCTTCCTGGACCCTGGCGATGGCGTCGCGGGGGGTCCCGGCGCCGGCCCTCGGCTCGAACCTGTAGACCCTTGACATCAGCCTCGTGGAGAAGAGGAGCCGCGGGAGCGCGCGGTACGTGAGCGAGCTCTCCGTGACGAGGCTGTCCCTCCCCGACCTGCCGACGTCCTCGTAGACAGGCCTCAGGAGGTCCCTGTACCTGGAGAGGTCCTTCCCCTTGAACGACCCTGACTGGGCGGCCATGAGGTACGCGGAGGCGGCCATCGTCCCGGTGGCTACCGCCCGCCTCATCCCGTCTATCATGGGGCCTATCTTCACGAAGGACCCTAGCGCGTCCCCCGCGGCTAGGAATCCGTCGGCGAAGGGCTGCTTCAGCATCGCCTTGTGCCCCTTGGGTATGTTGTGGGCCGCGTACTCCACCGCCTCCCCCCCGTCGAGGAGCTCGGCGACCATGGGGTGGGCCTCGAAGGCGTCCTGGACGTCGATCAGCTTCCCCACCTCGTCGAAGTGCTCCGTCGTCCTCCTGATGAGGGAGCCCATCGACACCACCATCCCGACCGAAAGGGTGTCCCTGTTGGTGTAGACGAAGGCCCCTCCGCTTATGCCGCTCATGAACTCCCCCAGATAGAAGACGGCCTTCCCCGCCCCGGGGTCGACCTTGAACCTCTGCTCTATGGTGGCGGGGTCGAGCTTGTATACGCGCTTTATCCCGTGGTAGAGCTCGCGGGGGGTCAGCCTCCCCCTCAGCCCCGCCTCCTCCACGAGGGTCGACGTCACCCCCGACGCGTCGACGACAAGCTTCGCCCTCAGCTCCTCCCTGGGGGTCCTGACCCCGACGACGGCCCCTCCCTCGACGATGAGCCCCTCCGCCGTGGTAGACGCAGAGAGCATCGCCCCGGCCTGGACGGCAAGCGCGGCGAACCACCTGTCGAACTTCCGTCTGAGGACCGAGTAGTCGTGCCCCGTCTCGAAGCCCATGGAAAAGAGCCTCGCCCGGGCGGGGAGGGAGTCCTTCGTCATCCTGTAGTACCTGGAGGCTCCCTTCTCCATGTCGGGAGCGTCGAGGACGACGACCTCGTGAGAGGTGATCCTCCTCTCCAGCGGGGCGGCCGACTCGAAGTCAGGGACGAGGTGGATGAGCCCCCACCCCCCGGGGGAGTCGCCGTAGATCACGCCCCCCGTCATGCTCCTCTCTCCGGGGACGCGCGCCTTTTCGAGCATCAGGACGTTGACCCCCTTCCTGGCGAGGGCGAGGGCAGCAGCGGACCCCGCCGGGCCGGCCCCGACCACTATCACGTCGAAGTCAGGCAGGGGCGCCCACTCCTATCGCCGAGATCAGCTTGGGGAGCTCCTCGTACAGGTCTCCCACTATCGGGTAGTGCGCTATCTTGAAGATGGGCGCTTCGGGGTCCGTGTTTATCGCAACGATCTTGGCCGAGTTCTGCATCCCGACCCTGTGCTGCAGGGCGCCGCTTATCCCCGCGGCGACGTACACCCTTGGCTTCACAGTCGCCCCCGTCTGCCCCACCTGGTTGGCCTTCCCTATCAGCCCCTCAAGCGCCTTCAACTCGGCGTAGACGAGTGAGCGGGTCGCCCCTATCTCGACCTTCAGGCGGTACTTCCTCTCTATCACGCCCTTCAGCTCCTCCGCGTACCTGTACGCCTCGGCGGGGTCCCTCGCCTTCCCTGAGGCGTCCTTCAGCACCCCCATCCCGAGGCTGATGACCACGTCCGCCCCGGCCAGGTCTGGGACCGGGGGAGGGAGCTCGGTGACTTCGGCCACCCTCGCAGGGTACTCCTTCCACGTGAACCCCACCGTCTCCACCTTTCCCCTCCTCTTTGGGTCGGGTTCCAGGGGCGAGAAGCTCCCCGGCCTCACCGTCGCCATCTGGGGCCTGTGCCTCGGGGTGTAGATCCTCGCGAGCCTTGTCCCGAAGTCGGGCCGGATCTGGATGAGGAGGTCCTTGAACTGCCCCAGGACCGGGTTGCTGTAGTCCTCCACCGCCAGCTGCACGTTGTCGGTCGCGAGCCCGGTGGGGATGCGGAACGCGACCCTCGCCGCTATGTCCTTACCTATCTCGTTGGCGGCGAAGAGGAGGATGTATGGCTTCCTCTCCAAGACGAGGGAGTAGATGGCGTCCGCGTATGCGAGGTTGAAGTAGTCTTCGAGGGCCGGGTCGTCGACCGCCAGGACAGAGTCGGCGCCGTAGGCTATGGCCTTCTGCGCCAGGGCCTCCACCCCGCTCCCCACTATGACCCCCACCACCTGCTGGTCGAGCTTCGACGCGACCCCCCTGGCCGCGGCGAGGAGCTCCAGCGAGTCCTTTGTCAGGTCCCCCCGGCTGCGCTGCAGGTAGACCCAGACCCCCTTCGGCTCGCCGCTCATCCGAAGAGCTCCCCCGCCATCATCTCTACGGTGAAAGTCCCGACTGCGCCTTCCCCCTTCAGCTTCGCCAGCGCGTCCTCCGGGAGCCCTGAGGCGAGGTCCCCGCGGGAGAACGGGCCGTACTTCTTGGACCCGACCTCGAACTGCGGGGCGGCCGCCAGGAAGACGAGGGTCTCCCCGACCCTCTTCTGCACGGGGGGCTTGCCGACGTCGACGCCGGCACCGACGATCGTAGGGGAGCCCGCGAGGCCGAGCCTCTTGGGGTCCGCCCCCAGGTCGTCCGCCGTCCACTTCGTCGCCTGGAGGACCTTCCCCCGATAGTTGCTCCCCCTCACTTCGAGGAGCCTCGACGCCGGAGCCTCCCTGGGGCGGTACTCCGCCGAGACAGTGAGGAGGGCAGGGAGTTTCATCTCTAGCTTCTGGGAAAGGTACCCGATCCTCCTCTCCGACGAGATCGTCCCCGTCTGGGGATCGAACTCGAAGTCGTCGACGTAGGTGGCGTGTGGGACCACCCTGCCGAGGAGCTCCGACGTCCCCTCCGCCACCTGGGGCCCGACGCTCCCTGTCTCCCCGTCGGTCGTCTTGACCCCGGAGAGGACCACGAACTCAGAGGCTTTCCCCTTTTCGGCGGCAAGCTCTGCCAGGGCGGCCTCCGTGGTGAGCCTCCCCTCGACGAACCTATGGACTATGCTGTCCCTGAAGGAGGGGAGGTCGCTGTACACCCTGTTGGGGAGGAGGTTGGCGCCGTAGAGCGCGGCCGCCTTCGCCTTCACCGTGTCGGAGTATCCAGCCCTCTTTATCTCCGCGGAGAGCTCGTCGATAGGCGCCGTGTGCCTCTCCACCAGCTTCTTCACCCCCAGGGACACGGCGTAAGACGTGGCCAGGGTGTCAGACCCCGCCATCTTCCTGTCGCTGAGGATGTACACCTCGTCCACCCCGGACACCTCGGCGTCGTACAGGGGCCTCATGAGTGGGATGAGCTTCGCGTCGGGACCCATGCTGAGGGCGACCACCTTCCCCCCCGCCCTCCGCTTGAGGTAGTCCGCCGCCTCCACCGCCTTCGCGTCATGCGGGTTGAGGACCAGGTCCATCGCCTCGCGGTTCAGGACCCCCCCTATCTGCACGGCCTGGGTGGTCCTCGCAGGGACCCCTTTGAGGAGAACTATGATTAGCAAGGCCTTTGTGGACGCCGAAGTGGACAGTTCTTTAGCTTTCTCATTTGAAAGCGCTCCCTAATGCGCGGCGCGGCCAGGCTCCGCCCTTGCCAGGGGGGCCCTCATCTCCCACGTCCGTTCGAACCCGAGGGCTTCGTAGACGGGCCTGCCGTCCCTGGAGGCGTGGAGCTCCACCTTTCGGTATCCCCTGGCCCTGCTCCACTCGATGGCGGCCTTCACGATGGCGGTCGCCAACCCCGACCTCCGGTACCGTGGCTCTGTGTACATGGAAAGGAGGTAAGGGGCGTAGCCTGCGTTATCGCCGGGGCGTGGCTGCTCCTCGCGGAGCCAGAGCGCCCCGCTCCCGGCCACCTCCCCCCCGCTCGTCGCGACGAAGGCCACCAGCCTGCGCTCGCGCATCATCCGGCGTGCCCACTCAAGGTAGGGCCCGTCGGAGGCCTCGACGGAGGCAGATGGGTAGCTCCCGATGTCGGCCCACATCAACCTCCTGTGCCTGACGAGTGTGGGGAGGTCTTTCGCCGACGCCCTCCTGAGCCTGAACCTGCGCCTCCCCCCGGCCGCTCCTCCACGGGGGGCCCTCCCCTTGGTCACGACGCGCCTCACTTCCTGTGGGGACAAGTTTGACGACCCCCCTTCACGTCCCCCTCCCGCCCGGGACTCAGCCGCTCTGCCCCGCGGCCTTCAGGCTGGCGATGGCTTCGCGGAGGGTGTCCGCCCCCTTGTTGAACCAGTCGCGCTCCCTGTCGGTGAGCTTCAGCTCGTAGATCTTCTCGACGCCGCCGCGGCCGAGTCTGAGCGGGACTCCGATGCATATGCCGCTCACCCCGTACTCCCCTTCGAGGTACGCCGACGCGGGGAGGACCTCCTTGGTGTCGTCGACTATGGCCTTCGCCATGCGCGCGACGACCCTCCCCGGGGCGAAGACGGTGGCCCCCTTCTTCGCTATGACGTCGGCGGCGACCTTCCTCGTGTCGTCGATTGCCTGCTGGATCTCCGCCTCGCCCAGCAGGGAGGCGAGCGGCACCCCGCTGACGTAGGTGTGGCTGGCGAGGGGGATCATGTTCTCCCCGTGCTCCCCCACCACGAGCGAGGTGATCGACCCCCTCGAGACCCCCAGCTTCCTGGCGAGGACGTACTTGAAGCGCGAGTTGTCCAGGAGCCCCCCCTGGCCGACCACCCTCCCCTTCGGGAACCCCGACGACTTCAGGGCGACATAGGTCAGGACGTCCATGGGGTTGGTCATCATGAGCAGGACTGAATCGGGGGCGTGCTTCGCGACCTCCCTCGTCACCGGGGCGACTATGTCCGCGTTCTTTGCCAGGAGGTCCATCCTTGTCATCCCGGGCTTCCGGCCCATCCCTGCGGCTATGACCACAAGGCCCGCCCCCCTCAGGGCTGAGTAGTCGGTCGAGCCCGTTACGTCGACGTCGACCCCCAGGTCGGAGAGCTTGTGGCTTATGTCAAGGGCCTCGCCTTCGGCGAGTCCAGGGACGATGTCCACCAGGGCGACGTCGTCCAGGCCCATCGATGCTATCTCGAGGGCGGACTGCGCTCCTATCTTCCCGGCGCCCGCTACCCCTATCATGGTTTTCGGTCCGCCGGCGGACTATAAACCGATTTCCCCTGCGCCCCCCGCCGTGGGAGGGATCTAGAGCCTCAGACCGAACGACTGGGCGAAGTCCTCGAAGGAGTAGTAGGCGGCCAGGAACTGCACCCCCTTCTCGGATATCATGTACTTCGAGATCTTCTCTCCTGTGAGCTCCAGGAGGAGCCCGGAGCCCACGAGCTCGGACAGGAGCTTCGACATCCTGGTGTACGACATGTTCCCCCTGCGCAGGAGGGCGGTCACTCCCACGCCGGTCCCCTCCGTGTTCATATCCCTGGCTGTGCTCAGCACGTCGGCTATGATCCTTACCTGGGTCCTATATTGGGCCATCCACCTTCACTCCTCCCACCGCAAACCTCAGCACGGGGGTGAACAATATCGTAAGACCCATCACCTGGAGTATAATCTGCAGTAGTGAAAGAACCGCGACATACTGGTACAGAAGCGACAACCACTGGAAGAACGTCCCGACCCCCAGCAGGGAGAGCCCCATCGCTATGAAGAGGGTGTCAGGCTTCTTTGTCCTGGCGTAAGAGTAGAGCGTCTCGACCACCCCGTACATCACGAAGTAGAATGACAGGATGGAGAGTATGTTGGCCAGGTCGGGGCCGCTGAGCGACATCACCGGGAATATGAGGAGCGCCGCCCCCATCCGCTTCGACAGGACGACGTCCACGGCGTGGGAGAACGCGAGGAAGAAGTAGCCGGTCGTCTCCAGCAGGAGCCCCCCCACCACCACGTCGGTGGCCGAGATGGAAAGGGAGGGGAAGATCTGTCCGAGCCCCACCAGGCTCTCCACGAAGAAGCCGAACCCCAGGAACGCGAAGGCGAGGGCGAGCCTCAGGAGGGACGCGCTCTCCGTCTGTCTGACCCCCTTGAGGGCGACGTACGCTACGGAGAACGAGACGAACACGCCTATGAACTGCAGCAGGGCGTCGATCAGCGCCATGTCCGGGCCCGGGGTCAACTCGGAGGGCCGAGACGTCCGCCCAGATATAAAAGCGTGACGAGGGCGGGCCACGCCCCCTACCTGGTCACTATCGTGAGGACGTCCTGGTCCATCAGCCTGTGGGCCATCCCCACCCGCTGCCCCCCGAACTTCACGCTCTTCCCCCACACCTGGGCGTACCGAAAGTCGTCCTTCATCGCCCTGTGCACCTTGTCGCAGACGTCCCCTATGGTCGCCCCCCCGCGGAGCATCATGGGCTCCTCGAAGTCAGTCTCCCCGGTCCTCCGCCGCATGTAGATCCGGAGGAAGTCGAGCCGCCTGTAGATCTCGTCCTTGAGCGCCTGGATGTTGATGTCAGACTCGGCGGAGACAGGGACGAACCCGTACCCGAGCTTCCGGCTCAGCTCGCTCGTGAAACCCGCGTTGACCAGGTCTATCTTGTTCATCACGGTGAGGGAAGGGACGTACACCCTGTTCCCGGAAAGGACGTCGACCAGCTGCTCGTCAGTGACGTCCTCCCTGATCACTACCCTGGCGCCGTTGACGTCGTAGACCCTGAGGATGTCCTTCACCAGCGCCTCGCTCACCCGGGTGAGCTTGACCTGGGAGGCGACGCTTATCCCCCCCGAGTCGACCTTCTCTATCACGACGTTCGGGGGGCGCTCGTCGACCCTGATCCCCGTGGTCCTGAGCTCGCGGTCGAGGAGCTCCCTCGCCTCAGGCTGGAAGACGTCGACGACGAAGAGGACCAGGTCGGCGCTCCTCGCCACGGCGAGGACCCTCTTCCCGAGCCCCTTCCCCGACGAGGCCCCCTTGATTATCCCCGGGAGGTCGAGGACCTGGATCCTCGCCCCGTTGTGCTCCATCACCCCCGGGACCACGTCAAGGGTGGTGAACTGGTACGCGGCCACCTTCGACTTCGCGTTGGTCAGCCTGTTGAGGAGGGTGGACTTGCCGACGCTGGGGAGGCCGATGAGCACCACAGTCGCGTCCCCTGACTTCTTCACGTCGAAGCCCACCCTCGCCCCGGACTTCCTGGTACGCTGCTCCTCCTGCTCCGCCTTCAGCTTGGCGAGCTTAGCTCTCAGGAGCCCGATGTGGTGCTCCGTCTTCTTGTTGACCTGCGTCCTCGCCATGTCCTCCTCTATCTTCTTGATCTTCTCCGGGAGCCCCATCGCCTTCTGGCGAGGGCGCGGGAGAGGATATGAAGGTTCATCCTCCCCTCCTCGACGCGCCGACGCCTCGCCTGCTTAAATCTCCCCGGAGCGGACCGCCGCGCCAGTTTGAAGTCGATCGTCCTCGCGCCCGCCAAGGGGGGGCGGGGATTCGAGCCGAAGCTGACCGGGTCGGACCTCCCCCGTCCGGAGGAAGGGGAGGTCACCGTTTCGATGCGGGCCTGCGGCCTCTGCGGCACCGACCTCGAGAAGATCAAGGGGGAGTACACTGCGTCGACGCCTGTGATCGGGCACGAAGCGGTCGGCGTGGTCGCCGAGCTCGGCCCAGAGGTCGCCGGTCTCTCGGTCGGCGACAGGGTCTTCCCGCACCACCACGTCCCCGACTACACCTGCTACCTCTGCCGTGCCGGGAACGAGACGATGTGTGATCGGTATCGCGGGAGCAACCTGGTCCCGGGGGGGTTCTCAGAGGTGTTCCTTGTCCCGAAGTGGAACGTTGACAGGGGAGGGGTCCTGAAGCTCCCGGAGGGGATGAGTTTCGAGGTCGCCTCCCTTGTCGAGCCCCTCGCGTGCTGCATCAGGGCGGTGAGGAAGTGCCACGTCGAGCCCGGCGAGTCGGTCCTCATAGCGGGGGCGGGGCCGGTCGGGATGATGCACGCCCTCCTCCTCGCCCCGACCAGCTCGAAGGTCCTGGTGAGCGACGTCTCGGAGTGGAGGCTCCGCTTCGCGGAGAAGGCGGGGGTCGGGAGGGTCGTAGACGCGGCCTCTGAAGACGTGCCTCGGGAGGTCAGGGCCGAGACGGACGGGAGGGGGGCGGACGTCGCCATGGTCGCATCCGGGAGCAGGGCGGCGATCTTGCAAGGGCTGAAGTCGGTGAGGAAGGGGGGGAGGGTCTGCGTCTTCGGCGTCCCCCCCAAGGGGTCCGTCCTCGAGTACGATTTCAGCGACCTGTACAACGCCGAGCAGGAGGTCCAGACCAGCTACGGGGCCACCGAGACAGACACCAAGGCGGCGGTCAGGGTCCTCGAGTCCAGAGGAGGGGAGTTCGCGCCCCTCGTCACCCACAGGTTCCCCCTGGAGGGATTCGGGGAGGCCCTCGAAGCCGCTTCAAGCGGGACCGCCATGAAGGTCGTCGTGACCCCCTGAGCCCGGACGCTTTATTACCATAGCCGGGCCCGAGGCGCCCCATGAGCTGGGGGCTGAAGGACAGGGTCGAGAGGGTGATGAAGGGAGGGAGGACTGTCATGCTCGCCGTGGACCACGGCTACTTCCAGGGGCCCACCACCGGGCTCGAGAACCCCAGGAGGACGATAACCCCCCTCCTCCCATACGCCGACTCCCTTATGCTCACCCGCGGGGTCCTCAGGACCTCCGTCGACCCCGGCCAGGACGTCCCCATCGTCCTCAGGGCGTCAGGGGGGACGAGCATATTGAAGGAGCTCTCAGACGAGGTCGTCACCACGTCGATCGAGGAGGCGGTGAGGCTCAACGCCTCGGCCGTCGCCGTCTCCGTCTTCGTGGGCTCAGAGCACGAGAAGGAGACTCTGTCTAACCTGTCCGAGCTGGTCAACGAGGGGGAGAGGTACGGGATGCCCGTCCTGGCCGTCACCGCGGTGGGGAGGGAGATGGCGAGGGACGCCAGGTACCTGGGGCTGGCGTGCCGCATCGCGGCGGAGCTGGGGGCGAGCATTGTGAAGACCTACTACTGCGCCGACTTCCGGAAGGTGGTGGACGGGTGCCCGGTCCCCGTCGTCATAGCGGGGGGGAAGAAGCTCCCGGAGAGGGACGCCCTCCAGCTGGCGCACGACGCCGTCGCCGAAGGGGCGGCGGGGGTTGACATGGGCCGGAACATATTCCAGTCGTCGGACCCGGTCGCCATGATCAGGGCGGTGCGAGGGGTGGTCCGCGAAGGCAAGGGAGTGGACGAGGCGTACGCGTCTTTCGCCGAGGGGAGCGCCCGGACTCTCCCTGCGAGGTAGCCCGCATTACTTGGGGAGCCCCGAGACGTCTTCGCAGTCCAGGAGCGCCCCGCAGTTGCCGCACCTGAACTTGCACGCCTGTATCCCCACCATCTCCTCCCCGCAGGCGTAGCACCTCTCCGCTGCCATCGGCCAGACACCCCCTCGAATGGTTTTAAGCGCGCGGCCGGAACGGGACATCGTGCAGCCCCAGCGCGAGCCGGACGACAGGGAGCCGGTCCTGGCGAGGCGCAGCCCCTTCGAGCCAGACATCAAACTCTGCCCGCGGTGCCTCACCCCCCTCACCCAGTCCAACAAGGACCTGTGGGGCTTCGTCCCGGCGGAGTACCTCTGCCCGAAGTGCGGCTACTCGGGTTCGGTCTACCTGGAGAAGGAGCCGGACGCGGAGAAGCGCTGAGTTGCAGGGCCGGTCGCGCAACCCCGAGACCATCGTGGTCGTCGCAGTCTTCCTGGGCCTGGCGTTCCTGACGCTGGCGCTGATAGTCGGCTCCTTCCCCGCAGGGGTCTATGCCGTCTTCCACGGAGGCCTCTCCGACCAGCTCGGTTACGGGTCCTACGTCTCCACCTTCATATTCATAGGGCCGGTCGCGGCTGTCCTCCCCTTCGCCGTCCCCATCGGGGGGGTCTTCGTGGTGCTCATGGCGGTCTATGCGGGGATGTTCGCCTACGGGGCGACGCAGCAGAAGAGGCCCCTCCAGGCTGTCAGGGAGGCGTTCGCGAGGGGGGTGGGGGGGCTCATGGAGAGCCCCTTCTTCGTGATCCTTGTGGCCATCGGGTTCATAGGATTCACGGGGACGCTCATCACAGCCGCCTCCGTGTCTGTCCTCGGCTCGGTCGGGAACCCCTTCGCCAACTACGACCCTCTCCTCGAGCTCGGGACGCTCACCCTGGCCCCCCTGAGAGAGGAGTTCGGGTTCAGGGTGGTCCTGATAGGCATCTTCGCCGTCGTCCTTTCCATCGGCAGGTCCCCTAGGGAGGCGCTGAGGGCGCTCTGGCGGCCGTCAGCGGTCTTCGAGGGCGCCGCCGCGGGGGGCGCGGCGGGGGTCGTCATCTGGGCGGCTACGGTGGGGAGCGCGGTCACCTTCGGGGTCTGCCACGTCAACTGCGGCGGGGCCGGGGGGTGGTCGTGGGCCAAGCTCCCGGACGCCATCTGGGGGGGGCTCGTGCTGGGGTACCTCTACGTCAGGTACGGGTTCCACGTCGCCGTGCTCGCGCACTGGGGGGTCGACTATCTCGGGGGCGTGTACGCCTTCTTCGGCCAGTCCGCGTTCGGGATCCCGATAAACGCGGCGAACGAGTACGTGGGCCAGACACTCGTCGACTACGACCTGACCCTCCTCTTCGGCGTCGCCTCCTTCGTCCTCGTCGTATACCTCGCGCTGAAGAGGTACGTGGCCAATGGCGCGGCGGGGGGTCTAATTGATAAGCGCCCCGGGGCGGGGCCCCCTCCATAGACATGACGGTGATCGGGGCGCCTCTCCTGAGGGAGATGGTGAAGAAGTACAACTGCATCTACCCGTCCGAAGCCTCGGCGTTCGACGGCGACGGGTATGTCCTCACGGTGAGGGAGGACAGGACCCTCAACTACCTCGAGCACAGGAACATGGTCTCCAGGGAGATAGTCTTCACCCCGCCGGACGTGGTCGCGCACCTGACCTCCAAGAGCAAGTTCGGGAGGCTGGGGCTGTCCTTCCTCAACTCGGTGAAGGTCCACAGCGGCTTCGTCGGGAGGCTCGCGCTCGAGCTCGTGAATCTGAGCAACGAGAGGACGCCGATAACGATCAGGCAGGGGGACCCGCTGATACACATAGAGTTCATCCGGAGGGAAGGGCCCCCGGAGCCGTACGCGGGGAGGTACATGTTCCAATTCATGGACGACAAGGAGACCTCGATGTACGTGGACACGCTCTCCAGGGGGTTCCCTCAGCTCTTCCCGAGGGAGGAGCTGGAAAGGAAGGGGAAGGAGCGGGTAGTCGTCGAAGACTGACTTCTCTCGCGAAGGGGTCCCTTAGCCCGGAGGGGCGCGTGGTTGCAGAACATCGACCCGCTGTACTTCCTGACCCCCGTCGTCACCCTCGGGTCCAGCTTCGGGCTCGTCGCTTACCTGGCTTTGAAGAGGAGGTTCTCTCTGTGGACCCTCCTCGCCTCCCTGGTCTCGTACGCCGGGGCCATCGCCCTGAAGGAAGCGGTCCAAGCTGCCTCGTACCAGGCGTTCGACGCGGCCGTGGGGGGGAATCTCCTCTGGCTCGGACTCTACTTCGGCTCGCAGACGGTGGTCTTCGAGGTCGGAGGGGCGTTCCTCGTAGCGGCCTTCGCCGTCAGCAGGCACAGGATAGGCCGGAAGGACGCCGCTGGGTTCGGGGCGGGGCTGGCGATGTGGGAGAACGGGGTCCTTGTCGGCGGGACGCTCCTGCTGGACTATCTTGTGTACTACCTGGTCCTCGGGTCTGGAGGGTCCTCTGCGGCCCTCCTGTCCGGAGAGCTGTCGAAGGACGCCCCCGCGCTGTTCTACCAGGCATCGGCTGCCCTTCCCCTGATAGGGTATGCCACACTTGAGCGCGTCTCTTCGCTCTTGGCGCACTTCGCCTGGGGGTACCTTGCGGTGCTGGCCGCGGTGACAGGGAGGAGGGCTTACCTCGGCATCGCCCTCCCTATGGGGCTAGTGGACGCCGTAGTCCCCCTGTCGAGCAGCATAGGGTTGGGGCGGAGCGAGGGGCTCATCTTCGCCTTCTCCGCCGCGAGCTTCGCTGTCGCCCTCGCGGCGACACGGAAGGAGAGGGCAGGCGCCCTGTCCGAAGAGGCCGCAAGAGCCAAGAATTAGATGGACCTCGACATCTAGCTAAAGACGGCCGAAGAAATCCTGAAAGAGACATGGCTGACCGCAGTTGACACGCCTGGGATGGCCTGACGCAAAGTTACCAGAACCGCGTCAGACGTTAACAGGCGCATCAGGCGGAAGCTCGGAAGAGGAGTCTGGACAGAAGCGTGAAGCTCAGCTACGACCCCGAAGTCGACATACTATACTTCCGCTTCACGGACGGCCCAGCGGAAAGCGTAAGGGAGGTGGAGGACGGGGTGGTTGTGGAGCTTGACAAGAAAGGCGGAGTGATGAGAATCGAAGTCTGGGGCCTGAGGAAGAAGGGAGTCATCAAACAGTCGGCCCAAGCCGTGGTCCCTGCTTGATGGGTCGTCCACGGACGAGAGCCCCTCGCCGCTCAATCAGCGAAGGGCAGATACTGTGACCGCACAGAAAAGTTGGCAGGAGCAGGCCGTCTTTCATAGCCCCCAACTGGGTTCAAATCTTAACTGCGGTGCCGGGATTTGATATCCGACGCCGCCACTCGGCGGCAGCCCGTGATGTTCAAACGTGATATGCTAAATATGGGCTTCGCGGAACGGACCGCGGATTGAAGACGAAGATCGCAGCCGTCGCTATAGCCGTCGTCGTCATAGTGGTCGCAGGCGTCGCAGCAACGGTGCTGCTGAGGACCCCGTCCGGGAGCCTGGTCGTCGGGGTGAAAGACTCCCCCGCAGGCAGCAACGTCTCCCACATCTATCTCACGATCACCGACATCACCCTCCAGAATTCAGGGAACGCCAGCGTGTCCTACAAGGTCAACGCGACGACCTTCGACCTTCTGGCGCTGCAGAACGTCACGAAGATGCTTGGGAAGGACAGCATCCCCGCAGGGAACTACACCATGGTAAGGTTCGGGATAACGGCCGCGGTGGCCACGGTGAGCGGCACCAACGTCACCCTGACTGTCCCGAGCGGGCAGGTCAAAGTCCCGATGCGCTTCAGCATAGCGTCGGGGAAGACGACCACCATCGTCCTCGAAATCTCCGCCGACATGACGGCGATAAGCACCTCGCAGGCTCTGAGGCCGGTCGTCACAGGCCAAGAGACAGTCCCGCCGACTTAGGCTGACCGCCTCCCATCAGAGTGGCCCTCGAGACCTAGGGCATCTGGGGAGCCGTGGAGTGGGAGCGCGAGACCACGAAACATAGCGCTGGGAGGCGCTGGCGCATCCAGGGCTGGAGGAGATGGAACGACGGATGGCGAACCGGACAGTCGAGAGCAGCCTGAGTCTTCTCAGATGCCCAGGGCCGACCTGAGCCCCTTGTACCTGTTCCTGATCGTGACCTCGGTCACCCCCGCCGCCTCGGCGACGTCCTTCTGGGTCTTGTCCTCCCCTTCGAGGGTGCAGGCGACGTAGAGGGCTGCGGCCGCGAGGCCCATCGGGTCCTTCCCGGCTGAGATCCTCGTCTCCTCGGCCCTCTTGAGTATCTCGAGCGCCCTCCTCTTCGTCTTCTCGGAGAGCCCTGCCTTGGACGCGATTCTGGAGATGCACTTCGTGGGGTCCACCACGGGCATCTTGATGTCCATCTCCTTCAGGAGGAGCCTATAGCATCTGGCGATGTCCTTCTTCTTCACGTTGCTGACCGCGGCCAGGTCCTTCAGGGTCCTCGGGGTCTGGGTGTCCCTGCACGCCGCATAGAGCGACGCTGCGATTATCGCCGAAATCGACCTACCCCTGACCAGCCCCCTCTCGAGAGCCTTCCTGTACACGTAGGCCGCCTTCTCGACCACGGCGTCCGACACCGACAGCTTGTCTGAAAGCCTGTCCAGCTCGCTGAAAGCCTGCCTGAGGTTCCGGTCCACCGGCTCGTGCACCTGGCTCCGCGAGTCCCACGTCCTGAGCCTCTCCACGGTCGCCTTCATGGACGCAGAGAGCGACTTGCCCGACGCGTCCTTGTTGAGCCCCCCTATGACGGTCGCCAGTCCCATGTCGTGCATGGCAATCGAGGTCGGTATCCCTCCCCTGCTCCTGTCGTCCTTCTCCTCCTTCGAGAACGCCCTCCACTCGGGCCCGACCTCCTCTATCTTCTCCTTGACCACGAAGCCGCACGCCCCGCAGAAGAGCTCCCCTCCCGCCGAGTCGACTATCATAGGACCCTTGCCGCATCGGGGGCATTTGTCCATCGCCTTTTGCAGGCGCATCAGTCTCGAGAAGTCTTTGTCTGCGAACAAATCTACCACTAGCGAAATACTTACATTGGACACCCTCTCTGTCATATATATATGTCTTGTGTCTCTTTTGGAGGAATTTCAAAGCATGAGAAGATTTTCTACTAAGATTGGAAGTACTGGCACGCAGAGTGTGCGCCGCTGGCACGTTTTCATAGCCATTTCCAACAGCTGCGAAGGACAGACAAGCGATGAAGGGTAAGACCGGGCCAGTCGCGGAGCACCTGAGGCCGATCCTCGACGCCTACCTCGACTCCGCCGTAGCCCTGGTGGGGTGCGCCTCGAAGGGGATACAGCGGTACAGCTGCGAGTTCGACGTCCTCGTAGTGACCGGGGAGCCTCGCCCAGCCACCTCGCTCGAGCTCGGGGACGTGTCAGTGGACCTGTCGTTCGCCACGGAAGACGAGATACTCACCCCCAGGCCAGAGCGCGCCGTCTCCATGGCCTTCGCGAAGCCTGTCCGGGACGCTTCACTTGTCCTCTCCACGTCTATAGCCGCCTGCGCCGCGACCCTCTCCGCTTCGGCGGAGGCCGCGAGCACAGCCCGCCTGGGCGCGACGTTGAAGGCCCTCGGGAGGGCCGAAGACGCGCTGGCCAAGGGGAGCCTGATCGACGCGGACTTTTGGCTCCTTGCGTCGAGCTACGAGTTCGCCAGCGCCTACCTCCTCTACAAAGAGGCGGTCCCGTCCCCGAGCCACCTCCTCTCCCAACTCAGGTCATTCCCGGGGGGGTCGGCGAAGAGCTTCGAAGCTTTCGCCGTGAGCGCCGGATTGGAGGGAGCCAGCAGGGCCGGGTGCGGCGCCAGGCTCGAGGGGGTCACCGTCCTGCACGACATCCTCAGGGGCGGGGCGCCGCAGGGAGGGTCAGAGTGGCCACCCGCCAGGACAGCGATACTCTCCGCCAAGGCGGAGGAGCTGGTTACCAGGAAGGAGCTGGCCGAGTGCTACTCATTCATCGGAATGGAGCTCACGGACGGGGTCACTTCGCTCCTCCGCGCCCGTCCCAAGGACACGCTCCTTACCCTCACCTCCGGGGACGGGAGGCTCATCGGGGAGCGCCTGATCAGGCAGCTGGGGCTCGTGAGAGGGGATGCGCAGGTGAGGCGCGGGGTCGCCGTTCTGAAGGAGAGCGCGGCCGCCCTCTCGAAGAGGCGCTGGGGCCCCGAATAGTTCGCTAAAGACTTATCTGCGCTACGGCAACCGGCTAAGTGGATGGAGCCATACCCGAGCGACGCGCTCGCGAGGATATCGGGGGACGTGGTCGCCAGCCCTGACGCTGGCCGCGCGATGAGGGCATGGAGGGAGAGGCTCGGCATCAAGCAGGTCGCCCTGGCTCACGCCCTGAGGCTCTCTGCTTCGGTCCTCAGCGACTACGAGTCCGGGCGCAGGCCGTCGCCTGGGGTGCAGTTCGTCAAGAAGTACGTCGAAGCCCTGGTGAAGCTCGACGAAGGGAAGGAGAGGGTCGTCTCCAAGCTCGTCGCCAGAGGGGAGGAGCAGGCGATACTCTCGATCGGGGAGTTCACGGCTCCCCTTGAAGCGACGAAGATACTGAGCGCTCTGGACGCGACGGTCCTCTCGGGAGACCCCGACCAGGTGAAGCTCTACGGGTACACCGTTGTCGACAGCATAAAGACGATCTACGCGCTCTCAGGGTACGACTTCTACAGGATATTCGGGGCGACCACCGAGCGGGCGCTCGTCTTCACGAAGGTGGGGATGGGGAGGAGCCCCCTCGTGGCGATACGCGTGTCGCAGCTGAAGCCGAGGATGGTCGTGATCCATGGGCCGAGGGAGGTGGACCCGCTGGCTATAGAGCTCGCCAAGAAGGAACGGCTAGTCCTTGCCCTGTCGGGGGTCCCGACCGACGAGGCCCTGATCGCCTCGCTCAGGGAAGTCCAGGAGAGGGAGGCCGCACCCCGAAGGGGGCCCTGACGCGACCGCGGGGACTAACCGTCAGGGCGCCGGAGCCGCGGAAGCGACATGACGAGACGCGCCGCCCGGACCTCCCCGTCGTAGGACCTCGGCTCCCCCCTGGCTCCGACCCTCGGCGGGACCAGCTCCCGCAGCCTCTCCAGGTCCGAGGAGGAAAATCCGAAGGCAGCCGCGTTCCTCTCCTGCTCGGCGTGGTTCCTGATGGGGACGACTATGATGGGGGTCCCCGCAGCCGCCGCCTCGTCTATCGTGCTCTTGCCTGCGGTGGATATGACGAGGTCGGCGCAAGCCACCAGGTCCTGGTTGTCTCTCACCACCCCGAGGTCGTAGACCCCCTCCCCCTCCATCTTGGTCCCCCTGTTCCCGACCACGACCAGGGCCGGACGGCCCCCGGGGACGGCCGCGAGGGCGTCCAACGCCTTGGACGCCAGCTCCCTCCCCGCCCCGCTCCCGCTGAGGCTCACCAGGACCATCCGGCCGTCGGGGATGCCGTGCCTCCTGCGGACTTCGGCGCAGGGGGCGGTCCGGGCCCTGACGATGGGGCCAATGTACCTCCTGTTCCCGGCGTCCTCCCCCTCGTCTGGGATGACTAGGAGGTCCACCGAGCCGAGCAGGCCCTTGTACCATCTCTCCACCCTCCGCTCTATGGCGCGCGCGACCCTCCCCTTGGCGAAACCGAGCTCGAGTTCGTCCGTGATGAACGCGCGGGGGACGCCGACCTCCCCGGCGGCCGTCATCCCGGAGAACTCCTCGTCGCACACCACCGCGTGGGGCGCGAACTCACGGGCCAGCCTGAGCACCCTCGGGACGTTCCTCCGCTGGGCGAGCCAGGACCTGACGTACCAGGCGGCCGCGTTCTTCATCTCCCCCCCTGCGACCTTCGGCCCCGCGTCATCCACTATCCCCTCGACGCTCATCCCGCACTCACGGAGGAACTCGGCGGCGTTCCCCCCGGAGAACATCCTGACCTCCGCACCCATCCTCTCGAGCTCCCTGGCCACGACCAGCGACCTGGTGGCGTGCCCCAGCCCTATGGGGCTGACGCCGTAGAGTATCCTCGGCACGGCGGGCTTCGCGCCGAAGTCGCGTATTTAATCCAGCCACGGGGGGCCTGGGGAGACGTTGATCACTTTCCTGGAGGGGGTGGCCGAGTTCGTGCTCGTCCTGGCGGTCGCTCTGGCCGCCGTCTTCGCGAGGGCGATCGACTCCAGAGGGTTCCTCGCGAGCGCGGTCGTCGGTTTCGCCGTCATCTACGGAGGGGGGGTCCAGTGGTTCCTCATCGTGGCTGTCTTCTTCATCCTTGGGGTGGGGTTCACCCTCTACAAGTACGGGTACAAGAGGCGCCTGGGCGGGGCCCAGGGGAAGGGAGGGGCCCGCAACTGGCCCCACATACTTGCCAACGGGGGGGTCGCGTCGATCATAGCGGCATGGAACCTCCTGCACCCTGGCCAGCCCCTTGCGGCCATGTTCCTGGGGGCCGTCTCGGCGTCGGCCGCGGACACAGCCGCGACGGAGCTGGGGCTCCTCAGCCGTTCCCGGCCGAGGCTGATCACTGACCCGTCGAAGACCGTCCCCCCAGGCACCTCAGGAGGGGTCTCCCCCCTCGGGTTCGGGGGGGCGGCGCTGGCGTCGTTGGTCATCGCAGCGATCGCCCTCCCTCTTGGGATGCTACGCGACCCCTACGTGGTCCTCCCGGCCTGCGTCGCGGGGGGGCTCTTTGGGGCCGTGGCCGACAGCCTGATGGGGGCGATGGTCCAGAGGAAGGGGTACTGCGCCGTCTGCCTGAAGCCCACCGAGGCGCTGAAGCACTGCGGGGAGAAGACCAAGGCGACCAGCGGGTCCCCGTTCGTAGAGAACAACGTTGTGAACGTGCTGTCCACTGTCGCCGGCGCGGCCTCGGCCCTGGCTATCTTCCTGGCTTTCTCTTACCTATAGGAGGGTAGCTTGTGATGGAGGCGAGCCTCCCTTTGAGGACCGCCACAGACACCCTCTCCTGCGCCCTGGTGTCCCTGTCCCTCAGGGTGACCGTCCCGTCCTTCAGGGTGTCATAGTCCACGGTGACGCAGGCGGGGACTCCTGCCTCGTCCGCCCTCGCGTACCTCCTCCCTATCCCCCCGGACTCGTCGTAGAACGCGTCGAACGACTCCCTGAGCTCCTCGAAGATCCCCTTCGCCGCCTCCTGCAGGCCGTCCTTGTTCACCAGAGGGAAGACACAGACCTGGGTCGGGGAGAGATAAGGCCGGAGCGCCATGACCCTCCTCTCGCCCTCCCCTCCCATCGAAGACTCCATCAGGGCGAAGACGCTCCTGTCGATGCCGAGCGAAAGCTCGAAGACGTGTGGGAGGACCTTCTCCCCTTCGTCGTCGACCGTGAAGTTGCTCCCGCTCACCCTCGCGTGCCCGCCGAGGTCGTAGTCCCCCCTGTAGTTGCAAGCCACCAGCTCGACCCACCCCCAGGAGAGCTTCACCTCCAGGTCGTAAGCGGCCTTCGAGTAGAACGCCCTGTCCTCCTCCGCCAGCACCCTGAACCTCACCGAGTCTTCTCTGATGCCTGCCTCCTCGTAGAAGCCTGCTATGAGGGCCAGATAGTGCCCGGCGAGCTTGCTCGGGACCACCCCCTTCTCCCTCGCCTCGGCCAAGGTCATCCTCGCGTCCGTCCCGTCCGGGAGCCTGAACGCCAGGGACTTTCCCAAGGCCCCGTCGAAGCGGTCGTCGTCGGCCCTCTTCGGGTTGAAAAAGACCTCCACCTCCGCCTGGTTGAGCTCCCTGAGCCTGATCAGCGCCTGTCGGGGGGCGATCTCGTTCCTGAAGCTCCGCCCCACCTGCGCGACCCCGACGGGGAGCTTCGCCCTCTGGGTCTTGAACAGGAGCGGGAAGTCGACGAAGATGCTCTGGCACGTCTCCGGCCTAAGGTAAGCCTCCTCCTGCGACGGGCCTATCCCGACCTTGAACATCATGTTGAACCTGCTGGTCCCGAACAGCCTCGACCCGCACCTCAGGCACTTCACCCCGGACCGTTCCATCAGCTGGTCGTACTCCGAGTCCGTCAGCTTCTCGGGGACCGCCTCCCCCGTCTTCTCCTCTATCAGCTTGTCAGGCCTGAACACAGACCCGCATTTCGCGCATTTGACGAACGGGTCCGTGAAGCTTTCCAGGTGCCCTGACGCCTCGAAGACCGCCCTCGGGAGTATCTCTGCCCCGTCTATCTCGAGCATGCCGTCCCTCTTCACCACCGACCTTCGCCAGAGCTCAACCACCCTGTTCTTCAGGGCGACCCCCTGGGGCCCGTAATCCAGGAATCCCGCAGGCGTGTTTGGGTAGCTCTCTGCTGTCTTGAAGAAGAAGCCTCTTTGCTGGCCAAGCCTGACTATTTCATCGAAGCTCAACGTCGCCCCGCCTCTAGGGCTCCGGTGATAAAGGCTCCGCGGGGTCAGCGGGGGCGTCCGCCCCCCGGACCGGGTCGCCTGTCTCTGTCCCCTCGAGAGTCTCCTGGTGCCCGAACACCCGCCTCGTGTATCTCCCGAGGAGGGGCCCCTGGAGGAGGATGCTCAGCATCACGACCCCGAAGGTCAGGGTGGCGACCGGCTGCCTGACCGCCAGGGGGACCGCGGACACCAGGGCTATCGCCAGGGCCCCCCTCATCCCTCCCAGGGTCGACGTGTTCATCCAGGTCGACGGGATGTCCCGCCCCTCCACCTTCGTCAGGCTGAGGATGGGGTAGACCGAGGTGATCCGCGCCATCAGCACGACCCCGTAGGCCACAAGGAACGCCCCCAGGCTTGTGGCGAGGAGGAATATGTTGGTGCTCACCCCGATGAAGAAGAACGCCGCGGCGTTGGCGATGAAGGCGATGATCCCCCAGAACTCCCTGGTCACCTCTTGCACCTTTTTGCTCTCCACGCGGAGGAGGACGGTGTTCCCGTAGAATAGCCCCGTGACGGCGACGGCTATCAGCCCTGAAGCCCCTATCGCCGACGCCAGGGCGAACGACCCGTACACGGCGACCAGGGTGAGCACGGTCTGGGTCACCGAGTCTGTCACCTGCTTCTGGACCCAGCGCGCCCCCCAGGCGACGCCGAGCCCCGCGAGCACCCCTCCCGTGAGTATGTAGGTGAAGGAGGCGACCGCCTTCACCGGCTCGAGGCCCGCCGCCGCCGAAGAGGCCAGGACCACGGTGAAGACGGCGATCCCCGTCGGGTCGTTGAACACCGACTCCATCTCGACGAGGGTAGCGAGCTTCGTGGGGACGTTCACCCTGGCGAAGACCTCGAGGACGGTGGCGACGTCGGTCGGCGAGATGAGCGCGGCAAAGAGGAAGGAGACGAGGGGGTCCAGGCCCACGACCTTCCAGAGGACCACCCCGACCACGAGGACGGAGATCAGCACCCCGGCCGTGGCCATGAGGAAGGCGGGCCTGTAGACCGCCCGGAAGTCCGAAGCCTTGACGCTCATGACGCTCTCGAAGAGTATCGGCGGGAGGACGAGGCCCACGAACAGCTGCTCGTTGGCCAGGTTCGTGAAGAAGCCAGTCAGCCCGGTGAGCCCCGCGACGGGGACGGCGGCCAAGACGAGCCCCATCAGCACCAGGAGGATGGTGTAGGGGGCCTTGACCTTCCTGGACATCAGGACCGAGGCCAGCGCTATGAGCAGGAACGACGCAAGCACGAGCTCTGTGTATGCCATCGCCCCGCACCCTTGCGGCCGCATTCGTCTTAACTGTCGTGGCTCTCCGGGGCCCTTTGGCTCCGACGCAACGCAGTTAACACCCCCGGCCGCACACCACGGCGTGCCCCGAACCGACTTCTCCACACGAGAGCTCTCGAAGGAGACCTGGCCTGACTTCCAGAGGCTCTTCGGCAAGCATGGCGAGTGGGGGGTCTGCTGGTGCGGCTACTATCAGCGGGCTAAACCCCGCCTCCCGAAGGAGGACGAGGGGTGGTCCCTGGAGCGGAAGGCCCAGAGGAACCGGGATGAGAAGAAGTCCCTGGTCGAGCAGGGGCGGGCCCACGGCATCCTGGTGTACGACGGCGCGGAGCCCATAGGGTGGTGCCAGTACGGCCCCAGGGAGGAGCTCCCCAGGATCGACGCGGCCAGGAACTACAAGGCCCTCAGGCTGGACGGAGGGGAGAAGATCTGGAGGGTCACCTGCCTGTCCGTCGACAGGGCGTACCGGCGCAGAGGGGTCGCCAAACTGGCCCTGGCTGCTGCCCTGGACTCCATCAGGGCCCGGGGCGGAGGGACCGTAGAGGCGTACCCCGTCACCCACAAGGGGGCGCTGGCGGTCTGGTTCGGGACCCAGTCGATGTTCGAGAGGGAGGGATTCGAGGTCGTCGGCCCCTATGGGAAGAGCAGTGTCGTCATGCGGAAGGCGCTCTGAGCGGCCTACTCCACCACGAACTTGTAGCCGTACAGAATCTGCCCGGAGTCGCCGTCTACCCGCGCCCTCCTCACCGTCGCCCTCACCCTCGCCCCGGTCTTCACCGCCTCGTCGGGGGAGTCGACCACCTGGGTCAGGACCTGCGCCCCGTTGTCCAGGCGCACCACGGCGAGGTAGAACGGGGCCTGGGCCTCGAACCCTGGGAGCGGCTCGTGGAGCTGGGTGTAGGTGACTATCTTACCCGCCTTCGGCATCTCCTTGTCCGAGACGTCCTCCGAGCCGCACTTCTTGCAGCTGTAGACCGGGGGGAAGAACTCGGCCCCGCAGGCGTTGCACCTGCTCCCTATGAGTCTGTAGTACCTGTCCCTTATCCTCCAGAACTGTATCGTCAGCTACGACGCCCTCCCAAAGACGTGAACCGCGCTCGTCGAGTCCACCCCACCTATGTTCTGGGTCGCAGCGTACTCGGCCCCCTCCACCTGGTTCTTCCCCGCCTGGCCTGTGAGCTGCAGGTAGGCCTCGGCTATCTGATACATCCCGGTCGCCCCCACCGGGTGGCCCCTCGCCTTCAGCCCCCCGAAGGTGTTGATCGGGATGTCCCCTCCCCTCGAGTACTTCCCTGCCTTCGCATCCTTGGACCCCTCCCCCCTCTTCGAGAAACCCATCGCCTCGAGCGAAAGCGCCCCGACCACAGAGAAGGCGTCGTGGACCTCCACCAGGCTAAGCTTCCCGGGGGACAGCCCCGCGTCCGCCATCGCCCCCTTGAACGCGAGCTTCGAAGCCTTGAAGTCGAGCATGTCCTCCCTCTCGTACACGCTGAACTCGTTCGTCGCCACCCTCCCGCCGAGGATCTCCGCGCGTCCTCCCTTCGACCACGAGAGCGCGTCGTCGTTCACTATCAGTGCAGCCGCCGCCCCGTCCCCTACCGGGGCGCAGTCGAACAGCCTCAGCGGGTCGGCTATCATGGCAGACCTGGACACCACCTCCGGTGTGATCGCCTTCCTGAACTGGGCGTGGGCGGCGGTAACTGCGTTGGCGTGGTCCAGGACAGGCATCGCGCTCAGCTCGTCCCTTGTGACGTCCTCCCGCTCCATGTAGAGCCGGGCCAGGAGCCCGTTGAGGGCGGCGAAGGTAGCGCCCACGAACTGGGTGTACTCGGCCGACTCGGCCATGGCCAGGGCCTGGGACGCCTCCTCAGGCTCCAGGTCTCTCATCTTCTCCACCCCAACGACCAAAGCGCTCCCTATCGCCCCCGACTTCACCAGCTTGTACCCTACGTTGAACGCCGACCCCCCGGACGCGCAGGCGGCCTCCACCTTGAACGCAGGGACGCCGTGCATGCCCAGGGCTCCAGCCACGAGCGCCCCCAGGTGCTCCTGGCCGGCCCCCACCGCGCTGAACATGTTCCCTACTATGACCTGGTCGACCTTCCTCCCCCCTAGCCCCTTCAGGGCCCCCCTCGACGCATCGACGGCGAGGTCGAGGAGTGACTTGTCCCAGTGGTCCCCTATCTGCGTGAACCCGACCGAGGCAACGTACGCCTTTTGCGCGCCCATCCGATCCCCTACTTGTGCAGCTTGTCCCTGAACTTCGAGTAGGTCGAGTAGTCGATCTTGGTGCTCCGCTCCATCATCGACTTCACAGTGGGGTTCACCCCCCTGGTCGCTTCGATCCCTTCCAGGACCTCGATGCAGAAGGCGTCCGACCCCGCCCCGGAGCCGAAGCTCGCGAGTAGTATCTTGTCCCCTGGGCTCGCCTCATCCAGGACGGCCGCCATGCCTATCGGGGAGCTCCCGGAGTAGGTGTTGCCGATGAGTGGGTTGAGGAGCCCGGTCTTGATCTGCTCCGAGGTGAACCCGAGCCGGGTCGCGACCTCCACCGGGAACCTCGGGTTCGGCTGGTGGAAGACGGCGTACTTGAAGTCAGAAGGCTTGTGCCCCGTCTCTTCGAAGAGGGTCTTCACCGAGCTTTCGACGTGATGGAAGTACGCCGGCTCCCCGGTGAACCTCGACAGGTGCCTGGGGTACCTCTCGTGGGCACGCCGCCAAAAGTCCCCCGTGTCCGAGACGTACGAGGTGCTGCAGTCGATCGCGGCCACGGCCCTCTTCGACGCCCGTCCTATGACGTAGGCGGCGCCTCCGCTGGCCGCGGTGTATTCGAGGTCGTCCCCCGGCCTCCCCTGCGCTGTGTCCATCCCCACGGCGAGCCCCGCCTCGATCATCCCGGACCCGACCAGCGCCGTCACTATCTGCATCGCCTCGGTCCCCGCCTTGCATGCGAACTCCAGGTCCGCAGCCAGGGTGTGGTGCTGCCCCAGCGCCTGGGCGACTATCGTCCCGGACGGCTTCACGGCGTAGGGCTTGGACTCGGTCCCCACGAAGACGGCTCCGAGCCTGTCCACCCCCGCCATCTTCATCGCATACCTCGACGCCTCTATGGCCATGGTGACTGTGTCCTCGTCGATGGAAGCCACGGCCTTCTCTACGTTGGGGCCTGACCCTCCCCCCTTCCAGACGCGCGCTATCTCCGTGGTCGGGAGCCGGTAGTACGGGACGTACGCGCCGTACCCGATGATGGCCGCCTTATCCTTGCTCCGCATCAGATACAAATCTGTCAGGTCGCCCGACTGCGGGAGCTAATTAAAGTGTGAACTGAGGTTAGGCAATCGTCGATTTGCTTGGCGGGCGCTTCAGATGGCCTTGATCTGCTTTACGACTGACGGCCTTGCCTTCCTGAAGACCCTGAACCCGCAGATGCACTTCACCTCGGGGAGCCTCGACAGCTCCTCCTGTGTCGTCCTGGTGCCGCACCTCACGCATTCGTAGACGGCGCCTGCGAAGACCTTGGCAGGCTGCTCCTTCGGCGCAGGCGCAGGGGGTGAAGTCGCTTCGCTCAAATCCTCTTCTCGCCCGCCGTCCCTCGTATTTCTATCTTGTGCTGGCCCGCCACGTCAGGCCGCGCCTGCCGCTACCAGTCCCCCCCGGGGCGGGCCTCGCTCGCCTTCCTGCGGTTCTTGATCGCTTCACCGACGGCCGCGGCGAACGCCCCGAGCGCGATGAGCACGAACAGAGCCGACGCCCATGCCGCCCCTGCGTCGCACGGGAACGGCTTGATGAGGACCGGGCTTGTACAGTACTGCGCGGAGGGGTGCGCGTACACCTCGAACTGCTCATAGGCGACCGCAGAGCAGCCTGCAGCGGCGAGCAGGTACGCCAACATCCTCCACCACTTCCTCAAAGCGCGATAGGCAACGGCGACGCTAATTTTAGCGTTCCCCAAGGGCCGGTCCAGGCGAGGTTTCTCCTGGCTCCCCCTTCCCTGGCAGACCCCCCGGCCGAGGTTGACCCGCTGGAGCGCCTGTCTCGCACGCCGGCCCTCCGCGCGGGATTGGCAAGGTTGGCTTTCGGGTCGTGCAAGAGCTGCGCCCATTGAGAAGTCTCCATCGAAGGCCGGTGGATGCACCACGCAGCCAGGAGCGGGCTGTTGCGCCTCCCGCACTGGCCCACAGGGGACGCGATAACCGCGGACTGCAGGCTGGGGCGCCCACGCACTGCGCCGGAGTTGGACAAGGCGAAGGGACCAGGACCAGGCTTGCGCTGCTCGGCAGCAGGACAGACGGCTAGCCCCCGCTCCGCGACGTGCCGGGCCCCTACCTGAACGCCGCCGCGAGGAGCTTGAGCTGGTAGTGCCTCGTCCTCTTCGACTCGGCCTCGTCGTTGGCGGAGGAGAGGTAGCCGTACTGGACCAGCCTTGCCCCTTGCTTCAGGGCGTGCTTGAGTATCTCTATGTGCACCGTCATGTCCGCCGACTTCAAGGGGGGGAGCGACTCCATCAGGCCCAGGGACAGCCTGCAGAGGCCGCTGGTGGCGTCTCTGACCCGCCTCCTCTCGAGCGCCGAGAAGAAGAGCGAGAACGACCTGGACTGGAGGCCTATGTTCTCCCTGAACGGGAGGACGAGGTACGCCCCCTCCCCGAACTCGCCGGTCGAGAGCCTGACGATCTCCTCCGCGGGGTGATACCCATCCGTGTCCGCCGTGACCAGATCAACCCTCGCTTCCACCGCCCTCGCTATGGCGAGCCTGTACGCCTCGGCATAGTTCGGCGTCTTGTTGACGAACTGCTCGTACCTTTCGTCCGAAGGGATCTGTATCTTCGGCTCCCGTTCCGGGTGGCACATCAGGGAGACGAGGGTCCTCTTCAAACCGCCCCCCCGCTAGAGGTGCTCGCGGACGGCGGCCAGGAACGCCGACGCCACCCTGTCGAGCTCCTCCGGCGTGAGCCCGGGGTGGACGGGGATAGACAGGACGTGCTTGGCCGAGTAGTCAGTCATCGCCAGCCTCTTCCCCGCGTACCCGAGCTTGCGGTAGAGCGGGGTCTTGTGCACGGGGGTCGGCCAGTAGACGGCCGCGCCCACCCCCGCCGCCGCCATCGCCCGCTGGACCTTGTCCCTGCTCCTCTTGAGCCGCAGGGTGTAGAGGTAGAACACGTGCGTCCTCCCCTCGGCCCCTTGGGTGAACTCCACCCCCTTGAGGCCGGCGACCTTCTCGTCGAGGTACTTCGCGTTCTTAGCCCTCGCCCGGAGAAACCCCTCCAGCCTGTCCATCTGGACGGAGGCGAGGGCGGCGCTCATCTCAGGCATACGGTAGTTGAACCCCAGGTGCCTAGAATCGTAGCCGTGGAGCTGCCCGTGGTTGCGCACCAGCCTGACCTTGTCCGCGAGCTCGTCGTCGTCCGTCGATATCGCGCCCCCCTCCCCTGACGTCACCACCTTCGTGGCGTACAGGCTGAAGCACCCGGCGTCGGAGAGGTTCCCAGTCTGTTTCCCGCGATAGGTCGCCCCCAGCGACTCGGCCGCGTCCTCCACCACCCTGATCGAACGTGTGGCGGCGGCTTCCCTTATCTCGTCCATGTCAGCCGGGTAGCCGTAGACGTGGACCGGGATCACCGCCTTCGTCTTCTTCGTCGCGGCCTTCCTGAAGGCGGCGGGGTCCATGTTGAAGTCATCCTTTATGTCGACGAAGACAGGCTTCGCGCCGCAGGCCAGGACCACGTTGGCGGTCGCCAGGAAAGTGAAGGAGGGGACTATCACCTCGTCCCCCGGCCCTATCCCGAGCGCCATCAGGACGGAGTGCAGCGCGGCGGTCCCCGAGTTCACCGCGACGACGTGCTTCGTCCCGACCAGCCTCCTCACCTTCCCTTCGAACTCCCGCACCTTTGGCCCCCCTTCGTAGGAAGCGTTGACCAGATTCCCAGACGACACCACGTCCAAGACCGCCCGCTTCTCCTCTTCCCCTATCATCGGCTTGTTGACAGGGATGAATGCCAAAGCAGCCCGCCCCGGTCAGGCTTCGCTTTTAAGTTCAGTATCAAACCGGGGGGGTCGGGCCTCGGCTTACATTGGCAGCTACGAGCTCACCTCACGGGCGCACCTCAATCCAGGCCGCCTTCATCGCCGCCTTGGGCGCGGGCCTGGCCGTCAGGGTCGCCCTCCTGGTCGGGGTCGCGCTCCATCAGTCTTACCTCACGGACGTGTCGTACTACGACGCCCAGGCGGTTCGCTACCTCCTCAGCGGAGTCGACCCATACGGGGCGGCGTACTCGGTCCCCGCGAGCCTCGCCACCCCCGGAGCCGCGGACGTCTTCGCTTACCTCCCGGGGGTCTTCTCTTTCATAGTCCCGGCGGGGGCGCTGGGTCCCTCAGCCCTCGGCATGGTCGCGGCGGACCTCGTCGTCGCTCTCTCGCTCTGGCGCCTCGGCCCCCGGGGGGCGCTGCCGTCGCTGGCCTACTTCCTCTTCCCCCCCGTGGTGCTCTTCTCCACCTACTTCGTCAACGACTCCCTCCCGGCCATCGCCTTCGTCGCGGTGGCCATCATGGCCCAGTCGAGGGGGAGGTCAAAGGCCGGAGCGCTGCTCTGGGGGTTGGCCTTCGGGACCAGCGTGGAAGCCTGGTTCGTGTTCCCCTTCTACGCGGCTTACTCCCTCCGGAGGGGCCGGGCGGTCCCTCTGGCGCTTTCCATCCTGACCGCGGCAGCGGTCGTCCTCCCGTTCTTCGCTTGGGGTCCGTCGGCGTTCCTCAAGGACACGGTGATGTTCCAGTTCCAGAGGTCCTCCCTCCCGCTGTTCTACCCAGGCCCCTTCGGGCTCAACCTGAACCCGAGCCTCCAGGGGGTGCTGGCCTCCGTCGGCCTGTCCGCCCCCCTCGCGGTCAGGGCGGTCCTGGCCCTCGCCGTCCTGGCACTCCTGCTGTGGCGCTACGACGGAAGCCTGAGGGGGCTCGCACTCGGGGCCGCGTCATTCGCGGCCGCCTCCCTCTTCCTCGTCCCGGGGGTCTCCTTCTGGAGCTACTTCGAGCTCCCGCTGATGCTCCTGGCGGCCTGGTACGCGCTCCGGCCTGCGGACGTGAAAGCAGGCGCGCCGCCGCCAATCCTTAAAGAGCCGAGATGAAGGTCGCACCTCCCCGATGAGCGACGGAACCATGCGGATGTACAAGCTGGTCGCGTGGGTCTCTTTCGCGATCATCGTGGTAGTCGCGGTGTACGGCGCCGTCAGGTCGTACTCGATAACGAACGAGCCGATCGGCAAGGCTCTGGTCGACGTCTACTTCCCTTTCCCTCCCTACTTCGCCCAGCCCATAACATACTTCAGCGTCGCCTGCGTCGCCCTCTTCTACAGCGGGCTGCGCATCTGGGAGGAGAGGATCTCGAGGCTCCCGCACTGGCTCCTCATGTTCCTCCAGCTCCTCGGCTTCGTGATAGCGTTCTCCGCCGCCTACGAGGTCATGTACAACTTCATGGTGTGGGGGTCCCTCTTCGTGATCGCGTGCCAGAAGGGGGTGGCGAGCGTCACATGCAACCCTGACACGCTCTCCACGGTCTATCCCTCCCAGTGGAGCCTGGTGTTCGCGACGAGGGCGTTCAGCGCCCTGTTCGTGATAAGCGGGTACTCGGTATACTACCTGAGGAAGTTCTCTGGGTCAGGGTCGATCTAGGCCGGAAGGGGCTTGGCCCCGGCGTAGAGGAGGAACAGATGGACGACAGCGAACGCGGCGAACCCCCCCAGGGCCGACGCCGCCAGGACAGAGAAGTCACCCGAGAGGAGCGGGGACCACGCGAACACCTGGTAGGCCGATATCAGGAGCCCCAGGACCGCCGTCGACGTCGCCCAGGAGAAGGTTATCTTCCAGGCGGGCTTGAACTTCAGCAGCACCCCTGACAGGGCGCAGGCGAGGACGGGCCAGGCCATAAGGGCTGAACCTCCCCCCACGCCGACCGCTACCCAGACCGCGGCGACTACCCAGAAGAAGTATGGGGCGTAGTTCCTCAAGAGCGCTCCGACGTCAGGCATCTGACGGGGCGCCCCCGGCACTTGTTATAAATCGTCCGTCGGGGGCGTCGGAGAGGCCCCCTCGCTGGCCCCACTCTGGCTGACCAGAACCGGGGACGGGAAGGCCGAGGTAGCCTTATTTGCCGAACGGGGGCCGCTGCCGCAGTCTTCATGTCCGCAAACGCTCAGGCCCAGACGACCGGGCTGGCAGAGAAGCTGGCTGGGCTGACAAGGCCAGTGAAAGAGGCGGGCGAGTCCCTGCTCGCCTCCGCTGCCTACGACGGGGACACGCGGAAGGCCATCCTGAAGTTCTACGACCAGAAGGCGGGGAGGTTCTGGCTCTGGGAGGACGACACCGGGCACAGGCCTTACTGCTATACGAAACTCCCCATGGAAGAGCTGCAGGCGGTCAGGGCGAGGAAGGACGTCGTGGAGATAACCGAGGAAGAGAAGCTCGACCTGCTCAGCGACTCGAAGACGACGCTCAGGAAGATAGTCACCACGGACCCGCTGGCGATCGGCGGGGGGAACGACAGCATCCGAGACCAAGTGAAGGCGTGGGAGGCGGACATCAAGTACTACGAGAACTACGCCTACGACCTCGGCCTGCGGATGGGGACGTACTACAAGGTCGCCGACGGGAAGGTGGTCCCTGTCAGGCACGCGGTCCCGGAGAGGGTCGCGCGCTCCCTCGAAGAGATCATGAGGAAGAACCCGCCGTCGTTCACCCCGTTCCTCAAAGAGTGGGCCGAGCTGCTTGGAGAGCCGCTCGCGGAGTTCAAGAGGGTGGCGCTCGACATCGAGGTCGACAACGAGCCAGGGAGGCTCCCCGACGTGGACGACCCCAACAGGGAGGTCATCGCCGTGTCATTCTTCAACGAGAACGAGAAGACAGTCTACCTGCTTAGGGGGGGGAGGAGCGACGCCGGGGTCGCCGGTGCCCCCTTTCAATGCCAGCTCTTCGACAGCGAGGCCGACCTGCTCAGGGCGGCCCTCTCCAAGATGATGGACTACCCCGTGGTCGTCACCTTCAACGGGGACGACTTCGACCTGAGATACATCCAGCACAGGAGCGAGAGGCTCGGGATAGCGGAAGAGGAGGACCCGATCCAGCTGGAGAGGGTGGCGGCGTCGCTCAAGCACGGGATCCACATCGACCTCTACCAGTTCTTCCGCAACAGATCCATCCAGGTCTACGCCTTCAGCAACAAGTACACCGACCACACCCTGGGGGGGATCTCTGAGTCGCTGATCGGGAAGTCCAAGGTGGACTTCGAGGGGGAGGTCGGAGACCTCCCGCTCCTGAAGCTCGGGGAGTACTGCCTCAACGACGCCCAGCTGACCTACGAGCTGACGTCGATGAGCGACTCCATCGTCATGAAGCTCCTCCTCATGATCTCGAGGATAGGGAAGATGCCGATGAACGACGTCTCCCGGCTCGGCATCTCCAACTGGATCAGGAGCATGCTGTTCTACGAGCACAGGAGGATAGGCGCCCTGATCCCCAGGCAGGACGAGCTCGCGGAGAAGGGGGGCGCGTCCTCGAAGTCCATCATAAAGGGGAAGAAGTACAAGGGCGGCCTCGTCATCGACCCCAAGCCAGGGGTGTACTTCGACGTCTCCGTGCTGGACTTCGCCAGCCTCTACCCTTCGCTGATGAAGGTGCACAACCTTTCCTACGAGACGGTCAACTGCCCCCACCCGGAGTGCAGGACAAACAAGATCCCCGACACGGACTCGTGGGAGTGCACAAGGAAGAAGGGGATCACGAGCCTGGTGATAGGCTCGCTCAGGGACCTGAGGGTCGGGCACTACAAGCAGCTGGCGAGGGACCCCACGCTGTCGAAGCAGGACAGGGAGCTCTACGGGGTCGTGTCCCAGAGCCTCAAGGTCTACCTCAACGGCGCCTATGGGTCCTTCGGGTTCGAGTCGTTCGCGTTCTACTGCCTCCCTGTCGCCGAGGCCACCGCCGCGCTCGGGAGGGACGCCATAACCAGGACGATAGCGAAGTGCAAGGAGCTCGGGGTGGACGTCCTCTACTCCGACACCGACAGCCTGTTCCTGCACAGCCCCTCGAAGGAGCAAGTGTCCACCATCTCGGCGTGGGCAGACTCGGGGCTGGGGGTCGAGCTCGACCTCGACAAGGTCTACAGGTACGTAGCGTTCAGCAGCAGGAAGAAGAACTACTTCGGCGTCTTCCCGGACGGGACGGCCGACATAAAGGGTCTGACGGGGAAGAAGTCGGTGGACGGCGCGACCCCGATGCTGGCGCGGTTCGACGGGCGGGTCCAGCTCGTCACAGTCGAGGAGGCGTTCATAGGGTTCAGGGAGGGGAAGTCGGTCGAGGTCCTGACAGTACTGGACGACCTCAGCACCGCCTGGGTCAGGGTCTCCGACGCGATGCAGCACAGCGTGGAGGAATCATACAGGGTGGTGACGAGCAAGGGGAGGGAGCTCCTCCTCTCTGGAGACCACAGCGTCTACCTCATGGACCAGTTCGGCCGGCTCCGGTGCAAGGACACGCGGTCCCTGAGGAAGGGGGACGTCGTCGTGGGGGCCCAGTACATACCTCCTCGAACCCCGTCCATGACCCTCCCGGTCATGCGCCTCCTCTCCTCCCCAGCCCCCCCGGCCCCCATCCCGACCGAGCTTCCGATGTGCGACGAGCTGGCCACGCTCCTCGGCGCCTACGTCGCCGGGTGGGGCGCGAGAAGAGCCCCCGGGTCACGGAAGGGCCCGGTCGCCCAGAAGATGCGCGCCGACCCTGAGGTCTGCTCCGCGATCGAGTCGTCATGGAATACGCTCTTCCGGATCCCCCTCGAGGTCCGCCGGAAGGGGGGGACCATCTCGTACGTCCTCCCTGAGCCGCACGCTGAGCTCTTCGAGCGCCTCTGCGGCCCGGACTCGGCCAGACGCGCCCCGGAGATAGTCCACGACGCCGACGACGGGTTCGTCGCCGCGTTCCTCAGGGCGGCGTTCTCAGCGGCTGGCTATGGCGACGGGAAGAGGGTCGACATACTGTCCGAGAGCCGGGCGCTGGCGGTCGGGCTGGCCTACCTCCTTGCCAGGTTCGACGTGGACGTCCGCGTCAGGAGGGTGCGCGTGAAGGGGCTGGCCCGCTACAAGCTCAGCGTGGTCGGCGCGTTCAGCAGGGGGAGGTTCTACGCCCGCATCGGCTTCATGCAGCCGCGCTTCAACCGGGCGGCGAGGCCGGGGGCCAGGAGCGAAGAGCTCCTCCCGTTGAAGGCCGACGGCCTGCTCAGCCTTGAGGATGAGATCATGCGCCGGAGGGGGGTCGCGCGGATGGAGGGAGGGGTCCCCGGCTCAGGGCGGTACGACCTGTCCGCCCTCGACCGCTATAACTCGGTCCTCGACGCGCTGACGAAGATAGCTGACCGGGGGGAGAAGGCTCGCCTGGCCAGGATAGCCAGGGTCCTGAACGTCAGGGACGTCTCCCTGGACGAGGTTGTTTCGGTCAAGAGGGCCGCAGGGAAGAGGTGGATGTACGACTTCTCCGTCCCCACCTTCGAGCGCTTCGTCGCGGGGAACATCCCCACCCTCCTGCACAACAGCCAGACCCCCGAGTACCTCAAGAAGATATTCTACGAGACACTCGATATACTCAGCTCGGTCAAGAACCCCGAGGACTTCGAGAGGGCCCGCGCCAGGACCCGGGAGCTCCTCACGAGGATGGTGTCTGACCTGAGGGGGAGGAGGATCCCTGTCTCGGAGCTCGCGTTCACCGTGATGATGAGCAAGCCCACGGCCAAGTACAACGGGACGACCCCCCAGCACGTGAGGGCCGCCCTTCAGCTGGAGGAGAAGGGGGAGGAGATCAAGGCAGGCGAGATAATCGCCTTCGTCAAGACCAAGAGCCCCCCCTACGTCAGGCCGGCCAAGCTCGCGAGGGCTGAAGAAGTGGACTCTGACAAGTACATCGAGTACGCCCACTCGATGTTCGACCAGCTGCTGGACGCCCTGGACTTCTCCTTCGACGAGATCATGGGGGCCACCACGCTGGACCTGTTCTGGGGTTCCTGACCGGTCATACCCCGACCAACTCCGTGGAAGCGGCCCCCAAGCCGCGCGCCGCACGGAGCGCTCGATTTGTATAGGCTTGGGGGCCTGGCTCCCCCGTTGGCTCAAGGGAGGGTAAGGCTGGGGGTGGTCCAGATGTCAATGGCCGAGGACAGGGAGGAGAACCTGAGGAAGGCGGGCGCGTACATCCGCGAGGCCGCCGCCCAGGGGGCGGAGATAGTCTGCCTCCCGGAGCTCTTCCACACGCGCTACTTCCCGACCAGGAGGGGGTCGTTCGAGAAGGCGGAGGCGATACCCGGGCCGACGAGCAGGTGGCTCGCCGAGGCGGCGAGGGGGTCCAAGGCGATACTCGTCGGCGGGAGCATGTACGAGAAGGACGGCAGGTCTAGGTATAACACGTGCCTCGTCTTCGACGCGAAGGGGAGGAGGGTCTCGAAGTACAGGAAGGTGCACATCCCGCAGGACGAGCACTACTACGAGCAGGACTACTTCAAGCCGGGGGACGGGTACGCGGTGGCCAAGACTTCGAAAGGGAGGCTGGGGACTTTGATATGCTTCGACCAGTGGTACCCAGAGGCCGCCAGGGTCAACAGGATCATGGGCGCTGACATCCTGTTCTACCCGACCGCGATAGGCTGGGTGGACGGGGTCGACATGGCCGAGGGGGACTGGAAGCGGGCGTGGGAGGAGGTCCAGGTGGGGCACGCGATAGCCAACAGCGTGGTAGTCTGCGCCGTCAACAGGGTGGGGAAGGAGGGGCCCACCACATTCTGGGGGGGGTCTTTCGTCTGCGACCAGTTCGGGAAGGTGCTCCTGAGGTGCGACGACAGCGAGGGCGCCTTCACGGCAGACTGCGACCTCGGGCTTGGGGGGGTGGTGGAGGAGGGGTGGGGGTTCTTCAGGAACAGGCGGAAAGGGACTTACTCGGCCATAGCGAAGCGGTGACCATGACAGACACGCCTAGGTCGCTGGGATACAGGATGCCGGCCGAGTGGGAGCGGCACGAAGCGACGTGGGTGTCCTGGCCCAAGGACCCGAACACGTTCCCGCCTGACATCCTCCCCAAGGTAGAGGCAGCCTACGTGAGGATGGTGGAGGCGCTGAGCCAGGGGGAGGAGGTGAGGATACTGGTCGACGACCAGAAGATGGAGGCGAGGGTGGCCACGCTCCTCAGGAAGGCGGGGGCCGTCAGTTTCATCCCGCTCAAGACGGCGGACGTCTGGGTGAGGGACTACGGCCCCACCTGCGTCAAGGGGAGAGACGTGGCGCTCGTCAAGTGGAGGTTCAACGCGTGGGGGAACAAGTACGACGACCTGCTCCCTGACGACGAGGCTGGGCGAAGGATGGCAGCGCTCACGGGGCTGCGGACCTTCTTCCCAGGGTTTGTGCTCGAGGGGGGGTCCATCGACGTGAACGGGACGGGGACGGTCATGACCACGGAGCAGTGCCTCCTCAATCGGAACAGGAACCCGACGTACGACAGGGGAGGGGTCGAGGAGGTCCTCAGGGAGAACCTAGGCGTCTCTAACGTGGTCTGGCTGAAGGAGGGGATAGAAGGGGACGACACCGACGGGCACGTCGACGACATCGCCAGGTTCGTAGACGAGAGGACGGTGCTGGTGGCGTCAGAGAGCGACCGCGGAGACGCGAACCGCCCGAGCCTCGTCGAAGCGAGGGCGACCCTCGGCCGCGCCCAGGACGAGCGAGGAAGGGGGATCGAAGTGGTAGAGGTCCCCATGCCCGGGAGGGTCCAGGGGCCGGACGGGAGGCTCCCGGCGAGCCACCTGAACTTCTACATAGGGAACAGCGCGGTCGTCGTCCCCGTCTTCGGGGGGGACAGCGACAGGGCGGCGCTCGGCGCCATAGGGAGAGCGTTCCCTCGGCGAGACGTAGTCGGGGTAGACTGCAGGGCCCTGGTGCACGGCCTAGGGACGCTCCACTGCGTCACCCAGCAGCTCCCGGCGCCGTGAGGGCGGCTCGGGTCAAGCTGCGCGCGGGCCCGGCGCGCCCACCCTGGCTGACGGGGACGGGCGGAGTGCTCCCGGCGGGCTCGCGCACAGTAGGGCGGGCCGCCGCTCATGCGCGGCATGTAGGGAGGTGCGCGGAACGGGCCCGGACCATCCCGCTCGGAAGCGCCGGGCGGTCGGGGCGGCAGGTGGCCCCCTTCACCTGAAGGACGCCTTCTCCTCCGCGACCCTGGCGATGAAGTCTTCCACTTTGACCCCGAGCGTCTGCTCCCGGGCCCTTGTCCTGACAGCCACCGTACCTGTGTCCTCCTCCTTCTTCCCCACCACGAGCATGTAGGGGACCTGCTGGAGCTGGGCGTCGCGGATCTTCGCTCCCATCGTCCCGCTCGCGAAGTCCCCCTCCGCCCACACCCCCGCAGCAAGCAGAGAGTCGAGGACCTTCCTTGCATATGGGGTGTGCTCGTCCGACAGCGGTATCACCACCGCCTGGACCGGCGAGAGCCAGAGCGGGAGCTTCCCCTTATAGTGCTCCAGCATTATCCCCATGAACCTCTCGAGCGACCCAAGGATGGTCCGATGGAGGACCACCGGGGTGTGCTCTTTACCGTCCGACCCGGTGTAGACCAGCTTGAACCTCTTGGGCATCTGGAGGTCCAGCTGGAAGGTCCCGAGCTGCCACTCCCGCCCCTGAGAGTCTCTTATGTCGACGTCTATCTTGGGGGAGTAGAAGTTCCCTTCCTTGTCCTTGATCCCGTAGCTCCACCCCCTGGACTTCACTGCCCTGACCAGGGTGTCGGTGGCCCGCCTCCACTCCTCGTCGGTCCCGGCGGAGTCGTCGGGGCGGGTCGAGATCTTCACCTTGTACTCGAGCCCGAACACCTTGTAGACCCTCTCCATGAAGTCGAGGAGCCTCCCCAGTTCCTCCTCCGCCTGTTCCTCCATGCAGATGATGTGGGCGTCGTCCTGGCTGAGCATCTTGACCCTGAACAGGCCGCTCGCCACGCCGCTCAGCTCGTTCCTGAAGAGCGGGTCGAATGACGCGTACCTCACAGGGAGCTCCCTGAAACTCCATTTTCGGGTCTTGTAAATCAGGAAGTGCGACGGGCAGTTCATCGGCTTCATCCCGAGCTCCTCGTCCCCCAGCGAGGTGAGGAACATGTTGTCCTTGTAGTGCTCCGTGTGCCCGCTCACCTGCCAGAGGGCAGTGTTAGCGAGGCTCGGGGTCGACACTTCCCTGTATCCCCTTTTGGCGTACTCCTCCCTGAGGTATTGGACCAGGGTGTTCCTGACCCTGAGCCCCTTCTCGTGGAGGTACACCATCCCCGGGGACACCTCCTGGAAGCTGAACAGGTCGAGTTTCTCCCCTATGACCCTGTGGTCCGTGTCAGGGAGACCGACGAAGTCGCTCCGCCTGAGCCTGGCCATGGCCTCGGCGTCGGTCAGCTCCCGCTTCGGCCGGGGCTTCTCGACAGCTGCCGCGGCGGCGCCGGAATAGCTCCTCGACATCTCGGCGAGCGGGTGCCCCTTCACCTTGACCTGCAGGGCCTTGGTCCATCCGAAAGGCGCCCTCCGCACGTCGAGCCCGGCGTCCCGTGCGTCCCTTTCCATCTGGAGGAGGAGCTGCAGCGCCTCCTCTGGGGGGGCCAGTCTCTGGCTGAGGTGCGCGAAAGGATAGAGCATCACCCTCTTCGTCCCGAGCTTCGCGAGGAACTCCTTCGACTCGGACACCGCCCGCTTCACCTCCCCTGCTTCGTCCCCAGCCTCGAATGCCGTGAACAGGACGACTATGTCGTCCTCCCTGACGGTGCGGGGCTCTGCCTCCTCGGCCGCGCGTATCTCCTTCTTGATCGGCGTGTACTCTATGAAGTCGGCGTGCATCTGGAGGATCTTCATGGGGCGCCTACCAACGGGACCTTTCCAGCGTCCTCGACTTCTTGGTCGCCTTCTTCCAATGCTTGTAGTGGTCGCGGCACAGGTACACCCTCCGCCCCTCTCCGCCCACAGAGAGCCCGCTCCCACCTATTTCATCCCGGCTCATCGACCGCTCCGCCTGGTTCTTGCACCCCGTCACTCCGCACCCGACCCCCTTGTCTATCTTCCCCAAGGTGACCCACTCCGCCCCCCTTTGGTATATATAGAAAAGGCAGGGACCGCCGGGCCGTGCTGGACAGGCTGCGCGGGAGGCTGGAGGCGTCCCTCGGAGCCGTAGGGAGGGCGTTCGCGAAGGTCGAGGGCTCCCCGACGGCGTGGACCTCGTTAGGGCTGGTCATTGCGCTGCTCGCCGCCGCCGCCTACGCGACCGGGCGCTACCACGGGGAGCTGCTCGGGGGGGTCCTCGTCCTCGTCGGCGGGTGGTTCGACATAGTCGACGGGGCGGTGGCGAAGGTGACCAACAGGGCCTCCAAGAGGGGGGCGTTCCTCGACTCCACCCTGGACAGGGTCGCGGAAGTGGCCCTTTTCACCGGGATACTCCTCGGAGGATACGCCCCCGCCGCCGCGGTCCTCCTCGCGCTCTCGCTCAGCCTCCTCGTCAGCTACACCAGGGCGAAGGGGGACGCCCTCGGCGTACGGCTCGCCGGGGTCGGGATAGGGGAGAGGAGCGAAAGGCTCCTGATAGTGGCGGTCTCCTCGCTGGTGGGCCTCCTCGGCTGGGGGGTGTTAGTGGTGATAGCGGTGGCTGCGTTCACATTCGCGGAGCGGAGCTACACGGCCGTCAAGGGGCTCGGGGGGGAGGGGCCAGCGCCTCCCTGAAGTGGCCCCGGCTACGGGCTTTTTACAAGGCATCGCTCCGGCGCCCCCGGGGTGCCGAGCAGACGTTGGCCGCGAGCAGACCGCCGATAGAAGAGTTGCAGGCCGAAGCGAGGCGGAGGGCGCGCCGGATAGTGACGACGTCCGCCATGGCGGCTCCAGCATCGGGGGGAGCAGAGGCGCCCGGATATCTCATCGGAGACCTTCGGGCGCGGGAGGCGTGCCTGTTGACCCCGACCGTCCCCATGCTGGTGACGTTCGCCAGCACATAGACTACAGGGTGGCACACTGGCGAGCCTCTGGAACGGCCGCCTGGTCAAGAACTTGGTGAAGGATCTGTTCAGGGTGAGAGGGGTTCTGCTCGTCATATACGGCACGGTCTCAGTCTTTGCCGCGGTGTCCCCTGACCTGAACAGGGCGCTGTTCAACGCGGGCCTGTCGTCGAGCCTCATATGCGCAGGGGTCTACGCCGCGAAGAGGTTCGCCCGGTAGGCGACGCCCTGGGGAGCTCGCCGGACCCCCTCCCGGGCGAGGGGCCTTCGCTGCGTCAGACACCGAAGCGTATTTTTACGGTGCGAGGGGCGCCTGCGCCCAGACTTTGGTGGACAAGCCTGGCCGTCGGAAGACCCACAAGACGCCGTGGGGGAAGGTCGCCGGCGTCGTCATCGTCTTGATCATAGTGGGGGCGGCGGGGTGGGAGGTCTACTGGAACTACATCTATCAGCCTCCCCCCGTGTACGCGAAGCTAGGGACAAGCCAGGGGTACATCTACCTGGAACTATATCCGAGCTGCGCCCCTGAGGCCGTGGCCAACTTCGTCAACCTCACCAACTCGGGGTTCTACAACGACCTCGTATGGCACAGGATCATGCCCGGCTTCGTGATACAGACCGGAGACCCGAACACTCGAGGGGCGGTCAACAGCACGAGGTCTACCTGGGGGGCCGGCGGTTCGTCTCAGTCCGTCCCCTTCGAATGGTGCGGGAAGCTCCACAACTACGCGGGATACCTGGGGATGGCTAGCACCTCCCCCAAGGGACCGTCAACGTCCCAGTTCTTCATCAACTTGGTCAACAACCCGAGCCTGGACGACAACTACACCGTCTTCGCCAAGGTGATATCTGGGATGAGCGCCGTCTGTGCCCTCGCGAACCCGAAGACCGACCCGACCTACGGGAGCGTCGAGCCCACCCTCTCAACCTCGTCCCCCTACTACACCCAGCCCGTGAACCCGGCCAGGGCGATGCTGAACAACGCCACCATCATCCCGAAGTCTGAGGCGCCTCCTCCGCAGACCCCCGCGCCATGCTAGCTGAGCCCGGCGCAACGTATGCATCGCCCCCGGGGGGACCGCGGGGAGGATGACAGGCGACGGGCTCTTCCCGACTTCTGTCGTGGGGAGCCTCCCTCGCCCCGAGTGGCTGACGGACGGGATAGCCGCGAACGAAAGGGGTGAGCTATCCGACGAAAGGCTGAGGGAGTACTACGACGAGGCGGTGATACTGGCCCTCAAGCAGCAGGAGACGGCCGGGGTGGACGAGGTGTCAGACGGCGAGCAGCGGCGCTTCAGCTTCCTGGGATTCGTGGCTGAAAAGATCCCGTCGTTCCGGCTCGTCCCGGCCGCGCGGCTGATGAGCAAGGAGGCGGCCGGATACGCCGACGACATGAACCTCCACGTCGGCATCATCAGCAACCCTGTCATCGTGGGGCCGATCAGGAGGACCGCCCCCCTCGTCGCGGACGAGGTAAGGTACGCGAAGGAGCACACAGACAAGCCGGTCATGGCCCCCATCATCGGGCCATTCACCTTGTTGATCAACTCCTGGAACAAGAAGATGTCGGGGCGGTACTACCCCTCCCCGGAGGACGCCTTCGGGGACCTGACCCGCCTCCTGAGGGAAGAGCTCCTGGCCCTGAAGGAAGCGGGAGCGAGCTTCGTCCAACTCGACGAGCCAGCGATAGGGAACTTCGTCGACTTCCGCTACACAAAGTGGCTCCTTGCCCTCAACGGATGGAAGGTCGGGGACGTGCAGGAGCTCCACCGGATCTCTGCCGAGCTGGTCAACAGGACGGTGAAGGGGGTCGGCGGGATAAAGCTCGGGGTCCACATATGCAGAGGGAACTGGAGGTCCGACGAAGCTCACTACTCCCACGGCGGGTACGAGAACATGATTGATGAGATCCTCGACCTGAAGGTCAGGAGGTTGGTCCTCGAGTACGCGACCAAGCGGGCAGGGAGCTACGACGTCTTCAGGGACCACCCTTGGCCGGGGGAGGTCGGGCTCGGGGTCATAGACGTGAAGGACCCGCGAGTCGAGGCGCCGAAGGAGATCGTCAGGCGGGTGGAGGGCGCCGCAGAGGTCTTCGGTGAAGAGAGGCTGGTGCTCAACCCAGACTGCGGTTTCTCCTCGGGGAGGCCCTGGCCTGTCGTGAGCAGGCAGACGGCGTTCGCAAAGCTGAAAGCACAGACAAAAGCCGCGCTCTTGCTCAGGGCGGGACGAAGCTGAGCGGCTACCACGAGCGCCTTTCCGACTTCGCTCTTACCTTGACTATCCCGTAGTGGACAGCGCAGGAGACGCAGTAGTAGGCGACCTGGGTCGGAGAAGCTATGTAAGCGCCCGCAGCCCTCAGCTCGCGAGCGAGAGTCGGCTCGACGAGGCTGGTCCTCTTTGTCACCTTCTTCGCCTTGTCCCTTGGGACCGCAGCCCCACAGTTGCTGCAGTAGATGACGTCGCTCCGTCCTTTCCCTCCCTTGGACCGTCCTCTGCTCTTCCTCTTCTTGGACAAGTCAGAGGCGCCACCGGCTTAGTCCCTCTTTAAACATATAGAACGGACGCGCTGCTCAGGCCACGAGTCGATGGCTGCTTTTGCCTGCAGCCGCTGCCGGCCTTACACGAAGCCTGGCTTTACTTCGCTTCTGTCTGGTCCAGAGCCCGGACGTCAGTGGACGCCATCGAAGGCATCGAAGGCGAGACGATCGGGGACTCCCCGGAGGCGACGGCGATGCTGACCCCCTGGCCGGTCTCTATCCCCTTGAAGTGCCAGACCAGGACCCCGATGAGCCCCACGGTCCAAATAAGCGCGTTGAACAGGATGTAGTTGTTCTCAGACAGCCCTAATCCGATGTAATAGGCGGGGATCGCCGCCCCGATTGCGATGAACCTCGTGAGCGCTGTCAGGGTCCCCCTCCTCGTCGTCTGCCAGACCTCGCCCTTCAGGGTGTCCTCTGCGAGATACCCTGCCCCTACGAACACGTTGAGGACTATGAGTACAGCGTAGAAGGTTATCAGCGAATCGGAGAAGGCCGCGGTCGAGACGTTCAGGGCGTAGATCCCCCAGGTGACGATGAACGTCCCTATCATGGAGTAGGTGAGCAGCTTCTTCCTGCTCCACTTCTCCGCCATGACCGACACCACCGCCCCGGCCAGGAATCCTACTAGGTTAGCGACGAGGATTATGGAAGCGATCTGGCTGGCGTAGTAATAATAGCCGAGCGAGTATGTCATCAGGCCGAAGCCGACGGCGTTAGCTCCGGCTATGGCGGTCACCACGAATATCTTTATCGCGAGTGACGGGTGCTTCGCTCCCGCGGCTTGGGGTGATGACACGGCCGGCGCGGAAGGCGAGGCCGCAGCGACGGCGAAGTGCTTCTGGACAGCTGCCGCCGCCTCCGCGTGCTTCCCCTTCGCCTCCAGCCAACGGACCGACTCGGGCATCTTCAGCCTGCTAAGGAGGAGGACAGCGAGTATCGGGATGAACATCGCGGCCACGAGGTCCTTCGAGAAGGACAGCGAGCCGTATTCAGAGGCCGCGACGAAACCTACCAGGCCGAGGACCACCCCCCCGACGTTGATGAAATTGATCTCCCAGAACATGGTCCTGCTCCTGTACTTGCGCGGCATGATTTCGTGGTTGGCAGCCATGATGGTGTTCATCTCGCCCCCAGCTGCGAATAGGAGGAGGGCGAGGAAGAAGAGCACCTCGGTATAAGCGGAGAAGAAGAATATCCCGACCGCGCCGACGGCGTAAAGGGCCATGGTGAAGAAGAAGGTCAGGCGCCTTCCGAGGGCGTCAGAGATGGGGCCAGCGAAGGCGATCCCGATGATCAGGAAGAGCGGCGACCAGACCAGAGCGAGAGTGCCGAGGAGGCTGGGGAGCGTGGTGAACCAGGCGGCGGCGAAGCTGCCGAGCCCGTAGATGTACGCTTCGGCCAGCATCCCGACAGCGAACGCGATAAAAGTCCAAGAATGGGCAGACGTCCAGGATGACTCCTCCAGTTTGCTGGAGTAGGACAACCGCACAGGGTATGTGTGATATGGGTAATAAACTGAACGAATCCGGCCCAGTCGGCGTCCCAGGCGACGACTGAAATGCCAGGGGGGCGAACGGAACGGCCCGAGATGCGGCGGGGCGGCCGTCCAAAAGACCCGCGGGAATCTTGATAAGGATTCCAGCGAACGCGTCGCGGATTGAGGGTCCTGGTCGCTGGCTTCGTCACGATAGACACGATCCAGCTCCCGATGCGCCAGGTGATGTCAGTCGGCGGCCCTCCATCCTATGCAGGCCTCATCTGCTCCAGGTTCGGCAACGACGTCGTCCCCCTGACGAGGGTGGGGGCCGACTTCCCAGACGACCAGGCGGTCTGGCTGGCCAGGAACGGCGTCGTGCTCCGGGCGACAGACAGGAGCGCGTCTAAGCCGACCACGAGGTTCAGCATAGCAAACAGCGCCGGGGCGAGGAGCCTCAGGCTGACTAGCAGGTGCGACGACATATCCCCTTCGCAGATCCCCCCCGACACGAAGTTCAACGCCGCCCTGGTGAGCCCGCTGGCGGGGGAGGTGTCCTCCGCCCTCCTCGGCGAGATAGCGGCGCGCAGCGAGTTCGTCTTCCTCGACCCCCAGGGGTTCGTCAGGTCGTTCTCAGGGGACGGGACGGTGACCTTCTCGCCTCCGAAAAACGCCCAGCTGCTGTCCAAGGTCCACGCGTTGAAGATGGACACGACAGAGGCTGAGATGCTCACAGGCAAGGCGGACCCGGTCGGAGCCCTCGAGAAGCTTTCGTCCCTCGGGGTGAGGAAGGGGATAGTCACCCGCGGGGGGGACCCCTGCCACGTCCTCGACGGTGGGAGGGTGTTCCGAGTGGGGGTACCGAAGGTCCCGGTCATAGACAGCACGGGGGCGGGGGACGTCCTCAGCGGGGCCACGGTCTCGTGGTACCTCAAGAGCAGGGACTTCCTGCGGAGCGCCTGCTTCGGGATCGCCGCGTCGTCCCTCTCTCTCCAGATGATCGCCCTGGGGAAGGTCGACCTCCCAATGAAGGTCGACGAGACGGCCGCGAGGCTCTACTCCACCGCGGACCCTGTCGCGACCGTGCGAAGCGCCTAGTACGACCTGCCGTAGAGGGCGAAGGCGGGCGCGTCCTTCCCGCACACGATGCACCTTCCATCCCCTGGCCCCTGGTCCAGGGGGACGTTCAGGATCTTCCCCCCAGCGACCTCCCGGGCCTTCGCCTCGCACGTCGCGTCCCCGCACCATGGCACCCTGACCATCCCTCCCTCGTCCGCCATTATCGACTTCAGCTCTTCCAGGGTGGAAGCGTCGTGCGTGTTCCTCCTGAGGGCGTCGGACGCCCTGGCGAAGAGGCTGGACTGTATCGCGTCCAGCTCCTTCGAGACCTCGGCGGAGAGCTCGCCGACCTTCACGGCCCGCTTCCCCCCCGTGTCCCTCCTGACCAGGACCGCTTGCCCATCCCTCATGTCCCTGGGCCCGAACTCGACCCTGAGCGGCACCCCCTTGAGCTCCCATTCGTTGAACTTCCGGCCCGGCGTAAGGTGGTCACGGTCGTCGAGGCGCGCCCTAAAGCTTGACAGCGACGCCATCAGCTTTTTCGCCTCGGCGAGGACGGCCTGCTTGCTCTCGTCGTTGACTATTGGGACAAGGACGACCTGGACCGCCGCGAGGCGCGGTGGGACCACCGCCCCCCTGTCGTCGCTGTGGACCGCGAGCATCACCCCTATCTCGCGGGTCGAGATGGCCCAGGTGTTCTGGTAAGCGAACTGCTTGTTCCCTTCTTTGTCGATGAAGACTATCCCGAACGCCTTCGAGAAGTTCTGGCCGTCTGCGTGCCAGTCGGGGCCCTGGATCGCCTTCCCGTCGGGGAGGAGGTGCTCGATGCTGTAGGTCCCCTCAGCCCCCGCGAACGTCTCCCCCCGCGTCTTCTTCCCCACGTACCCAGGGAGGGCGAGGTACTCCTCTGTTATCTTGCGATAGATCCCGAGTATCTGGGCTCGCTCTGCGTCCGCCTCCTCCCTGGTCGCGAACAAGGAGTGCCCCTCGTTCCATAGGAACTCTCTCGACCTGAGTATGAACGTGGGGTTCTTGAACTCCCAGCGGACCACGTTGTTCCACTGGTTCAGCCGCATGGGGAGGTCCCTCCACGACCTGACCCAGCGCGCCACGACCTCGTACATGAGCGCCTCTGAGGTAGGCCTGATGGCGAGCCTCTCCTCGACCTTCGAGCTCCCTGTCTCCGTGACCCATGCAACCTCCGGGGCGAACCCCTCCACGTGCTCCGCCTCCTTCTTGAGGAGGCGCTCTGGGATGAACAGAGGGAAGTATGTGTTTGATATCCCCGCAGCCTTGAAGAGAGCGTCCGTCTCCTTCTGGATGTTCTCCCAGATCGCGTACCCCGAAGGCCTGTAGACGACGCAGCCGGAGACCGGGCTGTAGTCGGCGATTTCTGACTTCAGGATGACCTGGGTGTACCACTCGTCGAAGTTCTCCGCCTTCTTCGCTGTGATCCCCTCCTGGCTCGTCCCTGACATTATCCCCCGGTCCCTTCGCGCGCTCTTAATGAACGTGCCCCCATGGTCAGATGCTCCCCAGGAGGACGACCGCGCCCAGCCCCAGAAACACCGCGGCGGACAGGGACCGGAGCCTCCGCGGGGTGAGCAGGAGCCCGAGCCTGCTCCCCACCGCCGCTTCCAGGGCGGTAGCTGCGTAGAGGCCGGCGCACGCCCCGGTGAACACGAGCAGAGGGTCGGCGTAGCGGGCGACCATGACTATGGTCAGGACCTCCGTGGCGTCCCCTGCGACGTCGAGCGCTACGAGGGCGCCCACCAGCGCCAGGAACGCCCCCGCCGCCGACCTCCGCCCACCCCCCCGGGGTCGGTCCCCTGCTTGGGGACCCCCTCGCGAGAGCCCAGCCCCCGCCCAGGCTCCGTAGCAGAGCATGACGACCCCCCCGGCGATGCGCACCCAGGCGACCGGGATGTACAGGAGCATGAAGGAGCCTATGACCACGAAGAGTCCGGTAGTGAGAGTAAAGGCGGCCACCCCTGACAGGAATGTGAGCCCAGGCCTCCCGCTGGCCGAGGCCGCCAGGACGAGGAAGGCGTCCTTGTCAGTGAGCTCGACGACGAAGAGAGAGGCGGCCACCGCTGCGAGGGAAGCGAGGGGTGCAGCAGCCATTGGTCCACACAGCGGCCCGCACGACCGCCCGCGTTACTCCTCTTCTGCGCCCCGCGCCCCTTCGGGGAGGACGTACAGGAGGGTGCCGACGACGAGCAGCGCGAATGCGACCCCGAGCCCGAGATAGATCTCGCGCTTCCCTATCTCGTAGATCGAGACGGGGACGAGCAGGAGGACTATCATCGCCAGAGGCTTCCTTTTGGCCAGGGAAGAGAACTGGAACGGGAGGGTGATGGCATAGCTCAGCAGGAACAGGATCGCGGGGAAGATGAGGTTGAACTTCCCCCCCATGAAATCCACCACTGCCCCGACGGGACTCGCCCCGTTGGCGTAGACGGCACCGACCAGCGCGAAGAAGATGCTCACCCCGGCTATCAGCTGGAGGGTCGAGCCCAAGGAGCCGACCTTCGTGCGCCTCTCGGCAGGGTCCGTCCCCCTGAACTCCAACACGACGCCCGCCAGCACAGCGAGCGACCCGACGAGGAACACATAGGAGCTCCGGGTGACGGTCATGTAGACCTCGGCCGGGAGGAAGATGGAGATACCTTCCTGGAACCAGACGACGAGGCCGTACCCCGCGCTGACCGCGAACGGGACGACGTAGAGCAACGTGGCGATGTCTTCGTAGCGTCCCCTCGAGCTCAATGCTTGTCCCGCGCGACCGGGGTCAGCTTAAAACCGTTACGTTGAAACCGGCGGCTCGGCGGCCCTCCCGAATGTGAGGTACGCGGTGTGCCCCACCATTATGTTGGAGGGCCTGGTCATGCCCACCCTCGCTTCGAGGTGGCGCAGGAGTATCTCCACCGTCTCGATGGCCACGAACCCCTCCTCCTTCATCTTCGCCACCAGCCTCTCCGCCTGGTTGGTCGTCGGAGTCACGGCCGCCATGGGCGCGGATGGCTTGAGCGCCTCCTTCATGCTGTGCACGACCTCCCAGGGGTCCCCTACGTCGAGGATTCCCGCGTCGAACCCCCGCTCCTCGAACCCGAGGCGGGAGTCCCCCGCCTTGAAAGTGACGTAGGAGGACAGGCCGAGCCTCTCGATGTTCTTCCTGGCGACCGCCTGGAACTCTGGGTTGATGTCATAGGTGCACACCGTCCCTCCTGGCTGGACCAGGTAAGCCATCAGGGCGGTCGTCGCCCCGCTCCCGGTCCCCGTCTCTATCACCCTCGAGCCTGAGTGGACCCCCAGCTTCACCGCCATGAGCCCGAGGTCCTTGGGGTAGATCACCTGCGTCCTCCGCGCGAGCTTCATCACCATGTCCTCGATGGTGGGGCGGAGGATGGTCAGCTCGTCCCCCATGGTGGTGGCGACCCTGACCCCGAAGCCCTTCCCTACGAGGGACGCTACGTCGAGGATGCCGAGATGCGTGTGCAGCTTCGGGGTGTCCTTCGGCCTGACCAGCCATCGCCTCCGTCTGTCCCTGTACACAAGGATGTAGGAGTCCTCTAGGATCTCGTCCACGGCCGGGCCCTGCGCGTCAGTTCTATATGCTTGCGGCTACGCCTTCTCCTCGGCCCACGACGGAGCTCCCCCCTTGAGCTCTATCCTCCCGGCAGGGAGGTGCCCAGGGAGGACCAGGGCGCCCTCCGCCGCGGCCCGCTCCGCGAACGCTCTCCTGCTTGCCAGGAGCGCGGGGCCGTCCGCCCAGGACGCGGCGAGCTCGGGGTGCTCGACCTCCTCGACGAGGTGGTATAGGTCCCCCACAAAGTAGCACGAATCGCCGCCAGACTTCAAGCACACGACCTGGTGCCCCGGGCTCTCCCCCGGGAAGGGCTCCACCGTCACCCCGTCACCGAGGTCGAGCGGGCCGTCGGAGAGTTCCAGCTTCCCCGCCCCCTCCACGGCGCCGAGAGTCTCTGCCACGTCGGCGTCCCTCCTCTCCCTCGCCCCGACCATTTCAGGGGTCGACCAGTCCTTGGCCGGGACGATGCACCTTGCGGAAGGGAACGCGAGCTCGGGCGCCCCCGCCTTGCCCTTCGTGAGCCCGGCGTAGTGGTCATAGTGGAGGTGGGTGACCACCACGTGTGTCACAGAGCTAGGGGCGGCTCCAGCGGCCGCGAGCTGTTCCTCGAGGGTCGGAGGGGGGGCCGACCCGCGGGGCGCCCTGAAGTGCCCCGGCGAGACCAGCCTGGCGTAGTCGCTCGGGTCAACGACCACCCTGCGGGACCCTGACGAGACGTAGAACGACCTCGTGGGGAAGGCCTCTGGGGAGGACAGGTCCTTCTCCCCGAAGTAGGTCGAGAGGTCAGCCTTCGGGTCGAACACCTCGTCCAGCCTGAGCTCGAGGTCGCCAACGTCGAAAGAGAAGACCTGAGCTCGGCCCACCCTGAACGAAGCCCCCGCCCCTGAGGCGCCGCCCATCCGCTAGGCGCGCCACCAGTCGTACCGGAGGAACTCTATAGACTTCTTCTCCGTGTCGGATATGGCTATGATGAACTGCTTGCGGACGGTGGTCGCGAGCCTCCCGGACCTGACCATCGAAGTGGCCGTCATCTTCGAGCCTGGAGAGGTCACCTGGACTATGTATGGGGCGTGGTCTATGCCGGGGCCGTGCTCGTAGACGGCGAAGTCCGAGCCGAACTTTATCCCCGGGGTCACCACGTACCCGGCCTCCCTCAGCTTCCTGTAGACCATGAACTTCTCAGCGAACTCCGGATATGAGGACTCGCAGACCCCATGCAGCTGCTTCGCGGTGAGCACCCTCCCCTCCTGGTCCTCCACTTCTATCGCCTTGCGGGTCGAGAGATAATAGCCTTCCATCAGGTCAAGGATGAGGGGGGCGTCGAACTCGAAGTCCTTCGGCTTTGGGATCCCCAGGGGCTTGCCGTAGTACCCCTCCTTGAACAGCCGCCTGGACTCTTCGATGTCCCACACTACTATCCTGTTCTCGAAGAGCCTCCCCCTGGCCCGAGCCTTGGGCATCGCCTACATTCCCAGCGCGAGGATGGTGCTCGCGTTCGCCGCCACGAGCATCACGTCTGCACAGTTTTCGATCGACTCCAACACGTCCTTGAGCGAGATGAGCTCCTTGACGTTAGTAGCGGTCTTCATGACCGTAGCGACGCCTTCCCTGTACCTGGAGTCGATGGAACTCTCGATCTGCTGGACCTGGGCCGCCATCAGTATCGCCTGGTCCGAGTTTATGGACAGCGCCCTTATGCTCTCGTTGAGCTTCGAGACCCCGTCGACAAGCATCCCGAGGAGCTCTACGATGCAGTCCTTGTACCTCTTGTTCTTCGCCGAGCTCTTCTGCAGCTGGGACATCTTAAACGCGACCCCGTTGATGTGACCGAAGATGTCCTCGACTGCGAAGGCCCCGCGCAGTATGTCCTCCCTGTTGACGAGCAGGGTGCCGACCTGCGAAAGCTCGCGGATCAGGGCGGCCCGCAGCGTCGTCACGTCCTCCTCCGCCCGCTTGACCCTCTCAAGAGAGGCGTCGACCTGCTTCGACTCCCCCGCCGCGATCGCGGCGAACTCCTCCAGCAGCACCCTGGTGGAGTCGAGGACGCGCCTCATCTCGTCCTGAAGCACGACCACCGTCCGCCGTCTCGCCTGGATTTCCCCTTCTTGGCCCGACACTTGTTACGCTCGCTCCAACCCTCCAGTCGCTTCGGATTTAAAACTAGGGCACTATTTGGACTCGGTTTAGGATTCTTTCAATTAGAGCGTCCTTGGTCTGTGATTCCTGCATGACCGATCCCCCTTCGTGAGGGGCCTAGTCCGTCTCCTGGTCCCGACGTGCGCGTCGGCTTCGGGCCATCACTCCTCCCTGGCCCGCGCGTCCGCCTGAGCGCCACGCCATGAATTCGGCGACGCCGTCAGGGAGCTTCTTCTTGGGTGCGAATCCGATGACGCGGGCTGACTTCGTCGTGTCGGCGTAGGAGTGCCTGACGTCTCCTTCCCTGGGCGGGACGTGGGAGACCCCCGGGCCAGGTCTGCCGCCGGCTGAGACGAACATCTCAGCCAGGCTTGAGATGGACGTGGGGGTGCCGGTCCCGACGTTGAGCGTTTCGCCCGCAGCGCGTTCCGAAGAAATCGCGAGCATGATGGCCTCCACGGCGTCGCTGACGTGGACGAAGTCCCTCGTCTGCTTCCCGTCTCCATGCACCACCAGGGGGACCCCCCTCTCGACGCTGCCTGCGAACTCAGACATGACCCCACCGTGAGCGTCGTCCATCCTCGGCCCGTACACGTTCATGAACCGCAGGACCACCGTCGGCAGGCCGTACGCCCGCTGGTATGCCTCGCAGTAAGCTTCGCAGGCTATCTTCGACGCGCCGTACGGGGAGAGCGCCCTGACCGGCCCCGACTCCGAGAGAGGCGGCGGGGCGTCGCCGTAGACAGCGGCTGAGGACGCGAAGACCACGCGCCCGACCCCGCGCTTGGCGCATCCCCCGAGGAGGCGGAGGGTCCTGGTGACGTTCACTTCGTGCGTCAGCTCCGGATCCCTGAGGGAGCCGGGGACGCCCACCTTGGCAGCGAGGTGCACCACCACTGAGCCTGGGGCCAGCTTCGAGAGAGCTGGCTCCGCCGCGAAGTCCCCCTCCAAGAACTCGAACCTCCCCTTTCCGAAGCAGCTCGCGAGGTTCTCCCTGCGCCCGGACGAGAGGTCGTCCACCGCCACCACTTCGTGCCCTTCGGCTGCCAGCCTGTCGACGAGGTGGCTCCCCATGAACCCGGCCCCGCCTGTGACCAATACCCTCAACGGGAGTGCCTCCCCCGGCGTCGGTCTGGGCGTGGACAGCCCAGATGCGGCTGCGTGCGAGCGGGGAGGCACGCCGGAGGGCTGGAGCAGTCGCGGAGCGGCGTCGCTACCGGGAGGGCGGGGAGGCAGCCCAGCACTGAGCCCGCGATAGGACAGCCCCGCGCCTTCTGACAGCCCATCAGGGAACGGACCGCACCGCTACTTGCCGGCAGAGTCGGACTGTGATTGCTTTACCTGGTCCCGTAGGTTGGTGAGGAGTCCGGTGAACTCCATGGGGAAGATGTACTTTGTCGAAGGTGACGCCCCGAGGGCCTTCAGGGTGTCCAGGTACTGGAGCACCATGGTCTTGGAGTCGATTCCCTTCGCGGCGCCGAATATCTGGCTGAGCGCCCCGGCGTACCCCTCTGCCCTCAGTATCTGGGCCTGCTTGTCCCCTTCGGCCCTCAGTATGTTGGACTTCTTCTCCCCTTCCGCCACGAGTATCGACGCCTCTCTCTTGCCGTCTGCCTCTGTGACCGTCGCCCTCCTCGTCCTCTCTGCGGACATCTGGCGGACCATCGCCTCTTGAACGTCTTTCGGAGGGGTGATCTCGCGTATCTCGACGTTGGTCACCTTGATCCCCCACCTCTCGGTGACTTCGTCAAGCTTCGTCCTTAGGACCTGGTTGATCTCCTCTCTCTTGGCCAGGAGCTCGTCCAGCGGAATGTCACCCACGACAGCCCTGAGGGTGGTGGTGGCTATGCCGATCGAGGCCCCCTCGAAGTTCTGCACCTGGACGATGCTCTGGGTCGCCTCGGTCACCTTGTTGTATATCAGGAAGTCGATGTCGACTGGCGCGTTGTCTTTGGTGATGCACGTCTGGTGGGGGACCTCGAGGTACCTCTCCCTGAGGTCTACCTTGCTCACCCGGTTGATGAACGGGAAGATGAAGATGACCCCCGGCCCCTTCGCCCCGATGAGCCTGCCGAGCCTGAACACCACAAGGCGCTCGTACTCCCTGATTATCTTGATGGTCGACGCTATGAGCCCGATTATGACCAAGGCGACTATGACGTAGACCACATAGTCTATGATCGCTCCCGTGTTGACCGCAAGCGACGCGTTAGCAAGGAGGTTCAAGTAAGCGCCTTTTCTACGGTCAGGGTGTTCCCGCGAGCCGCTATAACTCTTACCTGGTCGCCACGCCTGAGGTCCTGGGCGGAGTACACCGTCCACTCCTCCGCCGCGACGTTGGCGATCCCCCTCCCCCCCGCCTTGAGGTCTGTCTCCATCGACCCCTGGCGGCCGACGAGGGCCGAAGGGTCGTTGACCTTAGGCCTCCTCCTCAGAGCGTCCCGGATGGACCTGAGGTAAAGGCTTGCTATGACGACGGCGGCGCCGATCGCAACGAGGAGCCCATAGGTGATCTCCGGGACGCCAGAGAAGTTGGCGGCAGGGAGGTCCCCCGAGGTGGCCGGCGGGAACTGGTAGATCAGGAAGAAACCGAGTATGAAGATAGCGACCCCGATCACGGCGCTGATACCGTGCTGCGTCTTCACCTCGAGGAAGATAAATGCAGCACCGACCACCATGAGTATGACCGCCAGCGGGGAAGCCCCGAAGACCCCGAGGCCGAAGAGGGCCACGGCGATCACAGCCACCCCCACCACCGACAGGATGATGGTCGGGTGGTAGACGTCGGCCAGGACGGCGAACACCCCCAGCAGGAAGAGGAGGCTCGACACGTCGGGGTTGCTGAAGACAGAGATGAGGGTCGACCTTATCCCAGGGGTGTTAATCGGCGCAGAAGCCGGGACGCCGAGGTCGGCCAGGGCGCCGGACACGGTGGAGGAGTTGATCACTCCGTTCACGACGTGGTACCGGAGCGCGGTGTCATAGGGGTAGGAGACGCCTTTGGTCACCATCAGGGCGGCGGCCGTCGCGTTCCTCCCTTGCGCCTGTGTGAGGGTAGTCATGTATGACGCGAAAGCGTTGATGTCCTTCGTCATGGTCGTGTTCTCCTCCCCCGCCGGGATCCCTGAGACTATGGGGGTCGCCGACCCTATCGTCGTCCCCGGTTCCATGTAGATTTCGTTGGACGACTCCGCTATGTACGAGCCCGCTGAGAAGACGTAGGCCCCCTGCGGGGCGACGAGGGTGATGAAGTTTCCTCCCCACTGCTGGTACGCCTCGACGGAGGAGACCATCGACTCCATGCTCGCGCTGTCCCCCCCGTTCGTCTGCAGGACGAACACCATGTTGGCCGCGCAGGCGGACTCGGCGTTGTTCACCGTGGACGAAAGGAAGTCCGCTGCGCCTGGGTCTATCCCCGCGTTCAGCGAGGCGACGTAGTAACCGGTCTTCGTGGCGCACGACTGGGCGTGGACGGGGGCCAGCTGCAAGGCGAACGCTGCCAGGAGGGCGACCACGAGCAGCGCTCTGACGAGCTTCAAGAGCGATTCGTCCGCGCCGCGACTCTCACATAAATACTCTGGCGCCTCGGCTAAGGTGGTAGTCAAGGTGGAGCCGCAGGTGACGGTGGTGAGCCACCCGATGGTGGTGGAACAACTCACGCTCGCCCGCGACAGGCGGACCAACCAAGTCGCGTTCAGGAAGGCGATCTACAGGCTGGGCCGCCTCATGGCCTACGAGTTCCTAAGGACCCTCGACACCGAGGACACGGTGGTGGAGACCCCCCTCGGCCGCGCGAAAGGCGGGAAGGTGAAGGGGGACGACAAGATCGTGATCATCCTAGTCCTGAGGGCGGCAATCCCGTTCGTGGAAGGGATGTACAAGAACTTCCCCATGGCCAGGACCGGCGTCATCAGCGCCTGGAGGGGAGAGGCCCCTTCATTCCCCATCGAGGTGACGTACTCCAAGATACCTCAAATCAGGGCGGACGACGTCGTCGTCATAGCGGACCCGATGCTCGCCACCGGGCACACCCTCCTGGAGGTGGCCAAGAGGGTGGAGAAGCAGGGGAGGCCCAAGAGGCTGGCGTTCTTCTCGGTCATCTCCACAATGACCGGAATCAACTATGTGGCGAAGTCGTTCCCCAAGGCCGAGTTCTACACGTGCGCCGTGGACCCCGTGCTGGACGGGCGCGGATACATCGTCCCCGGGCTCGGAGACGCGGGGGACAGGGCGTTCGGAGCCCCCCGCTGAGCTGCGCGCTTTCCGCCGTGGGCTCGAGGGCTCCCTCAGACGCTCGCAAAGACTCTAATCAGTCAGGGCCGCGGGCGGACGTGATGCAGAGGCCAACCCCCGCGCTCGTCCTCAGGGTCGGCAGGCTGATGGCCGAGAACGTGTTCGTGACCTCGGCGGGGAAGAGCTACCTGTACGACCTCCACGCAGCCGCCGACGGCGATGGCCTGATAATGACCACCGAGGTGCTCGGGTACAAAGAAAGCGGGTACGGGCAGCTCAGGGGCGGGACGGTCCGACTGGGAGAAGACGCCTATCTCCTCCCTTACTCCGGGTTCACATTCGCGTCCAATGACCTTCAGCGGTGCCCTGACGTGGGCCTGGACGATCACGTCTATTACCAGGGCCCCGTCGTCAGAGGGGTGGAGCTGGTCGTCGAAGGGGTAAGCCACGGAGCGCTCAGGTCTCGCACCGAGCGGCTGCTCCCCTTGGCGTTGGCGCGCCTCGCGCGGGTCGAGCAGAAGGCAGGGCCTCAGTCACGATGACCCGCAGGACGAGGGGCAGCCAGGTTCAGGAGAGCCTCTTCATTCGACCCGCTTCACCTGGCGCCGGTACATCGCGACTATCTCGTCCACCGTAGTCGCGTCCTCGGGGCGCTTGTCGTCTCTGACCTTCCCCGTGAACTTGGGGAACCGGAGCGAGACGCCTGCCCCTTGCCTTATCCTCCCCATCGCTGCGGTGTGGATAGGCGACAGGGTGAGCTCCGCCGCGATTATCTCCACTACGAGGTGCGGCCTGAACCATACATCAGGGACCATGTTCGACTCGACCCCAGGCGGCCTGACGTGGCTGGCATATGCTTCGAGGAGCCGCGGGAACCTCGCCAGGTTCTCGTCCGAGAACCCCGTCCCCACCTTGGCCACGCTTGTGTAGGCCCCGCTCTTGTCGTCATAGGCGCCCAGGAGGTACGTCCCGTAGGTCCCTGCCCTGCGCCCCTTCCCGTGGAAGGCGCCGATGACAACCAGGTCGAGTGTGTCTGTCAGCTCGCTCCTGTATTCCCGTTTGAGCTTGATCCACGCGAACTCCCTGGCGCCCGCCCTGTACGGGGACGCCGGGTCCTTCACCACCAGCCCTTCGCAGCCGTCTGTGATGGCGTCCTCCATGAACTTCTCCAGCTCGGCGGGGTCCGAGGAGGAGAGCGCTGGGACCGCCCTTGTCCGCGGCGTCTGCTCGACCACCTGCTCGAGCTTCTTCCTCCTGAGGGCGTAGGGCCTTGGCGTGAGGTCAGACGCCCCGGCCAGGAGGATGTCGAAGAAGTTCAGCGCCACCGGATAGTCCTTGACCGCCTGCTGGATGCCGTGCTTCCTCCTCCGGTGCATCAGCTCCTGGAAGGGGAGGTACTCCCCCGTGTCCTCGTTGATCGCCACCACCTCGGCCTCGAGTATCCCCTTCCTGACATTCACATGCTCCCTGACCAGGTCGGCGGCGTCCGGGTAGTGCGAGGTGATCACTTCGAGCCTGCGCGAAAATAGCTTGACGACGTCCCCGTCACGGTGGATCTGGAGCCTCTCCCCGTCGAGCTTGTACTCTGCGGCCACGGCCTTCATCCCCATCTTCTCGACTATGGCCTGGGCGGAGCTCAGCCGCTCGGCGAGCATCGGGCGGATGGGGACCCCTACCTCCACTTTCACCTCGTCGACTCCCTCCAAGCCCTTCGACGCCGCCGTCGCGACGACGAAGCCCAGGTCCGGGTGCACGTTGTAGGCCCTCTCGACAGTGGACCTGGATTCCTTCCCCCCCAGGAAGGCGGCCGCCGCGGCGTCTAGGACGGTGTAGTCAGCTACTCCGAGCCTGAGCTCCCCGGTGACTGTCCTCATGATGTACTTCGCCTCGAGCGGGGTCGCGTCGTTCAGCAGCGATGCAAGCTCCCTGAGCTTCGCTTCCACCGACCCGGAGCCGCTCTGACGAGCCACCCTCAGCAAGGTGTCGTACACCCGCTTCAAGGTCAGCCCCTCGCTGAAGAGGGTCCCCTGGCTCCTCCTCTTCAGGAGCTCCTCGGCCGCGGTCCCGATGTCGCCGTGCTTCACATAGGTCGAGTAGACGACGTCCTGGCGCATCCCTGAGGCGGACACCAGAGCCCTCAGCGCGAGCTTCTCCGCAAGGCCCAGCTCCACCCCCTCGTAGTCAGGCTTCAGCTTCCCCTGGGTCATGTAGACGAGCGGGGCGAGCTCCTCGGAAGGAGCGGACTTCAGCAGGTCGGCGAGTATCCTGGTAAGCTCGTTTCTCCCTGATATGGCCTCGAGCTCGGCGTACTTCGAAGCCACTTCCGAGTAGTCCAAGCGTGGGGTTCGGGGGCCCCGGACTAATCTCCCTATCGGTCAGGGTTCCTCCTAGCAGGCGGGCGGGGGAGGGGAGAAGGTCAGGCTCGCGAGGCTCCTATCCCCTCCTTCTGCGCCGAGAGTGAAGGACCCCTCTCCCAGAGCACCGAAGGTCGACGCCGCTTGTAAGTCAGCAGAGCTCGCCTGCGGCCCGGGCCCTCCGAGGGGCGCCCAGGGCCTGGCGGAGGACCTCCTGGAGAAGAAAGGCTTAATTGGCGTGCAGGGTGGTCGAGCTCGAGCATCATGGGCGGAGTGAAGAAGAAGTCTCTGGCATCGATGGAAAAGTCGCAGGACTCGGAAGAGACGGCCCAGGGGGATACGGCGCAGACGAAGGGGAAGAAGACGAAGGAGAAGTCAGCGCCCCAGCAGAAGAAGCAGCTATCATTCCTCCCGCCCAAGATGAGCGACTCCGACCTGCTGAAGAGCCTCGCGCCGCTGAAGGCGGTCACTGTGTTCACCGCCGCGAGGGCGCTCGGGGTGAACGCGTCGGTGGCCACGATGGTGCTCAGAGAGCTCGAGGCCAAGGGCTCGCTCAAGAGGGTCGGCGGATTCAGCGGCCACGGCGTCTGGTCGACGCACGCCTGACTACGCAGGCGGCTTCAGGCTGACGACGTCCCCGGACTTTAACGAATCGAACAGCTCCAACCGCGATTCTACCTTACCTATCGGGTTCAGCGGCCTGTCGCTCTTCGCCTCGCCCAGGAACACGCAGATCAGCCCCCCCGACGGGAGGAAAGCGACCTCCCCCCTCCCGAACTTCATCCTAGGCTTCTCCACCCCTATCCTCAGCTGTGTGAACAGGCAGAGCATGGCCTGCTGGAGGGTGACCCTGCTGGAAAGCGGGAGCGCCCTGACGACCGAGTTCACAGTGATAGGGGCCAGGTGCCTGTAGAGAGACACGGTCGCGTCCCCCTTGCCGACCACCGACGCCACGCACTCGAGCTTGGAGACCGAACCGGCGGAAGGAGCGTCGACGTCCATCATGACCGCCTGAGCGGAGGGGGTAAATCTGTCTTCGGCGCCGAAGGTGTTGGTCGGGAAAGACTTATGTTCCGACCGAAAAGGGCGTGAGCAACTCCTGGTCCAATAGATGCCCCAAGCAAAGACTGTGAAGAAGGCGAAGCAGCCCCCCATGTCAGGCTTCGTCGTGAAGGTGGGCCCGCCGAAGCTGACGCGCTTCGAGAGGGCGAGGATAGTCGGAGCGAGGTCGCTCCAGCTGGCGATGGGCGCCCCTGCCTTCGTCCCCCTTGACGTGTACCGGGGCCCGATACAGACGGCGATGCTAGAACTGGAAGCGGACGCACTCCCGATTTCGATAAGGAGGTCCCTCCCCAACGGGACCACGCAGGACATACCAATCGCAGCGCTCACGAAGTAACGGGACAGACGTTGTCAGACCACGTCGCAGTCTACTCTACCGAGGCCCTCCCCCCTAAGGCCCTGGAGGAGCTCGAGGGGTTCGAAGTCTTGGAGGGCCAGGCAGACGACGACGCCCTCGCGCGCTGCCAAGCTCTGATATGCTGGCCCCACCGGGTCCCGCCTGGACTGATCGGGAGGATGAAGGGGCTGAGGATGGTACAGGCGATGTCCGCCGGGGTCGACTCGTTCGATTTCTCGTCTCTCCCCCCAGGGGTGCGCCTCTTCTCGAACGCAGGCGCGTTCACCGAGTCGGTGGGAGAACACGCCTGGGGGCTCCTTCTAGGCGTGGCCAAGGGCGTCCACATCAGGAACAAGCGGTCGACCCCCCGCAGGCTCAGGGGGAAGACATTGCTGGTCGTGGGCGCCGGGGCGATAGGGTCTGAGACAGCCAGGTTGGGGAAGTCCTTGGGGATGAGGACCATCGGGGTGTCCAGGTCGTTCAGAAGGCCGGAGGCGTTCGACGAGACCGCCCCCCTGTCGTCTCTGGGGGACAAGGCGAAGGAGGCCGACGCCATCGTGATGGCCCTGCCTCTGACGAAGAGCACCAGGGGGGTCGTCACCTACGACCTGCTCATGACCACCAAGGAGTCGGTGATCATAGTCAACGTAGGGAGGGGGGACAGCGTGAACGAGGAGGGGCTCCTGCGCTGGCTGCGGGAGCGCCCGGAGAGCCGCTTCGCCACCGATGTGTTCTGGACGAAGGGGGGGCGCGAGTCGTTCGACACAGCCGCCTGGGAGCTCCCTAACTTCGCAGGCACCCTCCACAACTCTGGGGGACCCCTGGGTGAAGACCTGTCTGAGTTGAAGGCGGCCGCGGCCGCGAACGTGAAGAGGTTCTTCGAGACAGGGAGCGCGCGGAATCTGGTCGACCCGTCCGAGTACATCTGACCCGCCCACCCATGTGGTTATATACGCGACCGGGGGGCCGTCGCGAGCAAGGTCAGTCAAATGCCAAAGAAGAGATCCGACACAAACTCGTCAGAGGGACAAAGGCCAGCAGAACGGGCCACAGCACCAGCGGCGCCCAGCGCGCCAGCCCAGAGGTCAGCACCTACAAACCACATATTCGTGGGCCAGAAGCCTGTGATGAACTACGCCATGAGCGCGCTCATCCAGCTCGCCTCTGCCGGCGAAGTGGTGGTGAAGGCCAGAGGGATGGCGATCAGCAGGGCGGTAGACGTCGCTGAAATCGTCACAAAGCGCCTGGGGAACGGCCAGTTCAAGGTCAAGGACATCGGCATCAGCACCGAGGTCGTTGGCGAAGGGCCAGAGACCAGGAACATCTCCTCGATCGAAATAGTCGTCGGCAAGTGAAGGGGACAGCGAACCAACAAACCAACCGTTGGGCAATATGAAACAGCGTGAGCTGTGGATCCGCCTCCTTGTTTCGTTCTTCTTTTTCTCATTCCCTTCGGCGCTGCGCCTGCAGTGACACGACACATGGCCCGGGTCCTTGGGAATGTCGCGTATCTTCCCCGCGTCCCTGGTGGCACGCCGCCAGGGGTCGGGGGCCATCGACCGGGGCGGAACGAGCCGCGGATACGGAAGCACCCCCGCCGCCTGGGCTGCTCCCCGCTCTGGCGCAGGTCAGTCGTCCTGTCCGGGCCGGGGGAGGGCGAGGCCGGTCCTTCCGCTCGACCTGGAACACAGGAGGAGCTTTTCGCTCTTGCGCATCCTCTTGATCTCCGCCTCGCGCTTGAGCGCCGCGGAGAGGCCCGGCGACTCCTCCGCGTACGCGAGTGCGACAGGGACCCTCGACCGGGTGTACTTGGAGGCTCTGCCGGCGTTGTGCAGAGCGACGCGCTTCTGCAGGTCGACGGTGTATCCCGTGTAGAGCGAACCGTCGGAACAGGAGAGGACGTACACCCAGTATCTGCGCACGCCGGGGCGGAGGTCTGGCATGATTAGAAGTATGCCGGGACCGCTGCAGCGACGGTCGCGGAGAGTCAGGAGACAAGGGCGCGGGAGTGAAGGCTGCTCCGCCGATGTCGGCGTGCTGTCCCCGGTCGAAGGTCTGTCATCCGGCGCGACCCGCCTGGAGACAGATGGGGGGCGACCCGTGTTTCGTGTTCGAAGGGGATGGAGGCGCGCCAGCGCCCTCCGAACCGGAAGTGCAAGGCCCTGACGCGGACCCGAGCGCCGGCCGCATTCGACGCGAGAAAATCCTCGTCTTGGGGATAATCTTATAAGAGAAAATTCTCGGCCGTGTCGACTAACAAAAAGTTGGTCGACACTCGCACGCAGCCCGTATCACGCACGGGTGAAGCGGCGCCGAGGTTTTCCGACGCGGATCTATACAGCCTAGCAGAGAAGCACGGCACACCGTACTTCCTGATAGACGAGGCGACACTGAGAAGGAAGGTGTCAGAGATGGAAGAAGGGTTCAGCGAGTACAAGGGAGCTTTCCGTGTCGCGTACTCGGTGAAGGCGAACTTCAATCCGTCGGTCATCAGGGCGTTCACAAGCGAAGGGATCCTCTTCGACCTGACAGCGCCGAGCGAGCTTGTCTTCGTGCTGAAGGCAGGGGGGTCGTCGGAGAACGTGATGTACACCAGCATCACGGAGACCGCGGCCGAGTACGAGCAGGTGATCAGGCTGGGCGTGCGCAAGGTGGTGGTGGCGAGCTACAACGGGTTGGTCAACCTCACCGAGGCGGCCGCCAGGGCCAACGTCAAGGTCAAGGCGATGATCAGGGTCAACCCCGAGGTCCACGTCCACGCCGAGCTGCGCGGGTCGATGGGGCACGGCAAGTTCGGGCTGCAGTTCAACGGCGGGAGCCCAGACAGCGCCCTCTACGTCTTGAAGAGGATACTCGGGACGCCGGCGCTCGAGTTCGAGGGGTTCCACTTCCACCTCGGTAGCCAGATTGAGGACCCCGCGTGCTACGCCGAAGCGATAGAGAAGCTGGAGGCGTTCATACTAGAGGCGCGGAGGCAGCTCGGAGACTTCCACGTGGGCACCCTCGACATCGGGGGTGGACTCCCGGTCCCCTACGGGAAGAAGGTCCCGACGCCCAAAGAGATCGGGGGCAAGATAGCGGAACAGCTGAACAGCCTCGTGGAGAGCATAGGCGACAGGTTCACGCTGGTGGCCGAGAGCGGCAGGTACCTGACCGCGGAGTCAACAGTCCTCGTGACCCGAGTGGTGAACGTCAAGAGCTTCGGGGAGGCGAAGTACATCTATGTGGACGCCGGGTACAACGTGCTGCTCGACTCGGCGCTCCTGCGCCATGAATACCCGGTGGAGGTGGTCCCAGGAGGGAGGCCCTCCCCCCAGAAGGTCGCCCTCGTAGGCAGGCTGTGCGACCCGCTGGACGTCTTCCCCATATCGAGCAGGTCGAAGCTCGGGGGAGCGGCGGTGGGGAAGCTCGTCTTGTTCAGGGAGGTCGGCGCCTATTCGCTGGTGATGAACATGCCATTCCACAGCCAGCCCAGGCCCCCGGTGGTCATGCGGAGCGGCGATGGGTCCTACGCCCTGGCTAGGAAGGGACAAGACGTGGAGCGGCTCTTCGCCGACGAAGGCGGAGACTGCCTCCCCAGCTGACCCGCCTGCGCCCTTCGGAGCCGGCGCTGGACCGCGACACTCCGCGTCTGGGAAACGATAAATCGGCACAGGATGGAAGGCGCGAGAGTGACCCTCGAAGTAATCATCGGCCCCATGTTCTCCGGGAAGACGTCGGAGTTGATCAGGCTCGTCGAGCGGGAGGTCTACGCCAAGAAGAAGGGAGCCATATTCAAGATAGACTTCGACAGGAGGTACAGCGAGAAGCAGGTGGTGACGCACAACGGGCTCCGCTACGACGCCTATTCGGTCTCGTCGACGGACGACGGGGTCAGGAGGATCGAGGCCGTGGCCGAGACAGAAAGCCTCGACGCCATAGGGGTTGACGAGGTGAACTTCTTCCCTCGATCTGTCGTGGGCGTGCTCGACAGGATCGCGGCCTCGAGGAGGGTGATAGCCAGCGGGCTGAACCTCGACTTCAAAGCCGAGCCGTTCCCCACCACCATGGAGCTGGCGGCCAGGGCTGACAGGGTGATGTACCTGAGCGCCGTCTGCGTCGTCTGCGGCCAGGAGGCGACAAGGACGCAGCGCCTGATAGCGGGGAAGGCGGCGCCGAAAGACTCGCCGCTGATAGTCGTGGGAGGGAAGGAGATGTACGAACCGCGGTGCAGGGCGTGCTACGAGCCGCCGAGGGAGGGGAGGGACCGTTGATATCATCGCTGCGCGGCCCCGATGGACGGAAGGCATAGAGATGGCTCACGAGCCGAAGGACGACTCGGGGAGGCCGTACCACATCAGGCTGTCGAAGGCCGACGTCGGGCGGGTGGCCCTCCTCCCGGGGGACCCAGGGAGGGTCCCTCTGATCGCCGAGAGGCTCGAAGGGGCGAAGCAGCTCAGCTCGAACCGGGAGTACGTAGCCTACGGCGGCGAAGCAGGAGGGGAGGAGGTGGTGGTCGTCAGCACTGGGATAGGAGGGCCTTCGGCCGCGATAGCTGTGGAGGAGCTCGCCAGGCTCGGGGTCGAGGTGATGATACGCGTCGGGACCTGCGGGTCCATCCAGCGCTCGGTCGGCGTGGGATCCCTCGTGATCGCCGACGCCGCCGTCCGGATGGATGGGACCACGTCCCAGTACGCGCCTCCTGGCTACCCGGCGGCGGCGACCCCGGGGGTTGCGCTTGCGCTCGCTGAGGCGGCGGCCTCCCTCAGAAAGAGCGCGTCCGTCGGGATGGCGGCTTCGACCGACTCCTTCTACGCGGGGCAGGGGAGGGCGTCATTCGGCGGATACATCCCGAGAGACAAGGCCCACATCGTCGAGGACCTCGCCGCGGCCAGGGTCCTCTGCTTCGAGATGGAGGCGTCGACGCTGTTCACGCTCGGGAGGCTGTTCGGGTTGAAGACGGGGGCGATCTTCGCGGTCGTGGCGAACAGGGTGACGAACGAGCTGAACGCGCACGCTGGGGTGGACGACGCCATCGACGTCGCGGTCGAAGCTGTGAAGAACCTCAAGCGCCACTCTGTCTGACCGGCTCTCCTGCGACCAGGCCGAGGACGTCCTTCCCCATGCGATGCCCGAGGGAGCCGCCCTTGGCGGACGCCTCTGTGAAGCGCTTCCCGTCCCCCTCCTCGCCCGTGACCAGGAGCGGGACCGGGTCCGCCGAGTGCATCTTGAGCGTGCACGGGGTCGCGTGGTCGCAGGAGACACCGATCCTAGTACCTTCGAGAGCCCCGCGGACCGTCGAGAAGAAGTCCCTGTCTATGGCCTCGATGCTCCGCTTCTTCCCCCGGGCGTCCCCGTCGTGGCCGAACTCGTCTGGGCCCTTGATGTGCACATACACCACCGTCCCGTCCCTAAGCTCGGAGGCGAACTTGGCAGCCTTCTCCTTGATGTCGCGCCTGTCCTTGATCTCGACCATCTTCATCCCGAGCAGCCTCGCTATCCCGACCTCGGCGGGGAACTCGACGAGCGCCGTCCCCTTCAGGCCGTGCCTCTCCTCGAAGGACGGGAGGACAGGGAGGTGGTCCCCGGCGTCGCGGACGAGGACACAGTTGGCAGGGAGCTTCCCTGCGGCGACCCTCTCCCTGTTGGTCTCGCTCTTCTCGAGGACCCTCGCCGCCTTCGCGGTGAACTCGTTCACCAGCTCCGCCGCCAGGGATGCGGCTTCTTCCTTGGACTCGGGGGAGGACCGAATGATCTCGTCCGAGGCGGACACCGCCTTCGCCGCGCCGAACCCCCCGACGCGGACGTAGGCAGGGTCGGTGTTGGTGATGGCCGCCGACAGGGGGCGTCGGGCGCGTATCACAAGCACCCCCCTGTACGACACAGTGGTCTTGAACCGGCAGGTCGCGCCCTTCAGCGAGACCTTCTCTATGTCCTCGGCCAGCCGCTCCCCTTCCTCAGGGGTGAGGTCCCTCCCCGCCCTCCTGTCCACTATCACCCTCCCCCTCGCGGAGGCGAAGTTAGCCCGGAGGGCCAGGTCGCCGTCGCGCACCTCTAGCCCAGCCCCGACGGCCTCGACCACCCCTCTCCCCGGGTATCCCTTGTCGAAGGAGTAGCCGAGCATGTTGAACACAGCGATGTCCGACTCCGGGGCGATCCCCTTCCCGACGGTGGTGACAGTCCCGAGCCTCGACCTCGCCGCGATCCTGTCCAGGTGTGGGGTGTAAGCAGCCTCCAAGGGGGTGGTGTAGTTTAGCTCCGGGACGGGCCTGTCTGCGCACCCGTCGAGGAGGACGTAGCCGACCTTCATGCCTGCAGAGAGGGTCCCGGGTCTGGGATTTCATCCTTTCGCGGGGGCGCACCCAAACTCTAATACCGACCCACCTGCGCGGAGGGCCCATGGTGGAGATTCGCAAGGACTACTTCACCGAGAAGCTCTCGATAACGCTCCCCGACAGGGGGCTGAAGCCGGGGCAGGTGATCCCGCAGAAGGCGGAGAAGTGCAACTACTGCGCTGGGAACGAGGATATGACCCCGCCTGCCGACCTCGTCCTGGTAAAGCGGGGGGACACCCTGCTGAAGCAGACTGACTCGGAAGGGGACGTGGTGAAGAACTGGTCCGTCAGGATCTTCCCAGCGAAGAGCCCGCTGGTCACCCCCGGGGCGCCCCCCTCCTATGGTGAGCCCCCACACTACAGCGAACCCGCCTCTGGATACCACTACGTGCTTGTGGCGACACCTAAGCACGACGAGCCGTTCTCGAGGATAGACATCGAGCAGTGGACCAACATCCTCGCCTCGCTGCAGGACAAGGTCCGCTGGCTCTACTCGCAGAAGGGGGTCAGCTACGTCCTCGTCTATATCGACAGCGAGAAGGAAGGGACCCCCACGGCGGTGCACCCGAGCATCCAGATGGTGACCACCCCCCGCGTCCCCCCCGCTGTGGAGGCGGAGGCCGAGACGGTGCAGGCGTCCCTCAACGACCTGGGGGTCTGCCCCATGTGCCAGGTCGTCGCCGCCGAGACAGGGGGGCCAAGGCAGATTCTCGCGACCGACTTCTTCCTCGCCTTCGCTCCATGGGTCTCGACGCATCCCTTCGAATACTGGGTCTACCCGAAGCGGCACATGACGAGCCTGCTGAAGCTGTCGCAGAAGGAGATGATGGACCTGGCGCTCATGCTCAGATCCACCCTCGGGGGCCTGTCCAAGGCGCTCGACTCGCCTAGCTTCACCATGGTCTTCCACAGCTCCTCTGAGAAGAAGACGACGAAGCAGATACACTGGCATATCGAGGTCTTCCCCAAGAGGGAGCGCTGGACAGGCCTCGAGCTCGGCGGCGGCATCTACGCCTCCGAGGTCTCGCCTGAAGCGGCTGCTCAGGTCCTGGGCGCGAGCTCGAGGAAGGAGCTCGCGCAGCTGGTCGGGATAAGATAGGCGCGCGGCTCAGGTCGAGCCCAGCCTGTGCCTGAGTGACGTCAGGAGCCTGGTGGGGAGGGGATCGACCCCTCTGGCCACGGCCATGTAATAGGAGGCCATGTCGAGCCTGTAGGCCAGGGAGACGAGCTCCGTCAGGGGAGGGCCCCTCTCGCCTTCGGCCGTCAGCACCGCCGCCACCTTCCTTCGTAGGGCGGAGGCGAACAGGCCGAGCCCCGCAGCTAGCGCCCTGTCGTCGGCGGAGCAGTTCAGTATGAGCGGTGAGAACGCCGGGTGTGGGGTCTCCCACGTCTCCACGTCGTTGTGCAGCGCCTCGGGGGCCTCCTCGAAGAAGGCGTTCTGTTTCGCGTTCTCGTTCACGGCGTTGCAGAACCTCACCCCCACCCCCCGGGTCACCCTCGTCCCGTAGACCTTGGGGGTCCGCTTCCAGAGCCCGAGGGCGAGCGCCTTCGAAGCGTTCAGCGGAGGGGAGACCTCCGCCCTCGCGCCTGCCCAGACGCGTCCGAGGGAAGCCAGGGCGTCCCGCACTTCCCCGTCCGCTGAAAGCCCGAAGGCCGCGTTGACGACCCCGACGCAGGCGAACAGCATGAAAGGGAGCATGTAGCGCGGGGCCTTCGCATCCGGGACCGGGATGTGCGCCATCCCTGCGCCCTCCACCACCTCTCTCAGCCTCCCTCCGCTCGAGACCCCGACCACATCCGCGCCGTTGGCCAGCGCCGCCTTCGTCATCTGTATGGTCTCGGCGGTCCCTCCCGAGGCGCTGCACGCTATCGCCAGCGTCCCCTTCATGTCCATGGGCGGGACGGATCCCTTGTAGACCGCCGTCTCTGGTCCCCCCCTTGCCGCGAGCCAGCTGGAGATTATGTCCCCCGCGGACGCGGACCCCCCCATGCCGAGGACGGCCAGCCTCCGGTGCGCGCCCCTAGGTTTGTAGGCGTCGGAGGAGTATCCCCTGGCGGCGAGGTCTGGCCACTCCGCGTAGGATGAATACACGTCTGACCTGTCCACCCGCGACAGGAGCGAGGGGACGAACGGGTCCCGCATGATTCTCGCATCGCCCTCCCGCTTCAAAGATTAAGGTTTCTCCGGCTCGGAGGCTGGCCCAGGCTGGCCGATCCTCCCCTTCAGTGCGCCGGCCTTGCGGCGCTCCTGTGCGGTGGAGGCGAATGCCTGTCGGACGAGCGCCTCTTCGCTCTTCCCCAGGCTGAGCCCCCGCCGTTCCATCATGCGCCGCTGGGTCTCGAGGACAGACTCGAGCTCGAGTTCGACCATCCTCCCCGTCTGGCCGTCGTAGTACGCGAAGCTCGGGACGTCGGCGGCCGCGAGCCCGGACACGTGCGAGCCCGTCCCCACGAACCTCCCCGCGTATACGAGCGAGCCGATGGAGAGCTTCGCCATGTCCCCCACCGCCGGCCCCAGCTTCATCATGCCGCTGTCCAGCTTCTCGCCCCCGACTACGGGCCTGACGTTGCCGTAGGTGTTCTTCAGGTTGCTGAAAGTGCACCCTGCTCCCAGGTTCACCCAGGACCCGACGTAGGAGTCGCCGACGTACCCGAAGTGGGCCTTGTTGGTGAAGGGCATCAGGATGGAGCTCTCCACCTGCCCGCCTACCCTGCACCCCTCGAAGATCGAAGTCCCCCCTCCTATCAGGGCCGAGTAGAGCTTCGCCCTGGGCCCGACGTAGCACGGTCCCATCAACCTGCTGAAGCTCTCCACCGAGGCGCCCCTGTCTATGACGATCGGCCCCAGCCTGGCGTCGAGGGTGACGTTCCCCTCGAGCTCCGCCCCCTCGGCCAACATCACGTTGGAGAGGGGGCCCCTGACGACGACGTCGCTAGGAAGCCTGATGGGCTCGTCGAAGCGCCTCGCCTGCCCCGCGATGGCCAACCCGTTGCTCTCAACCAGGTCCCAGTACCCGGCGAAGAGAGGGTCGGAGGGCGGGGCGACCCGTCTGACCTTCTTCGCTATGCTGGCGACGACGCTCTTGGTGACGACTCCCGGCTTGAACCAGGCGCTGTCCAGCCTCGCGGCGACGAGCTCCCCTCCCGAGACGGCAGCGAACGGCTCGGACGTGGAGGCCGGGGAGAGGAGTCCCTGGGTCGGCCTCGCCCTCGCGTTCACGAAGAAGGCCGGCCCGTAGACCTTGTCGTTGTACAGGCCGTGCGTCGCCTCCTTCGAGACAGCCCCAAGCTCGGGCCGCCCCCAGAGAGAGATGTCCTTGGCGTCAGGGACCCTCTCCACGAGCGCCTCGAGGAGCGTCTTGGTCCCCCAGCGGAGGAGGCTCGTGTGCCTGAGGCGTACGAGGGGCCCGAACCCCTCGAGGCCCTCGTCTTCGAAGACGACTAGCTTCGTCCCGCGCGATCGCCTTCCTTGAGGCTCGTGGTGTAGAGCTCGTTAGCGTCCCTGAACGACTTCCTGTCCCCTATGTCCATGAAGGTGCCGTCAACCTTCACTGCGTAGAGCCTCGCCCCCGCCGCCTTGGCCTCCTTGAACGCGTCGTTCATTTCATAGACCCTCCCCTGCGTGATGAACCTGAGGAAGCTCCTTTCCATGATGTAGCACCCCACGTTGATGTACCCCGAGATGGTGGGCTTCTCCTTCCACTCGGTGAGCCGTCCCTCCCTGTCCGTCTCCATGAACCCGTACTTCAGCTCGGTGCTGTATTTCATCAGCACCATCGTGGCGGTCGCCTTCTTCCTCGCGTGGAAGTCCAGCGCATCCCTCAGGTCGAAGTCAAGGAGCTGGTCCCCGTAGATGCAGACGAACCTCCCCTTGATCTTCCCCTCCGCCGCCTTCAGCTGCCCTGCAGTCCCGAGGGGGCGCGGGGACGTGGCGTATGTTATGTTCATCCCCCAGTCCTCACCCGAGCCGAAGTACTCCTGGAGCATCTTCCCCAGATACCCTGTCGAGACCACGACGTCGTCGACCCCCCACTTCTTCAGCCATTCGAGGATGTGTTCCATGATGGGCTTGGGTCCCACCGGGAGCATCGGCTTGGGGAGAAGGAAGGTGTAGGGCCTCAGCCTAGTCCCCAGCCCCCCCGCGAGCACCACGGCCTGCAGCTTGTTCTCTTTCAGTCAGAACGCCCTTGGGAGGAGCCTGGAGACTCCGTTCTTTATACGCTTGGCTGAGGGCGACCTCTGGTGCCCATCCCGGTCCATCCCCGGGAGCAGGTCAGCGGGGGGTCGCTGCCAGCACCCCTCCCGAGAAGGACCCGGGAGAGACCTCGGGAGCTAGCTGGGCGACTTCGGCGGCGTAGGCCTCGTCGGCCCCAGAGAGTATGCAAGGGTCCACTACGAGCCCCTTCACCCCCAACTTCACCGCCCGGTCGATGTCCGCCCTGGTGAGCTTCTTCTGGGTCCGGAGCAGAACGGGCTTCGTAGAGAGGGCGGCGACCACCCCCAAGGTTGCGTAATCGAGGACGCTGAAGGGCGCCCCCTGGGCCTGGTGCGGGACGGTGGCGACGTCGATCGCCTCTATCCCCTCCATCTGCGACAGCTGCCTGACCTGCTCGAGGATGTACCCCGTGCCGACGGCGCTGATCTTCTTCACCCTCGAGTCGGACAGGATGAAGGTGGGCATCTGGTGGGCGTACATCTCCACGAAGCTGAAGGCGCTGGACATTATCCTCTCCCAGTACTCCTCGGTGAGGAGCCTGGCGCCGCCGACGAAGATGCCGCAGGGGACGGACACGGTCGAGATCACGTCGTTGATGTAGACGTCGTGGAGGTCGTAGCTCCCAAAGTGGTTCGGGTGCGAGCTGTCCTCCCCCTCTATGTTTAGCATCACGGCGTCGGCCCCGCCTTCCACCGCCCTGACGGCTATGGAGGTGCTGTTCTTGGGGAGGCTTGCGACGGTCGCGTATGGCTTCCCCTGAGGGGCCAGCTCCAGCGGCCTGCGCACCATGCCTACGGGCTCCATCCGCACCGTCAGCAGACCCCTCCGGCGCTTAGAAGGCGGTGCTCAAATGTGCGCAACAAAATGATGCGCCTGCGTTTACAAGGCGCCCAGGGAGCCTAGGCCGCGATCCAGAACGTCACGCCGAGGACAAGGAAGATTATCGTCAGGTAAGGGCTCGTCAGCTTGAACAGCGTCCAGGCGGTCTTCCTGCTCTGGTTGAGCGCGAGCCTCCCGCTGTAGACGAGGACGACGCCCCCCAGGACGACCGCGGTGAGAGTATAGAAGATGCTCACGCTCGGGGTGAAGAGGAATATGGCGACCGAGAAGACGGTGAGGAGCGCGCTGGTCCCCGCTATGCAGATGGACGCGACCTTGTCCCCGAACACGACGGGGAGCATCGGGACCTTCGCCGCCTCGTAATCGCTCCTGTTGAAGATGGCGAGGCTCCAGATGTGGGTCGGGATCCAGACTATCACGAGGGCGGACATGTACAGCGCCAGTGGTGTGACGGCCCCGGAGACCGCGGTGTAGCCGACCAGGACGGGCATCCCTCCGGAGATGCCTCCGAGGATGATGTTCAGCCAACTCCGCCGCTTGAGGAGGAGGGAGTAGACTACTATGTTGTCGACCAAGCCCAGGACCATGAAGGCGGCCGATATCTCGTTGATCAGAAGGAGGGGGACCAGGACCGAGAGGAACGCCATGACCAAGCCGAAGACGAGGGCGCTGCGGGGCCGGATCCTCCCCGCCGGGAGCTCTCTCTTCATCGTCCTCTTCATCTTCCCGTCGATGTCCCTGTCGTGATAGTTTGTCAGCACCTCCGCCGATGCGCTCCCGAGGACGAGGGCGAGGACCCCGGTGAGAAAGAGTCCGACGGTGAGGGAGGCGCCCGGGGTCGCCTTGTAGGCGACGAGCATGGCGATGGCGCCTGTGAAGACGAGGAGGCCCCATATGCGCGGCTTCGTCAGCCTCCAGTAGGCCTCAAGGCTCGCCTTAAGCTCCACATGAAGAGCTGAGCGCGGCGTGGATAAAACGTTAGCGTTTCGCCGGAGCCGGAGGCGAGCCGCTGCTCGAGGCGCCTCTCGCGACGGCGGGAGCCCCCCCGCGGATGAGCTATCCGCCTGGTTGCGCGGTCACCGCCGAGGGCGCCCTACGGCCTCGCCTCTTGCCTTCGTTTCCTTCCTCATCTCCTCGGCGTCCTTCCCCTTCTTCAGCGTGATCTGCCCTTCGGATACGTAAAGCACTATCTCGTCCCCTTCATCCCAGTCGAACCCCTCCACGATGGGCCGCGGGAGGGTCACCCTCAGGCTGTTCCCCGTCTTGCCTAAGAGGACGCGGAAGACCACCGGCACAGCTGACGCTGGTTATTACGGCGATAAAAACGTGGGTTTGTCAACTTCCAGGACACCATGAGTCAATTCGGTTCGCTCGCAGACGATATATCGTCTGCGTAATTACACACGTGTTAACGTGGCTTCCCAGGCGCCGGCCTCAGCAGCCTTGCCAAGGCAGTTCAGATGGGACGACCTGGGCATCGACTTGTTCGACATGGAAAGGGAGGGCGAAGGCGTCGGGAGGTGACAGGGACCCCCTCGAGGACATACTCGGGGAGATGGCGAGGGTCGCCCGTGGGCGCGAAGGCGGGAAGAAGGCGGAGGAGGAAGCCGACCCCGGAGAGCTGATCGAAGGGGCGGACGAGGTCTCCTTCGTCCTGATGGCGCCCGGGCACACCCGGGTCGACATCGACGTCAAAGCCGAGGACGACAGGCTCCGGGTCGAGTCGTACGACTTCAAGATAGTCAAGCTCTTGAGGTGCGTCGTGGACCCTTCGACCGCCAAGACCACCTTCGTTAACGGCGTTCTGAGTGTCAGGGTCGCGAAGAGAGCTTAAGCCAGCGGGGGCGGGATTTAATTACATCCGCTCGGCCGTCGAGGCGTGACACTCGACGACAATAGGCGCGCGCTCTCCGCCGCTGAAGGGTTCGACGGCATCTTCGAGATGGTGAAGGCCGCGACGGAGCGGTCCCTGCAGAAGCACAGGGCGGGGCTCACCCTGGTGCTGGGGGACATCCCCAACTCCGTGGGCGCATACCACGAGATGGGGTCGAACGCCATCGTCATGAACCGGAACATCCTCAGGATCGTGGAGAACGCCACCAGGTCCAGGACCAAGCGTAACTCCTACGTGTTCATGGTCCTCCTCCACGAGTACCTCCACAGCCTCGGCTACACCAGCGACGAGGAGGTCAGGAATCTAGGCGAAACGATCAGCGGAGACTACTTCGGGAAGGGCCACCTGGCGGCGGAGATGGCTGTCAGGCCCCTCGACCAGTTCTTCCCTGAGCTCGGGGCGCTTTCGGTCTTCAGGGACAAGGGGGAGTACCAGACGGTAAGGCGCTTCGACTCTTCAAGCACCCCCTACATCGCCTGACCCGAGAACGTGTAAATACGCCAGCCGGTCGCGCCGCCCCCCGAGGGCCTATAGCAACACTTGAGTTTGGCCTGGTCGCCCTGGACATACTTGTGTCCTGGGTGAGGATGATTCTCGCCCTTGGGCTGAGCATCGTCTTCGCCCTCTTCGTAGGGATCCTGGCCGCGAGGAACAGGAGGGCGGAGAGCGTCATACTACCGCTGCTCGACATCTTCCAGTCGATCCCCGTGCTAGGCTTCTTCCCTTTCGTCATAGCGGCGGTGTACGGGGCGTTCCCGGACTTCGTGGGCGCGAACCTCGCGGTCATCATCCTGATCTTCACGAGCATGTCGTGGAACATCGCCTTCGGGGTCTATGAGGCGGTGAAAGCCATCCCCCAGGACTACATCGACCTGCTGGACGTCTCCCGGGCGGGGCCGTGGGAGAGGGTCAAGAGCCTCTACATCCCCGCTTCGATGAGCCGCATCGCGTACAACACGCAGATCTCCTGGGCGGTGGGGCTATTCTTCCTAGTCGCGAGCGAGATTATAAGCCTCGGGACGAAGAACGTCCCGATACAGTACGGGATAGGCGTGGCGGTCGAGAGCTTCACGGGCCCCCCGTTCGAGTTCGGCAACTACGCCCTGCTCGTGGCTGGGATAATCGTCGCGGTGGTGGCGTGGAGGTTCCTCTTCCTGCGGGAGTTCGCGCTCTGGTCGGAGAGGTTCAAGATGATGGAAGAGCCGAGGGAGACGCACAAGGACCCCATCATGCGGGCATACTCCTGGATCAACTCCAGGGGGGTCTCCAAGCTCTTCCTGCTGACCCAGGGGAGAGGGGTGACACGGTTCACGTCCGCCATCTCCCGCTTCGGGAGGGGACTGAAGTACGCGCTCGCGATCTTCGGGGGGGTCCTCCTGCTCCTGATACTCACCGCCGCGGCGTCGTCCGGGCCGCTGCAGCTCGGAGCTCTGCCATCCTTCGGGTCGATTGCTTCGACCGAAGCGGAGGTCCTCGTGGCCCTTGCGTACTCCTTCGTCAGGGTTTGGTACGTCGTCGCCATCTGCGTGGGGATCGGGCTCCCCATGGGGGTCGTGATCTCGCTCAACTTCAAGCTGTACGACACGGTGTCCCCACTCCTCGAGGTCATCTCCTCGATACCGGCGCCCATCCTCCTCCCCCTCATCGTCCTGATCCCACTGGTCGGGACCAACCCGGAGGCGGTGGCCGGGATAGTGATATTCCTCTCAGTGTTCTGGTACATCGTCTTCAACGTCATGGCCGGGGTGAGGACGCTCCCAGCCGACATGAAGGACCTCCCCCGCGCGTTCAAGGTGGGAAGGGCTGCGTCATGGAGGGACGTCTACGTCCCGAGCGCCCTCACAGCGCTGGTGACCGGGGCCATAACCGCGGTCGGGGGGGCGTGGAACGCCCTTATCATCGCCGAGTACTTCCAGCCAGACCCCACGAAGCCTGCGATCACCCAAGTGGGGATAGGGATTGGCAAGACCATCACCGTAGCCACGGAGCAGGGGAACCTCGAGCTGCTCTTCCTCGCCGTGGTCTCGATGACCGTCCTCATAGTGGTATTCAACCTGACGGTGTGGAGAAGGCTGTACCACAGGGTCACGAAGAAGTACACCTACAACAGGTAGCGCGGAAGCACCCTGACGGGAAAGGCGCGGCTCCGCCGCATCTCCGCGGGGACCTCTGGTCGGATGCCGGCGAGAGGTCCGGCGTCCCCGAGAGAGCCTGTCAGCGGGACTGGCGCTGATCCCTCTTCCTCTTGCTCAGCCCCACGGCGGCGATGGCGACACCCCCGCCGAGGATCGAGCCTCCCAACATATAGTTGAAGCCGCTCGCAAGGTAGGAGGAGGTGTCCTGGGGGTACAGCGCGAAGGATCCGGAGCCGTTCGAGTGGTCTGCGTCGTGTGAGTAGGCCGCTGTAATCACCGCCACCCCGCCCGCCGAGGGGTCGAAGCCCACCTGGCAGGTCAGCGTTACCCCCTGGCCGTCCCCGCCCTGCCGAGAGCACTGGTCGGCGGACTGGCTCGCTTCGGAGAAGGACCCCGCCTGCCCCGGCGAGACCGTCCAGGACACCGTCCCATTCAGCCCCAGGCCGTTGGCGTCTGTGACGGTCGCGGTGCAAGGCTCACTCTGCCCGGTCTGTGGGTAGGGGTCGTTGCACTCCACGGAGACGAACACCGTTGGAGACGTCGATTGGCCCACGAACAGCGTGTAGGTCTGCGAGCTGGAGGCGTGGTAGGCGTCCCCGGAGTAGGCTGCGGTGATGTTCTGGATCGCGGAGGCTCCGGAGCCCGTGTCCGCCGCGTAGGTCGCGGTGCAGGTCACCTCCGCTGGGCTCCCCTGGATCCACTGCTGCTGGGTCGGCGCGCATCTTTCGTCGGTGAAGCTCCCTCCGCTGTCGCTGCTGGTCCAGCTGACGCTCCCCTGGAGGACCCCCAAGTCCGCCGAGTAGACGTTGTCCGTGCAGTGGTAGCTGTCGTCGGCGGCCGCCCTGCAGATGAGCGACGACGCGGTCGGGACCAGGCCGGCTGTCGCGGTGGCCCCGGTCTCGGTGCTGGTGGAGGTCTCGGTGGTCGTCTGGGTCGAGGTCACGCTTGTGGTCGCGGTCACGGTGGTAGCCGAAGTCACCGTCAAGACCTCCGTCGTGGTCGTCGTGGGCGGCGAGGTAACAGTCTCCGTGGACGTCGAAGTGGATCCTACCGTGGACGTGACAGTGCTCGTGGCCGTGGTGGTAGCTGTGGTCGTGCTCGTGGCGGTCTCGGTCCTAGTCACGGTCCTCGTGGCGGTCTCGGTGGTCGTGGTGGTGCTAGCCGGGAGCGTGGTAGTCGTGGTGAGCGTCGTCGTGTTCGTGAACGTCGTGGATGACGTCGATACCTCCGTCGTCGTGCTCCCCACGGTGACGGTGGTCGTCACCGTCTCCGCGATGGAGGGTCCCGAGCCTCCGGCGTTGGACGGGGGGGAGAGCGTGGGCGAGGTCTGGGTCTGCGAGGTCGAAGCAGAAGCCTGCGAACTTGAAGTCCCTTGGGCGTAGGTCGTCGTCTCCGTCCTCACCAGCGTCCTCGTGGACACGGAATGCGAGTAAGGCCCCTGAGTGAAGCCCGAGGCGGCCGACCCTGCGTACGGGGCCACCACCCCCCCAACTATCACCACCACCGTCAGGACGTTCACCCCGATGATGACCTGGGTGGGGACGATCAGCCTCATCTCGTCCCCCTCCTCGCCTCCCAGGTCTCGGTCGCGAGCAGGGTCGCTATCAAGACGTTGACGATCATCCCCGCCGCCGCGATCCCTGGGGCGAACGTGGTTGCGAGCCCGCTCCACACCATCCCGACGATGGAGACTATCATCCCGACGTAGACGCCTTTGACCCAGTGGGTCTCCGACCAGAGGAGCGTAGCTGAAATCACATAGACGCACCCGAGGAGCATGTTGACCACCCCGAACGCGCCGAAGAGCGCGCCAGACGGAGGGTTCCCAGAGGAGAGGCTCACCAAGAGCGTCCCTTCGAGGGAGGCAGGGCTCATGTAGAGGGCGACGCCGATGGACACCGAGAAGACAGCCGCCACTCCGCAGACCAGGGCGGCGACGACGGTAGGCCCTTTGAATAGGAAACTGTTGCTGACGTTCGCCCTACTCGCTTCGTCGCCGTGCGCTTCTTCTCCCATTCAGTGACTTTTCCTAAGTCCGGGCCCAGTCCGTGCGATAGATATGCGTTGCTTCATGACGGCCGACTGACCCAGCGCCCCGGAAGCCCGGGGGCCGCGGCGAGGCATTTCGGGGACGTCCCTCGCTTTCGATAAGCGTATAACCGAACCACGTCGGGTGTCGCTGAATTGGCGCAGGGTCAGACGCAGCTCGCGCGGGGGGACACGGTGGTCACGGTGGACCACGTCAGCCTCGACTACAGGAAGGAGAAGGAGCCCCTCCCCGTCCTCGTCGACGTGTCCCTGCGGGCGGGGAAGGACGAGCTCGTCGCCGTCACGGGGCCGTCGGGGTGCGGGAAGTCGACCCTTCTCAGGATAGTCGCGGGGCTAGTAAGACCTACAGCAGGGACGGTGAAGGTCCTCGACTCGGAGGTCGAGGGACCGAGGGACGACATAGCAATGGTCTTCCAGAACTTCGTCCTGCTCCCCTGGCGGACAGCGCTCGAGAACGTCATGTTCGGGCTGGGGTCGCGCAAGGACATGTCGGAGGAACAGAAGGCCGAGAAGTCGAGGGCGGCCCTCGACGTGGCGGGGCTGTCCGGCTTCGAGAACGTCTACCCGGGGGAGCTATCGGGGGGGATGAAGCAGAGGGTGGGGGTCGCAAGGGCCCTGGCCACGGAGCCAAGGGTGATGCTCCTGGACGAGCCGTTCAGCTCCCTCGACGACCTTACCGCCGAGCGCCTCAGGAAGGAGACGTACACCCTCCTGATCAACCCACAGAGCTCGGTCCAGTCCGTAATCCTCGTGAGCCACAACGTCGAAGAGATCATCGAGCTTGCAGACAAGGTGGTGGTCCTCTCAGGGAGGCCCGCCCACGTCGCGGGCGAGCTGGAGGTCTCCCTCCCCAGGCCCAGGAACAAGAAGTCGGACGAGTTCTTCCGATGGGTCGACAAGGTGTACACCCTCCTATCATGAGCCGCCATGTTCACCTTAAATCACAGGCCGCGACGCTGAGGGGGCCGGTGTAGTTGCCAGAAACAACGAGGCCCCTCCCGACAGCCCTCATGATGCCAGGGAACGTCAGGGCCGGGCAGGTCATCAGCTTGGTCGAGATCACGGGGAGCATCGGGGGGAAGGTCGACGTCCCGAAGCTGGCGGACGAGCTGGGCGCGGACATAGCGGTCCTCCTGCCCATCCTGGACGCCGCCGAGATGCTCGGTCTTGTGAGGACAGAGAAGGGGGACGTGGTCCTCACCGAGCTAGGGCTGAAGTTCCAGAAGACGACGAGGAACAAGGTGAGGATGCTGAAGGAAAGGCTGGCGACCATAGAGCCTTTCCGCACGGCCCTGGAGCTGGCTTCGAAGGAAAGGGTCATCACGTCCCAGGAGGTAGCCGACTCCCTGTCTGAAATCGGGTTGAGGTGGCACTTCAAGCCGGACCTCAACGAGGCGCTCATCAGGACCCTCCTCATCCACTGGGCGATCTACGCCGACCTGCTGGGGTACGACGGCAAGACCGGGAAGTTCAGGAAGGCTCAGCCCAGGCCGTAGGAGTACGCCAGCGCGCCGTCTACCACCGTCGCGAGGGGCTTCACCCTCCTGACGAGCGCCGGGTGCATCCCTGCCACCGCCGTGTCCAAGATGGTCAGGTCAGCTGGGCCTCCCTCTGAGAGTGAATAGTCGTCGTTGCCGTTCGACGCTGCGTTCGAGGTGTACATCCCCAGGGCCTCGTCCAGACCGACAGACTCCTCGGGGACGATCCCGCCCCTGGTCATGGCTGACCACACCCCCAGCACGGGGCTGAGGGACTCCACCGGACAGTCGGAGCCCCCCGAGGCGACGAGCCCCTCCCTGAGCATCGAGCGGAACGGGTAGAGGTCCCTGAGCCTGTCCTCGCCAAGCCTGTCGACGGCCCACGTGTCCGAAGTGACGAAGCACGGTTGGACCGCGGCCCTGATGCCGTGCTTCGCCATCTTTGAGCGGAGGTCCCGCGGGAGGAGTCCCGCGTGCTCTATCCTGTGCCGCCTGGGGTTGCCGGCCCCGGTCACCCTGGAGAGCGCCTCGATCGTCTGCTCGACCGCCCTGTCTCCGATTGCGTGGACGATGGCCTGATACCCCGCCGAGTCGACCTCCTCCACCAGGTCGGCGAGCTCCTCGTCCCTGTACTTCAAGAGCCCGGAGTTCGAAGGGTCGTCGGCGTACGGCTCCCGCAGCGCAGCGGTCCTCCCCCCCAACGACCCGTCAGTGAATATCTTCACGCCGTTTATCCTCGCCCTCGGCCCCGACAGCTTAGACCTGAGCCTCCGTTCCTCCACGAACCTGAGCGACTCGGGAGGGATGTAGACCCTGTGCCTCAGCGCAAGCCGTCCTCCTGACGCCAGGATCGAGATCGCCTCGAGCTCCTCGCGGAAGCCTTCCGGGGACACTATTGTGTGGAACGCCGTGAGCCCCAGGCGGGCCCCCTCGGTCTCGACAGACTGGAGGTCGGCCGCGAGCGTCTCTGCCGTCCTCGGGATCGCCCTGTAGACCTCTGTGAGGGCGTCTTCCTTCACGATCCCAGTGAGCTCCCCCGCCTGGTCCCTCTCGAAGAGGGGGCCCGTCCTCGACCCGAGGCCGAGGAGGCGTATGGCGGCGCTGTTGACTAGCGCGATGTGGCCGCAGATCCTGGACACCACGACAGGGTTGTCCGGCGAGATGGCGTCTATGTCCGCCTTGGTGGGCATCCTCCTGTCAGGGAAGGCCTCCTGGTCCCACCCCATCCCCACCACCCACTCCCCCCGGCTCGCCCTGAGCACCCCCGCCTGGACCCGCAGGCGGAGCGCGACGGGGTTGCTCGTCCCGCGGAGGTCGACGTTCCTCTTCAGCCACCCGTACTCGAAGGGGTGGCAGTGGGTGTCTATCAGCCCCTGTAGGAGCGTCCCTCCGTTGGCGTCGACCACCGTCGTATCGGACGGGACGTCCGGCTCCCCTCCGTGGTAGACCCTCGCGATGCGCCCCCCTTCGCAGTATACCCCCCCTGTCGAGGAGCCAAGGTAAGAGCAGTTCTTCACGAGGAGGCCCATCAGAGGACCACCGTCCGCGAGTAGCGCGCCGCCCGACCAGCCGAAGGGGACGCGGCCAGCCTCCTGAGGTCGTCGGGGGAGTCGATGTCGAGCATTACCCCCGGCCTCGCGCTGACAGCGGCTGACAGCCCCGCGCTCGCCGCGGAGGCCAAGTGGTTCCAGAAGCTGTCGCGGTCGTAGCTCAGCCGCAACCCCGCCTCGGCCGAGAAGATGAGGGAGTTAGTGCCGTCGAAGGCCATCGAAGGAGAGAGAACCACCTCAGCCCCTCTGTCCGCGAGGGAGACGACCGCTTCGACGTCCGCTGACGAGAGGAGAGGGAGGTCAGCGGGGAGGACCAAGACTCGCCCGGCCCGGCTCGCCATGACCCCGGCCTCCACAGCGTGGTTCACCCCGGAGTCCCCTTCCTCCTGGACGCCTTTAGCCCTGTGCCGAGCAGCCAGCTCGAGGACCGCGCGGTCTGAGGACACCACAAAGCAACTCTCCGAGAGCCCCGCCCCTGCGACCGCTGCGAGGACGTCTTCGAGCATCAGCATCCCGAGCTCCTTCCTCTGGGCCGCGGAGAGGACGGCGGACAGCCTGGACTTCACCCCGGTCGACTTCACCGGTATCACCACGGCCAGCCTTGTCATGCAGAGAGCACCTCCCGGGCGACCCTCGCCTCGCCGGCCCCCCCTTCCATCATGGTGCCAGTGGCGACGCAGCCGAGCCCCATCTCTCTGATCTCCCTCGCCATCCTGGCGTCCTTGTCTGAGATCACGATCGCGTCTGCGAAGCCCGAATACATCTTCGCCACCCCGAGGGAGCTGGGGTGGACCTCTACGGCCTCCATCAGCTTCCCCGCCGGCCCGCTGTAAGGCGAGTTCCCGACCATGGGTGAGAGGGCGACCACCCTCCGAGCGGACTTCAACAGCCTGATGAACCCAGGGATGGCGAGCGACGGCCCGACGCTTGTGACCGGGTTCGCGGGGCAGACCACTACGACGTCCGCCTCTCCGATCGCCTCCTTCACCCTGGCCGTCGGTCGCGCCTTCCCCGAGCCCCGATATTCGACCCCCAGGGCGCGGGGGCGGCCCTTCTCCCTGACCCAGAACTCCTGCAGGTTGAGTTCCCCCTCCGGGGTGCGGATGACAGTCTGGACCGGCTCGTCGCACGCCGGGAGGACGGCGGACCCGGTCCCGAGCTTCTCCGCGATCGCCTCCGTCGCCCCGGTGAGGGTGAGCCCTTCTCTGAGCAGCTGGGTCCGTGCGAGGCAGGTCGCGAGGTCCCTGTCCCCGAGCCTGAACCACGTGTCAGTCCCGGCCCGGCCCAAAAGGTCGAGCATGTGGAACGTATCCCCCCTTATCCCCCACCCCTTCGTGCGGTCCGCTATCCCGGCGAGGGTGTAGCAGGCTATGTCGACGTCAGGGCAGACGTAGACCCCGTATATCCAGGCGTTGTCCCCGACGTTGGCCACGACGGTCAGTTCGGCCCCGATCGCCTTGAGCCCGCGTAGCAGCTTGGCCGAGCCGGTCCCCCCCGCCAGAGCTGCCACCTTCATGCGCTCACCTGAACAGGTCCCTCTCCCTGGGCATGACTATTGGCTTCACCCCTGCTTCCCCCCTGGCGTAGCCCACCCCCCTGACGACAGCCACAGGGATCCCCCCGAGCTTCCCGATTGCGAGCTCGGCGGCCCCCGCTATCTCGTCGACCACGGCTGGCTGGGTCACCCTCAGCCTGTAGCCGAACCTGTCGCGCTTCCCCGCGTAGCTCAGGAGGGGGTCGATCCCCGAGCACCCTATGGCGACGTCAGTCTGGCCCAGCCTCCAGGGGCGCCCGAAGGTGTCGCTCACGACCACCGCGACCTCAGCCCCCGACGCCTTCTCGAGGGCGACCCTAATCTCCCTGGCGCTCCTGTCCGGGTCTTCAGGGAGGAGGGCCACGACCCCCCTCCCCACGTTCGACTGGTCGATCCCGGAATTGGCGCAGACCAGACCGTGCCTGGTCTGGGTGATGATCACCCCGTGCCCCGCCCGGACGACCCTCACCGACTCCTTCAGTATCAGCTCGACGAGGCGCTCGTCCTTCCCCATCGACCTTGCGAGCTTCTTCGCCCTGGCTGTGGGGGCGACCCCGGAGAGGGTGACGAGGCGCCCCTCTGCCTTGGAGACCACCTTCTGCTTCACAACGACCACGTCTCCGTCCTTCAGCCGGAGCCTGTTCTTCCTCATCGCAGAGGAGATGAGACCCCCGAGGTCGTCCCCCGGCTTGACCTCCGGGATGCCCGTGACCGGGATCACTTCTATGTTTGCCACTTTGCCGGGCGGCGCTTCTGGCGGGTGCGATAAAGGCTGCGCCCGAGGGAGGGAATTTAAGGGCCCGGCGTGGGATTCCTCCGGATTGGTCACAAAGGAAGACGTCCTCAAAGCGCTCGCCGCGGTCAAAGACCCAGAGCTAGGGAGGGACGTGGTGTCCCTGCACATGATCGACGGCGTAGAGGTCGCCGGGGACGCGGTCACGTTCACCCTCAACCTCACCACCCCCGCGTGCCCCCTCAGGTCGAGGCTCGAGGAAGCTGCCAGGGCCGCCGTCGGGGAGATCCCGGGCGTGGGGAGGGTCGAGATGAAGACGGGGTCGAGCGTCTACGCGACCAGGGATTACGCTGAAGCTGAGGTGCTCAAGGGGGTGAAGAACATCATCGCTGTCGCCAGCGGGAAGGGGGGGGTCGGGAAGTCCACGGTGGCGGTCAACCTCGCGTGCGCCCTGGCAGCTTCTGGGGCCAGGGTAGGGATACTCGACGCGGACGTCTACGGCCCCAACGTCCCCCTCATGATGGGGGTGAGGTCTGCGCCGGCGGTCAGGGACGAGAGGATCATCCCTCCCGTAGCCCACGGCGTCAAGGTCGCCTCCCTCGGGTTCTTCTATAGCGAAGAGACACCTGTGATCTGGAGGGGGCCCCTCGTCGCCGGCGCCGTGAGGCAGCTCCTCACGCAGGTAGAGTGGGGGGAACTCGACTACCTCGTCTGCGACCTCCCTCCCGGGACGGGAGACGCCAGCCTCACCCTCGCGCAGACAGTCCCCCTCGGAGGGATACTGATAGTCACCACCCCGCAGGACGCGGCGCTGAGCATAGCCGCGAAGGCCCTGGCCATGTTCAAGCGTCTCGACGCGCCGATACTCGGGGTAGTCGAGAACATGAGCTACTTCGTCTGCCCCCACTGCGGCGGACGGACTGACATATTCTCGAGCGGGGGCGGGAGGAAGATCGCGGCAGAGAGGGGGGTCGATTATCTGGGCGAGATACCCCTGGCCGTCGCGGTGAGGGAGCAGAGCGACGAGGGGGAGCCTATCGTGGCATCAGACCCTGATTCGCCGGAGGCCGTCGTCTACAAGGAGCTCGCGTTCAAAGTGGCCGGGATGCTGAGCATCGTGGCATACTCCAAGATGAAGAGATGACCCGCTCTCAAGAGGAGCTCCTGGCTTCGTCGGACGGGAAGAAGAAGGCGAGGAGGAGGCGGCGGGGCCCCTATCGCAAGTCCTGGTCTCGCGGCTGAAGCTCAGCGGACGGCGATGGCCTCTATCTCGACCCTCGCGCCCTTGGGGAGCGCCCCCACTTGGACGGTCGACCGGGCGGGGAACGGGGGGGAGAAGTGCCTGCCATACTCCTCGTTCATCTGGGCGAACTCCGACAGGTCTACCATGAAGACGGTCGTCTTAGCCACGTCACCAAGGCCGAGCCCCGCGGCGTCTAGGACTCCGCTGAGGTTCAAGATAGCCCGCCTCGTCTGGGCGACGACCCCCTCCTCGAGCTTGCCGGTCGATGGATCCGCTCCGACCTGGCCCGAGCAGTAGACCGCGCCTCCGTCGACCCCCTGGGAGTACGGCCCTATGGGCTCCGGCGCGCCCTTCGACCTTACCTCTGACTTCATGACGCAGGTCGCCCCGACGGAGGATAAATCGGTTTTGAAGGTCACAGGGCGCGCAGGAGGATGGGGTAGATCTCTTCCTCCGAGTCGTACTCGACGAACTCCTTCCCGTCCATGTGAACGAGCATCCCGGATATGACCTTCCCCTTCTTGGTGACGAGTATGATGCGCTTCCCTGCCTTGTGAGCCGCCATGATCTCCATCCCCACCCCTACGCTCGGGTCGGTGACGTCGGCGACTAGGACGTCCGACGCTTCGGCCGCTTCCATGTCGCGCCTGAAGATGTTGACGGGGGACCCGTCCCTCTTCTCGATCGGGCCGAGGACCCAGGGGGACGTTATCGAGTGCCCCGCGTCGGCGATGGCCCTCGCCATATCCTTGGCCCTCTGGAGCTCCCTGTTGGCGATCATCGGGACGGAAAGATAGACTTTCATGGCGTCGCGGGGGTCAGGGGCCCGGGTTTATCCCTATCTGACCAGCGGAGACTTCGCCTGCTGCTTCGCCTTCATGTGGTCGCACTTCACCGGGGCGTGGGCGTAGCAGAAGGTGCGGGAGCAAACGTGGCACGCATAGTAGTACCCCACGCCGAGCGTCCTGCCGCAGACCTCGCAGGTGGGAGCCGCCTGCTGTTCGGTGCTCGCGTACACGCTCATGCCACCGTTCCGACAGGGAACATACTTCCTTTTAAGAAAATGCATCTTAAACTTGCAAGATATGGCGGGAGCAGCGCGAAAGTGTATTTCACTTATCCCCGTTGGCTTCGTGAAGAGTGCGTTAGCGCTTGTAACCTATCTTCCTGAGGAGGTCCCGCCTCTCCGCCCTGTCTTCCGGGCCCTCTTCCCCCTTCGGATACCCTCCGTCTATCACCCCGAGGACCCCCCTCCCCTTCCCCGAGTCTGCGACCACCACAGTGACAGGGTTGGCTGTGGCGCAGAAGACCTGGGCCACCTCCTCCACCTGCTTGACACGGTTGAGGACGTTGATGGGGAAGCTCCCAGAGAGGAAGACGACGAAGACATGCCCGGCGGCCACCCTGGAGGCGCACTCCACGGCGAGCCTCACGCAGCCTGGGTCTGATCCGTCGGACCTGACCAGCGACTTCCCTGAGGCTTCGCAGAACGCAACCCCGAACCTGATTCCCGGCATGGACGTGACCAGGGCCTCGTATATGTCCTCGACGGACTTTATGAAATGTGACTGGCCGAGTATGAGCTGGTGCCCCTCAGGGACCGACACCTCCACCCCCTCGAACTCCACGCCCCTCCGCCCGTCGGATGACCTCAAATCCTTTCGCCCGGGGAGCGAGAAGGGCTCGCCGGGGCCCGGGGGGCAGTTAAAAGCGCGCAGGGGCCTCACTGCTAGATGTCTCGCGTCAGGGAGCTCTTCTGGAGGAGAGGGGAGGAGCCTGAAGGCGCGCGCCCTGCACAGGAGCAGGAGCCCCCAGAGGAGATATCAGGGGTCATTGACACATACAGGGTCCCGGCTGGGGGGAGGCCGGACTCGTCTGCCGAAGTTTTCGTGGTGGAACAGGAGGGGGCCGGGAGGTACCTCGTCCGGCTCCCAAAGCTGAGCGGAGAAGAGGCGAAGGCGCTCGACGTCCTCAGGGTGAACCTCCTGGATTCGATCCCTGCGGGCGCCTTCGGGAGCCCGAAGGAGGTGGTAGCGGACTACGTTTGGAGGACGGCCGAGGAGGGGGGTTTCGCGGCTGTGGCCCAGGAGTCCCACGACAAGCTCCTCTACTACCTGCTGCGGGACTTCACCGGGTTCTGGGAGGTCGACCCTCTCATGAACGACGACTATCTCGAGGAGATCTCCGTGAGCAGGTACGACAGGCCCGTCAGGGTGCTCCACAGGAACTTCAGCGAGCTCATGTTCATCGAAACGGACATCGTGTACCCCTCGGAAGACAGGCTGCAGGCGTTCATACGCCGCCTGGCCCAGCTCGGGGGGACGACAGTCTCCCTGGCCCAGCCCGCCCTGGAGGTGACGCTGCACGGCGCATCGGACAGGAGGGTCACGGCCACCCTTGGGGACGAGATCTCGCGGCCGGGGTCCACGTACGCCATAAGGAAGCAGAGAGAGAGGCCTATCACCCTCGCCCAGCTTGCGTCCCCAGAGAACGCGCGCTGGCCGGTCCTCGGCGCCGGGGGTGGCGCTGAGCTCCCCGCATCATACGAGGAGGTCCACGCCCACAAGACGCTCTCCGTGCTCATGGCGGCCTACTTCTGGCTCCTCCTCGAGAGGACGACGAACGTACTGATCGCTGGGGAGACGAACTCGGGGAAGACGACCCTGATGAACGCCATCCTCGCCCTCGCCAACCCGAAGTTCAAGATAGTCACCGCGGAGGACGTCCTTGAGATCAGCCTCCCCGACCACCTCCACTGGCAGAGGCTGAAGACAAGGGCCTACAGGGCGGGGCTCTCCCCGGCCTCAGGGCGTTACGAGTACGGCCTCCCTGACCTGCTGAAGCTCGCGCTCAGGTTCTCGCCGACCATCCTCAGCCTGGGGGAGATGCGCGGGGATGAGTCTGAGACCCTGGCTGCCGCAATCACCCTTGGATTCTCCACCATGGCCACCATCCACGCGGAGGACGCGGAGCGGTGCGTGCAGAGGCTCACAACCCCACCAATGAGATTCTCCGAAGGTCACGTGAGGGACCTCACCGCGATCGTCACCGTGCGGAAGATCGTCCTCCGGGACGGAAGGGTGGTCCGCAGGGTCGTGAGCGTCGACGAGCTCAAGCCTTCCGGCGCGTTCGAGCACGAGGTGGTGAACGTGTTCAGGTACGACCCGGCCACGGACTCCTTCGCGCCTACCACCCCGGCCGAGGTGCTCGACAGGTCGTACCGCCTCAACGAGATCGCCGAGAGCTTCGGGTGGACCCCGGCCGCCGTCCAGGCCGGCCTGGCGGTGAGGGCGGCCCGCATCTCGAAGCTGATCGCGGGCGGGGAGCTGGACCCCCGCGCTCTTTCGAAGATGGTCAAGGAGTTCTCGGTGCAGGAGACGAGGGGCGGCTGAGGGTGGTGAGGGGGTCCGCCGATGGGCCAGCCGGGGGCGCCGGGAGCCCCGTCAGCAGGCTGGTGGTCTGGCGGTCTCGGAGGATCTCGACCCTCCTGAAGAGGTCAGGGCGCGTCGGGAACCCGGTCGCGATGGCGGGCGCGTCCCTGCACGCGACTGCGATGGTGGCGCTTGGGTCGGTCCCGATCGCGGTCCTGGCCGGGGCTCTCATCTCCCCCTGGCTCCTGCTGCTTTCCCTGGCCCCGCTCGTCCCGTTCCTCTCCCCGGAGGCAAGGCTCAGGGACGACGCCGCCAGGAGGCGCGAGGGGGTCGAGAGGGAGCTCCCCTTCTTCACTGTCCTAGTCGGGGTCCTTGGCGGCGCGGGGATCCCGCTCTACTCCATCATGAAAGGGGTGTCCTCAAGCGAAATCTTCCCTTCGATAGGGGAAGAGTCGCTGCTGGTGAAGAGGGACGTCGAGATATTCGGCATGAACCCCAACGACTCGCTGGAGAGGCTCGCGTCGCTGCACCCTTCGAAGAAGCTGGGCCGCTTCCTCCTTGGATACACCAGCAAGGCGAGGAGCGGCGGGGACGTCTCGGCCTACCTCACGGTCGAGAGCGGCTCGATGTTGAAGGAACTCGAGGGCGCCTGGGCGATGTACGTCGCCCGGGTCGGCATCATCGGGAGCATGATGATAACTGTGTTCGGCGTCGTCCCGCTCCTCCTGATGGTGGTAGGGGTCTTCTCCCCTGGCTTCTCCGTCGTCGGCCTGGTGTTCTTCACAGGGGTGGGGGTCCCCGTGTTCACCCTCGCACTCCTCTATATGGCAGGGAGGATGCAACCGTCCCCCGATGAGGCGCCGCACGGGAAGGCCGCGAAGAGCATGCTCGCGTCTCTCCCTTTCGCGGCCCTTGGCGTCGCCGCGGGAGCCGCCTGGGCCTCCGCCGCGGCTGTCCTTTTCGTCTTCTTCACCGCGTATGGGCTCTCCGTCAGGAAGCAGGTGTCAGAGACCAGGGAGCTGGAGGAGGGCCTCTCGAGCTTCCTGAAGGACATCCTGGAATACAAGAGGCAGGACTACGACCTTTCGAAGGCGGTGGTCGCGATGGAGGCGCACGGCGGCTACCCCCGCCCCTTCGCCGCCCTCCTCGCCAAGGTCGCCGCGAAGCTCAAGGCTGGCGTCCCTCTGGACGAGGCGAAGCCCGAGTGCAGGAGCGCCCTCGGGAGGCTCGCCTTTTTCCTCCTGGGAGAGATGAGCCGCTCGGGCGGAGGGAACGTCGACACCGTGTTCCAGGTATCCAGCTTCGCCGACAGGATGATCCAGATGCGGCGCGGCGCGACGGCGGAGATGAGGCCCTACCTCGTCCTCTCCTACGCGTCCCCTCTCCTCCTTGCGTTCGGGGTGACGTTCGTGGGCGCCATCCTCTCGTCGTTCAGCGCCAGGGTCGCCCCGGGGCTCGCCTCCGCCCGCCTCGGCGTCTTCCACGTGGGGTCTGTCCCGCCGGGCCTCTCGCAGGTCTCCGACCTGCTCATCGTGGTGTCGGCCGCCGCACTGGGGCTGATAGGCGCCAAGGTGACGGACCTCACAGTGAGGAACACATGGCGGGCGTCATTGAACGTCGCCCTCGCCGTCGCCGCGGTCCTCGTGCTCGCAGGCCCGGGCTCACATTCGCTCTCCGGGCTCCTGCTGCGCTGACCGGAAGGCCGCGTGTTAAAAGCGCAGGGGACCCTGACGGGCGTTGAAAATCACCAGACGAAGGAAAGCGATATCGCAGAGCCTCGACCTTTTCATCATCATAGCGGCCGTCCTCGGCGTCGGCGGCGTCGTGACGGCGTCGATCTACAACCTCATCAACAGCGCCACAGCGAACTCCAGCATAACGGTGGTGGGGGTGTCCCTCAAGGCGGGGGCAGCCCCTGCGGACTCGCCGGTCGCCATCTCGGTCGCCCTCAAGAACAACGGAGGGACCCCCATATCGTGCTCCACGGCTACTTCTTGCCAGGTGGTCTTCGCCGGGACGAGCACGGGGAGCGGCGTGACCTGCTCCACCACCTGCCCGGTGACCTCGGGGGGGAACCTGTCGTGGTCCGTCCTCACATCGACGAGCGGCCCGCTGACTTTCCAGGCAGCGCCGTCTTCCACCCTCCCCGCGGGGGGCGAGACCTCGTTCGTCCTCAACGGTCCGCTGACAGTCACAGGGACGTTCTGGGGCCCGGGGACCCCCGTGACGATCAACGTCCTCTTCGGCTCAGCTTCCGCCCAAGTCACCGTGGTCTCTCAGTAGGGGGCCGGCGCCACGGCCCTCCCCTCTATCTTTCGCCCCTGCTGCAAGCGGCGGGGGGTGAGCGAGCTCTACGCGTCCCTCCTCATGATAGGCGTCACGCTCTCCCTGGGGAGCCTGGTGGTCGCCGCTGCGACGAGCCAGTTCGGCCTGGCTTCCGACTCCGCTTCTGCCGAGGCCGCCCTAAGCGAGCGGACGGCCGGAGTGCAGGTGGCGCTCGTATATTCTGCCGTCATGCCTTCGACTGCCTGCCCTGACTACCAGGGGGCCCAGGAAGGGGAGAATCTGACGTTGGCGCTCTACGACTACGGGGCCGACGGGTTCACCCCGACGGGCTTCGTCGTCAACTCGACGGTCGTCACCGGGGGGTTCGGCGCCCTTGGGCCGGGCTCCCTCGCCGTGTTCGACGTCCCGCTCGGCGCCTGCGCCCACCCCTCGGGGGCGTCGGTGGCCGCCTTCGACGCCGCAGGGGACGAGGTGCAGTTTGAGACCTGAGAGGAAGGGGGTCGCGGCGTATCTGGAGGTGTTCATCCTCATCGGGGTGGCGATGGGGGGAGCCGCCCTGGTCATGGAGGCCGCCCTCGGGTATTACGCGTCGTTGGACGGGCCCTCGGTGTCCATCGCGGGGGCGAGCATCAGGCAGGGGGCGGGCTCGGCCGTCGAGACCCTCCTCGTCACCGACACTTCAGGGACAGGGCTGGGCGCCTTCGTGGTCTCGACGAGCGGCGCCCCGAGCTCCATGACCTACTGCTACTCGGTCTATGACCCTGCCGACCAGGCTTTGCTCGCCTCAGCCTGCCCCGCCCCCGGCTCTGACCCTGCGTCGGTGGATGTGGGATACCCGCTGGGGGCAGGCGCCACAGCGCTCGTCGAGTTGGTCGTCGCGGGGGACGTCTTCACAATCGGCTCGAGCCACTTGGTGGCTGTGACGACGGCCGCGGGGTCGGGGGAGGGGGTCGAGGTGCGGGTCGTCCCCGCCTAGGAAGAGAGGGCTTTGGAGACCAGGAGAGGGCGCGCGGGGGTGGCTTCTGTGGTAGGGACCATCATATTCATCCTGGTCTTCATGACGGCCCTGGGGGCGCTCGCCTACGCCTCGTCCCTCCAGACGCAGGCGTCGCAGGCGGAGCTGCAGGCCCAGGCAGTCGACGCGCAGAGGGCCGCCGAGTCGCTTACGTTCCGCACGGCCGCGGGGGGGCTCGAGGCAGTGAACGGGGGAGGGGCCACCGTGGTGGTCAACCACGTCATACTGAGGTACCCGAACGGGACAGTCTACTCCTTCCCCGCTTCCGCGTCCATCCCTCCCGGCGGCGGCGTTCTGGTGGCACCCCTCATCCCCTCGGTCGCCTGCGCCCCTGGGACCGCCTCCTGCGCCTCGCGCTACGACCAGATCGTCTCTGGGAACCCTGAGGGGTCGTCCGTGGGCCTGCTCACGGGGCTGGGGAACGTCTTCTGGTACACCTACTCCGGGGCGCAGGCGGGATGGACCGAGGTGAGGTTCACGGCGTCAGGGACCTGGTCCGTCCCGTCCGGCGCCGGCTGGGCGTACGTGGTCTGCGTCGGCGGAGGGGGAGGGGGCGGAGGGAGCGGCGGTTCGACTGACGCCGGGGGGCCGTCCGGGAGCGGAGGGGGAGGGGGCGGCGGGGCCGGGAGCCTGGCCCAGGGGTTCGTCGACGTCCAGGGGGCGGGGTCGGTGACAGTCATCGTCGGCCAGGGAGGAGCAGGCGGGGCGGGGGGCGGCGCTACGACCGGGGGGGTCGCCGGAGGGGACGGCGGGGCGAGCTCCTTCGGTGAGTTCATCGCTTGCGGTGGAGGTCAGGGGGGCGGGGGGTCGCCGTACAACTACAACGGGGCCCCAGGAGCGTCATGCGCGCCCAGCGGGGCGCCAGACGGGGGGAGCGGTGACGGGGTCCCGGGAGGGGCCCCCGGCGACTCGGGGGTGGCAGCGGACGCCTTGCAGTACACCGCCTACGGGGGCGGGGGAGGAGGCGGAGGGGACTTCTACACCCCGCCGGGGAGGGGGAGCCCTTCAGACTCCCTGAACCTCGGGACGACATACGTAGGGCTGCCTGGGGAGAGCGGCCTCTGCGCCTTCGGGGGCGGCGGGGGGTCTGCGTCCCCCTTCGGGGACGGCGGGACGGGGGGCGGAGGGGCTGCGACCTGCGGGACTGGCGGACCCGGGGCGGGGGCGTCACAGAACACGGGCGCTGGCGGGGGCGGAGGGGGAGGGGCGTACTCCACCTCGACGGCGTGCGGTGGGAAGGTGGGCGAGCCCGGGGGGGAGGGCGGATCGGGGGTGGTGCTGGTGTACTACGAGGGGTGAAGGCTACCTGGCAGCGGGGCCGACTTCGATGGACTCGGCGAAGAACCTCCTCGTCGTCCCCGAAGCAGGCGAGTCGAAGGGGTCGACGCTCACGACCACTGGGAGGTTCCTGACGGCGTACCCCAGGAGGAGGCACATCCTGGGAGGGAGCGTCCTGACGATCGCCTTCACCGTGTCGGCGTCGGCCATCGACGCCTGGGCGACGAGCGCGAGGTCTGCGTCGTTGCTGAAGTTGTAGAGGAATATGTTGTCCACCTGGCGGTATATCTTCTGGTCGATGGCGTCGGGCTGGTTGGTCACGAAGACGGTGAAGACCCCGAAGTGCCGCATCCTGGTGATCAGGTCCTCCCAGTAGGTGTCCCTGAGGTAGAGGTGTGCCTCCTCTGCGAACAGGAATACGGGGGGTATCTTCCTCCTCTCCAGGAGCTCCACGAGCTTCGAGAGCATGAGCTCGACGACCATCTTCCTGTTCAGGGGGGAGACTCCGCTCAGAGACACCACGAGAGAACCGCCCGACCTGTTCAGGTTGAAGAAGTCCTGCAGGTCGAACTGTTGGTGGCTGGAGTCGGTGAAGAGGCCGCAGGAGGCAAGCGTGTGGTACCTGGCGAACAGGGCGTCCCTGACGAACTCGTTGCACCTCCACTGCTGGATCGCGGCCTCGAGGGACGCCAGGGAAAGCTCGTCCCTGTTGTCGAGCTGCTCCCAGATCTTCATGAACTCCCTCAGGGAGGTCCCGGGCATCTCGAGGGAGTGGGAGAGGAGGCTGGTGATCGGCCTCAGCCCCATGCTAGCCAGCGAGAACTTCAGCTCCCTTCCCGGCCTCATCACGCTGACCTTCCGCCCCTGCCCCGCGTCGGTGCCGTCGCTGAGCTGTCCGACCGCGGCGTACTCGTCGTTGAGGTCGAACACCACCGAGTAAGCGCCGTTCTCGAGGAGCCCCCTGAGGAGTATCTTCGCGAGGTGGGACTTCCCCGACTCCTTGCGGCCTGTGATGACCGTGATCCTCCCGTCCAGCGCCTCGGCGGGGACCCCGAAGGACGACTCGCCGTCCACTGTCCCCACCCTGATGTCCCTCACCCCCAGCGGTGGGACCGCCCCCGCGAGGTCCTCGACCAGCAGCCTGGTCACCGTGGAGCTCGTCCTGGAGGGCATCCAGTTCGCCCGCGGGGTCAGCCTCCCGTCAGAGATCGTCCCCCGCGCCTTGCAGAGCAATATCCTCATGTCGCGAATTATAGTGGAGATGGTGGCCATCTCGGTAGGGTCGGAAGTGATCCCGGGGGCTGATGCGGAGAGGACCTCTTCCCGGGCTATCTCCTCCTCGATCCCCTCCACATCGAGGTACCTCTCGTCGTAGACCTGGAGGACAAGGCTCCTCTGCGGCTCGGTGGCGACGAGGTAGTCCCCGACCCTCACCATCTCCCTCGGGGAGGCGATGACGAGTATGTCGTCCGACTCCTTCTTGAGTATCTTCACGCTACGCCCCTCCCTTGAAGCCCCCCAGAGCGATCTTCCGCAACGGGAAGGTGTGCAGCTGCTTCACCCGGAAGCGCTTTGCCACGTACGCCTTCAGGGCCTGGTCGTCCGCCCGAGAGAAGACAGAGAGGTGGTGAGCCACCTTGAGGGAGTCCGGGTATCCCGACGCGAAGGCGTCGTTCCAGAGTATCCGCCCGAGCGTGGCCTCGACTGGCTCCGAGCCCGCGACGTCTAGCCTGAAGACGAGGCCGTCGTTGGAGAACTTCGCCAGGACGGTGCTGCAGCTACCGCCGTCGAGGACGTGATAGGACGGGATGGGGGCGTTCGAAAGGGCGACCATGGCCTCCTCCGAGAGTATCAGGCTGCTCGACTTCGAGAACCCCACCAAGGTCCGGCCCCCCCGTCCGCGCGCCAGGGCATGGGCGCCGAACCCCATCGGGTGCTTGAGCGAACCGTCTGCCATGACTATGGTCTCCCCCTCGCCCGCGGAGAGCGCCTCGACGACCCGCCTCTCGACGGTGTTCCTGATGAACCGCTCGGCGACGGCGTTGTCTGACAGCAGCAGTTCCAGCTCCGACGACGGGACGTGCGGGAGGAGCCCGCTCAGGCCGGAGGGGTTTGCGTAGACGAGTATCGGTCCCAGCCTGAAGAAACGGCGCAGCGCACCTTCGTAGGACACACCCACCGCGGTCCTGGCGGCATAGAGGGAGCCCTGCGAAGTCTCCCCCACCAGGACGCACGTCGAGTCGACTGACGCGATTGGCCGCCCTTCTTGGATAGGAATTATGCACCCAGGGACCAATGACGCGCCCGTCGACTCGAAGTACGGGTACTGCTCCCTCCCGTAGCTGCTGAAGACGAAGGTCCTCCCGGAGAGCTCGCGCTCCGCGTTCTCGGCGAGCTCGGCGAAGGCCTCTTCGAACTCCCTGGCCAGGGAGTCGAGGGTCGACAGCTGTCCGTCGTGCTTTGGGAAGGTTGCGATGGCCATCTTGCGCATCATGGACTATACAATATAGCCTAATTAAGTATTGCGCAAGAGCAACATGCACAATAGGTCCGTCAGGAGCGTCCCCAGCCATCTCACCTGGTCCCGCGCCCGCCAGGCGGTCGGGGGGCGGTCGCTGATTCTTATATGGGCATCTTGGACAACAGGCGCAACAAGATACAATTGTCAGAGCCGGAGAGGCCGCCGAGCGTCACCGTCAAGATGAAGCGCGGGGCATGGGAGATAGAGATCACCGCGCAAGAGGACAGGGTGCAGCAGGCTGTGGAGAGCGTTTTGGCAGGGATGGCGTCCAAAGAGCAGGTGCTGGTGCAGCCGCAGGAACCTGGCCTGGACTCGCGGCGGCTGGGGTCGAGGGGGGTCATCGTCGAGCTCTGGAAGGAAGGCTGGTTCGCGTCCTCGCGGTCCCTCGCCGAGGTGCACGAGGAGATGAGCAGGAGGGGGTACCACTACGACAGGACCGCGGTCTCCCATACGCTGGTGGACCTCGTCAGGGAGGGGTCGCTGTCGAGGGAGGGGAGCATACGCAACTATCGCTACGTGCAGAAGTACCCGTTCAAGGGGCGGCCCGGAACTTCTTAGACAACTGCTCCGCGAGCCTGCTCGCCCCGACGGTCGTTATCCTATACTTCCCCCCTTGGTCGGAGTCGACCCGCTCGACGTTCGCCGACTTCGTCAGCTCGCTTAGCCTCGAGCTGATCGTCTTGGCGTAGAGCCCAGTCGCAGCTTCGATGTCCGCGACCCCCATGGCGTCGGCGGCTGACTGGCCGCTGAGGGCTGCTATCTTGGCAGCCACCAGCTGGAGCGTTATCACGTCCCTGTCGCTCAGCTTCTTGTCCTGGACCCAGACCCGCGGCCCCTCCGGGGTCACCCTGACGAACTCCCTGAACATCTGGACGAGGTCGTTGAGGGAGTGGTTCACGCTTATCGCGCGCGCAAGGTCCATGTTCGGCACCTCCTTCGACACCCATTCGTGAAGCGAGCGCATGACCACCTCCGGAGAACCGGACAGGTCGACCCTCGACTCCCCGTAGCTGACGGAGACCCTTAGCTCCCTTTCGCTGGACATGTATGCAGATTGCTCCTGCGCAGCGGGTTTCTTGTCAGGTTAAAATCAGTTGCCTTGGTCCGGGAGCCAGTGGCGGAGGACATCCCACGCGTCGCCCCGGGAGGCCATGGGGCGGACCGCCCCTGAACCCTCAGCGCGGCGTGCCGCGACCCCTGGAAGCCGCGCAGGGGACCCCTACGCTCTCGCGTCCCGGCCGCTACTTTGCGTAGACCGAGGGGTCCCTGACCCCGGCGTCCCTGAAGGCGAGCTTGCGCCTCCCGCAGTTCGAGCAGACCCCGCAGTGCACAGGGAGCCTCCTCCCCTCCACGTCTCTGAACCCATACCCGGCGTAGCAGCTGTAGGTGTATTCCCAAGGGACGCCGAGCTTCGTTCCCAGCTTGACCACCTTGTCCTTGTCATAGGTTATCAGCGGCGCCGATATCTCGTATCCGCCGTGATGGGTAGCCTGCTCGGCGAGGCGGTTCATCTCTGCGAGGAACTCGGGGGTGTTGTCCTTCATGGGGACGGGGGTCTCCCTGCGGATGCCGATGTAGACGTTGTATCGTTCCCCCTTGGATATGTAGAAAGACTCGGCGTGAGAGAGCCCTACGAGGAGGAGGAGGGCGTTCCTGCACGGGTCCCACCACTTGAGGATGCGCTCCCGCGCCTTCTCCGGGTCCCACAGGTCTTCGTGCCTCGTCTCGGCTATCTCCTTCTCTGGATGGGTCAGCACGGAGGTGCTGATGTCGCCGAGCCACCTCAGGTCTATCTTCTTCAACGGGAAGCCGAGGTCCTTCGACACCTGTTCGATGCAGAACTCCTCGTACCGGTACGTGCGCTGCCTGTAGTCGGCGAAGACCAGCAGCATGTTCTTCGGCCGCATCTCTTTGGCCACGTGGTAGGCGGTGGTCACTGAGTCGACCCCTCCCGAGATCATCATGACCGCGCTCCGTTGCCCGTCCATCCTAGGACCCGAACCTCCGTTGGACCACCCCGAGCCTAGCGACCGCTTTGTACAGCATATAGCCGAGCACCGCTGTCGCCGCAAATATCCCTATCGTAACCTGAGGGAACTCCACCACGAGCGGGAGGCCGAAGGCGTAGTTCAGCGCGTAGCTCACCGTCACCCCCAGCGCGACAGAGTAGAGCGTCAGCCCGAGGAACACGCTCCTCTTCCTCAGCTTCCATATGACCCACGAGAACACCAGCGACGGGATCACGTTGATGAGGTCGATAGGCCCCAGGGGGTCTCCCAGGGCAGGCTGGTTCGCGATGAAGACGCCCAGCGCCTGCCCCGCCACAGCAGGCCAGCCGATCAGCGGTATCAGGCCTGTCAGGACGTTCGCGACGCGCAGGTTGACAGCCCCATAGCTGATGGGGCTGAAGAGGAACGAGAGCGCGACGTACATCGCGGCGTACACCGCCGCCGTTGCCACCAATACGGTTCGTTTCACTGGTATTCTCCCCCAACGCCGTGATTTGTAAGGCGGATCGGGTCGAGGTAACTCACCCGCCGAACGCGCACGCCCGGGGCGCCTATTTAGCTCTAGGAGGGACGCAGCTCCAGGGTGGGGGATGGGGTCATCGCGGCGCGGCGACCGACTGGGCGCCGCACTGGGCGGCATCGAGTCTGGCCCTGCTCCACCTGGCGAGCTTCAGGGGTCTACTTCGGCAGTCTCTTCCGGCTAGGATGAGTGACAACTGCGCCCCCTCCGCCGCAGCGGCTACGGGTGAGTCGGCAGGCGCGCACCTGGGCCGAAGACGAGGGACTAACTGACGTACACCATCGACCCCCCCACGGGGGACTCAAGTCACAGCCGCGTACGAGGAGCGCCAGAGCGACTATGCCGCAGATGTGGTCACCGTTGGATCGCTGTTGACGGCCGACGAGGCTCCCTCCGCGCGGCCGAGCACTGGTTTCGGGAGCTAGCTGTCTCGTTGGACCGCGGGGGGATGTCCCCGGCCTGCAGCTCTGGAGCGCGCGACTCTAGGCATCGGGATGAGAGGACCGTGGGTCCCTTCGCTGCGCAATCGAGAGCGACGTCGGGGCCGCCCCAGACCGAGGATTGCGCCGCGAGCCATGAAGACCCGGCCGGAGGCGGGGCGGAGCCCTAACACTCGTTAAATAGCCTGCGTATGCACGGTCTAACCTGCGTCAGACATGAACTTCGCCGAGAAGCCTGTCCTTGTCTTCTGGGAGACGACCAAGGCGTGCCCTCTGTCATGCGTCCATTGCAGGGCGTCAGCCATCCTGGGGCCGGTCCCCGGAGAGCTGACCACCGAGGAGGGATTGAGGGTCATTGACCAGGTCAGGTCCATGGGGAACCCGCCCCCTGTCCTCGTCTTCACCGGGGGGGACCCCCTAATGCGGGCCGACCTCCCCGAGCTCGTCGCCCACGCCAAGGGGGTCGGGGTCCCCTTCGCCGTCTCCCCGGCCGTGAGCGGCAACCTCACCGACGGTTACCTCGCGAGGCTCCGCGACGCCGGGGTGTCGTCCATCTCAATCAGCCTCGACGGCGCGCGCCCGGAGACTCACGACTCGATAAGAAGGGTCGCCGGGACTTTCGACCGGACCATCGAGAGGATCAGGACGGCGATGGACATCGGGGTAAGCGTCCAGGTCAACACCGCGATAATGAAGGCCAACCTCAACGAGCTCCCGGAGATGCTCGCCCTCATCAAGGGACTGGGGGTGAAGATATGGGAGCTGTTCTTCCTGATACAGGTAGGCAGGGGGTCCGAAGTCGTCGACCTTACCCCCGCGGAGTACGAGAGCGCCTGCAACTTCGCCTACGACGCCTCGCGGCGCGGGGTCGTCGTAAGGTGCGTCGAGGCTCCCTTCATACGCAGGGTGGCGAGCACCCGGCGCTCGGCGGACGACTACTGGCAGGAAGAGACGTACCTCGCCATGAAGAGAGGCCTGGGGGGAGCGGAGGGGGGGCTGTCTCCTTCGACCCTGGGGCCGAAAGGGACCCTCGACGGGGACGGGATCGTCTTCGTCGGCCACGACGGGACAATCTATCCGGGGGGGCTGCTCCCGGTCCCGCTGGGGAACGTAGCGAAGGACGACCTGGCAACCGTCTATAGGACCGACCCGCTCTTGAAGAAGATAAGGGGGAGGGCCTTTTCCGGGCCGTGCGGGAGCTGCGGCTACTCCGGGGTCTGCGGTGGGAGCAGGGCGAGGGCCTACGCGAGGTCAGGGGACCCTCTCGGCTCAGACCCCGCTTGTGTATTCTCCCAGGCATAGCCTCCGGTGCGAGCGAATGTCCCTGCTCTTCATCCTGGTCCTCTGGGTGCACCTCTTCTCCGCGGTGGTGCTCGTCGGCGGGTCCTTCTTCATCTGGGTCGTCGTCTGGCCCGCTTCGTTCACGATAGCCGAGGACGAGGCTGAGCGGACCCGCATGGTAGGCAGGATCGCAAAGCGCTTCGCCTACCTGACCCACGGCTCCGTGGCCGCACTCTTCCTGAGCGGGGCGTACCTCGCGTGGCCCTACGTGGTGGCGCCTGGCCTCGTCCTCTCGACGCTGAGGGGAGAGGTCCTCCTCGCCAAGGTGGCCGTAGTGGTGCTGACAATATCACTGATGTACGCGAACAACATCTACCACGGCCGGAAGATCATGCGCCTCGCCGCCCAGGGGCGCCTCGACGACGTGAAGAGGGTGAGGAAGCTGACCCATGCTGCGTCGTACGTCACGCTCGGCCTCCTCGTCGTGATCACGCTGCTGGGCGCCACACTGGTGGGACTGTAGCGGAAGGCTCGGCGGGCCGCGCTGCGGCCGTCGTCCGGCTCCGCCCCCCTCCGGCATGGGGCGCCCCGGCTACGCGAACCCTCTGTCGGCTGCCAGCGAGTAAAGGCACCTTACGAGCTCTTCCGAGTCGTTGAGGGATTCGCACCTCCTGAAGGTGACCCCCCGCTTGTCGGCCCAGGACTTTGCCTCGAAGTCGAGGTCGTAGAGCACTTCGAGATGGTCAGAGACGAAGCCGACCTGGGCCACCAGGAAGGCCCTCTTCCCCCGACCGTATAGCTCCTCCAGATGTTCGAGGATGTCCGGGCCCATCCAGGGCTCTGACGTGTGCCCGGCGCTCTGGAAGCTGAAGGTCCACTCGCTCTTCCCGAGCTCCTGGGCTATCAGCCTCGAAGTCTCTAGGAGCTGAGCCTTGTAAGGGTCCCCTGACTCGAGTATCCTCTCAGGGAGGCTGTGGGCCGAGAATATCAGCGCGTATCCCGGAGGGAGGCCTGCTTCGGCCCGCCTCACCCTTCCGGCCCACGCCTTGATGAACAGCGGGTTGGTGTGCCACGACCTCACGAACTCCAGCCTCATCTTGCGCGGGGCGGCGGCGTTGGCGTCCTCCACCGCCTTGATGTAAGAACCGACGCTCATCCCCGAGTAATGCGGCGCGAGGGCGACCGCGAGCAGCTCGTCGGCCTCCTTTGAGACGCTCGACACCACTTCAGAGATGAAAGGCGGGGAGTGCTTCATCGCGGAGAAGACCTTCGTGTCGGACCCACCCTCCCGGATCTTCTCCTGCAGGGCCGCACGGGCCCTCTCCGTTATCTCCATCAGGGGGGAAGTGCCTCCGATTGCATTGTACCTTTCGATGAGGCCGTCCACCTCTTCCTTCGTGGGCTTCCTCCCTCCACGGATGTGTGTGTAGTAGGCCTCGACGTCCCCGAGGGTCCTCGGGGTCCCGTAAGCCATCAGGAGGACGGCTTTCATCTTCGTATCCGCGTCTTCTCGTGGACGTAGTTAACCAGTTCCCTCAGGTTCTCTGGGTCAGTCCCAGGGAGGACACCGTGCCCTAGGCTGAAGATGTGGCCCCTGCGCCCGCGAGCCCTCCAGAGTATCCCGGAGGCGGCTTCATTCATGGCGGCTCCCCCCACCTGAGCGAGCACAGGGTCCAGGTTCCCCTGCGCGGATACGCCGTCCCCGCACCTCCTCCATACTTCGTCGAGCGGGACCCGCCAGTCCACGCTCAGGACTTCAGGCCCCGCCTCATGGAACTTCTCCAGCAGCGGGTACGAGTCCGCGCAGAAGTGGATCTTGGGGACTCCCTGCACCGAACGGAAGACCTCCTTGGTGTATGGGAGGACGTGCGTTTCATAGTCTGAAGCCGAAAGGCACCCGACCCAGCTGTCGAAGAGCTGGACCGCGTCGACCCCGTACCTCACCTGCATCTGGAGGAAGGTGATGACGGTCTCGGTCAGCCTGGTCATGAGCGCGCGCCAGAGCTCCGGGTCGGAGCACATGACTCTCCTGGTCGTGCGCAGGTCCCGGCTAGGGCCTCCTTCCAGCAGATAAGCGGCCAGAGTGAACGGCGCCCCCGAGAAGCCGATGAGGGGGACCGAACCGTCGAGCCTCTCTATGGTCCCCTGAATCACCTCTCCCAGGTATGCCATGTCGGCAGAAGGGTCGAGCCTTCGGAGGGCCGCGACATCGGCGAGCGCGCTGATAGGCTTCAGTATCACCGGCCCGACGTTCTCCCTGATCTCGAGGGGCACCCCGATTGCTTCCATCGGGAGCATTATGTCTGCATAGAGTATCGCGGCGTCGACCCCCAGCTCTTCGACCGCGCTCTCCACTAGCAACGGGGCGGTCTTTGGGTCCTTCGCCACTTCGAGGACGCCCCGTCCCCCCTTGAGCTTCATGTAGCTTGGAAGGAAGCGGCCTGCCTGCCTCATGAACCAGACCGGCGTGTATTCCGTCTCCTTCCCTAGGCAGGCGTCGATGAAGACAGACGTGGACGCCGTCAGTCTCCCGCCCCCTTGAAGGCGCGTCCGGCGGCGGCGACGGTCGCGTCGACGTCTTCGTCGGAGTGGGCGGTCGAGAGGAAGATGGTCTCGAAGGGGGATGGTGGGAGGTACGCCCCCGCTTCCAGCATCATCTTGTGGAACCGTGGGTACGCCCTGTGACTCGACGCCTTCGCGGTCGAATAGTCCCTCACCTTTCCAGGGCCGAAGAAGAGCCCGACCATCGAGCCCACCCGGTTCACCGTGACGTCGACGCCTGCAGAGTCGGCCCCCTCGACTATCCCTTCCTCGAGGCGGGCGGAGGCGCCCTCAAGGCGGCGGTATGCGGCCCCGTCAAGCTTGGAGATGGTCGCGAGCCCGGCGGCCATCGCGACAGGGTTGCCTGAGAGGGTCCCCGCCTGGTATACGGGCCCCTCGGGGGAGACCAGGCGCATGACCTCGGCCCTTCCTCCATAAGCCCCTACGGGGAAGCCCCCGCCGATTACCTTCCCAAGGCAGGTTATGTCCGGTCGGACGCCGTAGAGGCCCTGGGCGCCCCCTGGGGAGACCCTGAAACCTGTTATCACTTCGTCGAAGATAAGAAGGGCCCCGTGCTCGGTGCAGAGTTTCCTCAGCCTTTCCAGGAAGCCGGGCTCGGGGAGGACGACCCCCATGTTCCCTGCGACAGGCTCGACTATAGCGGCCGCGAGTTCGCTGCCGCGGTCGCGGAAGGCCTCCTCGAGGGCGCCCTCGTCGTTGTACGGGAGTGTTAACGCAGCGGACGCCTCTGCTGGGACGCCGGCGGAAGACGGAAGGTCCTGGGTCGCGAGGCCGGACCCCGCCCGTGTGAGGAACGGGTCCGCGTGGCCGTGATAGCAGCCGTCGAACTTCAGGAACTTGGCCCTGCTGGTGTACCCCCTGGCCAGTCTCAGGGCGGACATGGCGGCCTCCGTCCCTGAGTTCACGAACCTCACCCTCTCCACGCTGGGAATCGAAGAGCAGATGCGCCTGGCGAGCTCGAGCTCAGGGACGGTGGGGGCGCCGAAGCTCGTCCCCCTCCTGACTTCGCCGATGACCGCGTCCACCACTTCTCTGTCGCAGTGGCCGAGTATCAGCGGCCCCCAGGAGCAGACGTAGTCCACGTAGCGGTTCCCGTCGGCGTCCCAGATGTTTGCCCCTTCCCCTCGAGCGATGAACAACGGGGTGCCTCCGACGAAAGAAAAGGACCGCACCGGGCTGCTCACGCCGCCGACCATCACCCTGCTCGCCTCCCTGAAGAGCCGGGCTGATTCGCTCGTGTCCATGGCTGCCACTACCCGAGGAGAGCGAGCATGGTGGAGGGGTCCATGCGCCTGCAGGTGAAGATCGGCGTCTCGAGCTCGGTGTACATGCTCGCCTCCGAGCCCCTCAGCTCCTCCACCAGGGCCAGGAACCGAGCCGGGTCGTCGCCTTCGAAGGCGAGGACGAACTCCTGGTCGTCGAGGCCGAAGGAGTATCCGGTGTGGATCTTTATGTCCGGGTAGCTGTGGCCGACCTTGAAGTGCTCGGCCATCATCCTTTGACGGTCGACGAACGGGAGCCTGTACCATTCCCGCTTCTTGATGAACGGGTAGACGAAGATGTACTTCGCGTTCGTCCAGCCGCTCCCGCCTTCCCCCTCCTGGCCAGGGTGGGTGTGGGAGCCGAGGTATTTGGAGCGCCTCGTCATGGCGAGATACGAATACGGCACGTCGAGGTACCTGCCGACGCCTGTCGCGAGGAGGCTCGACAGAGCCGACTGGAACGCCTCGAGCTTCGGAGACTCCATGAGTATCATGAAGTCCACGTCCCCCCTGAACCCGACGAGAGAGAAGCAAGACGGGTTGAGCCCGGTGTCAGCCAGGACTCGCAGGAACTCCCTACGGTGGGCCTCCTTGGAGCCCTCCTCCAGGGACCTCCACTCCCTCGCCGTCTTGAAGAAAGTGTACTTGTAGAACATGACCTCGACCGGTCCCTCAGGTGCCACTAGCGGGACCCCCCCAGCCAGGAGGCCGCTTCTTCTGCGAAGTACGTGATGATGAGGTCGGCCCCCGCCCGCTTTATCGACGTGAGCACTTCCATCGCAGCTGCCTTCTCGTCGATCCACCCCTTCGAACCGGCCGCCTTCACCATCGCGTACTCTCCGCTCACGTTGTAGGCAGCTATGGGGACGTCGAACCTCTCCCTCGCCCTCGATATCACGTCCAGGTAAGGGAGGGCAGGCTTCACCATCACCAGGTCCGCCCCCTCGCCGACGTCAGCCTCGATCTCCCGGAGGGCCTCCCTCGCGTTCCCCGGGGGCATCTGATACCCTCTCCTGTCGCCGAACGACGGGGCTGAGCATGCCGCTTCCCTGAACGGCCCGTAGAAGGACGAGGCGAACTTCGCCGAGTATCCCATGACGAGAGTCCTCTGGAGGCGGCTCTCGTCCAGGGCTTCTCTCAGCGCCCTGACCTGGAAGTCCATCATCGCGCTCGGCGCGACGACGTCTGCGCCCGCCTTCGCGTATGCCACCGCCGCCTTCCCGAGGAGGGGGAGGGTCTCGTCGTTGTCCACCTGACCCCCCCGGACCACCCCGCAATGGCCATGCGACGTGTACTCGCAAAGGCAGACGTCCGCCATCACTATCATGGAAGGGACGGCCCGCTTGATTTCGCGTATGGCGGAGGGGACGATCCCGTCCTCGGCGTACGCCTGGGTGCCCGTCTCGTCCTTGGTCTCAGGGATCCCAAAGAGGAGCACGGCCCGGACCCCGGCGTCGGACAGGCGCGCCGAATAGGCGCCGACCTCGTCCACGGAGTACCTGCTGACCCCAGGGAGCGAGGCGACGGGCTCCACCAGGCCCCTCCCGTAGCGGACGAAGATGGGAGCTATCAGGTCAGAGGGGTCGACTGTCGTCTCGCTCATGATGGAGCGGACGGCCTCGGTCCCCCGAAGCCGCCTCAGGCGCAGCGCGCTGGGGGGCGTCACCCCCCACCCCCGCTCAGCTTTGCTAGCTCCTCTATGACTGCGTCGAGGGTGTAGATGGAGGGGGTCAGCGTGTTTTCGAAGCCGTGCTCCTTGGCCGCAGCCTCGGTCACCGGGCCGACGCACAGCGCCCTCGCGCGCCTGAGCTTCCGCAGGTCTTCTCGTGGGAGGGCGGCGCAGAGCCCCCTCACCGCGGAAGGGCTTGCGAACACTATGAAGCTCGCGTCCGTTATGCCAGGAGGGGTCCGGATCCCTGGGGGGGTCGTCGAGTAGATCGCCGCCGCGTCCACCGTGAAGCCGCGCTCTTCCAGGCGGCTCGCCAGACTCCCGTCAGCGATGTCGGCGTGCAGGAGGAGGACCGAGCGGCCGGCGTCGGAGGGGAGTTCGTCTGCCAGGGTGCTCGTCCGATATGAAGAGGGGACGAACTTCGCGACCAGCCCCGCGGCCGCCAGGGCGGAGGATGTCTTCGGGCCCACGACGGCGATGGCGGGTTTCCCCGCCCATGGCAGGCGCAGGCCCAGGCGTGTCGCCCGCTGGACGAAGAATCTCACTCCAGTCGCTGACGTGAACAACAGCCAGTCGTACGAACCGATCCTGCGGAGCGGCGCGTCGACCCTTGACCAATCCGAAGGCGGGGAGAAGGCGATTGTGTCCACCGCCACAGGGGAGAGGCCGATCCCTTTCAGCCTTGAAGAAAGCTCGGCGTTCCCCTCCTTTGAGCGTGTGAGGACAACCGTCTTCGAGTTCAAACCCTCCGCGCTCCTCCCGCTAACAGCTTCGATCCGCCGAGTTCGAGCATCTCCTTGCCGAGCCGCGCCCCCAGCCCAGCCATCTCTGTGGAGGTGGCGCCGCGCCTGATAACATCGGTCCCGTCGGGAGAGGCGATCACCCCGGTGAGCGTGACGGACCTCCCGTTGTAGGCGGCGAAAGCCCCGACGGGGACGTCGCAGTCGGCACCTACCGCCCTGGCGAACTCCCGCTCGCACTCTGTCGCGGCCATGGTCTTCGCGTCGCTTATCTTAGAGACCAGCCTGATCACCTCGTCGTTCTTCCTCAGCGTCTCCACCGCCAGGGCACCCTGCCCCGCTGCCGGGACCAACTGGTCGGTCGGGAACCTTTCGGCTGCTTTGGTTCCGATAGAAAGGCGGTCCAATCCCGCCGCCGCAAGGACCACCCCGTGAATCCCAAGCTCGGTCATCTTGCGCACCCTCGTTTCGACGTTGCCATGGAGGTCGACGAGGCGCAGGTCCCGCCGCATGTTGAGCAGCTGCGCCTTCCGCCTTACGCTGCTCGTCCCTATGGTTGCGCCCGTCGGCAGGGCCCCGAGCCTCCGGTCCCCTGCGGACACAAGCGCGTCCCTCGGGTCGCCTCTGGGGGGGGCGGCGGCGATCGTGAGCCCTCCGTCCAGGTCCACCGACAGGTCCTTCATGCTGTGGACGGCGAGGTCAAGGCTCCCTTCCAGGAGCATCGCCTCGATATCCTTGGTGAAGACGCCCTTGCCGTCTGACTCACCTCTCCGCTCCGGAGGGACGGCGTCGCCGCGCGTCCTCACCGGGACCACCTCGAACTCGACCCCCTGCGAGGCGCCTTCGAGTAGGCCCTTGACGATGGCGGTCTGGGCGAGAGCGAGGGGACTCCCTCGGGTCCCGATCCGGAGCTTCCTGGAGGTCAACTTGCCACTTCCGAAGGGAATATCTCTTCGAGCAGCCTCAGCTTCTTCTGCTGGCCTTCTGGGGTCGAGTCCCCTTTCACGAACTCCGCGTGGGGAGCCATGAGCCTGCTCACGATCCTCCTGCTCATCGCCTCGACCACCTTCCTCTCCCTTTCCGACAGCCTCGGGAGGCGCCGCAGCGCGGACGAGGTCTCGTTCGACCTGACCACTTCAGCCCATCTGTAGATCGAGGCAAGGGCAGGGTTCAGCCTGGTGGCCGTGAGCCACGCGTTGAACCGAAAAGCCTCTGCGTCCACGGCCCTTCGGACGGTGGCGAGCTTCGCTGCGCCTTCAGACCGGCCGGCCATCGAGGCGACGTCGTCGAGGTTCAGGAGCTCGACCGAGCTCAGCGCCTTCACCCCCGGGTCGACGTTCCTGGGGAAACCGAGGTCAAGCACCACCCTCCTCCCTCTGTCCGGGACATCGCCCACTGATAAGACGTAGCCAGGACGTCTGGTCGCGCAGATGACAAGCTCGCACTTGGCGATGACGCTCCGGAGGGACCTCCGGGGGACCCGGACGGAGTTGGGGAAGTGCTTGCTCCCCCCTCGGCGGGCGGTGAGCAGGTGTATCTTCGCGCCGTTCAGCCGGCGCGCCGCGAGCTTCGCTGTCTCCCCGGTCCCGGCGACTAGGACGTTCGAGGGGTCTCCCCCCAGCCGCTCCAGGGCGAGCCCTAGGGCGACGTCGCTGAGAGACCCCCCCTCGGTCGCCATGGCGTACTTCCTGCGGACCCGGACGGCGGAGGTATATGCGGCGTCGAAGAGCGGCGCCAGGACCGATTTAGCGCTCCCTGAGGCCCTCCCCTGGATGCCCGCCGCCCTGACCTGCCGGAGGATCTGGCCCTCTCCCAGGGCGACCGAGTCTAGCCCCGTCGCGACGCCGAACAGGTGGGATATGGCGTCGAGCCCCTCTCTGATGTAAAACCCCTCCGCGCTCTGGTAGCCGAGCGCTCTGACTACTGCTTCGACCGTGCCTTCCCCCGCGACAGCGGTGTAGAGCTCGACCCTGTTGCATGTCTCCAGGACAGAGTATTCGCGCACCCCTCCGGCCGAGGCGACGTCTTGGACATTCCTGACCCGCTCGGCGAAATTCTCTCTGAATGAGATGTCGGCTGTCTTGTACGAAGTCCCCACGAGGATGATCCTCGGTACGGAGCCGGCCCGAGGGGGTGAGCCGCGCCTGACCCCGGCTTCCGGTAGTAGCGCCAAAATGTGGAATCGGCCGAGGGACCAGACCATTGTATTTAACGTTTGATAGGACTGGCTCAGGACGCGAAGCCGGCCCCCTCCGCCGTAGGCGGACGAGCTCACAGGACATCCGGGACCCGCAGGGTGCCGCGTGGGCGCGGACAGGCCGGACCAAAGGAGGCGCGGCGTAGGACGCGTCCGAGGGGGGACTTCCGTGCGCGGCCCGGGACTATCCGACCGAGACCAAGGACGAGTAGACGTGGCCGTACCCGTAGTAGTCGGAGAGCCCGCGTCCGTCGGACCAGAGGGCGACGAACCCTGAGCTCCCGACCTGTTCCACGGACGTGAAGTCGCCGTGCCAGGTCATGGGCGTGGACGGGAACCCGGGTTCGCTGCTCAGCAGCGTCGGCCCCTCCAGTTTGAGGGTGGAGGTCTGATAGGCGGAGAAGTACGCGTCCCAGGCGCCTGTGGAGTTCCCCATCCACGTCACGGCCACGAACTTCCCGCCTGACGCCAGGGCGGGGGCTTGCACCATCCCTGCGGCAGAGGACGCGACAGGGACTGGTGGGGACCACGACGATTTCCCTGGCTCGAGCCAAGTCAGCAACAGCGAGTGTCCGTCGTCCGCGGCGTAAGCGACGTAGGGGGTCCCGTCGGCTGCGACAGCCAGCGCGGGGCCGGGGGCGAAGGAGTCATTCCCCCCGACATACATCTCGGTCGGGACCGTGTAGTTTGCGACCGTCGACCAGGCTAGCCTCCCCGCCTGCGAGCCTCGGGCCAGGGGCGCGTAGAGGACGCTGATGCTCGAGTTCCCGGGGGTCGGGTCGGAGTACCCGTAGGCTGAGACGGCGAGTGTCCCGTTGGGGAGGAGCGCGGCGCCTGTTATCCAGCCGTATCGCGTCGGGAAGTAGTTCGAAGAGGGCCGGGAGAGCGTCATGTTGGGCCTCATTGTCGCCCAGTAGAGGGCGTATGAACTGTCCCAGGCGATGTTCACCGCGCCTCCCTTCGACGCCAAGATCCAGGGGCTGTTGAAGCCTATCCCGACTGAGACCGCGCTCTGGGTGAAGTTGAACTGGTCGGAGCTCCCTTCCACCCCCTTGGCCACCATGATGGAGGTCGCGAACCCGCCGTCCTGGTAGCAGGCGTATGCGACGTAGACGAGCGTCCCGTTCGGGGCCACAGCGGTCGAAGGGTCGAAGCAGCTGTAGCTCAAAGGGTCGGTGGAGTTGCTCACGTCCACGGGCGGGGAGTAGCTCTCCCCTCCGTCTGTGGAGGCGGAGAACAGGATCTGAGTCCTGAAGTCCTGGCTCGAGCTCGGGTCTACCTGCGGAGAGGATGTGGAGTACCCGATCCACGAAACGTAGACCTGCCCGCCGGACCCCACGGCTGCGCTAGGCTGGACCCCCTGCACGGGCCCCTGCGCGTACGCCCAAGGGAGCGACGTCCCAGAGGGGAGGGCGTCGACCTGCACGTCCGGTCCCGCTGCCACGCCTGACGCGCGGGGGTGGAGGTAAAGAGCGGCGACGTATCCGCCCACCGTCAGGACCACGACCAGTGCTGCGGCGGCCCCCAGGACTAGCCTGCGGTTCAGCTGCGGGCCACCCTGGTCAGGCCTGACGGAGTGCGGCACATGGCGGGTGTCGCTCCCACGGCTGGGCCACTGGAGCGAGTCATGAGCGGGGGCCAGCGACTTCGGATGGCATGCTCAAGCGAGGGGCATCACATCTGCGACGGGCTCGGGCGCAGGCTCCTTGTACCCGGACCCCCCGGGGACACCCCTCACCGTCGGGGCGGTGCTCGCCGACGTGTAGACGTATTCCCCGTCCTCCCCCTTGAAGCGCCGCAGCTTCGTGGCCTTCGCCAGCCTCAGCAACGCGACCGCCACAGACTGCTTCGGGTAGTTCAGCCCGTAGGATTGAAGGGCCTCCCTGACGTCGGAGAGCTTCCTCCTCTCGCGCCCCCAGGGCCCTGCGAAGAACCTGGCGATCACGTCGGCCAGCGAGTCCCCCTTCTCCAGCGACACGACCGGGAGCAGCGACTGGCCCTCTCCCGTGGGCTCATCGACCCCGACCTCGAGCGGCGGGTCCTGCGCCGTGGGCCGCTCCCTTGCCTGGACGGGGAGCTTCGCGGCCAGCTCCGGGACCAGCTCCAGCGCCTCTCTGAGGTGCTCCGGATCGGCCTCGACCTCCGCTTCGGCCTGGCCTATCTTCACCCTTATCTTCGTCATAGGATCAGGCGAGATAGCGCCCGGCTCGTCTTTTAAGCTTAGACAGGGAGCCGAAAATCTTCCTTCACCGTCGCCAGGACAAGGTGGGAGTTGGTCCTCTCGACGAAGGGCATCGCGAGGAGCCCTTTGGTGAAGCGGCTCAGCTCCTCCCTGTCCCTGCACTTGGAGACTATTATCGCGTCTATCTCTCCAGTCACGTCGTAGACAGCGCAGACAGTCGGGAGCCTCGCTATCTCCCTCTCCATCTCCAGCAGCTTCCCCTTCGAGACGCTGATCTCGGTGACCACAGTCAACTCGTACCCCAACTTCTGGAAGTCGAGGACCGCGGCGAAGCCCTTCAGGACGCCGCTCTTCCTGAGCCGCTCCAGGCGCGCCGTCACCGTCGAAGTGGACACGCCCAAGCTCTCGCCCACCTCCCGCGCGGAAGCCCTGCCGTCCACGAGGAGCGTCCTGACTATCCTCAGGTCGAGCGGGTCGACAGTTCGTCCAGGGCGGGGGGGCCTCTGACCCCCTTCGTCAGATAGAACGTCTATTTTTTGCCTTTTCAATTGGACGACTGTTGTCCGAAGTCAGGGCTCATGTTATATATTTTGCGGCGCAGTCCGGTCAGTTTGACGTTCCAAGTGACTGCTGACGGAGGGTTCGCGAGGCGGTCCTACGCCCGCGAGGAGGTGCTCGGGCTGCTGCGCAAGGAAGGGGTGAAGTTCGTCGACCTCCAGTTCACAGACGTCCCAGGGAGGCTGAGGCACGTGACAATCCCCGCTGAGATGATGAACGAAGGGATGTTCAGCGACGGCGTCGCCAAGCTTGACGGGTCGTCCGTGAAGGGGTTCGTAGACATCAACGAGTCAGACATGCTCTTGGTCCCAGACCCCTCGACCTACGGGGTCTTCCCCTGGACCGAGGGGGAGCTCAAGACCGCGCGTCTCATCTGCGACGTGCGGGCAGGGTACGGGAGGGGGAGGTTCGGGAGGGACCCTAGGCACGTCGCCCAGGTCGCCGAGCAGAAGATCCGCGAGGCTGGGTTCACCGACTCGCTCTGGGGCCCCGAGGTCGAGTTCTTCGTCTTCGACGCCGTGACTTGGGAGACCAACAACCCGTTCTCATCTGGGTTCAAGATATCTTCGAGGGAGTCAGCCATGGAGTCGAGGGGGACGAACTTCCCGATCAGGTTCAAGGACGGATACTATCCCGCCGAGCCGGTGGACACCCTCGGCGACTATCGGGGGACGTGCGTCAACTACCTGCGGGACGGGTTCGGGATACTCAGTAACGCGCACCATCACGAGGTCGCGACGGCGGGGCAGTGCGAGATCGACATCTACAGGGACGAGCTCGTCACCATGGCCGACAGCACGATGACCTACAAGTTCGTGACCAAGAACGTGGCCAGCAGGATGGGGATGATAGCCACGACTATGCCGAAGCCGATATTCGGGGACAACGCGGTGGGGATGCACGTCCACTCGAGCCTCTGGAAAGGGGGGAAGAACGCATTCTACGACCCGTCCGACGACTACGCCGAGCTGAGCCAGACCGCAAGGTACTACATCGGAGGCATCATGGCCCACAGCAGGGCGCTCTGCGCCATCGTCGACCCGACGACCAACTCCTACCACAGGCTGGTACCAGGGTACGAGGCCCCGGTCTACATAGCGTGGAGCAAGATGAACAGGTCGGCCAACGTCAGGATCCCGGCCTACGAGAAGGGCTCGGAGGGGGCGAAGAGGATAGAGTTCAGGACCCCCGACCCCTCCTGCAACCCCTACCTAGCCTTCGCGGCGATCACGGCGGCCGGCCTGGACGGGATAAGGAGCAAAATCGACCCGGGAGACCCGGTCGACGAGGACATCTACAAGCTCACCCCTGAGAAGCGGAGGGCGCTCAAGGTGGGGGAGCTCCCTGGGAGCCTGAAGGAGGCGGTGGAGAGCGTCTGGAGCGACTCCGCCTTCCTGGACGGGATCTTCCCGAAAGACTTAGTCGAGGTGATGACCGAGCTCGAGATGGAAGCGTACCGCAGCGTGGCCGCGCGGCCGCACCCCTACGAGTTCAACCTCTACTTCGATTTGTAAAAAGTTAGCTTCAAGATATCGGGGCCCAGGTACCGCAGTCCCGAACGTACTATGACCCCGGATGAAGGTCTCCTACAGAGACGCGTACGAATGGAGAAAGCTGCACGGAGGGGAGGTGATCTCCCAGATCCAGCCCTTCCTCAAGAGGGTAGGAAGGCGGGGGTCCGCCAGGAGTGTCGATAACGCCACCACAGGGATGGTGGTCTTCTGTAGCTACCTCAAGATGCTGCCGCAAGAAGCAGTCCAAAGCATGTCCGCCCGAGGCATCTATTCAATCCTGGACGGGTATGTGGACTGGATGGTGAACGAGTGCAAGTTCGCCCCGAACTCCTCTTCCCCAAGAACGGGTCGCTGTAACATCATCCTGGGGCGGAATGGAGGCTGCGTCAGCTCAGTGCGGGAGTGCAAGGCCGCTTCCGCCCCTCTTAGAAGGGCCACTTGGGTCTCTTCTCTGGCCGAACGCTATTTTCTGGTCCGTAAGGGCTAGGCTCAGGTTCCTTCCTGCCATGGGCCCGCTTGGCCTCTCCAAACGCGCTCCTCGAGGCGATCCCGGCGAAGGACCCCGGCTCTACCCTCGCATACTCTCTGCTCTCCATCTCGCCGGTAAAGCACTTCCCGGCAGAGGTGGCAAGCCTGACGACCCTGGCGAGTTCCGGTACAGCGACGACGCCGCACGACCCGAGTATATGCCCGAGCGGCACCTGTTGCAGTAGTAATCGCCATCGTCAATTGGGTTTGCAACAGCTACCACCGCATCGACAGCGTGATCAACAGCGGTCATCACAAAAATTCGCTCGGTCCCATGGGTCAGTCGGGGGCAGCTTTAGGACGACCGCAGTCTCCTTGCGAGGTCTTCCACCCTTCTCTCGATCTCGTCTCTGATCCTCTTTACTTCGGGGAGCTGTTTCCCCTTGGGATCCTCCAGGTTCCAGTCGACTAGCTTCTTCTGCATCTTCGCGAGCATCGGCCTCGGGCAGACCTCCTCGACGGAGCACCCCATGGTGACGACGATATCTGCCTGCTCGATCATCTCCGTTGTGAGCAACTTCGGCTTCTTGAATGACAAGTCGAACCCCTTTTCTCCCATCGCCTTGACCACCGCAGGGTTGACCGAAGCCGCGGGGACGGTCCCGGCGCTCTCGGCCTTAAGCCCCTTCCCTCGCGCGAACGCCTCGGCCATCTGGCTTCGCCCGGCGTTCTCGACGCAGACGAACAGCAGTCGGGGCTGCTTTGAATCCCTGCTCATCTCGAGTCCGCCTCCGATCGTGCCTCCAGCCCGGCGTCTCCTCGGCCGGCGAGTCTGCCCGCCCCGAGGGGAGACAGCTTGTCGCGTGTGACCGGAGCGTTGGCGAAGTACCTCTTCTGGAGCCAGAATGCGACGTTCACTAGGCTTATCATCACCGGCACCTCGATCAACGGCCCGATTACTGTCGCGAAGGCCTCCGCCGAAGCGAGACCAAAGACCGAAACCGCGACCGCGATGGCGAGTTCGAAGTTGTTGCTGGCAGCCGTGAATGCGAGCGTTGTGGTCCTTGGGTAGTCCAGCTTCGAGTAGGCACCTAGGGCAAACGAGGCGAAGAACATGATGACGAAGTAGATGAGCAACGGGACGGCCACCAGGAGGACGTCGTACGGGATGGTCACAATCACCGCGCCTTTGAGGGAGAACATGACGACGATGGTGAAGAGCAAGGCCACGAGGGACGTAGGGGCAAGCTTGGGGACCAGCGTCTTCTCATACCACTCCCTCCCCTTCCACTTCAGGAAGTAGAACCTGGTGGCCATGCCTCCAAAGAACGGGATGCCCAGGTAGATCGCGACGGACTGGGCGGCGGCGAGAAGCGAGATGTCCACGACCGTCCCCTCCCCCTCGATCCACACGCTGGCGAGCGTGATGTAGAAGTAGGCCAAGACGCTGTAGAACACTATCTGGAAGACTGAGTTGAGCGCGACGAGGATTGCGGCCCATTCGCTGTCTCCCTGGGCGAGCCCGTTCCAGACTATCACCATGGCGATGCACCTTGCGATACCGATGAGGATCAGTCCGTTCCTCAAGCCCGGATAGCCCGCGAGAAACACCCACGCCAGCGCGAACATCAGTAGCGGCCCCACCAGCCAGTTCAGGACCAGGGAGGCGGAAAGCATCTTCTTGGACCCCCTTTCGCCCACTATCCTCCCGAGATCCTCATACCTGACTCGGGCCAGAGGGGGATACATCATCCAGATGAGCCCTATGGCTATCGGGATCGACGTCGTCCCAACGCTGAGCGAGTTCAGCGCGTCTGAAAGGCCGGGAAAAGCATAACCCGCCCCCACACCTGCGGCCATGGCCAGGAATATCCAAAGGGTCAGGAACCTGTTGAGAAACGACAGACGACCTCTTGGGCTCTCGCTCGACACCGGCATCCACTACGAAGCGAAACTTCTGAGCAGGTCCAGCAGCGGAGACTCCTTTACCTCGTAGAAGACCCATCTTCCGTTCTTGCTCCTCGTGAGCAGGTCTGCCTGCTCGAGGACGCCGAGGTGGTGCGATATGGTCGGCTGGGGCATCCCGAGCGCAGCCTCCAATTCGCAGACGCACATAGCCCTCTTCGACAGGAGCAGCAAGATCTTCATCCTGTTCGACTCGCCGACAGCACCGAACAGCCTCTCCGCCTGACGGAGCTTTGCCGCGGACTCGGGGGTCGTCAGTTTCTCGGCCTCGGCCTTCGCCTCCCTGATGTCAGACGGCTGGCATAACTTGAGCTGGATCAGCCGTTGGACGGATGCGTCCTGCTCCTTCATCTCGCCTGTCACACGTATCCATCTATATCAATCTATAATAACTAACTCTCAGGGCTGGGAATCGCCTTCGCGCAATAAATAGCCCGTTCAGGTCCAAGTCAGGTGAGTGCTGGGATGAGGCGCTTCTTCTGCGACAAGGCGGCTTCCGCTGCATGCCAGGAGCGCGACCGTGCCGGCTGCAAGGGACACGGGACTCGCCATGGCAACCACCGCCACTTTGCCAGGTCAGCTTTCGTCTTTCAGGTCCTCCGGAGGGCATGGCCCAACCCTGCGACCAGGGTGCCATCGACTTGAGAGGAGAGTGACATGGTTACAACACCCAGCGGGCTCGTCCCCGACTGGATATGGCAGTCCTACGGACACCGCTGCCCGTTCATGTCCATGGGGTACAGGATGGGTCGCTCTCGCTTCTCTGAATTGGATGCCGGAGTTCGCGCTCCTCCTGGCCTGCCTTGTCACCGCGCTCTTCCTTCTCTTCACCGCGCTCTTGGCCGCCCCAGTAGAGGGACGCAAGTGGCAAGGTTCATGGTGCGGACGCGTTCCGAGCAGGTCGATGTAGGGTCCGGGCTGCTGATGTGTGGATTAGCGGTCCAGCTGGTCGCCAAGCAGAAATGACTCTGACCACATGAAATTGGTCAGCAGCAGGGGTTGCCTGCTCGAGAAGTCTCCAAACTGATGCGGGTTCGCAGGCCCTCATCAAGCTCCCCGGGCTGCGGGAACTGGTTCGTCTTTGCCTTCGAATATATCACGTTGCCGTCCCGAACGACATCGAACTGTCCATTGGCGCCAGGCTTGAGCTTGATGACGAAATCGTCGTCGTGGGCGTGCCCTTCCATGATGGCGCTGGCCAGCTCCAAAGCTCTGGGAAGATAGCAGCTTACGCAGAACTCGAATTGGTACTCCATGGGGTGACAATATTGCGGGGCGTATTTATTGACTCCTGACGATGACGGGGACATAAACACCCGAACCTGGAATGAATGCTCCTGCAGTCGGAGGAGTCCCCTACTGCCCTTCTTTCTTGGAGGTCCAGCAGCCGTGGATTCGAGCGCCGTGGCCTGGTCGATCCATAGGAACAAGTTCGCCCTTTGCGTCTGCGCCTAAGCGCCGCTCTGCCGCAGGAGGACGGCCCTGACCTTCAGGACGGCTCCCCCTTGATCGCCCGCCTGAGCATCTCTCTTGAAGGGGAGCCGGACAATCTTCCCCCTGCTCTGTAGAGCCTGCATACCAGGCCGAAGTCGCTGGGCTGCCTCGCTGCTACGTCGACGTCGACGCCGTCGACCCTGACCGTGGGCGACCCTGGGAACCTCAGCCTCTGGGCGTCCTTCTCCGAATCTACTTTGACGAGTTCGATTCGAACATCCAGGCCTTCTTGCTCCACAACCTCCTGGATGTCCTCCAGGGTCGTCTTGTAGCTCGGGCAACCCTCAAAATACATGAGCTCCACCTTCCTAGCCATGTCACCGCCAGATCTCCCTGAGCTGCGTGACCCCCTCCACCCACTGGTCCCTGAACCTGCTGTAGTCCTTCAGCGCCTCCTTCCCCTTCCCGGTGATCCTATACGGCCTCCTCGCCTTCTCTCCCTTCGCCTCGCTCGCCGTCTGCTCGATGTACCCCTTCTCTTCGAGCCAGGTGAGGGTCGGATAGATCGCGGAAGGTCCCGGCCTCCACATCCCCCTCGTGCGCTGGAATATCTCCTCCATCATCTCGAAGCCGTGCATCGGTCTTTCGGAGAGGAGGCGGAGGATGTAGGGCTTGAGCATCCCCTGGGGGACCACGCTCACCCTGAAGGGGCCGCACCTGCACCATCCTCCAGGCACTGCCTTCTACTCCTTCTTCCCTTTGAGGTTCTGGATCCTCTTCTCCAGAGCTGTTATCTCGGACTCGAGGTTCACCTTGTAGTCCTCCAGCTCCTCGACGAATTCGTCCCTGCTCCTAGGCCGATAATAGCCCGGCCCGGAGCAGTTGCAGCCGCACTGACCGCCCGCCCATCCATGTCTTGGCATTGCTTTGCTTCGCCTCTCTGTACGGCCCTCATATCACCTCTGATATAAGTCTTGTAGGAGATTCCCAATCGCGAGAAATGTACTGGCTCTCGGCCAGAAGCAAAATGTCGGGGAGGAGGTCGGTACCAGCGCTATCTCCCCCCGCTCTCAGAGGTTAAGGCGAACGCCCCCAGGATTCCAGAGTCACGAACGCAGCCGGGTGAGCGCCTGGCGTGAGCGTCGGTGGAACTCCTCAGAAACAAGAGGAAGAACGTTCGCCCGCACGGCCATGGCCGGTGGCCTACGCTCGCGCGCGTAGGGCTCGACCAGATCATGTTCCGCACAGGCGTCCTGCTCAGACAGAGCGTAGCCGACCCGCATACGAAGGGCCAGGCTATCGTCTGCGGCGTCAGGAGGAGTTAGGCGTCGCTTTGAAACTCTTGAGGTACTTGACCAGCTCGACGAAGTCAGGGTTCTTGTCTGCCTTCAGCATACGTACCGGGAACTCCCGGCTGTTGACCATCGCCCTCTTCTCTTCCTGAAAACTGGTCTCCGTGAAGCTGACTATCGCATAATGGATGATGCCTTTCAGGTTCTCTGATATCGTCTCCGGCGTCGGCGGGAACTGGCCTATCGCGAAGGCTACCCCATCGATCCAGTTGACCGCGGGGATCCCGGCCTGCTTCTGCGCCTCGGCCTGCTCGACTATCGACTTGAAGAAGTCAGGGACGTCGAGCTTCCTGAGCTCGTGGACCACGATCTTCTGATATGGGCGGTATTCTATTTCGACCATTCTCGACCCTCAGTCACGTTTGGTCGGTAGGTATTAAAGGGCAGGCGACTTCCGGTCGCCCTGACGGAAGGAGACAGCGGAGTCGCCAAGGTCGACGCAAACCCTGGCATGGTGTCGAGGGGGGCCAGCAGTCTTTTGGAGGCAAGTCGCGGGGCTTCTCGGAGGCTTTTCCGGTGAAGGTTCGGCCAGGGCAGTCAACTCCCTCCCCTGCATCGCCAAAGCCGGCCCCCGCGTACTCGGCGTCATTCTAGGCTGAGGTACAGAAGGACGGTGTAAGCCACCACGGTGAAGACGTCTGCCGCCGAGAAGTAGGGGCCGAAGACCTCGGAGAACGTCCCCACGTAGCCGAGCAGGAGCGGGTACTGGAAAAAAGACTGGAAGAGGAGGGCGAACATCACCACCAGGATGCCTAGGCTGAACCTCGCCTTCGTCTGGGCGTAGATCCGGACGTACACCGCGACTATCGCCACCAGAAGGGCTATGCTGACGGTGGACAGGATGGTGTGTATCACCAGCAGGTTCCTGAGCTGGAAGTAGAACTGGAAGCCGAAGGGGGTCGGTTCGTAGGGGAGAGGGACGTAGGCCGAAAGGGCGAGCCCGACGAGGGCGCCGACGGCGAGGACGATTGGGACGAGGACCTTCGATGGGCCGCTCTTCCTCGCGGGGGGCGCGGGCTGCTCGCTCATCGCCGTCTCTTCCCTCCCGCCCTCGCGAGTATCGCATCGAGCGCAGGCCAGTGCGCCTCCATCGAGTCAGACAAGAAGTAGAGCCTCCCATAGGCGTCCCCCTCGGTGACTATGATGCGGTTGTCAGCCAACACCTTGAGGTGGTGCCGCACCGTCGTGTAGTCGAGCCCGAGGGCCTGCGAAAGCTGCTGGGCGTTCCTGGGCTGGTCCCTGATCGCCTTCAACACCTCCGCCCTCGTCGGCGCGCCGGTGCTCCCAGCGAAGAGCCACCAGAGGAGACGCTCGAATGGGTCCAACGCCAGTCGCTCGTCGTATGCTGGTCGCAATAACAGTATCGCGCCCGAGGTGGCGTTTCCGACCGCCCTCTCCCTGCGGAGCCTCGGCGCCAAGCCCCCTGAGCCCGCCCTGCTATGGGAGAGTGCCAACTTGAACACTTATTGTCTCCGCGGAGCCCGCGCTCATCACCCCGAGGTCCACAGTCTGGCCAGGGAGGGCGTTCACCTCCAGCCACGCGCTGAGGGCGTCCGTGCTTATCACCTTGGTTCCGTTCACTGAAACTATCACGTCGCCCCCGATCTGGTAGGTAGTCCCCTCCACGGTCACGTTCCGCGCCCCCCCTATGAGTCCCGCTTGGGCTGCGGGGCCTCCGGGAGCCACCGACTCGACCAGGACGCCGTAGGTCACGTTGGAGCCTGTCGCCTGGGCGAGTTGATAAGTCATATCGGCTGCTGACGAGATGCCAAGATACGGATGGAGGGTGTAGTTCCCTGTCGTCACCAGCGAGGGGAGCTCGCGCGCTATCGTGCTGGCGGGGATGGCGAAGCCTAGCCCCTGCGAGTCGGTCACAGCCGCCGTGGTTATCCCGACTACCTCGCCTTCGGAGTTGAGCAGGGGCCCCCCCGAGTTGCCTGGGTTTATCGCGGCGCTGAACTGTATGACATCGGGGATCGTCACGCCCGTGGTCGACTCGGTGATGGTCCTCCCGGTCTGACTCACTATCCCGTCCGTCATCGACCCGGCCAGCCCAAGCGGGCTCCCGATGGCGTACACCTGCTCCCCTACGGCGACGGCTTCGGCCGAGCCCAGGACCTCCAGGGGGTGGAACTCGCCCGCGGGGGCCTGGGCCTGGAGGACCGCGAGGTCCATGTATGGGTCTGTCCCTTTGACCTGCGCAGGATACGAGTTGCCGTCGGAGAACGTGACAGTGATGTTTGTGACCCCGCTGACCACGTGGTTATTCGTGACCACGTAAGGCGACCCGTCGTAGGTGACGACGAACCCTGAACCCTGGACGCTCTCGAGAGATGTGATCGGACCGAAGAAGCTCTCCTGTGTCGTCAGTGCGTACCCCTGGACCGTCACCACGCTGGCGCTGAGGTTCGCGTAAAGACCCTCGGCCCCCGGAAGGGATTGGTCGGACTGCGTCGAGGCGGCGGCGAGCTGGTTCTGGAGCGCCTGGTTGGCCGCCTGGAGGCTCTTCACTTCTGCCTGGAGCGAGCTCACCTCCGGCTGCGCCTGACCATGGCCGTCGTCCGCCACATAGTATGCGACGAAAGAGAGCGCGAGCAGCGCAGCCACAAGCACCGCGGCCAGCCTCCATCTACCGTGACGCGTCTCGGCTTCCATGCCCGCGAACCGGAGCCTGAGGTATTTAGTGGATTTCCGAAATCGTTCCCTAATCTATGCTGAATCTCTTGAGAGTCCGGCTGCTGCGTTTCCCAGCGAGCGCGCCTGACATATAGAAGTCTATAGTTACTATAGACCACGCTGAAATACGAAGGCGGGGGGATAGAGGGCATGGGGGCCACTGTCGGGTCCGCCAAGGCCAGCGTCACTGCTCAGGTGAGCGTGATAGCGGTCTCCGCCGCCCTCTTCGCCCTGGCGAAGGGGATCACCGCATACATACGCACCCCGTGGGGGGTCGGCCAGCTGTTCATAGCGTCCTTCATCCCCGTGTATTTCGCCGTCACGTCCGACGCCATCCCGGCGGCCCTTGGGGCCGGGATAGGCTCCTTCCTCGGAGACCTCTTCTTCCTCGTCCCCCTCGGGGCGACCACCCCCTTCTTCGCGCTTACCGTGGGCGCGCCTGCGAACTTCATCGCCACCTTCCTCCTCGCTGTCTTCGTCAAGAGGTATACGTCGTGGCCGTCGTTCGTCGCCGCGACCGTCTGCTTCCTCACCCTCGGCAACTTCATCGCCGGGGCCCTGCTCTGGTGGCTCGCCCCCCTCCCGTCAGCCAGCCTCATCCTTGGATTCACCGTCTATTGGGACATGACCGCGATACCTGCGATACTGATAGGCGTCCCAGCCCTGGTCCGGGCTACCGGCCCCCTGATCGGGCGTTCACAGATGCTCAGGTACGTCCCTGCATGGTCGGGCGTCGGGAGGAGGCAGATGGCGTGGTCACTCCTGTTCTCCCTCGTCTTTGTCGGGTTCGGCGGTGCCATATTCCTCTTCGCGCCTTCGACCCTCAGCGGATGGCCGGGCCTCGCCACCTACTTCGCGATCGCAGGCGTGGCCGTGGTGATCTTCGGGCCCCTGGCGAGCCTCCTCACAGGGAAGAGGCTGGGGGCGACCCGGACTGCGGGGTAGGCGAGCCTCCGCCTTCGCCCCTTCGGCGATAACCAACTTCTTCGAGATCAGCTACGACGGCTCCGCCGAGGCGCGGGGGGCAACGGGAGGGGGGTACATACTCTCCAGGGGGACGGTCTCAAGCGCAGAAGCGGCCAGGGACAGGACCGGGGTCACCACCGTCGTCAACGGGGACCCAGACTACGACGCCCGGACCACGCGCAGGGCCGTAGAGCTCCTGCTGGCGTCGTCGCGCAGAGAGGGCCTGTCCATGCGCATCGACCAGAGGGTGGACACGCCCATCGGCGCAGGGTTCGGGGCAAGCGCTTCTGCGGCCACCTCGGCGGTGTACGCCGCAGCCGCGGCCGCAGGAATACGCAGGCCAAAGCGGGCGCTCGCCCTCCCTGCCCACAGGGCGGAAGTCATCGAGCAGACCGGGCTGGGGACGGTCTCTGTGATCTACGATTCGGTCGGCGCGGGCGCCATCACCGTCTCTGGAGAGCCTGGGGCCTCGCGTTTCGTCACGGTCGACGTCCCCGCGGGGATGAAGATAGTCACTGGGTGCATCGCCCCCTTCGACAAGAGGGATGCGTTCTCTTCGAAGCCTGTGCGCGAGAGGATAAACTCGCTGGGGCGCTCTGCCCTGCGGGCGTTCCTCGCGGACCCGACCCTTGACACCCTCGCGTCAGAGGGGGAAAGGTTCTCGGCGGGGCTGGGCCTCGAGTCGCCGGAGGTGCAGAAGCTGATACGCGCCGCCAAGGGGTCGGGGGCGAAGTACGCCAGCCAGAACATGATAGGATATTCGGTACACTGCTTGGCCGACGCCGAAGCGGCCGACAGGGTCTCCGCCGCGCTGCGGGGGTTCGGCCCCGGGGTGAAGGTCGACGTCTACGAAGTGGGGACGAGGAGGGCGGGGGTCCTGCGCCCTAGCCGCAGGTGACCAGGTCCTTGGTGAACCTGGTATAGATTTCGGGCTTGCTGTCCACCCGCAGCGTGTCTTCTATCCTTATCCCGTACTTCCCGACGATGTAGACCCCCGGCTCGTCGGTGATGACGTCGTTCTTCGCAAGCCTGACCTTGTTCCCATGAAATATCCCAGGCGACTCGTGGATGTCGATCCCGACGCCGTGCCCGACGCTGTGGTTCAGGTACCTGTCCAACTTGTGCCTGCGAAGGACGCCGACCGCGGCGTCATGCACTGAGCCGCAGGGCACCCCGTCCCTGACGGCATCGATGGCCGCCTGCTGGGCCTCCCTCACCACGCCGTATGACCTCCTCATCTCTGAGGTGACGGTCCCCACGGCGAATGTCCTGGTCTCGTCTGAGTTGTACCCCTCGTACCTGAAGAAAAGGTCAGCCACGACGAAGTCGCCGCTCCTGACCTTCCTCTCTGACAGCTCCGAGTGACCGTATGCCCCGTGAGGCCCTGACGCGATTATGACCGGCCCGAGGGACGAGTCAGAGTTGGACGGGGTCAATCCCTCCTCCAGGGCGGTCTTCATCACCTCGGCCGCTAGCTCCCACTCCGTCCTCCCCGGCTTCAAAGCGCGCTCGAGGGCCTCGTACGCCTTGTCAGTCTTGGCGCAAGCCTTGCGTATCCGCTCCAGCTCAAGTGAGTCCTTCGTCCTCCTCGCCTCCAGGAAGAGCCCGGGGTCCGCGGCGAGCCGCCTCGACTTCAACCCCTCCCTGTCGACCACCGCATTCCTCCCTCTGAGCTGCTTCTCTATCTCCTTGCCGACGTCCTTCCACCTCCTCACCACCACCACTTCGGCTTCCTTGGCTACCTCCTCCGCCCTGTCCGCCTCCAGAGGAGAGGTCACGATGACCGTCTTGTCCGGCCGGACTACGGCAGCGCCCCCTCCGAAGAAGTCAGTGAGATAGAACAGGTTCGGCGCAGCAAACGCCGCCACCTCCTTCCCCTTGGCGAGCGACAAGAGCCTCTTGCGTCTCTGGGAGAATAAGGTCAACCCGCCTACCCTGGGGGGTGCATTATTACTACCTTGTCATCGACGAGCGCCGGCACGCGCGAACGGCCCGAACAAGGGGTGAGCAGGCCGCTGCGGCTGTAATCGCGCTTCTGGGATGAAAACAGCCCCAAAAAGCCCCATCCAGGGCGTCTCCTCTTTTAGCGGGCGCCTGCTCAGAAAAACCGCCCTCCCGCGGCGGTGGGCGGCGGGCCCATCACGGCGAATCTGGCTGCGATTCCCTTATATCCACTGTCAAACCTGTCCTACAGTCGGGGCTAAACTTCCTGTGACGTATATCCGAAGGCTGGAGATGCGCGGCTTCAAGTCCTCGGGCCCTCGTACCACGGTGGTCAACTTCGAGCGGGGGTTCACTGTCATCACCGGCCCCAACGGAAGCGGGAAGTCCAACATCGCAGACGCGATAGCGTTCACCATAGGGGAGAACTCGCCCAAAGCGCTGAGGGCGGCGAACGGGAGGCTCTCCGGGCTGATCTATGACCCGAGGAAGGAGGACTCGCCCGGGGACGGAAGACCGAACGCCTGCAGGGTCACTATCCAGTTCGACAACTCCGACAGGGCGATACCTGTCGACTCCGACCTTGTGACCATCACGAGAGAGCTAAGGGAGGACGGCGAGAACACGTACTTCCTCAACGGGAGGAAGAGCACGAGGAGCGCGCTCACCGAGATCATAGACCTGGCGGGACTCGCGCCGAACGGGTTCAACATAGTCGCCCAGGGCGCCGCGACCAGGATGGCAGACCTCACCCCGGAAGAGAAGAGGAAGGTCATAGAAAGCGTCGTGGGGATCTCGAAGTTCGACGAGCGGAAGGCCGAGGCCCAGAGGCAGCTCAGCCAAGCGGATCAGAGACTCGAGGTCGCCATGGCGCGAATCGGCGAGATGAAGAGCACCCTCGAGTCCCTCGACTCCCAGAGGACAGAGATGGTGAGGTACAACCTCCTGGAGTCGCAGATCAGCTGGCTCAACGCCGTGATAACGTCGAAGAGGATCGCCGACCTGAAGACCAGGCTCTCTGACCTGAGGTCGCAAGAGCAGGAGCTGAACGGGAAGCTCGGGGACCTTGGGGGGAAGATGGTCGAGCTGGAGAACCGCATATCCCAGGTCGAGAGCGACAAGACGAAGTTCATAGTCGAGGTCATCCAAGGCGGGGGGGCCAGCCACGTCGAGCTCCAGTTCCAGCTCGCGGGGCTCAGGAACGAGCTGGAGACGCTCGAGGCCGACTTGAAGACAGCGGAGGGGAACGTAGCGGAGCTGGAAGGGGAGACGGTCCCGCAGCTCAAGCAGGTCGTGGCTGAAAAGCAGAGGGAAGCCAACGCGGCGAGCTCGACCGTGAGACAGCTGACGGCCGAGATAGAGAAGCTCGACGCCAAACACGCCGAGCTTGCCCAGAAGCTGAAGGATTTCTTCCGCGCAGGGGAGGAGCTCAGGGGGACAATCGAAAAGAAGGGGAAGCTCACGGCCAGGGTCCAGCTCAAGCTCGCGGACCTGGCCCAGAAGCAGACTCAGGTGGAGCTTGCCATCAACGCCACCAACGCCAGCCTCGGCGTGGAGAGGAAGCGCCTCGACGAGCTGAAGCTCAGGGTCGACGGCTACTCGGAGGTCCTGGGGAAGTTGGAGGCGAGCACGAAGCAGCTCTTCGAGCTCTACGACAGGTCGACCAAGGAGCTCGGCTCCATCGACGAGAGCCTCGCGGGGGCGGAGTCTACGAGGGAGAAGCTCGTGGCCTCCATACAAGGCGCGTCGAGGATATTGGAGAAGGCTTCGACGGAGATGTCGAAGGAGGAGGCGTTCAGGCACCTCTCTGAGAGCCTCGCGGGGGAGAGGAGCGGCCAGCTGAAGCTCCAAGAGTTCTGCGACCAGGGAGGGGTCCCAGGCTACGTCGGGAGGCTGGGCCAGGTGGTGAAGTACCCGCAGCAGTACTCTAAGGCGGTGAACGCCGTTATGGGCAGATGGCTCGGCGCCTTCATCGTCCAGGACCTGAAGTCGATGACGCAGCTCATAAAGGCGGCGAAGTCTCTGAAGGCGAAGAGCTTCTCTGTCATACCGCTGAGCGAGGTGGAGTCGGTAAAGGCCGCCGAGGTGGAGAAGTCTGCCGGGGTGATAGGCCCGCTGTCAGACGTGATAAGGTGCGAGGACGAGTTCGAGGGGCTGGTCAACTTCCTCGCCGGTGACTCGGTCCTCGTCGAGACGGAGGCGATCGGCTACATCATGGCGTCAGAAGGCGTCAGAGCGGTGACCGAGGCGGGGGAGACCTTCGAGCCGGGCGGCAGGGCCTTCAGCTACGGCTACCAGGAGCTGGTGGTCAACCTGATGGAGGGCCTGGAGAACATCGAAGGGATGAGCGAGGTGGAGGACGCCGTCGGCGCCCTGAAGGGGGCCATCGAAAGGAGGAGGTCAGAGCTCAACTCCGTAGAATCAGGGGCCCGCTCTATGATGAAGGAGCGGATCAAGAAGATAGTCACGACCACCAGCCTGAAGGCCGAGGCTACCACGATCACAAGAATGGCCAAGAGGTACAGCAGCATATTCAAGACAATGAACGCGGAGTACCAGAGGCAGGCCAGCGCTGTCGCGCGGCTCGAGGAGAAGCTCAAGGTCAGCGTCGAACGGAAGGAGTCCGTCGCCAAGGGGATCGGCTCGCTTCAGCGGGTGGTCGCCGACGCCCAGGCTCTGGGGCTGGAGGGGCACCTCGCCGAGCTCGACGCCGCCAAGCAGTCGGTCTCCACCGAGATAGACGGCATCAGGAACAGGATCCAGGACCTCAATCTCACGCTCACGAGGGAGAAGGCGAACCTCGAGAACGTCCTTCTCCGTGCGCTGGAGGAGAACCAGCTCGACCTGGCCAACGCCATCGAGGACCTGCAGTCGAACAAGCAGTTCGCCAGGGAGGCGCCGCGGAAGATCAGGGAGCTCTCGGAGCAGAAGGCTTCTCTGGAGGCGCAGATCTCGAAGCTGAAGGAGTCCTCCAAGAGGAGCCAGCCGGTCCTTGACGAGTTCGACGCGAGGGCGAAGAAGCTGAAGGAAGAAAGGGACAGCATCTCTCGTTCGGTCGCGGGGCACCAGAAGGACCTCTTCGCCCTCGCCGGGCAGGTGTCGGCGGCCCAGGAGAAGATCGAGGAGGCCCTGGGGAGCCTCAGGATGCTCGGGTACTCGGAGGAGCTGGAGTACTTCGAGTCGTCCGAGTCGCTGCTTGCCGACCTCCAACAGGAGTATCAGGGGGCGAGCGGGTCGGTGAACAGGGGGGCCGACAGGCAGTACACTGAGATGTACCTGAGCTACAAGAACCTCTCTGTGAGGCACAACGAGCTGGAGAACGAAAGGAACTCGATCATCGCGTTCATCGAGAGCGTGGACGCGGAGAAGAAGAAGGTGTTCATGTCAGCCTTCGACAGGGTGGGGGGGGAGTTCGGCTCCATATTCGCGAAGCTGACAGGGGGGAGGGCCCAGCTCGACCTCGAAAACCCGGACGAGATATTCGCCGGAGGGGTGTTCATGAGGGCAGACTTCGGGAACGGGCTCCGCGAGTCTTCCCAGCACAGCGGGGGGCAGAGGGCTGTGACAGGGGTCGCCCTGATACTGGCGATGCAGGCAGTCCAGACGCACCCGTTCTACCTCTTCGACGAGATTGACGCCCCGTTGGACGCGGTGAACTCGAGCAGCCTCGCGAAGTTCCTGAAGGAGAAGTCGTCCGAGGCTCAGATCATCACCATCACCCTCAGGGACGTCTTCGTGGCGGAGAGCGACATGACGTATGGGGTCTACTCTGCTGGAGGTATCTCGAGGGTGGTCCACTACAAGCCCGCCGAGGTGCCGAGAAGTGCCTAGCTCGGCGGTCCTGGGGCGCCCGCCCCTCAACGTGCTGATCGACCCTTCCCTCGCCAAGCGCAAGAGCCCGTGGGAGATCAACCTCACTGAGCTCCTCGACATGTTCCTGAAGGCAATCTCCCAGACAGAACTCATCGACATGCGCGCCGCGGGGACGGCAGCCCTCTCCTCGGCCACCATCTACAGGCTCAAGGTCGAGACACTGTTCCTCTTCGAGAGGCTCAGGATGCAGCACAGGCTGGTCGACGCGAGCGAGCCCCCACAGATCATTGTGATGCCGTTCAGGTACGAGATCTACTCGACCAACATAGACGAGCTGTTCGACGAGCTCGGACGCATCCTGCAGGAGGTCGTGGTCACGGAGGAAGGGGGGGAGCAGAACCCACTCGCCATCGTAGACCTCCCGCCCCCGGACTTTGAAAACTACGTCGTATCGCTCCAGGTCCTCCTCTCTGAGTTCAGGAAGATACTCGTCGAGAGGCTGAGGGCGACTGGGAAGGCGCTCCTCTCGGATCTCCTCAGAGGGCTCTCCCCCATCGACGCCGCCCGCGTCTTCATACTCCTCCTTTTCGCGGCCAACGACGGCGAAGTGGTCATCAACCAGGAGGAGTCAGACGGAGACGCGCTGGTGGTGTCGGTGGGCCAGCTTGAGTAGCGACGAGACGCAGGAGGCGCTCCCGAAGGAGATGCTAGCGAAGGTAGAGGCGGCGCTCTACGCAGCAGGGAGGCCCGTGTCGGTCGAAGACATCGCCCGCGTCGCAGGGACCACGTCCGAGAGGAAGGCCGCCGCCATCGCGAGGGAGGTCGCGAGGGCCGTCAACGGCGCCCTCCAGGCCGTGGAGGTCGTCGAGTACTCGGGTCCCAGGTTCGCCATGCAGCTGAAGGCGAAATACACCCAGACCGCGAGGAAGTTCGCCACGCGGCCGCTCCTGTCCAGGGCGGCGCTCAGGACGCTCTCCTTCATCGCCTTCTTCCAGCCTATATCGTCATCCGAGCTAGTCCAGAGGCGGAGCTCTACGGTCTACCAGCACCTGAAAGAGCTGGAGGCTGTCGGGTTCATCGTCGGGGAGAGGCAGGGGAGGAGCAGGGCGTACAAGACGACGGCGAGGTTCGCCGAGTACTTCGGCCTCAGCACCGAGCTCACGACCTTGAAGAGGCAGCTGGAGAGCAGGACGCTCACACTTAGGTGACTGAGCCCTCCCCCCGGACCCGCGCCGATATGCTTAACATGAGGCTCAGGCGGGCGAGCGATGGAAACCGTTGACACGACCCATCGAGAACCTCACGAAACGCAAGCCGACCGGAGGCAGGTCAAGGCCCCAAAGGGGGAGGCGGGCCTACGAAAAGGACGGGTACGCCATCGAGCCCCTGGTAGGCCAGGCGTCGGTGAGGACGAGCAGGAGGCGCGGGGGGTCCCTCTCCACAGGCGTGATATTCGCCGACTATGCAAACGTCTCCGACAGGTCGGGGAAGGCGTCGAAGTCCAAGATACTCAGGGTTAAGAAGAGTCCCGCGAACAGGGACTACGAAAGGAGGGGCGTCATAACGAAGGGGGCCGTGCTGGAGACGGAGGCGGGGGAGGCGGTCGTCACCTCTCGCCCGACCGCCGACGGGGTGGTCAACGCGGTCCTCACCGCGAAGAAATGAAGGAATACGACCGCTACATCTTCTGGCTCGACTACTTCGACTCCGAGCTGAAGCGCAGCGAAGGGCGGAGGGTCCCGCTGAGTTCGGCGACCAGGGCCCCAGTCCTGGCGGAGCTCGCAGAGGCGTGCCGGAGGCTCAACCTGCAGCCACAGCCCCAAGCGGCCCGCTACCCCTCCATGCCTGGGAAGGAGTCGGGGTACGTCTCCGTGGCGAAGTCGCCGCCGAAGCGGGCGCTCCTCCTGAAGGTGGCGAAGGAGCTCTCGACCGTCAGAGGGATCGCGCAGAGGCGCCAGGCGCAGGCGCAGCAGCCGCGCAAAAAGTGAGCGACCCCCAACGTTTAAAGGCAGGACAAGGGGCGTTTGCCTTTCTTGCTTCAGGTGGGCACGGTCATTCATAGGGCCAAGAGTGGCCGGCTCGTAGTCCACCTTACCAGAGAGGTCAGGCCAGGCGCCTTCCTCTTCGACGAAGGGAGGAGGAAGCTCGGGAAAGTCGTCGAGTTGATCGGCCCTGTGAAGTCCCCCTACGCGTCGGTCGCCCCCGCGAGCGACCGCGCGGGAAGACCGGGAGAGCCCGCATTCGCGGAGTGAGGTCATGAGTATCTGGAGCAGTACCAGGGACGAGGACTTCAGGACCTCCTGCCCCGTTTGCGGCAACAGGCTGATCGGTGACTCGGAGAAAGGGGAGCAGGTCTGCCCCACGTGCGGTTACGTCACCCTGGCCCCCGCTGACGCCGGCCCGGAATGGAAGGCCATGGACCTGGAGGAGAAGAACAAGCGTGTGAGGGTGGGCGCTCCGACGACCCTGGCGCTCCACGACTTCGGGCTCACCACGGAGATCGGGAGGACCATGCGCGACTCCCATGGGAAATACCTCGACCCCGCAATGAGGGCGACCGTGGAGAAGATGAGGAAGTGGCAGAGCAGGTCCAGGACGATAAGCAGCGAAGAGCGAGGGCTCTCGAACGTCCTTTCGAAGATCAGCGAGCTCTGCGACGCGTTGAACCTGCCGGACAACGTCGCCGAGACGGCAGCCCAGATCTACCGGACCTCGGCCAAAAAGAAGGTGGCCAAGAGCAAGTCGGTACTCGGAATGACAGCGGCGACGGTGTACCTGGCGTGCAGGAAGTGCGGGGTGTCTCGCACCCTCAAGGAGGTGGCCAGGGCCTCGGGGATGGAGAAGGGGAGCGTCGCCCGCTACTTCCGCCTTGTCCTGAAGGAGGTCGAGAAGGAGTACGTCCCTCCGCCCTCGGTAGAGAAGTACATCTCAAAACTGGTCAACATAGCCAAGATTGACACCAGGGTCGAGCACCTCGCCCTTACCCTCTCCCGCAAGACGAGCGACTCGCGGATCTCCAGCGGCAAGGCCCCGGCGGGGCTCGCCGCCGCCTACGTCTACCTCTCGTCCGTCATGGTGGGGGAGCACCTCCCACAGAGGGAGGTGGCGGAGTTCGCGGAGGTGACCGAGGTGACCGTAAGAAATAGGTGCAGGGAGATACTTGACAACTACGTGATCAGACAGGAGTTCATGCCGTCAAAATGAAGCAGAAGAAACGCGTCAGCAAGGAGGCTGCCAAGAAGCAGGGCAGGCCCCGCCAGAAGAAGGAAGCAGAGCCAGAGAAGCCTGTCGAGAGGACGGAGGAGGAGCTGGTCGACCTCACATCCAGGGTCTACAAGCTGGTGGTCGAGACAGGGAGGGACGGCGTCCTCCAGAGCGAGATATGGAAGGAGCTCGGGCTCACGAGCAGGGACGGGTCGAGGCTCGCGATCAGGCTTGAGAGGCGGGGGCTAATCGGGAGGGTGAAGGTCCTGGAGGACGGCCGCTGGACCTACAAGCTCACCCCTCTCCGGTTCCCAACCGACATGGCTTCGATAGAGAAGGCCCCCTGCATAGTCTGCCAGTACGAGCCGAAGTGCTCCATCGAAGGTGAGGTCAGCCCGTACGTCTGTCCATGGATAGGGCCCTGGGTCATCCAGGAGGTGATGGCAGCGCGAACTGGCGCGCCTGCGCCTGAACCAGTCTCCGCAGGGTAGTCCAAAGCCATGGCGAAGAAAGAGTTGACGGCCCTCGTAGACGCCGCCAGGAAGGCGCGCGAGAACGCATATTCCCCATACTCGGGGGTAAAGATCGGGGCCGCCGTCCTGACGTCGGACGGGTCTGTCTACACCGGGGCGAACATAGAGAACGTGTCCTATGGGCTCTCCTGCTGCGCCGAGAGGACGGCGATATTCAAGGCCGTCTCCGAGGGGAAGGTGAAGATACTCGCCATAGCCGTGGTGGGGAAGTCTGAGCAGTTCACGAGGCCGTGCGGCGCCTGCAGGCAAGTCATGGTCGAGTTCAACCCTGCCATGACCGTGATGATGCGCGGGACCGACGGCTTCGCCGAGGACGCGGCCGCCGAGTCGCTCCTCCCAGCGAGCTTCAACCCCCCTGAGCTCTCGAAGCGATGAGGCTGAGCGAAGCGCGGCGGGATCTGTACCGGCGCCTGGCCAGGGAGCAGGGGTACAAGAGCAGGGCCGCCTTCAAGCTCATCGAAGCCAACGAGCGCTACGGGTTCATCCGGCGGGGGGACAGGGTGGCAGACTTCGGCGCAGCCCCTGGGGGATGGCTCCAGGTGGCGTCCTTCCTGGTCGGCGAGGAAGGGGTGGTGGTGGGGGTGGACTTGGATCCGATCCGGCTGAAGGAGAAGAACGTCGTGGCCATCAAGATGGACGTGCACGACCCCGCAGTGGCCGAGAGGGTGTCCCAGGCCCTGGGGGGGAAGGCAGACGTCATCCTCTCCGACCTCGCCCCCTCGGTCACGGGGGTCTGGGAGCTGGACCAGACGAGGCAGATAGACATGACCCTGCGGGTCCTCGAGCTGTCCCGCACCCTCCTCAAGGACGAAGGCCGCGTCTACTGCAAGCTCTTCGAGGGGGAGCGGTCGCAGGAGGTCCGGGGGGAGTTCCGCAGGATGTTCAGGTCGGTCAGGGTGATCAAGCCCGCGGCCAGCAGGAACTCCGCCTCCGAGCTGTACTACCTGTGCGAAGGGGCGAAGGGATGACGCGGGTCTTCAGGGGCCCGAGCGCGCCGCAGTCATGACCGCCTCCACAACCTCCGCATAGCTCGCGTCCGTCTTCAGCCCTGTCTTCTCGAATGGCGTCCGGGCGACCCTGCGCCCGGACTGCACCAGGGCCCTGTACACCCTGTCTTCGGGGGCCGACGCCACTTTGAGCGCGGAACAGACCCGCTCGAGGCTGAAGCTCCATGGCGGGAAACCGTCCACCCCGACCAGGGACCCGAGCGTGGTCGCGGCCCTGGCAAGCCCCTTCTCCTGCGCCGCCTCGGACGCCGCGCGGACTGTCTCCTCCTCGGTGACCTTCCCGACCCAGAGCGGACCTGCCACCTTCGCCTTCTTCCCGCAGCGTGAGCACACGGGCGAGGGGGAGACGCCGCTCGAAGCCTCGCCGCAGTGGTGGCACCATGAGACGCTTCCGACGCCCTTCAGCGCGGCGTCAGCCCTGGAGGCCCCGGCCCTGACGCGGACGAAGACCCTCAGGTAGTGCCTCGTCGAGTGGGCGGCCACGGGCTCGGCCCCTATGTCCAGCATGGCGCCCAGCCTGGCCACAGCCCCCAGGAGCACCCTGATCCCGGTCTCGTGGTGGAAGTGGTTGTTGAGCGGGGCGCCGCCGTACCTCCTCATGCAGGTCCCCTCCTGCACACCGCAGAGCACAGCGGTGTCGGTGGCAGTGAGCGACAGCACCCCGCCGTCAGACGTCGCCGCCAGGGCCGCCTGGATGTGCCTGACCGGCGTGCCGAAGGGGTCCACGTCGACGTAGTCGAACCTCTGGTCCCTCCCGAACCGCGAAGCCAGGAAAGCGTTGGTCTCCGACAGCTCGAAGGAGCACTTCCCGGCCACCCTGTTCAGCCTGGCGGACCTCTCTCCCGCCCGGAGCGCGGGCTCGTTGAAGTCCACCAGGGTCACCGACGACACCCCTTCCACCTCTTTGGCCACCCGCACACCGCGCCCCCCCACCCCCGCCATGGAGTCGCAGAACGTGCGGCCTCCACCCACGGCAGCCAGGGCCACGGTGACGTCCCTGTTGAGGGCGGCCGCAGGGTTGAAGAAGACCGGCGAGGTGGGAGGCGGATCGACCGTGACGCTCGCCTGGGGGACGAGGAGGGTGGTCTTCCCCTCGCCGTGGCGGACGAACTTCAACGGGCCGGGCGCGCCGCGCCAGGTGTTAAACGATTCCCGCAGGCTGCTAACTTCATGTAGCCCGGCGAGGGAGGACGGGGGTTGTCGAGGATCTACCTGGTGACCGGCCCGCCGGGGGTGGGCAAGTCCACCCTCGTCTCCAAGGTCGTCCGGAGGCTGAAGAGCGCCGGGGTGATAGTGGGAGGGTGCACCACCTCGGAGGTCAGGTCGGGGGGCGCCAGGACGGGGTTCGGGGTGACCGACCTCACCAGCGGGAGGACGGGGGTGCTCGCGTCTGTGGAGTCGAGGTTCGGCCCCAAGGTCGGGAGATACAGGGTCAACCTTTCCGACCTGGCGTCCGTGGGGGCGGCGGGGCTCGAAGCGGCAGCGGCGGACTCGGAGCTTGTCGTGATCGACGAGGTCGGCCCCATGGAGCTCGTCAGCCCGGACTTCCGGAGGGCCGTCAGGAAGTGCGTCGCCTCGGGGAAGCCGATCCTCGCGGTGACCCACGAGAGGCTCGAGGACGACCTGCTCAACGAGCTGAGGGGGGCCGCCGAGCAGATCTTCGCGCTCACCGTCGAGAACAGGGACGACGCCACGGACAGCCTCGCTGCAGTCCTCTTGGCGGCGGCAGGGGGGCCAAAGGTCTGACCGGGCCGCGGGCGATTGGCGGCGTCGACGAGGCTGGGAGAGGGTGCCTCCTGGGTCCCTTGGTCGTCGCTGGTGTGTCCGCGTCCCCGCGCGGGGCGAGGCGGCTGAAGGAGCTGGGGGTGAAGGACTCGAAGAAGCTGTCCCCGAAGAGGCGCGAGTCCCTCTACCCGGAGATACTCAAGGCGGCCGAAAGGGTCCGCTGGACGAGCATACCTCCGAGAGAGATCGACGCCGTCGTGCTCCGCGGAGAGCGGCTTAGGAAGCTCAACTACCTGGAGGCGGTCTACTTCGCCAGGGTGGTCGACCAGCTGGGGGCGGGGAACGTGACCGTGGACGCGTCAGACGTCCTCCCGGAGAGGTTCGCCAGAGACATATCGAGCAACCTCGTGTCCAAGTGCAGGGTGAAGGCGCTGCACAAGGCGGACAGGGACTTCGTGGTCGTCTCGGCCGCCTCCGTGGTGGCCAAGGTGCAGAGGGACAGGGAGGTCGCCCTGCTCAGGGAGGCTCACGGAGATTTCGGCTCCGGGTACCCATCTGACCCTCAGACGGAGGCCTTCTTCGTCGAGAAGATCAGGAGAGGTGAGCCGCTCCCTGAGTTCGTAAGGAAGAGCTGGAAGACTTGGTCCAGGTACGGCGCTCCTGCGACCGCGGTTTCGCTCCCCAACGCGGGGGGCGCTCGGGATTCAGCGTCACGGTAGGGGCCTGGCGGGGCACCGGCCCCTTCGCCGGGGAGGGCTCAAGGGCGAGCTGTCCAGGATGTCCTCCGGCCCGGGGCTGGGCCAGGTGCTGCCATCCAGGAGGGCGCGTCCGCGAAGGCCTCACCCTTCGGAATCCATGACGGCGTGGATCAGGGCGTGGTCCTTCTCGAAGGGGCTCAACTCAGTCACCGACTTCACATCGAATCCCCCGGCCCGGAGCTTCTTCTCCTCCTCGATGAAGACCCTCTCGGGGTCCTTGAGGACGTCGATGCTCCTAGCCTTCACCACCAGAAGGAGCGTCCCCCCAGGCTTCAACAACGCAGCGCAGTTGGCGAGGGCGATCTCCGTCTGGTCGGGCTGGGCTATGTCGCAGTAGACCACGTCGAACTTCGCCACCGAGTACTTCGAAGGGTCCCTGGCGTCCGCCACGAAGGGGATCACATTCCCCCTCTCCCTGGCCACCTTTTCGATGAACTCCCTTGCGACCCTTGGGGAGAACTCTACCCCGACCACGAGCCCCCCCGGCCCTACGAGGTCAGACACATGAGAGACGGTGGTCCCCGTGGACGCTCCAAGGTATAGGACCTTCGCCCCCTCCCCTACGGCGGAGTCAGGGAGGCCCTTGATCATCGCCGCGGCCAGCTTGCTCCTGAAAGGGTCCCAGGTCCTGTACTCCGCCCCTCCCCTCTGGAGGAGGTCCTCGTTGTATACCCTCTTCCCGGGGACGAGGTTCCGAGTGAGCAGCGCCTTCCTTCCCAGCCTCTCCTCTTTGAGGAGGCGGCTCATCGCCTTCTGAACTTGTCTCGCCTGGGGGGCCGGCCTTCCCTGCGCGGCCTGTCCCTCTGCTCCGGTCTCCGCTGCGGGGGCTCCTTGTAACGTTCCTTGATCCCCTCTAGCCTCTTGTCGAGGCCTGCCTTGATGGTCGGGTCCTCCGACCCGCGGTAGTAGTCCACCCTCGCTGCTATCGCTATCTTGTTGGCGAGGGTCCTCGCTATCTTCCCCCTCTGCCACTTCGGAGCGGCGTGCACTGCCTGGTGCTGGAAGAGGATCCCGTGCTTGGGGGGCCTTGCCCCCGTCCTCAGGGACCTGAATAGCGCCTTCTCCGCCCCGAGTATCTGTATCGTGCTGGCTGGGAGGACGGCCAGCCTGTCGAGCCCCCCTGCCTTCGCCATCAGCCTGGCCCCTATGGTTGCCCCCGCCACCTCCGACACGTTGGGCGCCACCCTCTTCATCTGGGCCTCCACATAGTCGTTAAGACCCCCCCTCAGCGCGCTGAGCTGGACCGCGAGCGAAGCGAGGGACTTCACCTTCGTGATGTCCCCGTCCGAGATCTCCCCTCCCTTCGACCTTTCCTTGGCTTCCATGATAGCCTCGACCTTCTTGTCGGTGAACCCCCTCCCGGCGAGCGCTTCGAGGGAGTACGCTCCTCTCCCCCCAATCTCGGAGATCATCTTGCAAAGGACGACGTTGTCCTGCACCATCTGGGCCAGCTCGGGGAAGTGCAGCCCGTACCACTCAGACGCCCTCGTGGCTGTTATGTTCAGGTACTTGTCAGTGTCGTCCAGGGCCTGTATCGCCTGCACTAGGTGGAGGTCCGGACGGGATGAGGCCTGGCGGATTGCCTCCTCGGCGGCCGCGATGCTCTTCTGCCTGAGCGCCTCGACGTCTTGGTTCTCCGGGATTCCTTCGCCTGACAAGTCTGGTCGCCGCTCGCGCCCAACTCCATTAAAGGGTTTCAGGAGAGCCGCGTCAGTGATCCCCGCATCGCCCCTGCGCCGGCGGTCTGCAGTCTGCTCTCCGGCCTGCTTGCTGTCGGGCTCTCCCTTGTCGCGCTCGGTCGTGGTGGGTTGGAAGGCGTGGGCTGGCGACGTCAGGGTCCGCCGGGCCTGAGGGAGGAGCCGCGAGCTATTGCTCCATGAACACTTGCCAGTAGCAGTTAGTCGCTGAAATCAGCACCTCGTAGCTGCGCCCTACGGCCAGTCCAGAGCAGCTGTCGCTGAAGGATGCGGGCGCGTACGCCGTCTTTTGGCACAACGCAGCGCTCTCTGGCGTCTGGGGGTTCAGATACACAGCGTACGAGAATGCGACAGCCTTCGGCGGGTCTGTCGGCATAATGTATGCCGAGAGCTGGACGGTGAAAGAAGGAGCGGTGAACGAGTAGCTCCCGGTCGACTGCCCTAGTCCCCCGCCTCCGGAGCTGGCGAGGTCGGGCGGAGGCAAGACGGTGGGCGTCGGACCAATCGCCAGGCTGTATCCTGTGCTGTTCACGTTGTCATAGGTCCCGCCTATTCCGAACACCCGGTAGGTGACTGATGAATATCCTGGCTTGTAGTAGCCAAAGCACCCGACCATGCGTGTGGCACCTCCTGACGACGATGGACATTTGCTCGGGGGCGGGGTTATGACGAAGTCCACCTGCAAGATGGGGGCGAGGAACAGGAATGCGGGGACCGCGACTAGCGCGACGATCACTGCCTTGCTCCTTCGTCGCATGCCCTCAACATGAGGGCCTCCCATACACACCTATGGTTGAACTGTCCTGGTATCCAGCCGCTGGCGCTTCAGGCGCGGGCTACGTCACGGTCAGCAGCTTGCGCATGACCCAGGCAAAGAGCGACGCGAGGATGCCGCCCACCCCAAGGACTAGGAACGTCCCCTCTACCCGCTGGGTGATGGCGCACGCGAGCACCAGCGTCCCGTTGATCACGGGCTGCTGGGCTCCGCACCAGTATGTCTCCACGCCCGACTCGTATATCGCGGCGGCGATCCCAGCGACCGCCAGGACCATCAGCTCGACCGCGACCACGGTGGCTACGCCGACGCCTCTCCGGACGCGCATGAACCCAGGCGCCGCCCTCACTCGGGGGGTCATCGCTCCTCCTCGCGCCTGGCTTCACGTTCTCCGCGGACCAGGAAGACCAAGTTTAGCGCCATCCCTGCCGCTCCTACTGCGAGCAGCAGATCGGCGGAGGAGAGCAGCGCCCCTCGGACAGAAGTAGCGGCGGTCATCGACGCGGCTGCACTCTGGATGAACCAACCGAACAGGCCCACGACACCGAACGTCCACGAGACCAGGGCCGCCGCCCAGTTGAGTCCTCTCATCTGGGCTGTCGCCAACCGGCTCGCTATTTTAGGACTCAGCCAGCGAACGTAGGCCCCTTAACTTCACTCCATCAGAGACTGCGCGCGGGCGGAGCAGCCGCCGGCTGAGCTCTGAGGCATGTCCGGAAGCAGCACCCCCTCGGGAAATCAACCTGGAGTCAGGCGTACTTTTCTATCTCTTCCTTGAGGACGGACCTATGGCACGTCGAAGGGTCCTTCTCCGTGCAGAGGAGGGTTATCGTCCCTGCCTTCGATTCCTTCGCGAGCTGGCGCAGGGTCCCCTCCTTCCCCCTCAGGGACTTCCTGTACTCCGACCTGAATTCGTCCAACGACACCTCTCCGGATTTGTACCGCTTGATTAGGTCTCTGGGGGAGCCCAGGTCCTTCATCCAGGCGTCCACCTTGTCCTTGGAGACGCCTCGGGGCCAGAGGGTCATGACAAGGACCCGCTTTCCATCGCCCCGCTCGGGAGGGGAATAGACCGACTTCTCGACCTTGATCAACCCGCAAGGCAAGAGGGATCCCAGCTACTAATGCCTTCCCTAGCTCGCACGCGCCGCGGTGTCTCGCCGCTCGACCCCCCTCGTCAGGGCAACTTTTGGCGCTCCGCCTAGGACGACCAGGTGGCGCGACCCACCTGTCGCTGGCCAATACTTTATAGAGCGTCCAATCAAGTCGGGGAGAAAAGAGGAGGTGCAAAAACACGCCTACACACGGATCGCTGACGAAGGCGGGTAAACATCCCGACGATGGCCCTGAGTCCGTAGTCAGACTCCGAAACTGGAAGGGAAGCCGAAGGACAGCAAGATCCCCAAGGTGAGGAACAAGCGGACCTACGAGAAGCGCTTCACTCTGAAGCGTAAGCCCGGACAGAACTGGATGCGCCAGTGACAGACCAGGGACTCAGCCTCAGCGACGCTATCTCTTACGTAGCGGAGCTGGTGTCGGAGGGGGAGGTGCGCTCCAGGAATGACCTTGAGAGGGCCAAGAAGCGGGCGGCGTCACTCTACGGCCTAGACAGATACCCATCGAACTCTGAGATACTCGCCAGGCTCCCACGGGGGTCGGCGGAGGGGTTCGAAGAGCTCCTCAGGGTCCATCCGAGGAGGAGCGCGTCAGGTATCGTGGTCGTCACCGCGTTTTCCGCTCCGTTTTCATGCCCGCATGGGACGTGCGTCTTCTGCCCCGGCGGCCCCCGCGTCGGCACCCCGCAGTCATACCTCCCTCGCAGCCCAGGGATGAAGACGGCCCTCTCCGTAGGATTCGACCCATATCTCCAGGTGAGGAAGTGCCTGGCGAAGTACAGGGGGAACGGGCACGAGACGAGCAAAGTGGAGACGATAATCGAAGGGGGGACTTTCATCGCGGTGGACGAAGGGTATCAGAGGAGCTTCGTCAAGGGCGTCTTCGACGGGCTCAACGGCTTCAAGTCAGCCACCTTAGAGGAGGCGCAGGTGGCCAACGAGTCGGCGGATAGCAGGTGCGTGGGTCTGACGCTCGAGTCCAAACCAGACTGGTGCAGGCCCAGGGACGTAGACCTCATGCTCAGCTACGGCATCACCAGGCTCGAGGTAGGCGTCCAGAGTCTCAGGGACGAAGTCCTCGCGAAGAGCAACCGCGGGCACACCGTCGAGGACTCGGTCATGGCGTTCCAGGTGGCGAGGGACGCGGGGCTCAAGGTGACGGCCCATATGATGCCCGGGCTCCCAGGAGCGACCCCGGGAGAGGACCTGGAAGACCTCCGGCGGCTCTTCGAAGACGAGAGGTTCAGGCCGGACATGTCTAAGCTCTACCCCACGCTTGTGGTCCCGGGGACGGCGCTGGCACGCCAGTTCGATGCCGGGCTCTACACCCCCTATTCCCTCGAGACGGTGGTAGAGCTGCTGAGCGAGATGAAGAGGCATGTCCCGCCCTGGCACAGGATAATGAGGATACAGAGGGAGATCCCCTCCGACGAGATAGAGGGGGGCGTGAGGGACGGGAACCTCAGGCAGCTGGTCCTGCAGCGAGCCGAGGAGAAGGGGGTCCGTTGCATGTGCATCAGGTGCAGGGAGGTGGCCCTGAGGGGCCCCGAGGGTCTGGAAGCAGGGGACCTCGAGTATCGACAGGAGAGGTACGCGGCCTCCGGAGGGGAGGAGGTCTTCGGGTCGTTCGAGGTCAAGAGGTCAAGGGCGATAGCAGGGTTCGTCCGCCTGCGCCTCCCCTCCGCCGCAGCCCACAGGAAGGAGATGCGGAGGGCGGCTGTGGTCAGGGAGCTCCGCGTCTACGGGAAGGCGGTGAGGCTGGGGGGGAGGGCGGAGGGGGCTTGGCAGCACAGAGGGCTGGGGGGCGCGCTCATGAGGAAGGCCGAGGATGTGGCCTCGTCCGACCTCGGGGCGAGGAAGCTCCTGGTCACGAGCGCTGTGGGGACCAGGGGATACTACAGGGGGCTCGGCTTCGATAGGGAGGGCCCCTACATGTCAAAGCTCCTTCGCTAACGCTTTAAGACCCGAGGCCGGACGACGGCGCTCGCATGGGAGACCTCCCGGGCTACAAAGGCGCCTCCCTACGCTTCCTCGAGGAGGCGGGGGCCGCGGTTGGGGACGTGCTCGAAGTGAGGACCTCGTGGGGGACGGTCACAGGCACGCTCGTCCCTCGATACCTCGACGCCGACGGGGAGCACGTGGTCCTCAAGCTGAGGTCTGGATACAACGTCGGGCTAAGCCTGGAGGAGCTGGTGGACGCCAAGGTCGCGGCCAAGGGGGAGAAGCCGACTTTTTCACCCCCTCCGCCTCCGAAGCCCGCCCCCGGGCTCCCGAAGGTCCTGCTGATAGGCACGGGGGGGACCATCGCCAGCAGGGTCGACTATCGGACGGGGGCGGTAAGGCCCGCCGTGACATCGGACGAGCTCTACTCGCTCGTCCCAGAGCTCTCCCAGGTCGCCAGGGTCGAGCCCGAGATAATGTTCGACATATTGAGCGAGAACATCACCCCGGCCCACTGGGCCAAGCTGGCGCGGAGGGTCTACAGGGCGGTGAAGGAGGGGGTGGACGGGGTGGTGATCACCCATGGGACCGACACCCTCGGGTATACGGCCGCCGGGCTGAGCTTCGCCCTGGGCGGTGTCCCTGTCCCAGTGGTCTTGGTCGGGGCCCAACGCTCCCCGGACAGGCCCTCGTCGGACGCACCCCTCAACCTGCTCGCCGCCGTCAGCATCGCGGGGTCCGCGAAATTCTCAGGGGTCTACGTAGCGATGCACCTGGGGGAGAGCGACGACAAGGTCGCGCTCCACAGGGGGACCAGGGTGAGGAAGAACCACACAAGCAGGAGGGACGCGTTCGAGTCCGTGGGCGTCCCGCTCGCGGCTGTCTGGGGGCGAAACGGGCTGGAGCACGTGGCGGACGGCCTCCCCCCGAGGGGCGGGGAGTTCAAGCCAGCCCCGAGGTTCGACGGGGGAGCTGCCCTTCTGAAGTTCTACCCTTCGATGCCCGGGGCGCTGGTGAGGGCGGCGAGGAGGTCCGGGTCCAAGATAATCGTAGTCGAAGGGACCGGCCTGGGGCACGTGAGCAAGGAGGTAGCCCGGGAGCTGCGCCTCTTCGTCCGCTCAGGGGGGATAGCGTGCATGACATCACAGTGCGGCCGCGGGAGGCTCGACCTCAACGTGTACGACACGGGGAGGGACCTCCTTCGGATGGGAGTGGTCCCCCTGGAGGACATGCTGGCAGAGACTGCGCTCGCGAAGGCGATGTGGGTCCTAGGGACCGGGGCGAGGGGGGAGAGGGCGAAGGAGCTCATGCTCAAAGACCTCGCCGGGGAGACGACGACCAGGACCTTCCCAGGGTAGGCGGCGCTGAGGATGAAAGAGGAGCTGCTCGTGGGATTGGAGGTCCACCAGCAACTGGCCTGCCGCACGAAGCTCTTCTGCGCCTGCCCGCCGTTGAAGTCCGAAGAGTTCCCCAAGAAGTTCGAGAGGCGGCTCCGGCCCGCCCAGAGCGAGACCGGGCACCTCGACCCCGCAGCCGTGTACGAGTACGCCAAGGGCAAGTCCAACCTCTACTTCTGGAACCCTGAGTCATCCTGCCTAGTGGAAGCGGACGAGGAGCCGCCACACCCTCTCAGCGCGGAGGCCCTCCGCGACTCCATGCTGGTCGCGGCGACCCTCGGCTCTCACCTGATGGACGAGGTACACGTGATGAGGAAGATTGTGATCGACGGCTCGAACACCGCCGGGTTCCAGCGGACCGCCGTGGTGGGCCTGGACGGTTCGTTCGAGGTGGACGGCGCGAGGGTAGGGGTCCAGTCCGTGACCCTGGAGGAGGACGCCGCCAGAATACTCGGGGAGGACGACTCCTCCCACCGCTACGCGCTGGACCGCCTCGGGGTCGCGCTCGTGGAGATAGCCCTGGAACCCGTGGCCGGGGACCCGGAGCTCGTGGGGCGCGTGGCCCTCCACCTAGGGAGGGTCCTGAGGTCGACCGGAAAGGTAGCCAGAGGCCTTGGGACGATACGCCAGGACATGAACGTCTCCCTCGGCGGGGGGAAGATCGTGGAGGTGAAGGGGGTCCAGAAGCTCAACCTCCTCCCCAAGATAGTGGAGTACGAGCGGAGGAGGCAGTCGATGCTCCGGAGGGTGGCGGAGAAGCTGCAGGAGAAGGGGGTCAAGGAGGTCGTCTGCTCCTCCGCAGACGTCACCGCCACGCTCAGGGGCTCCCCGTCCCACGTGATGTCGAGGCTGATAGGAGAGGGAGGGAAGGCTGTCTGCATCTCTGCCGCGGGGCTTGGCGGCCTCCTGGGGTGGGAGCCTGAGCCTGGGGTGAGGCTGGGGAAGGAGCTGGCGGAGGTGGCGAAGGCGAACTCACTGGGGGGCGTCATCCATTCGGACGAGTTCGAGAAGCAGGGGGTCACCCCGCAAGAAGCCGCCGCGCTCAGAGGCGCGGTCGGGTGCGGAGAGGGGGACGGGATGGTACTGGTCGCGGGGAGGCCCGAGTCAGTGGACAGGGTCGTCCCACTGCTGAAGGCGAGGCTTGCCGGCTGCGTGGGGGGTGTCCCGGCGGAGACGAGGGCCCCGACAGACGCCGGGGAGACGAGGTACATGCGCCCACGCCCCGGGTCGCAGAGGATGTACCCGGAGACTGACATCCCAGACATAACGGTCACCAGGAGCGAGATGGCGGAACTTGCGAGGTCCGTCCCCGAGGACTGGCGCGTCATCGTCGGGCGCCTGGAGAGGGAGCGGTCGCTGAGCGCGGACCTGGCCCTCAAGCTATATGACATGGACGCCGTCGGAGAGTTCGAGGAGCTCTCAGGGAGGCTGAGGCTCGAGCCTTCGTTCATAGCTTCTGTCCTGGTCGACCTGCCGACGAGGCTATCGAGAGAGGGGGTCGGGGAGGAGGGGTACGCCCCTCCCGCCCTCGCCGCCGCCCTGGAGGCGGTCGCAGCGGGAAGGATGGCGAAAGAGGCGGTCCCCGACGTCCTGAAGCTCGCGTGGGAGAAGGGGGTGACAGCAGCGCAGGCCGCTGATGCCCTCGGCCTTGGCGCCGTGGACGAAGGGCGCCTGGGGGCCCTCCTGGACGGGCTTGTTTCGAGGCATCGTGCCCTGATCGCAGAGAAGGGGGAGGGCGCGTTTTCACCTCTGATGGGGGAGGCGATGAAGGAGGTGCGGGGGAGGGCTGACGGGAGCCTCGTGGCTCGCCTGCTGAAGGAGAAAATCACCGAGGCCTCAGGCGCAGCCGGCTAGGGCTCGGTCTCCATAGGCGCTTGCGCCCGCTGGGGTGCGCGCGCCTGCCTCTCCTCGAGCGCCTTTATCCTCGCGTCGACGTACTCCAGTTGCCCCGCCAGGAGCTTCCTGTACGCTCCCAGGAGCGCCGCCTGGTCGCCCGTCGTGCCGCCGTCGATGGTCTTCATCGTCCTGGTGAAAGCGGCCGCAGCCGCGTCCATCGAAGCGTCAAGTGACCGTTGCAGCGCGGGGGTCGCCTTCTCGATTGTCTTCTGGGTCATGCTCGCGGCCTTCTCCAGCGCGTCCCTGAGCGTCTTCAGGGCGGACCTGGGCTCGGGGGGCGGCGATTCGCTAGCCAGCTCAGGCCCACCCCTCACCATGGCTGATGCGGCTCATGCCGGGATATCCGCGCGGTGTCGATTTGAATCTATGGTGTTGAAAGCCTCCGCCCCCGGCCCGCGCGTTATTCTAGGTCAGGCTTGCCATTCGCAGTTTTTATAAAACCGCGGCGGCGGGTGGCACCGCCACAGGTAGGAGACCGCAATGGCTCTCAGCACATATGCGAATCTATACGTCGGCCTGATGCTAGGGTTCGTAGTCATCATGGTCGTCGCCGCTGCGCTGGACAGGTTCGGGGACGCCATGTTCAGGCGTGGGGTCGCGAGGCCCTTCTTCGTCTTGGGGCGCAGGCTGCACCACAGGAGCTTCCTGTACCGCGCCGTGCCGCTCGCCTACATCGCCGTCTCTGCGCTCATACTCTTCGGATACGTGCACATAGTCTGGAGCCTGTTCTGGACGGGCATAGCCGGGACCATACTAGTGGCCGTAGACTGCGTGATAATGGACATGGCCATGGACTACGCCTTGAAGGGGCGCGGCATGTGGCTCTTCAGGCACGAGCTCCTCTACGCTGCCGTCCCGCTCTACGCGTTCTCGATGTTCCTGAGATAGAAGGTTTACCGCTCCCGGCTCCGGGACACCTCGTCAGCCAGGTCCAGGTCGTCCCCCTCCCCCCTCCCCCTCAGCCCCGCGACCATCCCTGCCCTGTCCCCGGGGGGCCTGTTCTGGCCCAGCTTCCACTTCCCTTCGAGAGAGGTCACGCCGATCTCGAAGCCCACGACCGCCTTCAGCTCCCGCGCAACGTAGTCTGCAGGTGCGTCGGCCACCCTCCACGGCGATCCAGATCCCGCCTCGAACTTTTCGGTGAGCCGGGTGACCAGGCCAAGGAGCCGCCTTTCGTCTGTGAAGAATCTCACCGGGCCCCTGGCGTGGACGACGACATAGTTCCACGTCGGGACAACCTCGCCTTTCCGTATGCTGCTCTCGTACCACTTCGGCGAGATGTAGGCGTGGGGCCCGACGAAGATTGCGAGGGCTTCAGAACCTGGCAGGGTGTCCCTCCACTGGAGGTTCCCGCGCGCGATGTGCCCAAGGATCACCCCTCGGGCCCCCCCGTCCCTGTCGACGAGCATCGGGACGTGGGACGCGGAGAGTCCCCCTGCGGTCACAGACACGAGCGTCCCAAAGGAGATCTTGTCGATAGCATCGAACATCACTTCCTTCCTTTCTTCCCTGAACCACTTCGGGTTGTACAAGCGCTTGTAGGTTTGCATGCGCGGTTAAAAGAGGTGCAGGGGCTCCTTTGAAACGGGCGGCTCTCCTGTGCCTTCTTAGGAAGCGGGCGAATCGTAGGCTGAAGACGGTCAGAACGACATTCAGCGAGAAGAGGGTTGCGAGTAGTACGGAGGAGACGGTCGGTCCGTAGACGAGGTTGACCTGCAGGTGCCCGTTCGGATACCAGACTATCAGGGAGTTGTAGAAGCCCGAGAGTCTGTAGAACGGGTTGAAGAAGGAAGGGTTTGGCGCCTGATACTTCTGCAGGAGAGGTGTGATGTCCGACGAATAGTAAAAGAACATGCCGCCTGAGACCGTGTAAAGTAGCCAAAAGCTCAGCCAGCTTCCGACCGCGAGGACCTTGAACCTGCGTGCCGGCGGCATCGTCCTGAGGAGCGAGGGCAGGCTGTGTCCTCCTTGGGTGGCCTCTTTTAGCGGAACATCAGCGGATACGGGCTTCCGCACTCTTCTTAACTCCCCCGCTACGTCGTCGCCGCTAGGAGATTGTCCGCGGCGGTTATCGCGCTCTGAATCGTCGTTCCGAGATTGAGACCGCTGGTAACAATTGTCCCCGACGGGCCGAGCTCTGACCAGAGTTTTGGGATTGGAGCTTGCAGCCAAAAGCGGGCCCGGCCGGATTCGAACCGGCGACCCTCAGCTCCGCAGGCTGATGCCCTGATCCGTGCTAGGCTACGGGCCCGGGCTGCGGTCAAAGCGCCCCGCTTATATGCGCAAGTCTCGCCTGATCTTTCTGAGCAGGCCGACGAGCATTGGCATGCTCAGCTTCCCAGTGTTCGTGTTCCTCGGGCTCGGGTGGTAACCTGCGTACACCACGGGACCCCCCTCCACCCGGTAGGAGAGGCCGTGCCCGAAGACCATCCCCTTGACGTCCGCCCCTCCCCTGGCGAGGTGCGAGACGTAGGCCTTGAACGCCAGAGAGCCGAGGGCCAGTACCCCTTCCAGGTTAGTCAGGAGCGAAAGCTCGACGTCGAGGAAACGGGAGCAGTTGTCGAACTCATCCCTAGTCGGCTTGTCCCCCGGCGGGACGCACTTGACCGCGGCCGTGATGTAGCACCCTTTGTACACCAGTCCGTCGTCCCTCGACTCCGATACCGGCTGGTTGGCGAACCCCGCCGAATGGAGCGCGGCCACCAGGAACCTGCTCGAGGCGTCCCCGGTGAAGATCCTCCCCGTCCGCTCGCCACCGTGTAGAGCTGGGGCGAGGCCCAGCACGAGCAGCTTACCCTTCAGGTCTCCGAACCCTGGGACGGGCTTCCTCCAGTAGGCTTGGGACGCGTAGGACGCCCTGGGCTTCACGTTTTCTCTGTACTCCACCAAGCGCGAACAGGCCCTGCACGAGACTATCGCTCCTTCCAGCTCCTCGACGGAGCGGTAGCCGAGGCTCAATTCCCGACGGCGGCGAGGAGCGCCCTGCTCACTTCCGCCTTACCCGCGTCCATGACGTACGGCCCCAGCCTGGGCCCTCTGTCCGAGCCGAGCAGGATGGAATACACCGCGGGGAAGAACTCCCCCGGCCTGAGGCCGTGCTTCTTGGCGGCGTCGAAGGCGGCGTTCTGCACGTCTTCCTCGGTCGCCAGCCCTGGGAGGGCCCACGCGAACTCCCTCACGGCCCCGCGCGCGGCGTCCCCCAGCTCGGGGGGCTCCACGGCGGCCCTCCCCTCCCTTGAAGCCCACGCGCGTGCCCAGGAGACCCTCTGGGACAGCCCCGGCCCTGATGAATTCATCCCGTAGCTCGCAAGCCTCTTAGCCACGAACTCCTCTACCGCCCCCTCGGGGGCCACTGAGGAAAGCTGCGCGAGGAGCCTGTATGGGACGTGGACCCCCTTCGCCTTGGGAGGCCTCAGGAAGGTGGAGTATTCGTAGAGCCCCTTGAGCCTCGCGTCCTTCATCGTGTTGGGGTCCCGCTTCTTGGAGAAGTAGTACTCCTCCAGGTCGTCGAACTCGTCCATGTACGTCGGGACGTCCTCCAGGGATATGTTCCTCGCGCCGACAATCCTCTTGTACATCAGCAGCCTCAGGCTCTCGGGGGACGCGAACCTCAGCCACTCGTCGGGGGTGACGAGGTTCCCGGTAGACTTCGACATCTTTTTCCCCGACTTGTCCTGGAACAGCTCGTACCTGGCATGGTATGGAGGCGGGTATCCCAGGACGCTCTCCGCCACCCAGTCGTTGATCTTGACCGAGTCAGTAAGCTCCTTCCCGTAGGCTTCGAAGCGTATGTCGAAGGCAGACCACCTGGCAGCGAACTCGACCTTCCACATCAGCTTCCCGTTCCCCTCGGTGACCTTCACGTCCCCCTCGTGGCCGCACCCCTCGATCAGCTTCTCCCCGAGCTTGGTCCCCTGACAGACGTAGTGGACGGTGTCCTTCACTGGGTCGAAGGACCTCGCCTGCGTGACGTATATCCTCCCGCAGCTCTTGCAGACAGGGGTGTATGGGAGGGACTCCTCGTACTTCGACTGGCCGACCAGCTCGTTGATCTTCCTCCCGATGGCGGCAGAGTTGGAGAGTATCTTCCTTATCTGGCCGTTGAGCTTCCCCGAGGCGTACGCCTCCGCCCCGCTCTGGAAGGTGTACTCCACCCCTATCTTGTCGAGGGCCCCCCGGAGGAGGGAACCGACGTGCTCTGCGTAGGAGGCGTGGCACCCGAGCGGGTCCGGGATCCGCGCCACCGGGTGCGACAGATACTCGCTCAGCGACGCGGGGAACCCGGCGGGGACCTTCCTTAGCCCGTCGAAGTCGTCGGAGTATGCTATCAGCTCCGACTTGTACCCGAGTGACTCCAGCGCGAGCTTGACTCCGTAGCTCCTGATGGCGTCGCCGACGCTCCCGATGTGGGGGAGCCCCGAGGCTCCGAGCCCGCTCTCCACCCTCAGCAGTGAAAGGCTCCGGCCCAGCCGTTCCTCGCGCTCGACTGTCTCCTGAGCCACCTTGTCGAGCCAGGTCCCCCGCCCTATGATCGCAGCTTGCTCCAAGCTCGTCGCCCGGGCGTTCGCGCCGGCGTAATTAGGGTTCCCCTATCTGTAGTATGGGACAGGGACCTTCTCCATCGGCTTCCCCTCCCTGGACTGGCGGACCTTCTTGATGGCCTCCGCGAAGTGGTCGATGGTGACCACGGCCTCGTCGACGTGCTTCTTGGCGTCGTCTGGCTTCGGGTACTTGGAGATGAACCCCTGCAGGACGATGGAGACAGCTGTGTTGGTGAGCGAGGCCATGTCGGCGCCGCTGAACCCCTCCGTCATATCCACGATCCTGTCCAGGTCCACGTCCTTCGAGATGGGGACCCCCTTGACGTGTATCTTCAGTATCTCCTTCCTGGCCGGCTTGTCAGGGAGAGGGATCTGGATTAGCTTGTCGAACCTCCCCGCCCTCACCAGGGCCGGGTCGACGATGTCAATCCTGTTGGTGGCCGCGAGGACCACGACCCCCTGTAGGCTTTGGACGCCGTCGAGCTCGGTGAGGAGCTGGCTGACAACCCTCTCGGTCACCATGCTGTCCCCGCCCATCCCTCTGGTCGGGGCGAGGGCGTCGACCTCGTCGAAGAATATGACGCAGGGCGAAGCCTGCCTGGCCCTCCTGAACACTTCGCGTATGCCCCGCTCTGACTCGCCTACCCATTTACTCAGGAGCTCCGGGCCCCTGACGCTGATGAAGTTCGCCTCGCTCTCTGTCGCGACGGCCTTCGCCAGGAGTGTCTTACCAGTCCCAGAGGGGCCGTAGAGCATTATCCCCTTCGGCATGCTATATCCGATCTTGTCGTAGAGGTCGGGGTATTTCAGAGGCCACTCCACCGCCTCCTGCAGCTCCTTCTTGACCCCCTCAAGGCCGCCGATGTCGTTCCACTTCACGTCTGGGGTCTCCAGGTACACCTCGCGCATCGCGGAGGGCATGACATCCTTCAGCGCGTCCTCGAAGTCCGCCATGGTGACCACGAGCTTATCCAGGGTCTCAGGGCTCAGCCTATCCTCTTCGAGCTTGATGTCAGGGAGGTTCCTCCTTAGGGTCTTCATGGCCGCCTCCTTGCACAGGTACTCGAGGTCCGCGCCCACGAAACCGTGGCTCACCCCGGCGAGCTTCTCCAGGTCGACTATCTTGTCCGCGGCCCCGTTCTTGTCGTCATTCTGGGCCAAGGGCATGTGCCTGGTGTGGATCTGGAGTATCTCCAGCCTCCCCTTCTTGTCGGGGACCTTGATCTCGATCTCCCTGTCGAACCTTCCGGGCCTCCTCAGCGCCGGGTCGATGGCGTTGGGGCGGTTGGTGGCGGCGATGACGATGACCTTCCCCCTCGCTTCAAGTCCGTCCATTAGGGACAGCAGCTGGCTCACCACCCTGCGCTCGACCTCGCCCGTGACCTCCTCCCTCTTCGGCGCTATTGAGTCAATCTCATCGATGAATATGATGGTGGGCGCCTTCTCCTTGGCCTCCTTGAAAATCTCTCTGAGTCTGGCTTCCGACTCCCCGTAGAACTTGCTCATTATCTCGGGGCCGCTTATGGGGATGAAGTGCGCATTGCTCTCGGTCGCCACGGCCTTCGCCAGCAACGTCTTGCCGGTCCCGGGCGGGCCGTAGAGGAGTATCCCCTTGGGCGCCTCGACCCCGAGCTTCTCGAATATTTCCGGGTGACGCAGAGGGAGCTCTATCATCTCGCGGACCTTCTGAATCTCGTCCTTCAGGCCGCCTATGTCCTCGTAGGTCACCTGCGGGACCCCGCGCAGCGCTTCCCCCTTCTCCGAAATCACGAACACTGTCCGCTGCGTGATGAGGGCGGCGTCCGCGACGGGGCTTACCCCTACGACCTGGAACGTGAGCCGCCCTCCGAAGTATGGTATCATGATGTTGTCCCCCTTCGTCACCGGGACGCTCTCGAGCGCGTCTGCGAGGTACCTCTCGTCTATGGGCGGGACCGCCTCTAACGGGGCGACGACCACCTTCTCGGCCGGCGGGGCCTTCACCTTCTTTACGACGACGACGTCACCTATCGCGACCCCCGCGTTGTTCCTGATGAGCCCATCGATCCTGACTATCCCGCGCCCCTCGTCTGAAGGGTAGAGCGGGAGGCACTTCGCCACCGTCCGCCTCTTCCCCTTTATCTCGATCACGTCCCCGGTCGACGCGTCAAGCGCGTCCATGGCGTCGTAGTCTATCCTAGCGACCCCCCTACCGACGTCGCGCGTGTATGCTTCGAGGACCTTCAGTTGGACCTGCTGCTGGCTCACTCCGGCACCACTCTCAGACAATGTTTACCCTCCTGTAGCCCTTATTAGGCTTGTCCTTCAATGAGAACGAAACCTCCAGCATCCCGTTCCTATACTCCGCCTTCCCAGACTCCGCCTTGACAGGCTCCTTGAACGCCAGCTCGGCGCGGTAGCGCTTCTCCCCTCGCTCCGCGGTTATCACTGCGCTATCCTCGGTCGCGTCGACCCTGATGTCCGCCTTCTCGACCCCTGGCATCTCCAGTATCAGCTTGAGGGTCCCGTCCTTCTCGTCGACTATCTGTTCGCTGATAGGGGACCTGAACCCGTCCCTGCGAACCGGGTTGTTGCCGAAGATCTGGACCGACGGCTTCCCCTCCGGGCCCACGTTGAATGTGAAACCCGCCACGAACGGCTTGTTCTCCCTTCCGTGGCCGAAGAACGCGTCCCTCACCGTGTTCTCGATGTCCTTCTCGAAATCCTCGAAATACCTGTCGAGCTCGTCGAGCATGTCCCTCAGGTCCCTCCGCCTGTCCCCGCTTTCTATTCCGCTCATATTAATTCACATTACGTTAATTAACGCATGTTTATTAACTTACCTCTAGTTGCATTTGCCCGTGCAGACCGACCTGATGGAGGAGGTCCTCTCGTCCAGGGCGAGGCTCAGGATAGCAGACGCTGTCTCCGTCAGGCCCCGCACCCTGAGGGAGCTTTCGCGGATAACTGGGATCTCAGTCCAGGGGGTGCTCAGGCACCTCAAGAGGCTCACAGAGCTCGGAGCGGTAGAAGAGAGGCCCCTCCCGAGGCTCGCGCCCAAGGCCCGGACCGTGTACGCCTCGACGTCGGTACGCGTCAGGGATTACTCGACCCCCGGGCTCACGGTGGTCCGCTCGTCGGAACGCCCGCCACGAGCTAGGCAGGAGGAGAGGGTCCGGAACCTCGAAAGGGCGGCGGGGGAGCTGCTCATACTCAGGCGAAGGATAGGCGAAGGGACGCGGAAGCTTGGCCGGCTGATCGACGAGGCCGCCGAGGAACAGGAGGCGCTCGCGGCCACGGTGAGGTCACTGCCGTTGTCTCAGGCGGAGAGGCTGATCGTCGAGGTGGCTCTCACCGAGGACACCCTTGAGGACGGGGTGGCTGTCCTCTCGGAGTACTACGGCATCGAGGACAGAAGGTCTATAGAGCGAGCCCTCGCCAAGGCGGGCAGATTTGTCTGAGACCAAGAAGCTCGTAATGGTTACCAACGACGACAGCGTGCAGAGCAACGGCATAGTCGAGCTCGCACGGGCCACGGCGAAGCACGCCAAGGCTGTCATAGTCGCCCCGGAGCAGCCTCAGAGCGCCACCGCCCTCAGCCTGACGTTCCACAAACCCATCAGGGTGAACAGGGTGAGGCGCGACAATTTCGAGTGCTACGCCGTCTCGGGGTCGCCGGGGGACTGCGTGATGGTCGGGGTGAACAAGGTCCTCCCGAGGAAGCCTGATCTGGTGGTCTCGGGGATCAACATCGGGGACAACGACACCTTCCAAGACATACTGGCTTCCGGCACGGTGGCGGCGGCGTTGGAGTCGGCTATCACTGGGATACCTGCCATAGCGTTCTCGATGGAGGTGAGCGGGGAGTCGATGTTCGCGCTCGAGTACGACCAGCCCGACTTCACCAACGCAGGCATCATCGCGGGGGAGATAATCCGCGACGTCCTTGACAACGGCATGCCCGATGGAGCCGAGATCCTGAACGTCAACTTCCCCCGGAACGTGCAGCCTACCACCCCGATCAAGATCACAGAGGTGGGGAGGAGGAAGTACACGGACAAGGTCCTCGTCAGACGGGACCCGAGAGGTAGGCCCTACTATTGGCTCTTTGGGGAGCGGCTCACCAGTTTCCCCGACAGGACAGACGCGGAGGCGGTGGTCGTGAAGAAGCACGTGTCGATCACTCCCATCGTTCTCAAGATGTCAGGCCCCCCCTCCAGGGACCTGTCGAGGCTCAGGGAAAGGGTCGAAGAGGGGCTCCAGAGGTCACGCCGCGGCGGCCGATAGAAGGGAGCGGTGGCGGCGACGGCTGCAGGGGAAGTCTGGGAGGAGGTCGATGCGAAGATGAGGGTCGTCCGGCTCACGCCCCCCCTGCAGGCGCTGGTCCCCGTCCTGGCGCTCCCCGCCCTATCGAAGGGGACGAGGGGGATGACACTGATACCAGGGAGCGGGGGGGCCGCCCTGGGCGCTATCCTCGTGGCCGCGTCGTCGGGGATGGCCTACGCGCTCTACACCGCGGCCGGGCCCCTGGCGGGGCTCCTCCCAGTCTGGCTGGTCGGGACCGCGGGGGCGGTCCTGCTCGCGTCGGCTATGAAGCCGACCGCCTTCGTAAAACCGATATGCGTCCGCTGCAGGCTCCTCCCTGTGATCAGGGAGCACGAGGCGATACACCTTTCCGGCGTCGGCGGAGAGGAGGCAGTCTGGGAGTCGATGCGTTCGAGGCACAGCATCGAGAGCCTGTCCTTGGAGGGGGACCCGGCGATATGCGCCTTCTGTCCGATCCCCAAGAGACTCGCGGAGCGCTAGGTGAGAAGAGATGGTCCACCGCATCGCCGTAGTAGAACAGGACCTCTGCCAGACCAAGAAGTGCGGCCTTGAGTGCATCAAAGAGTGCCCGGTAAACATCAACGGCCAGGAGTGCATCACCCTCCCCGAAAGCAGAATCGCGCTGGTCTCAGAAGGGCTCTGCATCGGCTGCGGCATCTGCGTCAAGGTCTGCCCCTTCGATGCCATCGACATCCTGAACCTGAGCGAGGAGCTGAAGACAGACAAGATCCACCAGTACGGCGTCAACTCATTCCGGCTGTTCCGGATCCCCACCGTGAGGAAAGGACAGGTGGTGGGGCTGGTCGGGAGGAACGGGATAGGCAAGTCGACGGCCCTCAAGATACTCGCGGGACAGCTCGTCCCCAACCTTGGCGACTACGAGCGGGAGGGGACATGGGACAGGTTCGTCAGGTACCTCAGCGGGCGGGAGATGAAGGAGCACTTCGAGAGGGTCGCCGACGGAGAGTTGAAGGTCTCTCTAAAGCCTCAGGCGGTATACAAGATCCCTGAGGCGTGGAAGGGGAAGGCGCGGGGGCTCCTCGAGCAGATGGACGAAAGGAAGAGGATGGACGAGGTGGCGGACCTGCTAAGCCTGAGGGAGTCGCTCGACAAGGACCTCCCCGACCTCAGCGGCGGGGAGCTGCAGAGGGTGGCGGTCGCCGCCGCTGCGCTGAAGGACGCGGACCTGTACCTGTTCGACGAGCCGTCGTCTTACAACGATGTCTACCAGAGGCTCGCGGTCTCGAAGCTGATAACGGGGCTTGCCGAAGAGGGCAAAGCCGTCCTCGTGGTCGAGCACGACATCGCGTTCCTCGACTACGTCACTGACTATGTCCAGATCATCTATGGCGAGCCTGGGGCCTACGGCATCGTCTCCGGGCTGTACCCAGCCAGGACGGGGATAAACGCCCTGCTCGACGGCTACCTCCCCCAGGAGAACGTCAGGTTCAGGGACCACGCAGTCTCCTTTGACGTCAGGGCTGCCGGGGAGACGGTGGAGAGCGAGGCCGCCGTCGCGAAGTACACCGAGTTGACGAAGAGTTACCAGTCTTTCAGCCTCAGGGTCGGCGCGGGGGAGATAAAGGGAGGCTCCATCGTCGGGGCGGTCGGCGCCAACGCGCTCGGGAAGACCACCTTCCTCAAGATGCTGGCAGGAGTGGAGAAGCCCGCCGAGGGGACGGTTCACGTGGACGCGAAGGTGGCGTACAAGCCCCAGTACCTCAGCTCCGACTTCGAGGGGACCGTGGAGGAGTTCTTCATGTCGACCCTCGGGACGAAGTACAACGACCCGGTCCTCCAGGACAACCTGGTCGCCCCCTTGAGGCTCGAGAAGCTCATGGCCAGGAAGGTGGGGGAGCTCAGCGGAGGGGAGCTCCAGAAGGTGGCGGTCGTAGCCACCATGGCCCAGGAGTCGGACGTATACGCGCTTGACGAGCCGTCGGCGTTCCTGGACGTGGAGGACAGGTTCGTCGTATCTCGGGCGATCAACAGGATGGTGAAGGCGAGGGGGAAGGCGGCCGTCGTGATAGACCACGACCTCCAAGTGATCGACATAGTGTCCGACAGGCTCCTGGTCTTCAGCGGGGAGCCAGGGGTGGCGGGGGAGGCCACCCCTCCGCTGACCAAGGAGGCGGGGATGAACGACTTCCTGAGTAGGGTGGGGCTCACATACAGGCGGGACGTCAACACGGGGAGGCCCAGGGTCAACAAGCCGGGCTCGAAGCTGGACAGGGAGCAAAAGGAGAGGGGGGACTACTACTACGTCCCAGCCCAGAGGGAAGAAAGTGCCCCGGCTGATTAGGGCCGCGCTCGAGAAGGCAGGGGTCGAAGGCGCGGGGCGCGTCTCCTCCGGGGTCGACGTGGTGGGGGACATAGCCATCGTGAGGCTGGCAGGGTTCACGCCGCGCGAGAAGGCGAAGGTCGCCGACGCCATCCTCGAGGAGATGCGGAACGTGAAGGTGGTGATGGAGCAGGAGGGGGGGATAGAGGGGGAGTTCAGGCTGAGGAAGCTGGTGCGCCTCGCCGGCGAGGCGAGGACCACCACGGTGCACAGGGAGAACGGCTGCTCTTTCATGGTGGACGTGGAGAAGGCGTACTTCTCCCCTCGGCTCTCCACGGAGAGGCTCCGGATAGCCAGGCTTGTCGGGCGCGACGAGCGCGTCCTCAACATGTTCGCCGGAGTCGGCCCCTTCTCCGTCTTGATAGCGAAGGTATCGGGCGCCAGGGTGACCAGCTGCGAGATGAACGAGGTGGCGGCGGACCTGCACGAGGCTAACGACAGGCTGAACAAGGTCGATGGGCTGGTGACGGTGGTCCGAGGCGACGCCGCCTCCCTCCCCGGCTCTCTCCGGGAGAGGTTCGACAGGGTGCTGATGCCCCACCCGTCTGAAGCGGACAAGTATCTCCGGGGGGCGATAGAGATGACGAAGGGGACTGGGACCATACACTACTACAGGCACGTCCTTGGGGAGGACGAGGGGGAGGCGAAGGGGGCGCTCCGCAGGGAGCTGAGGAGGCTCCTCCCCGCGGGAGCGAGATACAAGTCGAGGAGGGTGAGGGAGGTCGGGCCCAGGTGGGTGGAGATGGAGGCAGACATCAGGCTCGCCGCGCGAGAGGGGAAGGACCGCCGCGCCCGGAAGGGCGCAACCCCAACATAGAAGCGCCGGGGTCCCCCCGGGCGTGCGCAGGATTACTTCCGCGGCGGAGCTGGCCGCCCTTTCAAAGGACGCGGGGATATTCGTCATAGCCCCGGCGAGGGCGTACGTGGTCGAGTCCGAGCGCGAGGTGTCGCACGCCGTAAGGGAGGCGGCCGGGGACGGGCTGAGCGTGACCCCCAGAGGAGGGGGGACCTCGATCCCCACGCAGTCGGTCGGGTCCGGCGCGATACTCGTCCAGGCGAGGGCGTCGATCAGGCTGACGCAGGACACCGTAGTCTGCGAGCCCGGGGTGGTCAAGGCGGACCTAAACAGGGAGCTCTCGAAGTGGGGGAGATGGATGCCTGTCGACCCTTCGAGCTACGCGAGCTGCACCGTGGGAGGGATGGTCGCGAACAACTCCTCTGGGGCGAGGACCCTGAAGTACGGGTCCACCGCTGACTCCCTCGCCGGGGCGAGGGTCGTCCTTGCCGACGGCAGGGCCCTGGCCTTGGGCCCCGCGACCGAAGAGGCGCTGTCTGGAGACCCCCTGACACGCAAGGCGGCGTCGCTGATACTTGAAAACCAGAAGGAGATATCGGAGGACGCCCCCAGGGCGACCAAGAACTCCTCCGGGTACAGGCTGGAAAAGGTGCGCCGGGGGAGCTTCCTCGACCTTCAGAAGCTCTTCGCTGGGTCCGAAGGGACGCTCGGGGTCATCACGGAGGCGACGCTGAAGACGAGGCTCAGGCCCAAGTGGAGGGCCCTCTTCGTGGCGGAGTCCACCCTGCACGAGCTCGACGCCGCGGTAGCCGCGTTCAGGACCCTCGCCCCGTCTGCCCTCGAGCTGGTGGACAAATCAGTGTTCCGCAGCGCGGGGAGGTGGGAGAGGGTCTCGAGGCTCTCGCGGTCGGACGACCCGTTCATGATTTTCTGCGAGCTCGACGGCGACGATGGAGGATTGGAGGAGGAAGCGGCGGGGGCAGTCGGCGGCCTCGACCCCCTGCTTTTGACTGACGAAGGGGACATCTCGGCGGCCTGGGAGGCTCGGAACGAGACGTTGACCTTCGCGCAGGACATGGTGAAAGGAGGGAGGCGCCCGGTCCCAGGCGTCGAAGACCTGGCCGTCCCCCCGGGGGCGCTCGGCGACCTGGTGGAGCTGCTTGTGGGCCAGTTCGAGCGGAGAGGGCTCGAGTACATACTTTACGGCCACGCGGGGGACGCGAACCTCCACGCCAGGCCGCTTCTCGACCTGAGCGAGCCATCGGAGGCGAAGGTCAACGAGGGGCTGATGGAGGACTGCTTCGAGGAGGTGTGGAAGATGGGAGGGTCCATGACCGGAGAGCACGGGGACGGGATGCTGAGGGCGAAGTACGTCCCCCGCCAGTACCCGCGGACCTACCACCTGATGGAGGAGCTGAAGGCGATGTTCGACCCGAAAGTGGTCATGAACCCCGGCGTCAAGATCGCCAGGACATAGCAGCCCTGGCCAGCAGCTTGGCCACCCTCACAGGCTCCGGGATTGACCCCTGCAGAGTGAAGGCGTCGAGGACTGCCTTCGCCTCCCCCTCGTCGACCCCCGCCGTCCTGACGAAGACCGCGTGGCCCGTCTTGAGCCTGACCCTAACCCTCTCGCCAAGCCGCCTGTACGCCTCCAACTTCGCCTCAGCCCCCTCTGGGAAGTGGCGCCTTATCGAACCCTCGATCCCCCCGGTCTCCTTGTACGTCAGGCAGACGACGGGGAGGCGTGTCCTGACGGAGAGCCCGTCGGCGTCGACGACGTTGTATAGGCTCAGGATAGCGCCGGAGACGAGGATGACGTTGATGTCGTTCCTGCGGAACCGCCTGAACAACGAGGCGATGGACCTCGTGGCGTCGTCCCCGCCTACCTCGGTCCTCCCCATCGCCACCCCGTCGATGACGAAGTCGCTCCGCATCACGACCCCGGCCAGGACCGACCTCCTCTGCCCCTGCCTGAAGCTCTCGGCGACGCCGAGGGCCCTTATCCCAGGCTTGTCGAGGTGGAGCCTCATCTGGAAGACCTAGTACTCTTCGAACCTGCCTGTCCTGCGCGAGAGCGACTCGAAGCCGGTGAAGAGCGCGAAGCCGGAGAGCATCACAAGCAGGGCGTCGAGCGACTCCCAGCCGATGATGCCGAGGAGGGACCGCAGCGAGTCGCCCGCTATCGCCATCCTCACCGCCTCGGTCCCGTATGTGAGCGGGATGGCCCACGCCACCGGCTGCAGCCATGTCGGGAGCTGGGACACAGGGAAGTCGATCCCGCAGAGGAGCATGGTGACGAAGAGGAAGACGTTAGCCACTATCAGCGCTGTCCTCATGTAGAGCCCGACGGCGCTTATCAGGAGGCCGAAGGTCGTCATGGCTATCGCAGTCAGCATCACCACCACGACGAGGGCGAGGAAGTCTGCCTGGGCGAAGCTCACGCCGAATATTGTGGCCGCGTAGAGCAGCCCCGCCCCCGCTATCAGGGCGGAGAGGAGGACCTGGAACCACGCCCTGCCGATGAATAGTGCCACCCTGTTCGCGGGGGTCACCATGGTGCTAGGGAGCGTCCCCTGCCACTTGTCCTGGGAGGTGATGTTCGCCACGGCGAACACGGCGGAGAAGGACATCGCCTGCAGGGCGTTCCCGATGACTATGAACTGGGTCGCCGAAAGAGGGTACTTCAGGTACACGGAGAGGAAGGCGAAGAACCCTATCTGGGCGATGGGGGTGATGAAGATCTGCATGATCCACATCTCCCAGCTGTCCCAGATGATGAGCCCCTTCCTGCCGAAGAAGAAGGCCCCCTTGAACACGCGGTACGCCATCTGGAGGCGCGACCTGGCGCTGAGGACACCGGCTTCTTCAGTACTCTTCAAGGGTACCAATCTTCTTTGCGTATGCTTCGACCCTCTTGAACAGGAAGAACGCCAGGGCCAGGTAGGCGAGGGTCTCGACGGCCATGATGGCCATGTCCTGCCAGTACGTGGTCGGGAGGCCCACGTAGTTGGGGAGGGCGGCGATCCTGATGGCGTCTATCCCCCATGTCGGGGCGAGCATGAAGGCGAACGGGAGGTAGACTATCGGCAGGAGTATCACAGGGAACATCGTGCCGGTCGCGATGTACACCGGGATCTCCATCGAGTTGGTGATGAAGCCCCCCTTGCGCGAGAGGAGGAGGACGGTCGTCATGAGGAGGCCGAAGGTCGAGAGCGAGAGGAAGGTAGACACAGAAGCGAGGAAGAAGGCAGGAGGATTGACGAGCGTGAACCCCGTCCTGAACCAGGCTATCCCGATCACCAGTATGAAGACGGCGGTGAGGACCCCCTGGAGGGTGTTGAACAGCACTCTGCCGAGCGCGATCCAGGAGAGGGGCATCGGCGCGGCGAGGGTAGATTCCATCGTCCCGTTCCACCTGTCGAAGCCTATCGAGTTCGCCGAGGCGTAGATGGTCGTCCCCCACATCCCCATCAGCCCCGAGCCCAGGACTAGGTACAGGAGGAAGGAGCCGCTCGAGGTCTGGCCGTCGAACAGCTCGAAGGCGACGAGGGTGAATATGAACGGGGCGATGATGTTGGGGATGACCCACTGCGGGTCGGCGAAGAAGAGCCTGCTTGTGAGGAACATGGAAGCCTTCAGGACTTGCACCCTCTGCCCCAGGTACCCCTCCGTCCTCTTCCCGGGGGTCAGGTCGTCCATGGAGGGCATTACTCTTCCACCAACCTGAGGTAGGCGTCTTCCAGCGTCGGCTCCTTTATCGTCCTGTCGATTATCTTCGTCCCCTCCGGGAGCGCGGCGACCACCTGTGGGAGGAGGTCCGCGCCCATGGGGGTCTGGACCCTGATCGACTGCTCCTCGGAGTCGAGGTCGGCCACCACCCTGACCACGCTCGGGAGGGCCCGGAGAGCTTCGACGTACTCCATCGTCGCCCCGTATGTCCTGAGGTCTATGACGGAGATGTCTCTTACCATGTTCTTCAGATCGGACGGGGTGTCGAGCGCGACTATCTTCCCCTTCGAGATCACCCCCACGCGCTGGCAGAGCTCCTCCGCCTCGAACATGTAGTGCGTAGTGAGGAGGATCGTCTTCCCCTGTGCCTTCAGCTCCCGCACCATGTTGCGGATGTCCCTCGCCCCGGCAGGGTCGAGCCCTATGGTGGGCTCGTCGAGGAATATCAGCTCAGGGTCGTGTACCAGGGCCTTCGCTATGTGGAGCCTCTGCTTCATCCCCCTCGAATACTTCTCGACTCTCTCCTGGGCCCTGTCGGCCAGACCCACCACTTCGAGCAGCTGCGGGATCCTCTTCTTTGCGACCCCCGAGTCGACCCCGTAGAGGTCCGAGAAGTAGCGGAGGTTGTCCACCGCAGAGACCCTGTTGTAGAGGCCCCTCTCCCCGCCGAAGACGATCCCTATCCTGCGCCTGATCTCGTAGAGGTCTTTCCTGACGTCGAGGCCCAGGATCGTCGCGTCGCCCCCGGTCGGGGTGAGCAGCGTCGTGAGGATCTTGATGGTCGTGGTCTTGCCGGCGCCGTTGGGCCCTATCAGACCGAAGAGCTCGCCTACCGCGACCTGGAAGTCGACGCCGGAGAGCGCCCACGTGCTCCGCGCGACCCCGCCGAAGAAGTTCCTAGTGGTATACTCCCGAGTAAGCCCCTTGACCGAAACGGCCCATTCTGACGACTCTGCGGACGGCGACCCCAGCACCAATACCTGATATGGCTCCCGTGGGATTCCCACGTCCGTGTGAGGGTATGAAAGGGTTCCCCCCAAGGACCAGGCGGTCAGGGCGGGTTTCTGAAACTGTTCCCTGGACCCTCCCCCGAAGGCCACCCCTTTTAACGCCGTGGAGGTCTGGGCGGGCGTTGGCGAAGATACATTCGTTCAAGGCGGGGGCGCGGATCCCCGAAGACATACTCGCGGCCGCGGCCGAAGACAAGGTCACCACGGCCCTTGTGACAGGCATCGGCGGGGTGCGCGAGGTCAAGCTCGCGTACTTCGACCAGAAGAAGAAGAGGTACGAGGAGAAGGCGTTCGATGAGAAGATGGAGCTCGTCAGCCTGATCGGGAACGTGACCATGAAGGAGGGGAAGAGGTTCCTGCACGCGCACGGCACGTTCGGAAGGGACGACTACTCAGTCATAGGCGGGCACATCGTTTCCGCGGTAATCTCCCCCCTCCTCGAATTCGTCCTCACCCCCACGGACAACGCCGCGGTCAGGGAGTTCGACGAGTCCCTCGGGCTCTACGCGATACGCGACTAGGCGCCCGCATCGACCCGCGCAAGCAAAGGGCCCTACCCCCTGCATCGTGTTTAAGAGCAGAAGCGAGCCCGCACCCCCGCCCTCGATGACTGAACAGAGTTACGGGATTAGGTCAAGATGACCTGAAGGCATTAGGCTGAGAGGGCATGCGAGCCTGCAGCGGCTTACGTCGTCTTCCGCTTCGCGCAGCTCCCCGAGTCGGGCGAGGCCGCGCAACCCCCGGCCGCGAGGGGCATGGAGGACAGAGGGGACGCTGGCAACCCGGCAGCCTACCTTCGGCGTCACCGACGCCCGGGGCGCCGAGGGACATAGAGACTCTGGGCATGGAACCCCGGGTTCGCGCGCGAGGCTAGCCCCGCCCAGGGTCTGAGATGTCACTGGCAAGAGAGCGGGAGGTCGAGGACCGTGATGAGACCGGGCTGCGCCCTCCCCACCCTCTCGACCGCGTGGACCGCCATGGCCACGGTCGCAGAGTCCCCGAAGACCCCCTTCTCGAACCTCAGTTTGATCACCGGGTCGCCGGTGACCTCGATTACGTCGAAATCGGCCGAGGTGGTGGTCATCTCGAGGTCGAGGCGTATGACGCAGTCCCCCGCCTTCCCCTCGGCGAACTGCCTCACCCCCATCACGTAGTCTTCGGACCCCAGGACAGGGAACGCCCCCTCGCTCGCCCCTTCGAGCTTCCGACCAAGCGAGAGGGCCACGAGGTGCGCCGATTCAACTAGCCCTATGTGGCCGATCCTCCCTTCGGCGAGCTCCTTCTCGAACCTCGCCCGACTGAGACCTACCCCCACCCTCATGTGGAGCTGCTGCCGCCTGCGGGAGACGTCGACGCTGCGGACTACGTGGATGCGGGTCGGGTTCTTGGACGCGGACGCGACCACCGCAGGGACCCAGTCCATGACGAACCCCGGGTTCACCCCCACTCCGACGAGGGACACCCCCTTCTCCTTCGCGATTGCGTCGAGTCTCCCTGCCTGGTCTCCCCCCGCGTGGCGGGGGTACACCATCTCCTCCGCGGTGGTGACCACGTCCAGACCTGCGGAAAGGAGGGCGGCTATGTCCCCCGCGACGTCTTCCACCCGCGACTTGGCCGCGAAGACCGCGACGTCGGAGTCGGCGAGGGGGGCAGACTGGACGGATTGGTGCACCCGCACCCCGATAGGGAGTCCTGTGAGTTCCGCTACTGTCTTCCCCGCTATGGCCGGGTCAGCGTCTATGACCCCTGTTATCGTGTGCCCCCTTTCGACGAGGTGCTTCAGGATCTCGGTGCCCACCGCGCCCATCCCGCACAGGACGACCCTGGCCAATCCCCCGAGGCGCAGCCAGGCGTTTAATAATGGATTCCCAAGCGTCCGTGGCCGGGCCCAATGACTTACTCCATCGTCGCCCGGGACGGAAAGACAGGCGAGATGGGCGTGGCGGTCCAGTCCCACTACTTCTCCGTCGGCTCCGTCGTCCCCTGGGCCAGGGCCGGAGTCGGGGCGGTGGCCACCCAGGCGAACGTCGACGTCCGCTACGGACCGCTTGGGCTCGGCCTGATGTCCGGGGGGAAGGCCGCACCTGAGGCGTTGAAGGCGCTCCTGAGCGTGGACTCCAAGGAAGAGGTGAGGCAGGTGGCCATGGTCGACTCGCGCGGGTCGGTCGGGGTGCACACGGGGGAGAAGTGCATTCCATGCGCAGGCCACGCGACGGGGGAGGGGTTCAGCTGCCAGGGGAACATAATGAAGAACGACAGGGTCTGGGGGGCGATGAAGAGGGCTTTCCAAAGGAGCTCGGGGTCCCCGCTCCCCGAGAGGCTCCTATCAGCGTTGGATGCAGCGCAAGCCGAAGGGGGAGACCTCAGGGGGAAGCAGTCAGCCGCCCTTCTCGTCGTCGCCCCCGACCTGAAGCCGAATGACTGGGAAGGGAGGCTGGTCGATCTCAGGATAGAGGACCACCCTGACCCCCTCGGGGAGCTCCGGAGACTCCTGAAGTATCAGCGCGGGTACAGGTGGGTCGACATGGGGGACGACCTGCTGAGCTCCAACAGGCTCGAAGAAGCGCTGGAGGCGTACGCGAAGGGGATGATGATGGTCCCTGAGGAGCTCGAGCTGAAGTACTGGGTGGCCGTCGGACTGTTGAGCTCGCGGAAGGACGTCAGGCGGGGCCTCCGCATGCTGAAGGAGGTCTGCTCGAAGGACAGCAACTGGGTGCAGGTGACCGAGGGGATAATCAGTGTCGGGAGGCCCTCGCTCGACCCATCGGTCCTCAGGGACGTCCGAAGTCCGCGCCCTCGAAGCGGCGGACGCCCTGGAGGATCCCCAGGAGGCGCTTCGAGTACTCGCTCCCGTCCGAGAGGTCTGTGATCGAGACCCCTCCGTGGCTCAGGTTGGCGTGCACTATCTTTCTCCCTCCCAGGTAGAGCGCTACGTGCCCCGTGAAGAACACGAGGTCCCCCCTCCTCGCGGCGTCGAACCCGTCCACAACCTCCCCCGCGTCCCTCTGCCACCCCGCGTTCCTCGGGAGCTCGATGCCAGAGTAACGGAACAGCCTCTGGGTGAACCCGGAGCAGTCGTAGCCGAAGTCCGAGGTCCCTCCCCAGAGATATGGGACTCCTAGGAAGTCCAAAGCGAGGCTCGCCGGGTCGGCCCCCCTGTCCACCGAGACGAGGAGCTTCCGGGGGACCTTGAAGCGTTTCGCCTCCCTCTCGCTCAGGTAGGAACCGAAAGGGAACTGGAGGCCGTCGGCGCGGTGCCTGGCCGCCGTCTTGTAGGCCCTGTCCCCTTCCAGGTCGCCTACGAGTGACTTTTGCACATACCCTTCGTATCCGTCCCTCCCGACCGCCTTGTAGTAGTCCTCCTCCGAACCCAGGGTCCTGACCTCCTCCCCGTAGATGAGCTGGGAGATCCTCTCGGACCTGAACTTCGGCTTCCTCCTCAAGTCGGCGACGCCGACCACTATCCCCTTCACGCGGGTTCGGCCCGCTGGGGAGTTTTAACCGTTAGCAGGCCTGGGCAACGGAGAAATAGAGACGGCCCGGGATGAATCGGATGGACAAAAGGAGGCCGCACTTGAACATCTCGCGGGCTTCGCTGAGGATCGGAGGGGTCGAAGCCAGGTCGCTGGCCGAGAAGTACGGGACGCCGCTGTACGTCACCGACGTCGGCAGGCTGGCTGAGAGGTTCAACGAGGCGAAGGCTGCGCTCTCGTCGAGATACGGAAACGTCCTGGTCGCGTTCGCCTACAAGTCCAACTCCACGCCCCCCGTGGTGGAGAGGCTCGCGAGGGAGGGAGCGGGCGCGACGGTGGTGTCAGTAGCCGGCATCGAGCTGGCGATCAGGCATGGGGTGTTTCCGGGGGACATCGTCCTGGACGGGCCCAGCAAGTCGAAGGAGGAGCTCTCGGCCGCCATCAAGGCAGGGGTGGGGATGATAAACGCGGAGTCGACGCAGGAGGCCAGGGACGTCGAGGCCCTGAGTCGCGCGCTCGGGTCCAAGGGGGTGCGCCTCGGGTTCAGGGTCAACTTCGGGATAGAGGCGGAGACCCACGCTGGGCTGGCCACCGGGGGGAGGGAGCACAAGTTCGGGGTCGCGAGGGACGAAGTGGTGAAGTTCTGCAGGGACGACCGCAGCCTCACGTTCGCCAGGGTAGCGGGACTGCACTCCCACATAGGGTCCCAGGTATCAGACGCAGGCGTCTTCAGGAGGCAGACGGAGGAGATGGTAAGCCTGGCGGGGGAGCTCGAGGCCCTGGGGACCGACGTGGAGGAGTTCAACCTAGGAGGAGGGCTCGGCGTCCCTTACAAGAAGGAGGACGGGGAGCTCTCGATCGGGGACTATGCCGACGCCACCGCGGGGGCCTTCGCCAGGTCCCGCTGGGCGGGGAGGGCCAGGCTGGTCTTCGAGCTGGGAAGGTGGGTGGTCGCCGACTCCACCATACTCCTCACGAGGGTGAACTACGTGAAGGCGGCGGGGAGGGTCCGCTGGGCCCTCGTCGACGCAGGGATGAACGACTTCATCAGGCCTTCTCTGTACGGGGCATATCACGAGATCGTCCCCGCATGGACCTCGACGGAGGGGCGGTCGGGTGCGGCTTACGACGTCGCGGGACCTGTATGCGAGTCGACCGACGTCTTCGGCAGAGGGAGGCGCCTCGGGGTCAGCCTGGCCCAGGGGGACTTGCTGGCCATACTCGACGCGGGCGCCTACGGATCCTCTATGTCGAGCACCTACAACATGAGGCCGCTCACCGCGGTTGCGACGGTGGAGGACGGCAGGAGCGCGCTCGCGTCCCCCCGCAGGTTCTGACCGGGGCCCGGGCGCTATACCTTCCCCGATACCTCGAAGTGGGTGACGCTTGGCTCGAGCTCCGCCAGGTATTCGCTGTCTCTCGTGAAGTACTTCGCCTTCTTGATGTCGTCCCCCGCGAACCTGCGTATGGACTCCTCGGAGTCCCACATCGAGACGAGGAGGAACTCGGTGTTGTCCCCCACGTCCCTGGTGAAGAGCCACGCCCCCAGGTTGCCCTTCGTATTCCTGATCTCCTCCATGCTCGTCACCCCCACGTAATGGATGAACTCTGCCCGCTTCGTCTTAGGGGTTACGCCGTGCCAGACCCTGGCGATTGACGGCTTCTCGCCCCGGCCAGCCGTCTCACTCCCCGCCACGCCTTCCAGTCCCCTTGCGGCGGCGTGCGCTGTTTCGCAAGGATGGAAGAATGGCTCCGCGTGAAGATATAGTTTTCGTGCGTGGAGTCCTGACCGCGCCCGCGGAAGCTCCGCTGGGTCCCTAAAAATAGAAGAAGGGTCCCAGACCTCTCGGTCCAGGACTTTCTCTATACGTTGACTGGCTGGTAGTAGATGAGGTTGTAGAATCCGCCGACGTACTGGTTATCGACTACACCATGTACGTAAGGCTGGACGAAGAAGAAGTTCGTTGGGAAGCCCGCGTTGGGCTGCCCTGCAGGAATCTCTGGGATTGGTGTGTAGATCCATATCTGGTTCTGCTGCGCCATCGCGTAGAGGGTGGTTGCACAGGACTGAGCCTGCGCTGTGGACGCCGGGAACTCGCACGCCAACGTTTCTGCGTTGACGGTAGAGTTGGTGAAGAACCCGTTGTACGGTGACGGGGTCATCAGTGGGAAGAACATTCCGAGGAATGGGTCGTTGAAGTCAGCGCCCCAGCCGACGAGCTGGACCGCTGGATATGTCTGAGGCTTGGAGTCGAGTATGTCGAGCTCCGTGGTCGTGGTCCCGAACGGCACCGCGGAGATGCCGAACTGGCTAAGAGAGTTCTGGATCACGGTCAGCGTGACCTCCAGAGACCCTACCAGAGGGACGGCGTAGTACAGCTTGAATGGCTGTAGCTGTACACCCTTGGCGTCACCTATGACGGTCCCGGCCGCGAGCGTTGTCCCGTTAGACAGCGTCAGCGGAGACGGGATGATCATGTAGGAGCCAGACTGCATGCCGAACTCCTGGAAGTAGTTGACGGCCGCGGTGGTGTTCTCCTGTGGTAGTGGGTAGTTCTGCGGGTTATAGTAGGCGTAGGCTGGCGTCAGCGGTCCGACGAAGTAGCCCGCATATGCGGTGCCGTTGAAGTAGTTGGGCTGGTTGAGCGCGGTGTAGTTGAGCGCTGCCGCCATACCCTGCCTGAAGCTGGTATAGTTGGTCGGAGCCTGGTATTGGTTGAACTGGGCGAAGAGCGCGAAGTCGTATGCGCCGATGCCCTGGAATATCTGGTTGAAGGAGAAGGTGGCTCTCACATCTGCCGGGAGCGCGTCATACATCGCGCTGTACAGGAACGGTGACTCAGCAGATAGCTGAGCCTTGTTGCTCCCGAAGTCACCCTCGGCCTGTGCGTTGGTGGAGAACGGCGCCATAACTACGGTGTCGATGCTGGCTGGTCTGGCGACCATCGGGATGTTCGTTGCTGACGACTTGCCCGCCCAGTAGTTGGGGGTCGCGGTCAGCACGACCGGGTTGTTCCCAGGCCCTACTGACGATACGACGTAAGGTCCGGTCCCGATTCCGCCGTGGGTGTCGAAGTATGCGTTGGCAGTGTTGTTGGCGACCCCTCCGTGGGCGTCGACGAACGCCGGCTCGACCACCTGCTGGCCGTCGAACCCTGCCCACAGCTGTGGACCGAAGGGCCCGAGGCTCCTCAGGTAGTTGGCGGTGAAGTATGTCGAGTTGGCCACGTACGCCTGCTCAGGATACTGCATTATAGCAGCCTGAGTGGAGTTCGAGGGGTTGAAGTTGCTGAGCATCTGGTTCAGCGCCTGCACTGCGAGGTTGACGGCGGCCGGCGTGTCAGCTGCGGTCTGGAGCCCTGTTACGGACTGGATGGCCATCCTCAGACCCCACGGGAATTGGTTGCCCATGGTGTTGTAGGAGTAGCTCCCAGATGCGAACTGGGCGCCCGCGGTCTCGTTGTAGGAGACCCCGTTCCAGTTGAACAGGCTGATGCCGGAAGGCGCGTTGATGTACTGGGTGCGCACGATCGAGAACCACTGGTCATAGGCAGTTGCGGGGGTCCCGTCGGAGAAGGTGACACCCGGCCTAATGTGGAAGACGTTCGTACAGCCACCGTTGGTGATCCAGTACTGGTCTGCGACCACAGGAACTATCTGTGTGCCGCTGTTACCGTTGTACATGACCAGGTTCTGGAACACTGCGTTGTTGTATGTGACATCCTGCGAGTAGAACCCTGCTGCTGGGTCGAGGTAGTCCGGCGGAGTCCCGATGGACTCGTCGGTGAGTAGGCTAGAGTTGGTCGGCCCATACTGGCCTGGGCCAGTGGTGGGCGGGGTAGAAGTGACAGGGTAGTTGAAGTTATTAGCCGTCGAGTTGGCGGTGTAGGTGAACGACTGCGTAGGAGGGACAGTCCCCGATATCGCAGAAGTGCACGAAGCTACCGTCAGGGGCGTCGGTGGGGCCGTCGAAGTCGAAGTCGAGGAACTCGAAGAACTGCTCGACGAGCTGCTCGAAGAGGTCGACAGGCTGCTTGAAGAAGTGGTCGTGACGCTGCTAGACGAAGTCGAGGTCGTCGAGGTCGTCGTCTTCGACGTCGATGACGTGAGGACGAAGTAGCCGGCGACGCCGGCGATGACAAGGATGACTACGATGATGGCGACTGTTGCTGTAGTACTAATTGCTTTTCGTTGACTTAGTAACATTCTCAGGCCCGAGAAGTCATATACGTTATATAAGAATTGTTAGCACATGAGACATATTCGCATTTTCTTGAAATAATCGCGAGATTTGTCCACCGTCTGCCATCCCCGGAGCCGAGGACGGTGACGGCCGCGACTGTGCGGCTAGGGATAAGCAGACAACGGGTGCGCCACGCCATGGGAGTTCAGAGGTGAAGGCGAAGGGGCGCGTCAGGAACGCCCTGAGACACGACCCCCACCCTACAGGCCAGGGGGGGCGCGATGAAGCGCGCAAGGTGCAGACCAAGGAAGGGGGGGAACGAGCCCTGGGGCGGCCCATCACCGGTTCTCTGTCCCCCCGGGGGCGACTTTCCAAGCTTGTGGTCGCCAAGTGGCCCTCACCCCTGCCATGCTGGAATGAGAAACATCCACCCGAGGGGAGGAATTCGCACACCAAATGCGAAAAAGGCCTACCCAAATTGAAAAGCCGTCCCCAGCCAGGACTCCGCCGCAGTGGCGCTACGTATGACAAAGATCGGAGTTGATAACAATCTATAAGAGCCCCAAGGGGCGGAGTGATGGCCCGCTGATAGTTGGACTCTCGGTTCATGCTCTTCGTCGCAAGACGGGCCGTGAACGCCTTCATAACAATCCTGATTATGATTGCGCTGATGTTCGCTATCATACACCTTGTCGCGCCTACGCCCGAGGACCTGGCTAGGCTCTACGTAGGCACGCACTTCACCGTCCCCGAGCTGGTTCAGATCGCCCATCGGATGGGCTTTTACCAGCCCATCTATGTCCAGTTCTTCAACTATGTGAACGGGTTCTTCCATGGGAACCTTGGCACCGATACCCAATATGGCATTCCTGAGATCTTGGTCATCGAAGAGTACTTCCCGGTCACCCTGAACATGGTGATCCTCGGGACGATACTCGGGGTCGTGATAGGGATATTCACCGGCGCCATCGCGGCATCCAACAGGAACACGGGGACGGATTACGGGATAAAGGCGATCTATCTCGGGACATGGGCGGCGCCCGTCTTCCTCGTGGGGGTGTTCCTGCAGTTGATCCTCGCTTACGAGTTGAACCTCCTGCCGACGGGCCAGGTAGCCAATCCTACCCTGGCGATCCCCGCCGCGGTCACGGGGCTCCCTCTCGTCGACGCGATCCTCGCGCACGATTGGGTCTACCTTTACAGCTACCTCAGGCACCTGGTACTCCCTGCCATCACCATAGCCGTGATAAGCTTCGGCGGGATCACCAGGCTCACCAGGGCGACGATGGTAGACGCCCTCGACAAGGACTACGTCAAGCTGGCTTACATGAAAGGGCTGCCGAAGCGGCAGGTGGTTTGGGGGACCGCGTTCAGGAACGCCATAATACCGATAATCACCCTGATGGCCCTTGCGTTCGCGTTCACGGTGGGCGGGGCGGTCGTCGTCGAAGACATCTTCTCCTACCACGGCATCGGCTTCTTCTTCGTGAACGCGGCGTACAACCTCGACTACCCAGCGATACTGGCCATCACAGTCATAATCGGCCTCGCGGTCATAATAGCCAACTTCATCGCAGACATACTCTACGGCGTGATGGATCCGAGAGTGAGGCTGACCTAGATGGAGAGCAAAGACACGAACAAAGCCGGGAGGTTCAGGCTGTTCAAGGGGAAGAGCCACACCACAAGCGTGTCCGTCCACAACGAGGCGGAGGTCCCACTCGGGGAGTCGTCGGGGCTGCGGTTCATAGCCGGGTTCATCAGGAGGGACAAGATCGCTCTAACAGGTGCGATAGGGATCGGGATTTTCTTCGTGTATGGGCTGATACAGGGGATAATCGAGATGGCGGCGGACTATACCCACAACCTCGCACTGAGCTACGTCCTGCTGCCGTCGAACCCCTTCCAGTTCAACTTCGCTCGGTCTCTGGGCGCACCCACCCTAGCCAACTTTCCGGTCGGCATCTTCGGGTACGACGAGACGGGGAGGAGCATCCTATCGAGGATCTTGTACGCTATACCGAAAGACGCCCTTGCTTCGGTCCTCATCGTCGTCTCGGCCATAGTGATAGGGATGTTCCTTGGGATATCGGCGGGGTACCTAGGCGGCTGGGCCGACGAGATCCTGATGAGGGTGACGGACGCGTTCCTCGCGTTCCCGCTTATCGTCTTCGCAATAGCCCTGTCATTGACTCTCGGAAACGGCTACGTGGTGGTCCTCGTCGCCCTGACGATCATCTGGTGGCCGACCTATGCGAGGTTCTTCAGGGCCCAGGCTCTGACCCTGAAGTCAAGGGGATACGTGGAGGCAGCGAGGCTCAGCGGGCTGTCCCCCTTCAGCATCATCGTAAGGCACATCTTCCCAAACGCCATCGACCCGATAGTGGCGATAGCTACCCTAGACTTCGGGAACGTAATCCTGACCTATTCTACCCTCGCGTTCTTGGGGATCGGGGTCCAGGTCGGCCAGCCAGAACTTGGTTCGATGGCAGCGTCGGGGCTCCAATATGTCCCCCGAGTGTGGTGGTACGCGCTCTTCCCGAGCATAGTGATCATGGCGATAGTGGTCTGCTACTCCTTGCTCGGCGACAGGATACAGGACATGGTTGGTGGGAGGCTTTCGTACTAGTTGCTGCTGGACGTCAAGGGACTGCGAGTAGCTTACCGTACGGTCTATGGAGACCTTGAAGCTGTAAGGTCGCTGGACTTCGCCGTCGAGAAGGGCGAGAGCGTGGCGATTGTCGGCGAGAGCGGCTGCGGGAAGTCGAGCCTCGGCCACGCCATAGTGAGGCTCCTCCCCCCCAACGCGACGTACGAGGGGGAAGTGTTGGTCGACGGGAAGGACGTATTCTCGTTGAAAGGGAGGAGGTTGAGGGAATACAGGGGGAGCGACGCGTTCATGATATTCCAGGACCCGCTGAACAGCCTCAACCCCGTGAAGCGCGTCGACAGGCAGATGCTCGAGGCCATCAGGACGCAGAAGATCATGCGCGACGAACCCTACGACGAAGAGGAGGCGACGAAGGTGGTGGTGGAGGGGCTCAAGGGGGTGAGGATGCCCGACCCCGAAGTCATCCTCAGAAGGTATCCCCACGAGCTCTCAGGGGGCCAGATACAGAGGGTGGTGATCGCCATGGCGCTCGTCATGAAGCCGAAGATCCTGATTGCGGACGAGCCGACTTCAGCCCTGGACGTCACCATCCAGGCCCAGGTGATGAAGCTGATCAAGGAACTGAAGGCCGAGTACGGGATGTCTGTCCTTTTCATCACCCACGACATGGCCGTGGCGTACACCGTGGCAGACAGGTTCCTGGTTATGTACGCAGGGGAGCTATCCGAGCTGGGACCGGTCGACAAGGTGGTGACAAGGCCCCTGCACCCCTACACCACGGCACTCGTCAACAGCATCCCCCACAAGTCGAAGAGGGAGGGCGACCTAGTCGCGATACCAGGGTCTCCCCCCAACATGCTGGCCCCTCCCAGCGGGTGCAGGTTCCACCCGAGGTGCCCGAAGGTCATGGACATATGTAACACGGTGAACCCTGGAGTCAAGCAGGTGGAGGACAGGCTCCTCAGGTGCCATCTCTATGACTGAGGCCGTCTTCAGCGCCAAGGGCCTCACGAAGTACTTCGAGGCCTCGAGGAGGGGGTTCATCGAGTCGCTGGTCTCGCGCCAGCCGAAGGCCTGGGTGAGGGCCGTCGACGAGATAGACTTCACGATACCCGCCGGCGAGGTACTGGCCCTGGTGGGCGAGAGCGGGAGCGGGAAGACAACCCTCGGGAGGATGCTGGCGACCCTCGAGACAGCGACCAAGGGGGACCTTTACTTCATGGGGGAGAAGGTCTCCAGGAAGGACTACAAGAGGATAAGGCGCCAGGTGCAGATGGTGTTCCAGAACCCTACGGACAGCATCGACCCCAGGATGTCCATCAAGGCGATAGTCACAGAGCCCCTCCACAGGTCCGACGCCGGGAAAACCTCGAAGGACGAGCAGTTCAACACGGCCCTGTCCCTGGTCGGGCTCGACGCCAAAACGTTCGCCCAGAGGAGGGTCCGAGACCTTTCGGGGGGGCAGAGGCAGAGGGTGGCCGTGGCCAGGGCGATCATCTCGAACCCGACGTTCATAGTCCTCGACGAACCGACCTCCGCTCTAGACGCGTCGGTCCAGGCCCAGGTCTTGAACCTCTTGACGCGGATTCACGACGAGCTCAAGCTCACCTACTTGTTCATCACCCACAACATAGCGGTCGCCCGCTATATCTCTGACAGGATAGCCGTGATGTATGCGGGGAAGGTCGTCGAACAAGGCCCGACAGAGGAAGTGATAACCAACCCCAAGCACCCCTACACCCAGGCCCTACTGAAGTCGGTCCCCACGCTCAGGACCCATGAGCTCGTCCCCCCGTCGGGGGAGGTCCCCAGCCTCGTCGGCCTGCCCTCCGGTTGCAGGTTCCACCCACGTTGCCCCTATGTCATGGACGTGTGCAAGGAGAAGGAGCCGCCGATGAGGAGGACGGGGGACGTGGACGCGGCCTGCTGGCTGTACTAATGACGAGCGTTGGAATCAGAAAGAAGGCTAAAGTCTAACGTAACGAAGAGCCTCATCAAGGGGACCGTCGCCCTCGCGGCCCTTTCGGTCTTCCTGAAGATTGACGCGAACACGCTCCCGGGTTACCTCCTCTTCATGGGGGTGTCTTACGCGCTCATCGGGGCGTACATGTACAACAAGGGGTACACTACGTACACCATAGGAGACACAGGGATAAGCATCAAGAAGCGCTTCGGACGCGAGCAACACGTCGCATACAGCAATATTCAGGGCTTCGGTTACTCTCAGGGGATGCTGGCCAGGCGCTTCAAGTGCGGGTCAGTCTTCGTGGAGCTGAAGCAGGGGAAGGGGAGCCACAGGTCCCCCGAAGGGCTCGGGGTGGTGATCCTCAAGGACGTCCCTGACCCTATCGGGCTGATCAAGGAGCTGGAAGACCTTATGGGTCCCTACGCCGCGGCGCCGACCGGGAGCGGCTAGACAAGCTCGAGCCGGCCTGCGTGCTCCTCTATGCTGTCGAGGAAGTCCCTGAAGGCGAAGATAGGGACCACGGCCCCGCCTTCCACGAACCTCTCCCCCGGGTCTACCGCTACCAGTACCACGGCCGCGATAGGACCCACAGGGTCGAGGCTGTCGTGCAGCCTCCTGGCCCTTCCGAGCTGCGCCCTCACCAGCCCGGCGAGCGCCCCCCTCCCCGACGCCCTGGCCCAGTGCTTGCAGTCCACCGCAAGGGAGGTCCTGTCCGAGACCCCGAGGACGTCGACCTGGGCCCTAGGGCGCCTCAGGTAGATGTTCTCCCTCACCCTGTACCCCTTGGCGCGGAGGATGCTGGAGCAGAACCTCTCGAAGTCCCTCCATGTGAGGTGCTTTGACACGGCCTCGATGCTCTCCCCCCTGGCGCAGAGGGCGAGCCCGGCGAGGTGCTCGTCTGTCTCTGGGGTGCCCACGAGGCCCAGGGTCGACGCTATGGAGGAGACAGCGTCTTCCGCCGCCTCGATGGAGCCTGTCCTCTTCACGAGACGGGCCAGGAGTGGGCCCATGTCCGACCTCGCCGCCGCCTCGGCATTTGAACCTGAGCGAGCATCCCACCCCTGGGGAGGGAGGGTTGCCACGAGTGTCTTAGGTCAGGGGTGAGGAGCGGAGGAGCCTGCATTCCTCGCTTGCCCCCCTTTCACATAGTTAGAGTATAGGTGCCAGGCGTTGACCACCACAAGGAGGACCGCTATCACCTGGAACCAGTCGAGGGTGGGAGGGCTGGTGAGCGAGACCCCGTTCCCGGTCATGGTGAAATACTGTACCAGAATCCCGTAGCTGAAAGAGGGGGTGTAGCTGCAGAGGCTGGCGCACGCGGTGTGCAGCGAAGCTGCGTAGTCGGCACGGACCGCCTGGTCCCGGACCACGAGGTAGGCGAGTGCCACGAGGACGACGTCGACCGCGAGCAGCTTCAGAGGAAGCCTTGCCACGGCTGACCTGCCCGGCTCAGGGCGGATAAAAACATCGGCGGATTCAGACATATAACTGGTAGCAGGCGGGGAGGGTCCATCTATGAAGGTGGCGTCGAAGAGCACCGTAGTCTACGTCGCGGCCGTGGTGCTCCTCCTCTTCTGGGCCTATTTCGTCCAGAATGACACGCGCCGGGTGGACGGCCACAGCATGCTCCCCACCCTCGAAGGAGGGGACCTCGTCGTCCTCCAGAGCGTCCCAATCAGCGACGTGCACGTGGGCGACATCATCGTCTACGGCGGGTCTTGCTCCGCCCTCGGGATATCTGTGGTCCACCGGGTGGTGGCGATCACCTCCGCTGGGCTGATCACCAAGGGGGACAACAACCCAGGGACAGACCAATCACTTGGGATAGCTACGGGGCCGATAACCCAGGGGTGCCTCGAGGGGGAAGTGGTCTTCGTGATCCCCTACGTAGAGCTGCTGGCATACTATGTCGACACATACGGGCTACCGCAGTGGTTGAACTACCTCCCGTCCATTCTGATCATATTGGTGGTCGTGGGCTCGCTACTCCTTCAGCCGGAGGAGAAGAAGGGCGAGGACGTGCGGGAACCTTAGAGACGGCCTCTGAGCGAGTTCGGCCCTCGGTTGATCCTAGCGTGGCGCCCTGGCGCGTATGATAGAGACCAATATACACCAAATCGCAGGCAACATTAGGCGGGAGTTGAAAGGGGAGCGGACCGGAAATTGAGTGACAGTCCAGATGCCGAATCGAGGATGGTCTTGTTCTATGGTTCCCCAAATATGACATAAGGTCTCGCTTGTTTCGCCGTGGGCCTCCCCACGTTGGTTACGGGGATTTTCAGGGGGCCCTTTTTGATTGACCGGAGCGGCTGTCCTTTCACTCGGTAAAGAGACGGTTCTTGGAAGTCGAGATGGAGAGGTGCACTTCGCTGATAGTGGGTGCTATTCAATCGTTTATCTCTCCTGTCGAGATATGGTTGCACACCCGCGAAGTTTGCACCTATAGCGAGAACCAAGGTTTTGACTCCTGTCGGCGATAACCTTTCCGAGAGGATGCTCATCTCTAACTCATTGGAGATGGGACATCTTGACTGCTCTGCCGCCTAAGTTACCAGTTCCCGTTCTCCCAAGTATTTATGCCCTTTATATATCGAAAGGATTCGCCCACCCGAGTTGCCACAGACAAAGGCAATCGTAAGCATCGAGAACGTAGTCGCGTCAGCGTCAATCAACCAAACAGTCGACCTCAACCTGATCACAAAGAACTTCGTCACAGTCGAATACCACCCCGACCAGTTCCCAGGCCTGGTCTTCAGGCTGAGGAACCCCAAGACTGCCACATTGATCTTCAGCTCAGGGAAGATGGTCTGCACCGGGGCCAAGTCCGAGGAGCAGGCCAGGAAGGCGGTCGAGGAAGTCGTCAGGCAGCTTAAGAAGGGGAAGATACCCATCAAGAACGACGCGGTGGTGGAGATACAGAACATCGTAGCTTCAGCGAGCCTCGGAGGTAAGGTGCACCTCGAAGAGGCTGCAAGGGTCCTTCCGAAGTCGATGTACGAGCCAGAGCAGTTCCCTGGCCTGATCCACAGGATGGCTGACCCGAAGACCGTGATCCTGCTCTTCGCCTCGGGGAAGCTAGTCTGCACCGGGGCCAAGAAGGAGAGCGAGGTCTACCGAGCGGTCAACAACCTGCACGTGACGCTAGAAGAGAAGAACCTCATGGTCTACTGAGAGGTTCTCCTTCCCAATTTGTCTCCGGCTCAGAACACCTTCTCCATGTAGAGCAGGTCGTGGTACCTGCCATCGACCAGCAGCTCCTTCTGGGCCCTCATCTGGGCCACGAAGCCTTCTCTCTCATAGAGGCTGACGGCGGCGCTCATGTCAGGGTTGACGCTGAGCTGGACCTTGACGACCCCTCCGTGCTCCCTTATCCTTTCCAGGGCCGCCCTCAGCAGCTCCCTCCCTGCCCCCTTCCCTCGGGCGGTCCGGCGCACGTAGACGCCGTAGATGTGCGCTATGTGCCTCGTCTTCACCCTCTCGCTGACCGCGTAGGTGATCATGCCGACAGGCGACCCTTCCTCGAGGGCGAAGAGGACCGTCCTGATCCTTCGCCTCCACTCCTCCTCTGGCAGCGCCTGCTCTTCCTCGTAGGAGCTGCCGAAGGCGGCTGGCTCGTCCTGCAGCGACTCCAGGCGGAGGTCCCTGTACTCCCGCCACCTCTCCTCTGGGAGGGCGGATATTGTGACCAACTCAGCCCCTGCGGCGGACGGGCTGCTTCTTCCCTACTGACCGCGTGATTGCTTTCATGTTTTCGTCGGTGATCAGCTCCATAGAGTGGAGGAGGTCCGCTAGCTCGACCATGTCGGTCACTGCGTGGAGCGTTATCCCCCTCTTGCCGAGCCTCTCCCTGGCGCCTTCGAGCCTGTCCACGAGGACGACGGCCGAGGTGACCTCCCCTCCTTCGTCCTCCACAGCGTCGGCCGCGGCGAGGATTGTCTTTCCGGACGTCGCGATGTCGTCCACGACGACGACGTCCCAGCCGGGCCTCACCTCCCCCTCGACCAGCCTCTCGTTCTCGTGCTTCTCCATCCTGGTGTAGACCATCGGCTTCCCTAAGGCGACGGCCACTGGGGGCGCGTAGAGCAGCCCGGTCAACGGCACGGCGCAGATGGCGTCCGCTTTGGGAGCCTTCTTCGACGCCAACTCCGTCAGGGCCTCCACAGCCAGCCCGTAGGTCCCGGGGTAGCTCGCGATCCCCCTCAGGTTGACGTAGTAGGAGCTGTCCCTTCCGTCAGGGAGGGAGAAGGCGCCGAACTGCAGCGCCCCCGCCTTGACCAAGCCCTCGGCCAGCTCGCCGAGGCGACCGCTGCGTCTCTTCCAGGCCATGAGGGCACGCCCTACGCTTTTGCTTAAAAACTAACTCTGCGGGAACCTACATGGTTGCCTGAACTCTGGATCCCGTACGGCGGAGTGGAGACCCTGGTGACGATACAGGCGGAGAACCTCGGGTCGGTGTCGGAGCACCCCCTCGACGGAGCCGCCATGGACCTCGAGCGGGTCGCCGAGCTCGCGAAGGGCTCTGCCAGCGTTTTCGTCTGCGACGCGGCCCCGGCGACGCTGGAGGTCCTGAAGGGGATAGCCCCCCTTCTCGCGGGAGCGCCCGGCCTAGGGATCTACTCCCCTGCTCCCAAGCGCGTCGAGGGGAGCGTCCCCGACCTCAAAGGAAAGGTCACCACCCTCCCGCCCCCCATCCCCGCAGGGGGAGGGGAGGAGCCTGTCTACGCCACGGAGCTGACGTCTGCAGGCGCGAAGCTGTTCGTCGGGACCGCCAGGCCTGACCCTCTCTTCGGCCTAGTGGACGCCAGGGTGGAGGCATGCCTCTGGTGGGTCGCCGGGGCGAGGGCGACGGCCGCCCGCTCGCGGAAGGACATGGAACCTACCCCCTTCCAGAAGACCGCAGCCTACGACGCGGCCGAGGGCATCACCAGGGGGATCCCCGGGTCCAAGTTCCTGACGGTCGTCCCCCGAGGAGGCAAGCCCAGGACCGTGCTGGAAGACGCTCCCTTCGACGCGGTGAAGAACTCATTCGCGAAGACTCAGATGCAACAGGGGAAGGGGATAGTGATCGGGGCAGGGGGGCGCGGCTACGACGACACCCTCTCCTCCGCGCTCCGGGGGGTCTGGAACGTAATCGAGGGGGTCAGGAAGTCTGGCTCCATCCTCCTGATAGCCGAGTGCTCGGAGGGGATGGGGTCAACGGCGCTCGAGATGATGGTCACGGGGAGGCTGGGGGAGTGGGAGCGGAGGAGGGAGAGGTACGTAGACGGGATCGAGGAGGCGCACTACCTCAGCAGGCTGAAAGACGAGTACGACGTCCTCCTCCTTTCGGGGCTCCCAGATACCTACGCCAGGTCGAAGCTGGGGCTGGCCACGGCCAGGGGGTCGGGGGAGGCAGTCGGTAGGCTCCTGAACAAGGTGGGGCGCTCGGGGAAGGTCAACGTCGTCCCGAGGTCACCCGAGTGCCAGGTTGAACTAGGGTAGAGGGATGGTCCCCACGTTGTGGGGGATGGGGAGGCACAGGAACGCGACTACGATCAGGCCGACCAGGAGCCAGCGCCTTGACCGCGAGAGACCCGACACTTCGTCCATCAGCTTAGGCTGGGACGGGCGTCCGACGAGGACAAGGCCAAGCAGGGCCACCCCCCAGTAGGTCGGGGTGTCTATGGCCAGCAGTGCGAGGACGCCAAGGTAAGCCGCCGCCCGTGACGCCCTGGAGGAGAGGGCGACGGTGGTGAGCATCCCCCCGTCATAGAACGCGAGGGGGAGGGAGCAGAGGAACACCAGGATAAAACCGACCGTGGCTCCGTCGGCAATCGGCGAAACAGCCACGTATCCAGACGGGACCGCGTGGACGAAAGGCGAGAGAACCGAGTAGACGCCCAGCTGGATCAGGTTGGGGTTGACGGTCACGGTCGTGTTTGCGAGGGTTGTGCTCGAGAACGGGACGGCAGACTGCACGGAGGTCACCGTGCCGACGGCGAAGAGGAGGATCGTGAGCCCGAGCATTGCCAGCGGCCCGGCGATCACGGTGTCGAAGAGGCTGTCGCGGTTGAGGGCCGGGGCGCGCTGGGACGACGCGAACCCCCATGACGGGGTGAAGGGGGGGAGGATAGGGATGCCGGGGACGAGGTAGCTACTGGCGTGCCCCGCGTCCCTTGTCCGAGCGACGAGCCGCTGGCCGAGCTCGTGGGCGCCCAGGATGACCGCCATCGTCGCGCCGTAGGCGAAGAAAGAGACATACGGCGAGATGTCCGGGATGAGGGCCTGGTAGACCTCCTGCTGCAGCAGGGCGGAGAAGACGAGCGCGGCGAGCGTGAAGAAGAGGAGGAGCGCGGGGAGGCGCGACAGCTTCCGCGTGCCCTGGTCTGCCTTCCTGAGGACCAGGACGCACTCCTCGGCGGTACCGGTCAGCTCGGGCCTGAAGCCAAGAGCCGCCGCCTTCCCCTTTAACTCCATGAAATTACGCTTCGTGGAGCCGTCGTAGGCGACCTGGAACTCGAGCTCACCGTCAGGTAGGACGAAGTGCTGCTTGACCTCGAAGAGGCCTCGGACTATTCGCTCCGCGTCTTCGGTGTTGGAGGACAAGCAGAGCCCCCGCCCGACCGTTCCGATAATAAAGACATTAGCGCGGCCTGCCCGGCCAAGAGTCATCGGCGCAGTCGGCGATCTGCGGGCAAGCTCGCCTTCGGGTATCCAGATTCGCAGACAGGGCTAACCCGCCGAGGCCACGGCTCTCTTACTCGGCTTCATGATGACACCCCCGGCGCACGCTAGTGGGACCCTCCGAGCTCCGGCATGGCTGGGGGACGGGCCACTCTTTCCCCCGAGAGGAGCGACGAGCATTTGTGCCGGCCAGGAAGCTTTAATCGGCCGTGGTCGGCGAGTTCCACTGGCTTGCAGAAGGCCGTGGTTGCGAGGGTCGGAGAGTACGAGATAAGGCGGTGTGACAGGTGCGACGTCCCCGCGGTCATACAGATCAACGAGGAGGCGCTCCCGGAGCACTACTCCGATTACTTCTACTATGACATCCTAGCCGAGTTCCCCGAGTCCTTCCTGGTGGCAGAGATAGACGGAGGGGTGATCGGGTACGTCATGGGCCGGATGGAGTATGGGTTCTCTCACATTCGGAAGCTGGGGCTCGCGAGGAAGGGGCACATCGTTTCCGTCGCCGTGAAGGAACCGCATCGAGGGAAGGGGGTGGGCTCCCTTTTGGTGAAGACGGCCCATGAGGCCATGGCCGCGAGGGGAGGGACGGAGTGCTACCTGGAGGTCCGCGTCTCTAACGCCGAGGCAATCAACCTCTACCAGCGGCTCGGCTACAAGACATCGGGGCGGATGGAGGGGTACTACAAGGACGGGGAGGCCGCCCTCGTCATGGTCACCCCGCTGGAGAAATGAGGAGCGCCCCCTTCCTTGGGCTGGCAGAGACCCTTGAGAGGGTCAAGGGGACGAGCAGCAAGAAGGAGAAGGTCGCGTTGCTGTCTTCGTATCTCAGGGGGCTCGGGGCGGAGGACGCTACAGTCGCCGCGAGGGTAGCGTCTGGGAGGGCGTCCGAGCGCGGGAGCAAGGACGAGGCGCAGGTGGGGTACTCCACCCTCCTGGGGGTGCTGCGGGAGGTCACGGGCGCCACGGAAGGGGACGTCTCGAGGTCATATCTGAATCACGGCGACCTCGGAGAGGTGGCGGAGGACCTCCTGGCGAATAAGAAGGCTCAACCCCTCTTCGCCGAAGAGCTGACGCTCGGCGACCTCGATGCGGGGTTCTCGAGGCTGCGCTCGGCCAAGGGCGAAGGCTCAGCGTCGGCCAAGAAGAGGATAGTGAAGTCGCTCCTCCTTGCCGCCACCCCCCTAGAGGGGAAGTATCTGGTGAAAGCGCTCACGGGCGAGATGAGGACAGGGCTGGTCACCGGCCTCCTCGAGGAAGCGATAGGGGCGGCCTACGGGCTGTCCAAGGAGGAAGCGGCCAGGGCCCACATGGTCCTGGGGGACGTAGGGGCTTTCGCAGGGAGGGCGGCGGCCGGGACCGCGGCTTCGGTCAGGATCGAGCCATTCAGGCCGGTCAACTTCATGCTCGCCGAGCCGTTCGCCACCGCCCGCGGAATATCGGAACACTTCGCGAGGACCGTGTACGCCGAGTACAAGTACGACGGGGTCAGGGCCCAAGTCCATCGGGCCGGGGGGGAGGTCAGGATATACTCCAGGAGGCTCGAGGACATCACGTCGAGCTTCCCTGAGATCGTCGAGTCTTTCCGCGGAGGGGCGGGAGAATTCATTCTCGACGGCGAGGCGGTCCCCTTCGCGGACGGCCGCCCTCTCCCGTTCCAGCTCCTGCAGAGGCGGCTCAGGAGGATGGAGGATTTCGAGGAAGCGGCTAGGAGGGCTCCTGTCACCTACTTCGCCTTCGACATACTCTTCAGCGGAGGGGAGGAGACGGTCCACCTGCCCCTCTCCCAGAGGCGGAGGATCCTGCGGGAGGTGGTCGCGGGGACTCCGGCGCGCCTGGCCGAGACGTCCGACGTCAAGAGCGAAGAAGAGGTGCAGGCTGCGTTCAGGCGCAGCCGGGAGCTAGGGTATGAAGGGCTCGTCGTGAAGGACCCGGAGGAGCCCTACGCCATGGGGAAGAGGGGGTCAGGGTGGGCGAAGCTGAAGGAGGAGCTCGACACCCTGGACGCTGTCATAGTCGCGGCCGAGTACGGCCATGGGAAGAGGGCAGGGGTCATTTCTGACTACACCTTCGCGGTGAGGGACGGTGGCGAGCTGAAGACGGTCGGCAAGGCGTACAGCGGCCTGACCGACAAGGAGATTCAGGAGATGACGCGCAGACTGAAGGAGATCACCCTGGAGGACTTCGGGTACCGGCGGACCGTGAGAGCCGAGATCGTCGTGGAAGTCGCCTTCGACAGCGTCCAGCGCAGCGACAGGCACGACTCAGGGTACGCGCTCAGGTTCCCCAGGATAAAGAGGATAAGGACGGACAAGGGTCCCTCTGATATAGACGACATCGGGAAGGTCGAGAGGATCTTCAGAGGTCAGAAGCTGAAGGTGGACGAGGTCTAGGGCGGGCTCTGCTCCTTATATCCGCTACTCCCCCTGGGAGGACGGTTGTACGCGGAGCTCCTCATAGCGGCCTCCTTCGCGCTCGCCGCTTACCAGGACGTAAAGGACAGGGCGGTGAGCGACCTCGTCTGGATCCCGGCCGCGGCCGCGGTGGCCCTGACGCTCTATTCCTTCTTCGTCGCTGGGGGGGCGGGCCTGGGGTTCTACCTCGTGAAGCTCGTGTTGATCGGGGGGCTGGCGCTCGGATTCGCTTTCTTCGGGGGGATCGGCCAGGCCGACGGGATCGCCATCGCGGTGGTAGCCTCGGACCCCTACCCCCTCTCCCCGCTGGCGCCACTGATCGGGGCGGCCGTGGTCGCGGCCGCTCACATATCGTACGAGTTCGCAAGAGGTAACGCAGGGAGGCGGAAGACTGTCCCGATGGAGCAGTTCCTTAGAGAGCAGAGGTGGATCCCAAAGGCCATCGTCTCGGGTGGGGTCAGGACAGAGGTGAGCAGGGACGTCAACGTCGCCAGGGACGAAGTGGAGGCGTCGGGGAAGTCTGACGCGGCGGTGGAGGTGACCTACGGGGTCCCCACTGTAGCCTACCTCGCTATCGGGTTCGTCGCCTACGTCGCCTACATGCTGCTGTTCAATTACGCCGCGTTCGCCGCCCTGCCTTAGGCCCCGCCCACAGGTTAAATCTGCAGCGCGAAGAGCCGGGGCGCCTATGATGTTCGTAGCGTTCGAAGGGTTCTCTGGGACCGGCAAGACTTCACTCGCGATGAGGATGGAGGAGATGGGGTGGCTGAGGCTCCAGGAGTCGGCGCACGCCGTGGATCGGCGCGTCCCTGTAGCTGACAGGGCCGACACCGCCGCGGACTTCAGCCTGCTGGGGGCCACGATGGGATACGCCTCGATAATATCGAGCCAGCGAGAGAAGAGGAACATCGTCTCCGAAGGTTACCTGATATCTGACCTCGCGTACGCCAAGATCAGGTTTGAGCTGGGGAAGAGCGCCGCATACCCCTTGATGCTTTCGATGGTGAAAGGTATCCTCTCCGAGCCCAGGCTCAGGCCCGACCTGTACATACTCCTGAAAGCAGGGGACGAGACGATAAACAGCAGGCAGCTGAAGAAGGACGATCGGGAGAGGAACCCCACGGAGTTCTTCAGGACTAGGTACTACACGGCGCTCGCCGAGATCCATGCGGAGCTGGGCGAGGACGCGCTAGAGAAGGTGGAGACAGACTCTGACCTGGATGCGACGCTCAAGGAAATCGTCGGCATCATCGGGAAGCGCAAAGTGAGCTCTGCATGAACACGAAGGAGTGGGAAGCGTTCCTGCTCGGGGCGACCGAAGAAGTCCGGAGGCGTTTGTCCCCCCTCGCTTCCAGGGGAGGTCGCGGCAGGACGGTAGGGGTCGGCGCGGCCGGGGACCGGACCATCTACGCCGACCGGCTCGCGGAGGACACCCTGCTGGACGAGTTGCGGAAGGTGGGGGGAGTAAAGGTGTTGAGCGAAGAGGCGGGGGACGCCGGGGAGGCCGAAGGCGGCACCCTGGCGGTGGTGGACCCGCTTGACGGATCGTCGAACTTCGAGCGCGGCATACCGTTCTTCTGTACATCGGTGGCGGTCGTCGAAGCGGGGACGCTCGACTCGGTGACTGTGGGTGTTGTCAGAGACCTAGTGACAGGCGATGTATACTCTGCACGGAGAGGAGGGGGAGCGAGAAAGAACGGCAGAGCGATCAGGACGAGCAAGGCGGCCGAGGTCGCCGAGGCGGTGGTGGGGGTAGACCTGAGCAGAGGCCCGCCGGGGCTGGCTGAAGGGCTCGCCCCCCTGCTCGGCAGGGTGAAGAGACAGGTGCACCTGGGAGCCAACGCGTTGGAGATGTGCTACCTCGCGGAGGGGAAGACGGACGCCTTCGTCGACCTGAGAGGGACGATGAGGATAACCGACTTCGCCGCAGCCTACCTGATCGCAGCCGAAGCTGGGGCAGTCGTCACCGACGGCTTAGGCGGGAAGCTCTCCCCGGAGTTCGACCTCGCGCACAGGTTCAGCTTCGTGGCGTCGGCGAACCCCGCCGTCCATCGGGAGATCCTGAGACTTTGCCGTGGATGGGTTTCAGCGGTGGAAACGCGCCCGAAAACCTAGCCAAGCTCGCGAAAGAGAACGCCTCTTTGCCAGAGACGCGCCCCTGAACAGGGGCCGGGAGGGCTGGGGACTTGCCGGGGCCGCCGAGGGGCTGGGGGAGCTCCGGCCTCCCGACGGCCGGATGGCGTCATCCGTGGCGCGCGAGCGCCTTGACCGCCCTCGTCACCAGCAGCCTCTTCTGAGACCTGTTCACGTACGTAGCGACGTCCAAACGCCTTACCCCTCTCCGGTCGAGATACCCCCTGAGCATCTGGAGCCCCTGCCTCGGTGAGCGAGCCGTGAGGGCGACACTCCTCCCCAGCGCGTAGGGCCAAAAGTATCCCAGGGCGTACATCCCTCTCCCGTAGAGCAGGCCTTTTGAGATGGAGGTGGGTCTGGAGATGACGCTCGCGATGTCTGAGAACGACCTGGTGGAGTAGCCAGACGCCTGCGCCTTCAGATACAACCAGCTCTCCCAGCCATACTCCAGGGGAAACCGCATCGTGTTCGCGTCCCTCCAGAAGCCAACCCTGATCACCATCCCCGACCCCCTGGGGGACGACTCGGCCGACCTCTCCCCGACGACGCAGCCGCTCGCCACCGCCAGACGGGGATCCTCCAGCATTCGTCCTATCACGGCGGCCAGATACCCCGGGGGGAGCGAGTGGTCTCCGTCGAGCTTCATGACGAAGTCTAGCGGCGCCTTCCATCTCGCCAGGACGCCGAGCCCGCGGTTGAGGACCCGGGCCAGCTCAGGCCGGCCCACGTAGCTCTCTTCATGGGGCTCGAGATGGACCACCTCCAAGTCGAAGGAGTAACTCCCTCTGGCGGCGTCAAGGAACCCGCCGGTCCCGTCCGTCGACCCGTCGTCCACCACGACCACCACCGAGGGCCTCAACGACTGGGCCTCTAGCGACGCGAGGGCCCTCCCCAACCCCCTCTCGTTTCTGACCGCCATGAAGACACCCACTGTCGCACCGTCACCCCGGTCACCTGCGCCCTGGTCGCGTTGCACTCGGCGCGACTATTCGACAATCATAATAAAGTCCACCAGGGGCTGCGACCAAGAGAAGCTTGGCTGGCCCATCGAAGGAAGGGAACCTCGCGGAGACGCTCAACTTCCCGGCGGGGGCGCTCGCGCGGGGCCTGGAGGGGGGGAAGGTGAAGGTCACTGTTGTGGGACTCGGGAGGATCGGCCTCCCCACCGCCGCGCTCTTCGCCGAGTCAGGGGCGAGAGTCACGGGCTTCGACGTGGACCCCACGGTGGTCGACGAGACCAACGCAGGGAGGTGCAAGTTCGTAGACGAGCCGGGGCTAGGGGACCTGGTGAAGAAGCACGCCGTGGGCCGCACCCTAAGGGCGACCACCTCCCCAGACGACGCCTTTGACTCGGACTTCATCGTCATCTGCGTCCCGACCCCCGTCGACCAGGGGAAGACGCCAGACTACTCCGCGGTCAGGCGCGCCGCCGAGGAAATCGGGGTGCGGCTCAAGAGGGGGACGGTGGTGGTCACGGAGAGCACCGTAGGACCGGGGGTTGTGGAAGGGATGATAGGCCCCATCCTGGAGTCGAAGTCTGGCCTGGAGGCCACCTCAGAGTTCGGCCTGGCGGCGTGCCCTGAGAGGTCTGACCCTGGCAAGATACTCAAGGACATGAGGTCGCTCCCCAGGATAATAGGAGCTACCGGGCCCGGGTGCGCCGCGGCCGTCGTGGAGCTCTACAGGCGCGCCCTGGGAGTCGAACCCATCCGCGTGTCGTCCCCGCGGACGGCGAACGCGGTCAAGCTGACCGAGAACATATTCAGGGACGTGAACATAGCCCTCTCCAACGAATTCGCCATACTCTTCGAGGGCCTTGGCATTGACGCGATGGAGGTGATAGACGCGTGCGCGACGAAATACAATTTCGTCCCACACTATCCGGGCATCGGGGTCGGGGGCCCTTGCCTCCCGAGTAACTCATACTACATGATCGCAGAGGCCATGAAAGATGGGAGCATCCCCTATCTTGTGAGGATGGCCCGGGAGATAAACGACAGGATGCCCGAGCACGTCGTTGAGCTGACTTCGCAGGCGCTGAACGCGGTGGGGAAGACGGTGAAGGGGTCCAAAGTGACCGTGCTTGGGGTCGCGTACAAGCCAGACGTAAGGGACGTGCAGCTCACACCGGTCGAGAAGGCGATAAGGAGGCTGACCGCGATGGGGGCGAAGCTCTCTGTTTACGACCCGATGTACAGGGGAGAGACGGTTATGGGGATGAAGGTGGCAGAAAGCGCCCTGGAGGCCGCGGCTGGGGCAGACTGCCTGCTGCTGGCGACGGCGCACACGGAGTTCAAGAAGCTCGACCTGAAGGCGCTGTCGAAGGCCATGAACAAGGCCGCCGCCTTCGTAGACGGCAGGGACGCAGTCGTCCCCTCCTCGGCGACGAGCGCGGGGTTCTTCTACTGCGGGGTCGGACGGAGCCTCGTGCCCCCGGAGAGGCGAGAGCCCACGGAGGCGCCGAACGACACCGCGGGGGCGGGAGTCAGACGGCGAGCCCCCTGGCCGCGGCCCTGACCTTCTCCTTCCCCCCTTCGACGAACTGCTCGTGCCAGACGTGGAACGCGTAGACGTGCCAGAGGAGGGACAAGGTGCTATAGGACCCCCCAGCGGCCGGCATCAGCCTCTTCAGGGCGTCCACGTCGAAGTACTTCTTCACCGCCTGGGACCCTGACACGACCCTCCTTATCTCCTCGCCGAACTCCCCCGGCCACCACTTCACTATGTTGAGGCTGAAGCCGTGCTTCGGCTTCCTGAAGCAAAACTCCGGAAGCACCCCCGCCATGGCCCTCCGGAGCGTCATCTTCCCCTCGCCATGGCCGTAGTTGTAGCGGTAAGGGACAGGGAGCATCAGGTCGAGCAGCTGGTTGTCGAGGAGTGGGACCCTCACCTCGAGGGAGTGGGCCATCGACGTCGCGTCCTCGACCGCGAGGAAGTCGTCAGGCAGCTTGGTCCCAAACTCAGCGGAGGTCGCCTGCTGCACGAAGTCGGCGCCGGCGTCGCCGAAGTAAGAGCTGCGCATCCTTTCGGTCAGGCGGTCCCTGAATTCGGTTATCGGCGCGGAGAAGACGGTGTCGTCCAGAGTCCCGTACACAGGGGACACCACGGTGAGGTATGAGTGGGCCCTGTCGTTGACTTTGGCCAGAAGCGCCTTCCTCCTCCCGGTCGCGAGGGCCGACAACATCGAAGCGCCTGGGACCTTCATCATCTGCTGGGCCTTCCGGAAGGCGGTGAACCTCGCGGAGGTCGGGTATCCGAAGAAGAGCTCGTCCCCGCCGATCCCGCTCAGGCAGACCTTCGCGTACCTGCTGGCGAACTCGTCGATGAACCAGTAGTAGGTGTTGAGCTTCGGCTGCTCTGAGTGCCATATCATCTCCGGGTACAGGTCCAGGGCGGCTCTGTCAGAGATGACGAGCTCATGGTGGTCCGTTCCGAAATGGTCGGCGACGCGCCGCGCGTCGGCAAGCTCGTCGTCATCGTGCCCGAAGCCGAGGCAGAAGGTCTTCAGAGCGCGCGGGTAGTGCTTCGAGGCGAAGGCGACCACCGTCGAGCTGTCCAGCCCCCCGGACAGGAAGGAGGTCACTTCGACGTCAGAGACAAGCTGCCGCTTCACCGACTGCTCGAGAGCGTCGCGGACCGCCTCAGCGGTCGGGACCGGGCCCGCGCTCACTGCAGGGGGGCGCCAGTAGGGCGTGACGGCGCCGGTGCTGGAGTCGAAGTACGAGCCTGGCTGGACCTTGTAGACCCCGGAGAAGAGGGTGAGCTCGAACGGGACGTAGTAGAGGGACACCAGGTAGTACAACCCTTCCCTGCTCACCCCTGCTTCAACGTCAGGGTGGGCAAGGAGGCCCTTGACCTCGCTGCAGAACGCGAAGTCCCCCGTCCGCGTCTTGGTGTAGTAGAGCGGCTTCACCCCGACGCGGTCCCTCGCGAGGACCAGCCTCCTTTCCTTGACGTCCCATAGGGCAACGGCGAAGATCCCGTCCAGCATGGCGAACACCCCCGTCCCGTACTCTTCGAAGCCGTGGAGTATCGCCTCCGTGTCGGACCTCGTCCTGAAGCGGTGGCCCTTCGCCTCCAGGACCGCCCTCATCTCGGCGAAGTTGTAGATTTCGCCGTTGAAGACTATGGAGAGGGACTCGTCCTCGTTGAAGATCGGCTGGTGACCGCCCTCGACGTCGATTATGCTCAGGCGGTTCGAGAAGATCGCGACTCCTCGGTCTACGTACTCGCCGTAATCGTCCGGACCACGGTGCTTCGTAAGGGCGGACATGGCCCTGAGGAGCTCCTTCGTGGCCTGTCCCCCTACGCACCCGCCTATGCCGCACAAAGGAAAGACCTTGCGAGCCGTGCTTCAGGAGTACTAAAGGATGAGCAGAAGAAGCGCCCCGACGAAGACGCGGAGCGACAATCAGCTTAAAACTCGGCCCGAGCATCTGGCCGGGAAGCATGAGAAAGGCGGCATGGGCCAAGGCGAACAGGTCGCTTCCGTGGAGGCGCAGGGGTGCAGCCGCCCCGGGACCGTGGCCGCCCATCCCCCCGGTCGACGGAGCGCGGCCCTCCGCCCGGCCAGGCGGGCGCCCGAATTGAGGATCGACGTCTGCGTCCCCTCGCTGAGGCCGCTGCCGGGCGAGTTTACGCGCCACCTGGAAGAGGTCATCCCTGTCAACAGGATTGTGGTTGACTCCACGAAGGGGCGGGGGCGGTCGAGGCAGAAGCTCGTGGACCAGGTCGAGACCGAGTTCTTCGCCTTCATCGACACCGACGTCATCCTGATGCCGAACTGGTTCGGTGACGTCACCTCCGCGATGACTGACAGGACAGGGGCGGTTGAAGGGAGGCAGTCCGCCGACACCGGGAACAGGGATGCAGACCATGTCCTTTCCGCGATGGGCTCGCTCAACAGGGCGCTAGGGAGGGAGGGGCCCCTCGACACCATAGACAGGGCGTTCACAGGGGCGACCCTGGTCCGGACAGCCGCAGTGCGGGGGATCAGGTTCCCCAACATACACTACTACGAAGACGAGTACATGCGCCTGTACATAGAGAAGAACGGGTACAAGTGGATAAGGACGCCAGGGGAGAACTACGTGCACAGGCTGTCCGGGCGGGACATGGCGGCCGAGACGTACGAGAGCGCGAAGTGCGGATACCTGCTGGGGCTGCTCACCCCAGCCGACCAGCTCAAAAGGCTCCTCCTCCAGGAGCCGTTCAAGGCCGCCTATATCCTCGCCAGGTCCGGAGACGTCGCGGCCGCCAGGCAGCTCATGAAGCGGAGGATAGATTCGACCAGGGGCGTCCTGCACGCCTACGTGCAGCACCTCAGCCTTGACGGCGCAGGATACGCCACCGAGAGCTAGCGAAGGCCCACCTCGGCCGGGGCCGCCGCTCGGGACGCGCCTGGCTGGAGACCCGGCGGCGGGCCAGAAGAAACGTTTCTAAAGCGTCGTGCCAACTCGTGCCACTGCCGTGACCGGAGCCGCCTCGGACTGGAAGCCCAACCTGTTCGTCCCAGGCTTCCCGAAGTGTGGCACGACCGCGCTATGCGACTACCTGAAGCAGAACCCCGAGGTGTACGTGATGAGCCCGAAGGAGCCGAACACTCTGGTAGAAGGCGAGAGGATGCCCCGGTGGGGGCCGAGACAGGTCAGACTGATGCGGCCGTATTATCCGATCCTGGACTTCAAAGCGTACAAGAGGCAGTTCGAACGGCACCGGGACGTCCGATACAGGGCCGAAGGGTCCCAGAACTACATCTTCCCCCCTCGGTTTCCGGCGAAGCTGAAGAGCTTCTCCCCCGACGCGAAGCTCCTCTTCATGATACGGGAGCAGAAGAGCAGGCTCGTCAGCATGTACTACTTCCTCTACACAGAGCATGGAGAACCGGACTTCATCAGGTGGGCGAGCGAACGCCTTGAGCCGGAGGTCGACAAGTTTCTCTTTCGGAGGAAGCTCGCTAGCTTCCACGCCCTCTTCGGAGACGCCATGAGGGTGATCCGAAACGAGGCACTGGAGCGGTCCCCTCAACCGACGATGGACGAGGTGTTCGAGTTCCTTGGCGTAGCCAAGGTCAAGGTGGACAGGGTCAGCTCGAAGGTGGGGGAGCTGAAGTCGCTGAGTCCGACGCAGAGGGCCGCTCGGTCGAAGCGCGCCCGGTTCGTCCGGGACGTCCGCCTGCCTGCCACCTACCTTTGGAACGTCGCCGACCCTGGACGGAGCTCTCCGGCTCTGAACCGCCTTTTCCAGCTACACCCGCTGAGGAGGATGATGAGAGGGGAGAGCGAGCAGAGGAGCAACCCTGTAGCCCGCCGAGTCGACGGGCTCCCTGAAGAGGGCAAGATCCCGCCGGGGCTGGCGGAGAAGCTCGACGAAGACTACGCCGAGACCGTCGGATTCTGCAGGGACAGGCACCTGCTCTTGGCGGACGGCGGTCGCGACTGAAGGGGCTGGAAGGCAGACGAGCGCCTCTTGGCGGAGCCGGGGGTTTAGGGGAGCGGATGAAGGGCCCGCCCGCCGGAGCCTTCGATTCACGCAGCGGTACGACTGAGGGCGCCGGCCAGAGACGCCGCATGCGCAGAGCCGGAAAACGTTTTCAAAGGCGTGGCGCCATCGTGCCTGCTGGATTGAACAGGAGCGCCTGAGAGATGGGCCAGGACTGGAAGCCCAACCTGTTCGTCCCAGGCTTCCCGAAGTGTGGCACGACCGCGCTATGCGACTACCTGAAGCAGAACCCCGAGGTGTACGTGATGAGCCCGAAGGAGCCGAACACTCTGGCGATAGGCATCGACCTCCCGGCATGGGCCAGGGACCACCATCAGCTGAAGAGGCCGTACTTCACCTACCTTGACATGGACCAGTACCGCGGGCAGCTCGAAAGGAGGGGAGGGTTCAGATTCCGGGTCGACGGGAGCCAATCATACATATGGCCCCCTGAGTTCCCGCAGCGGCTTTGGCGGTTCGCTCCAGGGGCGAAGCTCCTGTTCATGATAAGGGAGCAGAAGGAAAGGCTGCTGAGTCTCTACTTTCATGGCTTCACCTATCACCTTGAAGCGGACTTCGGCCGCTGGATAGAAAGGAGGTTCAGGCCGCAGGCCCGCCCCTTCTTCTTCAAGGAGATGCTGACTTCTTACCATCAGCTGTTCGGAGACGCCGTGAGGGTGGTGGACAACGGGTCCCTTTCGGACCGTCCGACTCAGGTGATGCGCGAAGTGTTCGAGTTCCTCGGCGTGGGGGAGGCGGAGGTCGAGCCGCTGCGCTCGAACATGGGGAAGCTGAAGTCACTAGACGAGGGAGAGCGGAGGACCGCAGCGCCATATCTCAGGCTCACCAGGACGGTGATGGCCCCGGCCAAGTACTTCCTCAACTTGGCGGATCCTGAGGGGAAGGCGCCGCTCCGGAAAGCCCTCGGGGAGCTCAACCCGCTGAGGAGGATTGGAGGATACCAGACGAGCCCAGGGAAGGCGAGGGGACCTGCGACAGGCGGCGCAGCGGCGACGGGGAAAATCCCGGCGGACCTTGCTTCCCAGCTGGACGACGACTACGCAGCCACCCTGGAGTACTGCAGGGCGGAACACCTCTTGTTGGGAGCCGGCGGGTGAGCGCTCGCTCCGAGCCGGGCGGCTCGACCGCGGGACGGGTGGTTCGGCCCGGATGCGCTCGGGCTAACTGTAGACGATTCGTGGGATCCTCGCTATGCGCTCTCGGGAACGCTTGTCCACAGAAGCGAGGAGGCCGAAATAGGCGCACATCCCCAGAGCCACCAGCAAGATGAGCCTGAACCCATAGTCGATGGTCGGCATCCCGGCGGCCAGGAAGTATGGGACGGCCAGTCTGATCACGACGGCCATGAAGACGGCCGACCCCGAGTAGTAGACCAGAGGCTTCATCGTGCCTGCGAAGGGCGCCAGGCCAAGTCTTCTGAGCTTGATGGACGCGAAAGCCGCGAGAAGGACGAGCTGATCCAGCGCCCACAGCGTTATGATGAACGGGTACGAGTATCCCAACCCTCCCCCCACGTATACTATAGCCACCACGCTCGCGATATAGGAGACGCCGTACACCAAGTTGACCGACGGGACGAAGAAGAGCGACCCCCTCAGAAGGTTCCTGTGCCTGTTCCCCTCAGCTATGTCCGAGGTGTCCTTGCCCATGAGGGAGTAGTCCAGGAGTATGAAGATTGCGTTCGCCAGGGCCCCGAAGGCGAGGAGAACGAGCGGGACCGAGGTCACGACGTACTGCTTGGAGAGAAGATACAGGAAATCTGGAGAGAGCGCCGCGACCCCGACAGCCATAGGGACGCCGACCATCATCATCAGGTCGAACAGGGACCCGATCATACGCTCCCCACCCCCCCGGAGGAGCATCGGGTAGAGGGCATAGGAGAGGTATCGCGAGTACCCGACCATCGAAGCTATGACGAACGCTGCCTGGAAGTATCCCGTGAGCACGTACCCCCCGGTCACAAGGAACACCGCGTATGTGTCGGCTAGCGTGACTATCGCGGGGACGGAGTCGAACAGCGGGAGCCACGCGCTCTTGAGCCACATCTTGAGCTGGCCGAAGGAGAACGACCCCTCGAACGTCCCCCTGGCGAAGTAGGTCCCCAGCCCTGCCTGGACTACGTTGGAGAGGGACAACGAAAGCAGCACCCCGGGGAGGCCCCAGCCGAGGACGAAGATCAGGAGGTATCCGACCGCGAGCTTCGACGCCTCGGTGGAGAGGAGGGTGTATGCGGTCGCCTGCGGCCTGTGGACCGAGAGTATGGCGTTCGCGGTCCGGTACCAGTACGCCACCGGGACCAAGGCCAGGGCCGAGAAGAAGAGCGAGGCGCTCGACGCGATCGCGCTCCCTCCCGCAAGGGCGAAGAGGGCGAAGACAGCGCACCCGCCGAGCGACAGGTAGAGATTGCCCACTATCGCGGTCTTCCCGAACTTCCCGCCTCTTCCGGTATCCCGCGGTATCCAGTAGCTTATCACCGAGACCGGGTACCCCGCGAAGGCGACGACGTCTGTGACGACCTCCAAGAGGCCGAACTGCGAAGTCGTCAGGCGGTGCGTCACCATCGTTGTGAACACGAGGCCGGTGACTATGCTGATCATCCACGCCCCGAAGACGACAGCCCCGGTGCGGCGTGGAGCTATCCCTGCCACTATGGCCCTGACACCCTGGCAGGCCTGGAGCTTCCGGGCGCCAACCCTCCGTCCCTCCTACGTGACCGCTATTTTCCTTTCCTGATGCCGCCGGTCATGGGCCTTGACAGAGCCGTGCGGGGGGTCGTGCCTCTCCTGGAATCAGGAGAGGACCACTCAAGGCCCCGGCACCCAACAATGGTTATGAATGTCGGCGTCTGCTCTTTGACGGCTTTGGAACGCTCTTCAGACGGGGCGCCCCTGGGGTCGCTTGGTTCATCACGAGACGTGTCGCCCGCCCGTGCCACCCCTGCGGCGCCACCGATGACGCCGTTGGCCCCGCCGAGCCGGAGGGCGCTGCGCCTTGCCGAGCCGGCCAGGAGGAGCGTCCCGGCCCCTTCCCCTCAGGTCCCGGGAGCCCCTGAAGAGAAGGAGGCGCGGGAAGTCCTTGACGTGTGCATCCCCACTCTCCATGGCGCCTCCGTGAGGCTGATGGAAGACATCAGGCGCTTCTTCCCGGGGAGCCGCGTGCTCACAGAGGTGGGACGACCGAGGTGGGCGGCACGGCAAGCTCTCATAGACAGGGTGGAGTCGGACTGGTTCGTTTTCACTGACGACGACAACAGGCTCACGCGGGGGATAATGGAAGACGCGTCAGCGCTGATGAAAGACGGCAGGGTAGGCGCGGTCACCTTCCACGGCAAGGATCTAGACCCGAGGTGGCCCTCGTACGGGCAAGGCCCTATGGGGCTCACCCTGATACGGGTCGCAGCCGTGAGGGGGATCCGCATCCCCCCGATGATTTCTGGCGAGGACAGCTACATCCGCCTGTACGTCGGCAAGATGGGCTACAGATGGATGGAGCTGCCGGGCCCCTACTATGAACACCACCGCCTGAGGACTTTCAGAGACGGCTACGAGCGCGGGTTCTGGGGGTACGCCATCGGGAGCGTAAGGCTCAGGACCGAGATACCTTACATCTTGTTTCTCTGGCCACTGAGGGTCCTCAAGGACCGCCCCCGCTACTTCTTCTTCTGCATGGCGAGGAGGCTGAACATAATACGCGGGGCGGTCCACGCGCGGCTGGTCGGCGTAGCAGAGAGGGTCCGTTGATAGCACGCATCAGAAACGGCCTGGCTATGCTCTCTCCTGCCCTCGGCTACGGGCTCGACATCGAGAGGGGGGGAACCACCGCCTTCCTAATCACGGTAGACTATGACACTGCCCAGAAGGCAGACTCGGAGGAAGCCCACATAGAAGGTGCCCGCCTGATTCTCGACCTTTCGAGGAGGTTCGAGGTTCCCGTGACGTGGGCGGTGTGCGGAGAGAGGGCAGACCGCGACATCTCTCTCTTCGAGGAGGTCAAGGCGAGCCTCGGAGAACTTGCGTACCACACCTATTCGCATCGTCTGATACCCCAGATGAGCTCAGAGGAGCTGCAGGAGGACCACCGGAGATGGGTCGCGCTCGTCGGGAGGAGCCCGACGTCGCTGGTCTTTCCGCACAACGAGGAAGGCATGTTCCCTGAGCTCGTCAGGCTCGGTTTCAAGGCGTTCCGACCTCGGGCTCATAGGGTGGGGATCCCCTACGCGAGCCAGGGGATGGTGGCGGTCCCCCCGGTGACCGCGTTCGGGCCCGACACGGACTACCGGGTGCTCCTCTCCTATGTGGGGCTCTGCAGAAGATACGGTGCGGTCGCCCATTTCTGGACGCACCCCTGCAACGCGAAGCGAGCTCAGGCCGAACCGCTCTTCCGCGCCGCGGCGGACTTCGAAAGGAAGACCCTGAGCCAGTTCGCTCTCGAAACCCAGGACCGCCTCGAAGCGAGGAGCGACGGGGTCGCGCGCCTCGGGGGGTAGGCGCGCTCGGTCGCAGAGGGGGCGTGCTAGTCCGCGGGACGATGACGTCTGGATGCGGGACAGGCGGCGCGTACGAGTTTCGGCAGGAACTACCTCTGCCTACGTCGGGTCGGTCCGCCTGCGTCCGGGGGGCGAGGATCGCCCAAGGCTATCCATGACAGCGCTCATATGAAACGAACACAGAGAAGAGGCTACTGCCAGAAAGCGGAGGGTGCCCGCCGTGTCGGGGGTCTCTTGTCTACGCCTTCGCGGTTTCGTCCTTGCTCGCCTGAGCGGGCGCGGCGGGGGTCGAAGGCGGCGTGTCAGGGATGTCAGTTATAGGCTCAGGCGGAGGGGTCGTCGCCATCGTGTATCCGATCCAAGCAAGGATCGCAAGGAGGACAAGGACCGCTACGAAGGCCGTGATCTCCAGCACGACCAGCGGGAAGTAGAATATCAACAGGCCGTACACGATTATGCCGATAACGCTGCCTGCGAAGATACCGCCGCCTATTGCCCTATCGTTGGCCATGAAGCGGGCCTCCACCCTGAAGGCGCAGATATAACGGTTGTGGGGGCGAGGATAGGATTTCCTGCGCGTTGAGGGCCGTCCGGAAGGGGAGCCTAGGTTCGTGGGAGGCGGTTCCCTGCGGGGGAAATCTGGTCGAGCGGCCTGGCCGCGAATACGGCGAGAGCCCCGACGACCCTCAGCGGCGTCGGCGATGATGGGTCTGGCGTGTCAGAAAAGATTCGCCGGGGGCGCACCGGCCCCGCGGTCAGGTTCGGGGGAGCGACGGCGCCCTCCTAAGCCCGCTCGCATCGATGGCCGGGGCCCCTGGTATGGAGCCTGCTTTGAGCGGGACGGCTCTACTTCCCGGTGATTCGGAACAGGGTTGTCCCGCAGGACGAGCACTTGCCTCTGATGGCGTGGCGCCCGTTCTTGAAGGTGACTTCCTTCGGCGAGTCGATTTCCCTGCTCTTCTTCTCTTTGACGCAATAGGCGTTCATGGGCCTGTAAACGCGTCGGTGGGCGATATCATGACATGGGCCGCATGAATTCAACCATCGTGATAACATGTCTTGACCAAAGACCGGCGGGAGGGCGACCATCTCGGGCCCCCGGTACCGCCGAAAACGATGAGGAGAGGGACCTGGACCACCGCCCTTGCCGGGACGGACCCTCAGCCCCATGTTCGATCGGCGATGAGTGGAGGAAGAGCGTCCATGAAGGCGGAGCGCTCTGTCGCCTCCGAAGTTGTGAGGGAGGACATCGGACAAAAGGCGCCGGCCCTGCGCCCACCGGGAGTCGTGCCGCGAGCTGTCGAAGCCTTTCAGAGGAGAGAAGCCCCCTACGCGGGGGGGACGCCAGATGCTCAAACCTAATCAGGGAGGCGGCCCCAAGCGCCGCAGATGGAAGGTGAGGGAGGCGCTGCCTTCAGACCCCGCGAGATGGGCGTCGGCGCTCTGGTGAGGAAGTTGGCGGAGGAGCATGCGTTGATGAGCGATGCCCTCGAGCGCGCGAAGGAAGCGTCGAAGAGAGGGGACATCAGCGCCGTGAGCCGTGAGCTCCAGGCGATCGACCCGGTCTTCAGGCAGCACATAGCAGACGAAGAGGCGCAGATCCTCGGTCTCCTGGTGCGAGAGCTAGGACGACAGGGGGCGGCGGAGGCGATCAGGGTCTTCCAGCAGCATCAGCCGATGTACAGGCTCATGTTGAAAGTTAAGGAACTGGCATCGAAGCCTTCTGAGGAGCTGCGAGAAGGCGGGGACAGCCTGGCGGAGCTCTTCGAGGCGCACGCTAGGGCCGAGGAGACGCGGGTGTTCCCCGTGGCCGCCGCGCTGGGGGGCGCTGAGCGTTCTTCCTGACCATGTACCAGGTCCCCAACGACTTCGCGCAGACCTTTCCCCTTGCGTCCCTGACCTCCCCCTCTGCCGTTGCCACCCTCCCTCCCGCCCTCACCACCCTTCCCAGGACGTCGAACGGGCCCTTGGACAGCGGCTCCAGGAAGTTCACCTTCAGCTCCATGGTCAGCTGGTCTGTCCCTGGGTTGACTGTCATGACCGCTATGCCGCAGGCGTTGTCGAGCGAGTACATGACTATCCCGCCGTGGACGATACCTCCCCTCCTGGCGACCGCGCCGCTGAACGGGAACCTGAGCTCAACGCTGCCGTCTCCGACCTTGACCACCTTGTAGCCGACGGCTCGGAAGAGCTCGCTGTCCCTCGCCATCGCCTTCTCTACCTCGGCCTCCACGTCCGCCCCCGCCTGTCTGGCGGCCGCGAAGAGCCCCTTGAAGCTCCCTGTCTGCTCGAGGAGTCTGTCGAAGCTCACGTCGTGGGGCGGCTTCCAGCAGGGCGTTTAACCCTTGCAGGCCTTCGGTCCCTGACCTGGGAGCGCTTATTGATGCGGACCGAGCGGCAGCCGGAGGTGAAGCGATGAACTGGAGAGTCAAGGAGAGGCTACTGGCGATGGGTGTGATCATCTCCGTCCTCAGCCTCGCTCTGATGGTCGCCAAGGGGGCCGGAGCCCCGTTGGAAGGGATGTTCGGGCTTGGGCTGGTCCTGCTTATCCTGGGCGTGTTCTGGAAGCGCTAGGAATCAGACCCTGGGAGCCGCATCGTTGGCCGAAGCGAGCCTATCGCGACGGCCCCTGACTACGAGGGGAGTCGAAGGGACCGCACGGCGGCCCCGTCCGCCAAAGCCGGCCGGTTGGCATAAGAACGTGTTTCTATCCCCGAGTTCGACGCGCGGTGGTGAAGCGCGACGGTCTGGCAGACGATTGTGGTCCACTTCAGGGACGGGACGACGGATAAGCTGGACACCGCCGACCCGGACGCCGCCGCCGTCGCCATCACAGCTTGGAGGCTCGACGCCAGGACGGTAAAGATAGTGAGGCAGACAGGCGACCTGCCCGCCGAAGTCATCTACACGGCATGAGCCGTGGGGTCCAGAGACAACGGCCACCCTCCTTGAACGAAGCTATATGGAGACCGGGGAGATACCCTACGCCTTCGCAGCTACCTTCTCTACTGAGCCCTTCTGGGTAATCTGCTGTATGATCCCCGCGGCCACAGTCGAGCCCGAGTCGCGGAGCGCGAATCTTCCGAGCTCTGGGTATTCCTTGAAGGTCTCGGCCACTATGGGCCTTAGTGGGGTGATCTTCACTATCGCGGAGTCCCCTGTCTTGAGGGTCTTCGGCTTCTCCTCAGTCGCCTGGCCGGTCCTCGGGTCTATCTTCGCGACGAGCTCGCTGATGGTGGCCGCCGTCTGGCTAGTCGCGAGGTGCATCACGGGGGTGTACCCTGCGGCGATGGCGGTCGGGTGGAAGACCACGATGATCTGAGCCTGGAACTCCTTGGCGATGGTCGGAGGCGCGCTCGGCGGCCCAAGCACTGAACCGCGCTTGAAGTCACCTTTCGCGACGCCTCTGAGGTTGAAACCGATGTTGTCCCCGGCCACGGCTTCCTGCATCTGTGTGTGGTGGGTCTCTATGGACTTCACTTCCGCGGTGAGGCCTTCGGGCATGATCATCACCGGGTCGCCGACTTTCATCTTCCCCGTCTCGACGCGTCCCACAGGGACTGTCCCTACGCCCGTGATCGTATACACGTCCTGGACAGGGAGGCGGAGGGGCTTGTCGACAGGCTTCGGGGGTTCGACGAACTCGTCCAGCGCCTGGAGGACGGTCGGGCCCTTGTACCATGGCATGTTCTCGGACGCCTTCACAAGGTTCTCGCCAGTCCAACCTGAGACAGGTATGAAGCGTATCTTGGAGACGTTATACCCGACTGTCTTCAACAGGTTCTCGATGTCCTGCTTCGCCTCGTTGTAGCGCTGCTCCGAGTACTTCACAGTCTGGTCGTCCATCTTATTGATGCAGACCACGAGCTGCGAAACACCAAGGGTCCTCAGGAGGAACGCATGCTCTCTGGCTTGGCCTCCTGAAGCGAGCGCAGCGTCTGCCTCGCCCTTCTTCGCGGAGACGACGAGGACGGCGGCGTCCGCCTCTGAGGCGCCGGTGATCATGTTCTTGATGAAGTCCTTGTGCCCCGGAGCGTCGATCAGAGTGTAGAAGTACTTCGGCGTCTCGAAGCGCTGGAAGGCGAGGTCGATGGTGACACCGCGCTCCCTTTCGTCCTTCAGCTGATCAAGCACCCACGCATACTTGAACGAGTCGCCGGCACCGGTCTTCTCGGACTCCTTCGCAAACTCCTCGATCATCCTGTTGTCGACGACGCCTAGGTCGAACAGGAAGTGGCCCATCGTCGTGGACTTCCCGTTGTCCACGTGGCCGGTCACTATCAGGTTCAGATGAGGCTTATCCGCCATGCTAAATCAGTCCTTACAATGAAACGACCTCTGTCCAGCGTATATAAGCGTAGCGTGAAGCGGTTCACTCATCCAGAACACGAGCAAGGAGGAGACGGAGCGATGGCCACGGAGAAGGCGCGTCTTTCGCGCGTGGGTTCTCTCTCGGAGAGTTATTCGTCGTCCTTATCGTTGTGGGGGCGGAGTTCCTATGAATCCTCACGGCGGCTTGGAGACTCGGCCCTGACAGCCCGTTGAACGTCTCCACGTACCAGAGGGCGAAGGCAGTGACAGCGATGGCAACGATGACGGCCGAGACAATCCAAACGACCCAGTCACCCCGTCCCTTAGCCACCTCCGTTCCTTCCCGACTTTGTCCTGACTATGGACAAGGAGGCGAGATTGGGCCCTGTCCCGACTTCTGGACAGTTCCGTGAAGTGATCATTGCCCGGTCTGACGACGGACGTGACACAGTTTATGAAGAGGTTAAACACCTTGCCGTATAGGAGGGCACGTTGAGCAGCCCAAACGACTGGAACGCAGGAGTCATCGCGGAGTTCCGCAGGAACCATGGGAAGGTGGGGGGAAACTTCGAAGGCGCACCCATCCTGCTTATCCACCACAAGGGTGCGAAGACCGGTAAAGCGAGGGTCAATCCGGTGATGTACCTCAAAGACGAAGGGAGGTACCTGGTCTTCGCGTCGAAGGGAGGGGCAGAGACAAACCCTGACTGGTACCACAACCTGATGGCCCGCCACGAGGCTGAGATAGAGGTCGGGGATGAGAAGTTCAGTGTCAGCGTGCGGGAGGTCAAGGGCGAGGAGAGGGACGTCATCTATGCAAGGCAGTCCTCCCTATACCCTCAGTTTGCTGAATATCAGAGGAAGACCAAGAGGAAGATCCCTGTAGTGGAGCTCAGACCGAAGTAGCCTCCACCGTTGCCGCCGGAGATTTGCAAGCCCCTCAAGGGCCTCGCTTGGTCTTGGGAAGCGCGGCGGGGGCGAGGTTCCTTTGTTGGGTCCGCGGCCGTGCGTCGCCACCGTCCGATACACGGCGACCGCTAGGCTTATTCGGAATCGTGCGAAGTTGGAGACGTGAACAGAGCCATCGACGCTCACATCCACCTCTCGCGGAGACCCGACGACCTGCTACGAAGGTATGCCGATCATAATGGGTTGAAGTACACTCTGGACGAGCTCCTGGAAGAGATGCGCGAGAACGGGGTCGAAAGCGGGCTGCTTCTCAGCCCGCCCATGGAGTCTGGAGGCATCCTCCCCAACGAAGAGGTCCTGGCGTTGTGTCGAAAGAGCGGAGGCGTCCTCCACCCCGTCGTCACGGTCGAGCCGACCAGGAGGGAAGTCAGGGCGGCTCTCGAGCTCGCCAGAGACAACAGGGGGGTAGTGAAGGGGTTCAAGGTGAGGCTAGGATATGTGGACGCAGCCGCGGACAGCCCAACCTTCGAAGGGCTTTACGACTACGCCGAAGCCGAAGGGCTCCCGGTGATGTTCCACACCGGGGACACCGCGACGAGCGACGGCGACCTCGTCCGCTCGCACCCGCTCTCACTCGACGCTCTGGCCAATAGGCGGGAGGAGCTGAAGATCGTCATCTGCCACTTCGGGAACCCTTGGATCGAAGACACCGCGGAGCTGATCTATAAACATCCGAAGGTCTATGCGGACATATCGGGGTTGACCACCGGGGGAGGGGCGTACGGAAAGAAGCTCGCCGCCCTTCTCGCCAGGAAGCTCAGCGAGGCGGTGTACTTCATAGGCGGAGGGGAGAAGGTCCTCTTCGGGACGGACTACCCGGTGACGCGGCACAGGGACGCGTTCGAGCTGGTAAAGCTGATGGATGCTGACGACTCGGACAAGGAGCGGATACTATGGCGCAACTCGAAGGAGGTCTTCGACCTCTGAGCGAGGGGGAGACCCAGATAGACGAGGCGCCTCTAGGGTCGAGGGGGACCCTCTGGTCCATCCTTGAGGAGAGCTTCGAGGGACTTTACCTGAGGCACTCCAAGAGGACCCTGGACGAGATTGAGACCGTGAGGGTCGCGCGCCGGTCAGGGGCGCCCGTCGGGTTGATCATGGTGAAGAAGCTTGCGCCCAAGGTCGGGTATGTCTACTACGTCGCCGTCGCCAGGTCAGAGAGAGGGAAGGGGATAGCAGCGATGCTCCTGGAAGACGCCCTGGAGAAGTTCAAATCTGAAGGAATCGACGATGTTTACGCCAGCGTCGAAGAAGACAACGTCCCGTCGGGGAGGCTCTTCGCCGCGCATGGGTTCTCTAGGACAGGAATGGTGGAAGTGGCGAAGAGGTTCGGGGCTCTTCACGCGGTGAGCATGTACAGGGTGATGATGGTCGTCCCCGGGGAGGTCCTACTCCACAAGAGCCTCCCATAAGCGGCCCGAAAGAGTGGCCCGACTCACGGCCATTAGACCGCGCGTCTCCCCTTGGTGGAGAGGTCCGTCATGGTGGACGGCGGTGCCGAACGAGCACGCTCAGCCAAGGGTCCGGCTGGTCCCCCCGGTGCTCTTCGGCCGTCCACGCCTTCAAGCCCTGTAGACGTTCTCTATGACGCCGAAGGGTTCAGCAGGTGGTGGAGGGAGCCGATGTCGTTGCCTTCGAGAACGCCCCCCTAGGAGACGAGACTTGGTCCTCGCTGTCGGACCGCGACATCGTGAAGAGTCAGTGGGTCCCAGCAGTTCTTGCAAGACACTTCCGTGGGGGCACTCTCCTAGGCCCCGAAGTGGAGATCATACGCCGCCTGCTCGAGGTTGACGATGGCCCTCTTGGTCCTCCGCGGCCAGGAGAACGAGCGTCGGTAGCTTCGACAGAGGAGAGAAGACCGGCCGGACGGCGACCTCGCCCCTTCTGTGAAGATGTTGAACACGAGGAAGCCTCGAGGCCGTGGCGGGACCGCAATCGCGCCCCCGGGGAACGGTATATCTACGGTGGGTTCGGTCAGGGCAGGCCATGAAACCAGAAGCGCTGGGCAGGGTCGAGTCGGCCGTTGACGGCCAAGCTCGAAAGATGCGAGACTTCTTCACTGACATGCTCAGGATAAACGCGGTCAACCCGCGCATGGGAGGGCCCGGAGAGAGGGAGAGGGCGGGGTTCATCGAGAAGTTCCTGAAGGAGAACGGGTTCTCGGTGGAGCGCGTCGACGTCAAGGACGACGGAGCGCCTGGGGGGACCAGGCCGAGCATCTCCGCGAAGATAGCGGGGAGGGACTCCCGGCGCACCCTGTGGTACATCTCGCACATGGACACCGTCCCTGAAGGGAGCAGGAGCCTATGGAAGACTGACCCGTTCGAGCCGGTGGTCAAGGACGGCAAGGTCTACGCCAGGGGGGCCGAGGACAACGGCCAATCGCTGGTCGCTTCACTCTTCGGCCTCCTCGCGCTCAAGGAGGTCGGCGCGGAGCTCCCCTTCGACGTGGGTGTCTGGTTCGTGGCGGACGAGGAGTTCGGAAGCGACTACGGGATCAAGGCCCTCCTTGGGAGGAAGGTCTTCAAGAAGACGGACCTGGTGGTCGTGCCAGACGCGGGGACGCCTACAGGCGCAGATATCGAGATAGCGGAGAAGGGACTGCTCTGGATGAAGGTGACCACCGAGGGGAAGCAGGTCCACGCCAGCCTCCCTAAGAAGGGGCTCAACGCGCACAGGATAGGGATGAAGCTCGCCCTGGAGATGGACGATGCCCTCAATGGCAAATACACGGAGAGGAACAAGCTCTTCGACTACCCCGTCTCGTCATTCGAGCCAACGAAGGTCGAACCCAACGTGGGGAACATCAACACCATCCCAGGCGAAGACGTCTTCTACTTCGACTGCAGGGTCCTCCCCGAATACGACCTCGAATCCGTGGTGCGAGACATGAAGTCGACGGCCTTGCGGGTCGAGCGTAGATACGGCGCGAAGGTCAGGTTCGAGAAGGTGCAGATGGAGCCAGCCGGACCGGCGACAGACACCGACAGCGAGGTCGCGGTCCTCCTGGAGAAGGCGGTCTCGGCCGTAGCAGGCGTCAAACCGAGGTTCATCGGGATCGGAGGGCAGACAGTCGGGAACCTATTCAGGAAGTCTGGGATACCTACGGCGGTGTGGAGCACCATCGACGACGTCCCTCACGAGCCCAATGAGTACTCGAAACTTGCGAACCTCGTCAACGACGCCAAGGTCTTCGCATCCGTGCCGCTCCTATACTAGATACAATGCTCGTCTCGGGCGGAGCTAAGACCGCGAGCCAAACGCGAACCAGGAGCAGCGGGCTCTGCATCTGAGAGGCGGCGCCGACTGTGCCCTACTTCGACGTCTGGATGACCGGTGCCCATGCATCAGGCTCCTCTTCGATTGGTGGAGGGGCAGCTACGCATGCCTGAACCTCCGCCCCTCACTCCGACAAGCGCCATGACCACCGACCTCGTCCTTCCGATGACGAGCGGCCCCAGCCACCCAGTAGTGGGCTCGGCGAGCTCGATGGTGGAGGCTGCGGTTCCAAGTGCGTCCCCTGCGGAGGCGCCCAGGGAACTGGGAGGCGAGGACAGCACCCCGGAGAGGGTGCAGATAGCGGAGCAGAAGCCATAGAGTAGAGCCCGCGCCCTGAGAAAAGGGCCGCGGATAGTGCCCTACCCTTCGGGTAGGGCGCGATGCGGGGGTGCCTAGCCGAACAGCAGGTTTACATCGAATGTCGTAGCAATATTGTTGTTGACCGCGTCCTCAGCGTCGGCGTCCTACTTCTTCATCATCGCCGTCCTTGCCGTAATCCTGCTGAGGGTCTCGAGGAGGGTCTACGCGACCCACAGGGGGGCCAGGTTCAGCATCTCCCGGACGTACGTCTACACAGGGGTGTATGTCATAATAGGGGCAGGCTTCTCCGCGCTGTCGTATTCTGAGGGGGTCCCCTACCTCCTCGCGCTCCCGGAGGCGATCCTCGCGGCTGCTGCGGCGGTCGGCTCGTATCATTACACCGACAGGAGGGTCGTCTTCTGGAAGGAAGGGGGGACTCTCTACTTCAAGGGAGGCGTCATCATCTATGCGATTTACCTGGTCGCGCTCGTGGCGAGGCTCGGCTTGGACCTCGTGTTCCTGGGACCCGCGACGTTTGGATTCGCGGAGGCGGCACTGACAGGAGCCGGCCTTTACTCGACGATGGCCGCGGACCTCCTACTCACCTTCGGCGTAGGACTACTCCTAGGAAGGGCGGTCAGGCTGGCGAACCGCTACAGGAAGATAGCGAGCGGGGAGGAGACGGTCGAAGGTCGCCACGCCGCGCCCTAGACATGCCAGAAGGGTCTGACCTGCCTTTGGCCGAAATCCGGGAGCGCGAGCAGGGTCGAGCTTCCTGCTCCACGCTTTATGCCTATCGCCTAGCTCGAAGATAGGTAGCTCCACATGATGACGCCGACGAGCATCACCAGCGAACCGGCGAAGCCCGTAATCAAGGCTCCCGCCATGTCAGAGCTCAACCCGAAGGTCTCGATGAAGGAGATCACGGGGGCCCGGACCAGCCAGGCGAAGAAGCCCAGGGCGTAACCCACGAGCCAGAATCCGAACAGGATGAGTTTTCTTCCCATGCTGTTTCGATGTACCGCATGGGGCACGGAATTCGGTAAATCGGGACGGGACAGTATTACTTTACGCCTTTGTTCAATTGTTTACAGCAGGAAGCCGAGCGCCGACAGCGCGTAGACTGTCAGCAAGCTGCTCACGGCACCGAGTGCGACTAGAAGGACCCCTTCGGCGAGGACCTTCCTTTCGTCGTCGTACTCGTCGCTGACGCAGACGCTCAGAAGCCCGCCGAAAAGAGACCCTGGTTCAGGGGGCAACCCGTCTCGGAAAGGGCTGCGCAGGCTAGTTAACGGTTGTGGAGGCCCTGTCCATCACCCCCCGCTGGTCCTGCCGTCGCTCATCGCAGCGAGCCCCTCCATTTCGGAGGGACCCGGTCCGTGTAGACCACCTCCTTGGCGCCGACGAACTCGGAGAGCCTCTCGATAGTCTCTGCCAGCTCCCTCGAGACTTCGCTGTCGGCGGGGGCTCCCTTCTCTGCGTGGACGGAGTTGATGTGCAGCCTCTCTGCCCGCTTGTCCAAGCGGGGGTCAATCCGGCCTATCAGGCGGTCGCCGAAGAGAATCGGCATGACATAGGTCCCGAACCTCCGCCTTTCCTTCTGCAGGAACTGCTCCCTCACGTAGTCGAAGGCGAAGAGCGCCTTCGTCCGGGCGGTGCTGCTGACAAGGTTGTCAAACGGAGGGAGGAGCGACATGCGGGGTCGCCAGGAGTCGGTCGCGGCGAGGTCCAGGGAGCCGAGATCGTCCTTGTGGATGTACCTCGGCGCGCCGCGACCCGACCCCTCTACGCTGACCCGGTGGATCACAGACTCCTCCTCAAGGAGGCCGAGGGTCCTCCGCAACGTCCGGTAGCGTCCCCGGGGGAAGTAGTAGTTCACCTCAGGAGCTGTCGCCGTCCCCAAGGCAAGGATCGCCCGCTCTGCCGCCCGGCGCTCGTACTCTTCCTCGGTCAGTGGTGTGTCATCCACCCAGCGGGGGAGGAAGCCTTCGGTCAGGCCCCAGAGGTTCTGATTCCCCTCGTGCCCGACGACCATCACCTCCCCCCTCATGTGAAGGTGGAAGAGCATCTCTCCGACGTCGCTTCCGGGGGCCCAGTCCTCGTTGCGCCTCTTCGTCCGGTGGTGATCCTTGAACTGGCTCACGAGGAGGGGCCCCCTTGCGAGTTCCCTCAGCACCCGCCGCCTCAGCTCGCGATGGGAGGTGAGGAACTCTGCGGCTTCCAAGCTCTGGTGCTTCCACGACCCGGCCAGCGAGCCCGGGTAGCGCCGCATCAGGGAGGAGTATATCGGATAGTCCTCGCAGCTCACGATCGCGGCGAAGGGGAGCCAGTGCTGGAAGAGCCTCTTCTCGTCCCACAGGAGCGCTTCGAGGTCGGCCGGGCGGAAGCCGCCGAGCCTCGCCCAGATGGAGAGGAGGTGCGAGGGGGCGACCACGGTCACCGGGTCCCACTGCACGTAGGCCAGGTCTTTCACCAGGGAGACGATGTCGTCCCTCGTCGCCGCGGTGGGGAGGGCGCCGGCGAGGCGCTGCTTGGTGACGGCAAGGCGCCTCACGGTCCCGATGGAGGCCGAGAACGCGGCTCGTGTCAACGGCCGGACCCTGCGCCCCACTCCCCCAGGCGGGCAAGCACAGTCAGCGCCCTGAGGGTGACCATCTTGCTCGGTCTCCCTGGGACCTCAAGCGAGAATGGGACCGTCGCCTGTCTCGGATGGTCCCTGTCCCAGCGCCCCTGAGGACTGTCAGGGTCCGGGTTGACCGAGTCGAGGAGCCACCTGCCGTCCGGTCTGCGCTTCGACTTCAGGAGCGAGACGGCGTAGTCCATCCTCCTGTCAGTGGTATAGCCCAGGGCGGTCATGAAATCGAGGCCGACGAGGATGTCGTAGTAGTAGTGCACAGGATAATGGAACAGGTACCATGGTTCGTATCGCTCCCCCTGTCGGTGAAGCTCTCGCTGGAGGAAGAACTCGGCCCCCTTCTCGACCGCTCCCTTCATCCCCCGCGTCCACTTCTGGCGGGGGTAGACAGCGAACGCGCTGAGCGGCTCCCATGAGTCCAGGTTGCGCCCTTTCGCCCTCTCTCCGTAGTTGAAGCAAGACCACCCTCCGAGCTCCGATTGGCTCTTCACGAACCACTCGAACGCGCTCTTCACCCTGGGGTGGTCGACGTACCCGAACTTCACCAGGGCCCTGGCGGCGTTACCTGTGGTGCAGAGGTGACCGCGCTTCGCGCCCTTCTCGCTCGACCCCGCGAACCCCCCGTCGTCCGCGGCGAACCTGTCAATCCAAAGCCGGCAGGACGCGTCGACCCTCGGGTCGGCTTTCGTGAGTCCGAGGTCCGCGAGGACTAGGAGCATCCAGTTGGTGGCCGAGTACTTCGGCTGATAGAGGCTCCGCTCCTCCTCCCAGAAGCCCCCTGGTCTCCGCCTGTCCATGACCTCCTTCGCCCAGCCAATGGAAGGGATTGCGGAGCGCGCCTCCCTGACTTCAGGGTCTGCTTCGCTCCTTCCGAGGAGCCCCGTAAGGGCGAAATACCTCACCGAGGGCTGACCCTCCTCGAGGAGCCACGTCAGGGCGCCGTCCTGCGCACTCATGCCAGCGTGTTGGATGGGGGCATCCAGGCTGCCTCAGGAGAGGTCGACCAGGCTCTTCGCCGTCTCAGTCGGCTTCGTTATCATGGGCCAGTGCCCGGCTTCTATCTTCCTATAGGGCCCGTCAAGCTTCCCCCACTTCCCAGCGACGATATCATCCACGGGGTCGCCGGAAAGGGTGCAGAAGACGTATGCTTCCTTGATCTTGTCGTAGTTCTCTGACAGCGTGATGGGGTCCTTCGCGAGCTTTATCGGCCAGGGGGTGGACATGGACATGAACCACCTCCTCTTTTCTCCGATGATGTCTTTGCCTATCGTGTGGACGGTCGCATCGGTCAGTGGGACCCCCAGCTTGTCTTCGGTGAGGGCCGGGAACTCGTTCGTCGGGTCGAACCCCCCCTGAGGGGTCCTGACCCGCTCGGGCCTGAACGCGTCGAGGTAGATCACCTTCTTCACCTTGTCGTGGGCCCTGTCAGAGACAGCGGCGGCAACTTTCCCCGCGAAGCTGTGCCCCACAAGGACGAAGTCGTCCAGCTCGTTATACCTTATGACGTTGAGCACGTCGTCAATGGCGGTATCCATCCCGACGTCCTTGGACATGAGATGGACCCTCTCTCCCATCCCGGTCAGGGTTGCCTGATAGGCTTCGTGGCCGTCCTTCTGAAGCTGGGCAGCCACGTCCCTCCACACCCATCCCCCCAGCCAAGCGCCCGGGATCAGGACGTACTTCATGGCGGACGGCTCCCTCGTCACCTACATAAGCCTCTGGAGGGCGCGTCGACTCCGCGGATGGGGGTCAGCGAAACTGTCCCGACCCCAGCCCCTCTGAAGGGCCCGGCCGAAGGCGCAAGCCCCCCTCGCCGGCAAGCTCGGGGAGGCAGGAAGAACTCCCTCAAGGATACGCATGGCTCAGGTGCCCGCGCTCCGGACGGCTCAAGCCCCTCGCGATGTCGTCGCACCGCTTCGAATCAAGCTCCAGGCGGTAGATCTCGACGGGGGGTTGAGACGACGCCTCCCTATCAAGGACACAGGATCGTGCCCAGGAGGGCTCCGGAGCGAAAGAGCCCATGCGGCCGCGTTCGATGCCGTGAAAGCAGGTCGAAAGCTTTGGCGGGCCGTGGTCCGAGCGGCTTTGCTTGCGTGCTTCTTCGCCGTTCCTTCCATAACGGGGATACAAAATTCCTGTTTCTATCCCCCGGCGGGCACCAACCGCTTTCGTTCGAGATGTACGGCGCGGGAGCGACCTACAGCCTCGGACATTACTACTGGCACCGGCACCCTTTGGGGCTCTGCGTTTGCTGCATGACCGGACATCCAGCTAACGGCTGACGGGGAGAAAGGTCGACAGGGGCACAAGTCGGGTACCGGCGCCGTAGACAGAAGGGAGCGTTGATATACTCGACGCGAGTCCCGACTCCGGCAAGGCCCCCACCTTGCCAACAAGCTTCCTACGGAAACTCACCGATGCGCAGAGCGTCTTCACGTTCAGGGACTTCATACTCCTTCCTGGAAGGAGCGAAGTCGAGCCGAGCGGCATAGACCTCTCTGCTAGACTGACCAGGAACATAGGGCTGAAAGTCCCGCTCGTTTCGTCCCCCATGGACACCGTGACAGAGTGGAGACTCGCCCTCGAGATGGCGAGACTTGGGGGGGCCGGGGCGATACACAGGAACATGCCGATAGGCAAGCAGGTTGAGCATGCGAAGAAGGTGAAGGCGGCCAAGGTGGAGGCTCTGAGCGCGGACAGCAAGGGGAGGCCCCTCGTAGGGGCGTCTGTCTCCCCCCTCGACGCCGAGAGGTGCAAGGCATTGGATAGGGTTGCAGACTTCCTTGTCGCGGACGTCGCGCATTTCCACACCTCCAGGGTCATGGACGCGGCAAGGAAGATCATCCCGGACCTTTCTTCTGATTTCATCGCAGGGAACGTGGGGACGAGCCAGGCAGCCTTCGACATCCTGGACGAGCTCCCGCGGGTCGACGGGTTCAGGGCAGGGATCGGCTCGGGTTCCATATGCATCACCTCGGAGGTCACGCGGGTCGGCGCGCCGACCCTCTTCGCAGTGGCTCAGGTGGCCAGCGCGCTGGAAGAGAGGGGCGTCGACGTCCCGATAGTGGCCGACGGGGGGATAAGGGGGCCGGGGGACGCCGCGCTCGCCTTCGCCGCCGGCGCCTCGGCGGCCATGCTCGGCTCTATGCTCGCCGGGACCAAGGAGTCTCCGAGCCCCCTGATCAACAAGGAAGGGAAGAGGTACAAGGTCCATAGGGGGATGGCGAGCGCCTCCGCGAGGAAGGTCAGGTTCGCGGTCGACAGGTACAGCGTCCCCGCCAAGGGCCTGGACGAAGGCGTCGAGGCGTACGTCCCCTACGTCGGGGGAACGGAAGCGGTCGTGGCCAGGATGGAGAACGGGCTCAGGGCGGCTCTCGGATACGCCGGGGCGAAGAGCGTGCGAGAGATGTGGAGGAAAGCCACCTTCGGCTCGGTGAGCGCTGTCGGCGCCTCCGAACTGGGGGCGCACTCCATAGAGGTGAAGTGATGGACCCCGGCCTGGCGGGCGGGATAGCCGTCTTAGACTTCGGGGGACAGTACGCCCACCTGATCTGCCGGAGGGTCAGGGCGCTTCAAGTGTACGCCGCCCTGGTCCCGCATTGGACCCCCCTGGCTGAGCTGAAGGAGGCCGGGGTCGCCGGCGTGATCCTTTCAGGGGGCCCATCGAGCGTCTACGCTCCAGGCGCGCCCGCCGCCGACCCCGAAATCTTCGAGGGGAACGTCCCCGTCCTTGGTATCTGCTACGGATACCAGCTGTTGGTGAAGGCCCACGGGGGCGAGGTGGCCGGTGCGGGGAGGAGGGAGTACGGGAGGACCAGGGTCAGGGTCTCAGATGGAGACAGGCTGTTCGAGGGGGTTGGAGGGGAGGAGCTGGCGGTCTGGATGAGCCATTCTGACTCGGCGACTAAGATCCCCGCGTCCATGCGGGTCCTCGCGGCGTCCGAAGCGTCCCCCTTCGCGGCTGTCCGGCTCCTCGGCGGGGAGCAGTACGGCGTCCAGTTCCACCCGGAGGTCTCGCACACAGACAAGGGGGAGAGGCTGCTCTCCAACTTCGTCCTCGGTGTCTGCGGGGCCGAAAGGAAGTGGAGCATGCTCGGGTTCCTCCAGCGGTCGGTCGAGGAGCTCTCGAGGCTCGATGGCAGGGTCCTCTGCGCCGTCTCCGGCGGGGTCGACTCCACGGTGACGGCCGCGATACTGTCGAAGGCCGTCGGGGACAGGCTGAGGTGCGTCTTCATCGATACGGGGCTCCTAAGGGCGGGGGAGAAGGAGAAGGTCGAAGGGGTGCTCAGAAGGGGGCTCGGCCTCAACGTCGCGTTCGTCGACGCCTCGGAGAGATTCCTCGGGGCCCTCGACGGGGTTGCCGACCCCGAAGAGAAGAGAAGGGTGGTGGGGAAGACCTTTGCTGACGCCTTCGAGGAGTTCGCCCGCGAGGAGGGACCGTTCGAACACCTCGCCCAGGGGACGTTGTACCCGGACGTGATAGAGAGCGGGAGGTCCACGGGGCCGGCGGCGGTCATCAAGACCCATCACAACGTCGGGGGGCTCCCTGCCGGACTCTCCATGCGGGTTGTCGAGCCGCTCCGAGAACTGTACAAGGACGAGGTCAGGGAGCTCGGGGGGCTCCTCGGCCTCCCGGAGGAGGCCATGAAGAGGCACCCGTTCCCGGGTCCGGGGCTCGCGGTGAGGGTCCTGGGGGAGGTGACCCCCGAGAAGCTCCGCGTCTCCAGGGAGGCAAGCAGGATAGTTGAAGAGGTCCTGGAGGAAGACGGGGCGTACTCCGACGCGTGGCAGGCGTTCGCCTACGTGGGGGACGACAAGGTCACCGGGGTCCTGGGAGACGAGCGGACGTACGGCTTCCAGGTGGTGGTCAAGGTAGTCGAGTCGGTGGACGGGATGACCGCGGATTGGAGCAGGCTCAGCTCCGGGACGCTGGAGAAGATCTCGACGAGGATCACCAACGAAGTGCAGGGGGCCGTGGCTGTAGCCTACAACATCTCGTCGAAGCCCCCGGCCACCATCGAGCCCCAGTGAGAGCATGACGCGTCCAAGACGACCGCGGGGGCTGGCCGAGCTGCACGTCCACCTCGGCGGCTCCGTGGATCCAGCCGTGATGTGGGAGATCGCCCACGCGCAGGGGATCAGGCTCCCTACGAAGGACTACTGGAGGTTCGTCGACATGGTCACGGTCGACGGGGCGAAGGGGAAGACCTTCGACGAGTACCTCGCCCTCTTTCGGTGGACGGAGCTCATCCAGTCGAGCCCCCTAGCCATCGAGAGGTCGGTGTACCAGACGATCGCCGGGGCGTACAGGAAGAACAACATCACCCTCCTCGAGCTCCGCTTCAACCCCATGAAGAGGAACAGGGGAGGGGAGCAGGACTTGGACCAGATAATGATGGCGGCTGTGAGGGGCCTGGATAGGGCGTCCCTGGAATATCCGGTCAAGACCGGGCTGATCGTCTGCCTTGACAGGACCTTCGACCAGAGGCTGAACGAGATACTCGTGGACAAGGCGATCCTGTTCTCCGGGAGGGGGGTGGTCGGGGTCGACATAGCTGGACCTGCGCACAAGGGGTTCAGGTACGCCGACTACGCCGGGACGTTCAGGCGGGCGAGGGAGGAAGGGCTCGGCCTCACGGTCCACGCCGGGGAGGACGAGGGGCACGAGTCGGTCCGCGAGGTCCTAGAGCGCCTGGACCCTGACAGGGTGGGCCACGGAGTGAGGGCGACCGAGGACGAAGAAACCATGGACCTCCTTGTGAGGAGCGGCGCCGTGCTGGAAGTCTGTCCGACGTCGAACCTCAGCACCGGGGTGCTGAGCGGGGTGGGGGAGCTGAAGCGCGTCTTCGGGAAACTGAAGTCCCATGGGGTGAAGTTCACGATCAACACCGACGGACCGGAGATGCTGAAGACCAACCTGCGCGAGGAGGTGGACTTCCTGGTGAGGAACGGAGTCATCACGCCCGAGGAGGCGGTCGAGGCGAACAAGTCGGCGTTCGACGCGTCCTTCGTCAAGGGTTGACAAACGCAAAGGTTTGAAAGGAGAGCCGACCGGGCGTGTCGAAGTTGGATCCAACGGAGAAGGAGGCCGCTGTCGGCGAGTACAAGGTCAACTACGCTTCATTGGGGAACGGCGAACCACTCTTCCTGCTCCACGGCAGCGAGCCGAAGGAGAGCTGGAGGGTGTGGGAACCCCTTTTCCCGCTGGCGGACACCTACAAGCTCATCGCGCCAGACCTCCTTGGCCATGGGAAGTCCTCGAAGCCGCTGGAGACCCCCGACCACAGGTTGCAGGCGCACATGCTCAAGGACCTGGCGGACAGGCTGGGGGTGCACCAGGCTGGGATGATCGGGGGCGGGTGGGGGGGTCAGGTCGCCCTCGAGTTCGCCCTGGAGTGGCCAGACTGCGTCAGCCTCCTCGTCCTTCTGGCGAGCTCCTACGACGTGGAGCAGATCCCCAGGCTGCAGAAGCTGAGGAAGCCGGCTCTCATCATATTCGCCGAGGACGACATGCTCACCCAGTTGAAGGCAGGGTACCTCCTTAGGGACGCGATAGGGACATCGAGGCTGGAAGTCCTCGAGCCTGTGGCCAAGGACCCCAGGTACGATTTCCGCATGTCGCATAGGCTCCAGAAATTCAGGGGCCCCCAGGTCCTACAGCTCGCGAGGTCATTCCTCTCCAGGCCATGGGCGATGGTGGCAGAGCCTCCGGAGATGGAGAACGAGCTCCGGGGACAGGCGCTGAGGAAGGAAGACGAGAAGGACGGGGCCATCTGGAAGAAGACCTCGCCTTAGGCCCAGAAAGGAACCGCACCCAGCCGTGGGAGGCCCCTTCGCTGGTCCGCTCGTCGGTCCTGCGCCCCTTCGCCCGGGCGCCCGGAGAGCCTACCTAGAAGCCATTGCCACGCGTTCTTGTTCGTTCTTCTTCTTCACGGCGTAGCTGTTGGCGTCCCCGGCAGCGGCCTGGATTATCTCGTCCGCCAGGACCTCCTCCACCGTCTTCGGGGAGTTGAACGCGGACTCCCTCACCCCCTCTGAGATGAACCTCAGGGCGAGGTCGACCCTCCTCACCGGGGAGATGTCAACCGACTGGTGATAGACCACGCCTCCGTAGCTCAGCCTCGTGGTGTCTTCGTTGGGGGATGAGTTCTCGATGGCCTTCACCAACTGCTGCACCGGGTTCTGGCCGGTCCTGAGCTCTATGATAGAGAAGGATGTCTTGACGACGCTCAGCGCCTTCTGCTTCTTGCCGCCCATCCTCCCCGTGTTCTTGGCGTACTTCTTGCCGAAGTGCATCATCTCGTTGACGAGCCTCTCGACTATGTTGACCCTGGTCTTCCCGAACTTCTTGTGCTCGTGCCTCCCCCCCGAGTGCGGGATGAGGATCGGCCTCACGTTGATCACCGTCTGGAGCCCCGGGTCTGTCACCTTGACCCCGGTCAGGTCCCACCTCTCCCAGAGCAGGAGGTTGGGGTACTCGAGCGCCTGCTTGCTCACGCCTATCTCCTCGGCTTCTCCTTCCGTCCGTACACAAGCTCGTTTAGCGAGACGCCGTTTACCTTGAACACAGTCCAACGGACCCCTGGGATGTCCCCCATCGCCCTCTTCATCGACCCGCCTATCCCCTGCAGTATCACCTCGTCGTGCTCGTCCACGAAGTTCAGGGCGCCGTCCCCAGGCAGGAAGGCGGTCACCTGCTTACCGTTCTTGACTATCTGGCAGCGCACGCACTTCCTGATCGCCGAGTTGGGCTGCTTCGACTCGACCCCGACCTTCTCGAGGACGATCCCCCTGGCCTGTGGGGCGCCTTCGAGGGGGTCCGCCTTGTAGTCCAGGCCGAGCTTCCGCCTCTTGTACCACTTGTTTGACCAGCGGAGCCTCTGGCGCTTGAGCGAAATCTGCCTCGCCGCAAACTCTCCGCGTGGTGAGCCGGACATGCTTCAGACGCGGCCTTTTCCCATCGTATATAGAGCTTTCAAAGCAGTTCGGACGTAATCTGCAGGTTGCTCACTTCGAAGTAGCGCCTTGCGAGTAGCCTCACCTTCTCCGCGTTCTTCCCGCCTAGCCCAAGCACGGCTCCCTTCTTTCTTGAGTCGACTACCACCACGACCCCCTTGGTCCCGTCCAGCCTCTCGCTGACGCGGACCTCCTGGACGAACTTCGCTCCTAGGGTGTTCCTGACCAGCCCATCTATGTCGTCCGCCCACTCTACGACCTCGACCGGCTTCCTCACCGCCCGCTCCAACTTCTTCACCGAAGCCCCCTCTTTGCCTATGGCGAGCCCCATCTGCCCTTGTGCTACTACGAAGATGACTCTGTCCCTCTTCTCGTCGATGACACAGTCCCTGGCGGTTGCCCCCGTCATCCCCTGAAACATGGACATGAGGGAGAGCTCGTCGGAAGAGAGTTTGATTTCTGGCACCTGCGGAATCACCGAATCAGCTGCTTGACGTCGGTGTCGCTCACGTTCCTGAGCGCCATGGCGGAGACCTTGTAGGGCTTCCCCACCAACCGCGCCAACTCCGCTGACGTCTGGGTCAGTTCAACGACCGGTACCCCGTTCTTCTTCGCCTCCTCCCTGAGCTTCTCCCCCAGGTCGCGGGGGATTGACCTCGTGATGAGGACCCCCTTGCTCCCCTTCACCGACGCGATGCTCTCCTTGGCGCCTATGGCAGTCTTGCCTGCCTTCATGGCCTCCTTGACCACCTTGGAGAGTTGAGCGCTGTCCACCATGTCGCTTTCAGCTCATGTAGAGGTCGATCATCCCGGTCCCGACGGGTATCGGGAGCCCGACGATGACGTTCTCGGTGACGCCCTTCAAGTCCTCCACCTCGCCCTTCACCGCCGCCTCGGCGAGTGTCGGGACGGTGATTTCGAAGGCCGCCCTTGCGAGGACGCTGCTCTTCGTCCCTGCGATGCCGTGCCTGCCTATCTGTTGGATGTACCCCTTCGACGTCATCAGGTCGGCCACAAGGAAGATGTGGCGTATGTCTACCTCGAGCCCCTGCTCGTCGAGCGTGCTCATGAGCTCCCTGACGAGGGTGGCGCGGGCGGCCTCGATCCCAAGCACCTGCGCGACCTCGTGGACGTTGTTGGTGTAGACCCTGGCCTGGTCGACCCCCTGGACCTGGACGACTTTGCCGAGGTTAGAACCAGAGGTCTGGATGAACCACTCCTCCCCCTCCTTCACCACGGTGACCCTGGTTATCCCGGGGATCCCCTTCAGCTTCATGTTGAGGATCTTGTTCCTGAGGGTGAAGAGGGCCGACAGGTCGGCTTCGGGCATGCTTACATGGATGATGTTCGGGTTTCTCTTGTCCTGCTGGACCTTCCTCTTCCCGGTCTCGATCACCTTTGCGATCTCCTCGGGGGTGGTGTCCCTGTCCGCCATCATCTCCGGGCTGAGGTGGAGCTTGATCCCTTCGGTGGGGTCGACCTCGCTGAAGGCGACGACGTTCCCTACCTTGGTGAAGAGTATCTCCTTCGCCACCTTGACGGCCTTCTCGTTTTGGGCGGCGTAGTCCTTGGCGAGATAGATGTCCATCGATGGTTTCGCCGGAATCTTCCTTGCGTCAACCAGCTCCATCAGCCTCGGGAGCCCAAGGGTCACGTCCCTCTCGCGGACGCCTGCGAAGTGGAAGGTCCTCAGTGTCATCTGCGTGCCCGGCTCCCCGATCGACTGGGCGGCGACTATCCCCGACGCCTCGCCCGGCTCCACCCTTGAGTAGTCGAGAGCCTCAGCCACCTTCTCCATCGTCTCCTTGAGGCCTTCGTCGTTCAGGTGAGAGCCCCCGAGCTTGTCGTTCAGCTCTTTGAGGAGCCTCTCGTTGAGCTGTGGCTGGTATTTCTTCAGGAGCTTCTCCAGCTCGGCCCCGTCTACCTTCCCCTTCGACTTGTAGGAGAGCTCTTCCGTCTCGACAAGCCGATCAAGGTTGATGGGCCGGCCATGGTCGCTCTTGGCGGGGTCGACGCCGTCCTCTCCGTAGAGGAACTGGATGATGTGCCCGTGAGGGTCCCTCACGGTGAGGTCGTACTCGACCTTCAGATGCTCCAGAGCGTTGACCAGCCTCCTCTGCATGTAGCCGCTCTGCTGGGTCCTTACAGCGGTGTCTACGAGCCCTTCGCGGCCCCCCATGGCGTGGAAGAAGAACTCGGTGGGGGAAAGGCCGTCCCTGTAGTTGCTCTTGACAAACCCCTTCGCTGTCGGCGAAGGGTCGTTCCAGGCGAAGTGGCTGAGGGCCCTCCCCTTCAGGCCATGGCTGATCCTCTTCCCGCGGACTGACTGCTGCCCTAGGGCTGCTGTCATCTGGCCGACGTTGAGGCTCGACCCCCTCGCCCCTGTCCTGGCCATAATCATGCCTGAGTTCTCAGCAGGGAGCGCCCTGTCGGCTATCCTCCCCGCCTTGTCCCTCGCCTTCGCTAGCTCGTTGACTATGTACGCCTCAAGCGTGTCCTCGGCCGAGAGCCCCCTGGTCAGCTGCAACGAGCCCGCTTTGTACTTCTTCTGGAGGTCCGTCACGCTCGAGTAGGCCTCGTCGAGGGCGTCTGTGATCCCCTGCTTCGCCTCCGACGGGAGCTCGAGCTCGTTGAACCCGTATGTGAACCCCCTCCTCGTGAGGAAGTTCTTGAGAACCTTGAGTATCGAGTTGAGGAAGTTGCGCGCCTCCTCGTTGCCGTAGTCCTTGGCTATCCTGTGCAGCAGAGAGTCCGGTTCCTCGGCCCCTATGACAGCCTTGTCCACCACCCCGGAGACCAGCTCCCCGTCGCGGATGACGACGTCGTTGGAGGCGCCGGTCCTCTGCGCCTTCGCCCACTTCGAGGTGAGGACGTAGTTCATCCCCTTGGGGAGGAAGAGGGAGAAGAGCTGCTTGCCTGTGTACATCGGGCGGGGCCCCTTCACCGCCGGCTCCGGAAGGTCCCCGATGAAGTCCCCAACCAGCGCGAGGTTCGAGAACTCGGCGGTGGTGAGCATCGTCTCATCCCTTGTGAGCATGAAGGCACCTGTGATGAAGTCCCTGATCCCCCCTATGATCGGGCCCCCGTACCTGGGCGAGAGTATCTGGTCTTGCACCTTCATGAGCATGAGGGCCTCGGACCTCGACTCCTCGCTCTGCGGGACGTGGAGGTTCATCTCGTCTCCGTCGAAGTCGGCGTTGTATGGGGGGCAGACCGACGGGTGGAGCCTGAAGGTCCGGAACGGGAGGACCCGCACGAAGTGCGCCATCACAGACATCCTGTGGAGCGAGGGCTGCCTGTTGAAGAGGACGACGTCCCCGTCCATCAAGTGCCTCTCGACGATATATCCGGGCGCGAGTGAGTCAGCTAGCGCCTTCCTGTCGCTGGCGAAGTCCAGCCTGATCTTTACGCCGTCGGGCCTGATGACGTAGTTGGCCCCCGGGTGCTCGAAGGGCCCCTTGTTCACCAGCCCCTTCAGGTGCTCGATGTTGAACGGGGATACCTTCTCAGGTATCGTGAGCTTCTTGGCGACCTCGAACGGGACGCCCACCTCGCCTATGTCGAGGTTGGGGTCCGGGCTGATCACAGTACGGCTGGAGAAGTCCACCCTCTTCCCGGAGAGCGACCCCCTGAACCTCCCCTCCTTCCCCTTCAGCCGCTGGCTGAGTGTCTTCAGGGGCCTCCCTGACCGGTGGTGAGCCTGCGGAATCCCTGACACCTCGTTGTCGAAGTAGGTGGTGACGTGGTAGTGGAGCAGGTCGACCAGGTCCTGGACGATTAGGTGCGGCGTCCCCGACTCCTTGGACTCGCGCACCCTCTGGTTGACCCTGAGTATGTCGACCACCTTGTGGGTGAGGTCGTCCTCCGACCTGATACCTGATTCGAGCGTGATGGAAGGGCGGACGGTGAGCGGCGGGACCGGGAGGACCTGGAGGACGAACCACTCCGGCCTGGCCGACTTCGAGCTGAACTCGAGCAGCCCTAGGTCCTCGTCGTTTATCCTCTCCAAGCGCTCCCTGATGGCGACAGGGAGTAGGCGGGTCGCTCCCCCCTCCTCTGTTATCTCATGGAAGATCGTAGGCTTTGTGAACTCAATCTGATATTGCTGCTTTCCGCAGTGAGGGCAGAGCTTGACCTTCTTCGCCTTCGTCGCGATCTCCTTTGCGACCGACTCCACCAGGGAGGGGGTGAAGTCCGACTGGCTGGCCAGCTTTGTCCTGTAGGCGTCGAGCTCCTGCTGCGGGAGGAGGACCCTTCCGCAAGACCTGCATGTAGTCTGGACCAGCCTGTTGATCTCGTCGACGAAGGCGATGTGGAGGACCGGCTCCGCTAGCTCGATGTGACCGAAGTGCCCGGGGCACCTCCCCGCGGTGTTACCACAGGTGCCACACTTCTGTCCCGGTTCTAGCGTCCCTAGCCTGCTGTCCATCAGGCCCCCCTGGACGGGCATCCCGTCCTCGTCGTAGGTCTCTGGCTGGGTAATCTCCGCGACGGAGTACTTCCTGACCTCCGCGGGCGAGAAGACTGCGAAATTGATCCCGGCGATCGTCTTGAGAGCTTGTTCCATTGACATTCTCTACACCTTGTCCTTCAGCTGGAGCCTCGGCGCTATGTTAAGGCTCATCATCTCCTGGAGCAGCAGCTTGAACGCGTAAGCCACCACCACGGTGGATATCTTCGCCTGGTCGCCGTCTATCTTGCAGGAGTACTTCCTCTGCTTGGCGTCGTAGTAGGCTACTAGACCGCACTTCTCGCAGACGTAGATCTCAGTCTTGTCCGCCTCGTCCAGGAGCCTGTCCTTGAGGACCATGGAGGCGCCGTACGCGATGAGACAATCCCTCTCCATCTCCCCGAACCTGAGTCCTCCGCCGCGAGCCCTCCCCTCGGTGGGCTGCTTGGTGAGCATCTGCACCTGGCCCCTCGCTCTGGCGTGTATCTTGTCCGCGACCATGTGGTGGAGCTTCTGGTAGTAGACGACCCCGACGAAGACGTCGGCGGCGAACTTCTTCCCTGTCTTCCCGTCGTACATCACCTCCCTCCCTGTCGGCTCGAAGCCTCTGCCTTTGAGGATGTTCTCCATCCCCTCGATGCTCTCCCCTGCGAACGCCGAGCCGTCGACAGGAGAGCCGCGGAAGGCAGCAGCCTTCCCCGCTATGGACTCGATGAACTGGCCCACAGTCATCCTGGACGGGAAGGCGTGCGGGTTGATTATCACGTCCGGGACAATCCCTTCGGCGGTGTAAGGCATGTCCTCTTGAGGGACCACCAGCCCGATGACCCCCTTCTGGCCGTGCCTGGACGCGAACTTGTCCCCTATCTCCGGGACCCTCATGTCCCTGACCCTGACCTTGAACATCTTCCCACCCTCGACGTTCTCGGTCATGAAGATGGAATCGACCACCCCGGCTTCCGACGGGCGGACGGCGACAGAAGTGTCCCGCCTGTATGGACCCTTGATCTCGAACTCCTTGTATTCCTCCATGAACCTCGGAGGGCTAGTCCTGCCGATGACCACGTCCCCGCCTGTCACCTGAGACTCGTGGGCTACGACCCCGTCCCCTTCAAGCAGACGATAGAACTTCTCGCCCCTGTAGCCGCGGATGTTGGAGTCGGCTGCCGGGACCTCGAATGAGTCGCGCATCCCGCCGAGGTACTGCTTGGCCTCGCCTTCATAGAGCCTGTAGAAGAAGGACCGGGCCATCCCCCTCTCGACGCTGGACCTGTTGAATATGATCGCGTCCTCTATGTTGTACCCCTCGAAGGAGAGGACCGCCACGACGCAGTTGGTGCCGAGGGGGCGCTCGTCTATCTTCAGGAGGTCGAGCGTCCTGGTGCGGACCACCGGGGCCTGCGGGCTAACCAGCAGGTGCTGACGCACGTGCGGGGATATCGGATAGGTGGGGGAGCTGAAGCCGAGGCTCTGCTTCGCCATAGCAGACTCGTACGTGTTCCTTGGAGACTGGTTGTGCTCTGGGTACGGGATTATGGACGCTGCGATGCCGAACATCGCCGCCGGGAAGAGCTCCATGTGGCTGTTCTTGGTCGTGACATCGTCGGCCCCCATGGACACCAGGCAGTTCTCCTCCTCGTTGGCGTCGATAAGCTCGATTACTCCCTGGTCCACCAGGTCCCGCCACGACAGCTGGCCTGTGCCCACCTTGTCGATTATCTCTGGGTTGAGGAGCGGACGGCCGCTTTCCACCAAGACCAGCGGCCTCAGGACCCTCCCGGAGCTGAGGCTGATGTACACACGCGGGTAAGCATTCTCGTTCACGGGACTGACATATAGGACGCTGGCGCTAGGATTGATCTGCCCCTCGCGCCTGAGCTTCCGGAACGCCTTCGCCATGCGCTCCCCGTCGTCGACATATCCCAGGAACCTCCCGTCCATGAATATCCTGCACCCCTCCACCTGCAACTTGCGGTCGGCGTCGCGGATCTGCTTGGCGCCGAGCTCCCAGAGCCTCTCCTCGATCTCCTGCGACGGTACGCTCACGGATATGATGGCAGAGAGGGCGAGGTTCTTCACCAGGCCGCAGTTCACCCCTTCGGGGGTCTCCGACGGGCAGATCCTGCCGAAGTGCGTCGCGTGCAGGTCCCTGGCCTCGAAGTTAGGCTGGCTCCTGCTGAGCGGCGATTGGACGCGTCTCAAGTGGCTCAAGGTGCTGAGATAGTTGGTCCTGTCGAGGAGCTGAGTCACCCCGACCTTCCCCCTCCCCCAGTTCCCAGTGGCTATGGCGTTGTTGAGCTTGTCCGTGATTATGCCGGTCCTGATCGCGGCGCCGACGACGTTCCCTCCCCGCTTCTGCCCCGTCCTCTCCAGCTGATACTTCATGTCCCTCACCAGGTTCCTGAAGGCGGTCCTGAAGAGGTCAGCCAGCATCTGTCCCGCGAATTTTATCACTTTGTTCCCGTAGTGGTCCTTGTCGTCCGCCTCGATCCAGCCGAGCCTCAGTTCGAGCAGCTTGCATGCGGCCTCGCCCATGAACATCGACTTGTCGAAGCGCCTGTCCTCGGTCTTCCCGAGATGAGGGAGGAGCCCCCAGTCGAGCATCGACTGAGCCCTCTTGACCCTGAACTCCTCGAGCATGCCGTGGGCGACCCTGTTTCCGATGAAGACCAGGGCGTCCTTCTCCGTGGGGGCCTCGCTCGCTTTGTCGAAGGAGACCTCGAGGAGGTCCTGAATCTCGGGCTTCGGAGACACCGCGTCGGCGATGTCCTTGTCCGACTTTATCCCGAGCGCGCGCATGACAATCACATATGGGAGGTCGACGGGGCAGCTTGGGACCTTGACATTGATGGCGCCGTCCTGCTTGAGGGTCAGCTCCAGCTTCGACCTGTACCCGACCACGGATGAGTAGACCCGCGACTTGTAGGTGGTGGCACCGGCGAGTTTCTCGGCGTCGACGAGGATCTTGTTGGGTGAGAGGTCCTCGAGCCCCACTATAACCCTCTCCGCGCCGTGTATGATGAAGTACCCCCCAGGGTCGTTGGGGTCTTCCCCGGACTCCACGAGCTGATCCCTAGAACGGTTCGAGAGCTGGCAGAGCTCGCTCTTCACCATCACGGGCAGGTCACCGATGTGCTGGCGCGTGGTGTCGCGCGGGAGCCCCTCCTCTTCGATGGTCATTTCGAGGAGGATAGGCGCCGAATAGGTCAGGTTTCGCAGCCTCGACTCCATCGGGAGGATGCTGCTGACAGAACCGTCAATCTCTACGACACGAGGAGATCCCAGGGTCACCCTGCCGAACTTTATCTTGTACGGCGTGCTGACCGTCTCTATCTCCACCTGGCCTATCTCGTCGACGATGTTCTGCAGCCCCCTGGTCACAAACTCGTTGTAGCTGTTGAGGTGCTGGCGAGCTACCCCTTCCCTCTGGAGCAGGTCGCTCAGAATCACCCACGAGTTGTTCGCGATCTGTTTGCTCAATCCCTAGCCTCAACCACGTACCGGTAGTAGACGCTCGTGCCGGCCGTCTCGCTGGTCCTCGTGATCCTGACGAAGTCTCCAGGTTTCGCGCCTATCTCCTTCACAATGGAGTCTGTCGACTGGATGTACGGGAACTGAGACGGAGAGGCGTTGAACCTCGCGACCACCTGCGCAGCCTCATCCTTGGTCAAAAGCTCGTGCTTGGGGATCAGGAAGTGGGTGCTGATCTTGAAGGCGGGGACCTCGTCCTCTACCTTCTTCCTCCTGACAGTCCTCTTGGTCGCAGCTTTCTGCTCTGTTATGCCGGGTTACCTCCATCGATAATACAGACTAACTGGCTCGAACAATACACGGAACAGGGCCCCTTCGAAGCCGATTTTGAACGCGTATTTAGATTTTGCGAACCTGGCCCGAACCCGCCTTGAGCCCTCGCCGCGGGGGGACGGATGAGACGACCATCTCCCGGGCCTATATGTGTAGGCTCGGAGCTAGAAGGGCCCCGCCTGGCAGTCGAACCGGCGCATCCTCCCCGTTCCATGGAGAAAAGGGATGGAACAGCGCGGTCAGCCTAGTCGGGTCCGGATCAAGCCTTCAACTGTTCCGCCTGGTACACCGGCGTTCCCTCCTCAGGCCTCTGGACGATCCGGGAGAACTCGGCGTAGAGCGTCTTCGTCACCTCCCCTGCCCGCCCGCTCCCAATCTCCACGCCGTTTACAGAACCGACGGCGAGGATCTCCGCTTTCGTCCCCACCAGAAAGACCTCGTCGGCTATGGTGAGTTCGAACGGGGTAATGTCGCGCTCCTCGACCTCCAGCCCGCTATCGGAGCAGAGCGAGATGACGCGCCGCCTCGTGATGCCGTGGAGGATGCCCGCGCTGGAGGACGGGGTCGAAAGCTTCCTCTCCTTGACTATGAAGATGTTGCTGACGCTCGCCTCGGAGACGAACCCCCTGTGGTCCAGCATGATGGCGTCGTCCGCCCCGGCGCTCGTCGCCTCGATCTTAGCGAGGATGCTGTTCATATAGTTCAAGGACTTTATCTCGTGAGAGGTGGCGTCGACTGCGTCCCTCCTGTAAGACGAGAAGATCATCTTGACCACCCTCGGCTCCCTGGGCCCGAGGACGCTGGCCATGGACTCGGCTATTATGAACACCGTCGGCTTCTTGCAGAGGGCCGGGTCGACCCCCAGGTCGCCGGCGCCCCTGGTCACAACGAGCCTGATGTAGGCGTCCCTCAGGCCGTTCTTCCTCATCGTCTCCAGGACCGCCTCGGTCATCTCGCTCTCGCTGAAAGGGAGCCTGAGCCTGATGACCTTCGCGGAGTCGTAGAGCCTGCTTATGTGATCGGCCAGCCTGAAGACGTTGCCGTTGTACGCCCTTATCCCTTCGAAGACGCCGTCCCCATATAGGAGCCCATGGTCGAAGACCGAGACGACCGCCTTCGACTTCTCGACGAACCGTCCATCGACATAGACCAGCGACTCCCGGGTCATTGGGACGCGGGGCCTCGGGGGCGTTAAAACGATTTTGTCAATGTACGGATTTGGGGAGGCGACCGAAGACGTACGGGAGGACGCCGCCAGACTTGAGATACTCCATCTCAATCGCGTTGTCTACCCTGACCAGCGCGCTGAACTTCTTCTCCCCGGCGATCCCCTTGGCGGTCACTTCGACAGTGGCCTTGGGGGATGCCATCCCTTCGATGCCGACGATGTCTATGGTCTCCTCGCCTGTGAGCCCGAGCTCCCTGACCCCCTCCCCATCCTTGAACTCGAGGGGGATGACGCCCATGGCTACCAGGTTGCTCCGGTGGATCCTCTCGAAGCTCTCCGCCAGCACCGCTCTGACCCCCAGGAGCTTCGGAGCCTTGGCCGCCCAGTCCCTGGAGCTCCCGGCGCCGTACTGCTTCCCCGCGAGAACCACGAGCGGGATCTTCTCCTTCGCGTACTTGGCGGCCGCGTCGAAGATGGTCATCACTTCCCCATCCGGCATGTGCGACGTGTAGCCGCCCTCCTTCCCCTTCGCCAGCAAGTTCCGTAGCCTGATGTTGCTGAAGCCGCCCCTTACGAGGACCTCATGGTCCCCCCTCCTGCTCCCATACGTCGACATGAGGGCGAGACCCACCCCTCGCTCCTTGAGGTAGACCCCGGCAGGGCTGTCTATCGGGATCGTCCCGGCCGGCGAGATGTGGTCCGTGGTCACCTTGTCCTCGAACACCGCAATGACCCTCGCGCCTTTAACGTCGCGCTTCGCCGAAACCGACAGGCCGGGCTCGAACCATGGGGGGCGCCTGATATAGGTCGAACCGGGGTCCCACGCGTATACATCCCCTGAGTACGACCCGAGCCCTTCCCACCTCTCGTCGCCCTTCATCGCGTCGGCGTAGCGCTTCTCGTAGAGGCTTGAGTCGAGGCACTTCTCGACGGTCCGCTTGACCTCGTTCATGGACGGCCAGAGGTCCCTCAGATAGACCGGGCGGCCATCACTCCCCGTGCCGAGCGGGGTCGATGAAAAGTCGATGTCAATCCTCCCCGCGAGGGCGTAAGCGACCACGAGCATCGGAGACATGAGGAAGGACCCCTTCGCCAGGGGATGGATTCTCCCTTCGAAGTTCCTGTTTCCTGACAATACGGCGACCGCGTAGATGTCCCTCTCTCTGATCTCCTTCTCGACTTCAGGGGCAAGGGGCCCGGAGTTGCCGATACAACTGGTGCACCCGTACCCTACGAGGAAGAACCCGAGCTTGTCGAGGTATGGGACCAGCCCGGCGCCTGTCAGATAGTCTGTGACCACCGTCGAACCAGGGGCAAGGCTAGGCTTGACCCAGGGCTTCACTGTCAACCCCTTTTCCACTGCTCTTTTGGCTATCAGGCCGGCCCCTACCATCACCGTGGGATTCGAGGTGTTGGTGCAGCTCGTTATGGCAGCTATGACCACCGAGCCGTCTGAAACCCCCGGGTGAGGCCCTTGGACCTGGACGACCGCCTGGCCCTGGGACGGGGCCGAAGACGCCCCCCCGCCAGACCCTCGGCCCCGCTGGCCGATGAACTCCCTGGTGAGAGAGGGGACGGACGCTAGCGTGTGCCTCTCCTCGGGGTTGCGCGGCCCCGCGATGGATGGCTCGACCCTGTCGAGTTCTATCTGTATCACCTCGCTGTAACGCGGTTCCACCCCGGTGACGAAGAAACCGTAGCGCCTCGCGTACCTCGAGACGAGCTCGACCTGCTTCTTGGGCCGGGCGGTCCCTGTCAGGTATGCGATGGTGGCTGCGTCCACCGGGAAGAAACCGGACGTCGCCCCATACTCTGGGGACATGTTCCCGATGGTCGCCCTGTCGGGGACGGTCAGGTGGGCGTACCCTTCCCCGAAGTACTCGACGAAGGCGCCTACCACGTTCTTCTCCCTCAGGCGCTCGGTGACAGCGAGGACCAAGTCGGTGGGAGTCGCCCCTTCCTGGAGCGCCCCCGTGAACTTGACCCCGAGGACCTTCGGTATCGGCATATGGTACGGCTCGCCCAGCATGACCGCCTCCGCCTCTATCCCCCCTACCCCCCAGCCGAGGCAACCCACCCCGTTCACCATGGTGGTGTGAGAGTCGGTGCCGACGAGGGTGTCAGGGTACACCGTAAGGTCGTCCCCTTCTCCTGAGGTCGCGACCACCTGCGAGAGGTACTCGAGGTTGAACTGGTGGCAGATCCCCTTCCCAGGCGGGAAGACTCTCATCCCCTTGAAGGCGGTCTGGGCCCACTTCAGGAGCGAGTAGCGCTCGGCGTTCCTTTCGTACTCCTTCTCGAGGTTGACCGAGAAGGCTGAGCCGCTCCCCCATGCGTCCACCTGGATGGAGTGGTCTATGACGAGGTCCACTGGCACGCGAGAGTTGATGGCGTTGGGGTCGATTCCCGCCGCCTTGGCCGCGTCGCGCATCCCCGCCAGGTCGACCACCAGCGGGACACCCGTGTAGTCCTGGAGGAGGACCCTGTGCGGCATGAACGGGGTCTCTGTCCCGACCGTCCTAGGCCACTGCGCGAGGGCGTGGGCCGCCTCCAGCGCGCCGTCGACCTTCCCCGAGTGGCGCACGGCGTTCTCAAGCAGCACGCGGATTGAATATGGGAGGCGTTCGACGTCGTACCCGAAGTCCTTGAGCCTAAGGATGTCGTAGACCGTCGCCTTGCCGTAAGGGGAATCGAACTTCTCGCGGACGCTGTCGAGGCCTTCTAAGGGCAACGCAATCGGACCAGCGCGACCCCGCCCGGCTATTTGAATTTAGGTTTCCGACGCGCGGGCGCCCTGAGGGAAGGCGAGGTTCACTCTGGCTCGAGGGAGCCCTGGCGCGCACCCTCTCCCGCCGGATAGGTGGCGGCCCGCTTCCCCCTTAGCACCGAGGGGAGGATGGCGACCGCGTTGATGGCGGCAGAGACTTCGAACGCGTAGTCCAGCCCCTTGGCGAAGAGGGCCTTGTCGAGGCCGGCTATGGCTGCAGGGTTGGCTGAGGAGATCACCGCGGTTATCGTCGAGTATGGGAGCACGGCGGTCATCACGAGGAGGGCGATGTTGAAGCTAAGCACGTAACCCACGTTGAAGAATGTAGCCCTGACCGCTGACGCCACCCCCCTCTCTGCCGGCGGGACGGACCCCATGATCGAGCTCATGTTGGGGGAGCTGAAGACGCCGACCCCGAGCCCGAAGAGGACCAGGTACGCGGCGAGGACGACGTACGGGGTCGAAACCGTCGTGGTCGAGAAAAGGAGGAGCGAGCCGCTCATCACTGCCAGGCCGGTGGTGGTGAAGGGCATATGCCCGCGCTTGTCAGAGAGCCGCCCGCTGAGCGGGCCCACGGCCAGGAACGCAAAGTCGAAGGGGATTATGGCGACGCCTGCGGTGAATGGGGACATCCCCCTTACGAGCTGGAGGTAGAGGCTCAGCAGGAGTATGACGGCGCCCCAGGCCAGAGAGTTCAACATCTGAGCCGTAACGCCCCCGGTGAACTCCCTGATCCTCAGGAGCCCGAGGTTCAGAAGCGGGTGGGGGACCCTCCGCTCCTGCAGGACGAAGAGGGCGAAGAGTGAAGCGGCCCCAGCCAGCAGCGCGCCTAGCTCGTCAAGTGGGAACGTGTCGTAAGCCGCATAAGTAAGGGCCAGGAGGAGCAGGACCACGGCCGCGGTGAACGTGAAGAAACCCGCCCAGTCCATCGGGACGCCCTTCTCAGGCCTGGAAAGCTCCTTTAGCCTGCGGCGCGCCCACACAGTCCCGAAGATGCCTATAGGGACGTTGATGTAGAAGAGGGCCCGCCAGTCCAGGAAGAGGAGAAGGAGGCCGCTGAGGGTCAGCCCGGCCATTGCCCCTACTCTGAAGGCGACCTGGTTTATCCCGAGGAAGAGCCCGAGCTGGTCGCTGGGGGTCGAGTCGGTGATTATGGCGGCGCTGTTGGCGAACAGTGCGGCCGAACCGAGCCCCTGCAGCATCCTGAAGACGATGACATAATCCGGGGAGGGGGAGATGCTTGTCAGCAGGGACCCGACGGTGAAGACGAGGAACCCCACCGTGTAGATCTTCACCCTCCCCATCATGTCGCTCACCCTCCCGACGAAGAGGAGGGCTACTGTGCTCCCGAAGACGTACGCCTGGGTGAACCATATCGCCTGTTCCGCCCCCGCCCCTAGCGCGGCGGCCACCTGGGGGATACCGATCACGATGATCCTCGAGTCGATCCCGGACATGAGCACCCCGACGGTAGTGACGGTGATGACAGTCCACTTGTACTGCAACTTGATGCACGCGGCCCGTCTGGCCTGGACGTCCGACCGGACCAGACGTGTTAAACGTTGTTCCGAACGGACAACGTTCAATTAGACGGAACCGCGCCCGGCCAGGGAAGTTGGAGCAGGAGAGACTCAACAGGCTTGCGAAGGAGAAGAGCCCGTACCTGCTGGAGCACTCGCGCAACGCGGTGGACTGGTGGCCATGGTGCGAGGAGGCCCTGGCCAAGGCGAGGAATGACGGCAAGCCCATCTTCCTGAGCATCGGATACTCGACCTGCCACTGGTGTCACGTCATGGCGAAAGAATCGTTCGAGGACGAAAGGGTAGCGGCCTTCATCAACAAGAACTTCATCCCAATCAAAGTCGACAGAGAGGAGAGGCCCGAGATAGACGCGTACTACATGCGCGCGGTCCAGGCGATGACAGGCAGGGGCGGCTGGCCTCTCAGCGCCTTCCTCACGCCGGACCTGAAACCGTTCTATGGTGGGACCTACTTCCCACCGGAGCCCACGCAGGGGATGCCGAGCTTCATGCAGGTCCTGCAGTTCGTGGCGAACCTATGGAAGGACAAGAGGGGGGAGGTGACGGCAAGCTCGGACGAGGTCGCGAAGGCGGTCCAGCAAGTGGAGAGGATAGGGCAAGCCGAGCCCTCGAAGGGGGCGCTGGACGAATGCTACGACGGCCTTATCGCGAGCTTCGACTCAGTCAAGGGAGGGTTCGGTACAGCACCGAAGTTCCCTCTCCCGGTCACCCTTGGGTTCCTCCTGAGGTATCACTTCAGGACGGACAAGCAGCTGGCCGAGGCTAGCGTCTTGAAGACCCTCGACGAGATGATGGCAGGAGGGATCAGAGACCACTTGGGAGGAGGGTTCCATCGCTATTCCACGGACAGGGCGTGGCTGGTGCCGCATTTCGAGAAGATGCTCTACGACAACGCGCTCCTGGCGAAGGTATACGCCGAAGCGTACCAGTTGACCGGGAAGGGAGGTTACGCCGGTGTCGCCCGTGAAACCCTCGGTTGGATCGTCCGTGAAATGAGGAGCCCAGAAGGTGGGTTCTATTCGGCACAGGACGCCGACACCCCGGCGGGGGAGGGGGTGTTCTACACGTGGACCCCCGAGGAGGTCGTCGAAGCAGTCGGTGAGGCGGACGGCGAAATCTTCAACAGGGCCTACGGCGTCACCAAGACGGGGAACTTCGAGGGGCGCAGCCTCCTACGCCTCGATCCCGGGATGAAGCCATCGAAGGATGAGGCAGCCGCGATTGCGGGTGCAAAGCGGGTCCTGTATGCCAGGAGGCTCCAGAGGCCGAGGCCGAAGACTGACAAGAAGGTCCTGACGTCGTGGAACGGCCTGGCCATATCTGCCCTCGCCTTCTGCGGCAGGGTCCTCCGTGACGGCGCCTTCGTAGAGGAGGCGTCCAAGGCGGCAGACTTCGTGCTTGACAAGCTGTCCGAAGGCGGAAGGCTGCTTCGGAGGTACGCGGATGGGGAAGCCGCCTTCCCTGGGACCCTTGAGGACTACTCCTTCTTCGCCTTGGGGCTCCTGGACCTGTTCGAGGCGACGGGGGACCCGGCGCGACTTCGCGACTCGATCAAGCTCGCGGAGGCGATGTTTGAGTTCGAAGACAGGGAATCGGGCGGATTTTATCTGACCACGGAGAAGGAGCCGGGGAGGCTGAAAGAAAGCTACGACGGGCCGACGCCTTCGGGGAACTCCGTGGCTGCGCTCGTCCTGGCGCGCCTCGCCGACCTGACCGGCAAAAGGGAGCTCAGGGAGGCGGCGGAGAGGACGCTGAAGTCTTTCGGAGCGGAGCTGAACGAGAACCCGACGGCCCACGCCTGCATGCTGACAGCCCTCGACCTCGTCGTGAACGGGATGAAGGAAGTCGTGGTCGCCGCCAAGTCCCTCCCCGCCGCGACGCCTTTCATCGACGTGGTGTATGGGAGCTTCGCTCCCGACACGTCCCTTGTCATCGGCACCGAGGCCAACTTTCCGGCGCTCTCGAAGCTCACCCCCCTCCTGGACGGAAGAAAGCCTGGCGCGACCCCGATGGCATATCTGTGCGTGCACAACGCTTGCAAGCTCCCCGTGGACAGTGCTGAGGGCCTTGCAGTCCAGCTGAAGCGGGGTTAGATGTTTTTATCGCCCCTCCGGGGGCGGAGGACAGATGGCAGGTACCTGGGAGATAAGGGGGCTCTTCGGAAACGAATACGCCATGGAGCAGGCGATAGAGGAGCTCAAGAAGCAAGGGGGGCTGGAGTTGGTGGTCATAGACAGGCGGAACGTCTCCGTGCGGCTTGCAAGGAGAGACAGGGGCTCAGAAGACATGGTGAAGAGGACATTCGAGATACACCATGGATTCACCGAGCACGAGGGCCCGCTGGGGGAATTCGACCGCCAGAGGCGCGAAGAGCGCGAGAAGAAGGAAAGGAAAGAAGAGGAGAAGCGCAGACGAGCCAAGGGCTGAGGCTTCAGGAATATCCAGGGTAGGATGAAGGGTAGGCGGCGATGAGCGCCAGGTTGAGCTCCAGGACGTTGACGTAAGGGTCCCCAGCGATCCAAAGGGTCCAGTGCTCGTGGGCCATGACAAGCGCGTCGAGGTTCGGCACAGGTATGCCGGTGGCGTTTGAGACTCTCGGGACCTGCGACAGCGCCTCCGAGAGCGTGATGTCGGGGTCGACCCCCGATGCAGAAGCGGTGAGCGGGTTGGTCTCGTTCCTCCCATGGAAGAATATCGGGAGGGTGAAGCCGTTGTCGATGTAGTAGGAGCCTACGGTCCTCCCCCCTAGCTGGACCTGGCTCCCGTTTGCCTGATACGGGAACGCCGCCTGAGAGACGCCTGTGATCAGGAGCGGGTAGGCTAGCCCGCAGACGAGCATCGAAAGGACGGAGAGAGCGATCACGGGCCTGTAGGTCTTCCACCTGGACCCCTTTGCGCTCGTGGCCATGCCTCCTACAGGACCCCCAAGAGCAGGTCGATCAGCTTGATGCCGATGAAGGGGACGACTACCCCGCCGACCCCGTAGATCAGGACGTTCCTTAGGAACAGCGACATGGTGCTCGACGGCTTGAACGTCACACCGCGCATAGCCAGAGGGATGAGCAAAGGTATGACAACCGCATTGAAGATGAGGGCGGAGAGGACGGCTGTCTGAAGGTCTAGCCCCAGGATGTTGAAGGACTGGAGCGCCGGGAAGGCGGTCGCGAACATGACCGGGAGTATTGCGAAGTATTTCGCCACGTCGTTGGAGATGCTGAAGGCGGTGACGGCCCCCCTGGTCATGAGGAGCTGCTTGCCTAGGAGGACCACGTCTATAATCTTGGCTGGGTTGGATTCAAGGTCCACCATGTTCGCCGCTTCCTTGGCCGCCTCGGTGCCTGAGTTCATGGACAGGCCCACGTCGGCCGCAGCCAGGGCTGGCGCGTCGTTGGTCCCGTCCCCTATCATGGCCACGATGTGGTTCTGGGCCTGCTCCTTCAGGACGATGCCGTACTTGTCCTCAGGCTTGACCTGGGCGACGAACTCGTCGATCCCCACCTCGGAGGCTATGCTCTTCGCGGTCAGAGGCTGGTCGCCGGTGATCATCACCGGCCTTATCCCCATGGAGCGGACGGCCTCTATCTTCTCTCTCGTCCCTGGCTTCAAGACGTCCTTCAGCCTGACCAACCCTATCACTTCGTGGTCTCGCGCGACGGCCATCGGCGTGTCCCCCTCGTAGGCGACCCTGTCCACGAGCTCCCGGAACCCCTGCGGCACCTTGAACCCTGACTTCAGGAAGGCGTCGGGGGCGCCCTTCACGATCTCAGTCTCCTCCCCCGAGAGGTGCATCCCTTGTTCGCTGGCGTCCTCAAGGTAGAATTTGCGCCTAACCCTCTGGACGCTCCCTTTGGGGAGGACGAAGCTGGCCCCGAAGTGCAGCTTCACCCCGCTGGTCCTGGTCTGCGCCGAGAAGTCGTAGACCTCGGACAAGGTGAGGGCGTTGAGCTCCCTGGGGACGTACCCCTTCTCGTGCCCGAGCCTGATCACGCTACGCCCCTCCGGGGTGTCGTCGAACCACGACGACAGGAACGCCGCTTCGCCCACCTCTTTCTCCGTCCTCCCCCCCAGAGGTATTATCTCGACAGCCTGCCTGTTGCCAACGGTGATTGTCCCTGTCTTGTCAAGCAGTATGGCGTCGGTGTCCCCCGCCGTCTCTATCGCACGGCCGGACTTCGCGACCACCTTCCTCTCATAGAGCCGGCTTATCCCAGACAGCCCGATTGCCGGGAGGAGGGCCCCGATGGTCGTCGGGAGGAGGCAGACGTAGAGGGCGAGCAGGACTGAGAGGTCGACCTTGAGCCCGAGGACGGCCGATAGCGCGAGGATGGAGGCCACGATTATCGTGAATATGGCGGAGAGGCCGAAGAGGACCATCGTGATGGCGACCTCGTTGGGGGTCTTGGGGCGCTTGGAGGACTCCACGAGGCGGACCATCTGGTCGAGGTAGCTCTCCCCTGGGTTCACAACCACCCTGGCGGTCATGGTGTCGCTTACGACCTTCGACCCTCCGATGAGGCTGTCTCCAGGGGCCTTCCGGACAGCTGCCGACTCGCCGGTGACGAGGGACTCGTCCACCATCGCTATCCCCTCCAGGACCTCCGCGTCCATGGGGACGACGTCCCCCTTCTCGAGGAGGACCAGGTCCCCCTTCTGGAGTTTGGTGGACTCGGTGCGGACGACCTGCCGTTCCCACCCTTCGGTGACCACCTTCTTCGCGGGGACCTCTGTCTCGAGCTGCTTCAGGCTGCTCGCCGTGTTCTTCGCCTGCTGTTCGGCCAACGAGTCCGAAAGGGTGCTGAACCAGACGGTGACCAGGAGGATGGCCGCCACTTCGGCGTAGAACGCCCTGTCTTCCGGGGTGGCGAACGGGACGAAGGCGTAGGGGTACGCGGCCATGGCCGCCACCACGAAGAATGTCAGCTCGACGATCAGCATCACCGGGTTGGCGAGGAGCGAGACCGGGCTCAGCCTTACGACCGAGTCGGCCAGGGTCTTGGTAGTAAGGGCGGAGGGGCGGCGTGCGAGCCTAGCCTTCCCCAGCACCCGGTCGAGGCCGGGGACTCTCCTAGCCAAAGAAGTTCACCATCCCCTGGAAGTAAGTCAGAAGGGGCCCGAGAATGAGAAATGGGAGGAAGGTCAGGACGACGAGGAGGAGGATGCTCCCGACCAGGACGAAGGAGAAGGCGGCGCCGTCGGTCCTGAGGCTCTGCTCTGCGACCCTCTTCCTGCCTATCATCGACCCGGCCAGCGCAAGGAGGATGGCGATTGGGACATAGCGCCCAACGAACATCACCGCAGCGGTGGAGAGGTTGAAAAACTGGGTGTTGGCCGCCGCGCCGAAGAAGTCGGACCCGTTGTTGGCAGCCGAGCTCGCGAACTCGTAGAGCACCTGGGTGAATCCCACCGAGGTCGGGAGGGAAGAGAAGCCAGGGATGGCGTAGACCGCCTTCGTGGCGTAGGCGGCTATGGTCGGGAGCAAAACGGAGATCGGGTGCACCAGGAAGGCGGCCATGACCAACTTGACGTCCCTGGCGTTGATCTTCGCGCCAAGGTACTCGGGTGTGCGGCCGGTCATGAGCCCGACCACGAAGACTGTGATGACGATGTACATTATCATGTACATGACCCCCACCCCTTTGCCCCCCGGGGTCGCCTGGATCAGCATCCCCATGAACGCTGACATTATCCCCAGAGGGTTGATCCCTGAGAGGGAGGCGTTCACAGAGCCGGTGGTGACCGCCGTCGTGATGACCGTCCAGAAAGTGGAGAAGAAGCCCCCGAACCTCGTCTCTATCCCCGGCCCCACCACTGGAATCGAACCGAGAAACGCTATGACAAGGTCGATCGCGAGGAGACCGTAGCTCGCGATCAGGATGGGCCTGGTCTCCTTCTTCTTCCCTATCAGCTCTCCGAAGACGAAGATGAGGGTGGTAGGGATTAGGAGCATCAGGTAGATCTGCAGGACGTCGGTGGCTGGGTTTGGATTCTGGAACGGATACGCCGAGTTGGCGCCGAAGTAACCCCCGCCGTTCGTCCCAATCTGCATTATGGCGACGAGAGAGGCGACAGGGCCGACGAAGAGCGTCTGGGTCGCCCCCTCCACGGTCCTCACAGTGACGTACCCCCCTATCGTCTGTGGGACGCCGAGGGCTACGAGGACTAGGGCGGCCAGGATGCACAGGGGTAGCAATATCCTGGTGAGTACCCTCACGAAGTCCACGTAGAAGTTCCCCATGTGGGCGGAGCCGGGCTTGAAACCCCTCACCATCGCGGCCATCACACAGACACCGGTCGCGGCTGATGTGAACTGCAGGAACTGGATAGCGGTCATCTGGGAGAAGTAAGACAGCGTCACCTCCCCCGCGTAGTGCTGGAGGTTGGTGTTGGTGGCGAACGATATCACCGTATTGAGCGCCAGGTCCCAGCTTACGCCTGGGAATCTCTGCGGGTTAAGAGGGAGGATCCCCTGACCTACGAGGATCGCGAACGCGATCGCCATCTGGGCCAGGTTGAGGCAGAGCGCGGCAAAGAAGTACTGCCTCCATCCCATGGCCATCGAGGGGTCGGCGCCGATGAGCCTGTAGACCCTCTTCTCGACAGGGTCCATGAGCCTGTCGAGGCGCGTCGGCGCGCCCGTAAGGACCCTTACCACGTAGGGGGCGAGGAGGCTACCGGAGATCAGGGCGGCAGCCAGGATGCCTATGACGGTGAGGGCCTGGATAGCGTCTATCAACTATCTCAAGTTCCATTGCTTCACCTAGGGCCCTAATGTGAGTGTTTCGAAGGCGCCCTAGCGCCCCGAAATCCTTGGTTTCGAATCCCCGTTGAAACGCGGGCCCTTATGTGTATAGAGCACCATGGCGCTCACGGTACTCTTAATCCCCTTTATCTTGAGGATCTTGTTCTTCAGGATGTCCCTGAACTCTTCGATGTCTGCGGCTGACACTAGCGTCACGATGTCGAACTCCCCTGTCACCTCGTAAAGTTCCTCTATGTTCGAAATCTTGCTAAGCGCCTCGACCACGGCGTCCATGCTCGGCGAATCGACGAATATGTCCACGAAGGCAAGCATCTTGGCCATTGAGTAGGACCGTTGGTTCGGGCGGCCCGACTGTCGCCGATATATACGTTCGCAAAACCGAAGGAGAGCCTTGGCCGTCCTGTGCCAGAGCTAAATAGCGTCAAGGGGCCGATGGGACAGATTGAGCCCATGGCTCCTGGCAGCGCTGTTGATCCTGCTCATCTCCTTCGTCTCTAACATCTCCCCCTTCTTCGGGGCCTCCTACACCTTCTTCGCCACCCTCGACCTCTTGCTCTTGGGGTTCACCCCAGCCAACTTCCTCCTCGTCGTCGCCCTCTCGGCTGCCGGGGCGGCGCTTGGAAAGCTCGTGATCTACTATGGTGCTTTCGGCCTCAGGCGGTTCCTAGTCGGGAACAAGAACATCCAGCTGATTGGCAGGAACGCGTCGACCCGCACCTTCTACGCCGTCCTCTTCGTCACCGCTTTCATGCCCGTCCTCCCCCTGGACGACTTCATCTACATAGGGGCGGGGGCGACGGCGGTGTCGCTCCCCGGGATGGCCGCCGTGACCCTGGGGGCGAAGACGCTGAAGAGCGGCGCTGAGATAGCCGTCGAGTTCACAGTCCTGAAGGAGGTTGTCCAGGCGTTCACCTTCTCCAACATAGGGCTGACAGTCGTGGTCACGGCCGGGTTCATGGCATTGGGGGTACTCGTCTATCGGCTCGACTGGGAGGCGCTCGTCAAGAAGTACCTCCACATCGAGCTGGACGAGAGCAGACCTTCCGACGCGGGCGCGCAAACCATATAGTTTCATCAGCAGGGTCGACATTCGCGCGGGGGTCGCCCAGCCTGGTCAACGGCGCGAGGCTTAGGACCTCGTCCCTTAGGGGTTCGTGGGTTCGAATCCCACCCCCCGCACTAAACCTCACATGAGACCGTCGGAGTTTCTGAATTCGGACGGGATTTGAACTCCGAGTTCGGTGCGGTACTCGTAATCTGAACTCCTGCCCTCAGGAGGTGGGCATTCGCCTTTGGTTCGAAGACTTGTGGTGACGGTCGACGCCGACCCTTATATCGGGCTAGAACTTTACCTCAAATTCGGTCCGGGTTCGAGCAATAATCGTGGCACTGCCGACAGCAGATGATCCATCCAGTTTGGATGTAGAAGCTTTTTGGCGACAAGATACGAAGGGAACCGGTTGAACGAGGATACTAGCAGACCCATCTCAACTGGTGAGGAAGTCCAGCGGGTCACTTGGAAGCAAGTTACTGCTTTCAGGCTTGCAAGGCATCATCTTACCCGGAGGGCGCCTTCGAGCGCGCTGACATCTGTCCCAGGAGAGATTTGTGGGGCGCAGGCGCAGCTGCTTTTGGCAGGTCAGGTGTCGATTTGGGCCCGCGTTCGAGGCGTAAAGCTTCCCGACTTGGGGGCCGCCCTTTGGAAGGAACGTAGCTTAGCGAGAGCCTGGTGCATGAGAAGGACGATGTTCATTCTCCCTTCGGACGAGCTGTCGACCTTCGTACGAGGAAGCGCCCTGCGGGCCGAGAGGGAGATGCGTTGGGTCTTGGGAAAAGGAGTTCCGAAACGGAAGCTTGAGGAGCTGGTGGGCGTGGTTCTGAATGCCCTGGACGAGCCAATCACTCAATCTGCTCTAGCCGTCAAGGTGTCGAAATCCATGGGCTACAAGGTAAAGTACAAGACCGGCGGCGTAGGGTGGGGAAACAGGAAGAAGGTTCCATGGGTGGACTTCGGCGACCTCGTCCTTCCGGCGAACTACCTCCTGCATCTTGCTGGCTCCAGAGGGGTCTATTGCTCCGGACCAAGCGAAGGCAATGAATCGACGTTCGTACGCGCAGACAGGTGGGTCCCGCACTGGAAGGATATCTCGCAAGCCGAGGCAGAGAGGGAGCTGCTGAGGCGGTACCTCACGGCATTCGGGCCAGCTACATTTTCCGACTTCGCCATCTGGACAGGGATGACAGCGGGAGACGCGAGAAGGATCTGGTCCCTCGGGAATGAGGACATGATTCCGGTTGACGTTGAAGGTTGGAACGCCATGGTGCTCCGGAACGACCTTCCGGGTCTGTTGAAAGCGCATTTGAACGGGCCGGTCGTAAGGCTATTGCCTTTCTTCGACTCCTTTCTTCTGGGGCACAGGTCACACCGTAATATTGTGGGACCTGTAGAACACAGGCTGGTCTACAGGCCACAGGGATGGGTCTCGCCGGTGCTTCTCTTGGATGGCAGGGCAGCAGGAGTATGGTCCCACGTCAAACGGAACAGCCGCCTTGAAGTAGGAATCAAACCATTCTCTAGGCTCCCTGCGAGAATCTCGTCCATGGCGCGCCAAGAGGCAGATGAACTCGGGGGCTTTCTAGGCTGCTCTGATGTCAGAGTGAAGATTTCCTGAAGCACTCGGTCACTACGGCTGCAATCGGACCCGAACCTTCAAACAAGGATCCGAACTATAAGTTCACTGCGCACCCCCCGCACGTTCACAACTTTCCCTGCCACCGCGCCCGTCAACGAGGCGGGCTTGAGTCAGCGGGCCCGGTAGACGGCTCCAGCGCTCAGGCGCTCCTGGCCGGACGTCAACAAGCCAGTTTAGGCGCTTGTCTCCCCGGGACCCCATCCGGAGGTCTGCGCCCAGTCGCGAGCGCTGCGAAGGATCGACCACACAATCAGCTCCTTGGCCAAGACGAAACCCTCCCTGTCGTCTCTGAACCTCGCGGCCGGCTCTTGCTTCACCTGGGAGCACTCCTCCGAGGCGTAGGGGCGCAGCCCAGAGGAAGTCCCTGAAGAGGAGGTTCAGCGCTTCGTCGAAGCTCCCGCTCTGACGCACGTGAGGTGCAACCGCCGCGTCCCCGGGGGGTTCGCGGAAGAAGCGCTTGGTCGAGTCTGGGTTGGATGCGTGGAAGCGACAGCCCAACGACTCCAGCGGCGAGAAGTACGGGCCCCGAGGCTCAAGGCGCAGCACCGAGACCTGGATGTCTATGACCGGCTGGCGTCCAGCCCTGGGACAGACGTGGACCCGACGTGGTCGATCCTCACCGCGGTATCGCCCAGGACCTCCCTCAGCTTCGCCCCGACCTCGGCGAACTCGTGAGGCCAGGAGGGGTCGCAACCCACTATGACGATGGGGTCTTCGGCCATGCCCGTCGTCCCAGGCGCCCTCGGCTATGCATCACAGCCTCGGCTGCGCCAGCCCTGGCGCCTCGCCGTCGGCTTCGTTCAGGAGGGCGTGCTTGCCGAAGAAAAGGAGGTAGCTGACCACCACGAAGTCTAAGACGATGGCGACGTGCATCATCGTGCAGTAGACGCAGATCGCGTGAAGTATGCCCACCTCGACGAAGACGAGGTAAGGGACGATGATGAGCCCGATGAACCTCCAACCGAAGAGCACCTCGAGCATCAGGTCCGACACGCGTTTGGACCCGAAGGCGATCAGGTAGACCATGCCGAGGTTCACCATGAAGTAGGCCATGGCGAGGAGCTCGAGCGGGACCCCGAAGACCCTGCTGTAGCTGCTGCTGAGCACCGCGCCGCAGTCGAGGTGGAGGCCGAAGAAGGTCCCCGTAGGACAGAGCGGGAGCTGCTGGTTGAGGGTATAGAAGATCACTAGGACCGTCCCCGATGCCCACAGCCCGAAGGCAGACATCGCGACGAGGACGAATAGTTTCAGCTTCGATATCCTCATGGGAGGATCCGGAGCCCCTGCGACATCCGTGCGCCCACACCAGTTCGCCTGGCTCAGGTGCCAGCGGACACCGTTTAAGGGAAGCCCTAGAACAGATAGGCAACTCTTTTAGTCGTTCGGAGAGCCATGCACATGTTTGCTTCCTGGCGGGCTCGAGCCTCGAGACTATCAGAAGAGGATAGCCGACGTGGCGTCCAAGACCAACACCCTCGTCGTCCTGCCGACGGGTCTTGGGAAGACCATCATCGCCATGCTGGTCGCCGAGAGGGTGCTGAGCTCGAGGCCGGGGTCCAAGGTGGTCGTGCTTGCCCCCACGAGGCCGCTCGTCCTGCAGCATCTGCGCTCCTTCAGTGAAGGGATGAAGCTCCCGGAGGGGTCGATGGCCGCCCTCACAGGGACGGTGGACCCTGGCGAGAGGGAGGTCATGTGGATGAGGTCCAGGGTGATCTTCGCCACCCCCCAGACGGTCTACAACGACGTCCGGCACGGAAGGGTCTCCTTGAAGGACGTCGCCCTCGCTGTGTTCGACGAGGCCCATAGGAGCGTCAGGGACTACACCTACACCAAGCTCGCGGCGGCGTACAAGGATGCCGCGGACGCGCCACTGATTCTAGGGCTGACCGCGTCCCCCGGCGCCTCCAAGGATAAGGTGGACGAGATCAAGAGGAGCCTGTTCATAGAGGCGATCGAAGCCAGGAGCGACGAAAGCGACGACGTGAAGGGGTACGTCGAGAAGACGGCCGTCGAGCCCATCAAGGTCAAAGTCCCTGACGAGTACTACGACACAATCCTCAGGCTAAGGGAGCTGTTCAACGACAAGGTGAAGAAGCTCCTCGGCGGCGGCTTCCTCCGCAGCAACCGAGTGTCGAAGAAGGCGCTGCTTGAGGCGAGGGGGACAATATCCGCGAGGCTGAAGGCCGCACAGGCCGGGGGGGGTCAAAAGGGGTACATCTTCGGCGCCATCATCAACCAGGCGCAGGCTGTGGCCATCCTCCACGCCATCGAGATGATAGAGACCCAGGGGCCGGGGACCCTTCTCAGATACTTGGATAAGATGCGCGAGAGACCGGACAAGGGGAAGGCCATCTCGTCTCTCCTGAGGGACCCGGCGTGGGAGAAGGTTGAGGAGGAAGCTGCCAAGCTGAAGTCTTTCCCTCACCCCAAGGTGTCGGTGATGCTGTCAGTGGTCAAGACCCAGCTCGAGAAGAAGCACGACTCTCGTGTGATTGTATTCACCCAATACCGGGACACTATCGAGGATCTGGTGGAGGCTCTCGAGGAGGAAGGGGTCTCAGCAAGGAGGTTCGTAGGCCAGGCCGACAGGGAGGGGAGCAAGGGGATGGACCAGCGGGCCCAGACGGAGGCACTGGACAAGTTCAGGGAAGGGGAGTTCAAGGTGCTGGTGAGCAGCAGCATCGGGGAAGAGGGGCTGCACGTCCCCGACGTCGACCTGGTGGTCTTCTACGAGGCCGTCCCGTCGGAGATAAGATACATACAGCGGCGAGGGAGGACTGGGAGGACGACAGAGGGGAGGGTCGTCATCCTCCTGGCAGAGGGGACGGTGGATGAGTCATACTACTACAGCACCCTGATGAAGGAGAACAGGATGAAGGAGCTTGTGAGACAGACCGGGGAGAAGGAGCCCCGCAGGAGAGCCAGAAACCCGACTCTGATGGACTTCTTGAGCTAATCCTTTCTTCCGACTACGGATACCTTGATGTGGTTCGTCGTCCCCTTGACCCCCGGGGTCCCAGAAATCACCACTATCAGGTCCCCCTTCCGTGCGAGCCCGAGCTCCTCGGCGGCTGCGTCCGCCCTGCCAAAGAGCCAGTCGACCGTCTTGGCTTGCCTCGTCACGATGGAGACCACGCCGCGGTACAAGCTGAGCCACCGGGCGACCTGGGCGCTGGAGCAGATCGCGACTATGGGTTGGCTGGGCCTGTTCATCGAGACCCTGCGGGCCGTCGACCCGGTCTGGGTGGGGGCGACGATGGCCTTCGCCCCGACGTAGTCAGCCAATCTGCAGGCAGCACGCGCGATGGCGGGCCCGGTCTCATGCGTCGTAGGAGAAAGGGGCGGGACTTCGTATGTGTGCGGGGACCTCTCGGTCGTCCGAGCTATCCTGTCTAGCATCTTCACAGCCTCCACCGGGTACTTTCCTACTGTCGTCTCGTCTGAAAGCATCACGGCGTCAGTCCCCTCGAGGATCGCGGTCGAGACATCGGTCACCTCCGCCCTGCTTGGGACGGGGGAGCTCACCATGCTCACGAGCATCTGGGTGGCAACGATCACCGGCTTTGCCGCGTCGTTGCACTTGGTGATTATCCTCTTCTGGATCTCAGGGACAGTCTCGATCGGGACCTCGATCCCCAGGTCTCCCCTGGCCACCATGATGCCGTCGGACTCGGCCAGGATTGAATCGAACGCCTTCACAGCCTCCATCTTCTCTATCTTGGCGATGAGCATGGGCCCGTCCTGGGGGAGGAGCCTCCTAATCGAACGGAGGTCGGAGGCGGACCTGACGAACGAGGCCGCCACGAAGTCCACCTTCTGCCTGACCCCGAACTGGAGGTGCGTTTGATCTGTCTTGGTCGGATAGGCTATCTCGAGCTTGACGCCCGGAGCGTTGACCCCCTTCCCCGAGCTCAGGACGCCGCCAGCCAGGACGGTGCATGCGACGGAGCTGTGTGAGGCGGCGTCCACCCTGAGCCTAATGACGCCGTCGGCGAGGTGGAGGGTGTCCCCCTTTTCAAGAGAACCGAGGAGCGGAGGGTAGTTCACAGGTATCCTGTGCGAGTCGCCCTCTGCGTCTGACGCGTCAAGGACCACCGCAGAACCCTGGGCTAGCTCGGCCGACCCGTTCGCCATCTTCCCCACCCTTATCTTCGGACCGGGGAGGTCCTGGAGGATGGCCACCGTCTTCCCGTACCGCCTCGCCTCCGCCCGGATAGTGCGGATCTCATTGAGGTGGCTCTCCTTGTCCCCGTGGGAGAAGTTTATCCTGAACACGTCGACCAGGCCCACGAGTTTCCTCACGGTTTCAGGCACGCTACTTGCGGGGCCTATCGTCACGACGATCTTGGTCTTCCTCAACTCGGGGCGGCCGTTCCCCTGGGCCGGAGTGGAATAAAGTTAGGCCCGGCCTGGTCGGTCTCTCTAGGCGGGAGACGCGCGGTCAGTTAATCGGGGCGCGTCCCGCCTTGCGCCTGTTGGAAGCGCTCCACGCGATCAGAGCGAGCACCAGGATGTCGAAGAGCGTGAGCCCGATGGGGCGGGTGAGGTAGGTCAGCCCTGCGTCGAACACGAAGATCGGCCCGATGGTCAGCCTCTGCCTCACTTCGGACTGGAGCGACGCCCTGCTCTCGTAGGACATCTCGTCTCTGTACTCCCTGAGGATGAAGTTGATCAAAAAGGCCCAGACTATGATGATCATACCAACCACCCCCGCGATGAACGAAGTCCCTCCGAGTTTCAGGGTGAAAGGGATGAGAGAGATCAGTATCAGGATGAAGATGTCCAGGATTGGGAAGTTCATGGTCTTCGGCGGGTAGGCGAGCCTGTCAACGACGTATCCCCACCAGAACCAGATGACGATGATGTTTGTGAAGATGTACGACACCACCGAGTTGAGGTCGAAGGTCGCGACGAAGGTCGTAGTGAAAGCGAGAGAGATGGCGACGACCATGGTCGCCAGCTCGAGCACGAGGACGTTGATCGTCTGTTTGTCTTGCGCCAAGCCTTGTCCTCTGCTAAAGCCTCAGCCAGGGCGGGGGTCGGTGGCAGGCCCCCGCGCCCCAGACGTCTCCCCGACGGGGTGTCCTGTCGCCTCCGTGGGCATCTCGGGCTCTTTGCGCTCGTCATAGTGGATGTAAGTGCTTCCCCGGAGCGCCGAGGCGACGGCGGCTGCGATCGAGAGGACGCCTCCGATGTAGAAGGTCAACCTGAGCGCCGACATGAATGCAGGGGCTATGGCTGTCGGGAAGAAATCCTTGCCCGTCAGATACGCCAGAGTCGCCGGCGGGATGGACGACGTCAGAGAAGACGAGGCGACGCTTAGGGTCGACGCGACAGGGTTGTAACCGAGGAAGGCGGCGAAGAGCGCGTTGGTCGGAGGGATCCGTTCGAATGTAGACGCCAGCTGCGGGACTCCCGCGGAGCTAAGGGCGTTCCCCAGCGCCCCGGGGAGCGAAGCCGCAAGCGCGATGAGGACTATCGAGAAGAAGATCCCAAGGCTCGCGGTCTGCCCCACGTTCTGGATCGTCGCCCTCATCCCCGAGGCGGCCCCCCTCTGCTCGGCCGGGGACGCATTCATAATCGCGGCCGTGTTGGGGGCCGCGAACATCCCTCCTCCGAGCCCCATCACGAAGATTATAGCCGCAAACTCAGGGAAGGCGAAGTCGTATGGGAGGAACGAGAGGAGGATGAACGTGACGCCGGTTATCACCATCCCCATCGTCGCAAGGAACCTCGCCCCTCTCTTGTCTGCGATTCGACCGCTTATCGGGCCCATCGCCACGAAGCCCACGAGCATCGGAGTGATGTAGATTCCCGACCAGAAAGGGGTCGACTGGTAGGAGTATCCGTGCAGAGGGAGCCAGATGCCCTGGAGCAGTATTATGAGCATCAGCTGCACCCCGCCCCTCCCGATCGCCGCCAGGAGCCCCGCGAAGTTACCGGCGCTGAAGGCCTGGTTCTTGAAGAGCACGAGCTTGAACATAGGGTCCTCGACCTTAGCTTCGATGAATGGGAACGCGACGAGCCAGGCAGCCCCCAGGGACAGGGCGCCAATGACCCAGGGGTTCCCCCACCCCATGTCGGATGAGCCGTAGGGCTCGAGGCCGTAGGTGACTCCCACGAGAAGGAGGATCAGGCCCGAGGCGAACGTCACGTTCCCCCAGTAGTCCAGCTTCTGGTGCTTCTTCGCCGACACGACCTCCTTCAGCTTCAGGTAAGACCAGGCCGTCCCGAAGACACCGACGGGGACGCTCACCAAAAAGATGTAGCGCCAGTTGATCGCTGCCAGGATCCCCCCCATGATGATTCCAAGGAGGGACCCGGCCAGTGCCGCGACCATGTTGATACCAAGCGCCTGCGCGCGCTCGTTGGCAGGGAATGCGTCAGTCACTATGGCTGCGCTGTTCGACCAGAGGAAGGCAGCACCCACGCCCTGGACTATCCTGAACGAGATGAGCTCCATGGCCCCCGCGCTCCCCGTGCTCGGCGTGAGGTAAGCCAGGAAGGATCCGACTGTGAAGATGGCAAACCCCATATTGTAGAGCCTGACCCTGCCGAACATGTCGGAGATCCTGCCGAACGTCACTAGGAGGGTGGCGGTGACGATGCTGTAGCCGAAGAGGATCCATAGGAGATATTCGAAAGACCCTGCTGCAAGGGGGTCGATCTTGATCCCGTTGAAGATTGCGGGGAGGGAGATCAGTACGATGGTGCCGTCGATGGTCGCCATCAGAACCCCTATGGTCGTGTTGGAGAGGACGGTCCACTTGTACTGCGTGTTCAGTCACCTCCGTCAATGGAACGCACTGGAAGCATCTTCTTCATGGCATTATTCCTATTATCTGCTGTGAGGTCTCTGGCTTGGGCCACGTGCGGCGGCCCTCAGCGGCTGGAGCTGCGAGTCTATCCACCCCATCTGGGTCTCCATGAACAACCTGAGCTCCTTGAGATAAGCTTCCCTTTCCTGCGCGGGTGTCTCGGACAGCTTTTCCCTCAACTGGATGGCGCCCTCTCTGTACCTGTTGATCACGAGAGGGACGTAGACCGCCGGCGGGAGTATGTCCGAGAACAGCCGCGCGATGACCCTCTCCTTCCGCCCAAGGCCCGCGAGCCTTCCACGCATCTCGCTGAGCGCCTTACGGCCTTCTGAGGTTATCGTGTAGACCTTGGGGCCAGGGGAGCGGACGCCGGGGGCAGCCCTCGCGAGCCCGTCGACGACCAGCCCCTTCAATGTGGGATACATGGTCCCAGGACCGGGACGCCAAGCGCCGTCTGTCCTCTCGTCTATCTTCTGGATCAAGGAATAGCCAGTCTCAGGACCGCGAGACAGGGCGGTCAAAGCGTACAGCCGCAGGAACCCACGCGGGACGGCCTGGGGGTTGAGCCAGCGCTTTGAGAGCGAGTGCACCATGATACGGTCAACCAGGCCCAGGGAAGTCGTATAAAAATAAGTATTCGATATCGTATCAGATAATCTTTAAATCGAGACCCCGGCGCGGCCTGCCAGACTTTCCGTTGGCCCCCTCCATCGAAGCGCGGCAGCTCTCCAAGAACTATGGCCGCTTCACGGCGCTGTCGAGCCTGGACCTCAAGATCCAGGGGACGAAGTGCGTCGGTTTCCTCGGCCCCAACGGCGCTGGGAAGACCACCACTATGAAGATACTCACGGGCCTGATCAGGGCTACGAAGGGGACCGCTCTCATAAACGGCGTCGACGTCAGCAAGGACAAGAAGGGGGCGCTGGCGTCCTGTTCCACCCTGATAGAGACGCCTGAAATCTACCCCTCGCTCACCCCCAAAGAAGCGCTCTCGATGCTGTGCGAAATCCGCGGTGTGCCGAAAGAGGAGAAGAACAAGAGGATAGACGAGGCGCTGGCGAGGGTCAAGATGACCGAGTGGGAGGGAAAGAAGGTGGGCGGTTTCTCCAAAGGGATGAAGCAGAGGGTGAACATAGCCTCCACCCTGCTGAGCGATCCAGAAGTGATAATCCTCGACGAGCCGTCCACCGGCCTGGACCCGAGAGGGATGAGCGAAGTGAGGGACATAGTGATGTCACTCAAGGACAGGCTCGTATTCATGAGCTCGCACCTGCTGGCGGAGGTCACGGAGGTCTGCCAAGAGGTAGCCATGATAGACCATGGGAAGCTCTTGGTATACGATACCATCGAGAACGTCACCGCCAAATTCGCGGGTGGCGGCGGCGCGATAGAAGTCGGGTTCGCGGGCGCCGTGGAAGAGCCGCTCAGGCTCCGCGTCTCGAAGATCCCCGGGGTGTTGTCGGTGACCAAATCGAACGACAGGCACTTGATAGTGAAGTTTGACAACGCCGCGGTCACGCAGGACCGGCTCTTCGAGCTGGTTGCTGGGCTGAAGGCCGGCGCGCTCAGCTTCACGCCTGCCTCGGGGCTCGAGGACGCCTACCTGTCGCTGATAAAGGAGACACTCTAGGGGATGTCGGATCAGCACCCCAGGACGAAGGTCGGCTCGCTTTCCCACGTCTGGATATCGGCGAAGTACAACTTCCTCAACTACTTCCGAGCACGTCGGTTCTACGTGATGCTGGCCATCATCCTGATCATATCAGGGCTCCTGACTGCCCTAGTCGGGTACTATCGACCCCCTGGCTTCGTTGGGGGGAACGCGCTTGGCTTCTACGGCGCAGGGTGGGGGAGCTTCGCAAACTTCGTGGTCGTCCTCTCCGCCGCCTTCTTCGGCGGCGACGCGATATCAGGCGAGTTCCAGAACCGGACGGGCTACTACCTGGTCCCCAACCCGATCAGGAGGTCCGCCATCTACGTTGGGAAGTGGATTGCGGCGCTGGCCGCATCGACGATAGTCCTCGCGGTGTTTGCCCTTATCATGGTGGCGAACGGCCTGTTCTACTTCCCAGGTTCAATCCCCTGGCAGTTCGTGGAGTCTGTCGCTTTCGCCTTTGTCTACATGGTGGCGGCACTGTCTCTCGCCTTCGCCTTCAGCTCCCTGTTCAAGAACAGCTCAATCTCCATACTCATGAGCGTGATCCTCCTCCTCTTCGTCTTCGACGTCGTAGACACCGTCACGTCCATCGTAGCAGGAATCGAGCCCTGGTTCTCCATCACCTACGGCGCGGGGATAGTGTCCAACATACTGACGGTACCATACCCCGCGGCCAAGTCAGTGACGCCTGTCGGACCCGGAGGGAGGTTCGCGATCGCCCAGTTCAATGCGACCGTCCCCGAAGGCCTCCTCATCCTGGGAGTATACTTCATCGTGATGGCCGTCCTTGGCCTCGTACTCTTCGAGCGGAAAGAGTTCACTTCCTAGCCGCTCGTCAGCATGAAGTCGTGGACCTTGCCCGGCTCCAAGTTGGCAAGCGCACCCCGGAGGATGCCGTCGGCATACTCGCTCCCTGGGTTGAGACAGAGCGTCCGCCCTATCCGAGCGAAGCCCTTCGATTCGTGGATGTGCCCGTGGAGCCCGAGGAGAGGCGAGTGCCTTTCAATCGCCTTCCGAACCGCTGAGCTGCCCGCGTGTATGTACTTCACGCCGAGCCCTTCCCTGACGTAGTTGAAGTCGTGGCTTACCGCGGGGGCCCTGTCAAGCTCAGTGTTGATAGGAGGGACGTGGAGGTTGTAGACAGCGTCTTCGGGCCTGTTGACCTGCGACGCCAACCGCTCGATCATTTCACCCAGCCTCTCCTCGCTCACTTCCCTTGGGCTCTTCCAGGGGGTGGGGTTGGCTGTCCCCAGGGTTATCATCTCGAATCCGCCGTCCAGCTCGACCACCCTCCCTTCAGGGTTGATTAATTCCCCCGAGTCAGCCAGGGCAGCGTCTATCTCCAGCTTGTCGTCGTTCCCCGGCGAGACATAGCAGCGGACCCCAGACCCCTTCAGCCGCTCCTGGGCAAGCTGCACCCAGGAGTTGAGGACCTGGGCCATGGCGTCGTTGAAGATTCTCTCTTCCCTTGCCTTGTCAGCCTGTATCTCAGCCAACTCGGCCCCAGTCGTCACGAAGGAATACTGGCCCGCGTCCTGGAGGCGCTTCCTCGCCTCCTCCAGCTTCTCCTTTCCGAAGGTTGAGCGCTCTCCGAAGATCTGGGCCTCATATTTCCCGTCGCTCCCCTCTATGATGGGGATCAGGACCTTCCCCGTGATGTCCCCCCCTAGGATTAGGCAGTCTGCCTTGTAGACCTTGGCGGCGTTGAGGAACTTCCTGAAGCACCTGTCCGAGCCGTGCACATCGGTCGTGAAGAATATGCGGGTCATGTGGAGAGAAGGGCGCCAAATCGCTAACCGTATTTAACGTGGTTTGACGTCCGCATGTCAATCGGCCACAGACAGGTACTTTTCTGACCGCCGATGGGAATACCTCGGGCGCTTCGCCTAGCGGGTGCCTGTCGCCCCGCGGGCCTTAGGCCGCGCCCTCGACGGCCTTCGTTATGCCTTCGAAGATCTCAGCGACCTTCTTGGCAGCGAACCCCTTCAGGAGCCCGGAGCCTAGGCCGGCCATCACCCCGGTTATCTCAGCTTCCGCCGACCAGCCCATGGTGGTGGGCTCCTCTCCTGTTAGGGCGAAGACGCTCGTGATCTTCATGCTGCTCCCGCTCCCTGTCCCTTCGGCTGACAAGGTCGCCTTCGAAGGGGGGGACGTCTTCGCGATGCTCAACTTCATCTTCATGGAACTCGACACGACAGCAACCCTAAGCTTAACCTTCGCCTCAAGGCTCTGAGCGTCGATGACGTGGACGTCCTCGGCGTCTGGGAGCGTATTTGCTATGAAGCTTGGGTCGGTGAGGAGGGAGTAGACCTTGTCCCGGTGGGCGCGGATTACGTTTGAGCCGTCGAGGTGGAGCTGCATGGCGATGTTGCTTCCCTGGGCGATTTAACCCCTACCTGGGGCTCCGGAAGAGCATCCCGGAGACATGGTATCAGGTCAGGTTTGATGCCACGCCAACGCCGCCTGGGGGGCGCCTCGCCGAGGGCAGGGACGGCCACGAAGCCGATGGACCGTGAGAAGTAGTGAGGCTCGCCCCCGGCTCAGCAGCGGACCCGGACGGACTGGCGGAGCCAGCACGTCACTCAAAAGGGGGAGAGAGGTTGACACCCACAAAGAAGACGACCGATGGGGAGCCCCATCCCCTCCGTTCGCCGCGTCGAGCCACCGACTCCAGGCTATCTGTAAGCATCGAAATCCTTCCCCAGGACCGATGAAGCGATCTTAAGCTCCATGATCTCGTCGGTGCCTTCGTAAATCCTGGCGACCCTGGAGTCCAAGAAATGCTTCGCCACAGGTGACATGATGGAGTACCCGAACCCGCCGAAGCACTGGACCGCCCTGTCCGCCGACTCAAAGGCGCTCTTGGACGCCATGTACTTGGCCACCGCGGAGAGCCTGTCGGCTTCCGATCGGAGCGACAGGTCCCCTGGGGACTTGCCTGACTCGTCCTTCTTCATCGCAGCCCTGTAGACAAGCCATCTGCAAGCCTCCAAGCTGGATTCGATTGACGCGATGTGCTTCTGAATCAGCTGGTGCCTGGCGATTGCCTTCCCATGCTGGAACCTGGACGAGGTCCTCTCTCTAACCTGGTTGAGGCAGTCTTCCATGACCCCGAGGCACCCCGAGGCGATACCTATCCGGCCGTTGAGGAGGGCTGAATACGCGACCGAGAGACCCTTCCCTTCCTCGCCGAGCATGTCCTCCTCGGGGACGAACACGCCGTCGAGGCTGACCAGGGAAGTGTCTGAAGTGAAGAGCCCCATCTTCTCCTCGAGGCGCATGTCGACGGCGAAGCCCCTCTGCTTCGTGTCGACTAGGAAGGCGGTGACCCCCTTGGAATCGCCTTTGGCGCGGGCGAACACTATCATGTTGGTCGCGATTGACCCGTTCGAAATCAGGTACTTGGACCCTGTCACCCTGAATCCTCCGCCGTCCCTCACGTAGCTGGTCTTCAGGGAAGCGGGGTCTGAACCAGCCTCAGGCTCGGTCAGGCCGTAGGCGAAAAGGACATCCCCCTTCGCCGCCGCTGGGAGGTACCTCGCCTTCTGTTCGTCGTCCCCCCAATCCTGGACCGCGAGGCTCCCCAGGCACATGTGGACGTCCGCGAGCGTGATGACACCCATCCCCGTCTGTCCCATCCTTTCGAGGAAGAGTGACTCTACGAGCTGGCGCGCCCCCCGCCCACCGAACTTCGTGGCTATCGGGACCCCCATCAGGTTGTGCCGCCTGAGCACCCCCGCTATCTCTGGGTTGTATTTTCTCTCCACGTACTTCTCGAACTCTGACACGAGCAGCTCCGCAGCGGCGGCGTCGGCTTCTCGGAGGAGCCCTTTCTCATCGTCCCCGAGCCCGACAAGCCGGTCCACCTCCTCCATCGAGGACTCGAACAGCTTCTCCATAGCTGGCCACCGTGTGGGTGCCGGGTTTTAATCCTCACCGGAGCGCATGCTTTTCAACGTCGGGCGCCTGGAGCGTGGCCGCGTTGAAGTCAGACGTGTCTCCGATGTGGCTGACCTATCACATGGTCGACTGGAAGACGGTGAGCCAAGAGGAGACAGAACTGAGGTGCACCCTATGCGGCGGTCGCCTGATGAAGACGGAGGTCTTCACCGGAGAAACGAGCCAGGGATTCGTCGGGTATGTCTGCCATGCGGACAGGCACGTCACTTGGGTGAAGGAGAGTTAGGACCGGCCTTGTCTCTGAACCCTTCCCCATACCTGTGGGGCCTCGACATGTTCTTCGACCACTTCGCCTCGAACACGGCGTCCAGGTCTGCTTCAGGGGAGATCAGCCTCGAAGCGTCGAGGACGTAGAATATCACGTCAATCAGCTCCTCGATCGTCTCCTCCTTAGGCCGCCCCTTCTTCCATGAGTCCCCGGCCTCCCCGAGCTCAATGAAAGCGAACAGCAGTTTGTTGGCTATCTCGTCCGGGGTGTTGCCGAACCCCTTCGCTACGACTAGCTCCTCAACCTTCTTCTTCGAAGCTTCCAGCGTGGGCACGAGCGACCAGCCTCCAGAGTAGGGCTATGAATCTTTGGCCCGGGGAGCCACGACCTCCCTGTAGTACTCACACGAGGCTGCGATTGTGCACGATGAGCACTTGGGCCCGATGGGCTTGCATGTAGTCTGACCGAAACGCACGAACAGGTCGTTGAGCTCCAGCCAATAGCGGCGCGGGACCACCTTGACCAGCTCGGCCTCGGTCTCTTCAGGACTCTTTGTCTTCACCAGCCCTAGCCTGTTCGAGATCCTGTGTACGTGGGTATCGACCGGTATGGCAGGCTTGTTGAACGCATACACGAGGACGCAGTTCGCGGTCTTCCTCCCCACTGCGTGGAGCTTCAACAGCTCCTCCTCGGTCTGAGGGACAGCTCCACCGAAGTCCGCGACGAGCTGCTTGGACACCCGGACTACGCTCTTCGCCTTCATCCTGTAGAACCCCGACGCCCTGATGAGGCGGCTGACGACCTCAGGGTCTGCGCCCGCCAGCTCGCCTGGCGTCTTGTACTTTGCAAACAGGTTTTCAGTGGCCTTTGTGGTGTTTTCATCCCTGGTTCTGTGAGACAGTATCGTCCCGATGAGGATGCGGAAGGGGTCCCCTCCCTCGGCGTCCTTCAGCTGCGAGAGGGCCGTGGCCCTCTTGTCCGCGGAACCATAGACCATCCCCCTGACCTCCCTGAGAAGCCCAGGGACGCTTACGCGCTTTCGGTGACCCATGGCTCTTTCTTGTACCAGGCGGCGACGTCGTCGCAAGCTGCTTGCAGGCCGTACTGAGGGGAGTAGCCCAGCTCCGCCCAGCTCGCCTGGACATCTATGGTGAGTGAGGCCTTGAGCTGCTCCGAAGCGTACTTTGCGATGGCCATCCCGGAGAGGAGCCCCGGCTTCTTGAACTCGGCGGTCTTCCCCACCGCCGAAGCCACCCCCTTCGCCAAGGCCTCTGGAGTGGCGTCGAAGGACTTCACCAGATACACAGCGCCGGAGCGAAGGTCCCCCTGGGCGGCCCTGTACATCGCCTGGGCGATGTCCCTCGGATGTGAGTACGACATGCTCCCCCCACGCGGGACCGTCACCTCCCCCCGCTCGATCATCCTGAGGAAGGGGAGGGCCAGCGAAGGGTCACGCGACCCGAAGGCCTTCGCGGCTCTTATCACCATGACCTTGGGCGCTGCGTTCCGCCTCGCGAACTCGAGCAGGAGCCGCTCCGCTTCGGCCTTCGCCTTCTGATACGCCCCCGCCGGGTGCAACGGGCCCGACGCGTCGACCCTCGCCGCACCGAACCCGTAGACGTCCAGTGTGCTCAGATGAACGAATCGCTTTGCCTTGACCTCCGTGGCAGCTTCCAGGAGGTTGAGCAGCCCCTCCGCGCTGGCGCTCATGAAGTCGCTCTCCGTGTAAGGCATGGGGGACGCCAGGTTGTAGACCGCATCCACGCCTTCCATCGCGTCGTGAATGGAGTGGTGGTCCGAGAGGTCGACTTCGATGCCCTGGACCCCGTTGGTGTCCATCGTCTTTAGGTGGGCGCCCTTCCTGAAGGTTCCCTTGGATATCTCACCTTGCTGGAACAGATATTCAACGAGGTGCCCCCCGATGAAGCCCGTCCCTCCCACTATGAGGTTCATGGGGGCCCGCCCTCTGGGTCGCCAAGGTGATGATGGTGGTGGTGCTCGTCCTTCCCAGGTTTGGCGTCGAACTCCCCCCTCACGAGGCGCATCTGGAGGTCCTCCTCGAACTTCGGGAAGTCGCCCGTGAGTGCCGCGAGCTTCTCCTTCGCCCCCTCAGTGAACTGTGGGGAGAAGTTCTGGCCGCCGAAACGGCCGTATGCCACCCCAGAGAACCTGACCTTCTTCCCTTTCACCTCAACGTAACCCCTGATCAGGTTCGCCACCTCCCCTTCGCTGACATAGTCCACCACCACGGCGTAATCCGGGAGGCTCAAGGGATGTTTACCCCTCCTGACAGGTGCTTAAAGTCAGTTCTGGAGCGGGAGCCTAGCTCAGGAAGTCACATCTCGAAGTCTGGGGGCCTGTACCTCGCCTGGACCATCTCCTTGAGGGAGGTGACCAAGGAGAAGCTCGACCCGACTATGTCGCTCTGCGTCACGATGCCCACGAGCTTCCCCCTCTCCAACACCGGGAGCTTCTTGACCCCCGCGTCCGACATGATCTTGGCCGCGACCTCGACCCTTTCATCTGGGGAGACGGTGACGAGCTTCTTCGTCCTAAGCGAAGTCAAGGGCGCTCCAGGGTCGAGCCCCCTTGCAACGCTCCTTGAGATGTCCCCTTCTGTGACTATGCCGACCGGCTTCGTCTCGCTCTTGGTGACCACGAGGGCGCCGATCCCCCACCTCGCCATCTTCCTCGCGGCTTCTTTGACGGAGGCGTCCGCGTCTATGGTCCTGACCCTCCTGGTCATGATGTCCTTGACGTAGATCACCCCTCATCTCACCACGAGGACGGGACACTGAGAGTGGCCGACGAGGCCGGACGAGACGCTCCCGACGATTAGCCTCTTGAACCCGGTCAGCCCCCTCGTCCCGACCACGACCAGGTCGGCTTTCTGGTCCGTCGCTAAGCCAACCAGCGCCTCTACCACTGACGGGCCTTCGAGTAGCTCCCCCCTGGCTTTCGCACCGGCCTGGGCGGCGAGCTGTACGCCTCTTGAGAGGATGGCCTCGCCGTTCTGCTTCGCCGCCTCCTCCAGTTCGGTGTAGTTGGGGATGGGCATGCCCGCTCCTCCCGAGAAGACCATCGTCGGCGAGCTGTAGACGTGGGCCACCGTCAGCTTGGACCCGAACTTCGCTGCTATGGAGCATGCCAGCCGGACGGCCTTTACCGAGTCCTTCGACCCGTCGAACGCGACCACCACGCTCTTGAACTCCCTGCCGTTGCTTGCCATGACTGTCAGTTCAGACTTCTCCTTTTCCCTATTTAATGCGTCCCCACAATTCCCACAATTGAGAACCCCGATTCCGGACGGACCCGGCCTCAGCGCCCTGGACGGGGGCGAAGGACTGGCGCGACCTAACCAACGAGGTCGCCTGGGGAAACCTGAGGCGACGTTGTAAGACGGAGGGGCCGGAACTTACCCAAAACTGATAATCAGGCGCGAAAAACGTCTCAGTCTGTTATAAGGCGCTGAAGATGGAGCAGCGTCCATGGAAAACACAACGCAGCCGCTCGCAATCAAGAGCAGATGGGCAGGCAGATTCATCTGGGCCGCGGTCATCGAAGGGTTCTTCGCGGTGGTCGCCACCGTGCTCACCCTCGACCCTCTCCAGTACCTCACAGGCAACCCCGACTACTACTCGCCAGCCAAGGTCATAGCCAGCAACGGCGCAGGGACCTGGTTCTTCACCGGGTACATCTCCTTCCTCGTGGTAGGAGTCGTAGCTATGGCGGTAACTGCCATCTTCTACCTCTACATCGAAGGGATACAAGGCAAGCCATACAAAGGGGTCACAAACATCCTCGCGTGGGCGCACCTCCTTCTGATGAACATAGGGGTGGCGGGCTCCATGTTCCTGATGATGTGGGGAGGTTACCTCGCGGGGTGGGCAAGCGCCCCTGTCTCCAGTGGGGGAGAGGGCCTCACCTCAGAGCAGATTCACGTCCAGATACTCGGCCACCTCACCGACCCCATCGGGGCGCTCGTCCTGGTGGCAGCCCTCGGTGCGCTCTTGGGCGGACTTGGATACCTCATTCGAAGCAGGGCTCGCTGAGTCCTGCTTCTACCCGTTTTTCATGCGTGAGAAGCCGATTAAGCTCAAATACGATACCTCAGGATTTCCGAGCGCGTGGAGATAACCGAGCCGATCCGAGTCCAGGCGCTGGTGCACGGACTCGCTGACGAATACTCACGCAAGATCATCCTTTCCGCCATACCCAAGAGCAAGTCTGTCGAAGACATAAGCAAGGAGAACGACATACCCCTGAGCACGTGCTACAGGAGGGTCCACGAACTCCTCGATGCGCAGATCCTCGTGGTGGAGAGGGTAATTGTCACGCCCGACGGGAAAAAGTACGAACTACTCAGGAGCGCCTACAGGGCGATAAACGTATCATTCGACGGCGGGGTGATCAAGGTGGACGCGGTGATAAACGAGGACGTCGCAGAGAAGCTGAAGCGCCTCTGGCTGACAATGAGGGAGAGCGGCTGATTTCTAGCGATGAGAATCGAGTTCAATGCTTTAAAACTCGACGGAGGTGACATCAGGTAATCATGGGTCTTGTGTATCTCGACGTAGCGCAAGCGCTAATCCTCGTCTTCGGCGGCGTCGTGGTCTACTATGCAGGCAAGGCGTACAGAAAGACAAGGAGCCAGGCGATGCTCTTCTTGGCGATCGGCTTCGCATTCGTGACCCTGGGGGCGCTCATAGCGGGAGTGATCTACAACTTTGGCACAAAAGACCTTGGGACGGTCATCACGGTGCAGGCGTACTGTCAGGCGGTCGGGTTCTTCATAATAGTATACTCCCTGGCGCGCGCGAAGGGGTAGCGCCAATCCCGGGCCTGGACGACCGCACGAGACAATGACCAACGCAGTTGGCGCCTACGGCGGACGTGACCGGACGTTCGCCTGCATGGTTCCCGCAGAGCCGGCGCTTTTGGCGGGCCGGAGCGCCGGGGCGCTCGCTGGCTTGGAACGTAGAAGGGCGCCGGGGCGAAAGGTCCCATGACGGACTTGTGTCGCTCAGGCCCGGGCGGTTCCCTAAGCGGTTGAAGCTCATGGGCCCGCGTGGCGCCGTCCCCGGAGCGGCGCGAGCGTGGAGGCCCGGCAAAGCAAAGGACGATTGAGCGTGGGAACGCGCCGCTCCGGCAGGCTAGCGGAGGGCCTCGGCCTGTATCAGCTCTTCCACTTTCTGGAAGTAGAGCCTGGTCGCGAGGGGCATGCCTTCGAGGTTGCGATCGATGGCGTCCACGACGTATCGGACCGCCCGCCTTGACGCCTTGAACTCGAACTTCATTGGAAGGATGGGGTCCTGGATGACGTCGATCGAGTCGATCAGGTGCCCGGGTGCCTCGGCCTTTGCGTCGCTCGCCACCTTCTGATACCACCCCGACAAGACCGCCGGGTCGAGCCCCTGCTTCAGGTCTTCGATTTCCTGTAGGAGCCTGTTCAGGACCAGCATCTCTTCGTTGGCCATGGGCGGATGATCGCGAGACGGCGGTCCGCCAGCTTAAGCGAAGGTGTGTATGTTTGTTGGTCTCGCGGTCAGCTGCAGCGCATCTGGAAGACCTCGGACTTCTCATACTCAGCTTCCCAAACGTGGGTGCTATTCCTCCCCCGGCGGACTGCGAGGAGGGTGTACCCCTTGGGGGCGTCGTTGTAGGCCCGCGTGAGGATCTCGACGGCGGGGAGGTCGTCCTCGTCGTAGCTCTTCAAGACGTGCGGCCTGTACTTCTCGACCTCTCTCAAGTAGTCAGCCAGACACAACACCCTCCCCTGCAAGACAGCTGACGTGACCCTCTTGACCTCCACTCCACAGGCGTCGCACCTGACAACCCCCATCCCGTCCGTCAGGCAGACCCTCCCCACCCCCACCACAGTGGGGAAGGTTCCGGGCCGAGGCTCTTCGGCGCCACAGAGGGCACACTTCGCGGGGCTCTTAGAAGAGTGAGGCAACGTAGGTCCAACCGTGTGCCAGCCGATTTAAGGCTGCGTCGGGCTCCGGGAGGCCGTCCTCTTGCCCTGGACCCGCCCGGCTGGGGACGGTGGAGAGCGCGTCAGGGGGCCCCGGTGGCACATGGTCCCGCGCCCAGCCTACCTCCAGGAGGGGGCGCTAGTCCAGCGTTGTCCAGTGCGTCAAAGAAGGACCCCTAGAGGAGCCGGACGATGTGGTCGACGTTGTCCAGGGTTGTCAGCACACGGTGCCCTGCCGGGTCCCTGTCGACCCCGCTGGTGACAAGGATGGAGTCGATACCGGCCCTAGCGGCCCCCTCGATGTCTGTGTCGAGCTGGTCCCCCACCATCACAGCCTTCGCCTTTCCGCACCCCGCCCGCTTGAGCGCAGCCTCGAACATGAGCGGCGAAGGCTTCCCTATGACAGTCGCACGCCTCCGGCTCGCGTATTCGATGGCCTTCACTAGGGGACCGGTGGCCATGGCCGGGCCCGTCCTGTAGGCGTACACCCTGGAGGCGTGGGTCGCGACGAGCTTCGCCCCCTCCCTCACCAGCCTGGCTGCGCGGTCGAGCTTGTCATAGGTCACATTCCTGTCTAGCCCTACGACCACGACGTCGCACTTCTCGCCGAAAGTCCGGTTGTGGCCGAACCCGCTCAGTTCCTCTTCGAGCCCCCGCTCACCAACGAGGTAGTATGCCACCCTGCCGTACTTGTCCTTGAGGTACTCCGCGGTGAGAAGGCCCGAGGTGAGGACCTCGTCCTCCCTGACCGGGATGTCGAGCTCGACCAGTCGACTCCAGACCGTCTTGGCCGTGTCTGTTGAATTGTTGGTGAGCACGCAGAGCCCTTTCCCCATGGAGCGGATAGCTTCGACCGCGACCGTCCCCCCGATCTTGACCCTGTTCTCCTTCCCCTTGTAGAACACCCCGTCAAGGTCGAACAGGAACAGCTCCTTGTCCTTCAACAGCCCTCTCATCTCCCAGCCTCACCCTTTCGGCAGCCTGGTCGGCGCTGGTGACGGCCTGCATCGCGAACAACTCTCCCTCCCGTCTCCCCCGAGGACCAACCTCCGGGAAGGAACCAGGTACAACCTTTCGGTCGAAGGCTGCATCGGTTAAAAAGCAATCCCGTCCAGTTGTGCCGTTGGATTCCTGCTCCCGTGTCCCCGGCATGGGCCTTCCGATCCCCGCCCCCCGCGGGGTCGCTGGGTCGAGTGAGAGGTGTAGCGGCTACAGCGCAACGCCACCTTGCGGCGGAAAGGCAAGGCGGGAGCTCCCCTTCAGTCGCCACAGCGCAGACCTCGCTGCGAGCCCTTCGCGTGTCAACAATATTTTTAGCGCTTCGGCGCCTTCGAGAGGGCCTTGCCGATGAGGCGCCCCGCCGTGGTGACCGCGCTCCTCGTTGCGCTGCTGGTGGTGACCGGGGGCCTGGCGCTCGCCCTTGCAGGGGGGGCTGCGCAGCAGGGGAGGCTCCCAATCGCCACCCAGGCGGCGGCTCAGACTACGCAGGCCTCGAAGGGACCTTACTTCGCGGTGAGCGTCGTGCTGTCTGCCCCAGGCGCGGGGAACGGCACCGCGGGCGTCCAAGTGAACATCAGCGCGAACCCTCCCGAGCCTGGATTCTCAACCCGCTCCGCGCAGTCCGCGACCCCGGTCGGCGGCGTCAGGTTCGAAGTCATAGGACTCCCCAAGGTGTTCCACGGGAAGTTCCTCTCGAACATCCTAATCACCAACTCGACCGGGACGGGGGAGATATCGGTGCTCGAAGGTAACTACAGCGTGGTTGGTTCAGGGCCTTACGTCAACTACAAGGGGTACCTGTCCTTCAAGCCGAACACGGTCACTTCTCTGACCATCAAGGTGGTCCCGGCCTTCGGCACAGTGGCGAGCCTGATGGTCGTGAACCAGGATACGTTGGTCGGGACGGAGCCGACCGCGACCGTCTACGCTGGGGTCAGCGGCGGGGCCAACTTCTCAGACTTCTCGACGGAGCTCAGGGGTTACACAGCCCCCGGGGGCGCATCCCAGGACTTCATGAACGTGAACATGACGGTAGTCGGAACCTACGGCACCCCGGGGATGACAATGGTGGTCCTCAAGCCGCAGGGGGAGTACCCCGCCCTTCCCTCGTTCGACCTTTCACTCCTCCAGTACGCCACGTCTGCAGAGGTGAGCTACCTTCCAGTCTGAGGTGCTGCTTGCCGTGGGAGACGCGGCCACCCTGGCTCTCGCCGTCGCGGGGATCCTAGCCCTGAGGGAGGTCAGGGCCAGGAGGGTTGAGACCCTGGCACAGGCCTTTGGCGCCCTGGAGCGCTCGATCGCGGTTGGAGCGCCCTGGCTCCCGCAGGGGTCGACGTGGGGGGAGACTTTCGAGCGCCTTAAGGGGGCGGGGGTGGAGGCCGACTGGTCGAGGATGGAGAAGACACTGGAGGCATACGAGGCGTTCCGGTTCGGCGGGAGGCCCGACCCCGTCGAAGGGAAGGAAGAGGTGGCCGGCCTGGCGACGAGGATTCAGCGGGGGGTGGGGGGGCATGGACCTAAGGGAAAGAGTGTCAGAACAGATTAGCAGCGTGGTGATAGGGAGAGAGAGGGAGATCAAGCTCCTACTCGTCTCTTTCCTCGCCGGGGGGCACGTCCTCCTTGAGGGGGTCCCCGGGGTGTCGAAGACGGTACTGGCTAAGTCCTTCGCGAGGTGCATGGGGGTCGACTTCAAGAGGATCCAGTTCACCCCTGACATGCTCCCCATGGACATGGTCGGGGGATTCGTGTTCAACATGAAGGACAGGGCTTTCGACTTCAGGAAGGGACCGGTCTTCACCAACATTCTCCTCGCCGACGAGATCAACAGGGCGCCCCCCAAGGTTCAGAGCGCCCTGCTCGAGGCTATGCAGGAGACACAGGTGACGGTGGAGGGTCGGACGGAGGCGCTCCCCAGGCCGTTCATGGTGATCGCGACGCAGAACCCGCAGGAGTTCCACGGGGTCTATCCGCTCCCCGAGAACCAGCTGGACAGGTTCCTCATGAGGATCGAGATGCGCTACCCTGACCCAGCCACCGAATCCGCCCTGATCAAGAGGAACCTCGGAGACATGGACACAGGCCAGGTCAAGCCGGTGGTGAGCGCCCCGGAGCTGGCGAGCATCATCGAAGGGGTGCAGAAGGTGAAGGTGTCAGACGAGATCATAGGATACCTGGCGACCATCGCGAAGGAGAGCAGGGGCGAGGCGAGGCTGAGCCTGGGCGCGAGCCCCAGGGCGATGGTCCACCTGACCCACTGCACCAGGGCCTTGGCCTTCCTAGAGGGGCGCGATTACGTGACCCCCGAGGACATCAAGGAGGTGGCCATAGAGGTCCTTGGGCATAGGCTGAAGCTCGACCAGGCGGCGGTGTTGGTAGGGAATGCCAGCGACCCCGAGCAGATAGTTCGAGAGATACTAACAAGAGTGAAGCCACCACGATAAGGCTGACAAGGCACGGCAAGGACTACCTGAAGGCGACCGCCCTTGTGACCGTCATCGGGGCCGTCTCGAACTTCGGGTGGGGTATGGCGACCGGCCTCGCTCTCTCCTTCGTGGCGCTTTTCTCGCTCCTCGCGGTGGCAGTCATCCCTCCCGAGGCGCTGAACCTCGAGGTCGACAAGGGACGCGCGCGGACGTTCAAGGGCGGGAAGGTGAGGACCCTCCTGAGAGGATGGTCAGGAAAAAGGAAGGTCTCGGTCGACTTCGAGCTCGTATCAGGCCCCCGCGGGGTGGAGGCCTCGCTGGAAGGGGAAGGCGGCTCCAGGACACTCGTGACGGAGTCAAGGTTCGCCGGGGTGTTCAAGGGGTTTGTCGTCAGGGTGGGGGCGGGGGATCCGCTGGGGCTCTTCGTCAGGAACGAGCTCCATGAGCTCGACCTCACGCTGGAGTTCCTACCGACCTTCTTGCTCGGAAGGAGAGGACCCATCCTGGTTCCGGCGGCGATGCTCGGCGACCTCCCCGCGGGGAGGAGCGGGTCCGGCCAGGAGTTCTACTCAGCCGAGGTATACAACACCGCTTCGAGCTCCAAGGACATCATGTGGAAGAGGGAAGCGAAGCTCCCCAGCGACCACCTCTATGTCAGGGTGGGGGAGGCGAACATACCGGAGACGATGACTGTATGCTTCCTCGAGAAGAGGGACGCCGAAGAGCGTGGTACGGCCATCTGGATGGACCTGGCGTCGGAGGCGGTCGCCAGGGTAGCGCTCCCCGCGATCTTGGCGGGGACGGCGGTGAAGCTCCTCCACGTGGTCGACGGTGACGCCAGGGTCACTGAAGCGAGGAACCCGGCGGAGTTGGCGGAGATGATAGTCTGGCTCTGGAGGAGGGACCGCGCCAGGGAGAAGGCAAGGGAAGGTCCCAGGGACGCCGACTTCGTGGTTGTAGGGCAGGCGGAGACACAGGACCCCGAGACGATGGCCCTGGTGCTCGAGAAGCCGTCTCTTATCCTGGCCTGGGGGAAGAGGAACCCTATCTTCGGGTCTAGCGTAGCATTCTTCACTGGAAGGGAAGACATCAGCGGGCTTGTGGCGATGGTGCTCAGCAGATGAAGTCGAAGGAGCTGATCCTCCCCGTCGCAGCCGCAGCCGCCCTCCTCTACATAGACATCGAATACGTCGGGGCCCTGTTGGGTTCCGGCATCCTGTACAAGGCGACGTTCTTCGAGCTGATGATCGTGGCTCTCCAGGTAGGTAAGACAGAGTCCCTCCTCTTGGTGCCGAAGCTAAGGAAAGCCAGCGGAGCATTCGTGATCGACTTCTACGGGGCGGACATCCTCGCCCTCCCGGTCCTGGTCGCGCTCGACCTCCTCGTAGGCGGGACACTCATCCCCGCGCTGGCCCAGGGGCTAGTCCTGGGATGGGTCCTTGGGGTATCGGCCTGTGGTATGGGGTTCCTGGCGTTCAGGGTGGGTGCTTCGATGTACCGGTCAGACGGCCTGACCAAGGTGATCCCCACCTGCCTCGCGACGGCCGAGTTGGGTCTGCTCTTCGTCAACTCCGCTCACTCCGCGGCCACGTCAGGGGGAGACCCAGGCGCCATAATCAGGAGCGCCTTCTCCGGGTACTTGTCCTTCTCGTCGTCCGATCCAATCTACTTAGACTTCGCCGCCCTCTATTTGATACTCCTACTCTACGCGACGGTGGGTTGGGCCATCAGGGCCGGGGGGGTGGAGCCGAGGCAGATTCTGGTCGCTGTGGCGGCGACTGGCGCCACCGCGGGGTGGGCATTCGTCGCGTCATTCACCGGAATCTACCCGCCGCTGGTCCTCGCGCCGCCGGCGCTGGGATTGGTGGCGGTGTCATGGGGGATAAGCGTTGCGAAGTAGGGCGCCCCTGGCTGTCGTAGCTTTGCTCCTGCTGACGATCGCGCTTTTCCCGTCAGGCGCGGAAGCCTCGAGCTCGTATGCCAACACCCTCCTGGGGCTCGGGTACGGGCCCTTGAGCGTCCAGCCGGCGTCAACAGCGGTCCCGGTCTTCGCTCCCGGCGACAGCCTCTGGGTCCAGTCTTACTCCAACAGCAGCACCATTACCCTGATACTCGCGTCGCCGAACGGCTCTGTCTTCCCATCTGTGGAGCTCCCGCCAGACGGCCTTGTCAAGGTCTATTCATTCCCCCCTTCGGGCCCTGTAGGTGAGTGGACTCTGGACGCGTACATCGGAGGCGGGCTTACCCAGGTGTCTTTTTCGGTGGCCAGCGCGACCCCCGTCCCGCCTCCGACGCTTGAGTCGGTCGGGTTATCCAAGGGGAACCTGGTCCTGGACTACTCCATCGCCAACACCACGGCGTACGGGATCCAGGCCTGCCTGATGGGACCTGGCTCAGGCGGGACGACCACCCTCCAGCTCCCACCATCACTGGCCAGCTACATGACGGTATCGTTGAATGGGAGCTCCATAAGCGCATTCGCCCCTCAGGCCGAGCAGCCCTTCTCCGCGTGGTTCCAGCTCTACACCCCTCGCACCTATTTCACCTCGGGCGGGCTCGTCACCTACGATACGATGGCCGGACAGAGCCAGGTCCTCACTTTGGGCGCGAGCACCGAGCCCACGACGGCCCAGCTCGACACATTCCTCAGCTTGAGAAACGGCTCCTACGACCTCAGGTCTTACGTCAGGACCCCTGCCGGCATCTCCTCCTACGACACCTCATACGTCTTGGTGAACGGGAGCGCTTGGGTGTCGCTGGGCGCGTGCGTGCAGACCACCCAGGTCACTTCCAGCTCGTTCCAGCTCAGCGCCCCACTCAACGGGACGGCGTCGTCGTGGCCGACTTCCCTCATAACCACCTACATCGACAACGGCATCGGCGGGTTCACCTTCTCCAAGGCCCCGGCGCCTGAGACGAGGATCAGTCTCGGCAACGCCACCCAGGCTGTGAGCCTGGGGATGGTGAAGGTCACAGCGTCCGGCGGGGGGGTCGTCGGGTCGGACGTGTACGGGGGGAACCTGTATGTGGTCGTACGGTCATACCCTGCCTTGGCGTCGGTGGCGCTGAACTTCGAGAACGTGACCACGGTCACCTTTCCCGTCACCATCCTCGGCCCCTATCGGACCGAAAGCATACAGCCCTCGGTGGGGACAGTGGACGCGTCGGCGGTCGACGCCGGTGCTCCCGTCGGCAACGCCACGCTTCTGGTGGAGAGTGTTGGCTCCCAGCCAGCCCGCCTGAAGTCAGGGGAAGGAGGTTCCGTATCAGTGGCCCTCCCTCCAGGCGAGTACAACTTCTCTATGAGGTTCGGAGGAGTCACTGTGAGCCAGCTAGTGCAGGCGTATTCAGGAGAGGCAACGCAAGTCACGCTCAACGCAGCGACACCGAGGTTCCCAGTCCTGCTGGTGGCACTCGGCGCGGTCCTCGCCTTGGGGGTGGCGATAGACGTCGTCGTCTGGCGGGCTTACATCTTGAGGAGGAGGGCGCTCCGATGAGCAGGCGCTCCTCGGTGAGTTTAAATGGTCAAGTCGGGCTGTGAGGACGGATGGCAGGTCCTTCAGACGCAGTGGAGCTCATCGCGCGGGTCCCTTTCTTCGAGGGCCTCGATGAGAAAAGCCGCAAGGCGGTCGTCAGGGAAGGCAAGGAAGTCTCATTCAACGCCGGTGACCGCGTCGTAAGTGAGAAAGGATCCGGGGTAGGATTCTACCTGGTGATAGACGGGAAGGTGGAGGTCAGGAAGGGGCAGAAGGTCTTGGCAGCCCTTGGGAAGGGAGAGTTCTTTGGCGAGATGTCTGTCATAGACGGTGAGCCGAGGTCGGCGGATGTAGTCGCCACTTCCCCGACTAGATGCTGGGTGCTCCCGGCCTGGAACTTTGCCGGGCTCATAAAGGCGCATCCAGAGGTGGCGATTCCGATGCTCAAGGAGCTGGTCAAGAGGCTCCGAGCCGCCGAGAGCCCAGCAGGGTCCTGAGCACGGACTCTTCGCGGGGGCGGGGGGGATGAGGCTCGGCCTCAGCACATGGTCGCTACTCGGATTGGAGTTATGCGCCGCGGTGAGGTCCATCGGTGACGCGGGGATGGACTACATCGAGCTGTGGGGCGAGGTCCCCCACGCTTACCCGGGGTGGGCGAGCAAGGAAGAACTCAGAGACACCCTTTCAAGCTACGACATGTTAGTGACCGCCCACGCCCCCTTCACCGACCTGAACCCCGCGTCCCCCTTCCAGCCGGTCAAGGGTGCAATAGCGGAGACATTGGAGTCGTTCGTGGAGTTCTGCGTCTTCGTAGGGGCACGCATCATCACAATACATCCGGGGAGCGTACACAACGAAGCGCTGCTACCTGGGGCCGAGGACGGCGCGGCCTCGACCCTCCGGAGGCTGGTCAGCGCAGCGGGAGGGAGGGTGGACATCAACATCGAAAACCAGCCGAAGAGCGCATCGAAATACCACTACCCTCTGGCGAGCACTCCTGAGTCGCTTCACTCCATCATGAGGAAGGTCCCGGGGTCCGGATGCACCCTCGACAGCGGACATGCCCACGCGAGCGGCCAGGACCCCTCCGCGATAGCTCGCAGACTCGGAGGCAGGCTGACGGAGATACACCTGACGGACAACGCAGGGGCCATGGACGACCACCTGGTCCCCGGCGAAGGGACCGCGCCGCTCGAGCCGCTGTTGAACCAGGTCACAGGGAGGGGGGTGCTCGTCTGCCTGGAGCTCAACCCCCACAGGTACACCCCAGAAGAGGTCTTGAAGGCGATCCCTGCCGTCAGGCAGGCATACTTTGGAGCCCGTAAGATCAAGGCCTGAAGCAGGCGTCTGACGGCGGGTTGCGATGCGGCCAGGCGCGGCAACATCTAAATACAGTTCTCCGACCCCGATGAAAGGAAAATGGCCCAGTTCGCCAGGATCAAACTCACCAGTACAAACCTCTCCGAGTTGGAGAAGGTAGCCGGCGAGATCAGGCAGATCGCTGACAAGACCGGGGTGAAGGTGAGGGGTCCCCAGCCGCTCCCTACGAGGAAGCTCAAGATAACCACCCGCAAGGCGCCGACGGGGGAAGGGAGCCACACGTTCGACCACTGGCAGCTCAGGGTCCACAGGAGGATTCTCGACGTCCAGCCAGACGATAGGACCATGAGGCAGATCACTAAGCTCAGGATCCCAGAGGACGTGAAGGTAGAGCTGATACTCACATCCTAGTTTCGAATCGCTTCCGGCCCACTGAATTAATTAAGAGAATCCCTTGCTCCGTGCTCTTCTTCGGGCCGAGCTCATGTCTTAGACCGCGGCCGCTCAGTATATCGTGTGGGGACCGCACCGCAAGAACGTCACTGTGTTTTCCTGCGAGTTGACCGAATAGAGAATTCGGATGGCTCGACCGATATCGTACCCATACACTCCCTTCCATTTGCCATACTTGGGCCTTCCAATTGTCAATGGGTTCTCCGAATCCAAGATCTCTCTGATTGCACCATTCACCCTTGCTGTTCTTGAGTTCCGAGATTCTTGTAGTCTCTCCTGAATGTCGGGGTGTACGCGGGCGCCCACGGCAAGATCTCTCAGCGCGAGTCCAGGTCTCTTATCATCTCGCCAGCGTTCTTGAAGCGCTTCGTTCTCGCTTCTTTCATCTCTCTCAATGACTGGTCAGTTCTACTCCGGTATTCAGAGTCGAGTATCTCCCAGGTCTGTTCCTTGAGCGCCTCGTCACTGGCTTCCTCCCTCACACCTTCCTTGAGCATGGCAACTAGATGTTCCACAGTCTCCCTGTCTACCAAGTACTTCTGTTCTGTCCTTGCCATATGTAATGACCGAACTATCCCGCAAGTAAATAGGCCGATTGGAGGTCCTTATGGTGATTAATCTCGATGCATGGCTCGCCTGCACCAGCCGACGCCCCCCGAGCGAACAAGGTGAGCGAGGGCCCCGCTTCGAGGCGGGGTGAAGGCGAAGGGCGAGCGAGAGGCAAAGAGGGGGGAGCGAAGCGAGCCGACAGGCGAGCGATGCCGTCGGTAGACATCGCGGGGGGTGAATTTGCCCTGGAGCGGAGTCCGAGCCTGAAGGGAATCGGCTGGTGCAGGCCCGCCAGGGAGGGGGGAGGAAATTGGGTTCGGATTGGAAAATGCAGAAGATTTTGACAGGGGTACCCATGAAAGGAGGAATATACCACCCCGCCGTTCTTCCCCTCTTTTGGGTGGTTGTTTGTGTTGTATGTGGCGAGTGGGCCCCACACCTTCTTCCTTCAGCTGGAAAGGGCTCTCCCATAGCAAGCAACCCTCTTTAGGCTCATCCATTGTTCCGTGGCTGGTCTCGTCGTACATGCAAGTGATCTGCGCCTTCGCGAAGGAGGAGTACAGCGATGGCTGAAAGAGAATTACCCGAATCTTGTCGATGAACAGACGGGAGATTGTGTGCGCCATGACGACGAACTCGATGGATGGAGGGAACGGGGGACTGAAGTATAAGCTCAGGGCGGCCTGCCAGAGGGGCGAGAGCATCGAGGCCCGGTGCCTGCTCGCGGCGCTGAGGGATTCGACGAAGACGTTCAGGAACGACAAGCCCAGGATGTCATTCGCGGTCATGAACTCCGAGTTCGTATACGGATAGGTGATGATGATGAGTGCTGACGCTACGATGATGGCGATTACCAGCAACGGCGATGGAAGTGCAATCGCGATAATCGGGGGAAGGGCGGCAGCATAATGAGCGAGGTCAGGAGGATGGCCATGTGTTCAATCTCTCATCAGAGCCTCTCGAGATGGTCCTCGCATGCGACCTCCCCGCACCCTTTGCCCTAACCTTGCTTCTTCACCCAGTCGATGGTCCGCTGCAGCCCTTGCTCCAGCGTCAAATCATGCGTGTACCCTAGCAGGGTCTGAGCCTTGTCAATGGTAGGATAGCTGATCTGAGGGTCCTTCTCCAGCTCGCTCCTCGGCGGGAGGAGCTTGAGTTCCGACTTCGACCCGGTCAGCCTCTTGACGGTCTCGGCAAGCTCCCTGATGGAGACTGGCCCGAGGCCGCCGAAATTGAACGCCTGACCCACCGCCCTGTCGTCGTTGATGATCGAGAGCACGAGCTTGGCGTAGTTGACGGCGTGGGACGGGGAGGTGGTGTCCCTCCCTCCGTTGTACAGGGTGAGCGGCTCGTCGCCAAGGCAGGCGCGGATGAACCGGATGGTCGCCCTGGTGGGCTGGTCGTGTTCGCCGAACAAGAGCCAGCTCCGAGTAATCGACACCGGAAGGCCGACAGACTTGAAGAACCCCATAGCCATCCCTTCGCTCGCTACCTTCGAGTAGTCGTAGGGGACTCGGGGGTCGAACGGCGACTCCTCCGAGACAGGGTTCACCTTCGGGGCGCCGAAGACGTTGGCCGAAGACGCGACTACGATCCTCTTCACCCCCTTCCTCTTCGCGAGCTCGAGCATGTTCAGGGTGCCAAAGCAGTTGACGCGGAAACAGAGGGCGGGGTCCTCGATCGTCTTCTTGATCTCCGTGATGGCCGCGAGGTGAACGATGGCGTCGAAGTCTTGGGAAGCCAACTTGCCGAAGACGAAGTCCTTGTCCAGGAGGTCCCCCGACAGGTCCCACCCGGAGAGGTCCGTCGGAATTACCCTGACCCCCTTTTCCCTGAAATACTCCGCCAGGTTTCTGCCGACCATCCCAGACGCGCCCGTCAGCAGCACTTTCAATTTGGAACGGACCAGCGGCGCTTTCTATTTAAGGTGAGGAGAGGCCTGACTTCTTCAGCAGGTCCGCCACCAGCTCCTTGTCTACGACCCCGTAGCCCACGCTCTCCTCTCCGTCGGCCATGGTCATCGGCAACCTTGCGACGTAGTAAGGCACTTCGAACCCCTCTGCCTCCTCCCCTTCTGCTTCATAGAGCTTGGACCAGCCCTCCCCTTCCCTGGCGTAGCAGAACACGGCGGTGACCTTCCTCTCTCCGAACCCGCCACCCCTCCCCCCCGCCGCGAGGGAGCCTTCCCCAATCTTGAGGAGGAACATCGTGTTGTCCGCCCCCCTGGGACTCAGGTCCACCTCCTTCTCTGAAATCACGATGGCTCTCGAGGTCCCTGTGAGATGGGCGCAAATCTCTTCGAGCGTGGCCATCGTGCAATCCCGGCCCTACCCGCGTAATAAGTCATCCAACCTATCCTCTCCCTGGACTGAGCCGCAGGTACTCGTGGAGGAGCATGGCGGCATCCGGAGTGAGCTCCCCTGACTCCATCATCGCGTTCAACTCCTCCCGGTCGAATTCCGCAACCGTTTCGACCTCAGCAAGGTCGATCCGTGCGCTAGCGTCGGACGAAGCAGCGAAGAGCGACACCCACTCGCGCTCGACGAGCGCCCCTTCTCTTATGGGTGGGATCAGGTACCTGCCGATTCCCTCGAGGCTTGACCGGAGTCCGAGCTCCTCGGCCAGCTCCCTGACAGCGGCATCCCTGTATGACTCCCCTTTCTTGACGTGGCCGGTGCAGGAAAGCGTCCACATTCCAGGCTGCCAAGGGTCCTTCAGGCTCCTCCGCTGCAGCAAGACCCTGCCGTCCGGCCTCGAAACGACCACGGCAACGGCCCGGTGCAGCAGGCCACGCTTCAAGCATTCGCCCAAGGTGGACTCGCTGACCACCGAGTCATGCTCGTCGACTACGTCCACGCGCTCTTCACCCCCCATGGAAGGCGCCTACTTTCCGACGCAGAGGAGGAGCGCTTCAGCTTCTTCCTTGGTCGAGAGTACCTGGACCTGGAGGTCGACGGCCTTGCGCCTCACCTTGTGGAACGCCTCGGAGTCGACGTTGGTGTTCGCATTGAACGAGAGCACGAATGAGACCTTCCCGCCTGATATGAGACCCATGACCTCGGCCATCCTTTCATCCAGGGCCCGCTCGTCTAGCTCCAGCACCTCTATCCCCGCCCCCCTGAAGCGAGACAGTAGCGGCTTGACCCCGGACGCATCCTGCCAGGGCTCTAGGAGGAGTATCCCCACGTCCCCCTTCGCCGGTATCCGGTGCCCCGTCGCCAAGAAGGCCTGAGACAGCGCCTCAGCGAAGGTGTCTCCGAAGCAAGCGACCTCCCCGGTGGAGCGCATCTCAACGCCGAGCTTCGGGTCCGCTCCATCCATCTGCAGGAACGAGAACATGGGCGCCTTTACGGCGAAGCGCTTCGGCTCTTCGACGTCGGCGGTCCTCCGTAGAGACCCGCCTTCGACCGCGGGGGCGACGACGTCGATCAGGTTGACGCCCGTCGCCTTGCAGACGTATGGGAGCGAGCGCGAGGCCCTGAGGTTGCACTCTATGACGTAGACCGATGCCCCCCGGACGAGGAACTGGATGTTGAGTGGGCCCCTCGCCTTCAGCTCCCTTGCTATGCTCCTCGTGTAGACCCTTATCTTCTCCTTGGCGGCCTTACTGACGGTGACGGTGGGGATGCTCATGATCGCGTCCCCGGAGTGTATCCCCGCGTCCTGGACGTGCTCCATGATGGCGCCTATCACGGTGCTCTTCCCGTCGGACACCGCGTCGACCTCTACTTCCCGCGCCCCCTCGATGAACTCGCTGACGACGACCGGGTACTCAGGGTTCACCATGGCCGCCTTGGTGATGTAGGTCTCCAGCTCGGAGGAGTCCCAGATGACCCTCATGGCGGATCCGCTGAGGACGTGGGAAGGCCTGACGATCACTGGGTATCCTACCCTGGAACAGAACTTTGCCGCCTCGGCTGGGGAGCGGAATGAGCCCCAGGTCGGCTGCGGGATCCCGAGGCGGTCCAGCAGAGCGCTGAACTTGGACCTGTCTTCTGCCGTCTCTATGGACTGCGAGGAGGTGCCGAGGATCGTGACCCCTCTCTTCTCCAGGGACTCGGCGAGGTCATTGGGCGTCTGCCCCCCGACGCACAGGACCATCCCTTCAGGCTTCTCCTTGTCATAGATGGCGAGGAGCCTCTCGACGGTGAGCTCTTCGAAGTAGAGCCTGTCGCTCATGTCGAAGTCTGTCGAAACAGTCTCGGGGTTGCAGTTCACCACGATGACCTCATACCCCAACCCCTTCAATGCCCACGCCATGTTCATGGTACCCCAGTCGAACTCGACGGAGCTCCCGATGCGGTAGGGCCCCGCCCCAAGGACTATCACCTTCCGCGCGGAGGTCGGTGGTGCCTCGTCGACCGCGGCGTCGAAGGTCTGGTAGAGATAGTTGGTCCTGGAGGGCCACTCGGCAGCCAGTGTGTCGATCACCTTTGTGACAGGCGTCACCCCTAGGCGCACCCGCGCCTCTCGCACCCTGTCTTCTCCGATCCCCAGGAGGTCCCCGATCTGCCTGTCTGAGAACCCGAGCTTCTTCGCCCTGGCCAGGACCTCCCTGTTCGGGGGGGCGCCGGGAGGGAGCGACTCGAGGAAGGCGTGGAAGTCGACGACGTTCTTGTACTTGCTTACGAACCATGGGTCGACTTCGCTCTTCTCGGCTACTTCTTCTTCCCTCGCGCCTGCTCGGAGGGCCTCGGCTAGATCGAACGCGATGGTGTCGGACGGCCGCTCGAGCCTCCCCAAGGCCGTCGAGAGGTCATGGGGGCTCCCCCGCCTGACCACTCCGTCGTGCTGCGGGTTGGCCATGCGGGCCGCCTTCTGGATGGCCTCCTCGAAGCCCCTCCCCACCGCCATGACCTCCCCGATCGACTTCATGGAAGTCCCTATGATCCTGGAGGCTCCGTCGAACTTGACGGTGTCCCAGCGGGGCATCTTCACTACAAGATAGTCCAGGGAAGGCTCGAAGAGGGCGGTGGTTATCCCAGACACCCTGTTCTTCAACTCGGTGAGGTGGTACCCCAGCGCGAGCTTCGCGGCGACGTATGCCAGAGGGTACCCGGTAGCCTTGGAGGCGAGGGCAGAGGACCTCGAGAGCCTTGCGTTGATCTCGATGGCGGCGTACCTCTCGGATCCAGGGTGGAGGGCGAACTGGATGTTGCACTCCCCGACGATGCCGCATGTCCGCGCGGCGCGGAGCGAAGCGGTGCGGAGGAGATGGTACTCGGCGTTGGTGAGCGTCTGTGAGGGTGCGACGACGATGTTGTCCCCGGTGTGGACTCGCATGCCTAGCATGTTCTCCATGTTGCAGATTATGACGCTGTTATCGTCCCTGTCGCGCATTATCTCGTACTCGATCTGCTTCCACCCGCCCAGGTACTCCTCCACCAGGACCTGGTGCGCGAGGGAGCTGTTCAGGCCTCTCTCGACTATCTGCGACAGCTCTTGGAGGTTCCGTGCGACCCCACCCCCCTTGCCTCCGAGGGTGTAGGCGACCCGGATTATCACCGGGAACCCCAGCTCGTCCGTCGCCTCTTTCGCCTCGTCGAAGGAGTAAGCGGCGAAACTGCGTGGGACGGGGACGTCGCAGCCAATCATTGTCTTCTTGAACAGGTCCCTGTCTTCGGTCAGCTGAATCCCTCTGACGGGGGTGCCGAGGACCTTCACTCCGTACTTCTCGAGCACGCCCCTCTCTGAGAGGCCGATGCCGCAGTTGAGGGCCGTCTGCCCCCCGAAGCTGAGGAGGATGCCGTCGGGCCGCTCCCTCTCGATGACCCTAGATACCGAGTCGACAGAGAGCGGGACGAAGTGGATGCGGTCAGAGAACTGGGGGCTGGTCTGAATCGTCGCTATGTTGGGGTTGACAAGGACGGAATCGACCCCCTCCTCTTTCAGCGCCTTCAGGCACTGGCTCCCGGAGTAATCGAACTCCCCGGCCTCGCCTATCTTGATGGCGCCGCTCCCGATGACGATGACTTTCTTTACGCTTTCACGCTTCGTATCTCTTCACCTCTTAGGGGCCTCGCCTTCCGCGTCATCTCGATGAACCTGTCGAAGACGAAGAGGGTGTCGTAGGGGCCGGGGGTCGCCTCAGGATGGAACTGGACCGCCATGCACGGCCTTGAAGCGTGGAGGACGCCTTCGATGGTGTTGTCGTCAGCGTTGGCGAACCACTGGCGCAGGTCGGTCCCTTTCAACGTCGTCTCAGAGATCGCATAGCCGTGGTTCTGGCTCGTGACATACCCTCTCCCTGTGGCGAGGTCCACGCACGGCTTGTTCTGCCCCCTGTGGCCGTACTTCAGCTTGAAGGTCTCTGCTCCCTGCGACATCCCCACCAGCTGCTCCCCGAGGCATATCCCTAGGACGGGGACTTCCCCGTCTATCAGCGACCCGACGCACTTCGCCGTGTCAGCCAGGAGCTGTGGGTCCCCAGGACCGTTGCATACGACGACCCCCGCTGGGTCGTGCTGCATGACCGCAGAATATGAGGAGTCGTAGGGGAGGCGGACGACCTGGAACCCGCGCCTGAGTAGGTTCCTCACTATGCCGAGCTTGGTCCCGCAGTCGAGGACGACTATCTTCGGACCCTCCCCCCCGTGGACGACGGGTCCAGGGACCGAGACCCCTTTCACCAGGTTCTGGGACGAGTAACTGCTTGCCTTCGCGAGCAGTTCGGCGAGCTTCCCTCTATCCTTGGCGTCGTGGCCGCACGCTATGATCCCCATCATCACCCCTGCCTCCCTCAGCTTCGAGACCAGGGCCCTTGTGTCGACCCCTTGTATCCCTGGGATGCCTTCCGACTCCATCCACTTCCAGAGGGGCCTCTCCGAAGCCCAGTGGCTCGGAGAGTCGCAAGCCTCCTGGACCACGATCCCCCTCACCTTGATCGAGTCAGACTCGAAGAAGCGCGGGAGGTCGAACTTGTCCCTCGCAGAGTAGGGCGGGACACCGTAATTCCCTATGAGCGGATAAGTGAAGGTGAGGATCTGGCCCGCGTAGGAAGGGTCTGTCATCGACTCGAGATAGCCGACCATGCCTGTGTTGAAGACCACCTCGCCTACGGAGTCAGCTTCGGCGCCGAAGCCCTGGCCGAAGAAAGTAGAGCCGTCCTCGAGGAGAAGAAGCGCGTCCCTTTTCGCAGCGAGCACTCTGAGAATGACGAGCTCCTTCGTTTCGCTTTTAAGGGTTTGGAATGCCTCCGCTGCTTCCGGGTCTCGGGCTACCCCCCGGCGCGGTCCCCCAAGAACGCGGCGAGCTCTTCGAGCCCGGCCTCAAGCACGTCCTTGGGCGAGGTGAAGCAGAGCCTGAACGAACTCGGTGCCCCGAAGAAGTCGCCGGGACCGACGAGGACGCCGCGGCGCTCAAGCAGAGCCTTCGCGAAGGCGACCGACCTCTGGCCCCCTTTGTAACGGAAGAGGCAGAACGGTGCTGCCTCGGGGAGGACCGCGGACACCCCGAGGCCTCGGCGGGCGAACTTCCGGACCAGAGCCGCGTTCTCCGTGTAGGTCAGCCGAGCCCTTTCTACGAAGGGAGCCCTCCTCTCAAGGACCTGCCTTGCCAGCCACAGGCTGTACTCGGCGTCGTGGCCGCTCACCAGTTTCTTCCCTTTCCTCAGCGCCTTGGCTGTCCTGGCATCTGCTATCATCCATCCTACTCTCAGCCTGCCGAGGCCGTAGAACTTCGTCATGGAGCTGCACGTCACCACCCCCCCGAGCCTCGAGTGCAGCGTGACGGGCTCATCGAATGTGAAGCCGCCGTAGGTTTCGTTCACAAAGACGGATGCCTTCTTCGAAATCTCGCCGAGCCTGTCTATTGTCGCGCTCCTCAGCCTCGCACCAGTCGGGTTGTTAGGGTCCGTTAGCGCGTAGACCGCCCCCTGATGGACAGGGGCTTCGAGGGAGTGGCCGACCCTCATCCCAAGCCAGCGGGGTACCGAGAGCATAGGCTCGTAATTGGGGACGGGAACGATGGCGTTCCGCTTCCCGAGGACTGAGAAAGCAAGAAAGATCGCCTCGGAAGCGCCCGAAGTGACCACCACTTCCTCCGCATCCACCCGGTAGATCCTTGCAATCACGTCCGCGAGCGCCCTTTCGTGGACGTCATTCTCCTTGCTGAACGCTTCAAACGACGTATTGACGCCCAGCTCTGCGAGCGGGGGCTCTGGGAGCCCGCTGTTGGAGAGGTTGTATTTCGCGTCCTTTGAGTGCCCGAGGATCCAGTCGACCAGCCGGGACTCAGGGAGCAAGAGAGGTCCGGTCCGGCCGCCGGTTTATCTCGTTTTTCTGCCCAGGGAGGCTCCGCAGTGTGTCGTGGGTGGTTCCCTGATGGTCCGCGCTCCGCTCTAAAGGTGGCCCGCCAGCTACGCCGCTACGAAGGCGCGTGCCACGATAGGGCCCATGCCGGCCGCTCGATGGCGTCACCCCATGCCCCCTCCGACCGGCGCGAGAACGCCATAGGCCGAGGCCTCGATGTGAACCGCCACGGCGATGGCAAGGAGGGGGCCAGGAGGGGAAGGGTCTCGCGACAGCTCCGGTCCGACTTGAGACCCCGCGTCTCCGTCAGACTGCTCGACTGGATGGTCCCTAAAGCGGTCGAGGCATCAAAACGCGCCGGTTTGTGGACAAAGGGCGGACTTAAAATCCGAGACATCCGTGGGATGGGTGAGGGGAGGAACAATCAATAACCTTCCCCGGAGAGGGGGGAGATAGATGGGCCCCAGCGTGGACTTCCTCGGCAGGGACGTGGTAAGCGCCCGCGACTTCAAGCGGGACCAGTACGACACGATACTCCGGGCCGTAGAAGACCTGGAGAAGAGCAGGGAGAGCCTCGACGGCACCCTGAACGGGAAGCTCGCTGCGCTCCTTTTCTTCGAGCCTTCCACCCGGACGTACTCCAGCTTCCAAATCGCGGCGGAGAAGCTCGGCATGAGGGTGTCTGGGTTCGCCGGCCCCACAGGGTCGTCGATAACGAAGGGGGAGACCTTGCACGACACCGTCAGGATGTTCGAGGGGTATGGCGCCGACGTTTTCATCATCAGGCACTCGAAGATGGGCGCGGCTAGGTTCGCGGCGGAGGTCTCCGACGTCCCGGTGGTCAGCGCGGGGGACGGGAGCCGTGAGCACCCGACGCAGGCCATGGTCGACCTATACGCCATCAAGAAGGCGTTCGGAAGGATAGACGGCCTGAAGGTGGGGATGCTCGGCGACCTCAGGTACGGGCGGACCTCCTCCTCCCTCGCGTACGCCCTCTCCAACTTCGACGTGGAGATAACATTCATCGCTCCCGAGGCCTTGCAGATGAGGCCCGAAGTGGCGCACTTCCTGACGCAGAGGGGCGTGACCCCCAGGACGGCGGCGGGCCTCAAGGAGGTGGCAGGGAGCCTGGACGTCCTTTATGTCACCAGGATCCAGAAAGAGAGGATCCCTGACCCGACCGAATATGAGAAGGTCAAAGGGATGTACGAGGTCAACCTCGAAGCGCTCAGGGACGCGAAGCCTTCGCTGAAGGTGCTACACCCCCTCCCCAGGGTCGACGAGCTCTCGACGGACATAGACGAGACGAACTATGCCCAGTACTTCGTGCAGGCCGCCGGGGGGCTCCCTTTGAGGATGGTCCTGCTGAACCTCATACTCGGAGGTGCGAGGTAGACGGCTCAGTCTGAGGGGGAGAGGATGCTGGTCAGCAGCATCGAGGAAGGGACCGTGATCGACCACATACCTGACTGGCAGGCGAACACAGTCTCCCGGGTCCTGCGTCTGGACAAGCTGGCGAAGATGCAGGCAGACGTTTCAGTAGTGATCCTGCAGAACGTTGCCAGCAAGCGGCTCGGGAGGAAAGACATCATCAAGATCGACCGGTGGCACGTCGATGAGAGCGATGCAGACATACTCGGCCTCGTCTTCCCAGGAATCACCGTGAACTACATCGACGAAGGCAAGGTCTCGAAGTACATGCCACGGGTGCCGGACGCAATCGAAGGCCGCCTTCGCTGCCCCGAGCTCAACTGCATCTCGAACACCGAGAGGGAGCCGGTGACCACGAGGTTCGCCACGCTCAAGAAAGAGCGGATGCTCCAGTGCCAGTATTGCGACGCCCTGTTCGACTTCGACAAGGTCCCTGACCACGTGAGGACGTAGACCCGGATGGAGCACGACCTGGTCCTCGAGGGGAGGGTCGTGACCCGCGAGGGCACCGAAGACGCTGAAGTGGGAGTGACAGACGGGGTGATCGTGGAGGTGGGCCATGGGCTCAGAGGGAGGAGGATAAGGGCCCCCGGTTGCCTCATCTTCCCGGGATTCGTCGACGCCCACGTCCACCTGCGCGAGCCCGGGTGGGAGCGTAAGGAGGACTTTCGGACCGGGACGATGGCTGCGGTACACGGCGGAGTGACCACCGTAGCCGACATGCCCAACAATCCCACCCCGACCACTACATTGGATGCCCTAGAGGAGAAGTCGAGGTTGGCGGCGGCCAAGGCCTTGGTGGAGGTCAAGTTCTATGGAGGGATAACAAGGGCGGACCCCGAGAGCCTCGTCAAGCTATCCCACAGGGTCGCGGGCTACAAGCTGTACATGTCAGAGACCACCGGCGCGCGGTCTTTCCCTGCTGATGAGCTCCCGCGCGTGTTCAAGCTCGTCGCCGGTACCGGGAAGCCGCTCAGCATCCACTGTGAAGACCAGGACATCATAGACGGGGCGGCGGAGAGGCTCGCTGGGGAGTCGCGGCCTGACGCCTATTGCGACATCAGGCCGCCGAGGTCCGAGACCGAGGCTGTTCGCAGAGTGGTGCGAGCCCTCGAAAACGAGAGTGGGCTCGACGCCAACGTATGCCATGCGTCCTTGGGAGAGACGGTGTCTCTGGTGGCGGCCGCGAAGAGGGACGGGCTGCACCTGAGCTGTGAAGCCGCGCTTCACCACGCTTACTTCTCGCGCAGCGCAATGCTCGACAACCCGCTCCTAAGGACCAACCCACCGCTCAGGGCGGAGGGGGACAGGGAGGCGCTCGTCCAGGGCCTCCGGGAGGGGAAGGTGTCGTTGTTGGTCACCGACCACGCACCGCATCTCCTCGAGGAGAAGAAGGAGTCAGGGCTGGCGGGGGTCCCCGGCCTGGACGACTACTCTCATGTGGTCGCATGGCTCGTGAGGAGCCAGGGGGTCGACCCGGCCACCGTCGCCAGGGTCGCTTCGTACAATCCGGCGAAGTTCCTCGGCCTCTCCGACAGGGGAGAAATCGCCCCCGGTAAGAGGGGGGACTTCACCGTGGTAGACGTCCGTGCCCCGGAGAGAGCGAGGAACGATGACGTCAGGAGCAGGTGCGGCTGGTCTCCCTATGAAGGAAGAGAGTTCCCTGGGAGGGCGAGATGGGTCATCCTGAGAGGCGAGGTAGTCATGGACGACTTCGAGTCAGCCAGGTGAGCCCGGCTGCGGGCGTCCCACCCTGGGAAGGCGGCGGGCTGGCAGCGGCGCTCAGGTCCTTCGGGGCCCTACCGAAGTAGACAGTCACGACGATGAGGATGGCGACGGCGATGAGGATGAGCCCCAGCGCCTCTGTCAGAGGTATGAGATACGTCAGGGATAGCCCTGCGATGACGACCCCCCACCCCGCGTAGAACGCCCTGTCTTCTCTGCCGACAAATGCGAAAGCTGTGACGAAGGTCCAGAGTCCTATTAGGAGCAAGGCGAGAGAGACGGTCCCGCGCAAGGCGACCAGTTTCAATAAGCCGGCCGCGACGGCAAGCAAGGCCGCGACCAACGCACCCACGCCCCAGGTCGACTTCAAGGAGACCATCCCTTATGCGCAGCCACGCTATTTAACCAGTCGGGGTGGGAGGGGCGCAATCCGGCGGCCCCGGGTACGGGCCGAACCACTTCTCGTAGGCGTTGACGACACGGAGCAGGGTCGCCTCGTCGAAGAGCTTCCCGACCAGCTGGACCCCGAGCGGGGTCCCCCCTACTATCCCCGAAGGGACGGAAACAGCCGGGAAGCCGACGTAGTTGAGAGGGAGCGTGAGCCTGTTCAACGCCGAATAGACCGGGACATCCTTCCCCTTCAGGGAAACGGTGGGCCTTCCTATCTCCGGAGCGGAGATCTGGGTGCATGGGAGCGCGAGGACGTCGAAGTCCTTCATCGAAGCGGCGAGACTCTCCATGTACGACGGCCGGGCGTTCACTGCGCCGATGTAGTCGACAGCCCGGATGTCCTTCCCTTGCTCGAGGAGCATCCTGACATCTTCACCGTAGAGCTCCGGGGTCTGCTGCAGCCACCGGATGTGGAACGCGGTAGCTTCGGCACGCCTGATCGGGACCCATTTCTCGTACATGTCGCTCACCCCGTCCACGTGAGCCTCGGTGACCTGGCACCCCATCTGACGAAGCCTCGAAAGGAACGCCTCTACGTTAGCCTCTACCGCGGGCTCAAGTGTATCGAAGAAGTACTCCTTGGCCACACCGACCCTGGCCCGGGAGGAGGCGAATCCGAGGCCCCCGACGTAGTCAGGCGCCGGCTCGTCCGCTGTGGTCATGTCCCCCCGCTCCCCGCCAGCTATCGCCTGCAGGACGACAGACGCGTCCCATGCCGACCGAGCGAGTATCCCGACCGTATCCAGAGAACTCGAGAGCGGGACGACCCCCAGCCTGCTCACCCTCCCGTAGGTGGGTTTGACCCCCAACACCCCGCAGAAGGCCGCGGGGATCCTGACGGACCCGGCTGTGTCAGTCCCGAGCGCCACTGCGGCCAGCCCCGCTGCCACGGCGGCCGCTGAGCCCCCGCTCGAGCCCCCGGCTATCTTCCGCTGGTCCCACGGGTTCCTCACTGGACCGTAGTGTGGATTTACGCTCGTAGTCCCGGCCGCGAACTCATGCAGGTTGGTGGTCCCGAGGATCACCGCCCCGGCTGCCTTCAGCTTTGTCACGACGGGGGCGTCGTACTGCGCCACGTTCCCGGAGAGTATCCTGGAGCCAGCGGTGCACCTCACCCCTTCGATGTAGATGATGTCCTTGACCGCGACCGGGATCCCGTCGAGGGGGCCGAGGGGCCTTCCTTCCCTGAAGCGGCGTTCGGACTCGCCTGCCGCCTTCAGGGCCGAGTCCGCCAAGACAGTTATGAAGCAGTTCAGCCTTCTGTTGCATGCTTCGATGCGCTTCAGGTATGCGCGGACCACCGCCGTAGGCAAGGCGGCGCCCGACCTGTAGGCTGCGCCAAGTTCCATGATGGGCCCCGATTCCTTCGACTCGACCGCCATTCCAGACAAGAACCCCCCTAGCGCCAGCGGTCGAACGCTGGGTGCCCCTCCCTGACGGCGACGAAGACCCCCGTCATGGCGGCGGTGACAGCGCCGTCGGCCCTCAGCTCCCCGGAGACGTAGACCCTGCTTCCCTCTGTCTTCGTCGCCCATGCGGCCAGGTGCCACGGTCTGTCGATCGGCGTCGGCTTCAGGAACTTCACCGTATACTCGGCCGTCACTGTCCCAGGCGGAGCCTTGATCCCCCTGGCCTTCATCAGCGCGTAGGCGGCCGTCCAGTTGCCGTGGCAGTCCATGAGCACGGAGATGATCCCTCCGCTGCCATACCCCCCGAATGCGACGTGTTCTGGCCTGGGAGACCAGTCAGCGACCACTGATTCGCCTGCGGGGACGCTCTTCAGCCTGAGCCCAAGTTCGTTCTTGGGACCGCAGCCGAAGCAGACGCCGTTGGGGGCGTAGGCGTCTTGGAGACTTTCCATGCGCTCAGCGCCCCAGGATCGGCGCGCGACGGGACATGCGGCTCTGGGGTCTGTTACCGATAAAAGAGTTTGCTGCCGTTGGTCCGGTATCCGGCAACAATTTTACGCGCCGGACGCGGGGGCGCAGGGGAAGAGTTGTCTGAGGTGGATAGCGACCAGCGGCTGGACATCGGTACCAAGGCCGACGGCCCCTTCTCTGTCGACGCCAACGTCGTGGCCACAGGAAGGACATGCGTCCTGGGGAGCAGCGGGAGCGGGAAGAGCTACGCTGTCGGCGTGATCTGCGAGGAGCTCTGCAGGAACGGCGTCCCGTTCGCCATAGTTGACACCGAGGGAGAGCACACCGGGCTCAAGGACAAGTTCGACGCAATCTGGGTCGGGGAGGAGGCAGGAGGAGACATCTCTTGGGAGGGGCTCGACCTCGAGGACCTGGCGAGGCAAGCCCCCGACATCTCGCCACTCATCCTCGACGTCTCCGAAGTTCAAGACCCGAAGGAGAAGATAGCGAGATTCATGGAAGGGCTCTATAGGACCCTCACAGATAGGAGGACCCCTTACCTGGTGGTGGTTGAAGAGGCGGACAAGTTCATCCCGCAGCTCGGGGAGCGATCCCCCATATTCGGCGAGGTCGCGAGAAGGGGGAGGAAGAGAGGCCTCGGGCTGATGGTCTGCTCCCAGCGCCCGTCCCTTGTGGACAAGAACGTGCTCAGCCAGTGCGGTAACCAGCTGATCGGGAAGCTCATAATCCAGAACGACCTCCAGTCGGTCGCCCAATTCTTCCCTGGTAAGGGGCTCCCAAAGGAGCTCACTACCTTGAAGGCCGGCCAGTTCTTCGCGATGGGAGGGCTCTCGGCGGTCCCTTCCCTCGTCGCTGTCAGGCGCAGGGTCACCAGGCCCGGCGGCGCGACGCCCTCGCTGGCCAGGAGGGTGGTGAAGCCGTACCACAGGCCGGGCGGACCCATCGCCCCGTCCGAGGGTGGAGATGGGAGGGGCCCTCCTAGAGTGGACGAGGTGCTGGGCCTGAATTCCACAGTGAGGGTCGACGACATCCCATTCATGGTGAAGAGGGGGAGGGCCTTCGGCATCTTCGGCCAGAAGGAGACGGTGACAGAAGTAACCCCTGAGTTCAGGACGCTCGTCCAGGTCGGCGTGAAGCTCAGGCGCGGGCTGCTCAAACGCAGGTTCCAGACGGTGTACGCCTACTTGGATGGCGCCTCGGGGAGGCTCGCCTGGTTGGGGAGGGGGCTCGGGGTAGCGACCGGTTTCGAGAAGCTCCTTGGCCTGTCCACTCTTCAGGTCGAGGTCCTCAGGGAGCTGACCCCCGACGGCGACGTCAGCGCCCTCGACGTGGCGAGCGAGGTAGGCGAATCAAGAGCGGCTACGTCCAGGGCCCTCGCCGCCCTGAACGGGAAGCGGCTGGTTAGGACCGCGACGATAGGGAAGAGGAAGCTCTACAGGCGCCTTGTCGACCTCCCCTCTGTCCCATCCGCGACTACCCCCCTCGAGCTTGCGCCGGTCGACCTCGCGGGCGCGAAAGTCGCGCAGCCGAAGATCAAAGAGTCTGAAGTGAGGGAGGTTGTGAAGGGGCTATGGGAAGGCGCTGATGTTGACAGCTTCGAGCCCTTCGTCTACCCACTGTTCAGAGTCGAACTGGTCGCGAGGAGGAGGCGCAGGCAGGTCATGATCGACGGCCGGAGCGGGAAAGAGCTCGTGTTCTAGCCCGCCCCGCCGAAGCTCTCCATGATCTTGACCCCCGAACTTGTCCCGAGCCTGTCGGCTCCCGCGTTCAGCATTTCAAGCGCCTTCTCGACGGTCCCTATCCCTCCGGCCGCCTTCACCTTCACCTTCGCTGAGACTGTCTTCCTGAGCAGGGCGACGTCCTCCTTCGTCGCTCCCCCGGACCCGAACCCCGTGGACGTCTTTACGAAGTCGGCCCCTGCCCTCTCCGCCAGCAGCGCCCCCCGGACCTTCTCACCCTCGTCCAGGTAGCAGCATTCTAGAATCACCTTGAGGATGACCCCCCTGCCGCGGCAGAGCTCAGAGAGGCTCCCTATCTCGCTGGAGAACGCCCCGTCGTCCCCTGACTTCAGAGCGCCTATGTTGCAGACCATGTCGAGCTCCTGCGCGCCGTCTTCGATCGCCTTCCTTGCCTCCGCCAGCTTCACCTCGTGAGTGCTGGTCCCGTGAGGGAAGCTCACCACGGCCGACACCCTGCTCCCGCTCCCCCGGAGCGTGAGCGCGGCGCGCCTGACATGAACCGGGCTGACGCAGACGCTCCAGAACCCATAACGGATCGCCTCCGAGCAGAGGGCATCTATGTCGGCGGTCGTGGTCGTCGGTCTAAGCGCCGTGTGGTCGATCAGGCGGGCGAGATCGGACCTGGGCAGGCGGGCCGCGCGTTCTGGGCTTGACATGCCCTCCGAGGCAGCGGGCGGGCTGAGATAAAGTGGGCCCCTCGCCCCCTGGTCAGAGGGGAGCCGGCGCCGACGTCTTCTCAGCGGCGGGAAATGTAGTATCGTCTTAAATCTGAGGACTTAGAAAACAAATCCATGAGGGAGAGGAGGAGCCTCGAAAAGGGGCGCCTGCCGAGTTCGACCTACGAGCTCTGGCTCGAGCGTCAGACCCCAGAGCGCCGCAAAGAGGGCCATAGGGAGCCTCCCGTAGACCTGTTCGAGGGTTGGCTGGAGCAGCAGGTGAAGACGATCGCCAGAAGGAGCGCTAAGCGGACGCTCGTGGATGCTTGAGCCTCCGCCCGTTTAGGATCTTCGGGCCGGTTTCTCAACGTTGAGAATTGTAACCCCGGTTTAATATGCTGAAGCGCCAGTTGGGAGAGCTGGACATGATGTCGCAGAACCACATGGGGCCACTTGCGAAGGACTTCATGGGGCGAGGCGTCATCACCGTGTATCAAGAGTCGAAGGTCGGGAAGGCAGTACGCGCAATGGACGAGCACGACATCGGCAGCGTCGTTGTCCTGGACAACCTCGGCCCTTGCGGCGTGTTCACCGAAAGGGACCTGCTTAGCAGGGTCCTTGCAAGGGGGAAGGATCCGGAAGACACTGTGGTCTCGGAGGTGGCCTCACCCCGGTTCCCGTCTATCGAGTCGACCAAGACGCTCGAGGAGGCGGCGGGCGCCATGATATCCAAGAAGAGCAGACTGATGGTCTTTGAGGGGGCAGGTCTGGTGGGCATCATCACCCCCACTGACCTGGTCAGGGCCATAAAAGACGCCGACAAGGACTTCTCGATCCTGAAGGTCATGTCTACCGAAGTCGTTACCGCCATGCCTGAGACTCCAATCGATGTGGTGGTAAGAGTAATGGATGAAAAGAAGGTCGGGAGCGTCCTGCTCTCCGAAGACGGCAGATGGACCGGGATATTCACCGAAAGGGACCTTGTAAGGAGGATAGTCGCGCGGAGGGAGAGGCTCGACACTCCGGTGGCGGCCGCTGCCACCAAGCCCCTGGTCATGGCGGAGCCAAGCATACTCGGCAGGGAGGCCGCCCGGGTGATGGCCGCCCACAAGTTCAAGCGCCTGCCTCTTTCTCTCGATGGCGAGGGGGTCGGCGTGGTGACCGCCAGGGACATCGTCGAAGCCTTCGCCAACGCCGACAGGCCAAGGGCTCCCCGCGTCGACTGGGTCCAGTGGAACTAAGACTCCGGCTCAGATGGCGACCGACAGCCGCGTGTTGGCTCGGATCACGGCCTCCAGCCTCTCGGGCCCTACCTCCGACGCCTCGAACCTGACCCGGGCGACAGGCCTCGTGATCCTGATCATCTTCGTAATGTCAGAGGGGGTCCCCAGTACGACAGCGTCGCACTCTACGGCGTTGATGCTCTTCTCCAGCTCCATGAGCTGCTCGTCGCTGTAGCCGAGGGCGGGCAGGACCTTACCCAACTTCGGGAACCTGTCGAAGGCGTTCCTGATGGAACCGACCGCAGCGGGCCTCGGGTCCACCAATGTCCCACCGGCCTCCCTCGCAGCGACAGCCCCCGCCCTCATGCCGGCCTGCTCGATCTCGACCACCGGAGTCTCTTCCATCGCAGGGCGCCGCGTAGACGGTGGTCGCCATGTCCATGCCCGCGCCCGCGTCGTTCGACGCCTGGCGTGCGAGGACTGGTTCGAGGCAGGCGCCGGGTGTAGGATTCGAACCCACGCGACCGATGACGGTCACGGGCTTGCTTGCGGCAGACTCAAGGCCCGCGCATTAACCGCTCTGCCAACCCGGCCCAGTTCTTGGCGCCCTGCGGCTCGCTTCTTATGCTTTAGCAGGGGGCGGGTTCATAAGCCGATGGAGCAGCGCCACGCCATGGGTCCCATAGTCCGCCGGGCAAGACCTTCCGACAAGGAGCCACTGATGAGTTTCATCAAGGACGTCTGGGGAGGACACGACTACATCCCAAGCGTGTGGGATGAGTGGGTCAGGGACGAGACAGACATGATGTATGTGGTTGAGCTCGACGGCGTCCCGGTAGGGATGAACAGGCTGAGGTTCCTCGATGACTCTTCGGCGTGGTTCGAGGGGGTGAGGGTCCACCCCTTATATCGCGGGAGGGGCCTGGCGACGCTGCTGGGGGAGAACTCCATGGACGTGGCCAGAAGACGGGGGGTAAAGGTCTTCAGGCTGACCAGCGGGTCGCGGAACAAGACTGCGCACAGGCAGATCGCCAGGATCGGGTTCTCAGAGGTCGCTCGCTTCAGCGTATACAAGCTGGGGAAGGCGACGCCCTCTGGGAGCGGTGCAGAGCAGGTCGGCATCGGGGCGCTCGACGAGGCCGCGGAGATGGTGCGCGGGTCCCCTGAGTTCAAGGCAGGGCACGGGGTGTACTGGCACAACTGGGGGGCGGCCGTGATGACCCCTGAGGTGATCAGGAGGCTCGTCGAGCAAGGGGCGGTCTGGAGGCTCGGCGGCGCGGTGGCGGTCGCCGGGCTCGGAAGCGAGGGGAGGGATGGATGGGAGGAGGTCGGGTTCATCGGAGGCGAGCCGGCAGACGCGGTCATGCTCGCGAGGTTCATCCTCGGCGGGAGGAAGGACGCGGCTGGACGCTGGGTGTTCGTCCCTCAAGGATCCCCCATAGTCCATGCATTACGGACGTCCGGGTTCAGGCGTCACTTCTCGAACATACTGTTCGAAAGGAAGGCAGCCAAAGGTTAATTCGCTCGACAGCGGCCCGGCCGAGTATGGAAAGTGGAAGCAAGGTGACGGTGTTGGGTGCGGGCCTGATGGGGCACGGGATAGCGCAGGTCGCGTCCCAGGTGGGAAAGTTCGAAGTCTCGATACTGGACGTCGAACGTAGCTACCTGGACAGGGGGATGAAGATGATCGGGGACTCCATAGGCAAGTTCGTGGAGAAGGGGAGGCTGGCAAAGGACGAGGGGGAGGCCGCGTTGAAGCGGATCCACCCCACCCTCGACTTGTCTGAGGCGTTGGAGGGGAGCAACCTTGTGATGGAAGCAGCAACGGAGGACCCCAAGCTCAAGCTGGACCTATACAGGAAGGTATCCCAACTGGCGGGGGAGGAGACGGTGCTCGCGTCCAACACATCTTCCATCAGCATCACCCTCCTCGGCTCGGCGACGAAGAAGCCGGAGAACGTCTGCGGGATGCACTTCTTCAACCCCCCGCAGCTGATGCCGCTCGTCGAAGTTATCAGGGGGAACAAGACGTCAGACGCGACCGTCGGCCGGGTGAAGGAGGTCTCGGCCAGGTTGGGGAAGGAGACGGTGCTCTGCAAGAAGGATTCGCCGGGGTTCATAGTGAACAGGATCCTGGTCCCCGCGCTGAACGAGGCGATCTTCCTTGTCCATGAAGGGGTCGCTGACCCGGAGGACATCGACAAGGCTGTCAAGCTGGGCCTCAACTGGCCAATGGGCCCACTCCAGCTCCTGGACTACGTCGGCCTCGACACGACGTTGAACATCACGCAGGTGTTCATGAACGAGTTCGAGGACTCGAAATACCGCCCGAGTCCCCTCCTAAAAGAGATGGTGAGGGCCGGGTTGAATGGGAGGAAGAGCGGCAGGGGGTTCTATGAGTGGGGTTCCCCCAGCGCTACGAAGTCGAAGTGAGCCTTTCCTTCAGGTCTGGCGGGAACGGTATCTTCGCCCCTTTCAGGTCTGTGAGTACGTGGACAGTGTGCCCTGTCGCCAGAAGCGACCTCTCCGGGATCTTGTAGACCTCGTTCTCGAACCTGATGCTGCTATTGCCTACAGAGGCGACCTTCGTCTTGACCAGTACCTCGTCGTCGAAGCGGGCGGGGGCCCTGTAGTCCGCGTGGGCCTGTACGACGGGGAACGCCAAGCCGCGCCGGACCCATTCCACGTATCCGAGACCGTGGTCCCGGAGCAGCCCGACCCTCCCCACCTCAAACCAGGTCAGGAACTTCGCGTAGTAGACCACGCCCATGGTGTCCGTCTCCTCGAACCTGACCCGGAGCCTCTGCTCATGCCACTCTGCCACGGGACCGAGGGCGAGAGGGCCTCCCTTTAACGAGTACTCGAACCCGGTCTGAAAACCCTAAATAGGGTGAGAGAAGGCTCGTCTTTCGAGAATCATGAACAGGAACCTGGTACTCATAGGCGGAGTTCTAGCCCTGATCGGACTGTTCGTCAACGTGGCGGTCGACCTAGACAACGTCTACGACATGACAACATCCACGCTGTGGCTGCTGACGGTCATCGTCGTCTTCGCAGGCGCCTTCCTCGGCGGCAAGAAGAGCGGATCTGCCGCTCCAAGTGCCTCAGGGACGGCGGGTCAGTAGAAGACCTGATCCTCCTCGAATAGCCTGGCACGTCAACACGCGGTGCTGGCGTGCCACTCCAGGATTTTGTCGCAGGAGTTAATACAAACCAGCCTCGCCCCAAACGCCCTTGAACTACGAGACTCTGTCGGCCTCGAAGGAGGGCCCGTTGGGGGTCATAACCATCAACAGACCGGATGCGATGAACGCGCTGAGCAACAAGCTCGTCCACGAGCTCGTCTCAGCCCTGACTGCTTTCGAGTCTGACGAGGATGTCAGGTGTCTGGTGATAGCGGGGAGCGAAAGGGCGTTCTCCGCGGGGGCGGACATCAAGGAGATGGCCGACATGTCGGCCGTCGAGATGTCGATGTCGGGTCACTTCTTCCCTCTATGGGACAAGGTAGGTAAGTATCCGAAGCCCATAGTCGGGGCGCTGAGCGGGTTCGTCCTTGGGGGCGGGCTCGAGCTAGCGATGAGCTTGGATGTGCTCGTAGCGTCGGAGACGACGCAGCTCGGCCAGCCCGAGATTAACATCGGAGTGATCCCTGGAGGAGGCGGGACGCAGAGGCTGACGAGGGCCGTGGGGAAGTACAAAGCGATGGAGATGATCCTCACGGGGAGGAGGATAGGAGCGGAGGAAGCCAAGGGGCTAGGGCTGGTCAGCAGAGTGGTCCCAAAGGAAGCGTACCTGGAGGAGGCGAAGAAGGTCGCGAGCGAGATCGCATCGAAGTCGCCCGTGTCCGTGAGGCTCGCGAAGATGGCGGTCAACAAGGCCTTTGAGATGGGCCTGAGCGACGGGCTGGATTTCGAGAGGGAGCTGTTCTACCTGCTCTTCGCGTCAGAAGACGCCAAGGAGGGGATGAGGGCGTTCTTGGAGAAGAGGAAGCCCGATTTCAAGGGGAAGTAGATGGAGTACGAGACGGTCAGGACGGAGGAGGCAGGGAGGGTCCTCTGGATAACCCTGAACAGACCAGACAAGCTCAACGCGTTCGACGAGCAGATGGGGGTCGACCTGCTGGAAGCGCTCAGGGAGGGGGAGAAGTCCGCCGAGGCGAGGTGCCTGGTCATCACGGGGGAGGGGAAGGCGTTCTCCGTCGGGGAAGACCTGAACACCAACAGGTCGCGCTACGACAGCGGCAAGCCGGTGCGCCTGGGCGAGGTGCTTCAGAGGAAGTACAACCCGATAGTAGCAAGGATCAGGAGAATGGAGAAGCCGGTGCTCGCTGCGGTCAACGGCGTAACTGCGGGGGCGGGGCTGGGGCTGGCGCTGGCCTGCGACCTTCGGGCGGCGTCGGACAGGGCGACGTTCCATGAAGCTTTCATCAAGGTCGGCCTTGCGCCGGATTCGGGGACCAGCTTCTGGCTGACGCGGATCCTGGGGCTCGGGAGGGCCATGGAGGTCGGGCTGCTGGGCGAGTCCATAGACGCCCAGAAGGCGATGAGCCTGGGCCTCGTCAACTGGGTCTTCCCTGACGGCGAGTTCAGGGAGAGGTCTGCCGCCATGGCCGAGAGGCTGGCGAAGGGACCCACCAAGGCTATGGGGCTGACCAAGAGGGCGCTGAACAGGGCGGTGGTCGTCGACGTCGAGTCGGCTCTGGAATACGAGATGTACCTGCAGGATGTCGCAGGGAGGACCAGGGACCACGCCGAGGGGGTCAAGGCGTTCTTCGACAAGCGGGAACCGAACTTCGTCGGCGAATAGGGCCTGCTCCAGGAGGCGAGCATGCCAGTACGGCGCCGGTCGGACCCGCGCCCCAGTAAAGGAGATAAGCCCGCGGCCGCCTTCCAGGCGTGTGAAAGACGTAGTAGTGGTCGAGGCCCTGCGGACCCCCATCGGCAGGTACGGCGGCATATTGAAGTCAGTCAGGTCCGACGACCTCGGGGCGCTCGTCCTGGGGAAGGCCCTTGAAAGAGCCGGGGTCGACCCGGCGTCGGTCGACGACGTCTATCTTGGCTGCTCGAACCAGGCGGGAGAGGACAACAGGAACGTGGCCAGGATGGCGACGCTCCTTGCCGGCATCCCGTACTCGGTCCCCGGGGCCACGGTCAACCGACTCTGCGGGTCCGGGTTGGAGGCAATCAACAGCGCAGCCAGGGTCATCTCGTCCGGGGAGGGGGACATTCTATTGGCCGGTGGGGTCGAGAGCATGACCCGCGCCCCCCTCGTGGCTCTGAAGCCCGAAGCGGGGTTCGAAAGAGGGGGCGTCTCCCTGGTGGATACGACCATAGGATGGAGGTTCTTGAACCCGGCGTTCCCGCAGGACTACCCGCCGCTGTCCATGGGGGAGACCGCGGAGAACCTCGCGGAGAAGTACAGCATCTCTAGGGAAACCCAAGACGAGTTCGCCCTCTGGAGCCACAGGAAAGCCGTGGAGGCGGCCCGGGAAGGGAGGTTCAGGGACGAGGTCGTCCCCGTCGTCACCCCGGAAAAGCCCGAAGGGGTGGCGGAAGACGAGGGCCCGAGGAAAGACACGTCGATCGAGAAGCTCTCGAAGCTAAAGCCCGCCTTCCGAAAAGGAGGGACGGTCACGGCTGGGAACTCGTCGGGAATCAACGACGGCGCCTCCGCCCTTGTCCTCATGCGCGAGGAGAAAGCCAGAGACATCGGGGTCAAGCCCGTAGCGAGGGTCCTGGGGTCTGCCACCGCTGGGGTCCACCCGAGCTACATGGGGCTGGGCCCGGTGCACTCGACCCGGAAGCTCCTTTCGAGGCTGGGGATGGGGATGGAGGAGTTCGGGGTCATCGAGCTAAACGAGGCGTTCGCCGCCCAAGTGCTGGCCTGCGCGGCGGAGATGCCCGAGCTCAATCTCAAGAAGACCAACCCGAACGGCGGGGCGATAGCCATCGGGCACCCCCTCGGCTGCAGCGGAGCAAGGATAGCCACCACCCTCCTACATCAGATGCGCAGGACCGGGACCAAGTACGGCCTGGCCGCCATGTGCATCGGGGTCGGGCAGGGGATATCCACGGCGTTCGAGCTCATGAAGTAGCGGCTGTCCATCGCTCAGGTCGGCGACGGGCGCGCTTCGCTACCGCCCTCGTCACCGCGTGTCAGCTCCTCTTGGTCGTCCAGACCTCTTCCTTCTTCCGGGCCCTGCGGTTTTCCCACCTGGAAAGGTTGAACAGGTACGAAGAGAGCCTGTTGAAGAAGGGGAGCAGCTCCGGGTTCATGGCCTCAGCCCTCCCGGCCGTGACCAGCCTCCTTTCCGCCCGCCTGCACACGGCCCTCGCGAAGTGGAGCATAGCCCCTGACTGGGAGCCCCCTGGGAGGATGAAGTTGCGCAGCGGCGGGAGTCCGGCAAGAAGGCCGTCGGTCAGCTCTTCCACCCTCCTTGTGTCTGAAGCCGAGATTCTCGGGACCCTTTGGGCGGACCCGAGCTCCGTGGCCGCGTCGCCGCCGGCAATGAAGAGGAGGCCCTGGATCTCTTTCAGGGGCGTCCGCAGCTCTTTCCTTCTGGTCCCTGCGATGACAGCGCCGACCACCGAGTTCAGCTCGTCGATGGTCCCGTAGGCTTCCACCCTCGGGTCATCCTTGCGCACCCGTCTGGCCCCGTAGAGGGAAGTCTCCCCCTCGTCTCCCCGCCTGGTGTACATCAGGCAGCAGGCACGGGCCTAGAATTATTAACGATAACATGCGGGATGATCGGCAGCCCCCCCGCGGATACAATGCCGATTCTTTGGGTCAACGAAAGAACAACGCTTGGTCGCCGATTTTACAGTCTGAAGTTTCTTATTGGCAGCGAGGGGAAAGGTGGTGGCGAGTCAGATAACGACGTTCGAACACCAGGAGAAGCACCAGTTCACTCCTCAGGAAGCGTCCAAACTCCTCTCAGACATCAGGCCCAAGGTGAAGGAGCTTATCGAAAGCAGAAAGGCAGTAGAGCGGCTACACGTCGAGATAGAGAGAAGCAATCTCATCGGATTCAGGACACCGGCGCTGGCTGAGAAGGCTGCGCAGCTGGACTCCCTCGTCGACGACTTGACCGGGAAGATAGCGGAACTGGAAGACCTGGGGGTGGAGGTCAAGGACCTCGAGTTCGGGCTCGTGGACTTCCCTGCAGAGAGGTACGGCGAGAAGGTACTCCTATGTTGGAGGTACGGCGAACCGGAGGTCTCTTTCTGGCACGGCAGGACAGAGGGCTACAAGGGACGGAAGGCTCTGAAGATGCAACTGATTCAACCCTGATCGAGGAGCCGCTTCGCGTTCCCGGACAATAGCTTCTCCGACACCCCGGGTTTGAGCTTGTGCTTGAGGTTGGCTTCGAAGTCGTCCATCCAATCCTTGTGTCTGAGCATAGGATAATCGGTGCCGAAGAGGAACCTATCCTGGAGCGGCCCGTTGAGATATGTGATGACGCTCTGGGGGATGTACCGAGGCGCCCACCCGGAGATGTCGATGAAGACGTTCGGTCTCCTGAGGGCTATGGCCAGGGTCACCTCTGGCCAAGGCCACCCGAAGTGGGCCATGACCAGCTTGAGGTCAGGGAAGGCGGCGCACACCTCGTCAACCAGCTCCGGCTTGCTGTACCTGATCTCAGTGTCCCCCAGTCCGGTCGTCCCGGTGTGGAGGAGCGCCGGGATGCCGACCTCCTCGCAGTATTCGTAGATGGGGAACATCAGCGCCCTGTCGTTGATGTAGACTGAGTTAGCGCTGCTGTGGATCTTAAGGCCGCGCATCCCGAGCCCTTTGACCGCCCGCTTGAGCTCCTTGACCGCGAGGGGGCCGGCGTTTGGGTCGACTCCGGCGAAAGGGATCAGCCTGTCCTTCGACTTCGCGGCTATCCCTGCGACTTCGTCGTTCCTCAAGGTGTAGTTCCTGAAGGCGGGGTTCCTCGTCGAGCTTGTGTCCTGCCCCAGTATCACCCCCCTCGCGACCCCGGCTGCCTCCATCTCGTCAAGGATCTGCGCGGTCGAGGCAGGGAGCTTGTCGACGTCGAGATTGAAGAAGTCACACGCCTTCATGATCGGCCCGTTCTTCTTCATGAAGTCCCGGGTCCACGGGTGGACATGCACGTCAAAGGACAACTCGCTTGGAGTCGACCCGGGGAATCATTAACCTTCCTGCGAGGCGGAGCTCGGGGATTTCGAGCGCGGCAGTCAACCTTTTCAGAGGGCCTGGAGGAGGACGGCCATGAGTCGACCTCGTCACGCGCCCAAGGAGGGGGATATGGCCCCCGACTTCGAGCTCCCCTCGTCTTCAGGAGCCCCCCTCAGGCTCAGCTCCCTCAGGGGGAAGCAGGTGGTGCTATACTTCTATCCGAAGGACGACACGCCCGGATGCACCGTAGAAGCGTGCTCATTCAGGGACAACCTGCCGAGGTTCGACGGGGCGGATGCGGTCGTCCTAGGCGTGAGCAAAGACTCGCTCCAGTCCCACAAGAAGTTCATCGACAAGTACTCCCTCAACTTCACACTGCTCAGCGACGAGGAGTTGAAGGCGCACGCCCTCTATGACACCTGGAAGGAGAAGATGAACTACGGGAAGAAGTACATGGGGACCGAGCGCTCCACGTTCGTCATAAGCGCCGACGGCAGGATAAAGAAGATATTCAGGAAGGTAAACCCGAAAGGACATGACGTCGAGGTCCTCGCTGCCCTTGCCTCATAGCCAGTGAAGCGGGCGACCCGCGTCGACGCCCCCGGATGGATACGGCGCTTATGCAATAGTCGAATTGGCCCGGCTCCGACGTCGCAGGTTAAATATGGAACGGCGAAGTCGAGGCGGATGATTCTCACGGCCGTCCCCGAAGAGACATATTGCCTCAAGACGCAGCAGCATGTACCAGCTACCTCAGGGAGGAACCTGTTCTGTTATCGGTGTGGGATGTACCTTGGCACCGCGATGGACCCCAAACTCGGGAGCCTCCTGGACTTTTAGGGCCGCTTCGCGAACTGGTTGATCAGCGCCCTGAAGCCGCGTTTGACGTAGAAGCGGTTGGCGATTTCGTTCTGGGCAGGGACATCCGCGACAACGATTTCAGCCCCCATCTTCTTTAGCTCCGCAGACGCCTGCTGGATCATCTCGTCCCCGAGAGCCTTCCTCCGGTGCTCGGGGAGGATGTAGAGGTCGGTGATCCTCCCTTCTTGGTGGGGTTCGTAAAAGATCCGCTCGCGCATTTCAGCTCTCAGGACCCCTACCACCTTCTTCCCCTCCGCTGCCACGAGGAGGAGATGCCCTGGCGCGGCGAGGGAAGACTGGATGTACCTCTCCGCCCTTGCCTTCGCGTCTGGCACCACGGCGAAGAGGGGGTCGAACTCGTTGTTGAGCCTCTTGGTCCTGACTATCAGATCAGAAAGAGCTTCGACGTCGTCCTTCCTGGCGTGCCTGATCTCCATGTCCGCCCCCCTCGCCGGTCCGGGGGCGATTGATTTACGCCTATTCTGGAGGATCGACGATTACACCTCCGTTTCTAAGAGCGCTCATCACTCTCCTCGACCTCTCGATTGCGGCCATGGCAGCGTTCATGGACTCTTGAGGGGACAGGCTCCGCCGAGCGACCCCCTCGCTTATGGCCGCCTGGCCGACCTTCGTTGCGACCCTCGGATAGACCTCCCACTGCACCATTGTGGGGAGAATGTAGTCCCTGCGGAGTCCCTTCTCCTGGGCGAAGGCCGCCAGTTCCTTCGCTGCCTCGATTACCATCGGGTCGGTGATCGTCTTCGCCTTCACGTCCAGGGCCCCCCTGAAGACTGCCGGGAAGAGTAGGCTATTGTTCACCTGGTTGGGGAAGTCTGACCTCCCCGTGGCTACTACCTCGACCCCGGCCGAAAGGGCCGCATCCGGGAGCATCTCTGGGACCGGGTTGGCAAGGAAGAAGGCGATGGCCCTCTTGTTCATCACCGCCACCTCGTCCGGCACTATCGCGTCGGGACCCTGCCGCGCCGCCGCGACCAAGGCATCAGCCCCCTTCAGGGCGTCCTTCAGCCCCCCGCTCACTCTGTCCCCGTTGGTGCGGATCGCGAGCTCATATTTCCACTTGTTCTTCAGCATGAGCTGGTCTATGTCTTCCCTCTCTGGATGGAGAATCCCCTTGGAGTCGACCACTATGATGTCCTTCGGGTCCGCGCCAGCTTCGACGAGGAGCCTCTCGGCCGCGACGTTGGCCGCCCCGGCGCCGTATAGCACGACCCTCGTCCCTCTGAGCTCCCTCCCCGTGACTTCCAGCGCGTTGAACAGGGCGGCGAGCGTGACCCCGGCCGTCCCCTGCTGGTCGTCGTGCCAGACCGGTATGCTCATCTCCTCACGCAGCCTGTCCAAGACTTCGAAGCACTTCGGTGACTCGATGTCCTCGAGGTTCACCCCTCCTACTGAGGGCTCCAAGGCCTTGACGAACCCCATCAGCTCGTCGGCGCTCTTCACCCTGACTGGAAGCGGCAGTGCGTTCACCCCGCCGAGGTAGTTGTAGATCAATGCCTTTCCTTCCATAACAGGGAGGGAGCCCTCCGGGCCTATGTTTCCAAGGCCGAGGACCCTGGTCCCGTCCGTCACGATGGCTATGGTGTTCCATCGGCCAGTGTACTCGAACGAGAGCTCAGGCTGTGCCTCGATGGCCTTCGAGACGGCCGCGACCCCCGGGGTGTACCATATGGAGAAGTCCTGGAGCGACCTCACAGGTACCTTGGGGGCGAACCCCACCTTGCCTCCATAGAACTTCGAGTATTCGAGCGCCTTCCTTGACGAGTCGTCCTTGGGGGCGGGGTTCAACTCCGCCTTTCGCCCCGCCTCGCCCGTATTTGCGCCTTCGAGTTCGGAACGGAAAGGACGCTGGCGACCTTCCGGAGAACTCATGCCGCGCACCGCCCAGGAGCGCCTTCCAGAGGCATCTTGGCCTGCGTATACTAGAGATGGTTTAAGTGATACGGGCGATTCTCAGGAGTGACAACCGACTGTGGCGGGTCAGCGGTGAGCGTACTTGTGGGGGTCCTTGTCAAAGGCCGCTTTACACCCGGGGGAGCAGAAATAGAAGTTCTTCCCTTCGTGCTCCGATTTCAGGGTGGCTCTCTTTTCGTCTACCATCATGCCGCAGATTGGGTCTTTTTGCACGGCGCGAACTTCCTCTCCGTCCATTTAGAGCTTCCGGAGGGAAGGCCGTGGATCTTCGCTGTCTTCCAGGATGCCCCCTGGCCTGAGTCGGGCTAACTGCTGGCCAGATTCGCACGACGCAGGGCCTGGGGAGCTGCTGCGACCTCCTTCAGGGGATGACTTTAACCTGAAGCAGATTGGAGACATTCGAACGATGGCGAAGGACCCCGTTTGCGGGATGTTCGTGGACGAGAAGTCGGCCGACCTCAAGGCCGAGGTGAGGGGGGTCACCTATTACTTCTGTAGCGAGTCTTGCATGAACGAGTTCCTTGCTCCCGAGAGGGAGATCAGGCGGCTAAGGACGTCCGTAATGGCCTCCGCCGCCCTTTCCGTCCCGATACTCTTCTTCACATACGTCTCCCCGGTCCGGGGGTCCGTCAGAGACTACCTCCTGCTCGCCCTCGCGACCCCAATCCAGTTCGGGGTCGGATGGAGGTTCTACGTCGGGACCTTCGACAGCGTCAGGAACAGGATGGGGAACATGGACGTGCTTATCGCCCTAGGCACCTCCGCTGCCTTCGGCTATTCGGCGCTTGTGACTTTCTTCCCCGGCCTCTTCCCCCTCTCCGGGGTATACTTCGACACCTCTGCGGTAATAGTTACTCTGGTCCTCGCAGGGAGGTACATCGAGCACATGACCAAAGGGCGGGCGTCCGCGGCCGTAAGGAAGCTGATCGACCTGAAGCCCACAAAGGCCCGCAGGCTCGTGGACGGAGTGGAATCAGAGGTCCCCGTCGAAGAGGTCGTGGTGGGAGACGTCCTGGTCGTTTACCCCGGGGAGAAGATCCCCGTCGACTCGGTCGTCCTGGAGGGGGACTCTGCGGTGGATGAGTCTATGGTCACCGGCGAGAGCATCCCGGTCGAGAAGAGGACTGGGGACGCTCTAGTCGGGGGGACCATAAACGGAGGCGGGCTCCTCAAGGCGAGGGCCACGAAGGTCGGTCAGGACACCGCGCTTTCCCAGATAGTGATGCTCGTGGAGGAGGCGCAGGTTGGGAAGGCGCCCATCCAGCGCCTCGCCGACAGGGTAGCCTCATACTTCGTCCCTGCGGTGGTGCTGGCTGCCGCCGTCGCCGGTCTGTCCTGGTACTTCATAGGTCACATCGGGACCGACTTCGCGACGCTTGCGTTTGTGTCGGTCGTCGTGATAGCGTGCCCGTGCGCCCTCGGGGTGGCCACCCCTGCCGCGCTCCTTGTAGGGACGAGCAAGGGGGCGCAGAACGGGGTCCTGATCAAGGGAGGGGAGTATCTCGAGCGCGCCGGGAAGGTGGACACCGTGGTCTTCGACAAGACCGGGACGCTCACGGTCGGGAGGCCTTCGGTGACCATGATCGCCACGGCCAAGGGGCAGACAGAGGAGGGGGTCCTTCGCCTTGCCGCCTCAGTGGAGAAAGGATCGGAGCACCCCCTTGGAGGGGCGATCGTCAGGGCGGCAGGGAGCCGTTCGCTGTCGGTCCCCGACCCCAAGGACTTCCATGCGACCGCGGGCGAGGGGGTGGCGGCCCTCGTGGAAGGCAAACCTGTCGTTCTTGGGAACAGGAGGATGATGGCGCGCCTGGGGATCGACGTCGCCCCGTTTGAGGCGACGCTCTCGGCCCTCGAAGAGAGGGGCCAGACTACGGTGATCCTCGCGACAGGGGGGGAAGGCATAGGAGTGATCGGGGTCGCGGACACGTTGAAGCCGTCGGCCCTGCCTGCGGTGTCTGCCATCAGGGGGATGGGGGCGGAGGTCGTGATGCTCACCGGCGACAACATGAAAACGGCATCGGCCATAGCGAGGAGCATCGGAGTGGATAGGGTCTTCGCCGAGGTCGCCCCCCAGCAGAAGGAGGAGATCATCGCGACGCTCCAGAAGGACGGGAAGGTGGTTGCGATGGTCGGAGATGGGATAAACGACGCGCCAGCGCTGGCCAGGGCGGACGTCGGGGTGGCGATAGGGAGCGGCACAGACATCGCGAAGGAGACTGGCGGGATAGTCCTGATCAGGGATGACCTGCGCGGGGTCGCCGCAGCCATTGGGCTGAGCAGGAAGACGCTCGCGAAGATCAAGCAGAACCTCTTTTGGGCATTCGCTTACAACGCCGCACTTATCCCGATAGCCGCGGGGGCGCTTGTCCCGGTGCTAGGCGTCCAGATGTACGAATATCTTCCTTTCCTGGCTGCCGGGGCCATGGCGTTGAGCTCCGCCACGGTGGTAGGCAACTCGCTCCTTCTCTTCAGGTACAAGCCGGAGGCGCCTTAGGGCGGTTGGGGCCCCCGGTCAAAACGAAGCGGGCTGTCTTCGCGGTGCGGGGCATGTCCTGCACCACCTGCGCCCTCGGCATAGAGAAGCGGCTCAAGAGAGTCGAGGGCGTCGAGGCGGTGAGCGCGGGCATAATGCTGAACCAAGTCTATGTGGACTACGACGACACGAAGACAGACTTGGATAGGGTCACGGAGGAGATACAGAAGGCAGGGTACGCGAACCACGTCGTCAGGAAGACCGGATGACCAGCAGAAAGGAGGGAAAGGGGGACACCCCGCCAAGTCGGCGCAGATGTTCTGAGGGATGAAAGCAGCGGGGCGCCTCAAGCGCGCTGGGCTGTCGAACGTTTATTTCCTTTCGCTTGCCGCCCCTTCTAGGCCACGGTTGGTAAGCGACAAGCTCGAGAAATACATCAACGAGAACATCGACGCATTCGCGAACGACATCGTCCGCCTTGCTTCGCAGAGAAGCGTCTCAGCGAGGAAGGAGGGGATAGAGGAGTGCGCGGCTCTCGTCGAGAGGATGCTGAGGGAGATAGGCGCCGAGACGAAGGTATTGAGGATAGACGGGGCGGCCCCGCTCGTCTTTGGAGAGGTGAAGTCCAAGAAGCCAGGCAAGACCATCATGTTTTACAACCACTATGACGTCCAGCCAGAGGAACCTCTTGAGCTCTGGAAGTCCCCTCCTTTCAAGCCAGAGATCAGGGACGGGGCGATATACGGGAGGGGGGTCTCAGACGACAAAGGGGAGCTCGTGGCGAGGCTGAAGGTCGCGCAGTCATACATGGAGACACAGGGCGGGCCACCCTGCAGCTTGAAATTCTTCTTCGAGGGCGAAGAAGAGACCGGGAGCGTCCACCTCGCGGAGTACATAGAGAAGTACGGCGACCTGTTCAAGGCCGACGGTGTCATCTGGGAGTATGGGACTGTCGACGCCAACGGGACACCCAAGGTCACCCTTGGAGTCAAGGGGATAATCTACGTGGAGTTCGTGATCAGGTCGCTTTCGCAGGACGCCCATAGCAGCTTCGCTGCGGCCCTGCCGAGCGCGCCATGGAGGATGGTCAGGCTCCTGAACGCGCTGAAGGACGCGAACGAGAGAATACTGGTCCCCGGATGGTACGACGACGTCTCCACCCTTTCAGAGGACGAGCTGCGAGTTCTGCAGGAGATGCCTTTTGACGGAGACGGACTCAAGAAGAGCTATGGGGCTTCGGCCTTCGTCGGCGGGATGACAGATGAGCAGGCGAAGAAGGCGCTCGTCCAGAGGCCCACGGGGAACATCGCTGGGATATGGGCAGGGTACACTGGGCCAGGGTCTAAGACGGTCCTCCCCAAGGAGATACACGCGAAGATGGACTTCCGCCTCGTCCCAGAGCAGGACCCAGATGACCTCTTCAAGAAGCTCAGGAAGCACCTGGACGATAGCGGGTTCGCGGACGTGGAGATCCAGCTCGAGAGCATGGAGCCGGCTGCGAGGACCTCGCACAGGCATCCATTCGCCCAGGCCGCGGTCGCGGCCGCCGAGGAGGTCTACGGGAGGGAGCCCATAGTCCAGCTGGGTTCCCCCGGCACAGGGCCCCTCTACCTGTTCACGAGGAGGTACGGAATGCCGTCGGTCGACATCGGGGTGTCGGCCGAGGACAGCGGGATACACGCCCCTAACGAGAACCTGAGACTGGAGAACCTGAGGAAGGGGATGCTATGGATCTCTGAGACCATCGAGAAGTTCTCGGCCTCCTGAAACCCACGCCCCCAGCTGAGGCGTTCACCTCAATAAGACCTGCCTCACACCCCGGCAGCATGAGGGCAGCTGTCCTCGGGTCAGGGCTGATGGGTTCTGTGATAGGCTGGGACCTAGCGAACTCGGAAGGAGTCGACGAGGTGGTCGTGGCAGACATTGACAAAGAGAAGCTGGAGGCGCTGAAAAGGCGGGCCCCAGGGAGGAAGCTCTCCGTCGAAGTCCTCGACATCATGCAGCGGGACAAGGTGGTTCCATTCCTGAAACGTTTCGATGTGGCGGCTTCAGCCCTCCCTCACGGAGTCGTGCACCAGTCTGACCTCGCGGCTGTAGAGGCGGGGTCTAAGATGGTGAACATCGCCTTCGAGGACGAGCAGATAGACCTGGACGCCGCGGCGCGGAGGACTGGCGCGACCTTGGTCCCGGGGTGCGGCGTGGCCCCCGGACTGGGAGGGATACTGCTGGCCCGCGGACTGGAAGAACTAGGCGGCGGGGACGAAGGGCACATAATGGTTGGTGGAATCCCGCAGGAACCCAGGCCGCCGTTCGGGTACAAGCTCGTCTTCTCCATCGTCGGGCTCCTGAGGGAATACACGGACGAGGCGAGAGTGGTGAGGGACGGAAAGATAGTGAAGGTGATGCCATTTTCTACCGTCGAGGCGTACGACTTCCCCTCCCCGATAGGGAGACTCGAGGGGTTCTGCACCGACGGACTGGCGAGCCTCGTCTATACCATGAAAGGGATGCGCGTCCTGGACGAGATAACCCTGAGGTGGCCTGGGCACGCCGAGAAGATGGGCCTGATCATGGAGTCAGGGTACTTTTCGCGCGAGAAGGTGAGGACCAGCGTGGGGGAGGTCACTCCGCTCGAGCTGTCCTGGGCCGTCCTAGGAAGGAAGCTCGCCGAAGGAGACCCAAGGGACATCACGGTGATGAGGGTGATAGCCAAGGGGGCGAAAGGGTCGGTGGTCTACGACATGGTGGACAGGTACGACGAAGAGAGGGGCGTCACATCGATGGGGAAGACAACAGGTTACACCGGATCCATAGTCGCCCAGATGCTTGGCAGGGGGGACGTGAAAGGGACGGGTGTGATACCACCGGAGAAGGCGGTGACAGGCAAGAGCGTCGAGGTTCTCCTCGCCCACCTCGCCAGGCGCGGGGTGCACATCAAGAAGACGCCCTGACAGGGAAGCTCTGAGGCCGTCCGACGGAGCTTCCTCCGGCCCAACCCTTACATTCCGCCGGGAGAAGACGACCTTCGATGGCAGAGGTCCGGACGGCGCCGCCCTACGAGGCGAGCTCCAGGTACGAGTCCGTGACGATCATAATCGTAATGACGGGCGTCCTGATGAGCGCGGTCGACACCACCGCGGTTGTTTTGGCGCTGCCAGCCATGATGAGGGACCTCGGTTCAAGCGTGCTGAGCATAATCTGGGTCATAATGGCATACCTCCTCGTCATAACGATATTCGGCACGCAGGTGGGGAAACTGGGCGACATCTTCGGCAGGGCGAGGATGTACAACCTGGGCTTCGGAGTCTTCGCCGCCGGGTCACTCCTTTGCGGCGTTTCTGCCACCGGGCCCGAAATCATATGGTTCAGGGTGGTGCAGGGGGTGGGGGGAGCCCTGATCTCGTCGAACAGCGGGGCGATAATCGCAGACACGTTCCCCGCGAACAGGAGAGGGAGGGCGTTCGGGATCACAGGGTTTGGCTGGTCCGCCGGCGCGGTGCTAGGGATACTGGTGGGGGGAGCCTTCGTGACGTTCCTGAGCTGGCGCTACATCTTCTTCATCAACGTCCCCATCGGCGTGGTCGCTACGGTGGTGGGATACGTGGTGCTGAGGGACAAGACGCCTAAGGTGAAGAGCGCCATAGACTTCCTGGGCATGCTCCTGTTCGGCCTCGGCCTGTTCTCTTTGCTCACTGCCCTGACTGAGATCACCGGCTCAGGAGTGACGCCCGTCTCCGAAGCGGAGGCGGCTGCCGCTGTCCCTCTTCTCGTCGGCTTCGTCCTCTGGGAGCGCCACTGCTCCTCGCCTTTGCTCGACATTTCGGTCCTCCGCAAGAGGGTGCTCGCCGCCTCCATGTCAGCCGCTTTCTTCCAGTCCCTGGCCAGCTTCGCGGTCCTCTTTCTGGTCATCATGTACCTGCAGGGGCCGAGAGGGCTCACCCCCTGGGACGCTTCGCTGTATCTCATCCCCGGGTACATCCTCGGTGGGAGCATGGCCCCATTCGCCGGGAGGCTGTCCGACAGGCTCGGGGCGAGGGAGGTGGCTTCGGTCGGACTCGTGCTGCAGGCGCTCGGGATACTAGCCTATACCACCTTGGCGCTGGGCACCCCGCTCTTCATCGTGGTGCTGGCTTCCGTGCTTAACGGGGCCGGCACAAGCGCGTTCTTTCCAGCGAACAACAGCGCGGTGATGGCCAGTGCCCCTCGGAGGTCGTATGGCATGACGTCCGGACTTCTCAGGACATTCTCAAACGTCGGGATGGTGAGCAGCTTCGCCGTCGCCCTCCTGATAGCGGCCCTCTCGATCCCCCGGCAGCTGAGCTTCGAAATCTTCCTAGGGGTCACACAGATCTCTGGGTCCTTGTCCCAAGCCTACGTCGACGGGATGCGCTCAGCGCTGCTCGCTTCCATCTCACTCCTTGCGGTGGCGCTGGCCCTCTCGTTGCTCAGAGGGAAGGAGGCCCGGACCGAAGTCGCAAGGAACGGAGCGGGTGACTAGGTCAGGCGGACTGGGCGGGTCGATGCCGCGGCTCTGGGCGGAGCCTCACTTCAATGCCTTCGAGCCGAGTATGGTGAAGCCGCTCCGATAGACCGCCCCCGAGATGGGCTCCACCCTTCCCACATCCAGGGTGGTCGCGAGGGACCCGGTCCCGAGCCATACGTCTGCCACCCTCGAGTTTGCCTTCGCCACCTCCACGGGCTCACTTACGCTCCCTTGACTCCCGTCGGTCTTAGGGAACACCCTCATGCCGAAGACGGGCCCGAACGGGGGGAGGTCGTCGGGCGCCCCCTGCCTCTCTACGACCACGCGAAGCGACATCGTCCTTTCGGGCCCCTTGACGCAGAAACCGCCGAACGTGCACCCAGCCGAGACCGGCTTCATTCCCGGATTGAGAGGGTGGAGCTTCGTCATGGAGATGCGGTCGGCGAGACGCTTCTGGTAACCGTTGAGCAGGCCTCGGAGGAGCGACCATTCGGTGGTGACCCACATCACAGGGAAGTAGAGCCCTGTCCTCCCCATGTATTCGCACTTCACACCTACAGCTGCCTCCTGGTAGACCGTCCTGTCAGGCCTGTCAGCCGCAATCTCCAGCCCTGACTCGGCGACGGAGATTATCTCGCTGACGTAGCCCACGCAGAGCCCGTCGGTCACGCCGAAGGGCTTGGGGATGAGGTCTGCCAGGGCGGACTTCTCTCCCCTGAAGTAGACCGCGATGTAGTCGGCACCGTAGTGCCATGGCCCCTCCTCTATGGCTGACGTGGGACCTGGGACGAGCGGGTGGTCGAGCACTGCGGCTCCGGCGCGGTCAAAGGTAAAAAAGGTTGGGAGGGGCGAGGTCACCGTGAAGTACTGCACATTCACCCTCCCGTTGGAGGGGAGTCGGCGGCGCCGGGCTGGCGTCGTAAAGGACGGGAGGGTATTCGAAGTCGACGGGGCGAAGAGCCTCGTCCAGGTCATTGAGGAGGCGAGATGGGGGGAGCCGCAGGTCTCGAAGGATGGTATCGAACTGGAGGAGGTAGTCCTGCACGCACCGCTCCCCAGGCCTGGGAAGATACTCGCGGCGATCGTCAACACCAAGGGGATGCTCGGGGGGGCTGACGTCACCCTCGACAGGCCCAGGATAGACATGAAGGCGCCCAGCACCGTAGTCGGACAGGGGACTTCGGTAAGGGCGCCGGCGACCGGGATAAGGCCCGAAGTCGAGCTCGCCGCGATAATAGGCAAGAGGACCTCAGGCGCCACGGAGGCCGAGGCAGCTGCGTCCATCTTCGGCTACACCATCTTGGACGACGTGACCGCCCCGGCGGACTCGCGGGCAGACGCCTACGAAGCCTACAGACGGGACAAGTCCACTGGGGAGATAAGGAGGACGACCATGAGGGGACCCCTCTTCAGGTCGAAGAACCACGATACGTTCTGCCCAATGGGCCCGTGGGTGCTCACACCAGACGAGTTCGACGTCTCCAAAGTTCACAGGATGACCACGAAGTTCGACGGAGACCTCGTGCAGGACGGCTCCACGGCGGAGTATATCTTCGGGCCTGCGAGGCTGGCGTCATACATCTCAGGGTTCCTCACACTCGAGCCCGGGGACGTCGTCTCATGCGGGAGCGTGGGATGGACAAAGGAAGCCTTGAAGGACCTGGACCCAACCGAGTACGTCCTGCCTCCGCGGGGAGGGATCCTCGAGTTAGAGATAGAGGACCTGGGGACGCTAAGCAATCACGTCGCCCCGGCTCAAGGAGCTTAGGGTGGAATCTGGGGCCGCCTTGGCCTTCCAGTATAACAGGTACACGGCGACCACCGACCCTGCAGTCGCCGCCATGGCGAACACGAAAAGCCCTACGTCCCCGAACAGACTCTGAACCAGACCGCCAGGGAGCGGGCCGAAGCTCCAGAAGGTGGAGTTGATGAGTGAGAAGACTCCGAGGTACTCCGCAGTCCGCCCTTCGGGGGCTACCTTGCTCACCCAGCTGAGCATCGCGGGGCTGAGGAGCCCGAACCCCGCGGAGTAGATGATCCTGGCAGGGATGAGCTCAGGCCACGCCCCCGAGAGGACGAAGATCAGAAGGGAGCCGCCCACCGTGATGGTCCCATAGAGGTACCCGCGTATCTCGCCGATGGCGTCGACCTTCCCTCCGAGCCTCGTGGCCAGCAGGGCGGTGGTCGCCATCCCGGCGACTGCGACCAGGCCCACCTCGAGGTCGTCCGCCCCCAGGTAGTAGGCGTAGGCCCCGATGAAAGCGGTGACCGCCCCAGTCCCCAGGGCTCTTATCGAAGTGGCGGCGGAGAACACGATGACCTCCTTCATCTCTCTGAGGGGTCTGCGGGAGCCCGAGGGGTTGACCCGGCTTTCCGGGAGAGCGAAGACGAGCAGGAAGAGGTCTGCAGCCATGAAGGCGCCCACGAGATAGAATATCGCGTCGATGCTGAACGCTTCGGAGACCAGGCCGGCTGCGACCACGCCCATTATCGAGCCGACCGCGCCTATCTGGCTGATGAAGCCATACCCCCTCCCCCGCTGCCTGGACGTGGTGACGTCCGCCACGTAAGCCTGGAGGGCTGTGGACCCGACGGAGAGGATCGTCTCGGCCAGCAGGAAGAAAGCGCTTACAGCGATGAAGCCCCCCACGAACGGGATCGCGACGAAGAAAGGGAGGGAGACCGCCTCGGCCGCGATGAGGAGCAGCCGCCTCCGCCCTAGCCGGTCCGAGAGCCTCCCGGCGAACGGACCCACGAGCGAGGATGTCACGTAAGCCGCGGAGAAGGCCGCCAGGCCGGCAGCGACCGAGACCCCGTCCTTCTGGACGACGTAGAGGACGAAGTAGACCGTGAAGAGGCTGGAGCGGTTGTTGGAGAGCATCTCGTATAACGAGAGGACAAGTAGCGAACGGCCGATGCCGCCGGCGGGGAGGCCTGGTTCCGTCGAGGGCGGAGTGGGGTCCGGCAACCTGGGTGGTCGGAGAAGCGTCCGTCCTCTGGGTTTAAGGGTTCCAAGCGGACTCCAAAGATTCAATTAGATTGGTTCCTGAAGAGGACCGAGGCGCTGATGGGAGCGAAGAGCGGCAGGGAGTTCCTTCAGAGGCTCGACTCCACCCCTCGAGAAGTGTGGTACGGGGACGAGAAGATCACAGGCTCTGTCTCCAAGCACCCGGCGTTCAGGGGCGTGGCGAAGTCGATAGCTGCCCTGTATGACATGCAGTTGAAGCCGGAGCTGGAGGATGTCATGACCTACGAGTCCCCCACCACGCACGAGAGGGTCGGGACGAGCTTCCTCCAGCCCCGCACCAGGGAGGAGCTGGGCAGGCGGACTGCCATGATCAAGACATGGGCAGACTTTTCCGGCGGGATGATGGGGAGGACGGCAGACTACCTCAACAGCTCGATCATGGCGATGGCGGCGGCCGCGCAGTTCTTCGGAAAGGGCGAGCACGACTTCGCCGCGAACGTCTCTGGGTACTACGAGTATGTCAGGGAGAACGATCTCGTCCTGACGCATACGCTGATCAACCCCCAGACAAACAGGGGAGTTGGCCCATCAAAGCAGGCCGACCCCTTCATTGCCGCCCGGGTGGCAGACAAGACGTCGGAAGGGGTCGTGATACGAGGAGCGAGGATGTTGGCGACCCTCCCCATAGCGGACGAAATCATGGTGTTCCCTTCCACCGTGATAAGGTCGGGGCAGGACGACATGCCATATTCGATCGCCTTCGCCGTGCCGGTGAGCGCGAAGGGGCTGAAATTCGTCTGTAGGGAGTCGTTCGCAGCTGAGTCCGCCTTCGACCATCCTCTCGCTTCGAGGTTCGACGAGCAGGACGCCGTGGTGGTATTCGATGACGTATTGGTCCCTTGGGAGAGGGTGTTCATACTCGAAGACCCGGACAGGGCCAACAAGGTGAACGAGTCGACCGGGGCCATCGTCTTCATGGCCCACCAGGCGACCGTCCGGGAGGCGGCCAAGGCTGAGTTCATGGCCGGCCTGGCGACTATGGTGGCCGAGACCATAGGCGCGGACGCGTTCCCACAGGTCCAAGAGAGGATTGCAGGCGTGCTCCTGATCGCGGAGACGATGAAGGCGTTCATCGGGTCGAGCGAGGCCAGGGCGAAGACGAACGAGTGGGGACTGATGAGCCCTGACTACGCACCGCTCAACGCAGCGCGGAACGTCTGGCCGAGGCTCGCCCCTGATTTCTCCGCGGTAATCAAACAGACAGGGGCGAGCGGGCTCATGGCCATCCCTCCGGAGGGGATACTCGGCTCTGAAGCGAGGCCCGACGTGGACAGGTACTTCCAGTCGAAGTTGGCGGACGGGGAGGAGAGGGTCCGGCTTTTCAAGATGGCGTGGGACGCGTCAGGGAGCTCGTTCGGGGGGAGGCAGGACCTGTACGAGAGATTCTTCTTCGGCGACCCGGTCAGGATGGCCAGCGCATACTACTCATGGTACGACAAGGAGCCGTACAAGCGGCGGGTGATGGAGCTGCTGCACAGGAAGGACTGACGCACTTGGCCAAGAGATTCGACGTGGTGAAGGCCGGTCACATCGAACTCCTGGTGACTGACCTCGAGGCTGCGAAGAGGTTCTACGTGGAGACGCTGGGGCTGATCGTCACCGAGTCAGATGGCGGGCACCTCTACCTCAGGGGGCTGGAAGACAGGCATCACCACTCCTTGACCCTGACACAGTCTGACACCCCGGGAGTCGACCACTTCGCCTTCAGGGTGTCCGACGAAGCTGGACTCGAGGCGTTGGAGGAGATCGTCAAAGGGAGAGGCTGGTTCGCCCGCTGGAAGGAACCGGGGGAAGAGAAGGGGGTCGGGAAGGCGCTCTTGGTCGAGGACGGGTTCGGCTTTCCGGTCGAGTTCTACTTCGAGGCGTCCCCCCAGGAGTGGATGCTCCAGAAGTTCCAGCACTACAAAGGGGCGAAGGTCATGCGCCTCGACCACTTCAACATCATGCTCCCGGACGTCGCCGCCGCTTACGACTGGTACGTCGGGGGGCTCGGCTTCGTTTGCACCGAGCTGACCGATACGGACGACGCGAAGCCCGACCTGTGGGCTGCCTGGCTGAGGAGGAAGCACACGTGCCACGACGTGGCGCTCACCACCGGGAAGGGGCCGAGGGTCCACCACGCTGGGTTCGCCGTTGCGGACAGGGCGTCGATCATGGACGCAGCTGACGTCCTCGCGGCCAACGGGTACGCGAAGAACATGGAGAGGGGGCCCGGGAGGCACGGGATATCCAACGCGTTCTTCCTGTACCTGAGGGACCCTGACGGGAACCGGATAGAGCTGTACACGGGGGACTATGTCAGCGCTGACCCTGACTGGGTCCCAATCAGATGGAGGCTGAACGACCCCCAGAGGCAGACGTTCTGGGGGGCCCCTACCCCGAAGAGCTGGTTCGACGAAGCGATGCCGGTCCGCTCCCCGAAGACGGGGAGCTTCGCAAAGATCTCCGACCCCAAGATAAGGGACAGGCCGGACTATTTGCTCGGGGCGAGATAGCTACCAGACGATGTCCGACGGGGGAGCGGGCGATTCGCCGCGCTCTGTGGTCGTGTACTGCTGGGAGTAGTAGATGAGGGGTCGCTTCTGAGGGAAGGTGCTGGCGGCCACCACCTCCCCCACGAGGATGGAATGGTCCCCCGCGTCGTACGCCTGCCAGGAGCGGCACTCGATGGCAGCCCGCACCCCGGAGATGATGGGGGAACCGGTCGCCCCCTTGGTGTGCTTCACGCCCTCGAACCTGTCCCGGACCGTCGTCCTCCCCGCGAAGCGGTCGGATATGGTCTTCTGGTCGTCGGCAAGGAAGTTGACGGCGTAGCTATCGGCTTTGAGGAAGAAGTCGTGGTGGGAAGAGCTCTTCGCGACGCAGAACAGGACGAGGGGGGGCGTCAGCGAGACGCTCGTGAAAGAGCTTACGGTCAGGCCACGGGGGGCATCTCGGCCCTGGGCCGTTACGACGGTGACCCCCTGTGGATAGACCCTCATCGTCTGCTTAAGGCTCAACTGGATGTCTTCGCTCACAGGCGGGAGTCACTCGTGGTCGCGGGGACAGGTTCTGTTTAAAACGTTGTGAGGCCCCGAGTGGCCGCATCGGGATGGACTCTAGGGGAGTGAGACGCCGCAGAAGGAGGGTCCCCAGGTCGTTCTGGGAGAGGGCGTTGTACTCTTTCGCGGTCATAGCGGCGATGGTGGTGGTCGGGTCGGTTGCCATGCACGTCATACAAGGGTGGAGCTACCTCGACTCCTTCTATTTCACCAGCTTCATAGCGACAGGGCAAGGACCGCCTGCGAACCTCTACCCTACCTCGGCGGCAGGCAAGATATTCGCGTCGATATTCGCATTCGTCTCGGTGGGGACCGTGGTCACGGCGCTCCTCTTCCTGTTCGGGCCTTTCTTGGGGAGGGTGCTGAGGGTAGGCGAGGAGAAGATGGAGGAACTCGAGAAGGGGATGGAAGACGAGTTGAGGAAGCGGGAATCGCCGCCTCCTGAAAACTAGACGTTTTCCTGGTTTTCCGGTTCACCCAAGAGGTCGGTGACCTGCGCCCTAATCTCTCGGAGCCTCTCCTCGTAGCCTGCGATATCCCCCCCGCCGGTGCGCTTCAGGTCCTGCGCATAGGAGAGCGCGCTGTAAGCCTGCTCGACGGCGTCACTCATCGTCATTGGGCCTTCCGAAGAAAAGCCGAAGGAGCCTCCGGCTTCCGACCTCCCTTTGTCCGTGAGTTCGAACCGTCCATCCTCGAGCTTCCGTACCAGCCCCTGTGACGCCATCTCCTTCATCAGCGGATAGATCGAGCCAGGGGTCGGACGCCACCACCCTCTGGTGATAGATTGCACCCCGTCCATCAACTCGACGCCGTTCTTCGGGGAGGACGAAAGGAGGTACATCACCATGTGAGGGAGGCCGCGCTTCCTCCTCCTTGACATCGCGAACCTGAACGGCCACACGAGAATGCCGACTCAGGCGACGATATAGGTATTTCGTTTTGATATTCCGATACACTTAAGAGACCCGTGGACGTTGCCTATCGAGGTCGACCGTGAATGGGGTCCAACCACTACGAGAGTCCGTACAGGGGCATGCGCTGGGTGGGATGGGTCATCCTGGCGCTGGTGCTCGTGGCAGCCGTCGCCTTCTTCGGGATGATGGTCGCGTATGGTAACAGAGTGCCTATGATGAACTTCGGCTACCCGTACTACGGGTGGTTCTTCTTCCCCTTAGGGTTCGTATTCTTCGTCATCTTCGCCATGGTCATCTTCCGGTTGGTCTTTTGGGGCTTCGGGGGGGGGGGATGGAGGCAGAGGTACCGGTATGGTAGCGGCTACGGATACGGGGACGCGCGCGAGATACTACGCCAGAGGTACGCAAGGGGAGAGATAACGAAGGACCAATTCGAGCAGATGATGAAGGACCTGGAACAGCACTGAGCCTGCGCACCTCCCCCCCCGAAGCGATTTATCGGAGTACAGCTCCCCGTCGCCCGTGGACACGGTGGTCGTCAGGCGTGGACGGAGGTCAGACGCCGTTGAGTTCATCGAGCTTGTCATGGCCCTCGCGAGGTTCGAGAAGCTCGCCCCGCCGACAACCGCTGGGAAGAGAAGACTCATCGACGACATATTTCTCAGGAAGAGGATCAACCTTTTCGTCGCATCACGCGGAAAGAAGCTCGTCGGATACGCGCTGTACTTCTACAGTTACTCCTCCTTCCTGGCAAGACCCACGTTGTACCTCGAAGACCTTTTCGTGTCAGAGGAGTCGAGAAGGGAAGGCACAGGGATGGCGCTGTTGAAGCGGTGCGCGCGAGAAGCGCGCGCGAAGGGGTGCGGCAGAATGGAGTGGGCCGTGCTCAGATGGAACGGGAAGGCGCAGAGGTTCTACGAAAACCTAGGCGCCAAGCGCATGGAAGACTGGTACCTCTACCGCCTAGACGAGCAGTCTTTGCGGGCGTTGAGCGCCACAGCGACGGCTCGAGCTCGGCACAGGAAAGCAAGCGTACGACCAGCTCTGTAAAGCAAGGCCCCGGCGAGCGGGCGCCCTCCTCCCTTCACTGGTAAGGAGATAGCTCGTACCGCTTCGGTACCTCGGCGCTTTCTTGCGGCACAGCAGTCGAAGACTGTGGGGGAGTGGCAGAGTCCTTGGACCTGCCCTCTGCCTTCTTGGAAGGCTTACGCTTGACCGCCTTCGTGGATTTCGCTTTCTTTGGCATGCCGCGACAGGCTGACAGCGGCTCTAGTTATAGAAATCGGATTCCCATAAAGCGCAGGTTGACGGGAACGCTACGCAGCCTTGCATGGTCAGACCGCCAGTCAGAAGGGAGTTCGTCCTCGCATCACACGCGCCCCGCACTTCGCCGGCCCGTCCCGAAACCGGAACTCGCGCCGGACCTCAGGTCCTCCCTTGACAGCCCGCACCCGCGCCCATCTGGGGTACACGACGCACACCTTCGCATCCATGCGCTCAGAGGAGCAGGGTCGCCCTGCCCGACGCTACGATGAAAACACGGAACGAAGCCTATTATCAGGGGCGGGGACCCTTTGGCCTTCTTGGCCAAAGTTCCTGACGACAGGAGGGTGCCGCTGTTCGCGACGGACAACCTTGTCCGGCGAATCATCTCGCCTCCTAAGAAGTTGCTCTCGAAGTACGTCGCGTCAGGGAGTTCTGTCGCCGACCTAGGGTGCGGCCCGGGGTACTACACAATTCCAATGGCTGAGCTGGCTGGGCCGGGAGGGAAGGTCTATGCGGTCGACTTCGACCCAAGGGCAATCGAAGGGGTCGCCAAGAAGGCCGAGGCGAGGGGACTCGAGAGGGTGGTCGACGCCCGTGCGGGCTCAGCGGCCGAAGCCGACTTCATCCCCAACGGTTCGGTGGACTTCGTCTTCGCCCACGGCCTTCTCTGCTGCATGAAAGACCACTCTGGGGCGCTCTGTCAGATCAAGCGGATGCTGAAGAAAGACGGGCTCGCATATCTTAGCGTGACGAAATTCGGACGGAAGAAAGATCCCAGGACCGTCACCGCCGAAGAGTGGGAGCGCATGCTCGGCGGGTTCCGAGTCGTAAGCTCAGGCGAAGGCCTTCTCACAAGGTGGGCCCTGGTCTCGAGCAGCTGAGATGAGCGTGGCGCCTGAGAGGAGCTCCTGGCATAGAGCGGGGGCATGGGTGTGACATGGGGGAACCTCGGCGGAGCTGCCGCCGTCCGGAGGTCATCGGCTTGTCCAGGGGTTTTGGTCCATACCGCGCCGCCCTGGCATACATCGGAAGCAATGGGAGAACCAGGGAGCAAGGCCCCTCAAAGGTCCGAGCCTAAGACGCGACGCTGTCGTTTGAAGAGAGTGCCGTCAGATATCCTCCGAACGCTATCGCCCACAGGACGAAGGGGTATACGACCAAGCGCTCGGTGAGGCCCTCAAGCGAGCCGCCGCTCATGACGAAGACCAGTATGAAAGCAAGCGTGAGCACTCCGAGCGCGACGGAGAAATACCTGAACGGCGCCTTCGTCAGTTTGAAGGCGTAAGCAGCGGAGATTCCTCCGAAGAGGAAGGTGACCATGGCGCCAAAGCCGTGGACCCCTGCCGCCCCGAGAGCGGAGTTCTCCTGGAAGAGGGAGACGATGATAGCCCCTATCCCAGGGAGGATGTACAGGATCCCGACATAGTTAGCCCTCCTGCCAACGGCGGACGACCGAAAGTGATTCTCCGTGTAGAAGAGGAGGTATGCAGCAAGGATCAGGAGCGCCCCGCTCAGGAAGAGCATCCCGTTCCAGAGGAGGAAGGTGTTTGTCCCAAGCGCGCCAAGGTCGCTGAGTACGTCGGACCCCACGTTGTAGTTCGGATAGACCCCTTCGGCGACAGTGTTCAGCAGGATGAACACCAGGCCGCCTAGGACGAGCAACGACCCTGCGGCCTTCACCCTGCGGTCATTACCCTCCGTGTGGGACGGGGAACTCCCGCCGGCTGCGCTCACTGCACCGCGTGCGGGCTTCATGATATTAAACCCGCGCCCACCCTCGTCTTGCTTCGTTGCGCCTCTCTGGATGGGCCTGCTCAAGGGCCGACGAGGGCGGTCACGTTGAACAAATCTAGAAGCGCGACATCCCCCCGAAGGACTTACAAACACACCGCGCCAAGCTCCCGATGGAGGAGAGGACCCATGCGGAACGTAGTACTCTTCAAAGACGCGCTCGGGGGGGACAAATTCCTCCTCGGCGGAAAGGGGTACGGCCTTGTGGAGATGACGTCGCTCGGCCTTCCCGTCCCTCCCGGATTCACCATCACGACGGAGGTCTGCAAGGCGTACTATGCGAACGGAGGCAAGGTCCCTGAAGGGCTCTTCGAGGAGGTCCGGACCGTGATATCTGAGGTCGAGGGCCAGACAGGGAAGAGGTTCGGCGGTGGGGAGAAGCCTTTGCTCTTCTCTGTCAGGTCGGGGGCACCGTTCTCCATGCCCGGGATGATGGACACGATCCTCAACCTCGGGCTGAACGACGTCACCGCCAAGCGGATGGCGGAGATCACGAAGAACGAGAGGTTCGCATACGACTCATACAGGAGGCTCATCCAGATGTTCGGTAAGGTCGCAATGGGCGCCGAGGGGGAAGCTTTCGAGAGGATCCTCGAGGCTAGGAGGAAGGCGTCTGGGGTCAAGATGGACATCGACCTCTCCTCCAAGGAGCTGAAGGGGGTCGCCGAGGAGTTCAAGAGAATCATCAAGGAGGAGACGGGCAAGGAGTTCCCTCAAGACCCATACGTCCAGCTCGAGATGGCCATCGTGGCCGTCCTCGGCTCGTGGAACAACGAGAGGGCGAAGGAGTACAGGAGGTTCTACAGCATCCCAGACGACCTCGGGACAGCGGTGAACGTCCAGGCCATGGTATTCGGGAATTTCGGAGAGAACTCCGGCTCCGGGGTCGGGTTCACCCGCAACCCATCGACCGGGGAGAAGAAGCTCTTCGGCGAGTACCTCCCCAATTCGCAGGGGGAGGACGTTGTGGCAGGGATACGGACCCCAGTGAGCATCGAAGGGATGCACCCAGCGCTGAAGGCGCGGCTTCAGGACGTGGCGAACCGGCTTGAAGCGCACTTCAAAGACATGCAGGACTTCGAGTTCACGATCGAGGACGGGAAGCTCTACACGCTCCAGACGAGGAACGGAAAGAGGACCGCCCAGGCCGCTGTGAAAATCGCGGTGGACATGGCGAAGGAGGGGCTCATCACCGAAGAGGAGTCAGTGGCGAGAATCGAGCCGGACCAACTGGAGGCGCTCCTGCACAGGAGGCTAGACCCTGGCTCGAGGGACAGGCCGGTGGCGAGGGGGTTGGACGCGTCCCCCGGCGCGGCGTCAGGGAAGGTCGTGTTCGACACGGAGGAAGCTGCGTCCATCGGCGGTTCGCAGAAGATCATCCTCGTACGCCCAGAGACCACCCCTGAAGACATCAAGGGGCTGATCGCTTCCCAGGGGGTGCTCACGATGCGCGGGGGTATGACGTGCGTCGGCGGCGAGACGCTTTTGCTGACTGAGAATGGACTCACCACGGCTCGGGATCTATACCATGCGATAGAAGAGGGGCTTACGCCTTCAACCCTTTGCTTCGACCACGCTTCGGGCAAGTCTGTTTGGAGGAAGATTATCGCCACTGGGACAAGGCTCTCGCCAGCCATAGAGGTGGCTGTCTCTCAGACAGGAAGATCGACGATTAGCACAGTGAGAATCACCCCTGACCACAAGATGTTCACCATAACGAAGAGGAGGCTCTTGAAGAAGCCCCTTGAGGACCTCTTGGCAGAAGAGGGGTTCGCATGCGTGGTCGACAAAATCCCTGGTAAAGGGTCGAACAGCGTTCCTCAATTGGCCTACCTCGTGGGGGCGCTCTTCACCGATGGCCACGTGAGCCTCAAACGAACGAAAGGAAGCGTAACATTCACGCACGCCCTCGCGCCGGAGAAAGGAGAATTCATCGAAACCGTAAGCACCTTCTTCGAAGATGTGTTCGGGAGACGTTTCAACATCGAAAGAGTCGAGATGTCTGACGGGACAATTCGAGGCAGAACAATCTCAGGCGGCGCGCTCGATCTGATCAGCACGACGCGGGAACCTGCGGCTACGCTCTCGTCCATTTGGGACACGCTGGACTCTTGGGTGCTAAGTCTCGATGAGACATCGCTGCTGTATTTCATAGCCGGGGCCGCTGACGGCGACGGAACTTACACCCCGAGCAGGATTCAGATCTTTAGCTCCGACAAAGGATTCGTGGCGGCACTAGAACTGGCGTGCCTCAGGCTTAGCATACTCCCCCAGGTATCCACTAACAGGACGATTTACAACGTGCAAATCGTCGAGAGGGTGCAAGACATCTTGTGTTACACTCACAGATTGAGAGGCGAGGTCCGGCCGCGTCACTATGGAACTAAGCTTTTCTCCGCGAAGAGTCTGGCTGGTGACGTCACCAATATCAAAGGAAACAGGAGAATCCTAGACTCTGTCGAGAGGAACTTGCTCGTAGATGGGAGGAAGCTCCTCAGATATCTTGCGGCGTCGTCGCCTCCCGAAGTTGGCGCGGAAGTCGAACAGATACTTTCGTTCGATTTGAGAATGACCAGGGTGAGGAGTCTCGGTGCGGTAGGCGAGATAGAAGTGTACAACTTCGAGGTTGATGCGAAGGATGAACTGGACAAGAATTTTGTCGTGTTTACGAAGTCCTTCGTGCCTGTCCTCGTATCCAACTCCCACGCGGCGGTGGTGGCAAGAGGGATGGGGAAGCCCGCTGTGGTCGGTTGCAGCGAAATCGAGATTTCCATGGAAGGAGGCTTCTTCACGACCAAGTCCGGGGAGAGGATATCGAAGGGGGAAGCGATCACAATCGATGGGACGACAGGGTCGGTGTACAAGGGAGAGGTAAAGATGGTGGACCCTGAGCCGACCCCGGAGCTGACCTCCCTTCTGCAGGTTGCCGACAGGATCAAGCGTCTTGGTGTCTGGGCGAACGCCGACACCCCCGAGGCGGCTGCAAGGGCGAGGGAGTTCGGGGCAGAAGGGATAGGGCTGTGCAGGACGGAGAGGATGTTCAACGACCCGAAGCGCCTCCCCATTGTGAGGGACATGATAATGAGCGCGGACGTGGATGCACGGAAGAAGCACCTCTACCGACTCTTTCCGTTCCAGCTCTCGGACTTCAAGGGTATCTTCGCGGCCATGGGCGGCAGGCCGGTGGTGGTTAGGCTCCTCGACCTGCCTCTCCATGAGTTCCTCCCATCGGTGGAGGAGCTGCTCCTTGAGATGCAGGGGATGAAGGACAGAGGCGCCCCCGAAGAAGAGCTCGAGAGGGCGGAGACGATGCTCAACCGCGTGAGGCAGCTCTCGGAGCACAACCCAATGATCGGGCACCGGGGTTGCCGCCTCGCCATAACCCACCCTGAGATATACGAGATGCAGACGAAAGCCATCCTACAGGCAGCCGTCGAGCTCGACCGCGAGAAGAAGGCGCGCGGGAAGGTGAAGATAATGATCCCCCTGATCTCCACAGTCGAGGAGTTCACGACCCTGAGGAAGGTCGTCGAATCGGCCGCGGACGCCGCTTTCGATGAGTTGGGGGCGAAGATCGAATATCAGGTGGGGACGATGATAGAGACACCCCGGGCGGCGCTGACATCCGGCGAGATAGCGAAACACTCCGACTTCTTTTCGTTCGGCACCAACGACCTGACGCAGACGACCTTCGGCTTCAGCAGGGACGACGTGGAGGCGAAGTTCATCCCCAAGTACCTTGAGGAAGGCATATTCCAGCGGAGCCCCTTCGACTCAGTGGATGTGGCGGGGGTCGGGCGGCTGGTCAAGCTGGCGGTCCAAGAGGGGAGGACATCAAACCCAGGGCTAGAGGTAGGCATATGCGGGGAGCATGGGGGGGACCCGAAGAGTATCGCTTTCTTCGCCGAGGCGGGGCTGGATTACGTCAGCTGCTCGGCTTTCAGGGTGCCTGTGGCAAGGCTGGCAGCCGCCCACGCCGCCCTCTCAGAGAAGTCGAAGGCAGTCACCGCGTAGCCACGCGTTCTACCCCCATTCTCCGCGGCCGTCCCCACGAGCCGCAAATATACCGACGGAGCCCATGGCTGAGGACGTGAGCGGCTCTGGGCGGTGAGCCAGGGAAGACACGGAGGCTGTTCCGAAACGGCAGGTTCCTTCATTACATCGCGATGAACGCCTCCTCGAGGACCGCCTCCTCTGTCTTCGGGATAGCGGTGATCTGGCTCGTCTTCCAGGTGACGAAGTCGGTCATAGACGTCGGAGTCGTTGGCCTGGCAGAGTCGCTGACTACCGTGGGGTTCACCCTCCCGGGAGGGGTCTGGGTGGACAGGTACCCCCGAAGCAGCCTGCTGCTGCTGGCTAACGTCGTCAGGGCTGCGAGCATGGGCCTCCTGGCTGTGGACGTAGCGCTTTACGGGTTCCAATTCCCCGTCGTCGTGGCAGCGGCGGTCTGTTGGTCCGCGGCCACGGAGATGTACAGGTCCTGTAACTACTCGTACCTGCCTGAGCTCGTTGACACTAACGAGCTTTCCGACGCTAACGGTGTCACAAGAGCGGGGACCTCTGTGATAGCATCGGCATCGAGCGCGTTGGGTGGAGGAATCATAGCATTCGCAGGGGCGGTCGTCGCATTAGCGTATGGGACAGCTGCGTTCGCGATGGCCGCGCTCTTCGCACTGCTCCTTGTGGCGCGCTCGACCCGGGCCGTGGCGAGGAGGTCGGGCAGGCACCCAGGCATGCTCTCTGATGTGAAGGCAGGAATGAGCTGGCTGCTGTCCCAGCGTGGGCTCCTCCTCCTCTCGATTTCGGCCACCGTGTTCAACTTCCTCGGCGGGGTCGTGTTCTACTTCTTGGTCGTCTACATGGTGCAGGGCACGGGCCTCGGCGCGTTCGCGTTCGGACTGGCCACGGCGGCAAACGTACTGGGGGCAGCGCTGGGCTCCCTCGCTCTCGGGCGAACCTCGGCCCTCAGTCGGGCGGGCGCGGTCTGGGTCCTCGCGGCGGGGAGCATCCCTGGGGGGGCGTATCTGATCATGGGGGTCGAGCCCTATGCGTGGGTCGCCATCATATCGCTCTTCACAATCGGGTTCGCTCAAGGGTTCGCGGGGAACACGTGGCTGACAGCGGCCCAGAACATAGTGCCGAGCGAGATGAGAGGTCGCTATTTCGCAATAGACGGGCTCCTCAGCTTCGTCGGAGGTCCGCCGGCCATAGTTTTCGGGAGCATCTTCATCGCGTCGATCGGGGTCCTCCCAGTCTATGCTTACGTGGGGGCCGCCCTCCTCGCCTCTTCCTTGTTCTTCGCGATCCTGAAGGACCTCTGGAGGCTCGACGGAAGACCCCTGCGCGCCGCAGGGGTGGAGGGCGCATCCTCCGTCCCCAAGGCCTAGGCTCAGGCCCCGGTTTTCACCTGTGAGAATCGTGCTCCCCATTTAATTGACGAGCGCCCGCGCGCCCTAAGTCGTTAGGGCGATGATACTAAGGGTGAGGTTCCACGGACGAGGGGGGCAGGGCGCCAAGACAGCCAGCAGGATTCTCGGGAACGCGGCGTTCAACGACGGCTACAACGCGCAGGACTTCCCCATCTACGGCGCCGAAAGGAGGGGCGCGCCGGTCACGGCGTTCACCAGGTTCTCAGAGTCAGAGATCACCGAGCGGGGCTTCATCTTCTCTCCAGACGTGGTGGCAGTGATGGACGACTCGCTTACGGCCGACCCCACGGCCAGCCCCTTCGCCGGACTGAGGAAGGGCGGGCTCGCCATAGTCAACACCGCCAAGCCTGCCGCTGAAGTGAACGGAGGGAGGACCGACATCGCTGTATTGACGCTCGACCTTACGAGGCGGGCCCTCGACACACTGGGGAAGGCGGTACTCAGCTCAGGGATCGCCGCCGCGGTGGCCAGGGCATCTGGGATCACCTCCGAGGCGTTCATGAGAGGTCTCGTCGAAGAACTCAAGGAGGTGGGACTGTCGGACGACGCCATCTCGAAGAACGTCGCGCTGGCGACGGCCATCTACGACGTGGTGAGTCCCATCAAGCTGCACACCGAAGAGCTCCCGGCCAGAGCCGACCTGGTCCCACTCGCGGTCGTGGTGTCGGGAGAGGGGACCGAGGACGTCGTCAATACTGGTAACTCCGCCTCGAGGCACACCGGAAACTGGAGGATCACCAAGCCGGTCATAGACTATCTGAAGTGTACAGACTGCATGATCTGCTACGCATATTGCCCTGAGTCGGCGATGTCTGCGGGGCCCGACGGTAGAATCGCCATCGACTATGATAACTGCAAGGGGTGCATGATATGCCAGACGGAGTGCCCCCTGCGGGCCATCGGATCGCAGATGGAGGGGCTGCAATGAGGCCTGAGCTGATGACAGGGAATCGCGCGGCCGCGGCTGCCGCGAAGCTGGCCAGGGTCGACTACGTACCGGCGTACCCGATCACGCCGCAGACAGAGATAATCGAGACGATCGCAGACTGGGCAAGGGAAGGGACCATGGACGCGAAGTTCGTCCAGCTGGAGTCCGAGCACTCGATGATGACCGCCGCGGGGGCGGCGGCGCTGACCGGGGCGAGGGTCTTTACCGCGACGTCGAGCCAGGGGCTCCTTTACGCCATGGAGATGCTCTACAACATCTCAGGGTGGAGGGCGCCGATGGTCCTGATGAACGTTTCAAGGGCGCTGGCGGCGCCCATAGTCCTCGAGCCCGACCACAACGACGTCCTTTCCGCGAGGGACAGCGGCTTCCTGCAGCTCCACTCAGAGACGTGTCAGGAAGTGGCGGACCTCGTACTCCTCGCCTACAGGGTGGCCGAAGACAAGAGGGTGATGCTCCCCGCGATAGTGAACCTGGACGGATTCTATCTCTCTTTCACCCGCGAGAAGGTCAGCCTCCCTGAGCAGGCGGAGGTCGACAGGTTCCTACCCCCCTACGACCCGCCGCATCCGATCAGGGCGACCAGGCCCGTGTCGAAGGGCTCGGCCGTGATGGAGGGGTACCTGTACAGCTACTTCAGATACAACATGCACGCAGCGGCGCTCCGCGCGAAGGAGGCGTTCAGCGAGGCGGCACGGGACTTTCAGGACCTGTTCGGAAGAGCGTACGGCCCAGTCGAGGGGTACAGGCTAGACGACGCCGAGTACGTCCTGGTGATGTCCAACTCATTCACAACACTGGGGAGGCAGGCGGTGAACCGCGTGAGGGAGCAGGGCGTCAAGGCGGGCCTCCTGAAGTTGCGCATGGTCAGGCCGTTCCCTACCGAGGAGGTCGCTGCGCTCCTGAAGGGGAGGAAGGTAGATGCCGTCTTCGACCAGAACCTGTCCCCGGGGCTTGGGGGGATACTCTACCCTGAGATCGCCGCCTCGCTCTATCACGTCCGCGACAGACCGGGGGCGCTCCTCCCGGTGGTCGGCGGGCTCGGCGGGAAACAGCTGACCTCAGACGAGATGTGCCAGGTGTTCGAGAGGATGAGGGGGGTCGACGTCGGTGGAGAGAGGCCCGAGCCCATGTTCCTGATGAGAGACGAAGAGCTGACGAAGGCTGAGAGAGCGGTGGCCACGGCGGGGGTGCATGGGTGATGTCGACGGCGACGAAGTTCAAGACGTTGAAGGACATCCCGAAGGAGGAGTACATTGCGCCCGGGAACACGATGTGCGCTGGGTGCGGGGGAATCCTCGCCGTGAGGATATTCCATAAAGCGCTCGGGCCGAACGTGGCCTGGGTGAACGCGGCAGGGTGCATGACCATTTCCGTGTCATACCCCCTCAGCCCACTGAAGTCCAACTGGCTCTACACCGCCTTCGCCAGCGCCCCGGCCGGAGCCCAGGGGATCAGGGACGCCTTGGACGTGTTGATGGCGAAGGGCAAGCTGCAGAAGTCAGAGGACCTGAAGGTGGTCGTCGTCACCGGCGACGGGGCCGCATACGACATCGGCTTCCAGTCGACGGCCGGGGCGATACAGCGGGACCTTGACTTCTATTACCTCTGCTACGACAATGAGGCATACGGGAACACGGGGTTCCAGATGTCCTCGTCGACCCCCTACGCCTCGTCGTCGAAGACCACCCCCGTGACCGCGGCGTACCCTTACGGCAACACTGGCAGGAAGAAGGACCTGTTCGAGGCCTGGCGGGCCATGAAGGCGCCCTACGTGGCTACGCTGTCCAACTCGCACGGCGTCGACTTCCTCAGGAAGGTGGAGAAGGGAGAAGGAATCAGGGGCCCCAAGCTGTACATCGACTTCGCGGCCTGCCCCACCGGTTGGGGTTTCGACCCGAAATATTCCATCGAAGTGGAAAAGCTTGCGGTCCAGACCGGGGTCTGGCCGCTCAAGGAGTCCGTGGACGGCGTGGTCAGGCACACTTACGTCCCCAGGGCGCTGACCCCCGTGAGAGAGTATCTCCGGACCCAGGAGAGGTACGGGCACCTGTTCAAACCAGTCGAGAAGCCTGAGGCCATAGCGACCATCCAGAGGTCGGTCAACGATTACTGGGCGAAGGTCGCTGCGGAAGAGTCGACCCAGGCGACGCCAGCCCCGGCATAGGCTGCGGGTTGGCGCACGCTCGTCAGCCCGAGGCTGTCTTCGCCGAAGGCGCACGACTGGGAGAGCCGAACTGAGAGGAAGTGGGGTCGGCGAGATTTGAACTCGCGATCGCCAGCGCCCCAGGCTCACCGTGAAGGTCATTCACTCTGGTATGCTGGACCAAGCTACACTACGACCCCACGAGTTCGAGCCGAACTCGGACTCAGTTTAAAGGTTCGCAGAGGGCGCGGTCAGGTACCTACGCCTCCGCGACCTTCAGGTACTCCAGCAATTTCGAGTAGGCGTAGTCAGAGAGGCCGCACTTGTAGGAAGCCAGCAGCCCCTTCAGGTTCTCAACGTCGCGGACCCCGAGGGCCCTCCTCATGGCGGGGGCCAGCACCCCTCCGATGAAGAGGTATTGAGCGGCCGTGGTCACGTTCCTCGGCTTCCGCGCGGTCCCCGCGGACTCGAAGTCGATGATCCAGGGCACGCCTCCTGCGATCACCGCATGCTTCCGCAGGTTGCTCAGCTGCCCGTGGTCGATGCCCATGATGTCGAGCTTCCTGCACTGGTTCAGCAGCGCATGGACCACCCCCCTGACATTCTCCCTACGGCCCGGTCCCTTCAGGCGCTTCAGCCAGTCCCCCACCTCCTCGTATTCGAGGAGCTTCATCATTATGACGTCTTTGGTGTGGGCGTAGACAGGCGGGCCCACCCCTATCCGGTTCGCCAGCCTTGTGAGCCTCGCCTCTTCTTCCATGTCGTGGCGGTTCGCGTCGGTCCTCCTGATCTTCAGGGCGCACTCGCCGCCTCGGGCCAGCGCAGCTACCACCACCCCCACCGTCCCCAACCCCAGGACCCCGAGCCTCCCTATCCTCGTGTGCCCCTCGAAGACCACCTCCTCGACGCCGAGGCTCTCGAGCTGCTTCACCCTCGACTTCGCCTCCTCGAGTAATATGCCAGGGTAGGTTAGGACCTGGATGTACGGGGTCCTCATCAGCTGACCCAGGTCAGCGCGTTCTGATCTCGTCTGAGATGATTTCTCTGACTCCATCGCTCAGCCATCCTAATGTAGCCGCAGCGCGGGACAACGCCCTCCCCCGCAGCACCGCGGAGCTCTTCTTCATCCCCGCCTCGATCTCCTTGGAGGCGCCCACGTGCCCCGACCTCCCCCGGGCGAGGTCGGTCAGGAACCGGTCCAGGCTGGTGTGCTCCCTTGGGAGCAGCATCCTGACCCTCGCGTCGCCGTCGACCCAGACCAGCCTTGAGCTGTTCGAGTTTGACTTCAGGAAAGCTTCGACGTCCTTCTCCCTGTCTACGGTCGGCCCGACCCTCTGCTCCAGCTTTGGGAGTTCGTCGAACTCCGGGAGGAGGATGATGGCGCTGCGCTTCAGGTTGTCGGAGGCGGCGATGGACCTCGCCACTTTGAACCCCTCCTCTTCCAGGTGCCTCACAACATGCTTTGTGGTCCTCCTCAGCTCCCCCCACAAAGTGTCCTCGGAGAGGAGGGCGTGCGAAAAGACGACAGCGACCACCCTCCCGGCGAGCGGGGACCTGACTCTTCGCGGCAATCTGGTGAAGTAGGCCACGCTGGGGCGCCTTAGAAACTCTCTGCAGGCGAGGACCATCCGCCCTAGGCTCTCCCCCGACACGGCGGTCCCCAGGTCCCTCCCTTCGTCCACCGGGTCGATGAGGCTGAACACCTTCCCCTCGCCAGGGACAGCGTAGCGAGCGAACCATTCGACCACTTGCAGGAAGCCCCCAAGCTTCAGGACGAGCACCTCAGCGACGTAGCCGCTGAAGCCCTGGCGGCGGATCTCCGCGCCGTAGACGCCGGCGGCCTCCATGAACGCCTTGAGCATCCTGATCTGGGCCTTCTGCTCGTCCGGGAGGGCCTCTATCAAACCGACATGGAACGGGGACCTGTCAGCCGCGCTCTTCCACTCTCCCTTCCGCACGTCGTAGCACGGGACGATGTTCACCCTGAATCCGTCTACTGTAGCCTCGGTGTATGGATGCTGGGCGAACATCTTTCCGGCTGGGTAACCCCTGGTAGCCTCTTCCCCTATTTCGAGCCCCACCTCCTCGAACTCCTCCTCAGGGGTAGAAGGGTCGAACTTTACGAACACGTCCAGGTCCACGTGACGGGAGAGCCACGTCCCCTTGGCGAAGGAACCCCCCAAGAGCACGCCCCTGGTCTGCGGGTGCCGGGCCGCCGCGCGCTCAGTCTTGGAGACGAGCGAAGCGGCCATGCGCCCCATCTCCGCTGCCGCCGACGGGGAGGGGACCACCATCCTCCTTGCCCGGGCGATCACCTCTGCCAGCGTTGTCATCGCAGCGCGTACACCCCGACGTCGGCGTAGACTGGCCCGGCAGGGGTGAGCCTGCTCGACTTCAACTTCAGCTCAGTAAGCTTCGCAGACCCGAAGGAGAAGTCTGACCTCTCCCTGATAAGCGCCGTGAGCTCCCCGGCACCCTTCGACGACCTCACCCTGGCCAGGGTGACATGCGGCTGGAACGGCCTGGAGTCGCGCTCCCCAAGCCCATCGAGCGAGGCGATGGCCTCCATAGCCAAGGACTCGACCAGCGTCCGGTGGTCCCTAGAGACCCCGGCCCAGACCACCCTGGGCCCCCGCACGTCAGGGAACGCGCCGACGCCCCTAAGCTCCACTTCGGCGCCCTTCAGCGCCAGCCTCGCCAGCCTGGACTTCGCCTCGGCAGCTTCAGCTTCCGTCACCTCCCCCAAGAACTTCACCGTGAAGTGGAGGTTCTCACGTTCCACCAGCTTGAGGTCAGACCCAGTGGCGGCGAGGTCGCCCTGGAACCGAGTGATCGCGCCGAGGGCAGGTTCCGGCACGTCCATCGCCACGAAAAGTCTCATCTGCACTGGTCAGCGTGGTTCCTTTAAATTCGCTACCGGTCGGGCGGATGGGCAGATTGCTCCGCATAGTGGCAGTGACAGGCATGCCTGGAGCCGGTAAGTCGACCGCGACCCAGCGGCTCGTGGGCGAAGGCTGGAGACGCGTCGTCATGGGGGACGTGATAAGGGCGGAGACCAAAAGGCGCGGGCTCGAGCCGGACGCGAAGAACACCGGGGAGGTGATGCGGCTGCTGAGGGAGGAGCGCGGGCAGTCAGCGGTGGCGGACCTTTGTCTGGAGACAATCACGCGGTCTGGCGCGGAGAAGGTCGTGGTCGACGGCATCAGGTCTGTCTCCGAAGTGGAGGCGTTCAGGAGGAGGGCGAAGGTTCTGTTCGTCGCGGTCGCCGCGTCTCCGGCCAGGAGGTTCGCCCTCTTGAAGGAGCGCGGGCGGAGTGACGACCCCCTCACATACGAAACGTTCGCAGCCAGAGACAGGAGGGAGCTCGACGTAGGGATAGGAGAGGCCATAGCGATGGCAGACGAGACCGTCTCCAACCAGCGGACCACCCCCGAGGCGCTCGCCGCCGAGCTGGCGGGGCTGGTCGAGAGCTGGGAGAAGGATGGCGCATCCTGAGTTCAGGGCCAGGCTGACCCTGGAGGCCACTGTCTCCCCGTCGGAAGACCCGGCGAGGGTGGCGAAAGCCTTGGCGGGCGTAGCAGGGCTGGACCCTGAGGTGGTCACACTAAGCGCGGGGTCCGCGAGGCTGGTGAGCGACGACCCGAGAGCCCTAGCCCACCTCAGAGACCAGTTCAGGGACAGGCATGTCCGGTCAGCAGCCAGGAAGGTTCTCCTTCGGGAACGGACGGGCCACTCAGCATCCATGATGTTGAACAGGCAGGCCGCTGCCGCAGGGGTGGTCGCCGTCTGCGGCAGCCCGGAAGAGTCTCCACTGGGGCCGGTCTATCTCACAATAACGTCGGACGAACTGGATGCGGTGATCGACTGGCTCGCCGCCTACCCGAGCGGGTAGTCGACCGCCAGGGTCAGCCCGTCCGCCGCGGCGACCGTGTTTGGGAACACCTTCCTCGCCTCCCTGAGCAGGCCCGTCACCGTGGTATAGCGTGCGCTGAAATGGGTGAGCACCAGCCTCTTGGCGTCAGCTCTCTTAGCTAGGCTCGCGGCCTCCACGCAGGTGCTGTGCTTCCGCTCCACGGCTTTGTCCCTGTCCGCGCCCCTGAAGGTGGAGTCGAATATCAGCAGGTCACACCCCGCGAAGAAGCGCGCGAGCCTAGGGGACGGGCGAGTGTCCCCGGAGTACCCAATCCGCCTCCCCGGCCTAGGCGGGTCGGTCACCTCTGACCAAGATACCTTCGCCCCGCCGACGGTCACCGATCTCCCCCTCTGCAACTCCGACCACAGCTTCCCCTCAGGGACGCCCAGTGCCCTCGCCTTCTCCGGATGGAACGCGCCGGGGCGGTCGCGCTCCTCGATGAGGTACGAGTACGCCTCGACCGAGTGAGACGCCCTGGCCGCCCTGATCCTGAGCTCGGAGGTCCGGAGCACCACCCCCGGGCGAGCGGGCGCGAACCTGATGGGGAAGGTGAGCCCGAAGTTCAGGAGGTCTGAGGTCGCCTCGAGCCAGCGCATGAGCTTTGCCGGTGCGACTATGTCTACGGGCTTCCGCCTCTGAGCGAGGCTCATCGTCTGGAGCAGGCCGAGGATGCCGGTCACGTGGTCCCCATGCAGATGCGTGATTAGTATCGTCATATCCTTCCCCAGGCCTATGGACTGGGCCAGGACTTGGCGCTGCACCCCTTCCCCGCAGTCCATGAGAATCACTTCGCCCTCCCTCCTGATAGCGATGGCCGGCAACCCCCTGTCCTTGGTTGGGGCCGCGGAGCTCGTACCGAGGAAGGTCACTGAAAGCGTGGCCGAATTCATCTCCTCCTGAGGACCGAGATTGTCCTCGTCAGGCGCTTATGAACATGCAGGTCGTGCTCTTCCACAAGGACGAAGTCCCGGCCGGGGTCCGCTGCGACCTCCTTCTGGTGCATCAGGACCACCGTCCCCCCCGGCCTTACGACGGTCGCCAGCGCTGGGAGGGCCCTGGCGATTATCTCCTTCGGATCGTGCCCGCGGGTGCTGGAGGCCCTGCCGTATGGCACGTCGGTCGCCACCGCGTCGGCTTCTGTCACCGGGAGTCGCCCGGAGTCGGCGCGCACCACCCCGAGCCACTCTTGGTTGAAGTGATGCATGTTACTCAACGCCCCTCGGACCATCTTCTCCGCCACGTCGGCGGCGACCACACGGCAGCCGACCATCGCAGCCTCCAGCGGGATGCTCCCGGTCCCAGCGAATGGGTCGAGGAAGACGTCCCCCTCGACGCAACGGGAGAGGTTCACCAGCGCCCTCGAAAGTTTGGGGAATATGGCGGCGGGGTGGAAGAAGGGCCTCTGACGAGGTCTTCGGAGCGACCACCCCTGGACCATTGTCCCCGGGGAGGTGACCGCGAGGAACTCCCGTTCTCCCCTGACCAGGGTCAGCTCCAGCTCGGGAGAGCGCAGGTCGATGGTGGCGCGCAGGCCGCCGATGTACTCCTCCGGGTCAGCCGGCTTCCTCCCGCCGGCGAGGTCAAAGGACCTGAACCTGACCCGGCGGCCTTCGAGGAGCTCGGCTGCCTCCGAGGCCCCCGACACCAGGATTCCCACCCGCCTCGCGAATGCAATCCTCCCTCCTACGCGGAAGGGATCCGCTTCAGACTCGACTACGAGCACCCGCCGGGCAGGAGACATGAACCCCGAAGCGGGGTCGTAAGCTGCGAAAAGCGACTTGGCCTCGGCCGCAGGGATGGTCCCCGCCTCCCCGGAGAGGAGGACCAGAGCCTTACTCTTCAATCGTCCTTAGGTGAGATGCGATGGCTTCGGATACGTCCACCTGGCTGAAGACACCGGGGACCGTGTTGGTGCAAATGATGGTCTTCACAGACGCCTTCTCCAGGATGTCGATGGCGCTCCCCACGAAGAGGCCATGGACGCAGACGGCGATGGCCCGCTTCGCCCCCTGGTTCATCACGGTCTCTGCCGCAGCCCTCACTGTCCCCCCGGTGCTGATGATGTCGTCGATGATCAACACGTCCTTGCCTTCTACCTCGAGCCTAGACCCGGCGACGGTGACCTCCCCGCTCACCCTGTCCCGCGTCTTGGCGAGCCGGAGGAAGGGGGCGCCGTAGAGCGCCGCGAAGGCTTCGGTCCGTTTGGACCCCCCGAAGTCGGGGGCGATCACGACGGGGTCTCTGGGGGCTACCTGTTCCTTCACATACTCCGCCAGACTGGGGATGGCGGAGACGCTGTTGATCGGGAACGAAAAGAGCGCGAGACCTTCGGCAGAGTGTATGTCCACCGTGACCACCCTGCGGACGCCCGCCGAGCGCATCAGGTGTGCCACGAACCCCAGGGTCACCCCCTCGCCCGGGAGGAACTGCTTGTCCTGGCGCGCGTACGCGAGGTAAGGGACCACGGCCGTGACCTTCGCCCCTTCTTCGCTCAGCTGGTGGGAGGCGAGGAGGAGCTGGAAGAGGTGCTGGTCAGCCGGGTGATGGGTGGACTGGACGAGGAGGACGTTCTTCCCTGAGACCTTGTCGCTTAACGTGAACTTGGACTCGCCGTCGGGGAATATTCTGAACTCGGCCCCCAGCAGCGGGAGGCCGAGCTTATCAGCGACGGAGCGCCCCAGGTCTTCTGAAGCCGGCCCTGGCAGGACTACCGTTTCGGCCACTTGTCACTCGTGGCTGCTCGGCTCCCGTCGCTATTTAACGAGTTGCGGGCTAAAACCGCGGTTACAGAAACCGTTAAGGACATGCTTGGCTGGATAGACATCGAGTGTTGTTTGGACCAGATCTGTCCTGAATGTCATGTCGGAATAATGCTGTACGACGCACCGACCAAGAGGTTCGGGTGCAAGAAGTGCGGCGCCTTCCTCACAAGGGACCAGCTTTCTGACGCCAGGTTCAAGGCGAGGACGCCTGAAGAGGATGAGAGGCGCAAGAGGTCGAGGCAGCAGGCGGACTACCTAGAGTGGTGGCTCAGCGGCAACAAGGAGAAGTAGTCCGTCCGCTCACGTCACCGAGGGGCCCAAAGCACCCTGGGGTCGTCCTTAGCCGGGCGAATTTCTCGGCGCACCCTCTCATCTGCGGGGTCGTGTCGAGCCCCATGAGCTCGTCTGGGAGGACCCACCTGTAATCGGACGACTCCGCATTCAGACTGACGCGCCCTCTATTCGGCTTCGCCAGGTAGTTGACCACGACGAGCTGCCACCTGTTCCCTGTCCCGAGCTCCCAGGGCTTGTAGGTGACCACGTCGAAGATGCCTTGTATCTCCACGTCGATCCCCGCCTCCTCCTTGGTCTCCCTCACCGCGGCCTGCATCGGGGTCTCGCCGACCTCTACCTTCCCGCCAGGGAACGCCCAGAGCCCGCGGTTAGGCTCTTCGGCCCTCTTCAGCACCAGTAGCCGGCCTCCCCTGTGGATAACTGTCCCGGCGCCTAGGACAACCTTGGGGAGCGGTCTGGCCACGGCTGTCGGACCCCTGCACTCGTTTTAAGGCCTGCCGGCGGGGGAGGAGCGCCTTGGTCAGGGTCGAGATGCTCGCGGTGGGGAAGGAACTGCTCATCGGCAGGACCCTGAACTCGAACGCCCTCTGGGTCGGCCGGAGGCTCGCCCGCATGGGGTCGATGATCAAGGAGATCACGACGGTGGACGACGAATTGGACGAGATAGGCGCGGCCGTTCTCGCCATCGTCCGCCGGTCCCCGGACTTCCTGGTCGTCGTAGGCGGCCTCGGGCCGACGCCGGACGACATGACGCTCAAAGGGATCGCCAGGGCACTGCGGCTCAGGCTCGAGAGGAACGCAGAGGCTCTCCGGCTGATAAGGGCGCACTATATAGAAAGAGGGATGGATGAGGCGGCGCTAACCCCGCCGAGGGTGAAGATGGCGATACTCCCGGCTGGCTCGAAGCCCCTGCAGAATGACATCGGGACGGCGCCCGGGGTCAGGCTTGTCTCGGGGAGGACGGTGGTCTTCTGCCTCCCCGGGGTCCCGGCTGAGATGAGGAGCATTTTCAGAAAGTCGGTCGAGCCGGAGGTCAGGGCTAAGGTCGGGAAGGTCTTCAGGAGGTGCTTCACCATGAGAATCGAAGGAGTGCCGGAGTCAGCTCTCGCCCCCTCTCTCGCCGAGGAGATGCGTACGCACCCAGGGGCTTACATAAAGTCCCACCCCAAAGGGACCATGGAGGGCAGGTCGCGAATCGTGCTTGACATCGTCGTGGCAGGACCGGACAAGGTACGGGTCGACGAGGAAGGCGAGGTGATCGCGTCTAAGATGAGGCGGGCGGTGGTGGTGCTGAAGGGGACCGTCGTAGCGGTGAGGAGCTCGGATTAGGGGATCAGCTTGGAGGTCACGTTCGTTACAGGGACCGCGGGGTCAGGGAAGTCGCTGCTCACCGCCGCCCTGAAGAACTGGTACGTCAACAGAGGCGAGGACGCTATAGCGGTCAACCTCGACCCGGGGGTCGTGGAGCTCCCCTACGAGCCCGACGTCGACGTGAGGGAGAGGGTCCAGCTTCAGGACGTGATGGAGGACTACGGACTAGGGCCTAACGGAGCGCTGATCTTGGCTGCAGACCTCACGGCAACCAAGCTCACAGAGATTCAAGAGGAGATAGACTCGTTCAAGACTGAGAATGTGATCGTCGACACGCCAGGTCAGACTGAGCTCTTCGCGTTCAGGGAGAGCGGTGAGTTCATAGTCCGGGAGGTCAAGGCGGACTCTAAGGTCCTCCTTTTCCTGCTTGACCCTCTCCTTGCCAACACTCCTTCGAACTTCTTGTCCCTCGCGCTCCTCTCAGCTTCAGTGGGACTCAGGCTGAACATCCCCAAGATAACCGTCCTGACAAAGAGGGACATGGCCAGGGACGACGTGAAGCGCATCTCAGAATGGAGCAAGGACAGCAGGGCGTTCGAGGATGCCCTGACGGCCACGAAGGACGGGGAAAAGTATTCCCTCGACTCAGAGCTCTTCAGAAGCATAAGGCGGCTCTCTCTCGGGGCCGACCTCTATCCCGTCTCATCTACCACCCAAGAGGGGATCATAGCCCTGATCGGGGAGATGACAAGGATAGCTCGCGGCGGCGAAGAGTTCACTGAGTAAGACCCGAGAGGAAAGACTGGATGACCCGGGCCAGGGCCTGTGGTCTCTCAAGAGGGAGCATGTGCCCTGAGCCGTTGACGAAGTGCAGCTCAGAGCCCTGTATGTTTGCGTTGAGGTACTCCGACCAGCTTGGAGGGGTCATCCTGTCCTTGTCCCCGCAGACGATGAGTGTCTTCGCGCCTATCTTTGGCAGCTCAGACCGGACGTCGAAGCCCTGGCATGCCAGGTAGTCGTTGAGGAAGACAGGGAGGTTGGAGATGGAGAGGGCAGTCCTGGCCTCCCTTCCGAGACCAAGGTCTATTGAACTGAAGCTCCACGGCGTTATCACCTTCTCGATGGTGCTCATAGGCTGGTCTCTGAGTCCGTCGAGTATCAGCTGATTGACCCCGAGCTTCGCACCTGTACTGACCAGGACCAGGGCCCCCAAGTCATCGGGGTGAGATATGGCTAGGTCCAGGACGATGGCGCCCCCCATCGAGTGACCGCAGACAGCCGGTCTCTTGAGGCCCAGCTCGGCGATGAAGCTGTGCACCGACTCGGCGTAGTCGCCTATGCTCTTGCAGGTTATCTCCCCCGAGGGGTGGCCAGGTAAGTTGACCGCGAAGGCCCGCGCCCCTCCGGACAGATATTGCAGCGTCCTCCTCCAGAGGAGGCTGTTCCCTCCGGCCCCGTGGACGAACACCGTGTCGCGGGGGGCCTCGTATGTGTCCGACTCGAGCAACATGGGCCACGGCGCCTCTGCCCGATTTAACGCTGATGGAGGAAACTCTAAAGGGGGTCGACCCGGGTCGGTGTGAAGAGCTGGACTTGCCATCGCAGGCCGACGTGCTGAGGAAACTTGTCAGCGGGGACGGAGTGATCGTGGCTCCAGGGGTATTCAGCCCTTCGGTCGCGAAGCTGGCTGAGAGGGCAGGGTTCAGGGCGGTCTATTTTTCAGGGGCGGGGTTCTCGAACCTGCTCGCCCTCCCAGACCTAGGAATCACCACGCTGAGCGAGGTGGCGCAGGCGGCGCGACAGATCACGTCCAGGGTGGCGGTCCCGTTGATAGTCGACGCCGACACGGGGTTCGGTGAGGCGCTGAACGTCGCCAGGACCGTCGAGGAGATGAAGGGGGCGGGAGCGGCGGCCATCCACATAGAAGACCAGGTCCTTCCTAAGCGCTGCGGGCACCTGGAAGGGAAGGAGCTGGTGGAAGTCGACGAGATGGTCAAGAAGCTTGTGTCGGCCAAACAGGCTGCAGGGAGCGGCCTGATGATCATCGCCAGAACCGACGCGAGGGCGGTGGAGGGGATGGACGGCGCATTGGAGAGGGCGGACGCGTATGCAAAGGCGGGCGCCGACATGATATTCCCAGAGGCGCTCGAAGGGAAGGAGGAGTTCGCAGAGATGCGTAAGAAGATCAGGCTCCCCTTGATGGCAAACATGACGGAGTTCGGGAAGACGCCATACATGACCGTCGAAGAGTTCGGGGCCCTGGGGTACAACCTGGTCATCTTCCCTGTGACAGCGTTCAGGGCGATGATGAAGACGGTGAAAGACACCTTCGAGGCCCTGAAGAGCGAGGGGACCCAGAAAGGTATCCTCGGCACCCTCATGACGAGGAATGAGTTCTACGACCTCATCGACTACTATAAGTTCGAGCAAGCCGACGAGAAGGCCATGAGAGCGGCCAGAGCCCTGAGGAAGGGGAGGAGATGATCGAGACGCCTGGGGCCACCAGGGTCCCGAGAGGGCTGGCCGGGGTCTCAGTTTCTGACACGCGAATCTCCAAGAGCAGCGCCGACGGGTCGCTGGTATACCGTGGCTACCCCATCGCGGAGCTGGCAGCAAAGGCCAGCTTCGAGGAGACGGCGTACCTGGTGCTCTATGGAGAGCTTCCGACGAGGGGCGAGCTGGACGCCTTCGCTTCCGGGATATGGAAGAGGTCGACGACGGACCCCAGGGTCTTCGACATCATGAGGTCCCTTGGGGGAGATGCCCAGCCGATAGACGTCATCAGGACGGGCGTGTCAGCGCTCGGGAGCATCGACGTAGAAAGGTCGATCGAGGACAAAGAGACGTCCATCGAGTCGAAGATGTCGGTCCTCGCGGCGAACAGCCTCAGAGTCCCAAGGGGAGAGCAACCCAGGCTCCCCGGAGAGACAGGCGGCTTCGCTGACAGGCTGCTACGCATGCTCACCCCGAGGGAAGCTGACGACTTCGAACGCTGGGTGTTCGAACGAGTGCTGATATTCTACATGGAGCACGACATGAACGCGTCGTCATTTACCGTGAGGGTCGTGGCGTCCACGCTGGCCGACCCTTACGCGGCCGCCTCGGCGGGACTTGCTTCCCTGAAGGGGCCCCTGCACGGGGGCGCGAACGAGGCGGCGATGGAGATGCTGCTTAGGGCCAAGGACCCTGAGAACGCCCACGAATTTGTGGAGGCAACCTTCAAAGAAGGAAGGAAACTGATGGGGTTCGGCCATAGGATCTACAAACAGTTCGACCCGAGGGCTAAGCTCTGCAAGGGGTACCTGGGAGAGATGGCCAAGAAGCGCGGTGACGACAGGCTATACAGGCTCTGCGACGCCATCGAGATGGAGATGTGGGAGAGGAAGAAGATTCCGCCGAACCTGGACTACTACGCCGCCCCCATCTTCTACCTCCTCGGCATCGAGGTCCCCCTCTACACCCCGATATTCGCGGCAAGCAGGGTGTTTGGTTGGATGGCCCACTACAACGAACAGGTGGAAGAGAACAAGCTGATACGCCCCGACTCCACTTACGTCGGCCCCCTAGGGCGCAACTACGTCTCCATCGAGAAGAGATGAGCTAGCGGCTCAAACGCTTGGCTGCCTCTTCTACGCTCAGCTTTCCTTCGACCACCAGTCGCGCCAAGAACTCCGCCCTCGACTCTGACACGGCGGCGAGCCTCGCCTCTACCGCGCCCCTCGCGGTCTCCACGATCATCCCCTTGGCGCTCCGCACCCTGAGCCCGTAGTCCCCCGAGGCGAACCTCTTCCGGGCCTCGTCTATCGCCTTCCGCAGGTTCTCTATCCCCTCCCCAGTCAGCGCTGAGACCTTCAGCACTGGAGGAGAACGTCGGCTCCCCCGGAAAAGCGACAGCAGGCTGACGACCATCGAGTCGGCGCCTTCTAGGTCGGCCTTGTTCACCACGTATATGTCCCCCACCTCCATCAGACCCGCCTTCGACACTTGGACGTCGTCCCCCAGCCCGGGCATCATGACCACGAGGACTGAGTGCGACACCCCTACGACCTCGACATCCGACTGGCCGATGCCCACCGTCTCGAGGAGTATCACTTCGAAGCCGGCGGCTTCCATGAGCCTGATAGCCTGCGACGTCGCCCTCGACAGGCCGCCGGTCCATCCCCTTGACGCCATGCTCCTGATGTAGACACCCCTGTCGCCTGCGTGGCTTGTCATGCGTATCCTGTCCCCCAACAGCGCCCCGCCAGTGAGAGGGCTGCTCGGGTCTACGGCGACCACCCCCACAGTCAGCCCAAGCCCGCGGTAGAAGTCGATGAGCCTGTCGACCAGCGTGCTCTTGCCTGTCCCCGGCGGGCCTGTGACCCCAACGATGAACGCCCGCCCAGGGGGTCCGAGCCTCTCCAGGAGCCTCGAGGCGCGCCCCGGGTCATTCTCCACCAGGGTTATCGCCCTGGCGAGCGCCGCCCTGTCCCCTTTCATAACAGCTGACACGAGTTGGGTCTGGGATGCCGTGGCCGCCTCCATCCCCCGGGCCTCTTTTATCGGTTCGAAGAGATTCTTTATCTTCATGGGAGTCCAACGGTGACACCGACATGCTGAGGAACGTCGGGGAAGCTTATTGGAGGAGGAAGGCGAAATCCGTCGTAGAGAAGAGGGCGAAGAAGGGGACCCTGTACGAAAGGAAGGCGGTCGAGGGGGTGAGGGAAGGACTGAAGCAGTGGCAGGACACGGTCTATGCCGGGTGGGTGAAGAAGTCCCCGGAGGCAACAAAGGATGCGCAGACCGCCTCAGGGATACCACTGAAGCCCCTCTACACCCCTGATGACGTGGCTGACACTGGGTACCCGGAACAGGGGTTCCCGGGGGTGTACCCGTTCCTGAGGGGGATCTATCCGAACCTGTACAGGGGGCGGATGTGGACCATGAGGATGTTCTCCGGGTTTGGCACCCCGGAAGACACGAACAAAAGGCTGAAGCTGCTCCTAGATCACGGAGAGACTGGGCTGAGCATCGCGTTCGATATGCCGACCCTCTATGGGTACGACTGTGACAATGAGAGGGCTCACGGTGAAGTGGGGAGGTGTGGCGTGAACGTATCTTCGCTCAAGGACATGGAGGTGATCTTCGACGGTATCCCTCTCGGGAAGGTGAGCACGTCCATGACAATTAACGCCCCCGCGACTGTCCTGACCTGCATGTACGCGGGGGTGGGGAAGAAGCAAGGCGTCCCCTTCTCCCAGCTCAGAGGGACGGTGCAGGCGGACATGCTCAAAGAATACATCGCCCAGAAGGAGTGGGCCTACCCTCCCGAGGCGCACCTCAGGCTCGTGAGAGACCTTATGGTGTTCGCGACCAAGGAGATGCCCCGCTGGAACTACATCAGCATTAGCGGGTATCACATCAGGGAGGCGGGGTCGAGCGCTGTCCAAGAGCTTGCGTTCACCCTAGCCGATGGGTTCGGCTACGTAGAGCTCGGGTTAGAGGCGGGCCTGAAGGTGGAGCAGTTCGCACCTCGCCTTAGCTTCTTCTTCAACTCGACGATGGATTTCTTCGAGGAGATCGCGAAGTTCAGGGCGGCCAGGAGGATCTGGGCGACTGTCCTACGCGAGAAGTACGGGGTGACGGACAAGAGGAGCCTGCTGTTGCGGTTTCACACCCAGACCTCAGGGGCATCGCTGACGTGGCAGCAGCCTCTGAACAACATCGTGAGGACCGCCATCGAGGCCCTGGCGGCCGTCCTGGGGGGGACGCAGTCGTTGCACACCAACTCCTATGACGAGGCATGGGCGCTCCCTACGGAGCAGGCGGTCGAGGTTGCGCTGAGGACCCAGCAGATCATAGCAGAGGAGACCGGGCTGCCAAGCGTGATCGACCCGCTCGGGGGGTCGTACTATGTGGAGTGGCTCACGGAGCAGCTGGAGGAGGAGGCGTACAAGTACTTCGACAGGATTGACAAGGCTGGGGGGCTGCTGAAGGCGGTGAAGACAGGCTACCTCCAGCGGGAGATCGCGGAGAACTCCTACAGGCTCTCGAAGAGGGTGGAAGAAGGTAAGGACGCGGTTGTCGGGGTGAACAAGTACGCGAAGCCCGAGAAGGAGCCAATCGACACCCTGAAGATCGACTTCAAGGCTCAGAGGGCGCAGACAAGGAGGCTGGCGGCCGTGAAGCGGGAAAGGGACGAGGGGAAGGTCAGGGCGGCGCTGGCGAAGTTGGAGAGGGCGTTTGAAGACGAAGATGCGAACTCGATGTACCCTATGCTCGACGCCGTGATGAGGTACGCGACCCTGGGCGAAGTGATGGGGGTCGGGCGAAATGTCTGGGGGTCGTACAAGGAGCCCATGCTGCTTTAGGCTTAGTCTGAGAGCATAGGGCCGCGGCGAAAGGTTTTGAAGCCCGGGGGGCCCGAGAGGATAAGGTTGACGAAGAAGGCAACGGCTGTCCAGCGGAAGATTAGGATTCTAGTCGCAAAGCCTGGGCTCGACGGGCACGACAGGGGGGCCCTCGTACTCGCCAGGGCTTTCAGAGACGCAGGGATGGAGGTGATCTACAGCGGGCTTCTCCCCTCCCCCGAGCAGGTCGCCCGGATGGCCATAGACGAAGACGTCGACGTGGTCGCCCTGTCCCTCCTCAACGGCGCCCACATGACGGCTTTCCCGAAGGTGAAGAGGCTCCTCGACAAGCTGGGGGGGAAGGACATAGTAGTGGTCGGCGGCGGGATAATCCCCGAGGAGGACAAGCCGGAGTTGACGAAGTTAGGGATAACCGGCTTATACGGCCCTGGGAGCTCGTTCGAGGACATCGTGGAACATGTCAGGGGCCGGGTCAGGAAGGAGAGGTGGACGGGCTAGATGCATGAGCGTGACGGGTTCATGAACCTCTCTACCATGAACTTCGACGTCTCAGAGGAACAGAGGCTGATCCTGGAGCAGGTGGACAGGGCGTGCAAGGAATTCAGGCCCATCGAAGACAAGTACTACCTCGAGCACAAGATTAACGACCAGATCAGGCCCTTCTTCGCGAAGGCCCACCTCCTTGGGCTCCCGGTCTCCAGGAAGTATGGCGATGGGCAGGGCGCCGACATGGTCACCTATGCGCTGGCCATCGAGAGGATAGGGAGGGAGGGGACGGGCGTCAGGACCTTCTTTTCGGTGCACATGGCGCTCGGGCAGATGACGGTCCAGCACTGGGGGAACGAAGAGCAGAAGGAGCGGGTGCTAACCCCGGCCACGAGGGGGGACGCCATACTCGCGTTCGGCCTCACCGAACCCAACGCGGGGAGCGACCCCGCTTCGCTCACCACATACTTCGAGGAGAAAGGAGGGAAGTACCAGATATCTGGTCAGAAGATGTGGATTTCCTTGGGCTCGTCTTCAAAGTACGTCCTGGTGTTCGCATACCCCAAAGGTAAGAGGGACGGGATGTGCGGGTTCATAGTCGATACCGAGAGCCATGGATTCAAGGCCGAGCTCATCCCGCACAAGCTCGGCCTCCCGACCGCCGACACCTCCACCCTCTACCTGGACAAGGTCGAGGTGAGCAAGGAGGACGTGCTTGGCCCCCCGGGGAAGGGTATGTCAGTCGCCCTCTCAGGGTTGATGAACGGGAGGCTGAGCGTAGCCGCCGGATGCGTCGGCGTGATCCAGGACTGCTTGGACGAGACGACGAAGTATGCAAAGGTGAGGTTCCAGCATGGTAAGCTAATCGGCAAGCACCAGCTGATCCAGAGGCATGTAGGGCTGATTGCGACGAACCTGGAGGCCGCAAAGCTCCTGCTGCTCAAGGCTGCGTTCGTGAAGCAGAAGTACGAAGAGGACCCCGGAAACACGGAGCTCAGGGACGCCACCGATCTGGCGTGTGCGCGCGCAAAGTACTTCGCGGCCAACGCCTCCTTCGACGCCGCCAACAGGGCGGTCCAGGTCTTCGGCGGGAACGGATACTCCCTAGAGAACAGGCCCGCCAGGCACTTCGCGGACACCAGGGTCACCATGATATACGAGGGGGCGAACGAGATCATGGAACAGAAGCTAGCCCTAGGCGCCCTCGGGAAAGGATTCGAAGCGTACTCTTAGCTCCATGCCGTTCCTAGGTCTACATGAGCAAGTCCACTCTGTTCGCCCCACCGGCCCTGCCAGGGCCGGCAACCTGGATGAGCAGCGGAACAGGCGGTTGACAAGTGGGAAGGTCAGCGGGAGAGGACCATGGCCATGAGGAACGCGGCCGCGGCGATGACTGTGAGCACTATCCCCTTGAGGACGGCCTCGAGCTTCGAAGCCAGAGGGGAGCTCCCGCCCCCCTCCTGCTTGATCGCCTTGTAAGGCCTGGAGGCGCTGATCTCGACGTAAGCGGTGAAGAAGCCGAAGAGCCCGGCGGCGATTGACGCGAGGCTCACGGTGTCCGTCTGGACCACGAACCCTGCGATGACGGGGAGGAAACCCCAGGACGTCGCGAACCACAGGTCTGTGTGGAACGCCCCGCCGAAGAGCTCGAGGTTGTAAGCGAGCAGGAAGAAGAGTTCGACGGCCCCCACCAGGAGCAGCAGCGGAGCGAACGTCACCCCCAGGTAGAGGCCCAGCCCCAGGGACGGGACGAGCGCGGCCGTAGCCAGGGCCGCGAGCTGCCTTCGCGAGAGGAAATCCCCCCACGGCCTGTTGGGGGCCATGGCGTCGAGTGAGTGGGCTGAGACGCCCACGGCGAGGAGGTAGGCGACCGCCAAAGCCGCCATCCTATCAAAGCGATCCACCGGGGCGATGAGGGACCCTATCAGGACGTAGCTGGCGTTCATGATAGAGTAAGGGTAGAAGCTGAGCCCCACGAGCAGCCTGAAGCGTCTGGGCCCCCTCCGGGGGACATACCACTCGTTTGCTCGCGTCCCTTCTCCGTCCGCCTGACCCAAGAGGCTCGAGCGACGCACTGCGCACTATTGACCGTTTCCTGAGACGGCGCACCGCCAAGCGGATAAGAGGGGAGGCCCCCGCCGTCGCGGATGGGAGCCGCAGCTACCGCCGCGGATGGAATGAAGCGGACTTCGTCAAGGATATTCGCCGGGCTGGCGAGGTCCTACGAGAAGGCGCTGGACTACGCTACCATGTTCCAGGACAGGCGGTGGAAGACCTGGGTCATGCGGAGGGTGAAGTCGGGGAGCGGCGGACTGGTCCTTGACGTAGGTAGCGGGACCCTGGTTCTGGAAGAGCGCCTTGCTGGGGCTGGGTTCACGTTCGTCGCCATAGACCTCTCACCGGAGATGGTACGGGTCGCGATGGGGAAAGGCCTCTCGAACGTTGACGCCGTCCTCAACGGGGACGCGGAGTTCCTCCCTTTCCCGGACGGATCCTTCGACTCCGTGGTCAGCTGCTACGTCCCGAAGTATGTAGACGTAGAGAGGTTCGCCAGGGAGCTCGCGAGGGTGGCGAAACCTGGAGGGGCTGTCGTGCTGTACGACTTCGCCAGGCCCAGGGGAGCGCTCGCCCCTTTCCTTGATCTGTACATACAGGGAGGGCTGAGGCTCGTGGGCGTCGTATTCGGCCTCGCGGGGAGGGGCGAGGCATTCACCTTCGGAATGCTCCCCCGGATAATCAGGGAGACGACTTGGGACCTCGAGATGGTCGGCGCGATGGAGTCCAACGGGTTCGTCGAGATCGAGTCTGCCCGGCTGACCGGAGGGGTGGTCTTCGCCTGCAGCGGGCGGCGCAGGGCTAGCGCTTAGATACCTTTGCGGGCTCCCTTCGGCTTGTGAGACGGGGCTCCGCAGTTGGAATCGAAGCGGCAACGACGGCGGACCCCTGGCTGATTAGGAGACTCGTCGAGCCAATGCGGAGCGGACGTTCGTCCCTGCCGAGGGTGCGGCCTCCGCGGAAGGATCTGGGCGCGGCCCCATATGTCCCACTGGTGGCGCGCCGGGCCAGTTCGGGCGAGTCGTGGAGGAGCTCGTGGAATTTACCTGAGGGAGACGGGGGCCCGAGGACCCTGCGCTGCGGGAACCGGCGGGAATCACGCGGCGGGGAGCTCAAGGCAGGTGGCCCATCTCTGGGTAGGCCAGGGGGAGAGGCAGCCCCCTCAGCGTTCGGGGTCCCGCCTAAGGGCGAACGCGGGGGTGTGCGGCTCCAGTTTTCTCCGACGCTCTCCGCCGGTGCGCGGAGGCTCGAGGGGACGATGAAGCCAGGGGACTCGGCTCCTACGAGTTGAGCTACAGGCAGCCGCAGAGCGGGGGACCGCTTCCCATCTACCTCGCCAAGGGCGGGAGGGTTTTCGTCTCTGGACTGCTCAGCATCACCCTCCCGTTCTACCTTAGGGCCATCGGCTACGGGCCCTACTTCCAAGGGCTCGCCCTGGTGGCCATTCTTGCAGGGAACACTGCTTCGAACCTGGCGCTAACCTACCTCGACTCCAGCGTGGGGAGGAAGAGGCTACTGCAGGCGTTCAGCCTCCTCATGGTCGCTGCTGGGGTGGTCCTGGCCCTGGACAGGGCCGCCGCTGCGATAATCCTGGCATGTCTGGCAGGTAACATCAGCAGCACCGGTACAGAGGCGGGGCCCTTCCAGTCCATCGAAGCGGGAATTCTCCCCGAACTGAGCCGCGAAGGGTCGATCGTCAAGGCCTTCGGGAGATACAACATGATCGGCTACATCGCGGCAGCGCTGGGCCAGCTCGCGTCCTCTGGTCCCGGGATCCTCCGGGACAGTCCCGCCGCGTTCCATGTGGTGTTCGCGGGATTCGCCGTAGTGGGGGCCGTCCTCTTCGCGGTATACAGCAGGCTGAGAGGCCTCGAAGGGAGCAGGGCTGTGAAGCCAGGGCTGGCGAACCTCAGCGAGCTGGCGAGGAAGGACCTTGTGCGGCTCTCAGGGCTGTTCTCCGTGGACTCGTTCGGCGGGGTCTTCGTCACCACGTATCTCCTTTCGATCTGGTTTAGTTCGACATTCGGCCTCCAGCTCGAATACCTCGGACCGATATTCTTCGCTGCGAGCGTGATATCTGCGGCATCGACCTATGGAGCGGCCATAATCGCGTTACGGATCGGCAATCTGAGGACGATGGTCTATACCCATCTCGCCTCGAACGCGTTCCTCGTCCTCATGGGTCTCGCTGGGTCTCTACCGCTCGCGCTCCTCTTCCTATTCATCCGCCAGAGCATGTCGCAGATGGACGTACCGACGAGGCAGGCGCTGATGACCGAGATGTTCCGTAAAGAAGAGAGAGTCCAGGCCTACGCGGTCACCAACGCCCTCAGGAGCGCAGGCTCGTTCGTGGGTGGCCCAGCCTCGGCTGTGATCCTCGGGCTAGGGGTGACCTCGGCGCTCCCGTTCGCTGGCGGTGTCACCAAGATAGGCTATGATATCTTGACGTTCGTCAGTTACAGGAAGAGATACCGCTAGGGGGCGATATTTCGTAAAGGCGAAGATCTTGTAGAAGTGGCAAACCGGCAAGCTCGGCTCGGGGGTATGCGGCCGTCGCTTGAAAACGAGGACCTCGCGGGTCCTGGCATATGGCCCTACGAGAGGGGGGAGACTCTCC
>JAFMAD010000020.1 GCA_029785195.1 Nitrososphaerota archaeon
GAGACCGGGTTCCCGCGCGCTTCGACGACGCACCGGACCACCTCCTTCATCGTCCCCTCGCTCCTCCCTGCCCTGACCCAGTCCCCCCTTATCCCGTCCAGGAGCGACTTCACCGCGGCCGTGACCCTCCCCGATTCCGCCATCTCGCGCATCGAAAGAGGGAAGCCCCCTGTCTCAAGGTACTGGAGGAAGAGCCTCCCCATCTCCCCCGCATGGAACCGGTTGGCCCCCATGGCCTCCCCCACGCCCAGCAGGGAGGGGGCTGTCTTCCTCTCCTTCAGGCCGGGGGACAGGACGTCCAGGTAGGAGGCGAAGTCGAGGGGCATGAGGGTCAGGTCCACGCCGCGCCCCCTCCTTCCGGGGAAGTACTCCTTCTGCCTCAGCAGGTCGATGCTGGCCGAGCCTGTGACCGTGACCACGTCCCCCCGGAGCGCTCCCGAATCGATCCTGGCCTTCAGCGCCCTCCACCACTCGCTGACGAAAGTCACTTCGTCGAGGAAGATGTACGACCGGCGCAGGCTCCACGACCTCCTTGCGTTCAGGTAGCCGTCCAGCACCTCCCCCAGCTCCTTGTGGTCGGAGAGCTCGTCGCACGAGAGATAGAGCACCGAACGCCTGTCCTTCCCAGCCAGCAGCAGGTCGCGGACGGCGAGCTTCACCAGGGTCGTCTTCCCGACCTGGCGGGGTCCGGACACGAAGTTCAGGGAGAACGGGTCGAGGGAGAGTTTGGCCACCTCCTTTGGAACCCATTTCACAGGGCTCCTCTCCCAGGCCTCGACGGTAGGGTCCTCCTCCTCCCTCCACCAGGGGCTCCACCTTTCCATATGCGACGATATTGCACACCATTATATATATCCATTTGCAGCAGCGTTGCATATCGTCCGAGGACGTCGGCAAGGCGCCTCGGAAAGCTGTAGCCCGAGCAACCACGGACGCCAAGGCGGGCCATGCAGAGGGATGTATGATATTATCCTACAGGGATAAGCTTTTATCGGCTCCGGCAGCCCTTGGTCGATGTGAACGCCCTCGAGACTCTGCTGGGGAGCTCGACCAGGAAGTCCCTGGTGGAGGCGCTGGCCCTGTCGGAGAGGCCGCTGACCCCCTACCGCGTGGCAAAGGAGTACAACATCAACGTCGCGAAGACCTACCTGGAGGCGAAGAGGCTGGCCGGAGCCGGGCTCCTCAGGCGAGTGAGGGGGAGCCGAGGGACGGAGTACGAGCTCGCGGACGACGACCTGAAGCGGCTGGCGGTCAAGCTCTCATCCAGGGTCGTGACTTACCGCAGGTGGAACGACGAAGTAGAGCGCGCGTCAAGGTTCAGGGCCGGGCTCCGGCGGGTCCCGGACTTCTTCATCGGAACGCCAGCACGGGGGGCCCTGGCCAAACCCACCAGGCTGCCGGGCGAGCTCGAGGGCCTCGCCGCCCTCGGCCGAAGGAAGTTCGCGAGGAAGTACCGGCAGGTGGGGGTCAGAGAGTACGCTCGCCTATAGCACCGCGAAGAGGGTCATCCTCCAGACAGAAGACCCCACGGAGCGGAAGGTGAGGTTCATGGCCTTGCTGACCTCGGCCCTGCCGAAGCGGGGGGCGAGACCGGTGCTTGTGGGCGGTTCCGCCGTCGAGGTGTACCTCGACGGGGTCCTCCGGACGGGGGACATGGACGTGGTCCATGAGCCCAGGGCGCTCGGGCCTGTCCTGAAGGCATGGAAGTTCGACCTCGGGACGGGCCTGCGGGCCTGGGTGAACGACGAGCTCGGACTGGCGGTGGACATGGTCGGGGGCAAACTCGCGGGCTCCGCCGAAAGGACCACGACCATCACCACGGACTACGGCCCCGCGACCATAATCGGGGTCGAAGACCTCGTCCTGAAGAGGCTCGCGTCGGCGAAGCACTGGAAGGCCCCGGCCGACATGGAGCAGGCGTACCTCCTGGCCAAGGCGTTCGAGGAAAGGCTCGACTGGGCCTACATGGAGGCCGAGGCGGCCCGGGGGTTGGTCTCAGACTACCTAGAGACTCTGAAGCGCATGCTCGCAGACAAGCGCGCGTCAGGGAACAGCTCTCGGTCTGTGAGGAGAGGGACCCCAAGGGGCTCTACGTCAAGGCTAGGCGGGGCGAAATCGACAAAATGACGGGCGGCCAGGACCCGTATGAACCCGAGCAGCCTGACCCCGTCTCAGATACAACCAAGGACGGGCCCGCCGGCGGACCTGCCCGCCCACCTTCTTCCCGCCTGCATGGAGGCCATCATGGCCGACATTGACGCCGCCTGAGCGCCTCCCTAGACCTCGAAGAGGACGCCCCTGCGCCCCGCCGCCTCCTTCAGCACAGGGTCGGTCGTGAGGAGCACCTCGGCGTTCGCCTCCAGGGCTGACAGGGCGAAGCAGTCTGCGAGGGACAGGCCGGGGCGCCTGAGCTTCCATCTACCTACGGAGACCACGGCCCCTTCGTCCGTGGGGACCGAGACTATCTTGGAGCTCCTCACGAGGCCAAGCCTGGCGTCGGCGGTCTGCACCCCGAACTTCCTCCCCGTCTGGTAGTAGAACTCCGCCAGATTCACGTCGGAGACCATGCCCGCAGCCCTCCCCGCGGACACCCTGTCGAAGTACGGCTTCACCTCTCCCCTCCCGGCGAAGTACAGGGCGAAGACCCCCGCGTCGAAGAGGTAGCTACGTGCGCTGGGACTCGACTTCGGCTCGCCTGTCCATGGAGATCTCCCTTGCCACTTCGGTCATGCGTCCTCCGTCGACGCCGAACGCGTCCTCGAGAGACGCAGTGGGCTCCACGACTAGCCTCCCCCCCTCTTCGGATATTACGACCAACCTGGTGATCCTCAGCTTCTTCCTGTACTCGGCTGGTATCACCACCTGACCTTTGCTGGAGACCTTCGCGACGACGGCCATCGTCTCACGCAGAGTATTACAGTGATTTATGTTTTACCCGTATACATGTAAACCGCGGCTCCCCGCCTCCGACGCACCCTCGGCTGCAGACAATTAGATGAGCGAAGAGGATCAGTGGACAGCCTGGTCGGGAGCTGTTCTACCATGACCATCAGAGCTAACAACGTCCCCCAGGGCCACAGCTGACAGTCGGAAAGAGGTCCTTCGCGCAGATATAGCACGGCCCATCCTGATCAGCGACGGTTCCCATCACCCCACTTCGTCCAGGAACTCCCTGCTCGTGCAAACGTCCGTGATCGCCGTCGCGCTCGACCTACGGAGGTCTGCCCTGAGCGCACTGCCGTCCTCGAGTTCCTATATGCAGCGCGAGGTTCATGCTCTCAGTTTGGACGCGCGGCTCAAGCGGATGGTAGTCGATCCCAGGGTGCTGCGAGGGAAACCGGTGATCGAGGGGGCACGAACCCCTGTGGTGCCTGGTCGTCGATCTCATGGCCTCCGGGATGAACGAAGCCGAGATCCTAAGAGAGCATCCCCGCCTGGGTCGCGGGGACATCCGCGCCGCCTTGCAGTATGCCTCGAATGTCCTGCGCCAGGAAGAGGTCATCCCAATAGAAGCGTAGCCTTTTGGCTCGATTCATCAATCGGTGGTCAAAGCCGGGAAGAACTCGCATTGTATTCCGTCGCAGGGCGTCTAGGATGCGAAAGTGATAAATTTCATCAGAAGCTGGCAAAGTCGCAAATCGTTTGTCCAAGATGCGGGAGTTCCGATAGTTGCTCGTGGTTGTCCTGGCCGGGGGTGAGGGGACAAGGATGAGGCCGCTGACATTTACGAGGCCGAAGCCTATGCTCCCTGTCGGGCCGAGGCCGTCGCTGCACTACCTCCTCCGCCATCTCTCTGACCAGGGATTCAACGACGTGGTAATGGTCGTCGGTTACCTAAAAGACCAGATAATGGGGTACGTCGGGGACGGTTCGGAATTCGGTGTACGCGTCACATACGTGGTCCTGCCCGAAGGGCTCGTCTTTGGCACAGCAGGAAGCCTGAAGCTCGCCGCTCATCTCCTCGACTCGACGTTTCTTGTCGCCCAGGGCGACACCATCAGCCAGATTCCGCTGAATGAAATGTTCGAATTCCATCGGAGGGCGGAGAGGGACCTAACGATAGCCCTGACACCGGTCGAGAGGCCTGCGGAGTACGGAGTCGCCGTCGTGAGCGAAACCGACCAAGTGACAGGATTCCAAGAGAAGCCGCGACCAGAGGAGGTCAAGAGCAACTTGGCGAGCACAGGGTTCTACATCCTGGAGCCCGAGATAACAGACTACATAGCAGACGACAAGTGGGACTTCGCGAAGAACCTGTTCCCTGCGCTGATGGCGGAGGGGAAGACGATCTCCGGGTTTGTGTCAGGCTCGTTCTGGGCAGACATAGGGAGCCTGTCAGGTTATCTAAAGGCGATAGGCTGGGTGCTCGACGGCATGAGCGTGGAAGACAGAGATAGGAAGGGGGCCCTTTTGGGCAAGGGAGTCGAGATGTCGGAAGGGTGCAAGATCCAAGGGCCGAGCCTGATCGAGGACGGGGTGAGGCTCGGGAGAGGCGTCGTCGTCTCTCCCTACAGCGTGGTAAAGTCGAACAGCGTCGTTTCACGAGACAGCGTCATCAGGAAGAGCGTGGTGCTGGAGGGGACGACGATAGGGACATCGACCCAGCTTGACTCCAGTGTCATCGGTGAGACCGCCTGGGTAGGGGATGCGGTGACCGTCAGTGGGTCGATAGTGGGCCAGGGCTGCAGGATAGGCAGAGGAACCAAGGTCGAAGTGGGGAGCAGGATATGGCCGAACATGTCCATAGAGGAGAGGGAGGTGGTCAGCGGGATAGTGGCTGTGCCGAGGGAGAAGGCGTTCTACTTCTACACGTCTCTCGGGGCCTATACAGGTAGAATGGCATCGTCCATAGACGAGTTCCTCGAAGCGATTAACACGGTGCCGCTGCATTCCCTTGAATTCCATATGGCAAGGAGAGACTTTGAAAAGTGGGCCAAGGACGTCGTCCGCTCCATGGTCCTGGCGGACAGGCTGAGAGACATGAGGAGGAAGGGGCTTCTTGGAGAGGAGCTGAAATCAGGCCTTGTCGGATGCGTAGAGAGATGGAGAAGAGAGGTGACGACTAACGAGGGCAGCCCGCCATAGCAGGGGAGGGAGCGAATCCGGATGAGCGGTCCAGCACCGGGAGAGCCAGGCATAGAGCCGAAGTGGACGAGGGGGAACAAGGACGGAGTGGGAACGGCCTATTCGGCCGACAGCAAGCTCTGGTACACACTGTGGAGCGGCATCGTAACCGAGGTCTACTTTCCCACCATAGACAGACCGCAACTCAGGGACATGCAGTTCCTAGTTACGGACGGAAAGACGTTCTTCCACGAAGAGAAGAGGCAACTCGTGCACAGGGTGGAGAGGCTCGCTCATCACGCCCTTGGATACAGGGTGACCAACACGGACCCCGAGGGGAGGTACGAGATAATGAAGGAAATCGTAGGCGACCCTCACCTCCCAGTCCTTCTTCAGAACACCACCTTCCGAAGGAAGGTAAAGGGGCGTACCAACGATGGCAACGATATCAGGCTCTATGCCTTGTGCGCACCCCACCTGGAGGTGGGCGGCTGGGGCAACAGCGCGTTCTCGGCAGAGTTCTCGGGGAGGAAGGTGCTCGTGGCCCAGAAGCAGGGCACGTGGATGGCTATGGGGGCGAGCGTCCCTTTCACGAAGACGTCCTGCGGCTACGTCGGAAAGAGCGACGGCTGGACAGACATTTCGTCAGATTTCAAGATGGACTGGAACTACGAGAGCGCGGAAGACGGCAACATCGCTCTCACGGCAGAAATGCCTCCAGTCGACACATTCACTCTTGCCCTTTCGTTCGGGGAGACTCTGCATAGGAGCGTAACCGCACTCTTCCAGTCTCTTTCGACCCCCTTCGACGCGCAGAAGGAGAAGTTCCTGGACCAATGGGAGAGACCCACCAGACACATCCTCCCTCTCGAACCGCATTCCCGAGACAGCGGCAACCTCTACCACACGAGTTACAGCGTTATCCTGGCACACGAAGACAAGTCATACCCTGGCGCTGTGATAGCCTCGCTTTCTATCCCATGGGGAGAAGTGAGGGGGGACGAAGACCAGGGCGGCTACCACCTCGTCTGGACGAGGGACCTCGTCCAGGCGGCCCTAGGCCTTCTCGCTGCAGGCGACACAGAGACTCCCTGGAGGGCCCTGATATACCTCGCAGTCAGCCAGCATCAGAACGGCAGCTTCCCCCAGAACTTCTGGATTGACGGGACGGCATACTGGAGCGGGGTCCAGCTCGACGAGGCGTCGTTCCCCATAATTCTCGCCTGGAGACTGGCCGAGGCGAATGCGCTGAAGGACTTCGATCCCTTCGTCATGGTCATGAGGGCTGCGAAGTTCATTGTGGAATTCGGCCCCTCAACGGGGCAGGACAGATGGGAGGAGGTCGGCGGATACTCGCCCTCGACCCTGGCGTCAAACATCGCGGCCCTGTGCTGCGCGGCCGACTTCGCAAGGCGCAGGGGAGATAGCGTCACAGCAGGCTTCTTCGAAGAATATTCGGACTTCCTAGAATGCCACCTCGAAGCTTGGACTGCGACTGCGGGCCCAAGGAGACACTTCATACGCGTCCAGCCGGCTGACCGGGACGTCGACGGCCCGGGTCACAAGATGGTGACGTTGGCGAACAGGGAACCTGGCAGCCAGGCCGCGTTCGAGCCCGAGGAGATAGTGGATGCAGGCTTTCTAGAGCTGGTCAGGTTCGGAATACGGAGGCCTGACGACCCGATCATCCGATCGTCGGTCGAGGTGATTGACCGTATCCTTAAGGTAGGCACGCCGTCCGGCCCCTGCTGGCGCAGGTACAACAACGACGGTTACGGGCAGAGAGATGACGGAAGCGCGTACAGGGATGGCTGGGGGAGGGGGAGGGCTTGGCCGCTGCTCACGGCGGAGAGGGGCAACTACGAATTCGCTGCAGGAAAGAGCGTGGCGACTTACATAGGCGCCATGGAGGGCTTCACGTCAGAGGCTGGTCTCCTGCCGGAACAGGTGTGGGACGAGAAGGATGTCCCAGATGCGCACATGTGGCTCGGAAGGCCTACCGGGTCTGCCATGCCCCTCGTCTGGGCGCATGCGGAGTACATCAAGCTCCTCAGGTCGGTTCACGACGGGAAACCGTTCGACAGGATTCGGTGCGTCTTCGAGAGGTACTCGTCGAAGAGGCATTCCAATGTGGAGGTATGGAAGTCAAACAGAAATGTGAAACACGCAAAGAAGGGGTCGAAGCTGAAGATAGTGGCTGAGGAGCCTTTTGTCCTGCACCTTTCTTTCGACGGGTGGAAGACAGTAAGGGATGTTAATTCCATCCACCTTCCGGCGGGCATCGATTTCGTAGACATGTCCCCCGAAGGAGCTACCTTGGCCTTCACGTTTTACTGGCCTGCAAGAGGCGTCTGGGAGGGGAAGGACTACTCTGTCGGATTCAGTTGAAACTCGACGAGACAGCATGCGCAACAGCGCGCGGGTGGTGCCTGGAGAGGGTAATCCGGTCCGACGTCATGGGGCGACCGTTGTGTGGTTCATCGCCTTCGAATCCCAAAGGGTAGCAAGTGCGGGGGGTCTCGGCGGTGCGGTGGCGAACCTTTCGGAGGAGCTCTCGCACGAAGGAATGGCCGTCACCGTCTTCCTTCCGAGCCATGGGATGCACCTTGACGAAGGGGTCAGGGAGAGGCTCAACCTACGGGACACGAAGGTCGCGCTCTCGGGTGCGAGAATCGGAGACGACGGCAGCCTCCACCCGTACTCTATCGGGGTGGAAGAAGGAAGTTATTCGGGTGTGAGGTACCGCCTATTCAAGGGGTTGGACCGTGTCACGTCAAGGTGGCTCGACGGAAGGAGCATCTATGGAGGGGACGAGGCCACATATCAGAAGGCGTCCCTGATGGCAAGAGCGCTGAGGGGTTACGTGGAGGGGAAGACAGTGACAGCAGAAGAGGGATCCGGTCAACCCTCTGTCATCCATATGCACGACTGGCATGCGGTCCCGGCCGGGGTATCGGCATGGCAGGCGTTCGCGGAGCGGGGGAAGGGGATGTGCCGCCCTGCTCTCGTGTTCACGTCCCACCTGCTCGGCTTCAAGCGACTCCCGTGGCACTACGTGTCTGCGGACTGGTCGGGCCTAAAGGAGCAGCAAGGCGGTCAGTACATCTGGGTGGACGGCTCCTTTTCCTTTCGCTCAGGCTTCAAAGAGGTCTGGGAGGCCATGTCTGGAGGCTCTTTCGAGAAGTTCGGCTCCTATGAGGCAGACTTCGTCACATCTGTGAGCCAGTCGTATCTAGCGAAAGAGGTTCTGGGATATGTGGGACAGGGGATAGGAGGAAAGAGCGATTTCGTCCACAACGGATGCGACTGGGACTATCAGGACATGAGAAAAGCAGTCGTAAAGACGCTCGGTCCGAATGAGAAGAGGGGCGGCGCCTCCCTTCCGACCAGGGACGAGGTTCGAAGATTCCTGCTGGAAGAAGTCCTCGCTGAGAAAGAAGGCAGGGACGGCTTCAATAGGGACGGCCCTCTCGCTCTGATGACAGGCAGATTCGACAGGCAGAAGGGGGTGGACGTGCTTCTGGAGGCGGTCCCCCGCGTGCTCAAGCAAATACCGGAATCGAGGTTCCTTCTCCTTCTGCTCCCCAGCGACGGGAACGATTCGTATGCAGACGAGGTCGTGAAGGAAGCCAGAGCCCTTTCAGACAACGTCAGGCTTGTCGAGGGGAATTCGGCGAACGCCGTCTACCAACTCGCCTACCTAGCTTCGGACGTGTATGTCATCCCTTCCAGGTGGGAACCGTTCGGGATAACCGCCCTCGAAGCGATGGCTACGGGGAACCCTGTCGTCGGGACGTCCACTGGGGGAATCAAAGAGACGGTCGTGGACATATTGGAGGACGAGGAGGGTGGAACAGGAAGGCTCGTTCCGCCAGAGGACAGCAGGGAGCTGGCAAGGGGGATAGTCAGCTTCCTGTCCGTGATGATGATATCTCAGGGTGCCAAGGGAAGCACCGGGTCGATAGCTTACGAGTCCCTCAGGGCGGCGGTTGAGGAGGACTTCTCATTCGGAGCAAAGCTGAGGGAAAGATGTATCAAAAGGGTGAGGGAGAATTTCACCTGGGCGCACGCAGCGAGGAAGATGGACGCATGTTACCGGAAAGCCGGCCGGTTCGCCGAGGCAAGGTCCCGCGCGAAGTACTGATCGAGGAGGTGCAGTGACCACATGTCCAACCACTCGCCAGAGGACGATGTCTTCTCAGACTACGACGCCTACCTCTTCCACGAGGGGACACACCTCATGCTCCACAAGAAGCTCGGGTCGCACCCCATCGAGGGGAGAAGAGAAACGCTGTTCTCCGTGTGGGCGCCCAACGCGCTTGAGGTCGGCGTGATGGGCGATTTCACCGACTGGAACGAAGGCACGGTCCCGCTCGAGCCCCATAGGGAAGGCATCTGGCAGGGGCGCGTCCCCGGCGCTGAAGTGGGCTCGCTCTACAAGTATCGAGTGAAGCTCAGGTCAGGAGACGTGGTAGACAAGGCAGACCCATTCGCCCTTTACGCCGAGGTCCCGCCTAGGACCGCGTCGGTCGTCTGGAAGACCGACTACAAGTGGGGCGACAAGGGATGGTTGGAGGACGGGAGAGGTGAAAGGAACTCGCAACTGTCTCCCTTCTCGATGTACGAGGTCCACCTTGGTTCGTGGAGACGCGACAGACGTGGGAAGCCTCTGGCGTACTGGGAACTAGCGAAGGAGCTTCCGGCCTACGTGAAGGAGATGGGTTTCACCCATGTCGAGTTGCTCCCAGTGATGGAACACCCGTTCTATGGCTCTTGGGGATACCAGGTGACAGGGTACTTCTCGCCGACAGCCAGATATGGGACCCCGCAGGATTTCATGCGGCTTGTAGACGGCCTCCACAAGGAGGGAATCGGAGTCGTCCTAGACTGGGTGCCGTCCCATTTCCCGTCCGACGCCTACGGTCTCGCCTTCTTCGACGGGACGCACCTCTACGAGTACTCGGACCCGAACAAGAGGATTCACCCCGATTGGAACAGCTATGTGTTTGACTATTCGAAGGGCGAGGTGAGGTCCTTCCTGTCCAGCAGTGCTTTCTTCTGGCTCGACGTCTACCATGCGGACGGGCTCAGGGTTGACGGAGTCGCTTCGATGCTCTACCTCGATTATTCGAGGCAGGGAGGCGACTGGACGAGAAACGCGCGCGGAGGGAGGGAGAACTTGGAGGCTGTGAGCTTCCTGCAGGATTTGAACAGGCAAATCTACAGGTCGTTTCCGACGGCGCAGACGATAGCCGAGGAGTCCACCGCGTGGCCAGGCGTCACCGGACCCGTCGAGAAAGGGGGGTTGGGGTTCGGGATGAAGTGGAAGATGGGATGGATGCACGACACATTGACATACTTCTCAAAGGACCCCATCTACAGGAAGCACCACCAGGAACTCATGACATTCAGCATGTGGTATGCTTACTCCGAGAACTTCGTCCTGCCTCTTTCGCACGACGAAGTGGTCTACGGAAAAGGTTCGCTCCTACAGCGGATGCCGGGGGACAGGTGGCAAAAGTTCGCGAACCTGAGACTTCTGTTCGGGTACATGTTCGCACACCCGGGGAAGAAGCTACTCTGGATGGGGGACGAGTTCGCCCAGGCGGAGGAATGGCACCATGACGGAGGACTGCAGTGGCGGTCCCTGCTCTCGGAGAGGGAGAACCAGGGCGTCGAGCTCTGGGTGAAGGACTTGAACAAGCTCTACAGGAGGGAGAGGTCGTTGCACTCGCTAGACTTCGACCCCGGAGGGTTCAGATGGGTTTCGTGCGACGACTCTTTACAGAGCGTCATAGCGTTCTTGAGAAGGTCCGCGGAGGAGAATGACTTCGTGCTTGTGGTCTTGAACTTCACGCCTGTCGTCAGGCGAGGATACCTCGTGGGCGTTCCAGTGGGAGGAAGGTGGCTTGAGGTGCTGAACAGCGATGGAAAGGAGTATGGGGGAAGCGGTATCGGCAACGCAGGAGGAGTGGATTCTTCTGACGTGGCCTGGCACGGAATGGAGCGGAGTCTGAGGCTCACGCTTCCGCCGCTCAGCGCGCTCTTTCTCAAGCCTGAGACAAGAAAAGGCCACCCTTAAATCGCCAGGCCAACGCCAACCAACGCCCTTTCTTGTTCGCGAAGAGACTTGATGCCCAGGACAAGCTCTATCTTGTAAGCGGGTGCGTGGACAACCTTCTGCTGGCACAGGACGAGGCAGAAGGTTGGTTCGTAGCGGCCCCCGGCTACAGGCCCTACGGCGATTTCGTCTGGCACCGGGACAGCGCCGAGTGCGTGGCGGCTCTGGACATGTACGCCTCCTCATCCGGGAAGAAGGACATCTTTGAACGAACCGAGAAGGCACTTGCAAGGTCTTTCAGGGCTATTGCGGAGAAAGAAGAAGGCGTGAAGAAACTTTCGGAGATGAAGGCCAAAGTTTCCAACCCCGACTTTTATGACGACAGATTCCACCCCCATTGCAGGCTGAAGAGGGACGGACAGGAGGTCGCTGAGCCCTGGAACAACGTGCAGTATGACAGCGTGGCCCGGCTTATCGTGGCGCTGTCGAGGCACCTGGCCCTGTCAGGGCGCGTCGACCCTGGGGCCTTCGAGAAGGGCCTCAAAGTTGCGACGTCCTATCTCTTCGACTCGATATGGGATCAGGTCGACGGGAGGAAGTGGCTTACGGTCTGCGCGAACGAATGGGAGGAGAAGAACGAGCCTCACTTGGGAGGCCCTCTGTTTTCATCCGTGGTAGGTACGATTTATGCCGCGAGCCTTGCAGCGGGGGATCTGCAGCAATTCTTTCCACTCCCCGAGGTGAGGGAATTCACGAAGCTAACGATGGACATGCTTCTTGGGCTTTTCAGGGAGGGGGAGAGTCTGAAGATGCTCAAGAGATACTACGAAACGCCAACCGGAATCTGCTCCACCTCTCTCTGGCTTCTCACGGACTACGAGGTCTTCCCGAACGATTCGCCCATGTTCAGGAACACCATATCCGAGATTGTGAGGTCCCTGTACACAGAAACAGCGACAGAGGCAACCGGAGGAGAAGTGCACCTAACGGGCGGGCTCCGGAGGTACCTGATACCCGAAGCGGGCCACGACCAGCGCGGTTTTCATCATGATAGCTATTGGGGTGGGCAAGCATGGATGATTACGACTGCTCAGCTCAGCAGGGCAATGGCCATTCAGAGAAGGTACGATATCGCCGAGACCCTGCTGAAGAACTGCCTGGAAACCAGGAGTGCCGAAGGAAGGCTGCCGGAACAGTTCGAGGGCACCTTCCTTGACCATAGGCAGCACGAGCTTTGGAAGACGAATACAGGGGAGAACACCGCGCCCCCCTGGCTAGCGTGGTCGCACGCGGAGGTCCTGAAGGCTTACGTCACACTTCGGGAGATGGATGCAATCTGAAGGTCAGCTCTTTGGTGACTGACAAGCCATAAGACGGCGGAACGGGCATCTTACCGCGTCCCGGGAAACGAGAGGTCGGCCGGTGTCGATGCGGTCGTTCTGCTTGCAGCCTGAGGCGGGAGCTGCAAGGCGCCGCAAAAGTCGACCCGTGCCTGCCCCATCAAAGCCTAATAATGAGGCCCGGGGGTATCAGAATGTGAGTCGCGGCAAGAGAGGAAAGAAGACGCCTGCCGGGGAGCGAAGGGCGACCATGGAACTGCCTCCCGAGAAGGCGTTCTACTTCTACAGGGGCTTGGACGAGCCGTTGGGCGTGGCTGCAAGCAGCATTGTTGATTTCCAGAGGAAGCTGGCGAATGTCGAGACAACCTCTGTCAAATTCCACGTCGAGAGAGGCGACTTCCAGAACTGGCTCAAGACGCTGGGGGAGATCGACTTGGCCGAGAAGATCGATGGCCTGAAAGGAAAGGGAATCCCGCCTGAAGAAATGAAAGGGAGAGTGACGGCCCTCGCAGCTGAAGCCCTCAGGGGCAAGAAGCCTTAGAGCCATCCCAGCATTGTCCTCCTGTAGACGGCTAGGGAGCAGGCCAGCTGGACCAGCGCGAGATAGTTCTCTGCCTTCTTCTCCCACCTGATGAGGAGCCTCATGAACCGGTTGAGCCAGGACGCGCTCCTCGAGGCCTCCGACGCGCTCGGCACGGACGAGCCGACGGTGGTCACGAAGGGCGAGGAGAGGGTCTTGAACGAGAGCGGCAAGAGGATTGACGTCATCCCTGCGTGGAAGTGGTTCCTTCGGAGCGGGTAGAAGGCGGCCGTCCCTGGCTCCCTTGGACGAGCGGTACACTGCTGCCTCGGACCTCAAGATACAGGCGCTGCGGGCGCCCCGCAGGAGCCCGCTCCGGCCCCGGGGGGCCCGACGTGGTCGAAGGCAGAAGCCTCTGATGGGCGCGCGGGCGCTCCTCAGGGTCGGTAGGTGCGCGGGTCCACCCGTGTTATCCCCGCCACCCTGTCGTATACTTCGTCTGTTGAGAGTATCTTCCGCCCGTCGTCCTGGTTCAGGGCCGTGGCGGCGTAGATGGCGTCGAAGAGGCCGGGCGCCCTGAACGTCCAGGCCAAGGGCATCAGGAAAGTCGGATCGGGGGCCGCTTCCGACCAGCCTATGGCGGCGCAACCGGCAGCTGCAATCTCCGGACCTTTAGGTCGGAGAAGTTGAAGACGGGTGGCTCCTCCCACGCAACCAAGCCGGCTGGACCCTACTCGAGGTGCGGCTCTTCGAATACATGTTTATATGTATACACGTCTA
>JAFMAD010000021.1 GCA_029785195.1 Nitrososphaerota archaeon
ACAGCCGTAGCGTACCCTCCTGTCATCGATCTGAGCGCAAAGATAGTGGAGGTCGGCGAAGGAGAGACGAGGGAGTTCAGGGCAAAGAGGGGCGGGCTGGGCGGGCGCAAAGCTGTCTACAGGGGTGCCGGCTTCAGGGACACGGTGTCGCTCGATGGATCGCCGAGGCCGAAGGGCTCTGCCCCCATGCTGAAGCAAGTCCTGAAGAAAGGTAGGCTGGCAGGCGGCTTTGAGGAGATCGACGCTATCAGAGCCCGGGTCAGAACCGATCTGGACCGGCTCAGTGGGTCGAATCCTGCCCTTGTCTGGAGGTGACGCCTGTGCGCCAGGCCCTGCTGGTCGTCGACGTCCAGGTGGACTTCTGTCCCGGAGGCGCCCTTGCGGTCGAGGGCGGGGACCAGATAATACATGGCCTCAACACAGCAATAGGTGCCTTCGAGAGGTTAGGGCTCCCGGTGTTCTTCACGAGGGACTGGCACCCACCGAACCACATGTCCTTTGCGGGTCACGGGGGAGTCTGGCCGCCTCACTGTGTGCAGGGGAGCAGAGGTTCGGCGTTCCACCCCGACCTTCGGGTGCCCCAAGGCGCACCGGTCTTCAGCAAGGGGGACGACCCACTGAAGGAGGCTTACTCCGGTTTCCAGGGGACTGGGTTGGAAGCAGCCATGAAGGAGCGCGAGGTCGACGAGGTCTATATCGGAGGTCTGGCAACTGACTACTGCGTCAAGGAGAGCACCCTGGATGCGTTGCGTGTTGGGTTCAATGTGGTCGTCCTAGAGGACTGCGTCAGGGCCGTGGATGCGAAACCGGGCGACGGCGCCCTTGCGATGGCGGAGATGAAGGGGGCCGGGGCGGTGCTCACCCCGGTGACCGCCGCCATCGAGCGGCTGCGCAGGCTGTATCATGACATCAGCGAAGAATGACCCATGCGGGTCCGCCTACGCATGGCTTGCGGTATTTTTGGCTAGCACGCAGCAATGAGGTCATCTCTGTGACCTGCCCACCGACCGGCAGTTAAAATCCGACCAAACCTTCTGTCGTCGTTGAACATCAATGATTCCGAGGGCGCGGTCTTCGACGTCCACAGGGCATCCGAGAAGCTTCTGTTCTCCAATCTGGCACATCGGAATTCACGCTGGAAAGGCGAAATCCTGCACAAATTCGCTAAACTCGTCGAGAATAGCGGCCTGACCCGTTCGACCGCCATGTTTCACCTCGAGCATCTTGAGGAGAGTTCGTCACTGACGAGGGAGGATACTCCAGACGAGAGTTGGTAAGCGGAAGATCATGTAGACACCTTCCGAAGCACTCCCTGATCGCCATCGAACTAAATTTGCCAATTTGCATCGAGGGACACCATCCACCACGCGGCCGCGTAGTCGATGCCCGACTTCTGGGCCAAGATCTGGTCTCTTGTTGGAATGAAGTAAGAGGGCCGTCAGACGTCAGTCGACAATGAAAAGTTTGGCCCCCTTTCCCGTCCGCGTCGTGTGCGGATTCCTCTCGTCCTCCTCGACGTAAAAGCTAGAGCCGGCAGCGATTACGAACTTCCGCCCATCTTTCAGCTCGGTGGTTAGCTCCCCCTCTAGGACGAACACCACATGCCCCTTGGAGCACCAGTGGTCCGCAACGTAGCCAGGAGAGTACTCCACGATTCTCACGCGGGCGTTCCCTGCACCGACCGTCCGCCACGAAGCAGCCCCTTCGATGCCGGGGTGCGTCGTGGGGGCGACTTTCTTCCAGTCCACGACTGTAAACTGCGCGCCTTCAATTTTCATACCATAGTCTCTCTATCCATCAACGACTTCAATCTTTCTGCAGGACACATGAAGGATTAATCTGGGTGAGGACTGGCCTAGAGTCAGGGCGAGGGTTTCATGGCGAGCCTCGATTCGGCATATACCACATTCCCCTCGCACTTTTAAGAGTCTGTGGTCTACTCGGCTTCATGGGACAGATAAGTTGGCCCGACGGAGTGAGGTGCCCCGTTGTCCTCTCATTCGACCTAGACGCGGAGCTCCTGTGGAACGTCTGGTTGACCCGTGAACCCTCGCCCATCGACATCTCTCAGGGAGTCTACGGGCCCCGGGTGGGCCTGCCACGCGTGCTCGCCATGCTGGGGAGACAGGAGGTCAGAGGCACTTTCTTTGTCCCCGGGGCAATAGCGGAGAGGTACCCAGAGGCTGCTAAGAGCATAGCGTCCGCAGGCCACGAGATCGCCCACCACGGCTACCTGCACGAGGACTGCTCGAAACTCACGAAGGATGAGGAAAGAAAGATGCTGATTCAAGGGGGCGATGCCCTGTTCAGGGTGACCGGGGTCCGGCCCAAGGGGGCGAGGCTCTCTCTCGGGAAGACCACCATCTCCAACCTCGACGATCTGGGGTTCGTCTATGAGAGCACCCTGATGGACGACGATCAGCCGTACAGACTCCACTCAGAGGGCGGCAAGAGTCGCATGATTGAACTTCCGGTGACCTTCGCCTTCAACGACACGTCCTACTTCGCTTACACCTTCGGCCTCCCCAAGCCCTTCCTCACACCCAGGGAGGTGGAGGTCGTCTACCGCGACGAGTTCGACGCCATGTACAGGGAACAGAAGTACTGCATGTTCATGCTCCACCCACAAGTCATCGGCAGAGCCTCACGTCTTGACATGCTGGAGAGGACCGTGGAGTATATGAAGTCGAAGCCCGGAGTCTGGTTTGCCACGGCGCTCGAAGTCGCCGAACATTGCCAGCATGCCCTCGGCTGAGCAAGTTCAAATCTTCAGACGTCCAACTGCCTTGGCCCTGACGCGAATGGCCACGCCGGGGAGGTAGGAGAGGGGTATCTCCTCGACCTCCACTATCTCGACCGACCCGGGGTCGGCCCCCGCCTTCACGGCGTCCGCCACTGCCAGGTCCTTCGCACGCTGGAGCACCTCCTCCCTCGACGACTTCTCCAGCTCGAATATCTTGTCGACCTCCCCGCTGGCCTGGGCGATGGCTGCACCCATGGCGTTGGCATACTGGAAGTGGGGCGGCCTGTCCACTCGCTGGGCGCCCCTGAACCTAGGATAGTACTCAGGAGGGATGATGATGCCTCCCCCGCCGACGAGGACGACCGGGACGGGCTGGGCCGAAGTCTTCACTCTGTCGACCGAATCCTCCACGATAGACACAATGGTGTCGAGCGCCTTCTTGAGGATGTCCTCGGACAGCAACTTCTTGACCCGCTCGGGGTCGCAGGAGGGGTCGTCCACTTTCGCCTTCCCAAGACCTAGGCTGACGTCAGTGGTAGTGAGGACCTTCCCTCCCCAGGCTACACTCTCCTTGGCGATTCTGAAGCCGACGCTCTGGGGGCCTACTCTCACCTGATCGCCCTCCATGGTGACAACCGTCCCTCCCCCGCAGCTCACCGCGAGAAGGTCGGGCATCCTGAAGTTGGTGCGCGCCCCCCCAATCTCGACGGCCACGCTGGACTCCCTAGGGAAACCCTTCACCACCGCGCCAACTAGGGTGGTCGTCCCCCCTATGTCTATGATGATCCCATCAGTCAGACCAGTTAGGAAAGCGGCCCCTCTCATGCTATTGGTCGGCCCTGACGCTATGGTCTTCACGGGATACTTTTTCGCGTAGGCCACGTTCATCAGCGTACCGTCGTTCTGCGTCAGGAAGATGCTCGCTTTGTCCAGCCCAGATGTCTTTACCGATCTTACGAAACCGTCGAAGGCAGTATTCGCGACCTTCACCAGGGCGGCATTAAGCGCCGTCGCGTTCTCCCTCTCGAGGAGCCCAATGCTGGCTATCTCATGGGAGAGAGTGATTTGGACGTCCTTGCCAAGCACCTCGGCCAGAATCTCCCCCGCCCGCATCTCGTGAGCAGCACTAACCGGCGAGAAGACGGCAGACACTGCCGCGGCCTCCACGCCTTCCTTTCTGAAGCGCTCCGCGGCTCGCCTGGCCTCCTCTTCGTCCAGTGGCCAGATTTCTCTCCCGTCGAACTCGTTCCCTCCGTGTATGACCTCCCAGGTGTCGCCGATGGCGGCCCTCAGGTCCTTGGGGAGGGAGTAGAGTGGCCTAATCCCCGTCGTCGCCGGCTTGCCGATTCTAAGCAGCCCTACGCGGGCCAGGTTCTTTCTCTCGACAATCGCGTTGGTGCAGTGAGTGGTCCCGAACATCACCGCGGCGACGTTCTTCCTTTCGACCCTGCTGTTCGAGAGGACCGCGGTGAGGGCGTTGTCTATGCCCGTCGAAACGTCCGAGGTGGTGTCGACCTTCTCGGCCCCTACCAACTCGTTTGCCTGGTCGAGAATCACAGCGTCGGTGTGGGTCCCGCCGACGTCGATACCTATCCTGAACTTGTTCAGCTCGACCTCGCCAGCTCCTCTACAGGCACGTAGTCAAAGTCATATCCAAAGTATCTCGGCCCTACCAGCTTGACGCCATTCGGGGTCCTCCACTTCGAGTCGCAGGGGGTCCCCAGCACCAGAGCCCTGTTCCCGTACCTGAGCCCTTCCGTGGTTATGGGGAGCCCTGACTCGAGGTCGAGGACGGAGATCAGATCTGGGACCATCGCCACCGGCCTCCCGTCCATGGTGGCTACGAGGTTCTCGTTTTGGAACCTTACTTTGAGCGATTTCCCTGAAAACTCGTCCAGCCCGTCGAACGTCGCTTCGCCCTTCGCGAACCCCGCCGTCGTTCGTCTAAGTATGTCCGTGGCTTTCCCCTTGAAGATGACGACGCTCTTCATCCGCTCCATAACCTGCTCTGCAGGATTGGACCCGTGGGTCCTCGCTTCAGCGATTATCTCGCCGACCTGCATCGCGAGGGTGACGGACCCCCTGACACACGACTCCTTCAGCCGGCGGCCCTCCATCGGGTATATGGCGATAAGAGAGGAACCGCCCATCTGCACCGTGACCGACCTCGCAATCCTCTCGGTCCATAGATTGTCTATCGTGTCCATCTGGAGCGTGTTCCCCTTCTCGTCGGCCATCACCATCGGTGCTGCGGCGATTCCATAGAGGGTGAACGTGACCATCTGAAGCTCCGGGAACGCTCGCCCCATCCCATCGCAGTCGATCAGCGGCAGCCCTAGGTTTGCAGCCACAGCTATAGGTATCTGCGAATTTATCCCGCCCTCTTCTATCGGAGAGATGGCGAACGCCTTCTTCCCCAACCTACTCTGAAGGGAATTCAGTGCATGCATTCCCTCGCTGCCGTTCGGGATCTTCTCTACCATCACTGTCGGCGCCCCCATCATCGCTGACGGAATCACCAGGCCATCGTCCGGCACGTCCTCTGGCTGTATCAGCTCCACAGGCCCGTACCTGTCGACCGCGTCAAGCGCAAGGAGCTTTCCGACAAACGGGTCGCCCCCTCCTCCAGTCCCGAGGAACGCGGCGCCGAGTGCGATGCGCTCGATTTCGTCTGGACCGATTTGCACTTCTCGTGTAAGTCGGTGTGTGCCGTCTATTTATCCTGCACGACTCGCGGCCGCTGTAGCTTGCCCATATCCTCCCAACTTCTTAAATAGCATCTAACCAAGTTTGAGTGAAGGTTTGAGGTTTGCCGAGTTTGTCGCTCGAAGGGTTCTCCTCGCCCTAGTGACTTTAGTCGGCCTTTCTTTGCTCATCTTCTACCTTTCCCGTATCCTCCCCGCGAATCCGGGCCGGCTTGCGCTGGGCCCTTATGCCACCCAAGCCCAGGTGGCCGCCTATGATAGAGAGCTCGGTCTCAGTAGGCCCCTCTATGAGCAGTATTTCTATTGGCTCTGGAACTTCCTCCACGGACAGTGGGGTCTGTCTATAGTAACGAAGGATAACGTCCTCCACGATGTCGAGATTCACTTCCCGGCGACCTTCGAGCTTATCACTATCTCGATTATTCTCACGTCGCTCATCGGTATACCTCTAGGTGTTATCGCCGCCTCAAGGAGAGGAAAGATTCTCTCAGGTGTGGTCCGCGCTCTCTGGATGGTGGGCGTTGCTATACCCTCATTCACGGTCGGCCTGGGGCTGCAGGTAATCTCTAGTTATTGGTTCCATTTCAATGCGATTATTGGCCAGATAAGCGTCCCGCCCCCAACCCACGTCACCGGGATGCTCTGGGTCGACAGTATACTCACAGGCAACTGGCCCGCCTTCGTAAGCACTTCCCAACACCTCCTGCTCCCAGAGATCGCCCTTTCGCTGGCCGGCATCGGGCAGATAGCACAACTGACCTACTCGGGTATGCTTGACGAAACGGAAGAGGACTACTATCTCGCTTTGAAGACTTTCGGCGCAAGGTCCTTCGCGCTGGATTTCAAATACGCTCTCCGGAGCGCCCTCATCCCGGTCCTCACAGTGTTAGGACTGCTCTATGCATCGCTCATCGCCAACGCTTTCCTCGTCGAGGAGGTCTTTAGCTGGGGCGGCTTGTCCACCTATGCGGTCACGGCCATGCAGAGTGATGATTTCAACGCCATCGTCGCGACCGTCATAGTCATCGGAGTATTCTACGTGGTGCTCAACCTCCTGGTCGACCTGAGCCTCGGATACATAGACCCAAGAATCAGGCTTGGCGTAGGTCATTGAGCGACAGCTCTGTTGTCCGCTGGCAGAATTTTGCCCAATCCTTCAGGCGGCTAACTTACGACAGGATGGCGCTCGCAGGCCTGGTGATGCTCGCAGCCATCGTTGCACTCGCCCTTCTGGCTCCCTACATCACCCCCTATCCAAACGAGGCCGGAGCCTATGCCAACTTCGGGCAGGCTTTCCTCTCTCCATCTCTGAGCCATCTGTTCGGCACAGATGACGTCGGTAGGGATGTCTTCACCCGGGTCATATTCGGCTTCCGCATCTCTCTTTTCATAGCCGTGGTGGTGCTCATTCCTAGCGTCATTTTGGGCGTCACCTTGGGGCTGGTCGCGGGTTACTATGGCGGATGGGTCGAGGCCCTTGTAGAGCGGGTCACTGACGTCTTCCTCGCCCTCCCGGCATTGATCTTCGCACTGGTAATCGCTGGCATACTGGGACCCAGCCTCCAAGACGTCATCATCGCACTTCTGAGCCTGTGGTGGAACTGGTATGCCCGCATCATGTTCACTCTGACGAAATCTCTCAAGAACCAGCCCTATGTCGAGGCCGCACGGGTCCAGGGCGCCGGCGCCTTCAGGATAATGTTCAGAGAAATCCTCCCTAACGCCGCATCCACACTCTCCGCAAAGATGATGCTGGACGCCGGGTTCATCATCCTTATCGAGGCAGGCATGGGCTTTCTCGGTATTGGTGTCCGCCCTCCTACGCCGGACCTCGGCGTGATGGTGGCTAACGGCTCGGCCTACATAGCGACGAAGTGGTGGATTCCTGTCTTCCCCAGCATCGCTCTCACTCTCCTCATCCTCGCGTTCAACCTGATAGGCAATGGTATCAGGGACCTCTTCGACGTGAAGGTGATATGACCTCATTCCTTGAAATCAACGGGCTGAACCTCTCCGTCCACTCCGATGGTCGAGTCCTTCCAATCCTCAGTGACGTGTCACTTACACTGGAGAGGTCAGAGGCAGTAGCCATCGTTGGGGAGACAGGCAGTGGTAAGACCCTCACGGCAAGGGCCGTGATGGGAGTCCTCCCGAAGAACGCTGTAATCCGCTCCGGCACCATAACCTTCAATGGCGTAAACGTACTCACCAAAGAGGGTGCAGCTGCCGCGCGGGAGCACATCGCTATGATATTCCAGAACCCCATGTCATCCATCAACCCACTCTTCCGAGTGGAGGACCAGATGAACGACGTCCTCAATTGGTCGCTCCACGGGAGGAAAGAGACAAAGGAGGAGAAGACGAGCCGAATAAGGTCTGCCCTGGAGGGAGCCCAGTGCTATGGGGATGGCAAGATACTCCGGATGTTCCCCTTTCAACTCAGTGGCGGCATGCGTCAGCGTGTCATGATAGCTATGGCCCTCCTGCGCAAGCCGAGCCTCTTGATCGCAGACGAACCGACGACAGCACTCGACGTTACTACACAGAAAGAGATTCTGTCGCTGTTGACCAAACTGACCAAGGAGGAGAAGATGAGCCTCATCCTGATAACACACAACCTCGGCATAGCGAGAGAGTCCTCCATGAAGACATATGTGATGTATGCCGGGCGCGTGGTCGAAGCCGGCCCGACGGCGCAGATTTTCAGGAAGCCGCTCCACCCATACACCAAGGGACTCATCGACTCCATCCCCTCGCTGGACAAATCGAGGTCCATGGAAGGTATTGACGGAGAAATCGCCCAGCAGGACCGGGCAGCCGTAGGCTGTTGCTTCGCGTCGAGATGCTCATACGCCATCGATAAATGTCTAACAAGGCAACCAGAGTTGAAAGAGCTCGCTCCAGGCCAAAAGGTCGCCTGCTATGTTGCCGAACAGGGAGGCCTGCGGGTCGTCTGATATTTACAGCCTCGAGGAGGTCTCGAAGACCTTCGAGGTCAAGAGCGGACTCGCGAGGAGCGTCAGGGCCGAAATCCAGGCAGTGAGTGGCGTCAGCTTCAGGGTCCGCCCAAGTGAGACTTTCGGAATCATAGGTGAGACCGGGTCGGGGAAGACTACGATAGCGAAGATGATGCTCCTGGTCTATCGCCCGGACACGGGCCGGATACTCTTTGAAGGAGAGGACATATCGAAGTTCAAAGACGCCCAGATAAGAGATTACAGGAGAAAGGTGCAGACTGTCTTCCAGGACCCCACTTCGTCTCTGAACCCCAGACACAAGGTGAGGGACCTGGTAGAAGCCCCCCTCAAAATCTACCACCAAGCGTCCGAGGGCAAGGTCAATAGCCTTCTGAAGTTGGTCAACCTCGATGACAGCTACCTTCAGAGGTACCCGCACACGCTGAGTGGCGGTGAAAAACAACGCGTGGCAATCGCACGGGCCCTGGCCCTGAATCCCGAAGTCCTGATATTGGATGAACCGACCTCCGCTCTAGACGTCTCTGTCCAAGCCAAAATAATCGCCCTTCTGAAGGACCTGAAGACCAGGCTGAAGATAACATACGTGTTCATCTCGCACGATCTCAGCCTGGTCGCGAATTTCTGCGATAGGACCTTGGTAGTCTATAGGGGAAAGATGTGTGAAATGGGGGAGACCGGCGAGATATTCAAAAATCCGCTGCACCCTTACACGAGGCTCCTTCTCTCTTCTGTCCCCGTGGTCAGCGACTCTGAGATACGAGTAAAGCCTGCGGACGTACCTGAGGAGATTCCGACCGTGCCCATAAATGGACACAGTGAAGGGTGTGTCTTCAGGGATAGGTGTTGGCTCAGAGAGGACGTCTGCGACACTGGTCCCAAGTTTATAGACAAGGGAAAGGAGCATTGGGTGGCGTGTCACTTCGCATGAGGTTGGTGTAGACGGCGGACAAGGGCAGAGGGGTCGAGGGAGCGCTAAAGCGCTATGTGGCAAAGCGGCTTGAAAGGCTTGTCGCCGAGTCGTCCGTGGGTTTCGGGCACTATGCCATGAAGCTCGGGCTCACTACCGCCTTCCTCGTCTTCGATTTGTTGGGCATCCCTTCTGTCTTCCAGGCGTTCGGGATGTTCGGCTTCGCTTACGTAATTCCAGTGGCGGCGGTCATCGGCGTCGCAGGTATCACGGAGTTTTGGGTTCTCTACCGAATGAAGTAGCGGCTCACTCAAGCTTAAACGCTTTGAGGCCCACCAACTCATCGGCTCCAGGAAATTCCCACTTCCTGCTCACCGGGATGGAAAACACTTTGCACCTCTGCCCGTACCTGAGCGAATCGGTGGTTATAGGTAGGAGCGTCTCCATGTCATGGATTGATATAATGTCAGGGGTGACCGCTGCACGGCGCCGCTCGCCCCGCGCGCCGCCTGTCTCCGCCAGCAGGTATTCGTTCTGGAAGGAAACTTTCATGATGTCATGGGCGTAGCCGTCCAATCCTTCGACTTTTGTGTATCCCACTGCGAATCCTCTGGTGTTGTAGCGCTTCACGTCTACGACCTTCCCGACGAAGATCAACTTGGCGTCGCACGACTCTACTAACGCGTCTTCTGCGTTCTTATGCTGGATGCCCTCCAGCAGGGATCTGCCTATGTTGACCGCATGGCTCAGAGAGTTTGGGATGGCTCCCCTCAGATAGTCGCGCCCCTCCAGCGGGTAGATGGCTACATATGCCCGACCCCCAAAGGTCACCGTAGCCGCGCGCGCGATACGCTCGACCCATATGTCTGATATGCCGTTGATTATCAGCGTGTTCCCACGTTCCTCTGCCAAGCAGACGGGAGACGCGGAAAGTCCATATCCTGTAAGAGTGGTCATCTGTAGCTCAGGAAACGCGCGGCCCTCGCCGTCCCCGTCGGCCACGGGGAGCCCTGTCTGGCTCGCCACCACCAACGGCACTAAGGAGTTGATTCCCCCTATTTCTATCGGAGAAACGAGTGTTGCCTTCCTCCCTACATACGACTCCAATCCCCTGAACGCGCGCAGATGGTCCGTGTATGTGGCCAACTTTTCAATGCCGATGGCAGGAGAGCCCATGCCTGCCGAACAAATCAGGAAGTCGGACTCGTCGATTTGGTCGAATGGCGTGACGCTAATCTTGTTTAGCCCTTTCGCCTCCATAGAGCTCCGGAGAAGGAGCGCGCCAACGTATGGATTTCCTCCGCCCCCAGACCCCAACACCGCGCTCCCCACAGCCAGCGGCTCGATGTCATCGAGACCAAAGAGCATCATTCTTGGCGCCGTCTCTGGAGGCGTTAAACCCATCGGCAGCAGATTCTATGTTTAGGAGGTCCGATAGGCTCTTGCCGAAGACATTGCAAAGCAGAAAGGAATACTTAAATTCTGAATTCAGCGTTATTAGCGCTGGTGCAGGTTTCCCACAGCAGTAGGCCGGGAATTTCCAACGCCGTAGTTGGTGTGGTAATAGTAGTGATTATAATCATCGCGGGTGTCGGAGTATACTTCGTGGTAACCTCGAGTGGTAAGACAACCACTACGACTTCGGTGAGTTCGACTCCTTCCACAACTTCTTCGACTTCAGCAACCAGCTCGGTCACGAGTCTCTACACGACTTCCTCTACTTCTGGAAACTCGACTCTTAACGCAGAGGTTGCCCAGCCATTTGGGACTCTGGATCCGGCAGCGGGCAACGACTACACGCAGTTCGCTGCCAACATCAATATGTATGATAACTTCCTGACCCAGGCCCCCAACGGCACAGTGGAACCGAATGTCGCCACGAAATGGACAATCTCTCCTAATAATCTGGTATACACTTTCGATATGGAGAGCGGCATCCATTTCCACAGCGGAAACGTGATGAATGCTAGTGACGTCGTCTTCTCGATGAAGAGAGAGCTCGCCATCGGACAGGGCTTCTCTAGTCTCTGGTCACCTGTCCTAAGCTCTTCTGGCATAACAGCCCTGAACGCCACTGCTGTTCGGTTTACTCTAAACAATGTCTACGCACCATTCCTTGGTTCGCTCTCGCTCTTCTTCATTGTCGATCAAAACACAGTGATGCAGCATCTGGCCAACGTGACTGCGAGCAACCCGATGGGGGACTGGGGGCTCGCGTGGCTCACTTCTCACGACGCGGGCTCAGGCCCATATATGCTCAAGAGTTACCAACCAGGCGGGTCTCCTGAACTTGCCCTCACTCGGTTCACCGGGTACTGGAAGGGATGGGCAAGTAATCCAAGTCCATACAATGCTGTAAACTACTATTACATAGACTCTGACGCTACGGTGCTGTCGCTTGCGAAAGCGGGGCAATTGAACTGGGCTGGAACGTTCCTAGCGGTGCCTACCTACCAGTCTCTCCAAAAGATGGGGTGGACTTGGGACACCTTCGCCTCGCCGAACACTTTCAGCCTCGTGATGAACACACAGTGCGGGTGCCCCTTTGGTAACCTCGACTTCAGGAAAGCTGTCTCTTATGCGTTCAATTACAGCGCCATTCCGACAATTCTACCTGGTGCTGTCCAGTCACAAGGTCCAGTGGGCAACAACTACCAATACCACGACCCCAACGTATTCCAGTATACATACAACCCCACCGAGGCAAAGGCGATGCTTCAGGCCTCGGGTATCAACCCCGCGACGACCACCATCACGCTGACTTACGTCACAGGGAACATACCTGAACAAGAGATAGCGGCACTCTTCCAGTCGAATATGGAGAACGTATTGGGAATAAAGGTCAACATAGCCACACAGACGTTCCAGACGATTACTCAGTTGGCCGCCAGCAACTCGACCACTCCACAGATTTCGGAGATTTACTACGACCCGCTTTATCCAGACACCGATTCCTACTTCTATCCAATCTACTCGAGTTCCGCCAGCGGCACATGGGAGTCGATGTCTTGGCTCAACAACGCCACGATTAACAACCTGATCGCTCAGGAGAGGGCTACCACCAACAATACCCTGAGGCAGCAGATATTCTATCAGCTCCAGAACGACATCGTCAGCCTGGCGCCTGAGGTCTTCGTCTTCAACCAGCCTTACTACGTCACCTTCGCGCCGACGGTAAAGGGTTACACCTTCTATGACGGGATGAGCTTCGACTACAACGTTTTCTATTACTCTAACGTGGCTACCATATCGTCCAACGCCGCCCCGACGTTTTCCACCCCTACTGTTGATGCGAGGTCTGGTCTGGTACTGTCACTCGATTCGGCCATCCAATACCTCCCACTTCTGTGAGCGGAGCATCATCCGAGCAGTTTGTCACGTTCCAGCGACTTTCGTACAAGGTTAGAGGCTGTATCAGAAATCGGCCGCGACACGGATTATTGACATGCCGTCTGTGTGGGTGACTCGTTCGGTCCACACCGGATACCCGCTAAGGTAGGCCATTCCTGAGCTGATTGTTTACCCATCTTGTGATGAGGGCTGAACGGCTCCTAGACCGTATCGCTGATTGTGAGACCCTGCAATATTCTTCTGAAAACCGTCCAGAATACCCAAACCTTCAGGAGTAATAAAGGACCACTGAGGAGCAGGATTATTGCCTGCCCGCTCTACATTGATGGATTCTCCTACTGAGGGATGACACACCAGGGTGGGATTCTCCTTGGGAAAGACACCGAGAACATCTTCGCCTGGTGAATAGGGAACGCGCCTCGTAGGGCGAACAAAGAAAGTGGGGTGATTCCCGAATAGTTGGGTGCCGGCCTCTTCAGGAGATGAAGGTAATAGCCACAGGAGAAAGGATACCTAGCTTATTACGGTTATAGTGAGTTTCTATACGAACAAACCATCCACGAAATCGAGTGGTCAGACGTTGGGCGAAGGGCAGGCTGCAGGGAACTCTCTACCTTCGCCAGAAGTGACGTGGTCAAATTCCGGCTGACCCCACGATTTTGGGAAGAATCTATGAATCTATCAAAGCACCCGCACAGGTGTATCCTATTCGCAGACAGACCACTCTGTAGGAAATAGGTCTCAAGAATCTGGAGCCAGACCATCGATGGGGTTCAAGCGCTCGCCAGTGGAGCCTCGAAGCGAGAAGGCGGCCCGAAAGCGACCCCAATTAGTGCTAAATCAAAGCCCGGCGCGCAGCAATGAGGTCATCATTCCGGCCTTTCGGGCCAGTCCAGATCGCCCGTCGTAGCACGCTGCGTGCCAGACCGTATTTTTTTCGGTCGTTCTCTATTTATCCGTTCCCGTCGATTTCTGGCAGCTGAGCGGGTTTATTAGCGCCGGAGCTCGTTGCAGGTCGCCTTGAGCGAGGAGGCAGAGGAGTACGTAAGCTGGTGGCTCGCGCTATCCA
>JAFMAD010000022.1 GCA_029785195.1 Nitrososphaerota archaeon
TTCTAAAGATACGCGGACATTCTTCAAGGTTCTTGTTCCCAAACTTGCTAGCGGTAATTCAAATTTGTTTTGCACTTGGTCATACACTTGACGAGTGAGGCAAACACCCCCAGGGTCGGCGAGAGGCTCAATCCTCGAGGCAACGTTGACTGCGTCCCCGTAGATGTCATGCCCTTCCTCTATCACGTCACCCATGTGAAGCCCTATCCTGACCACGACCCTCCTCTCCTCATCCCTGCCAGCGTTGAACTCGCGGAGGGATCGTTGGATCTCGTAGGCGCACCTGACAGCCGCAAGAGCGCTCTGGAACTTCACAAGGAACGCGTCGCCCATCGTCTTGACTTCCATCCCCCCATGCTTCCCAAACGCCTCCCTGAGCACCTTCCTGTGCTCTTCGAGCAGGGACATCGCGAGCGATTCGTTCCTCTGCGTCTTCTCCGTATAGCCTACTATGTCTGTTATCATTACAGCCGCAAGGCTCCTCTTCCCCTCGTCGGCGCTCATGCCTGCTGCGCGCCTCCCTTCTGCTGCGAGGCCTCGAGCCCTATCCTCCGCATGAATGAAGCGAACCTGGGCAGCTTTCTCATCGGGTCGAAGACCGCCCCCTGCGCCATTATCACGAGCCAAGAGTGCCTGCCCTCGAGCGCCTCTTCCATAAGGTCCAGGGCGCGGTCATACTCCCCAAGACCGATGAGGACGAACACCCTCTCCTCGATTCCGGTCGCGCTTGGCCCTAGCTCCTCCAGCGCCCTCAGCACTCCTAGCGCTTCCTCCTTCCTGCCAGCGAGGGCGTAGATGTACCCGAGGACCCCTTTCGGGGGCCTACCTTTCACGGTCGGGCTTCTCTGTTCCGCTCGTATCGCCTCCTCGTACGTCCCCTTGGCTGCGTATGACAGGGCCATTACGAGGTACCCTTCAGCCAAGTCTCTTGAGAGCGCCACTGTCTCTTCGCACTTCGTGATAGATTCGTCGTATCTCCTGGCTAGGTAGAGCGCGTAAGCGATGTTCAGCTTCACGAGAGGCGACAATGGGTCGAGGTCCTCAGCCCTCATGAGCTCCTTCATCGCCTCGTCTGTCCGCAACAGGATGGCCAGGTACCCTCCCATCCACATGTGCGCCTCGGCAGAGCCTGGGTTGAGCCTTGCAGCTTCGGACAGCTCGCTGCCCGCCTTCTCCCAGTCCCACTCGTGCTGAAACGCTATCGTCCCCAGGGAAAGGTGGGCCTCACCTGACGAGCTGTCCATCTTGACAGCCATACTCGCATAGCGTGACGCCATCTCGAATGCTTCCTTGTCAGGAAGGTAAACGCCAGCCATGTACGTGTAGCAGTTCGCGAGGGCTGCGTAAGCAAGAGCGAACCCTGGGTCTAACGCTACGGCTGACTCGAGGTTTGCGATTGCCTTGACCAGGCCCTCCCTTGTTCCCATGTTCATGCTGTACTTTGCGAGCATATATGCGGCGTGCGCTTCGCTGCTGTTTGTGGGGCCGCGCCTTATCTCCTCCGCCCTCCTCCCGATGAGCTTCGACATCGTCTCCCTGGCCACGTTCACTGCTATGTCGCTCTGTATCGCGAAGACGTCGTCGACCTCCCTGTCATAGCTCTCGGCCCAGAGATGCTCGTCCTTGTTCGCGTCTATGAGCTGGACTGCCACCCTCACACGCGAACCAGACTTCCTGACGCTCCCTTCCAGTATCGTGCCTGCCCTGAGCTCTGCCGCTATAGCGGGGGTCGACGCCTTCTTCTGCTTGTACTGAGACACGGATGTCCTAGATATTACGCTCAGCCCTTCGATCTTCGAGAGGGCGGATATGAGCTCCTCAGTCATCCCGTCAGCGAAGTACTCGTCGTTCGGGTCAGGGCTCATGCTCACGAAGGGCAGGACAGCAACGCGCTTCTTGTCGAACTTGCCCCCCTCCGCCCCGGCCAAGCTAGCCCGCCAGGGGATGATGACGGAATAGACTGGCGTGGGGAAGCTAACGTTCTTGAGGGATGCCCCCTCCAACCTCTCCATCGCGTACTCGACCTTGTTGTGTATCTGGTCATACACCTGCTGCGAAACGCAGACCCCGCCAGGGGGAGCGCACGATTCGACCCTCGACGCTATGTTGACGGCGTCTCCGAACAGGTCTCCACCCTCATCGACAACATCGCCAAGATGGATGCCAATCCTGATTGTCATCCTCTGGCCGTCGACAGCCAGAGGCCCGTGGCTGCGCATCGACTGCTGAATGTCAACTGCGCACCTGAGCGCTTCCAGGGCGCTGTCGAACTCAGCAAGAAAGGAGTCGCCTATGGTCTTGACCTCCCTCCCTCCGTGTTTCGCAATCGCGTCTCTCACGATCGTGTTGTGCTCCCCGAGCGTCTCCAGAGTCCTCTGCTCGCTCAGCTGGGTCAGTTTCGTGTAACCGACGATGTCTGTGAACATAACAGCCGCCAGCCTCCTGCGCTGTTTCTCTTCGCCGGACAATGCTCCTTGACAAACTCGAGAGGACTTCTCTAAAGCGTTTTGGCCCCTGGCGCGCCAAACGCTTGACTCGACGCTTCGTGCATATTCAACGCATTGCCCAAGAGCGACTCCATCGTCTGTGGCGCTGGCCCCGCAGGCGGACCTCAGGTTCGTTTTCGAGGTCTCCCTGTCGTGATGCCAGGCGCGCCATGACTCCGACGAGATGAACCCCCCGTCGACATGCTCTGGAGGAGGAACGCCAGGCTCGTCGTGAACGTGGCGATGTTCTCAGGCGCGGCTGGGGTGAACGGACAATTGGGGTACAACTCGACCATCTGGGTATGAGCGTATCTGGGGCGTCACCGGGCGCGGACCGCGGGGGAGGGAAGCTTCGCGTCCCCTCAGGACCACCATCATCGAAAGACCCTCGTCGAATGCCCTGATGCTCCGCAGGTCGCCAGCCCCGCCCCTCCCTTCGTCCGGCTTCCTTATCGAGCCGTAGAACTCCTCCCTTTGGGCTTCCGTTGTCACGCCCCCCTTCACGAATACGTCGAGGTATGACTCGAGTTCCGAGTACGAGATGCGGTCGCCCCCCTCCCACCGGGCTATGATGCAGCTGGCGCCCCCGCCGGAGGCGCCTGCTCCATCCATACCTTCCGGGCTTGCCGACGACAACTACTGCCTTGAAAAACGGGGTCGCAGGATGCGTCCGGCGAGGTTGGCAAGAGTATTGGCCCGATGATGCGGGTGGATGTTTCCCTTACTGGAGGGAGTCCCTCGGGGGGACGCGATTCGGCTCCTGTACTCGGGTGAGTAACGCCAACGCACGAACCCGAGAGGGGCTGGACCCCATAGACCGGCCCACTGAGGCCGCGGCAGCCCCCCGCCGGGGCCGGCTACCCTGGGCAGTTCGGACGAGTTGGAGAGTCATGGCTTCTGCAGCTTTCCAAGCCTCAAGGCCCGAAACCAGCTCCCCGACGCGCTCCTCCGGGGCCAACTCTGGTGTCGACGACCTCGATGCCGAGCCGGCTTCTCTGAGATCAAGGCCTTCGAGGCTGGCCCTGCCCCCCCGATGTTTGAAATCGGCAAAAAAGAACTAAGCGTAAGAATCAGGAGGGCGTGAGTATGACGTGCCCCCTCTGCGGCGAGACCGACGGCTCCGAAAGACACCTGGTCGAGTACCACCTTAACCCGCGGTCAAGGAAGATAGAGGTCAGCAGGGTGGAGCGGAACGGTTTCCTCGTCAGGGACCTCGGGGAGGGGAAGGTCGAGAGGGTCAACGACGGCAAGAAGTTCTCCAACGTATGGATCAGGGACGAGCCCCGGTCCATCCAGGAGGTCAAGGTGGACCGCCGGGCGACCCGGGCGCAGCTCGAAGTGAGCAAGGTTGCGGCGTTCCAGCTTGGGAGCGGCTTCCTCCTTCGGCTCCAGGCAACAGGCTAGCCCCCGACCTTCCCCTCGTTCGCCTTCTTCAGTTCCCACTCCACTCCTCCACCACTGGGGAGTCGAGGCTCAGCGCCCTCCCCACCAGCGCCTCCTCGTACCTGTGCCAGTCCCTGCCCGTTGGCATGAGGTTGGAGAGCGGCGGAGAGGTGGGAGCGCACTCGAACCAAAGTCGTTCAATGCCTTTATTCTAGGTTGCGTGGCATTGTCCCTGATTTCCTCGTGGTCCGTTTCAACTTCGATGACCAGATTGCCTCCGAGCCCGAAGCAGTGCGGGATGTAATCAAACGCATCGACGTTCCGTCACTCGACCGTGAGAGGCCTCTGCTCTTCACCGGGATAGGGACGTCCCTGCACGCCTGTCGTGTCGCGGCGGCCTGGGTGAGCAGGTTGTCTGGTGGTAGGCTTCGCCCTCCCGCTCTGGAAGCACACGAGCTTGGCCTGATGGGTTCGATAAGGCCAGACGATCAAATCGTGGTCGTCAGCCACAGAGGGACCAAGACATTCCCGAACATGGTCCTAGAGCGCGCCCGAGCGATTGGCGCCAGCACCGTACTGGTGACAGGGTTTGGGGTGGAGCGGCCCTTGGGTGACAGGGTATTGAGGACCTGTCGCGACGAGACCGCGAGCACGCATAGCGTCTCCTACGTCACGGCATTGGCTGCGCTGGGATTGTTAGTTTCCGCGATGCTGGGAGAGGAGGGTCGTGAGCTCAGGACTGCGATAGGAGACGCCCCCGACGCGATGAAAAAGACCATGGCGCTCCCGGTCCCTCGGCCAGTTGTGGACAAATTGGCGAGCAGCGTCCACATACTGCTCACAGGATTCGACCTGGACCAGATCACAGCTGAAGAGGCAGCTCTCAAGCTCAAGGAGGGTGCTTACGTATGGGCCGAAGGTATGTCGACGGAGCTGGCCCTTCACGGAACCCCTGCGGTGTTCGGACCCGCGACGGATGCGATAATACTCGTCTCAGCTGAGAACGATGGCGGGCGCACCCTGGCTCTGCGCGGTCTGCTTCAGGAGGTCGGTGCGACCGTTTTCTCCTGTGGAAGTGGAGACGAATTTGATCTGGGATTTGCCGCGGTGAACCCTCTGGCCAGGCCCCTTGTCTCTGTGATCCCCCTACAAAGGCTCACCGCAGAAGTGGCACGCGTCCGCGGAACGAATCCGGACACGACTCACGGCGACGTCGAGCCCTGGGCTTCTGCGATAAAACGAGTAAAGCTGTAGAATTGTTCAATGATTGCTTGTCGGGGGCACAGACAGGTTGGACAATCCTCGCTCTGACGCTGTCCCCCGCCCTCTTCATGAGCCTCGTCAGCCTCCTCCCGTCCCCGGCCTTCTCCGAAGAGACGCCCGTCGAGGGGAGCTGCCCGGTCTCCACGTCCACGGCGAAGTGCATCTTCAGATGACACCCCTTCACCTTCCAGAGGTGTCTCATCCAGTCCCCTCCGTTGTGGACCCTGACCCCGAGGGGCCGACGGCTATGCTGACAGGGTTGTTCGGCCTGGTGGGGGGTCATCCAGGTCGACCTGAGGGTGGTTCGCCCCTCCTGCCGATCGTGGAGCAGCGGGGACCTTCAGATCATCCGCTGACCTGGAGAAGAAGTGGACGAACCTTCGGCCTGCAGTTGGGGCTGGTGGAAGAGGAGCCTGACGAAGGCGAGGAGCCTGACGCACGACCTCGGGTAGCGGTACGGCTCCCCCCACCTTTCCCTCGTTCGCCCCCCTCCGCTCCCTCCTCCACTCCTCCGCGACCGAGGAGTGTAGGTCGAGCCCCCCTCCATACCGGCGCCTCGTTGTATCTGTGCCGGCCCCCTGTCTGTCGACGTGGGGGCGGGAGGCCCGAAGAGGAGAAGCACGCTCGGACCGGAGCAGCTCGACCATAAGGTCAAGTCGTGCGGCACACCCGCCGAGCCAAACTTTTTATGACCCGCGATTCGTCACATCGTGAAATTGCGCCACCATAAATCAATCCAAACAATCTCAATCCTCGTCGCCGCTTCGATGCTTCTTCCAGCACTCTTCATTGGAGCGCCGGTCTACGCTGCGAGGCCGTCTTCCAGCTTCGCAGTCCCCCAGATGTACGCCAACTTCTTCTACTGGTTCGGAGACAATGGGTTCAATACGAACGTCACTTTCGGCAGCTGGTCCAACTGCCCGGTTGCGAGCGGATGGTTGCCCTCCGGCTACCCAACTACCAACGCAGAGTGCCTCGCCACGACGGCGAGCGGGAACAACGCATTCGTGAACTCCGGGTGGGATAGCAACATAGCGTGCACGCCAAACCCGTCAACCGCGCCGTGCCAGAGCTTCACCTTAGAGGGGAACACCCTGATCGCGACAAACATAGCTTGCTTCGTGAACGACCAATTCGCTGTGCTGGGATGCATATCCATGATGTTCCACCATGAAAAGAACACCTCCAACGTGGAGGAGTGGATAGCCAACCCAGAGAACCCGCAGAACAGCCTCACGCTCAACTCGAGCGGTGTCGTGATCGGGAGCATAACCATGGGCGGATACCTGAACTTTGCCGGGCCCCCGAGCGCGAGCACTTTCGTGAAGGCGTCGCTACAGGAGTGGTCCTACAGGACGCCTTCGTTCTACGCAATGCACAAGAGCACGCTCTCAGACGCTGTCTACGCCCCGTCCGCGCAGGGCTATCTCGTCCTCACAGGCATCTGGGACCTCTCGGCCGCGCCGCTCAGCACGGCCCAGATGACAGCGCTGATAGGGTCCACGCAGTACCTGCCAGCAGCACCGCAAGGCCAATCTTACCTCGACTAGAGGTTCGCAAGGAACCTTTCCCCTGATTTTTCATGTGGACTCGGCACGGCTCATGCCACCCGTCGGCCCAGCCTGCGCCGCACTGCGTTTCCTGAGCTCCAAGGGCGCCTTCCGTGGCGTGTCCTATGGCCCGACACACGCCTGCGAGGAGGCCTAAGGGCGGGAAGAAAAATCGGGGAGGGAGCCTGCGCGTCCCTTTGGTCTCTATGACACTGTGTAGCTGACTAGCTGGAAGGTCGCCGAGCCGGTGGAGCCGTCCACTCCGACCCCGCTCGCGAAGTAGTAGCCGCTGCCGAAGGAGAGGCCGATGTACTTGATGTTGGCCAGGGCCTGGTCGAACCCAGACTGGTTGGCGCTAGCCGGGTTGCCGCAGATCCCGGACCAGTTGGCGGCGTTCAGGGTCGCAGCAATGGTGACGCTCCCACCGGAGCCGCCGTTAACGAAGGTGTACGAGCTGACGTCCGCCCACCAGTAGTTGTCCTCGTTGTCGTGCCCCCCTACGCATGTCGCGGAGCCGTCCGCGGGGAGGTTCGCCTGGATGAACAGGCGCACGAACGCCGGCGTCGTCGGGTTGACGCCACCGAAGGAGTCGCCTATGATGGCGGTCGAGGTGGAGGTCGCGGTGACTGTGAACGTGGCCGTTATCGTGTCCGACTCGCTGAGCGAGGCGGTGTACGTGTCGAGCATGTAGTTGACGAAGGTGGGGCTTGACGAGGTGGCGTCAGGCATGGCGAACGACATCCCGTGTCCGATAGGGCGGAAGGTCATCCCCCCGTTGGGGAGGGTGCTCTGGCCGTAGATGGCCCACTGGGTCGGGGAGCTGGTGGAGGAAACTGCGAAGGCTACCCCTGTCAGGGGGAGGACTGCGAGGATTGCGAGTGTTGCTATCGCATATGATGCCGTCTGTCTTTTCGACATAGGCGCCGCCAGGGGAGGCACCTGTATGATAGTTGCCTCGGCGGCCCCCCGCACTGCGGAAGCGGTCAAGCTGTGGATATCCCCGTCCGAGGGCTCGGACCCGGCGGCGAATAGCTTGAGGGGCCCCGCGCAGAGGAGCAAGGGCATAGCCCCCGGGGGACCGCTTCCGGGCGCGTCCTCTGAGGAGAAGTATTTACGTCTGACGACATTTAAATACATCGTCATCTAAATACAACATCATGACGACCAAGACCTTGACCGTCAACGTCCGCGCGGACGTGGAGGAGAGGTTCAGGAGGGTGGCCGCGTCAAAGCACGGCAAGACGAAGGGGTACCTCGGGCGGGCCCTGACCGAGGCGATGAAGAAGTGGGCCGACCAGGAGGAGGCTACCGGGGCCACCGCCCAGACGCTGCGGATGCTGGAGGACGGGCTCGACCTCGGCGGACTGAAGTACGTCCACAGAGACGAGCTGCATGACAGATAGCGCCTTTGTGGACACAAGCATACTTGCTTACGCCTTCGACACCAGCGACCCGGCGAAGCGGCAGGTCTGCAAGGATCTGGTCGAGGGCGCCTTCAGAGGGGCGTTCGTCTGCGCCGTCTCGAACCAGGTGCTCGCGGAACTCTACGTCGTCCTCACTCAGAAGATCGCGAAGCCGTTGAGCCGAGGACGGGCCGGCACCATAGTAAAGGGGTTCGCAGACTCGCAGGCCTGGACGAAACTGAACTACGACTCGGGGACGGTGTCCAGGGCGATGGCCACGGCGGCAGGCGTCCCGAACCACTTCTGGGACCTGTTGATCGCCGAGACGATGAGGGACGGCGGCATCAGGCGGATCTTCACCGAGAACGTCAAGGACTTCCGAGGGATGGCGTGGATCGAGCCGGTGAACCCGCTGGTGGAGCGGACGCCAGAGCTCGGCGGGAAGGGGCGAAAGGGGGAGGCCCGCGCTGTTCGCTCTGTCCGGTGAAGAATTCGTCCCGAGCCGGGACCTGTCGAGGGCGTCATAAGCCTCGTCAGAGACCGTTATGGCCTTGTGACCCGTGCTGTTATGTGCACGCATGTGTGTCTGATACTGGCGCCCTTCCTGAGTCCCGAGGGTCTGGCTCTTCCCTGCCGGGGGTGGGACTGATTCCTACCCTGTGGCCGGCGGGTTGCGCGGCGGGACGGTCCTCACGCCCAGGCCGTCGCACTGGGCCCGGAGCGCTCTGTCGAATGTCAGGAGCGGGGCCCTGGTCCTGCGCGCGACCGAGAGGACGAGCTTGTCGTTGAACCTCATAAAAGAGGCTTTCTCTGAAGCAAGGAGCGACACCGCCGACTTCACGTCCCCCGCGCCGACGGGCACGAAGCGCGTCCGGCCGTCGGCGAGTGTCTCCCCGACCTTCTTCTGGAGGAGCCCGTCCGCCACCCCGGCCTTCTTCATGACGAAGACGAATTCCTCGATGACGACGCTCGGGACGAGCCAGCCGTCCAGGCTGTCGAGCCACTTGCTCGCCTCCGCGTGCAGGTCGGAGTTCTCCACGTAGTCGTACACGAGAGCGTTGGTGTCTATCACCGCTTCCATCTGGCCGCCTCCTCCCATCCCTCCTCCGTCATCCTCTGGATCTTTCCCGCGTCGAGCTCGACGGCGAGCCGGACGGTCGGCCTCTTGAGCCGCGGAGGCGCCCCCGCCATCGCCAGTTTCTCGTTCACCAGCAGCGACAGCTTCCTCGTGCTCCCGTACTTCTCCAGCGCCTCGTTGACTAGCCTCTTGTATATCTCGTCGTCCAGGATGATTGTCGTCTTCACCATAGCCGAAAATGAGATATCACCACATATAAATTAAACGGTTGTATGGCGTGTCCGAAATAATATACAGGGGATGCGGGGCGCTTCTGACGGAGCAAAACTGGCGGGCGTCAGATAGAAGGAGCGGGTCCAAATGGTGTGAAGTGTGCCATGGAAGAGCCAACACCAAGAACCAGAGGCTGTGGAGGAATAATCGAGGCGTCAGGAGAAGGCCTGCGAAGCGACGCGCCGACTGGCTCAAAGCTCACCCCGGGCATCACCAAAGATTGGAAGACGCGCACGGAGACGCACGTTACCTCCGAGTCAACAGGCACTTAGTAAGGCGGTATGGCATCACGCTTGGCCGAGCGGTCAAGATAGCCGAGAACCAAGGCTGGAAGTGCGCCATCTGTGGGACTGACCTCAAATTGTCCCGTCGCAACAATTCCTTGAGGAAAAGGAGCTTCGCCATTATTTCATGGTGGGCCGTGACCCCGAATCAGGAACAGTCAGAGGGATCCTATGCTTCCCCTGCAACAGCCTTCTCGGCCGGGCGAAAGATGATCCACAAACCCTTATGACTGCTGCGCAAGATCTTCTGCGATATGGCAAGACCGAGGCTGTTGACGCTCTCGGAGAGGCTGAAACTGACCCCGTCACTGGGTCTCCGTAAGCAGGTCACCACGAACATCCCAAGCAACGTATCTGCGTCGTGGGCTTGGTATGACGAGGCCAGCGGGGTGGTTCAGTGGACCTTCGAGAACGCCGACACGTTGGGACATTCAGTAGTCCTCCTCCGGAATGGATACAGCCGTTAAAGCGGCGTCCTGTACTTCGGGGGAGCCTTCTGGCCGGTCTACGTCGGGAACCCGGGGTTCAACACCGTGTTCGCCTCGGCCATCGCCCCGCTCCATGACAACGGGGTAGCGAACAACTCCCCGCCCCTTGCGCTCGCAGACTTCGGCGGCGGCAAGAAGACGGTCCTATTCCTCTTCACGCTCGCCCCGGGGCAGACCTGGTCCATGCTCGAGGGCGGGTTCTCGCAGGCCATGACCCCCTCCGGGATCTCCGTCTACGAGGCGACGCTCGAGCAGGCGGGGCAGTTCTGCATCGGGTACGACAAGCAGAGGGTGATCGATTGGGACGTCCAGACGCAGACCACGATGAAGGGGTACTCCCCGAACCCTGCGACTTTCGTCACGGTGGAGGTCCGGGTGGAGCCAGACGCCCCCTTCGACGTCCTCCCCTACACCGACTCCTATGCGAACGGTCCATGCCCCGTGTCGGGAGGGGGAGCCCGGGGTGTTCGCAGTACCTCGACCAACTGGTGACCGACGCGGGCACGGGGACCGGGCTCTTCGGCCTCTACTCCGGGTCGGCCGCCTCCCCCTCGCAGGTCGCGGTGGTCAGCCACGACGGGGCTCTTAATCGCGGGTGGCCAGCCCGCGGCGCACATAGCGGTTCGGAAACTAGAGCCTGTCGACCAGCTTCATCATTTCAGAGTAGTGGTGGTCGATTATCTCGGCGCCGCGTGTCCCCATCATCTTCTCTGCATTCTGCCTGCATGCAGATATGGCCGCCACGACCCCCTCCTTGGTGGGCGCGACATAGCTGACGCCGCACTGCGAGAAGACCTGCTCGACGAAGCTCTTGACCTGTCTCTTCAGCTGGTCGTCGGCGACCGGCTGGCGGAGGACGGCGGCGAACTCGGCGTTGGCGCTCTCAAAGCACTTCAGCAGCTCGTCTCTCACAAAGGTCGGGGTGACCTTGGAGTCAGGGACTTCGGGAGCCTTGTACCTGGACGGCATTGTAAGGCGAATGATAACATATGTTATATAAAGAGGTATGCGAAAACGCCTTTCACGCAGAAGACGGACGTCGATACTGAGCTCCTCACGCGGTTCGACTCGGAAGTGCTTGCACGGATTCCTCACCTTGCTGGCGGGAAGGTCGCCGACCCGACCCCACTGGTAGAAGTGACTGACGCGGTACTCGAGTGTGCCAAGGCGGAGTATGGGCTGGACCTGTCTCCTGAAGGGGTCAGGGTTTTCGCCGAGATGGACTCCAAGCTCGCAGGGTGTTCCGCCAAGGTCAGGACCGTCTTGCCCATCCTCCTCATCCCCCAGATGAGGGTCGCCTGCCGCCTTTCGAGCTCCTTCTCCGCCGCGTAGTACGCCTTCCTTTTGAATCGCTCGAGCAGCGCTCCCCTCACCCTCCCTGTCGTCCACCAGGGGTTGAACCGGGTGAGCTCTGAGAGTTCCATTCCATAGCAATCTAATGCTATGACTACTTAGGAGCTATGACGTTATGATGTCATACTTCTTACACAGCCGTCCTTTCGTCGTTTCCACCATTAGCCCCAAGCTTCGTCTCGCGTAACTCGAAGGAGGGACCGTCTGCTGGCACGTATGCCCAGCCGCATGCTGCCTGGACGCTGGTCGGGGCTCGCTGCGGGCTCGGCGGCTTGAGAGGGTGCCACCTTCACCATGGCCAGGTCGTGAGGGTTCTACCTTGTGCGGGCCGGCGCCGCATGCGCGCCCGTCTTCAAGCGCCCCAAGAGCTCTTTGCTCGTCACGACCCTCGTCCCCTTCGCGGCGTCCGATTCCAGTAGCTCCTCTCTTGGCACCCTGTCCCCTGTGACCGCGTAATCAGGCCCCGCGATCTGCACCGCCGAGAGAATGGCGCCAACCTGAAAGCGCGGCTGCCCCGGGCATCGCTATCGTCTTCGAACGGAGGACCCTGAGGTTCTCTAGGGCGGCCCCCCTCAGCCCGAACTCGTCGAGGAAGGCGCTCAACATCTTCCAGTCCACCATCCCCATGGCCCGGATGAAGCGGGACACCCTGGCCGCGTTGAACGGCTTTATCCCCTCCGGGGCCCGAAGGGGAGCCTGGCGGCTACCACGGCCGCCGGGACAGGGACCTGGAGGCGCATCCCCCAGCTCCCCCTGAACGCGAGGTAGGGGGCGAGCCTGCGCGCCTCGAACCCCAGGAAGGCCTGGAAGAGCTCAACCGCCAGGGGGGTCCCGTCGGGGTATCTGATGTAGAAGCGCCCACCTGGTAGCCCCTCCATTAGTCGAAGACCCCGAAGTCGTAATCGGGCTGCCCGAGCGCTTCGCGGACGCTCGCCAGCACGCGGGGGCTCCTCAGGGTCGGTAGGTGAGCGGGTCCACCCTGACTATCCCCGCGAACCTGCCAAGGACGTCGTCCGTCGAGAATCTTGCGGACCTGCTCCGGGCAAGCCCAGGAGGACAGTGCGCTCGTCGTCACAGGTTCACCAGGCTGTCTCGGCCCTCGAGCAAGGCGTTTGTACATCTTTATTATCTTGTATATCGTCATCCCGCCGGATGAAGCGGACCATCTTGGTCAGAGGGGTCGACGAGGGGGCGTATCGAAGGGCGAAGGCGGCGGCTGCGCTGAGGGGGGTCTCCATCGGCAGCGCCGTCAGCGAAGCCCTGGAGGAGTGGGCCAGGGGCTCGGACACGGCCGCCATCGAAAGGGAAGCCCGCGCCGACCGCGAGTTCGTACGGAGGTCCTGGGGGAGGCTGAGGGCCCATCGGGGGAAGGTGGCGGTCGTGCAGGGCGGAAGGCTGCGGGGGGTCTTCGACGACAAGGCGAGCGCCCGGGAATTCTCGTCGCAGTTCGACGTGGCCCTCTTGTTCACCGTGGACGCCCCTCCGGCGAAGAAGGTGCTCGAGATTGGAGCTGAAATGGCGCTATAGCCGCAGGCGGGACCCCCCGGTGCCGGTGATGG
>JAFMAD010000023.1 GCA_029785195.1 Nitrososphaerota archaeon
AACTGTAAAGGGATGGTGTCACAGCTCAACAAAGTAGTACTCCGGGCCGGGTTTCGTTCTTGGGCCGCCGGGCCCCTCGAGCACTGCGCAGCCGCCTCCTCTAGCCGGGGGCGTCAGGTGGTGCAATCAAGAGCAAATATTTTTCCGGGAAAGAATCCCCATACTGTGAGTCTTTGCACCACGCTTAAGTAGAACTCGTCAAACTTGGCTGACCGTGGAGGGCGTCAACACGTGGGTCAAAGGCCAAAGATGCCCAAAGTGCGGCGGGCAGAGGGGGAAGGTGATCGCGTACAACCTGGTGGCGAGGAAGAGCCCGTACGGGGAGTACAGGTACCACAGGTTCACTCATCGGGTCGAGCTGAAGGAGAGGCGCGAGATAGCGTCGGGACCTCGGAAGGGGTTCCGCTACTTCGCTAAGAAGCGGAAGTACTGCTATCTCCCCGTCGAGGCAGTGCTCGTGACCAAGCCCCCGAGGCCTCCGCGGAAGAAGGGGTAAGGCGAGAGGCCGCCGGACGACAGAGGCGCAGCGCGCAGAGGTCGCTCCTCTCTCCAGGGCCTGCGACGTTGCGGAGGGTGAGCATCCCTATACGGTGTTCGCGGCGAGAGGTATCCTACGCCCTGCCCACTGGAAGAGGAGTATTGCGGGGATGCACGGTATCGCGAGTATGAGCCACTCGGCCAGCGGGTTGGCCACGTACGCTAGGACAAGCCCACCAAGGAGCGGGGAGATGCTGCTCCCGATGCCGTTGAACATCCCGAAGACGCCGTTGTAGTTCCCCACCTCCGTCGCGGGGGCGACGTTAGATGCAAGGGTCATCGAAGGAATCGCTCCGAGGTTCTCCCCTACCGTCAGGAGGACGACGAAAGTGAACACGGCCACGAGCGCCCCCCCTGCCACCAGGCTGATCCCGCCGAGGGCGACGAAGGAGGCCCCCATGAGCACGACCGCGAGGACCGCCGAGTAGGTGTGCTTCCTCCCCGTCATCATCCTGGTAGTTGGCATCTGGCCGAAGATGACTATGACCCCGTTGAGCGCGAGGGCCAACCCGAGGATCCCGGTCGGGACGAGGAGTATGGTGTTGGAGTAGAGGATGAACGTCGTCCCCCAGTTCCCGTAGAGCAGCCCCGAGAATATGGAAGCGAAGCAGAGGACGAGGAACGTCCTGTCCGCCGCGAGGATCCTGAGGCTCGCTCGCAGAGACCCTGGCCTAGACGCCAGGCGAGGCGCTTCGGCGAGGACCGACCCCTTGGAGCGGGCCGCGTCGTAGGGGGAAGGGTCGAGCATGACGAGTATGAAGACGACGCCCCCGACGAGGATCCCCGTAGTCACAAGCGCGGTGTCCGGGTAACCGACGAACCCTATCAGCACTCCGCCCGCCGCGACACCCAGGGTGAACCCGACGTTGAACCCAATTCTGACCCAGGTGTAGGCCATCGTCCTCTCCTTCACGTCGGTCATGTCTGCGACGTACGCCTGAATCGCAGGCTGTGCTATCGAGCCGGCCACCCCGGCCATCGTCCCCCCGAAGAGGACACCTGCGACGAGCTCATAGCGCATGCTGACCGCCACCAAGAAGACCGAGGTTGCCTCGCCGGAGAGCCCGGCCAGGAAGACCCTCCGCCTCCCAGCCCTGTCCGTTATCAGCCCCCCGAAGGGGCTGACTGCCAGCGGGAGGACGGCTACGAGGACGAGGAGGGCGCCGATCTCAGCATAACCCAGGTCGACCACGTTCTTGAGGTAGAGCGAGAGGAAAGGGTAGACCATGGCGGCGCCGAGGAGCCTCACCGCCGCGGCGACCCCGAGCAGCCGTACGTTCCTGTTCAAGCGGCTGGCCGCGTCAGACGTGTCGTTTATAGTTGACAAAGAGAGGACGAAAGCAGGCGCCCACAGAATGTGTGCGCCCCGGACCCCTGCGCCCCCGGTCAGGCCGTCGAGGGTAACGATGCGGAAACGAGATGCAAACAAGGGGAGGGGTTTCCCGAGCCAATCGACGTTGATATCAACCTTGATGATAGGTGACGCCTCTTAAAGCCGAGGGTCGCGCCGGGTCGCATGATCGAGGTGGAGTGCGGCGAGATGACGGTCGACGAGCAGCTCGCCCTCGCCTCGGCCATCTCGGACGGCCTGGCGGGGAGGGCGGTCGCACTGATCAAGGGGACCAAGGTCGTCCTCGACCCTGTGTCGGGGGAGGCGTCAACGGACGAGGTAGTGAGGATCGTGGAAGGGTTCGCGTCGCGCCGCAAGGACCCCGGAGAGTGGTCGGTAGATTCTTCAGGGCTCTCGATAGTGGTGCACTCCGCCGACCCCCTCTCGAGGTCGAGGGGGAGGAGGGACACTGGCGAGCTACTCCCAGACAACCTGTTCAAGTGCCCCTTCTGCCCTTTCGTCACCCCGTACGAAGAGCTCTACGTGGTGCACTACCGGTCTCATGGGTTCGCGTGAGCGGCCGGCCTAGTATGTCTGGAAGTTCCTTGTCCTGAAGGCGCCTATGACAAGGGCGACACCGGCTATGATGAGCAGCTCAGGGAGGAAAGGGACGGCCTCGCCGAAGACGAGCTGGAAGGCGTTGGCTATGACGAGTATCAGCCCGAGCCCAATGGTCAGGATGCTGAGCTTCAGCCTCAGGAACGACCGGACGAGGTTCATCACCAGGAGTAGGGCCCCGGTCCCGAACGCGAAGAGGGCGGAGTTGACGGTCCCCACCAGGTCCCCGCGGAGCCATGCGGCTACGACGCCGAACCAGATGAGGAAAAGCCCCCAGAAGATGTTGGTCAGTGTCCCGTTTTGCACTCGGCTCCCGGTCAGCCTACTCCCTCGCGGCCTTATGAACAGTGCAGGGAGGGAGCACAGCCCCTCGCAGGACCCCTCAGAGGAGGCAAGGCGCCGGACCTATCGAACCACACATTGATGACCATCACAGACGGAACAACACTTTAAGCGGCACCCAACAGGAGCGGGCACCGATTCATGTCCAGCTGGCTACTCGGCATCGTCCTCGGCATAGTGCAGGGGGTGAGCGAATGGCTCCCGGTGAGCAGCAAGACGCAGGTGATAATCGCGTCGACGTACCTGTTCGGTTTGACTTTCAACGAGGCCTACGCCCTGGGACTCTTCCTCGAGGCAGGGACGTTCATCGCCGCATCTTACTACTTCAGGCACGAGGTGTGGAAGGTCCTCCTCGCACTAGTGGGGAAAGGGGACGAAGAAGGGAGGTTACTCCTGAAGTTCCTCCTCGTCGTGACAGTGTTCACAGGCGTCATAGGCGTGGCTCTGTACGCGACGGTCCAGTCGGTGACGGGGCCGGCCCTGGGACTCCCCATGGTAGTCCTGGGGTGCATACTGATAGGGGACGGACTGCTGATCACCTACGCCAAGGGAAGGTACATCCCGACGAAGGCGCTGAGGGACCTCTCGATGAAGGAACTGGTCCTGCTGGGGGTCATTCAGGGGATATCGGCTCTCCCTGGGGTGAGCAGGTCGGGGGTAACCGTATCCGCCATGCTGCTGCTCGGAATCAACCCGAGAGACGCTTTCAGGCTCTCTTTCTTGGCACTGATACCCGCGTCCATCGGAGCGGCGGGGGTCACGGTGCTCTTCTCTGACGTCTCTGTGGCGGGTGCCGTAGCCAGCGTGACGCCTCAGGTGATAGTCCTCGCGGTGATTGTGAGCGTCGTGATAGGTATCGCTTTCATCGGCTTCTTGCTGAGGGTGGCAGGGAGCCGACGGATCGCTCTTCTGACATTCGCCTTGGGCGTTCTGGCGCTGGCGAGCGGGGTCGTCAGCATAGCGACAGGGATAAGCGGCTAGGCCCGGCGGTGTTAAGATGCGGTTGGGTCCGTGCTCCCACGGAAGACGCTGTTATCTTAACAGCAAAAAGACACCGCGCGGGAGCGCCCACGGCCGCGGACCACCACACCGGCAGCAACGCATATAATCACAGAAGGTCGGCGACCTTCGAGGCGCGCCATGCCAATCAAGTTGCTCACCCTCGAGGACCTCGAGCTCGAAGGGAGGCGTGTCTTCCTGCGCGTCGACATCAACACCCCTATCCACCCTGAGACAGGGGCGCTGATGGAACGGACCCGGCTCGAGGAGGCCGCGCTGACCGTGAAGGACCTGTCGAAGTCCAAGGTCGTGGTGGCGTCGCACCAGGGGCGGGTCGGGAGGTCGGACTACACCAGCCTCGAGGCGCACGCCAGGGCCCTCGGCGAGATCCTAGGGAGGGAGGTCAGCTTCGTCCCCGACGTCTTCGGCCCCGAGGCCCTGTCCCGGATCGACTCCCTCGGTGACGGGGGGGTGCTCATGCTAGACAACCTGCGGTTCACCGCCGAGGAGAACCAGGAGTACGTGCCGGGGGAGGCGGAGAGGACGTTCCTTGTCAAGAGGCTGAGGGAGCACGTGGACGCATGCGTCCTCGACGCCTTCTCTACGGCCCACAGGGCCTCCCCCACCGTGGTCGGGTTCGCAGGCCTGGTCCCCACCTGCGCGGGGAGGACTGTCGGGAGGGAGCTGAGGATGCTCGATAGGATAGCGACGGTGGAGAAGGGGCCATATGTGACCGTCCTCGGGGGAGCAAAGGTGAACGACCGCCTCGAGGCCATAGACGCGTTGATCGCCAACGGCAGGGCCGACAGGGTCCTCCTCTCCGGAGTTGTTGGGCTGGTCTTCCTGAAAGCGGCGGGGAAGCTCAGAGGTGACGTGGGGGTCGACAAAGAGCAGGCGTTGGTGGTCAGGGCGAGGCGGCTGATGGACGACGACGCTGACCGCTTCGTCCTCCCTTCTGACTTGGCGGTCAGGGCGGAGGGGGGGCGGAAGGAGGTCGAGCCGTCGCAGGTTGCCTCGGCGTCCCAGGTCCTCGACATCGGGTCGAAGTCGGTAGACAGGTTCGCGCACTACATCAAAGGGGCGGGGACGGTCTTCATGAGCGGGCCGCCTGGAGCCTTCGAGTGGGAGGAGTTCAGCGTTGGGACGGAGGGGCTGCTCAGGGCGATGGCGTCGTCGCTGGGGACCACCATAATCAGCGGCGGGCACCTGTCGACCGCGCTCCGCAAGTACGGGATCCACGACCAGATCGACCACATCAGCACCGCCGGAGGCGCCCTTGTCCAGTACCTCGCGGGGAAGCGGCTCCCGCTGGTCGACGCCCTCGAGAGGGCAGCGGAGAAGTGGGGGCGCCCCCCTCACGAACAGAACAGGCAACAGGAGGCTGCTTAAGCGGGATGATCAGGGTAGGGGTCAACGGATACGGGACGATAGGGAGGAGGGTGGCAGACGCGGTGAAGAAGCAGAAGGACATGGAGCTGGTCGGCGTGACCGCGGGGCACCCCCACTACAAGTACGCCGTGGCCAGCGAGAAGGGGATTCCGCTCTACGCCCTGGACATGAAGAGCCTGGAGGCGTTCAACAAGGAGGGGTATGTCCTCAGGGGGACGCTCAACGACCTCCTCCAGCGGGTGGACGTCGTGGTCGACGGGGCCCCGGAGGACAGCGGGCCGGCCAACAAGGCCGTCTATTCCCAGGCAGGGGTGAAGGCTGTCTTCCAAGGGGGCGAAGAGCACGAGCTGACCGGAGTCTCCTTCGTCGCCCAGTGCAACTTCGACCGTGCTGTGAAGAAGCAGTCGGTTCGCGTGGTCTCCTGCAACACCACGGGGCTGTGCAGGGTCATCGACGCCGTAGACAAGGGCCCTGGGGTGTCGAGGGCGAGGGCGGTGCTTGCCAGGAGGGCCACAGACCCGGACGACGTGAAGAAGGGCCCCATCGACGCCGTCGTCCTGGACCCCACCACGGTCCCGTCGCACCACGGCCCCGACGTCCGGACAGTCCTCCCTGGGATAGAGATAGTCACCATGGCGTTCAAGGTCCCGACCACCCACATGCACCTGCACAGCGTCATCCTGAGCCTGAAGTCCAAGGCGGGGAGGGAGGACGTGGTGAAGGCGCTGGAGGCGGCTCCGCGGTTGAACCTGGTGGACGGGAAGTCGGGGTTCAAGTCCACGGCCAACATAATGGACTGGGCGAGGGAGAAGGGGAGGGACAGGAACGACGTCTACGAGGCGACGGTCTGGAGGGACTCGGTCACCGTCGTGGACGGCGACGCGTACTTCTTCCTCGGGGTGCACCAAGAGGCGATAGTGGTACCGGAAAACGTCGATGCCATCAGGGCGCTGGCGGGCGGGTATACCAGGGAGGAGTCGATGAAGCTCACAGACCAGTCCCTGGGGATAGCTCACAGGTAGAGACGCTGCAGGCCTGGCGAACAAGCGGCCGGGCGCGGAGAGCACGCTGGCGGCAACGCGGCAGGAGCTGTCCGGGCTCTCAGCCGCTTCAGCCCCGGGGGGCCTGGTCCAGCTCGCTCATGCCTCGGGGGTAGCCACCTCCATCGTCTACGCGCTCCTGCAGGATAGTGGCGGCCAGACCGTCGCGATCAACCTCACATCCCTCGCCGAGCCTGGCGGGCGTCACCCTGGTGACCATCCGGGGGCTCTGCGTTGTCTCCCAGGTCCAGACGGCGCAGGAGACGAAGCAGGTCACCACCTATCAGCAGGAGCAGGCCCAGGAGCCGGGCCAGAGGCTGGTCGGGTACAGCGTCTATGAGACGACCGACTCATTGGTAGGCTACACTGTAACGGAGGCCACCTGGTCGAGCGTGCAGTCGGGTTACGACGTGACCGCCCACTACCCGGTGACCACTCAGGTCCTCTCGGGCTACGACCTCTACGTGACAGTGGCCCGCGCCACCTACACCTGCCCGTCCGGGTGGAGCAACGCCGGGAATGGACTCTGCTCCTACTCCTGCAGCTACACCACCACATACACCACGACAGAGACAGTCATGCACGGGTATGAGGTCTGCGTCCCCATCGACGTCAGGACAGGAGCCTGCGTGTGGAAGTGCATCTGGCCGTTCTGCTGGACCTCGACCGTGAATGTGGTCAAAGTCGTCGTCCACTACGTGACCGTCTACACGGACGCGACCGCCGCCACCACATACACGCAGGAGTACGACGGTTTCTCGTCCAGCTGCCCCTCCTACGCCTACCAGATCGGGATGGCCTGTGACCCCGTTTACACCGCGCAGACGACCTACCAGAGCGAGTCGCTCGGCCAGCTGTCGTACTGCCCGGCGCCGGACCGGTACACCAGGACCTACTACTCCTGCTCGCCGGTGTACCACCAGCAGACGACCACGACCAGTCTCGGACAGCTCACGTATTGCCCAGCCGGAAGCTCGGCCACCCAGTACTCGTGCTCGCCGGTGTACCAGTCGCGGACGACGACCCTTGGCCAGATGAGCTACTGCCCGTCAGGCTCGCAGTACTCCTGCTCGGCGGTCTGCAGCGCCTACAACTACTGGGTCACCGAAACAGTTCCCGTCGTGACCACGGTAAGCTACGAGACCGTCTCGACCTTGGGGAGCGCATGGTTAATCGGTGGATGAGAAGGGAAGGTTGTTGACGCCAGCCGGGCGACTTCGCACTGGCCACAATGGCCTTCCGCCGGAGTATCTCCTGTTATCTTTGTATTCTCAACAAATCAGGTTCTCAGTGCAAGCCCCTCCCCACTTTTGGCCTAAACAAATTCTGGCCTCGTTTTCCAAGGTCCAAGGCTTATGTAATACACCAAGTTGTGATTGAACCACAGGTTGAGAATCCTTCCCGAGGTTCTGATTTTGGCGGGATTGCTCGTTCTCACCATGGGAACATCTACTATTGCCCATTCCCAAAACGCGGTTCTGTCCCCACAGCCAGACGCTCAAAGCTCCGCCCTTTGCCTATGCCATTCGTCGCAGGTTCACGGAGCAACGTCAATGCCGCCTCCTATGGGCGCTCCCGCTGACCCGACATCCTACGACGAGCAGATAGGAATGACATTCACCCAAAATTTCGTTTCTCTCGCGTATAATGTGACGGCAGTGGAACAGTCGGACCCATCTTCCGGCTATGGGCCCTCTTATCTTCTAAACGGGTTATCAGACTCGGGGTACTGGTACCAGGTTGGTCTTTCATGGAATTGGGATGGAAATGGGACATACTCCAACTACAGCCCCGGGTTCAACTTCATCTATGAAGTTTGGGACTCTAACGGGAACTCAATCTTCCCGACGAACGGAGGCGGTGGCGTTCAGCCGTTCTCCGGCCCGGTTAATGCCGGGGACACCGTCTTGCTCAACTTGTACTTCTCAAGCACCTATGGAGTCGTGATGCTGGCGAAAGACTACAACACAGGTTCAACCTCTTTTCAGACCTACAGCGCAGAAGGAGGGTCCCAGTTCATCGGTCTGAGTGGAAGCGCCTCAAATTCGAACGGGTTCTTTACCGGCCTGATGACCGAATGGTATCACTCTTCTCCTTTCTATGGCAACATCTCCCCTGTCAAATATTCGAACCCCCACTATGCACTCAGTTCAGCCTGGATGTGGATTGATGAGTTCAGTTGCCCAGATATCACCTGCAGCAACCCGAATGTTCTCTTCAGCGACAGAACATCAGGCCCTGTCTCTTATTCGAACCCGACCCAACTGCAGGAGTTCTCTTCCCACGGCGCCACGGAATTCAGCGACGCGTACAGTCTGATCACCGGACCAGCTTACTGGTCACTGACTGTAAGCTACGCCATCAACGGAGGAGGCTCAGGATTCGGTCAGCCGACCTTTACTTATTCATACAACGGGGTGAACCAGTCTGTTGCACTAACACAGTCCCCTGCCTCCTACCTCGTTGACGTGGGGAGTGCTTGGAGCGTCACCCCTGCCCTCTCCGGCTCCACTCTGACGGAAAGGTGGGAGGTAGGTAGTCAGGAAGCGACCGGGGTCGCATCCTCTTCGCAGATAATCACTTTCGTCTATCAGCATCAGTATCGGCTGTTTGTGGACGGCGGGAGTGGTGGTGCCGACGGTGACGGATGGTACGACTCTGGCTCCACCGCAGTCGCCTCCTCGTCGGGGGTCTACGACCGTGCAGACGGCTCCGGCGACCGCGTTGTTTCCTATTCCGTCGATGGTATCGTCACACAGGTCAATCCCACTACCAATGTGATATCAGTTGACATCGTTATGAGCGCCTCGCACCAGGTGGCCTTTGCTTCAACCAAACAATACGAGATTGTGCTAGATCAAGGAGCAACCAAGGCGCTCAACGCCATAACTCCGCCGACAGTGAGCGGAGACCAGTATTGGTACGACGCAGGCACCCAAGTCAGCCTTACGCTGAACGGGATATGGGGGAGAGCTTCGGGGGTGGGCAGCCGACTTGTCTCGTATTCGTTGAATGGCGGCACTACGATTCAGACCAGCACTACAGGCGTGGTAACCGTCATCCCTCTGGAGCCAATCATGTCTCCCGAGTCAGTAACAACGACCACGATTTCCCAATACCAACTGACGACTAATACGGGGGTCTTGGTTTCTGTAACTTCGCCAACGATAGGCGGGGATTCGGGCTGGTATGACGCAGGCTCCAACGTCTCAGTGACCTATTACAACGCATGGAACGTGTCACCCACGCGATCTAGAGTTGTCGCTACTGGCTACGCTGTCAACGGAGGGAATGTAACTATGATGCGAGAGTCTGGCAATGGCACCTTCACAGTCAGTTTGAAAATGAACGGCCCTGAGACCGTAACAGTCAACTCGGCCACACAGTACTACGTTTCGTTCAAGGTCACCGACTCCTCGGGGTCCAGGGAAATCACTCCAGCGGACCTACAGATAATCGTGAACAATCAGGTACAAGATGTCAAAGGGTTGAGCGCCTGGCTTGACAACGGCACCACGTTCACTGTTTCGAAGTTGACCTACGAAGGTGTCGATGTCAAACCTCTTCCACAGACGGAATACGTCGTCACTGGGCCTAGCACAGTGACTCTCGAGGCACGGGTCTACAACGCTACATTGAAGCTAACAGACTTTCTTGGACTTCCAGTCGCCGGTGCCAAGGTGAGCTTGATTCTGGCCAACGGCACTACGATAACTGGATTGACAGGTGGTGATGGCACCTTCGTAGCTGCCAGCATTCCCTTGGGTAACTTTAGCGGGACGGTTTCGAATCTGGGCTTGACCGTCAAAGTGATTGGCGACGCTTCCAAGCAGAGTGTCACTTCGGTGTCGATTCTGTTCGGGGCCACTTCATTGGGGTTAGTAGTCGTACTAGTCTTGATTGCAGTAGGTGTCTCGGTTTTCTTGCTCCGACGGAGGCCTAGGGGCCATACCGCCCAGCTTACCGGCGTTCAGGCTCCTCAACCCCTCACGTCCGCCTCCTGGTAGATGAGGCTCTACTCGAACCTCGTCATCCATAGTGTTCATATCGATTCGTGACCACGCACGAGAGAAACGCGAAGAACACTTTCAGGAACTCCACCAGACGTCCGCGTAGGAAATCACCACCCCGACGCTCTGGAAGGACGGGCTGACTGGAAATGTCGAGGTTCCACGGGGTGCGACAGTGACGGCCTTGCCCAGGGCCACCACCTGCTGCTGGCCTCCGCCATTGACCCCGATGTAGTAGGAGATCGCGGCGGTCGTCGGGCCGTCGTTGCGGACGGTGACTGTCCCGGAGCTCAGGCTCACCGACAGGCTCTCGCCTGCCTTCCCCACGACGGCCAGCTGGGCGTCCGCCGCCTGCCTCGCCATAGAATAGTGGGCGGCCGTGAGGGCGGCGAAGAGGCCGAACACGACCATGGCGAGTGCTATGATGAAGAGTGCGCCGATTGTCTCGGCCTGGGCTCTTCTGGACCTGACCTTCATCCCGCAGGCAGGACCGCTCTGACTAAGAAGAGGAAAGGCCTGGACACGACCAGGCCCGCTCTTGGCTTCTACTGTGCAGCCACCGTGACCACTTGGGCCCGGGTCGCTCCGTTGGCGAATGTGGCCGTCGCCGTTACGGCGTAGGACGTGCCAGAGACAGCCGTCCCTGTGAACGCGGCGCTGACGCCGCTGCCTGGCTGGGCCGGCTCACTCCGTCAGCCTGGGCGGGGACGACAGCACGAACCTCGGCTGCTGGAACTGCTTGACCAGGGTCTTCACCTTCTTCTGCACGAAGTCCGGCGCCTTCTTCCCAAGTATGACCATGGCCATCAGCTCCGCCACCGTTCCCATCTCCCCGGGCCCGTACCCCATCCTGGTGAGCTCCGCAGTCCCGACCCTCCCCGCCTCGTCGACTATTATGTTGGCCTGCTCGAGGCGGACGGACAGGGGCTTCAACCTGGCGTGGTCGTAGTCGAGGAGGACCTGGTGGGACGACGAGTATCCACGGGACGCCCCGCGGACCTTGACGCCTTCGTCCGCCAGGGCCCTTCCCAGCGCCTGGGAGTTCTTCACAATGGCCTGCGCGTAAGGCTTCCCGAACTGCATCATCTCGACCAGGGCCACGGCGAGGGCGGCGACCCTGTCGAGGTGGATGTTGTCGACTATCCCAGGGAATATCTTCCCGGATACGCGCGCGAAAACGTCAACGTCGTTTGAGAGGATGATCCCGCCCTGGGGACCGGGGAAGCTCTTGTGGGTCGAGCCGATCATCAACGAGCACCCCTCTCTGAGCGGGTCCTGGAACTCCCCCCCGGCGACCAGGCCGAGGACGTGGGAGGCGTCGTAGACGCACACCCCGTCAGCCATGGAGGAGAGCGCCCTCGTCGGGTGGGGGAACGGGATGTAGCTCGACCCGAAGAAGACGACCTTGGGCCCGGCCATAAGCGGAGCGGACCCCCTGGCGTCTATGTTCACCGCCTCGTCGTCGTAGGCGAAGTATTCGTTCTTCAGCTTCAGTATCCCCCCGAGGCCGAGGTGTGTGATCCCTGGGTAGCCGCCGTTGGCAGGGTCGACGGAGAGGACCCTCTCGCCCGTCTTCGTGAGCGAGAGGAGGACTGCCATGTCGGCGGTGTGGCCGGAGAGCGGGCGGACGTCGGCGTAGCGGGCGTTGAAGACCTTCCTAGCCAGCTCTTCTGTGATGGAGACGAGCTCGTCGGCGAACTTGGTCCCGCGGTAGAACCTGTCGGGGGCTGTATACCTGTTCCCCAGGTCGGACAGGAACATGGACCGCATCTGGGCGCTCCCTCTGTTCTCCGAGGGGATCAGGTTGAGGCACTCCTTCGTCCTCCAGTCCTGGTGCGCCCTCGCCGTCCTTTCGAGCCTCTCTAGGTATGATGAAGACACTCCGCCACCCCCTGAATCGGGTGATTATCTGTCCTTCGCAGGAGAGGAGGTAGAGGGCCCCACCCACCCAGATACACGTTCCGCTCCGAACTCTAGGACGGTCCCGGCCCCGAGCTCGAGGGCTCGCCTGTAGACGAACAACGCCGCCGCGATGTCCTCGACCGCGAGCCCCACCGACTTGAAGAGGGTCACATCCGAGTCACCGGTCCTCCCGCGGACCTTCTCTTCCAGGACGTCTCCTATCTCACCCAGGATGTGCCCCTCCCCTATGGCACCTTCCCGCAGGGGGACAAGGTAGTCGTCCGCTTCAAGCCTGGCCGACTCTCTGCTGTCTACGAACAGCCTCGCCATCCTCACCGCCTCGTTGTCGAGCTCCCTCGCAGGAGGCCTCGACGACCCCACTGCGTTGACGTGCGTCCCTGGCCGGAGCCAGCGCCCAAGGAGGACAGGCGAGGTGGACGCGGTGACCGCGCAGACGACGTCCGCCCCGAGGACTGCGTCCTCCGCCTCTTCGCACGCCTCCATGTCCACCCCTCGGCCGTCTGCGCCCTTGGCGAAGGCCCTCGCGTGGGCGGCGGCCTTC
>JAFMAD010000024.1 GCA_029785195.1 Nitrososphaerota archaeon
GCCTCGGGGGATGAAGCTGGTCTCGGCGGTGGAGGCGGACGGCCTGAAGTTCACTGTCGACTCCGACTCCGCCTCCAGCTCGCTATCGACTGCCCTGGCCGTCCTGAGGGACGCGACGCTCTTCGAAGAGGTATGGCTTATAGCGACTTGTGCACAGAGCAATAAAAAGCCGTACAAGGGTCGCTGACTTCGCAATCTTCTGAATTGCATTCATCTCACCCAAAAATGAGCCGATAGGGGAGGGCTACTTGCTCCCCTTCTCGGCCTTCGGCAGAGGCAGCTTGAACTTCGCAGCCACCTTTGCGGCCTGCTCCGGGAAGTGCTGGATACTCCACGTCGGAGTTGAGAGGCTCTTGCAGTACCGGAGTTGTCCGGCCATCGTGTCATCGGTCAGTTCTGGGAGCACTTTCCCATCCTTACCGACGACGAATGCCTTCTCGGCAGTGTGGGCGTAGGAACCTTTGGTGGCTGGCTTGACTTTCTGGGCGAGTTCTTCGACTTCGCTAGGGAGGATTTTCCCCCCGTTGGCAGTGATGACTTCCCAGATAACTTGCTGGCGGTCTTTGCGCTTGGGTTCGGGTTCCTTTGTTTTCTTCGGAGATTTCGAGGCTTTACCTGCAACCTCGGAGGTTGGTTTCGTCTGTCCGTTGCTCACTTGGGACGAAAGCTTTCGTCAAGACTTAGCTCTTAGGGACGAATTCCTCTTTGAAGAACCTCTCAAGAAGAGGTGGGTGGCCCAACTCCTCGACACTAAGATTAAACCGAAGATTAATTTGGGTATGCATGCCAGAGCGATGGACCCATGGCGAGACTGTAAGAGGCTTTTCGAGCCGCATTTCTTCGATAGGATGTACGACCGGTCACTGCCCCTGAACCAAGTAGAGGAAGCACTAATGGATGGCAAGAAGGAGACAATAGGCCCAGTTAAGGGCAATTCTCAGGAATATAGGGTCACCTGGGGAAAATGGACATTAATTGCGAAACGTGTGCCCTGTACCATAATTCTTAGAACCGCATTCAGAGAGTGAGAGCCCCTTAAATACCGCCAGCCGCCGATTGACCCTATGCTCTCTGGAACGACGGGCAAGTGCCCAGAGTGTGGGGGGCCATTGTCCGCACACAAGATGCCGCTAAGAATCAGAGGCAGATACGTGGGAGACTACGAGGCCGAAGTGTGTCAGGTCTGCAGAAGATTCTTCTTCACAAGGGGCGACTATGATGATGCACTACGAGAAGCAGTGGCGAGGGGAATCCTAGGTAGTCCGGAAATGAGACCAGGCCTCGCGCTGGTTCAATTTGTGGTGAAGTCAGGGCAAATGACCTTCTCCGCGCAATCCTCCAACGTTGGTCAGAAAGAAATCCATGAGAAGTCAGGGAATGGCAACTTCGAGCCCACCTCTGACTGGGACCAGGAACAAGTCTCCCTAATCCCCGTCGATGCCACCGGGTGATGAGTTCGCAACCTTCTGCCCCCATAGAGCCCAAAGACCTGATGGACCTTGATTTCAGGATACAGAAGCTGAATTGGAGTCTCTACGATGTCGCACACTCGAAAGTGAGTGGCACGTTGCGTATTCTCGGGGTTCCTACAAACATCTTTGAAATCGATCCGCAGAAGGTTCCTCCCGGAACACCCATTCCCGCGATTGCTTTTCAGGTCACCGGGGTGGTCAGCTTCAAGAATGAAGGCGATAAAAAGGAGCCAGGTCCAGTCCTTAGTCCTGCTCAGTTCCAGTCAGCAAAGAAGGAAGACATAACAAGTTTCATCGAGCCACGTGAAGAGCCCTTCAATGAATTTGTTGCCTCAAGAAAAGGGAGCGGGCCTATACTCGTTCGAATGCGCACAACCGCCACCAAAGTGGAACTTCTTGAAGACAAAGTGGGGCCGCTCGGTGACCCTCTTTTGTGGGTGAGCCACGCTACAACACATAGTGCGGCAGATTACCCCAAAGGAAATCTACTCGCCCGTTAAAGCCCAAATCGCTGAGAATGGACGTCCTCAGATTAGATAGGTTTCGGGGCTTGCGCCGGTGAATGTCGCTTTTTCTCTATGGGTTACAGTCAACTAGTCGCGTTGCCCTTCCTTCTGTCGTCAGGACGTGTCCTCTTCCTCCCTCCAGAGAAAAAGGATACCAACCCCTGCTTCCAAGTCTTCTTGTGTCTTCCGTCTGCAGATTGGACCTTCAAATTGACCTTGGCTTACTGCTTCCGAGAGACCAAACCTGCTAAGGTTCCTGCAATTACTGTTGCAACACCCAAAATCAGAGATGCATAGTTCGTCCACCACGGGGACGCAAGGGTGTGTTCGTACACGTAAAGGTCAGGCATAGGATACCCTAGGTTTCCATTCACGACAAAGTAATAGGTGGTCGTAGTGTTGGACTTCAAGTTGAAAGGCATTGTCGTAGTGTCGTTAATCTGATTGTAGATTATCCTGGACCCTTGGTAGTAGCCTGAAGGTGGTCCCTTGTAGGGTACCCAAGCCGAATACTGGTCAGGAGTAAGTATGTAGAAAAAGGCATTGCTGCCTTGTGCGTACGGGTCAAAATGATACAACGTGAGATTCCCATAGAAGGTCGAACCGGCGTCTATTGGCCCTGTTGTAGTCTTGACGAAAGCAAAGTTGTTTGGATTGCTACCTTGAGCAAGTGAAACAGAAGCAGTTGTGTTAAACTGGAACGGGACGGTTTGAAGAACGACAGCGCCTATTCCTGTTACAACTGCGACTACGACAAGAAGGGCCACAAGTCTTTCCATAATCCCAAGTCAAGAAATTGTGTTAAAAACCTTGAGCACCGAGTAGTATTATGAACATTGCCGAACTTACGAATCTGCTTAAATTGCTTCATGATGCCACGCTTGCGTGCCAAGGCGGAGGAAGGACGAAATTGACCCGCTTGTCGCACTGCTGGCGATAATTGTCCTTGGCGCGGCTTTCTTCTATTTGTATGCCATCCCAGCAATTGAATCGTGGTGGGCCATCTACGGTATCTGGGTAGAGGTTGGGCTGGTGTTTGTCGCGGCAGGAGGAATCTACTTTGTGTATTGGTGGCACAAAACCTCTGTAGAGATTGACAAAGAGGTTAAGGCGAAGATGGCAATGGAGGAGGAGAAGCAGAGAGAGTTCGAAAGGACACTTCCGGGAGCTGTCATCAAGGCTATCGAAGAGTTCAGACCTTCCCGACGTTATCACAACGAGTTCCCTTATCAGACAGAGCTTCAGGGGTGGCTGAAGAGCAGGTTTCCGACCTCTCAGATAGAATTCCAAACAGGGGCTTCAAGGCCTGACATTGTTATCGAGGACATCGCCATAGAAGTCAAGGGTCCCACTGATAATCGAGCCCTCGAAACACTCACAACAAAGTGTCTCAAGTACTCAGGCCATTTCAGTAAGGTAATCCTAGTGCTCTTCGAACCGATCTTTTCGGAGTCCAACTTCAGTGAAATCGAAGCTGGGATAGAGCGATTGTTCCCACATGTTTACGTTGTGAGGAAGGACTAGCATGCCGGGTTGGTTGGGGCGCCATTTTGGGATGAAATGCGACAACTGCCGGCTGAGGGGGTACATGCGAGAAACGGGTCGAACCGTAGTGAAACGGGTGCCAGGTTATCAGACTGTGACACGCAAGAAGAGAATCAGAAACTCGGAGGGCGAGGTGGTTCGAACCGAAGAGTACGAAGAGCAAATACACGTGGTTCGCACGACCGTTCGAACGGATTATGTCTGTTCTAATTGCGGAAACCGAGCCTCTTATGATTCAACACGCACAAAGGAAGGCTAAGATAACATTCGGAGACCCCTCTAGTCATTCTCATCTGCCAAGTTCTTCTATCACTTATACGCCAAGTTTCTGCATATCGCCTTCATGGAACATAGACGAAGAATTAGCGCCGAATACCTCGCGGGTCTCTGCGGCCTGAACCCCAAGCTTGTGCGAAGGTATGCCAAGGAGCTCCGAATGATGCTGGAGGGGGCGGATTGAGAGACGCTCACGAAGCTGGAGGAGACGAAGAGTGGGACTACTACATTGTTCACGACTCGATTGGGGTATCACACATCCTAAGAGTGCCAAAAGGGAAACCACCACAGATTAGGTGCGTCGGGTGCGATGATTGAGGGGTGTTTACCTGTTCTTGGCGGAAGAGAAGTCGTTGAAGCAACCAAAATGCGCTTGCCTAGAGAATGCTCAGCAGGAGCGTGGCGATAATTGTCGCGATGATTCCAACTGCGAGAGCAAGGCCTATTTCAGCGAGCCAGAACCTTCTGTCCTCTTCAAGCACAAGAAAAACTCGCGCGAGGATGGAACCGAACCTTGTACCTGCAAACAGACCAACCGCACCGATAACGCAGACGATAGCTCCAGCGACTGCCAGGTACGCCATGGGTGGGCTTTGAGTGGCAGCAGGAATTGCAACGCCAAATCCAACCAAAATCGCGATTATCCACAAAGGTGACGCTTTGAGTACAGCAATGGGAAGTGACCTGTGCTTCTTGAGAAAATCATTCAAAGCCGCTGCTTTCGACTTTGCGAACCCCTCAGCCCCGCTGATTCTCAACTCATAGTACGACAATTTCACTGCAGTCCTTTGGTCTGCGGAGTAAACTTCCCAATGGAAGTTGTCCACCAGTTTCGGACGCAAGGGGTCATTGAGAAGGTCATCCACTTTGGAATAGGTCTTGGAGAAGCCCCTGTCAATCACTGTTATCATTTCTCTTGGAGAATCGAAGTCCTTGACAATTAGTGCTTCCAATTCCCGCAGGTCCTTGGGAGAAAGTAGTGAATGCGATGGGTGTCCATCGTAGCGCAAGTTTGCCGTCCGAATCACTCTCCCGGTTGCTAGGCGTTGCAACTGTACAAGTTAAGCAAATCTCCTCAATCGTCCATAGGCTTCCGGGGTCATGAGAGGCCCCAAACCAGCGCTGGTCTTCAGCAAAGGGCAGTACCTCTCAACCTCCAGATTCGACACAAAGTCATCCTCCCAGTGCAGCGCGTTGATTTGTCCGTCATATCACTCTAAATTGCCCAAATCGCAAGCAAATTCGGGAGGTACGGGAATCACCCAGGGGTGACGACTAAAACTGGGGCAAGCAACAATTCTCAGATAGATGGTGCGCTTGTTCGACGGCTACGACTACGGGGAATTATTATTATTGAAAGGACAACACGCCTCGTCTACAAGTGATAATAGTTAATTATGACGCGCAGTTACGGTGTTTCCCAGCTCTTTTGGATATTGTTCTCGGAATCGGCTCGTTTACGGGCCCGAAACAGTACTGAGTTCGCCACCAAAACAGTGCTGAAGCTAAGGAGATAATGGTCGGGAATGCCCCTATCTTGACATCGATTAAGTAGGAGGGCTTCGGTTATGGAACTCGTTGTCCAATGCCGGTGAGCCTTTGGTCCGGGTAGTTCAAAGACCCTGTTTCGAGATACTCTGCCCGCTCTGTGACAAACAAATCTATGACATTACGGAGAACTCGATGTATGACAGACTGAAGATGCACGCGTGGGGAGCGCACCGGCTTCGTCCAAGCGAATTCGACAGAGAGGTAATGATAGGGGGAAGATGGGTCAAAACAAGACGGATTTCGGTTAGAACGGAAGCGAAGTCATCAAGCCAGATAGCGAGAGAGGAGGTGAAGGCTCAACTTGAAAGAGCGTATGCCCGAAACTTTGGCACTGATTCAGAGAGTAAAGTCTGACCTTAAGGAAGCAAACGCCTTCTGCTTCAACGAATGACAGAAAGTTCTGATGGTCGTAAGCAGAGAAAGAAGAGTGAACCTCTCAGAATCCTGTGGTGGCTGGACCCGATTGTCCAGTGTTTTGAAAGAGCCCAGGACGGTAAGTTACGCCTCACGCACAGGCGAATCAGTGGCATCTACCATCCTCGAACCCAGACGATCATGGTCTGCGTCCCCGAAGTCGTCTTTGCTCATGTAAATTGGATTGAGCTGACAGTATTTGACTTGAATCTGACCTTGTTGCACGAGTTGACGCATTGGGCTCATGGAGGGATGAGGGCCCACAGAAGCTGGAATGCCTTTGTCGAAGGGGTATGTGAACTTTAGGCTCTTTATCAACAGGTGGGTCTCCAGGACGCTGTGGAATTCGTCAAGTTCAGGAACACCATGGCCATTGTGGTCGTCGTGGCGGGCATCGTCATCTTGTTCTTCTTCCCGCAGACCTATCTTCCTCTGGCGACCGGCTTGTCCATCCTTTGGGGAGAAATGGCTCTGGGGATTGCAGCAAGCATCACCGCCCACTTGCTCACATTGAGGGCCGTCGCCATGAAAGGGGTCGAAATCGAACAGAACCCCTACACCAAGCGAATGCTCCAGCGAGAGAATTTCCACATGCTTTGGGGATTCTATGCACTGATGGTGGCGGCGGGGGTCTTCCTCACCATGACCTCCATAAATCAGGGAGGGGTCTGGATGGGCGTCCTTGTGCTTCTCCTCGCATTCCCCGTTCTCACCCTCTACGATGTACTAAATGATGTAGTGTGGCTCCGCAGATTCGAGAATGAAAACCAAAGCCCCGAATCCGTGAGCTTCAAACAATAGTGTGGCCGCAGTCGAAGCACCCTTGCATTCTCGAGTTTAGAGAAGTGCCACAGGCCGGCGCCACAAATTGGGCAAGTGTATTTGAAGCATCTGTCTCCAGGGTAGCACTCTGACATTTGACAGGCTGGCATAGCACTCACTCTGAGATATGAGCACTTATGTTCGCAGAATGGATTGGGTCCTGTAGTCAATCATCCTCTTTGAAAAGCTCGCTCCAGTCAACGTGTTCTGATGTGTTGTGTCCCATGGACTGGTGAGCGGTAATCTGCCCCTGTCCTGAAAGGACTTTGCCACAGGAGCAAAACATGGTGCGACGATCTGCTTCCGGCACTAGAAGGCTACCAAGTCTCGAGGCGGTCGAGTCAATTGAGTCAGTTAAAGGCGCCATGTCAACTTGAAGTTCCGAATTCCCCATGTTAGGTTCGGCCGCCTTGGATTTGTCTCCTGTAATCTCCATCGTTCCTTGAATCTCAAGTGGTGATTCCATTGTCTTGTTCTCCAGGTTGGGGTTGGGCCCGGGCGGGTTAACTGACTCAACCGCCTCAACCGACTTGGGCTCAACACCACCTTTGAAGGCACGGTCAAGGTAAGGTTTGAGGCCGTCATCAGCTTCGAGACGGTACTTCTTGACCTCCTGCCAAAGTCGATGGGTGTCAACCTTCCATATCCGGAACTGTTCGTTGTCCTGTCTCGTCCTGTCTGGGGCCGCTCTGAATAGCAGTCGAAGTTTGTTAGCAATGAGTCTGTTCGAGACTCGACCATAGGCATCTGAACCTATTCCCCACGGATGACCGCCCTTGTCCAACAGCACCTCTCCATCCAACTCTACCGCCAGGGTGTTCCGAAGATGCTCGATGGGAATCGCGCTTCCGGCGAGCACCTTGACTGCTGCCACTGTTATCTTCGCCTCCAGGGATTCTTGGCTGAACTTCATTTTGTCATCCGCCTGTTGAAGGAGAAACTCCATGAGAGGGTCATAGAGTTCAGTGCCGTAAGCGACTTGCAGCAGCGGCTTGAACAGCTCTTTGATTCGCCCCTTGAACGGAAGGTCAAGATGCGGGAATTCACCCCGAAATGTGTGGACACGCCAGAGGAGTAGTCGCTTCCGGAGGAGGCTGAAAGCTCTGTAATCCTCACTCTCTATCTCATCCTTCGTCGGCTGCCCGTAGACAGTGTATTCCACTATGAATCTCTCGTTTAACCCTTTGTTGGCGGGGAGCCTCTCGCCGGCAGCCACCTTGAAGCCGTAGACATCGAAGAAGTGCTGACGCCTGGTCCCTCTGCTGGACATTATGATCCGGGGCACGCGAGCACCGTTCTTGTAGCCCGCCTTCCAAATTTTGAGCCGTTCGTATTGTTTGTCTATTCCGTCAAACTCGTCTTCGATAATCGTTCCGTGAATGTCATCGAGGTACTGGTAGACATTCGCTTCGGTGACGTCGGTTGCAAGGAGAGCGCGGTAGTCCAGTTTATGATGAAGGGTCTCCCGTTGTCCTTTCCCCGTCTCATTGTCTCCGAAGAAGCCGAGATACGGAACTGTGGTCAGTTTGTGGGCTTGATAGCTCATCAGAACAGCAGCGACATTCAGCACGATGTGGGCGGCGTCGGTGTCGATGAATGTTCCCCACTCACTCAACAAGTCGGAGACTATCAGGTTGAGGTCAGGGCATTTTTCCACCTTGTCTTCTTTCGCGAAGTCGTATGTGTCGTAGCCAACAGAGCGCACGGGCACGGGAACGTAGACGACGTCGCCGTACGTGAACTCAGAGAGGAATTGGACCCTCTTGTCGTGGTTTGCTAGGAATGCGGGTTTCCCATCCCGGAAGGCGGCTTCGAGGAGCGTCCCGTTCACAACTGCAGAGTGTGTTGGAACGCGGGGAAGTCTAGCATCACTATCGTCATTATTGTCGTCCTGTTTTTTGCTCACCTTAGCCCACCCGCCGCAAGGGGGAGGGACGCCTGCGGATCCCGAGCTTGGGCTCGATACGGCGCTCTTATATCGCGGAGACTATGAATTTGCATTTGAGAATACGCCTCCCGGGGTCAGGGATTCCTTCGATGCGGGCTTCACTGACTTCGGTTTTTGTTTGGGATGTATCCTACCCTTGCACTGAGCGCCTACCTCGTGCATTCCGAGGAGATAGGCCGCGTGCCTCTCCGAGAGTGCCTTGAACTCACGTCCACAGCGAGGGCACCTCAGCACGTACCCCCTTACGAGCTTCAGCTCAGACATTACGTCATATGACATGGCCCAGCATTTAATCGAACCCACGCTCAAGTTCGGGGTCTCCCTCTTTGCCTATGACGGATTCTGACTCGTCCCTACAGGGGAGAACAGAGGAGGTATGGAGGAGATTCTAGTCGTAAGTGTCATCTCCTCGTTTGGTGGTGGAATCTGTCGATGCAGTGGAAGTCTTGGCAATTGAGTCGGGTCCGTTCCAGTGGCATCCATAACACCACAACTCATCAAGGAGCTTTGACCAGTAGACCCGCTCCCCACACTCTGGGCAGAACTTGGGCGCATATGGTCCATGAAACCTCTGTCTGGATGACATTCACTTGGCCTCCCGGAAAGCCCGGAGGTGCTCAATAGAGCAGAAGCAGTAGATGTGCTCGACACCATTGATCGCCCTCTTCAGAGGGTAAAGGCCCACGAAACCTTCGGAGTCGAAGACGTCGGTGCTGTTCTCGCAGCCATCTAGGTTGCAGATGCCAGTGCAATGGTTGATTGGTTCGGGGTGAATTCGGATTATCGACTCACTCCCGCTCTTCCCGCGTACCCTGTAGTACTTGCGATCCCCGATGGCGACGGCGTTGTTCTTCCAGAGAGGGATTGCTTTCTGAAGCTCTGGGGTCACTGGGGCGAAGTCTTCCGCGCTGAATGAGGATGGTTGCCAGGGGAGCTTGTCGAGAAGCTCTGCGATGGCGGTCTTCGTTGTCCCGGTGGTAGTGGGCTCGGTCATCTAGCCCATCATCTCAACCGCACGTTGGTACCTTCCCTTGAACCAAGCGGGATTCCACCAATAGAGAATGTCCCAGATTGTCTCAATCGCCCTGGTCAGCCTTTGGGGTCCATGTCTAGTGTCCAATAGTGGACCTGCTGCTACCTCGAAGGACTCGAAAGTGGCAACAATTTCGTCAAAGGTTGCTTCTAGCCTGCCAGCCCGTGTACTCCTCTCCGAAGCTGGGTGAGCCGATTGAGTTACAGAGCTCGGCTCGTGCTCCGCCTCCGAAGAGGTGGAAGATTTGGGCTTCACGTAAGCAAATCATACCGCAGAGAATATAGCACCTGGACCCACTAAGTGGACAGGTTGAGGGCCTTCGCCAGGAATTCCAACTGGGACTTACAGGACCGTGTCTTTCGCTATCTTGTTGAGCATGGGCCTGCATCGGGGTACGAAATCTGTAAGCGTTCAGCCGCGAATCTCTCTAGGTCTAACTGGGCAAATGTGAAAGAGGAACTTGAGTACTTTGAGGACATTGAACAACGCGAGGATGGCAAGTGGTGGCTAACACTTCATGGTGTCGAGGCTGCTTTCACTGCAGTGCCCGATATCAAAAAACTAATTTTCGAAGCGGCGAAATACTACACCGAAGGGGAATTGCGACCAATCCTCGAACGAAAACTACGCAGAGTCCGCTCGGAACACGACGACATCGTGGAAGCACTCAAGGTGCTTCGCTCGAAGTAAGTCTACTGACTTCTTGGGGTCAACGTTTGCAAATAAATTTCGGTCCAAATGACTTGCTGAAACTCTCAATCACTGAGGCTTCCTGTCCTGGCTTCACCGTAACCGAGGAGGTATGTTTCTTGCCGTTTGATATGTAAGTGAAGACGAGCCTGCGCCTATTCATCTCTATCAACTCAATTTGTGCCCAGGGAATCATAGTGTGTTTGTGAAGCAATTGTTGAATCGCTCGAACTTTGCGAATAGGCCAGAATATGGCAATAACTAGTCCCGTAGTAACTGCAAATCCTACAGCCAAGCCGAAGCTAGTTGGTGTATAAGGCGCTGACGTGGGCAGCAAATCCGAAGTCAGATAAGCGAATACAAAGATCCAGAGGAATATCGCCCACGGGTAGACATGTTCTACGTGGTCAATATGAACACCGTCTTGAGATACGTATGTAGTCGTCCTGCTGGTTTCCACAGCGGTTCGCCCACTAGGAAAGCGAGGTGATTATATGAAACTACGCGAATCCCTCAAAGTCTCAAACTTAGTCTACTGCTAAACCATTGTCCTCAAGGAACTTTCTCCTTTCTGCCTTCGGTAGCTTCTTTGCCCGCTCTAAGATGGAGTCAACCTGCTCAACTGCATCCGCCAAGGCAAATTTCTCAATCTCTGTCAACCTCGACGAAAGTCTCTGAATCGTCTCCTCCTGGTCATTGCTCTTGGCTTGCATTCTGAGCAGTGTGCCACCAATCAGCTTATCCCGTTCGTCGAGTTCATTCTTCATATTGGTGACTCTAGACTCGTCTGAAAATACCGCAAGCGCATGCTCATTCTGCTTGTAGAACTCGGCCAGTTCCTCGACCGTGTATCTCCGGTAGGCTTTTGTGAGGTACCCGTCGTGCCCAGTAATGGCCTCAGTCTTGTCCACGTTCACTGCTCCCATCCTAGTTCTGAACCACTTTCTCAGGGAGTGGGGATGGAGGGTTGCCCTGCCCGTGCTGGGATCCTTCTCGTACAAGCCAGCTTTCTTGACTGCGTTGGCCCACATCTCATCTGCGACATTCCGGGAGATTGGGAACAGCAGGCTATTGTCAGAGACCTTCTCGACTCCAAATGATTTCTTGGCTTTGACAGCACTCTGCTCTGCATAGGCTTGTCTCTGAGGGAGCCATTTCTCGACAAACTCTTTCGCTTCGTGGCTCATGAAGGTCGTTCGGGGGTTGCCGTTCTTGGTGTATTCTCCCCTCAGAGTAATTTGCGCAGGGTCTTTTGCCAGGTCGATGTCGGCGACCTTCAGCATTCGGGACTCTGTTGGCCTCATTCCTGCGGTGCCCTGTACCAAGAAGAGTGCCTTCCCTGCGAGTGGCATTTCCAAAAGGATGTTCTTGAGCTCCTTGTTGCTGGGGATGCGGTCTACGGTTCGGGCACGGTTTCCCTTGATTCTCCTCTTGAGCCCCTTCCAGAATCTGGTAGGCAGCTCGACGTCGTTCTCCAGTAGGGTCGTCTTCACGACCGAGAGCCAGACGCCAACCGTGAGAGGGGCGTTTCCCTGTACTTTGGCCAAGAATGTCTGGAGGTCGCTCTGGAAGTCGGGCTTGCTTGCCAGGTAGTCGTCGAGCAGCCTCTCAAGCTCGGATTCAGGCATCCCTTCGGTATCGACTCCCCTGACCGCTCTGAAGTATGCCCGGAGGGCGACGAGGTATGACTTGTGGGCACTCGGCGAGAGGTTGCCCAGATACTTCAGGCTGCTCAATTGAGACGCCTCTGAATTGCTCGTCTCGGGTATTTATTTCCCCTTTTCACAGGGGAATAATGGCTTTTATCGCAACCGAAGCAGGGTTGAGACAGCACAATGTTAGACGTAAAGCTCCTGAGGGAAGACCCCGAAACAATCAGGGCAGATCTCAGGAAGAGGGGAATGTTCGACAAGCTGCACCTCGTGGACGAC
>JAFMAD010000025.1 GCA_029785195.1 Nitrososphaerota archaeon
AAGCTGAAAGCGCCCCGGGTCCAGATCGGCACTTGGAGTCGTGCCAGTACGGCTCTTCCTGCGAAGGAAGGACCGAGCCCCGCCGGGGTCTCTCCCGCCCCTATCCCAAGTTTATCTAGCTCAGGGGGGCGACTCGTGAAAAGACAGTGGAGCAGCCCAGTTGAACGAAAAGAAGCAGGCCCTGAGTGCCAAGTTCTCCGCCGACTACAAGAAGTACTACGTCGTGGACCTCTTCAACAGGGAAGGGTTCGTCAGGAAGAAGTGCGAGAGCTGCGGCAAGCACTTCTGGACGCTCAACCAAGAAAGGACCAGGTGCGATGACCAGCCCTGCTCTCCCTACACGTTCATCGGAGACCCTCCCACCTCGAAGAGGCTGAGCTACGTCGAGACCTGGAACGCCGTCGAGAGGTTCTTCAAGAAGAACGGTCACACCATAGTCAAGCGCTACCCCGTGGTCAGCAGGTGGCGCCCCGACCTCTACTTCACCGTCGCGTCGATAATCGACTTCCAGAGGGTGGAGGGCGGGAAGGTGGTCTTCGCCCTCCCTGCTAACCCACTGGTCGTCCCTCAGATGTGCGTCAGGTTCAACGACGTCCCCACCGTCGGGGTCAACGGGAAGCACGGCACATCCTTCTGCATGATCGGCCAGACCGCCCTGGCGAACAGGGAGGGGTACTGGAAGGACAGGACTATCGACCTCGACTTCGAACTTCTCACCAAAGTCTTCGGAATCCCCAAGGAGGAGGTCTCCTTCGACGAAGACGTCTGGATGGGCTACGGGGCCTTCGGCTACTCCCTGCAGTACAACGTCAGGGGGCTTGAGACGGGGAACGCGGTCTTCACAGCCTTCGAAGGCAGCCCCGAGAAGTACGTCCCCCTCAAGGAGAGGGTCGTGGACATGGGGGCAGGGCTCGAGCGCCTGACCTGGCTCAGCCAGGGCACGCCTACAGCCTACGACTCCTACCTCGCACCGGTACTGAGGAGGATGAAGAAGGAGAACGCCGTCGAGTACGACGAGGCGCTCTTCCGAAAGTACGCGGCCCTCGCGGGGGAGATCAACCTAGACGAATACCGCAACCTCGACGACGCGAGGCTGAAGATAGCGAAGTCCCTGGGTAGGGACGCCTCCGACCTCGCGAAACAGTTCGGCGCCCTGGAGGCGTTGTACGCCATCGCAGACCACACGCGGACCCTCCTCTTCGCCATCGCGGACGGCATGCTCCCTAGCAACTCAGGAGGCGGTTACAACCTGAGGATGGTCTACAGGCGTGCGCGCAACTTCATCAACTACTACAAGTTCAAGCTGACCGTCCCGGACCTCATCGACTGGCACATAGACCAGCTCAGAGGGATGTACCCGGAGCTGGCGGGGCACGACTCCGACGTGAAGGATGTCCTCGGAGTGGAGGAGTCCAGGTTCCTCTCGTCCGCCGAAAGGGTGGCGAAGATAGTGTCTTCAATCTCGTCCGAAGGAAAGGAGCTCTCGACCGACGACCTCGTAAGGCTCTACGACTCCGACGGGGTCACGCCGGAGCAACTCGCAGAGGCCGGAGCCAGAGCGAGCCCCCCCGAGGGGTTCTACGAGAAGGTCCAGGCCAGGCATCTTAGCCGCGAGATAGAGCAGCCGAAGCTCCAGTTCGACACCAGCAGGATATCGGCGACCAGGCTGTGGTACTACGAAGAGGGCGCGCCTCTAGATTTCACCGCCAGGGTGGTGAAAGTCTTCCAGGGGAACCACGTGGTCCTCGACAGGACGGTCTTCTATCCGCGCGGCGGCGGCCAGGAGCCCGACCGGGGGACACTGGGGGGAGCGGAGGTGGTGGACATCGAGAAGTACGGCGACGTGGTTATCCACAAGGTGAAGGGAAAGGCCCCCAGGGCCGGAACCAGGGTCGAGTGCCACGTCGACCAGAGGCGGAGGCGGAGGGTCACTCAGATCCACTCCGCCACCCACGTGCTCAACGGGGCGTCCAGGGAAGTGCTGGGCCCATGGGTCTGGCAGCACTCGGCGTTCAAGGAGGAGGATTATGGACGGATAGACATAACCCACTTCTCACACCTGACCGGGGTGGAAGTACAGAAGATCGAAGACCTAGCCAACGACGTAGTGCGGCGGGACCTGCCAGTGACGAACACTTTCATGCCCCGCCAGGAGGCAGAGAAGAAGTACGGCTTCAGGCTCTACCAGGGCGGCGTGGTCCCAGGCAAGCTCGTCAGGGTGGTCGACATCGGGGGGTGGGACATAGAGGCGTGCGGCGGGACGCACGTGAGCTCAACCGGCGAAGTGGGGCTCATCAAGGTCACCAAGGTCGAGAGGGTCCAGGACGGTGTGGAGCGGCTCGAGTTCGTCGCCGGGGAAGCGGCCATAGAGTACATGCACAGGATGGACTCGGAGCTCAGCGAGCTCTCGGCGGTGCTGAACACCCAAAGGGAGAACCTCCCCAAAGTGGCGAGAGGCATCCTGCGGGACCTTGAGGAGTCCCGGGCTCGCGAGAAGAGCCTGGGGGAGACCATAGTCGAGATGTCCTCCACCGGGGTCGCGGCCGAAGCGAAGGACGTGGGGGCCGCAAGACTTTACGTCTCGAAGAACCCCCCCATGGGCGAGGAACAAATCATTGGCCAGGGGCAAAAGAGCGTCTCGTCCGAGCCGTCTCTGATCTACGTGGCAATCTTCTCCACAGGCAAGTCCGCCAGGATCGTCTGCTTCGTCGGCCAAGAGGCCATGAAGGCAGGGTTCTCCGCCGTTGAAATCGTCAGACAGCTCGCCCCGACGCTCGGAGGCTCTGGAGGGGGTTCCCCGTCGTTCGCCCAGGGGGGCGGTCCGCTCGCAGGCAAGGTGGACGAGGCAGCTTCCATCGCCCAGGGACTGCTTCCGAACTCGACGAGTTGAGTGGAATGTCAGCGCGAGAGAAGCACTGGCTGAAGGTTTGGGATGAGAAGCACGCGTTCGAGCCGGACCCGGTCGCGGGGAAAAAGAAGGTCTTCGTCACCTTTCCATTCCCATACATGAACGCCGCAGTCCACGTCGGGACCGCCTTCACGGCGAGCCACCTGGAGTTCTACTCCAGGTTCAAGCGCCTTCAGGGGTACAACGTCCTCTTTCCCTGGGCCTGGCATTGGACAGGGCAGCCCATCGTCGGGATGAGCAAGAGGCTCAGGGAGGGAGACCCGGATGTAAGGAGGGCGTTCCTGGAGCTCGACCACGTCCCAGAGCAGGAGGTCGCGAAGTTCGTCGACCCGGAATATCTGGCTTCCTACTACACGAAGCAGAGCCGAAAGGTGATGAAAGAGACGGGCTTCTCGATCGACTGGAGAAGGGAGTTCAGGACCATCGACCCGGCCTTCAGGAAGTTCGTGGAGTGGCAGTACTTCCACCTGCGGGAGATGGGCTATGTCGTCCAAGGGACCCACCCGGTGGTCTGGTGCCCCTTCGACAAGAGCCCCACGGGAGACCACGACAGGATGGAGGGAGAAGGGGTCTCCCCCACAGAATTCAACCTGATCAAGTTCCACCTCGGCGAGTTCGCCCTAGTCGCCGCGACGCTGAGGCCAGAGACCATCTACGGGGCGACCAACGTCTGGGTGAACCCAGACGCCGACTACAGCGAGGCGCGCGTCGACGGGGAGCTCTGGATAGTCAGCTCTGCATCCCTGTCCAAGCTCTCCGAGCAGAAGCACAACGTCGTCCCAGTCCGCGAGTTCAAGGGGTCCGACCTGGTCGGCAGATACGCGATGGCCCCCCTCACCGGAAAGTCGCTCCCTGTCTTCCCAGGCAGGTTCGTCGACCCGTCGCTGGCCACCGGCGTGGTCTACAGCGTCCCGGCCCACGCTCCCTACGACCTGATGGCGCTGAGGGACATCCAGGAAGGGAGGGTCCAGGTTGGGCGGCAGGTCAAGGAAGAGGCCGACAAGATAACCCCGATACCGATCCTCTCCCTGTCGGGATACTCCAGGGTCCCTGCAGAAGACGCGATCAGAAAGCTGAGCATAAAGGACTCGATGGATCCGAACCTGGAAACGGCAACCCAAGAGATCTACAGCGCCGAGTTCCACAGGGGGGTGCTCAGCCAGAGCTCCGGCCCCCTCGCCGACCTGACGGTCCCCGAGGCGAAGGACAAGGCAGTGGAACTCATCGCCAAGACAGAGAGGCTTGCAAAGATGTTCGAGCTCCCTGAGAAGGTCGTCTGCCGCTGCGGGACCAGATGCTACGTCAAAATCCTCGAAAACCAGTGGTTCCTGAACTACTCCAACCCTGAGTGGAAGGCCAAGGCGAAGCTGGTCATAGACCGGGCGGAGATCTACCCAGAGGAAGCCAGGCAGCTGTTCTACTCCACCATCGAATGGCTGAAGGACTGGCCCTGCGCAAGGCGTTCCGGGATGGGGACAAGGCTCCCATGGGACAAGGACTGGCTGGTCGAGACCCTGAGCGACTCCACCATCTACATGGCCTATTACTGCATAAGCAAGTTCGTCAACCTAGAGAAGGTAGGGCCCGACAGCCTCACCCCGGAGGTGCTGGACTACGTCCTCCTAGGCAAGGGGAGCCCGGCTAACCTTGCCAAGGCGGCCCGAATCCCTGAACGGGTCTTGAGGGATCTGAGGACCGAGTTCTCCTATTGGTACCCCGTCGACCTGCGCAACTCGGGGAAGGACCTCATCCCCAACCACCTCACCTTCTTCGCGTTCCACCACGCTGCCCTCTTCCCCGAGAAGTTCTGGCCCCGAGGATTCGGCATCAACGGCATGATAACCATCGAAGGGAAGAGGATGAGCAAGACCAAGGGGAACTTCGTCACATGGGAGGGCGCCAAGGAGAAGTACGGCGCCGACGCATTCCGGCTGGCCCTGGCCCTGACAGCGGACGGCATGGACGACGCAGACTGGAGAGACAGAGCCGCCATGGACGCGAAAGAGAAAGTCGACTCCGTGATCCCGTTCGTCAAGAAGACCCTGAGGTCGTCGGCCGACCGCAAGGCGGACGGCCTGGACTCGTGGCTTGTCTCTTCATTCAACGGACGGATCGCCGTCGCGTCCGAAGCGATGGAGGAGCTCAGGATGCGGCGCGCGTCCGCCACCGTCTTCCTGGACATCTGGAACGACCTAAGGTACTATCTGCGCAGGGCAGGAAAGCCACGGCGCCAGACGCTCACTGAGGTGTTCAACGCCTGGGCGAGGATGATGTCTCCCTTCACCCCGTTCATGGCCGAGGAGCTGAACCGGGAACTGGGAGGAAAGGGCCTGGTCTGCCAGGCGGACTGGCCGGCTCCCGATGACTTCCCAGTGGACGACGATGCGGTCCTGGCCGAAGCGGTCCTTGGGAGGGTCATCGAAGACGCGCGCAACGTGTTGAAGGTAGTCAAGGGGGCCCGGTCGAAGCTGAACGTCTACGTGTGCTCCGACGAAGCGAAGGCCTTCTTTCTGGAGCTGACCGCGGCGAAGCAGAGCAAGGGGAATGTCGGCCAGGTGCTGAAGAAGCACGCCTCCCTGAAGATTCAGCCGGACAGGGTCTTCAAGCTTGCCTACGAGCTGGGAGAAGACCTCCTCGGCAAGGTCGTCGCAGGCAGGGGCTTCGACGAGTTCCAGTCCCTCTCGGAGGCTTCTGAGTTCATGGCGAAGGAGCTGGGCATCGAGGTGGTGGTCCAAAAGACCGGCAAGCAGATTCACGACCCGGCCAACAGGGCGAAGGACGCACTACCCACTAAGCCAGCCTTCTACCTAGAGTGACGTTCTCAGAAGATGGAGGCCGAGCTGTGGGCCTAGCCGCCGATCTTGAACATCTTCGTGCCGCAGACAGGGCAGGTCCCTGACTTCGCGTGCCTTCCATTCTTCATGGTCACGCTCTGCGGGCTCTTCATCTCTCGTGCAGCCTTGCACTTCACACAGTATGCTGACACCATGTATTGTCACCCCCCTTCCGCTGCGTTCTGCTATAAACCACTCCATTGGGACATTTCGCACCAGTGGTGCTCTCAGGGTTCAAATACGGCGGTTGTTGTCGCCGTAGACCCAAATGCCTCCTGGAGATGAGGCCCTCAAGGGGGTGGCCCGGACCCGGATGTCGGACGAGTGGTCCGACTACACCCTCTACGAGAGGCTCTCGAAGACCGTGAATCAGGGCAGCGCCTTCGCGGAGGTCCTCAAGGCCCTATCCGTCACGGAGCACAGGCACTACGAGTTCTGGAAGAAGTACGTCCCCGGGGAAGAGCCGAGACTGGCAAAGCTGAAGCTCTACTGGGTCCTCTTCCTGAGGCGGTTCCTCGGCCTTACGTTCGCTACAAGGTACCTGGACAGGCACGAGGAGAACGTCGTGCAGACCTACAAAGGCTTCGCAGCACTCATCCCCGAGGAAGACAGGGCAGCCTTCGATGAGATGGTGGCAGACGAGAAGGACCACGAAAAGGCGCTGGAGATGAAGGTCGAGAGTTCCGCGGTCCGATACATATCGTTCATAGTCCTAGGGCTGGCCGATTCTCTCGTGGAAATCTCTGGAATCCACGCTGGGTCTCTCGGGTTCTACGACCAGACGGAGATCGCCGGCCTTGCAGGGGTGATAGCGGGGGCCGCCGCATCACTTGCGATGGCCTCGGCAGCCTACGCCCAGGCGAAGCAGGGGGGGTTCGAAGGCTCGGCAAGACTCAGCGCGATCTACACCGGTGTTTCCTATTTCTTGACGGCCATAACCCTGGCGACCCCCTACTTCCTGACCAAGAACATGATCCTCGCACTGTCCTCTTCTCTCTCCCTCGCCGTGGCGATACTCGCCATCACAACCTGGTACAGCGTGGTCATCCAGCATAAGACCTTCCTCAGGGACTTCTTGGAGATACTGCTGATTCTGTTCGGGGCTACAATCGCCCTGTACTTCTTCGGCTATGTCGTACACGGCGTGTTCCCGGGCATACGGGTCAGCTAGACCGCGCCGCCGTGAACGCTCCGCGCAAGAACCAGACAAAAACGTCTTATTGCCAAACCTGGCCTCGACCGTCCAGGGGTTGCAAAGCGTTACGTCAGGGCAAAAGGCGTCTTCGAAGGCTGAACTGGTCAAGCAGGTCTGCGGCTACCTGAGGGAGAATTCGTCCTCCCCTGTGACACTCGGAAGCCTCGGAGAGAAGTTCGGGCTCAGCCAGTTCCGCCTGCAGAGGACCTTCACCGACGTGATGGGAATCTCCCCACGCGAATATCTTGAAGAATTCAGGTTGAGCGTTCTCAGGTCCAAGCTCACCGCTGGCGAGCCTGTGGTCGGTGCCCTGAGGGAGGCTGGTTACTCCGCCCAGAGCTGGCTGTATGGGGACTCCCGGAGGAAGCTTGGGATGACCCCCGCGACATACAAGAAGGGCGGATCAGGGGTGCAGATTGGCTACGCGACCGGAGCGTCGGCCCTGGGCCGCCTCCTCGTGGCCACCACGGACCATGGGGTCTGCTCGGTCAAGGCCGGACGGAACGACAACGAGCTGCTGAAGGCGCTGGCCGCCGAGTTCCCTAGGGCGGGCATTGTGAAGTCGCCCAGGGCGATGCGCTATCTCCGCTCCCTGCAGAAACATCTGCGCGGGCAGGAGATGAGGTTCCCGCTGGATATCCGCGGCACTGACTTCCAGATGCGCGTCTGGACCGCGTTGCAGCGCATCCCTCTTGGAGAGACTAGGTCCTATCAAGAGGTGGCTGAGATGGTCGGCGAGCCTAGGGCGGTCAGGGCCGTGGCGAACGCCTGTGGCTCCAACCCTGTACCGCTGATAATCCCATGCCACAGGGTGATCCGGAAGGACGGGAGCCTGGGCGGCTACGGGATGGGTGTCGGCAGGAAGAAGGCCCTCCTCTCGGAGGAGCGGGACCTTGCCGAAAGAAAGAGCGGGGTCTGAAGTCAACCCTCTCGTGGGGCGTGCCTGCGGCACCTTGCCCAGGGTCTTCCGAAGATGAGTCTCGGCCCTGCATGCGCGGATGGGCGCGAGAGGCTGCCGGAGGGCGCCGCCCGCGATCTAGGTGCGCCTGAGGACCGCACCTGACGCACGCGCCCCTGCATAACTTCATCTATGCGGCAGCGACCGGCGGGTTCATGGTGGCATCAAGACCAAGGAGCTTACTCTCCGTAGCCGACCTCTCTTCCGGAGAGATAGACTCCCTCATATCCCGAGCCGGGGCGTTAAAGAAGCAGTTCAAGTTGAGACGGCCGTCGCGGGTCCTCTCGGGGTCTGCCGTGGGGCTCCTGTTCGAGAAGCCTTCGACCCGGACAAGGACCAGCTTCGAGGTGGCGACACTGAGACTAGGTGGGTCGCCGGTCTATCTCGCCGCCAACGACCTCCAGCTCAGCCGCGGAGAGCCGATCAAGGACACGGCTAGGGTGCTGGGAGGTTACCTCGACGTAGTGGTGGCACGGGTCTTCGCGCAGAGCACCCTCGTCCAGCTGGCCACCTACTCGGGGAGACCGGTGATCAACGCTCTAAGCGAGACAGAGCATCCAACCCAGGCTGTCAGCGACCTGCTGACCATCAAGGAGGTCAAGGGGAAGCTGCGAGGGACCACCCTGGCATACATCGGAGACGGCAACAACGTCTGCAACTCCCTGCTGCTGGCGGGAGCCCTCACGGGGATGAACGTGGTCGTAGCTTCCCCTGAAGGGTACGAGCCCGAGGGCTCCCTCATCCGCAGGGCGAAGTCGCTGGCCAAGAAAAATGGCGGGAGCATCGAGCTGGTCCGGGACCCGAGGGATGCTGTAGCCTCAGCGGACGCGGTCTACACCGATGTCTGGGTGAGCATGGGGGAGGAGAGAGAGCAGGAGGCGAGGGTCAGGGTGTTCAAGAGATACCAGGTCAATTCTGCCCTGATGAAGTCGGCTCCTAGGGGTGCGGTCGTCATGCACTGCCTCCCCGCCCACCGGGGGCTCGAGATCACCGACGACGTCCTTGAAGGAACGCGGTCCGTCGCCTGGCAGCAGGGGGAGAATAAGCTCTACGGAGCGGCCGCGTCGCTCGAATTCGTCGTGAAATAGCCTCTGGGGCTCCGCAAGAATGCTCGGGCAGGGTGCTGGAGGCCTCTTTGGCCGCCGGACCCTGATGCCTTATTTTGCTATACCCCCCTGGGCTTCTTATCCTCTCCAGCAGCCCCAGATACCTCGGGTCCCTCCTTGCTTCTGAAAGGAGGGGCGAGTACATCACGAACGACGCGATGACTGAGCGCGCGTCAAGGGCTCTGTTCATGAAGTCGAAGTACGCGTCCATGTCTCCGAGGGCGTGATAGACGTAGGCTATGTAGTTGTAAACGGCCGGACCCACCCGTTGAGTCCAAGGAAATTTTAGTGACTTAGGCGGTTCTTTTGTTACCGTCAAGGAATGGATGCATGCTAATCACATTGTAGAGCAAATATCCACTCTTCCTCCTAGCTGCGTCTTTGTCGGACAGGTGCTCGCCTATGTCCCTAATTGTGTCGAAGATGCATGCCAGGTTTGAGGAACTAACCATCCCTAATTCTCCTCCAGTTCGCCGTATGATTCTCTTGTGAGTGTCTAGTACCGCATTGTAGCTTGGATAGACCAACGTTATCTAGACCACGCCCTCTTTAAGAAAGTATGCAGTTTTATAAATGAAAACAGGCTGCGAGTTGGAGTTGCCAAAAACATTACTCATGGTTGTTGTACTCGTGGTCTTGGTGGCAGGGGTTGTAGGTTACTTCGTAGTTTTGCCGCAGGTAAGTTCCCCGGCCGCGAGTTGCGGTAATAAAACATTGGTACTTCTTTCTCACAGCATTTCGGGGAACGAACTTTTTACAACTTGGTACAACTGTCAAGACACACCAGCAACATTCTATGCAATCGGCGAAGTATGGTCACAAGCCACTGACCAGACCAACGAACTCGCTTCTCCTACAGCAGTGTCAATCAGGCCACACCAAACGACTTCTGTACTTTCAACAATCGACATGTACAATCTAGAAGGAATAACACAGATAACAGTCTGGGCGGTGAATTCGACATCTGTAGCAAACGTGTTTAGTCCAGTCTATACCTACTACTCCTGAAGCGGCGCTGAATTGAATTGGTTCATACAAAGCTACGGATTCTACCTGATGCCATAGACGCTGTGTTCGTTCTCGGGATTCTCTGGGTAATCGGCAAGTCGTTTCTAACTTCCTCGTTCATTTACTCTGAGAATACACTTGCAGCAACTATCATCGCATCGTTGTTGGCATATTTGATAGTCTCTAGGAGGCTGAGAAGCAAGGGATTATCCTTTGAAAGAGTGTTGCTTGCGCTCTCAGCCGTTGTCGGGGGTATATGGCTCTACGAGATACTCTACCATTACGCCTACGTAAGCACGATATCAGCCATCTTCGACAATCTCACGACCCTGAACATCAATACAGGCATGGGGACCTACTTCCCCTTGCCGTGGGCAATCGTCATGGTTGCAATGTCTTTGGTTGGGTTCCGGTACATGCGTTTGAACAAGGGATTCTATCTCTGTGTTTTACTTACGGCTGTAGCTTTTGCTATCTGGGTGGCAATTGGTTACCCGCAATGGCTCTATCCAGGATCATACTTCGGAACGCCAATTATTAGAATCAGTTCTGAATCTACGGTGTTCTATGGTTTCTTGATGAACTCAATAACAAAGTTCACCGTGATTCTAATCCCTGCGACTTTGTATCGATGACTAGCTTTACTGTGAAGGCAATTTCCCATCGATTAGAATGAAGTCGAGACCGGTCAGCACGAAAAGACACTCCTTCCAAGAAGGAAGGCAATGACATACGTAACGAAAGCCTTTACTTGATACAGTCCTTGACCAGTTTGTTGCAGCTGATACTGTAAATATTCTAGCCCAGCGTCAATCTTCGGATTACTTAGCGAAGCGGTATAGAACGGTACTTTTACTATTGCCTCTCCCTCAGGAAGGGGGGCCACATACTCGTATCCCTAACCTATGTACGACTTGACCTCCTGAATGGGTATGACCTTCTGCCTCGAACCGTTGTTCGATATCACGCCAAGTAGTTTATGCGTCACGATGTTCTGGAGCTCCTCGTTCGACAACTCGTCGAGGTTCATCTTCTCTACCTCCTCCTTGCTGTAGCCGGACATCATGAGGAACTGCTCGTTGAAAGTTCTCTTGATCTGCTCCTCGGTTGCCGATTCTGCCTTGGTTGAGAGAAGAGGTTCGCACCTCTTGTAAGCCTCCCTCATCTCCTCTATCATTGCGGGTGGGAGCCTGCCCTTGTTCGTCGAATAGCCTGGCTGCCCGATTATCATGCCATCTCCTCAGATCCCTATCGTTCAATAGTTAGCCGTACTTCCCCGCATTTGGCACAGGATAGCTGATGGTAGGGCGTTCTAACAAAGGATTCGCTTATAATTCTAAGCGGGCCCGGTGGGATTTGAACCCACGACCTCTGCGAGCCTAAGCTCCCTACAGCTTAGAAGGCTGCCACGCTATCCGTACTCCGCTCCCGGTCTGGATCTGCGCTACGGGCCCAATTGACACCGCCTCAGGTT
>JAFMAD010000026.1 GCA_029785195.1 Nitrososphaerota archaeon
TCTCCTGCTCCTGCCGGGTCAAGAGCTTTGGATGCATGATGAGGGACCTCTGGGTCGCCTGCTCCTCTCCGGGGACCTTGTCTGACTGCAGGAAGTCGTAGTATGGGTGCCCCGACGGGGGGTCGACCACCTCGATTTCGACGGGGTGGTTCAGCTGCCCCGGGTAGTTCTCCACCCGGACAGGGAGCGTCCCGGTCTCCTTTTGGACCAGGTCTCGGACCCGGTCGTGGTCCCTCTCCGACATCACGACGAATCTGACAGGTTCCCCCTTCTTCTCGTTCTTGCGCAGATTCCTCAGTATCGCTTCGTCGCTCTTCCTGGTGGCTTCCATCTCAACTTCTATCGCGCCCCCGGACCACCACTCGGTGGGAGAGTGGGGTGTCCAGACGCTGATGTCAGGGAGCTGGCTCTCGACCGCCCCTGTGTCCACCGCGACCCAGCGCCCCTTGCTCTGGAGGATGTTGGCGTACTCGGTCACCATATCCTTGTGCCACTCCGAGCCAGCCCTTTGGCCAGACAAACGGAAGTAGAACAGGTTCTCCAGCCTAGGAATGTAGTGGTCCACGGAGTAGTGGCCTCTTGATGAGATGTACCCCTTGTGCTCCCAGACCAGCCGCGCCGGGCCCAGCCTCTCCTGCGTGCTGAGCATATTCTGTGCGTCGTTTTTGGTGGCGTACCTGTGAGCGTCCCAGTAATCGGTTACCGACCAGAAGAACTCCCCCGCGAGGCTGCCAAGGTAGCCCCTCAGGTGGAAACGGTGCTCCGAGTGCTCGAACCAGTTGACCCACCACTCTTGCCTTGGGTCGTTTCTCACCCAGTGTTCCAGGTCGTTCATCAGCTCCTCGCCGCTCCAAATCCCGAACCTGAGGTACATCCTCTGAATCAGTTGGAACTCGAAGGGGCGGAGCCAAGGCTCCCTGGTGGTGATCACCTCTCCCCCTCCTGAACCTCGACGACCTCACCGGTCGCCACCGACTTCTCGAAACGGGGCTGGGCGATGGTGAACCTGCACCCGCCGCAGCGGACGACGACCTCTCGAAGGCCACCTTCCATCAGCCCCCAATCTAGGTCTCCCCCTCTCCTCGAACGCGCCCGGAGCCCCTTCTCCCCGCACCTCCTGCACCGAAGGCCGCCCACTTTGAGGGCCTTGACCGTCCTCGCCCTCTTCACCAGCCACCTGAACCTGTTGATGTAGTAGGCCACCCAGGGCCTGCTCACCGACCCGCAGTTTGAGCAGGCGAAGCTCAAATGGAACCTCGCCCTGCCGTCGCTGAACCTCACCTTCTCGAGCAGGGGGGCCTTCACAGAGCCACAATCGCACCTCGAAGTAGGTTCGCTGAACCCTTTGACCCCGGACGCGAATCCGACGTATCTCTTCAGCAGCTCCCTTACCTTCAGGTAGATGCCAGTTGGGACGAGGGGAGACTCCGCTATGGTCCCGAAGCCTCTGCCTCTTCCGAGGCTCCGCTTGTAGATGAGGGTCAGGGGGACCGCATGGAATGGGCTCCTCACCCTCTTCAGATGCCCGAGGCAGTAGTGGACCCCTGTCACGGGGCACTTCGCGTAGACCAGAACGCGGCCGGCCCCTGCCCCCCTCAACGCCTGCGACAGGGCTTCCACCGGCGAAACGACCTGTTGCGCCGATCCAGCCGTCAGCTCCGTCTGCTTGCTGCTCATGGCGACTCCTCCCTCAGGATCGCCAGCCAGGTTCCGATCTTGCCGACGAGCTCCTCCGCTGGCAGATAGTCAGGCTCGGCGACGATCACCTTCCTGAGGAGGGAAGACGACCCGAACTTCGTGCTGACGAAATTCTTCAGGACCCTTATGTCGATATTTTGTGGCATGTGAGATGGGTAGAAAGCCCCGTTGTTCGCCCTTGAATCAGAGGACCCGACACGAGAGATGCTTTGGCGCCACTCTGATTCGGAGGCTATCTACTCAGCCCCTGTCAGTCACGCTCTCGATCAAAGAGGCGACGCGTTCCTTCTTCCTAACCCTCGCCTCCCTTAGGGCCACGGATGTCACATAGGAGACAGCAATACCGAATGCAAGATCCAGCAAGGCGAAGCCCCAGAAGTATGATGGATACATCTGGAACACTACCTCGGTCAGGCCAAGGACGAAGCCGAGCCCCAGCATGGCAAGTGCTATGCTTGCGACTTCCTGCAGGCTGAAGGCGGCAAGGAAAGGCTTCAGGGCGTCCCTACCCAGAGGCGTAACGACGAGTTCGTTGGGGTCGATCATCTCGGCCACGCCTTCGACCGTAGGCACCCCTGGCGCTAGAGCGACATATCCATGATTGGATAACCAAGTGTAGCTGTTCTTGATCGTGTCATACCCCCCGATGCCGATCTCTTTCCCGAGCCTCTCTGGAGTGGATGCCCGCGTCCCCTTTTGATATCTGTCAAGGTAGAGGAGGACCTTCAGCGGGCTCAACCTGACTTTCTCAAGCTTTCTCTGCCAGAGTCTCGAGAAGAACGACAGGAATTTTCGGTCGCGGCCAATGTGGCTACCCATAGACTTCTCGTGGGAGGCCGGTGGGGGCTTGCTCACGTTTTAGCACAGCCTCGCTTCGCTGGTCCGACAGGGGAGAGGGAGTGCTGAAAGTAAAGGGCGAGTCCGCTCTTTGTGTCTCAAATGGGTAGCCTCAGTATCGCTTTTTCGTTGGGCAGGGCCGCGACGTATTCCCACCCTTGCGTCAGGTATGTCTCAATTTCTCCGATCGGCACGACCCTCTGGCGGCTCCCGTTGTTCGCCATGGCGCCGAGGAATCTCTCCTTCACCATCTTCTGAATCTCGGCGTCCTCCATGTTCGCCAGGTCGAGCTTGTCGACTTCTTCCTTGCTGTACCCGCCCACCTTCTGCAGGATCCCCCGCTTGAACTCGACATTCCTGTCTGCCTTCTCTCCCATCTCCCCAAGAATTGTCAGGTTGGGGACGGCCTTCGCATATTCGCTCACCATCTCGTCTTGGGTAGGCTTCATGTAGCTTCCAGACACGCCGATTGTGTGGCCCATCAGCATCTCGGTTATGATGGGTTTGACCCCGGACATCTCCATCCTTGTCTTGAAGAACTTGCGGAACGAATGACATTGTTTCCATTCGTAGCTCCGGTAGTTCTTGGTGTCGGTAAGCTTCTCACGCATCTTCATCTGGTTCAGTAGCTCTCCCATCTGATTCTTCAGTGTCCTGACGCCGACCGGCCTCACCTTGATTTGGTCGAACCTCCTCTTGTTCACCTCCCTGACGAAGATCGGGGACGCAGGGGTGATGATCTCCCCCACCTTCTCGCGAATCTCCCTGTACTTCAGGAGGTACTCGTAGCACTCCGGCGACGCGAATGTGTCATACTCCTCAGGTTCGCCTCTGTAGATTGTGACCCTGGCGAGCTTCCACCCCTCGAACTCCACCTCCTGTATGTCCCTCCAGTGGAGATACTCTATCGATCCGATCCTCGCGCCGGACGATGTCAGGAAGAGTATGAGGCACTTCGTCCTGAGGTCTGCGACCGTCACCACCTTGCGAATCTCGTCGAGCGTCGGCGCCCTGTCCTGGCCCGACTTCCTCACCTTCGGGATGAACTGGTTGACGTAATCCCAGTCGATTCCTTTCACACGGTTGATTTCAAGGAACCTGCGAAGGGAGTCCCGCCAGAATGCGGTGGTGGAGGACGCCGAGGTCCCGCTCACTTCGGCGATGAACTTGACGAAATCCTCCTCAAACGCCTTCGGGTCTCGGCTCACGGTTTGGATGAACTGGTCAGGGGACATGCCCACCCGCCTGAGATACGCCCGAATCCTAAGGATGTAGTTCTCCTTGGTCTGATGCGCGAGCTTCCCTGACGCCCTGAGGGTCGCGACAGACGACTCTTCTGACTGATTCACGCTCTGTAAGTTGAACCGGATATTTAACGCCCAATGTTTCGACCAACACAGGCGTGCCGCAAGAGTTCCTTGCTGCAAAAGTCGCCGTCTGAAGAGGAACCTTTTCTCCTCCCACAGATATCCTCTGAATGGCAGGAGAACTTGGTCGAGAGCGGTCAATCGATAATGATCATCAGCGACCTCCACTACGAGCAGACTTACCACCACGGCGTATGGGAAGGGGAGGCACACGACTGGTTGCTCGGGATGGTCAGAAGCGCGAAGTCGGCATCCCTCATCGCACTGGGCGACCTCGGGCATGCGTGGAGGGCTGTCGACTGGAAGTGCCTGACCGACCTGGTCCCAGTTCATGCCATCTACGGGAACCACGACAACATGGAGGTGCTCCATTCGGCGAGAAACAATGACGGAACCAGAGTCTTGGCAGAAGACGGCGAAGTCAGGGTAATCGGAGGCCTGAAGGTGGGCTTCATCAACGGCATAATGGCGAAGAAGGGAAAGACGAAGGTCAAGGACGGCGTTCCCAGGCAGTCTGCCGAAGTCTTCCTTTCCGCCGTTGCGAAGCTGGTCGGCGTCGATGTCTTGGCCACCCATGCGAGCCCCTACCTTCCCGAATACGGTAGCCGCTACCACGCCTCCGACGAGTTCGAAGTTCTAGACCAGGTCCTGACACAGGTAAACCCGCCGCTTTCGGTGAGCGGGCACCTCAGCGGGCCGTACACCCTGTCAAAGCTGCGGGACACGACCATTCTCAGAATCGACAGCAGTCCCGCTGAACGCCACTATGCTTTGATGGACTTCGGGACGAGACAAATCAGGATTATGCACGATCATGACCAGGTTGAAATCGGCAGTTTCGCGGAATTTTCCTGACCTGCGTCTCCATGGGATTCGTCACGTTGGTGTTCCTTATGACAGATGAGTCCTTATATAGTCTCCGCGCTCCAACTGGACAAATGCTCTACAACCAAGTCAGGTACGCAGAAGCGGTGCGAGTGTTCTACAAGCTTCGGGGCCGGACCAGTAACAGGGTCTCAACGGGGCTCGTTCAAGAGCTGGGATACGCGAAGTACAGCACCCAGTTCTACGCGGTAAAGAAGCTGCTAATGGAAGAAGGGATTCTGGACTCGAACGGAAAGTTCGTAGAGAACGCACCCAACGTCTGGCTGGCCGAGTTGCCGCAGGTGGTCGGCCAGAAGGAAAGAGAGATACTCTGTGACGAAGTACCATTCAAGATATTCCTGGCTTCCGTGCTTGGGTCGAGGCGTCTCGGAGACCTGTCAAGAGCGCTTGCTCTGAGCAGAAGCAGCGCCTATCACGCAGCTTCTAGACTCCTCAAGACAGGTCTGCTTCAAAGGAACGGTATGGAAATATCGTCTTCGGGAAGCGCGAAGACGTGGTTGTCTGGATATCTAGACGCCTGCAAGACACACGTCAACGTTACCGGTGACATCTCGGTTCTCTTCCGGGCGGTACCGGCATACATTGACGGGCCGAGGGCCTACTTTGCCCTTCACCACGAGGTCGGACGGCCAATCGGCAGGGCAGACATGGTCATTGCGACGTGGGCCCCCTACCTTGGCTTCTGGGAATCTATCGTTAACGGGGTAAGGTATTTTCTCGAATATCAGAAGAACGTCGAGGTCTTGGTCGCCAATCCTTCGGCCAGGGTCGTCTGGGCCGACAGGCTCCCGTTCAACGCGAAAGCGAGGCTGCCGAGGTAGCTGCCATGGGGATCTTCTTCAACATAGCCGACGACGCCGTCATCGGCACCGACCCCAGGGACCTGGTGAAGGACGAGTACAAGGAGTACTTCGCGGACGGAGAGTCTGTTCAGAAGATCTACTCGGAGATATGCGCCCTAGACATGATATATAGCGTCGCCCGGATGAAGAATGGCTACTACGACAGGAGGCTGGTCCTCAAGGGAGGCATGTCGGTCAGGAATCATGTGCCCCTGCTGGATCACAGGTTCTCCTTTGACGCCGACTACGACCCCAATTCCGTGGCTGGCTACAGCTTCGGGGACGTCGACGAAATCAGGACGGACCTGACGAGATATGCCGGTCTGAGAAGGTGCGACGTCCGGGTTGACCTGGCGAAGAACGATGACCGACTCCTCTTCCTAGAACTGACCTACAGGGACGTCCTCCGTCGCGTCGGCTACACGATTGAAGAGAGGCCGAAGATTGAGCTGTGCAAGAGATGCAGGATATTCCAGGCACCTGAAGAGAACGAGATGGCCACGATCATGAACCTGAGGTTGCTTGGGCTGGAACCGCTCACCATCAAACATGTTGGCCTGGAAGAGCAGCTGGCATCGAAGCTCTTCATAATAGGCGATTTGAGACGCGGGAAGAGGAACCACTTCGACGCCTACGACGCCCTTCGGATAACTGAAAGCAACCGCGGCCTTGACTGGAAGCTGGTCAGAAACCTGTTTGCCCAGCGGGCCGAGAAACATACTGTAAAGGGCCACGTCCTGAAGACCAAGGAACACATCCGTGAGTGCCGGCGGCAACTCGACACCATGAAGTTGAACGCCAACAAGAAGAGCGGGCTCGCTCGCCTTGTCTTCAAGAGAGATTTCGACTACGACGCCATGATCGAAAGGGTGAAGGCGCTTTACGACAACGTATGACCCTCTACTTCACTCTCCTGAACCCTCCACGCCCGGACTATCATAGACTCCGGGTCTATCTTTGTTAAAAGCCCCAGTCCTCGATTTATGAGCATGGGTCTGCTCAGGGATCTCTCGAGGCACCTCTCCAGCAACCAAGGGAAGCAGTACGGCACCCCTTCCAAAACGATGCATGGTGAGGACGTCAGGAGCAGGTCCGAGCAGAGGATTGCTGATTACTTCGCCCAAAACGGAATCCGCTACTTCTACGAGTGGGGCGCCCAAACCGACGCGTTGATCTTTAAGCGGACATTTGCCCACCCGGACTTCTACCTTCCAGATTACAACATCTATGTGGAGTTCTGGGGGCTGGCGAAGGTCAGCAAGAAATACAGGCGAACAATGAGGTTCAAGATGAGAGAGTATCGCAAGAACAAGATTAGGTACATCAGCCTTTACCCTGATAACCTCGATAACTTGGACTGGACTTTCAGGACCAGGTTCCGGGAACTCGTCGGGTCCGACTTGCCGGCGAAACCGCATCCTGTTCCCGGGAAAGCTCGGTATTGCGCCAGGTGTGGGACACCGGTCGCACCACCTGGTAACTTCTGCAGCAGATGCGGCAACACCATCGATACGTTTCCGCGCCCAAGTTCCCCCTAGGAGCCGCTTTTCGCCGGTCCACCATGGCCCAACTCAGGATAAGGTATTCCCGGCGGGAGCACAATGAACCTTATGCTGGTTTTCGCATCTGTGAGGGGAGTCTTAACAATGTCCCTTCGATAGCAGGTGTCCCAACTCTTACAGGGCCATAACTATCCGCCGACATCGACGAGCACTACGCTTCGCTCAATGACCTTCTGTGTTTCTTCCAGGAACCCCAGAAGCTCGTCGAGCTAACCAAGTCTACCGGGCACCGATTCCGTAGAGGCGTAGCGTCTGCCTGAGGTGAACCTCATCCACAGTGGACAGACGCCGTCACTGCGGCATTGTTCTTCGACTGTTTCGCGGCGTACTCCGCGACGTCGAGCATCTCCTCTGCCTTCTGCAGGTAGTTCATGTATAGGCTCTTATTGACGGGCTTGGACATCTCCTATCTTCCTCAGGTCTTTGCCCCGGACCATCCTGTAGGACTCGAGGATCGACCTGCCCAGGTCCTTGTTCTTCTTTCTGGCGAACGTGGCTTCGTCCATGATCAAGGGGGACAACCCAAATCCGAACTTCGAAGCCGTTTCGGCAGAAGCGTCCACAACGCGCTCGCTGGCGAGCTGTCTGTCACCCGCTACGATGAATATGTCGATGTCGCTCTGCTTCCCCTCGAGTCCCTTCGCAGCGCTCCCGAAGACGGCCACCGATCTAATCGACTTGTCGTCAAAGAACGGCTTGATCGTGGACAAGATCGCACTGAGGGTATCTTCCTCGGCTTTGATCGCGGGCCAGACTATCGAGTTCAGCACGTAGCTCTCCTCGTTCAGGATGACCTGCTGGGCCCTCCCAACAGGTTGGAGCCTCACGACCCCTCTTTTTTCCAGAGTCCTGGCCACAAGGGCGACTTCGGGGTGCGACAGGCCAGCCGTCCTCGCCAAGTCCCTTATGGTGAACACCTTCCCCCTGTAGCGGACCAAAGTCTTGAGCACCTTGATGCTGGCCTTACTGCCCAGGACCTCGGTCAGGTAGTCGTGGAGGGACACAATTTCTCAGGTCGGGGGTACTGGTAGAAAAACATTCCATATGGTAGAGAATACTGCCATAACGGGCGATTTGAGCACGCATAGGCGTGCCGCGGGTCCTCTTTCGCTAGTGCCGACGGCCAAGTCATGGCCTACGTAACGCACTTCCGTCTTCCCTGAGACGAACATTCCCCATCTGCGGGTCGTACTCCCTCTGGAACTCGTCAGGGTTGCTCACGGTCCGCATCGCCGCAAAGGCTGATCTGGGCATTGGGAAACGCATCCGCGAGCCGATTCGCAGCACCAAGCAGCGTCGCGCCACGAGTGATTATGTCGTCAATCAGCAGAACGCTTTCGGGTTCTGACAGACGACCTTGGACTTCCAACGTTTCGTAGTGTCTTCGTGCGGTTGGCCTCAGTCTCGCTGGACTTTGCGCTGCCTTGGGAACAGCCTGGGTGCGAACCAGGCACGAGACTACTTGGCCTAGTCCCTGATCGGCAAGGGCCGCCGCAAGCCTCTGTGGGACCCAAAGGGTTCCAGCTCTCATCAACGAACTGCTCGGAACGGGGACGAGGACCGGGGTGGGCTGGAAAAGGGTGGCAAAAGGCATGGAGTTGATGTTCTGTCGCACCTGTTGCGCCACCCAATGCGACATCAGGACAGGGGGCGGTTGCAGGAAGCTATCGGTCTTGAGGAGGGTCATCACTCCTTGAGAGTGGAGGTCCTTTGGCGTTCCACCGTTCGGGGAGTACGAGAGGAGGGAACCGTACTGGAGCTCAGACAGGCGTAGGCTCATTTCTCATTGAGCCACACTGACAATCCTCTCGCGAGGCGGTAGGAACCCTAGGATATCCTTGGGATCTTCGAGCGCGACAGCTCCATACTCCATCATCTTCTTCGGCCAACTCAGAGACCGCTTCTCCAGGACCAATTTCCAGATGTAGAGAGGCCGCCCGAGCCTCAGAGCCTCCCACCCCTGCGCCAGAGAACCGCTCGTCTCCCCTGCCTCGACGATGATCGAAGCGTTGCAGACGAGAGCCATCGTCCTATCCCTAATAACGAAGTCCCTAGGCTGGGTCGGATGTCCGTTCAGGAATTGGGAGACCGCGCAATACTCCCGCATGATTTTGTCCTGAAGTTCGAAGTTCTTCGCCGGGTAGACGCGATTCAACGGGGTCCCAAGGACCGCGACGGTGTATCCATTCTCCTCAATGGTCGCTCTGTGGGCTGCCGTGTCAATCCCCTCGGCAAGCCCACTGACCACCACAACCTGGTTTCGTGCAAGGATCCGCGCTATCTGGGTTGCAGCCTCCAGCCCGGCGCCAGAGGCCTTTCGGGACCCCACGACCGCAACACGGGGCCTGGGCAACGGGGTTTGCACGACCCCAGCCACATAGAGCCGCGGGGGCGCGTATCGCGCCTCGACATCGTTTAGCGGGCCTAGAAGCTCTTCGGGAGTAAGAGTGGAGATGCTCTTTCCTTTGATAATCTCCATCGGTTGCAAGGTTGTGACTTTGCCATTAATAGGTTTGAAGCATGAGAGGAGTGTGAAAGTGCTCCGTAGGCGCTCAAGAGCCGGCGCAAGCTTACCGCCAAACTACCTGCCTCTGATGCCGTATAGGCGCAGGGCCTTCCTGACATGCGGCTCATCCATCTTGGCAGGGATGACTCCACCGCCACTCATGGCTGCCACGGCGCGCTCGCTCTCCCTGGACGGTGCTACTTTGATCAGGGCAACCAGGGCCCCGAGAAGCTTTTCGGCGAAACCGTACTTCTGGGAGAGAAAGACAAGGAGGGAGTAGTCTACCTTGTTCTTCGCAAGGAGCACGGGGACAGCTGCAATCCGTCTCTTGTCCTCGCCCAGGAGTACTGAAGAGATGATATATTCTACTGAAAAATCCTGCCCCCCGTCTGCTTCTGACCCGAACTCCTTGTACCCCAACTTCGCAAAGTTATGGACCAGATCCTTCTCGCTTATCTTGGAAGGGTTGGTCCTGTCGAGGTCGAACCTGATACGAACTCCTTGAACCACTGCGTTCCGGATCAGCCTCCAGAACTCTTGAGGCATGTGGAGAACCACCATGTCCGGGATCATCTCCTTGAACGGGTTCCTCTCAGGGGATCTCAGCCGCTCGATCAGCTCGCTGCCGGCCACTACGAGTGGTTCCACCCTCACATTGAGCCGTGTCCCTATCTCATGGGTGACTTTCTGCGCCTTCGATTCCTGGGCCGTTTCCTTCTCTTCCATGAGGACCAGCGGCTCCGCCCTATTCAGCTTCGCGTTGCGCTCAGGGTCGAGGAGGAGGATCGACCCGACGGAGGTCAAGTCCCCGAGCTCCCTTTCCAGACTCTCGAACAGTCCCCAGGTATCGGGCCACTTCCGCAGGAACTCCCGCTTCTTCTGGAGTTCCATCTCGGTCAGGGTGTCAAGGAGGAGATAGTTCGCGAAGTTGAGGGCGGGGATGGACGCCTTCCCTTGCTTCTCCATCGTAACGATGCCTTCTTTCTCGAGCGATGCTAGTGCGCGGTAGATGTTAGGGTAATAGGCGGGACCAGACTCTTCCATCTCTGAAGTTAGCTGGCGGATAGAGACTGGATTACTCACCCTCCTCGACATGGCGTCCAGGATTCTGAACTCGGTGCCGTTCAATTCCTTCGAGAGGTCACCCTCGGGGTCCTATATTAAGATAGCAAAGATGCTATAATATAATAGCAAAATGACTATAACAAGGGCGATTTGAACACGCTTAGGCGTGCCGCGGGTCGGATTTGAGCCGACGACACTCCGGTCTTCAGCCGGATGCTGATGAGCTATGAGGTCTCCC
>JAFMAD010000027.1 GCA_029785195.1 Nitrososphaerota archaeon
TCTTGAGCTGCCCCTTGCCTTCCGATGGGCGATTGGTTTCCTCAACTCCCTCTCCGCTTGGTTGTTCATGGGCAGGACGCCTGGATGCTGCGTGAGCGTGAACAGGTCTCCGGACGCGCGCTTCAGCTTCGAGGCGAACCTCTCTGCTTCCGCGCCCCTGTACCTCTTAGACAGAACGGGCTTGAACCTCCGGAGCTTCCTGTCGCAGCCTTCGGTCGGGGGGAGGGTGCGCCTTGATCCCGCGCTTCGTTTCGTGGAACAGGTTCCTCAGGGAGGAAAGGAGTGCTTCGGCCCCCTTCCCTCGCCCTCAGGGGGAGGACCTCAGCCTTCCTCAGGAAGTGGGCCCAGCACCTCTGGATCCCGTGCGGGGCCTGGAGCGCCATCCGAGAGATTCCCGGCTTCACTTCGGTACCCCGTCGGCCCTCCGGTGGGGGATTCCTCGGATATCCGAAGGGTTTTCTTCGGTTCGAAGATCGCCTTCCGGGCATCCGAGACCATCCGAGGGCATCCGAGGCCTCTGCCGGTCCGAGAGATTCCCTCCATGGTACAAGGCCCCTGGCCAAGGCCATAGTTAAGGTGGGGTGCAAGGTCAACCAAAGGCCGGGCCTCCCCTAATATGAGGGGCCTTCACGATAAGGACAGAGCTCGTGTCGACGACCCCCGAGCTTCCCGTCATATATCGTGATAGAAAGAAACAGAGGAGGACTCTGATAGCGAACGAACGGTCATGCGGAATGGAGAACGTGTCTCCCGTAGATCCTAAGCAAGAAGCGCGGGGACATGGCCCCGGAGCGCCCAAGGCGGAGGGCCCCGAGGCGCCCCCCCAGGGAGTCGACCTTGGAGCGAAGTGCTGCCGGACCTCCCCCCGCTGCGGCAGCCCTTGCGAGAGGCACCATGCCCCGGAGTCCCTCGCGGGCAGGAGGAGGACGAACCACTACCACATCACTGCGAACGCGATAGAGAGGCATGACTGGAGAACATGAGGTGGAGGACTCGATCACCAAAACGGCCGCAGCCAATCTAAAGGCCGTGAAGGATTGAACGGTCAGACTGTCCTTGGAGAACCATCGAGCTCGGAGATTCCCGTTCTCCTGCCACCACCCTCACTTTCAACACTTTGAACCTCAAGTCCCCTGATTGGCGTTTGTGGATTCAGACTCCCATACTACCAATCCTAATCCAAGGAGGCGGCACGAAGAGTTCTTTCATTGGACAGGGCGCAGCCGTTCTCGCAAAGGTTTGAACGCTGGCGTCCTGGAAAACCCCAGGAAGGCATCTGGAAGGCTGGGAATGACTCCATACCGGGTGCTCTGTTCGCTATAACATCTGTAACCTTCGTAACATGTCAAGCCTACCTCAGACCTAATTGTACTTGGTCATAATGCCCCAGAACATCTGAGCGTGAAGTTTTCGGTTGTCTAGTTTTGGGCTCGATCAGAACGCGTCGATACAGGCTTCGCGGGCTCTGTTATGATAGAATCAGAGACGCACCTGATGAGGGATAACAACGAATGCTTGCATACAAAACAATCAATCAAGGCCCATTTCTCGCTGCCTGAATGCTTTCCGAGCCTCCTCCAGACCGTTGAAAGTTCCGATGTCCATGAAAGAAGGTATTGAGAAAGAGTAGATTGGCTCTGACTTCAACGCAAACGGAATGGTCCCGCCGAAAAAATTCGCATACGGTCTGCAATACGAGAGAATTCGTGATTTGCATATCGCGATGCCGACGTTTACTGCAAAATTAGAAATCACCTCAACTGAGGGGTGTTCCACGAACATCCGAACAAGTCCGTTCTTGCATGCAGACTTCACGAACCCCATCGCCAATTCCTTCTTCTCACAGACGGCAACTGTGCAGGTGGCTTTCGTCTTTTTGTGGAAGCTGAGCATGTCGCGCAGAGGAAAGCTCGCAAGAATATCGCCATAGTAGACTACAAAATCATCGGAATGGAGGAAACGACGGGCTCCGAATATACGGCCGCTCGTATCGTAATCCACTGGGGTGGTCGAGTACTCGACAGAAGAACCAAGAACGTTCGAGAATTGGATCTTAAGAGCGGGCGTCGTGCAGATGATGATGTCATGTATTCGGTTCGAACGGAGGTGGTTAATAACATGGTCGATTACAGTCTTGTCGTCAACAAATAACAGTTGCTTTGGTGTGGTTGAAGTCAGCGGTCTGAGGCGAGATGATTTCCCTCCCGCCAAGATCAATGCCTTCATTTCGGAATGACGGCTTCATTCTGCTTGTACCACAAGACGGTCTTTGCGATCCCTTCCTCAAGAGATGTCTTTGGTTGCCAACCGACCAATTTCCTTATCTTCCCGACATCCAAATATTGGCGTCTTATCTGCGAGGTGTCGAGATTCAGAATCTTTGGTTTAAGCTGGCTATTACTAGCCGACAGAACGGCGCTCACCAGGTCAAGAACTGTCGTAGGTTTGGAAGTACCAATGTTGAAGGCGTGGCCTTTGAATCTCTTCGCGTTCTCGGCTAAAAGGAGATAGGCTTCAACAACGTCATCGACGTAGATGTAGTCTCTTACTGGACGACCGTCACTTCGAATCTCTGGGCGTTTGCCGAGGAAGACATCTCGGACAGTTGATGGGACAACTCGTGAGAAGTTACGGTCGTTGGGTCCGTAAATGTTGCTGCTGCGGGTCACGACGATCGGAAGGCCGTAAGTCCTGGCGTAGGAACGAGAGATCAAGTCCGCAACAGCCTTCGAAGTGTCATAGGGAAATTGTGGTGCGAGGGGATGGTCCTCACGTATCGGGACATAAAGAGGCTCACCGTAAGCTTTGTCGCTAGAGGCAACCACAATCGACTCGATGCTATCAGTCAATCTACATGTCTCCAGAATAGTGAGGGTGCCGTTAACGTTGGTGTCAAAGGTGTCTAATGGAGACTTCAGCGCGTCATTAACAATGGTCCTGGCCGCGAGGTGGAATACAACAGAAGGCTTGTTGACCTCGACTAATTCCATGAAATTATTTAGCTTGCGTACATCGCGCTCAAAGTCTAGGCCCAGGACTTGTGCCCCTACGAAAGAAAGTCGCTGTACTAGATGACTACCAAGGAATCCAGCGCTACCAGTAACTAGAACTGTTTTATCTTCCCAAAATTTCACTTGTTCAACCAGCGCCTAGATAGTAGTCCCTCTTCGTGCTCTTCCGGAAACCATCAAACCGCCGACCGAGTAGGTCTTTGTGGAACTCAAGAATATTTCTTCGGATTCTCTCAAATTCGCCCGGGCGTCGGATATCCCGAAGAAGCCGTTTCCAGAAACGGGGATGATAGAGGTAACGGTAAAGAAAGCGTTCGATGGCACGGGATGTGTCCTCGGACGAGAAATTGCGCTGAGAGAGCTGAGGCAGTTGACGTCCCTTAGCGTCAAACAGATTATCGGCAATACGAAGGTCGAATGGATTGTCGGGTTTGGTTGCAAGGTGGTAGAGTTCTGTGCCTGTGAAGGCGTGAGCTGGTGCTATCTGAATATTCGAGAAGGCATTCTTAATGGCGAAAGCCATCGAATTGCGGACCGTTTGGTTGGTTTCACCAGGCAAACCGATAATGAAACAGGCCTGGATCATTAGGTCCAAGTCCTTAGCGTTGGAGACAAAGCGGTCGATAGTACGTGTTGAAATTCCCTTCCTAATGTTCCGAAGGATATTATCATTATATGACTCGAATCCAACGACCATCAGGCGACAGCCGTTACTCTTTAGGGTTTGGAGGATTGTTCGGGATGCATCAGCCCGCACGTTGCAGGACCATGGAATACCGGTCTTGCCGAGGCCCACGCAAAGCTCAAAAAAACGGCCCGATTTTATGGATGTGTAATCTGTGAGGGTGTCCGAATCTATGAAGACCTCACGAACTTGGGGGAGATTCTCCTTTATCCAATCCATTTCGGCCAAGAAGTCTTCGATGGAGCGGAAACGGACCGGGTTGTGTTCTCCTAGAGCATACCTGTTCGTGAATATCTGAGGAGTGAGACAGAAAGTACACTTGGAAGTGCAACCACGGGATTCGTAGAGTTGAAGGTAAGGACGAGTTACAAATGGGAGGTAATACCTCTTGATTTCTAGATCGCGTTTGTAGACTGGAGACGACCACGCTATCTTGTCCAAATCGGGGGGCTTGGACCGGAACTCGGTCGCTAAGAGGTCCCCATCACTATTACGATACAAGACTCCGGGCACGTCAACCGATTCCTCCACTGCCATCTCCCGGATGGTAAAGTCGTATTCGTCAAGGGCTATTGCATCAATCTTGGGATGCTGGGACAATATTCCTTTAGAAAACATAGTTGCTACGGGACCAACCAGAACGGTTTTGACGCTCGGCTTTTTCGACTTCAACTCACTAAGGAATAAGATTTCTGCGTCAAGCGACCCTTCGGATGGATGGGAGAACACCAAGTCGAAGCTCGAAGCCAAATTAAGGGTATAATCATGCGTAGCGCCCACTGCGGGTGCGTCAAACAGACGAGCGTTGTCGAAGAGCAGCCCAACTGGATACGAAAGCCAGATGGGATACCAAAGGGACTTCGTTCGCCGGCGGCCTGCACACCTTGCGCCTACAGAATCAAGCCGTTCGTATGAAGGAGGAACTAGTCCGAGAGTGCGAAAAACCATTATCGAGCACGTTTCCTTCCCGGGTTGGGCTTGGCGAACCCGTACAGTAAGCCAAGAGCGTAGGTTACATGAGTAAGCAAGAAAGCTGGTAGCAAGTAGAAGAATGCCTTCGTTCTGTTCTCCTTGTATCTCGTTACGATTTGCAGAGAAGCCACGCTGGCCATCATACCATATAGACCGAAGAGAACCAGACCCAAAGTTGGCAAGGCAAAGAGAAGTACTATCTCCCCGAGGGCGAAGATAGTTGGAAGCAAATAGAAGGGATTTGCAACGCCGCGAAGACGAAACAAAAGGCCTCTGCCCCTCGCATAAAGGAAGATTTGCCTCATATAAGGCAGAAAGAGGGGCACCCGAACATGATAAACTACAACATCCCTGCTGTAGACAATCCGGAACCCAGCCTCTCCTATGCGATTGATCAAGTCGTTCTCTTCGCCACCAAACCAGCGGTAGAAGCCCCCAATTCGGGAAAAGACAGATCTTCGAACAAGCATATTCGCGAGGATGGCAGATCGTTCATCGGTAAAGTGATCGTGTGTCTGTCTATAACGTTCGTAGGCTATACCGCCCCCAAAGCGTGAGGCGAGGACATCTCCGGTTATCCTGGCCTTCAGGGGAGTATCGGAGCGCGTTAAGTTCGGGCCAACGACGGCTCCAATAGAATGGTCAGCAAAATAGTGCAAGCCGTTTTCTAACCAGTGGGCGTCAGGAATACAATCTGAATCTATGAAGGCGAGCACTTCGTCAGGCGTCGTGAAAGAGGCGACGTTGCGACGGATGGTAGGCGAGGTATCGAGGGTGAATACGTGACACCCGTATCTTTGCGCGACCTCAACAGTGTCGTCCGTGGATTTCCCATCTGCAACATAAATGTTCGGCTTGATTGCCTGCGTTCTTAGTCCTTCAAGACAGCGAGTCAATTCTGATGCGGCATTCTTGGCTGGAATTACGACAGAAACAGAAGAACTCAATTCATGACTGCCTCCAGGACGTGGGCAATACCTGCTTCAGGAGAGGAATGGCGCTATACGGCCTGCCGCGAGGGAATAGCGAAGTCCATACAACGAGAGGAAACAACGTCAGATGAAGAGCGTCGAGGCCATTAACGAGGAAATTGTTGTAGTATGGTTGCGAAGGGGAGGTAACTGGATAGATGGCTGGGAAGAACGAAGCAACCATATATTCAGCAAACAAGACTCCAAGAGGGGCGTAACCGGTCCAGAAAGAGAACTTTATCTTGGGTCTGAGAACAATCAGACTTCCGATAACGAAGCAAAGGTTCAGGAGTACTACATTGTAATACCAAGCAGAAGGAGGTGGAATCGTCGAACTGCGAGTGATAAGATAGAATGCGTCAAAGATGTTTTCGTTCAAGCCTTGAGCGAATAAGAAAAGCGGAATGCTGTTCCACCCGAATTTGCGATAGAAAACCAAATAGAAAAAGAACCAGATGACAATTGGATAAGCATGCAAAGTGAAACCGAATATGTAGACATAAGCGAAGAGGTTCCCTGACATCGCAATTGCCAGACTAGCGTAGGCCACGAGAGCAGCGAAAGATGCGATTGCGGAAAGTTCGACGGATAGCAATAGTCCGACACGGGCTGGAACATTCCACCACTGGGATACGGCAAATAGCAGTCCTGCCGTTGTAACAGCGATCGACAGGTAGATTACCTGAAAGAACCAATCTGGATAGAGCTGAACCCACTGTATTCCATTGGTAATGGAGACTACCGTTCGAGTTGCTTCATCTGCCTGCGCCTGTTTTGCCACCTCGTAAATGGCTATCAGAAAGAGCAAGAAAAAGCTCAGAGTTAGAATCGGCACTAGCCTACGCTTGTTGTTCATGGTATCCACGCCTCGATTTGAAAGGAACCTGTCGCGCAAGGATTATCATAGGGGAGTTGTGACAAGGCCCATCTCCCGTCGTCTCTGGGTGATCTCGACCTGCCCTCATAATCTGATTTACAAGCAATCCTTTCGTTGTCTGAAGAACTTCTTCGCGAGGATTCAACACTCTTTCCCTAAACATGCCCAAATAGAACATCATTGCGAGAACGTTGTATAGCGTCTCCCAGATCCAGTTCGAAGGCGTGTAACCCTGCCCAAAAGAACCGAACACAACCGGTGCTCCTGAGACGACGTAAACCGATTCAAACATGAGGAACCCTACGACCCACCTGAAGTCTACGAGCAGATTCTTCCTGATTGCCAGTACGCCGAGCCCTGAGATCAGCGACAGGATCAGCATGTAGCGATACCATTCAGGTGATGCCATGACAGAACCCCAGGCCAGGCTGGCCGGGTACTTGGCCAGGAAGTAGGCTGTATTCCAGGCGAACTCCTCAAACCCCCAGAGAAACACGAAGTACAGCACCTTGACCGGGTAGAACCTCTTTACGAAGAGGTACACGAACCCCCACAGAACGACTGTGTGGCAGTAAGGGTTGAATATCAGGAAGTCAATCTGGGCATTCGGGCCGAAGTAAACAATCTTGAGTGCGGAATACGCCACAAGCGCCACGACTTCGGCGCCAAAGGTGATGTTCAGGCCCCTGTTTAGCGTCGTGAGCACACTTGGGTCGGAGAGCGGCCACTTCATCTGGCCAGGCCGCCTTTTATTTTACGATGAAGCGCGTACTCCACAAGTATAGCTAAGGAACCTGCCGCTGTGCAGACCGTCAGGAGGAACAGGTTGGTGAGCCACGCAGGAGCGATGGTCATAACCGGGAAGCCCACCTCCCCCGAATCGAAGAGAGCGACCTCAACTGGCAGTGGAAGAACCAGCAAGGATGTCCACAACAGAGCACGCGTCAGCCTCAGGGCTGATCTGCTGCTGACTGCCAGAGACGCTGCGGAGATGTAGAACAGGACAACTAGAGAAACAGACAGGGTATCAGCGGCCGCCAGTCCTGCTCTGCTGAACATATAGGTGAACCATTCACCGAGAGGTCCCAATATGTGGGTGGTCCACGCGAACAGGAGATTGAGTAAGGTAGCTGACATTACGGCAAGGCTGAAACCTGTCTTCATGGGACTTCCATCTCCTTTCCAGATTTCGTCACGAGAAGCATGCCTTGTGTCAAAATAAGCATAATAGCGCCCAGCCCGAGAAGGTTCCAATTGGTGACCGCAGCCAGGGGGGTCCCAACGGTCGCGGCAATCACCCACTTATCCATGAAATATGGGACGAAATACCAAAGACCAAGCTCGAACAGAACAATAATTGCTCCCGCGAGGCCGATGGTATGTAGCAAGTTCCGTCGAGGTGGTTCGCTTCGGTTGAGAATGGAAAAGGAAAGAAGGAAGAGCAGGTAGTATATTCCGGCTTCTACCCCATTCAAACTGAACGATAGAGGAATGACCCTGCCGAGTGTTAGGACGTATCCAATCGCTATGTAGCTAGGTATCCCTGTCCCCCAGTTGTAGTCAATCATCACGTTTCCCACGAAACCAAATAACGAAATCGCCAACACGACGGCCCCGGCCACGTCTACCTTGTTGCGGAATGGAATCAGCGTCGACTTCAGTCACCTCTTGGGGTTTGGGTCATAGAAAGGGAGAGGCGCACATCCGCGTTGTCAGGCTGTGCGCCCGACTGCATTGCTTTCGCGCCTACGAGAATGTTCCAGTGAAAGGTATCTGTCCGCCGTTCGAAGCGGATAGCGAACCTGTGAACTGCTCGCCGGCTGTTGGTACGACTGTACAGGACCCTGCTGTCACCGGGATAGATACTGCGGCTGCTCCTGCAGAGACTGTGGTGGGTGTGATTGATGCTGCACATGTCTGGCCCCCGTAGGTCAAGGTTATAGCAGATACTTTGGCATTAGCAGTACCTGTATTCTGGACGTATATCGTCCCGGCCGGGGCGGCGCCGCTGGCCAATGATACACTAGACACTGATAAGGTGGCTGTGCTCGTGAACGACCCGAACAAGCCGAACACGAACCCTGCGATGGCGATGGCTGCGATGAGCGTGATGGCGATGAGGATGACTGTTGCTATGACTGGAGAAATTGCTTTTCTTCGTTTTACGTTCGTTATCTGCATTGTAGTTTTCCAACCTGTTCGACCGTTTAAATAAGAATTATGTAGCAGTAATTAGTGTCTGAAGTCTATATTTTTGCAGCAAACACCGGTCACGGCTCGGCAACGCATCACCCTGAGAAGAGGAGGGCGTGGAGGTTGTTTATCCCAACTATGTAGAAAAGGAGGGCGTCCCCGCCGGCGAGGGCCACTAGGGCCGCGAGCTTCACAACCCTGATCTGGAGCCTGTGCTCACCGCTGCCGTCACGTACGAACACGAGATAGAACAGTGGGACCATAGGGAGGTACTTGAAGACGAGCGCGAGCAGGTACCCGCGGAACTGTCCGTCGAAGAGGGCGGCAGCTATCGGGTTCTCTTCATGGAAGAGTGGGCCGAAGCTGAACGCGATGGTGGTGGTGTAGACGTCCAGGAAGTTCAGACAGACGAAGGCGACGAAGAGGGGCCACAGGAAGCTCTGCATCGTCCCGAGGTCGAACCTCATCATCCACTCCCTGTCGCGCTCGTTGACCGCCCTGAAATGGGAGGCGAGCCGGCACTTCAACCTCGAGATCAGCCCGACCTTGGTGCGGTTCAAAGGCCGCAGCAAAGGAGCGCCTCCCTTACTTAAGCCGATTTGCCATCCTGCGAACCAGGGTCCCGCCGCAGCGGGCGACCGCCGCCCTCCCGCTGAATCGCTTCGTCAGGCCGCTGCTTCGACTAAAGCGTGGGTTCTGTCTTCGACGGCTGCGCAGGGACTTTCGACGCCCCTGCACCCGCCCCGGCCTCCCCGGGGTCCTGGCCGCTCATGGCATCGGCCGCCTTAGCCCTGAACCTGAACGGGCTTATCGACCTCGCGAACCTGGATATCGGCTTCCTCATCCAGATAACTATGAAAGCGTCGAAGCATGCGTACAGCATCCCGAAGGCGATGCCGAAGCCGTAGACGCCTATCTGGTACGCGAAGAGGATGCTCGTGACGTCCACGAGGGATGCGACCGCGTTCTCGAACGTCTCCGGGTTGTCCCTTACCAGTCCCATCCCGGCGTGAAACGCACATCTGGCCATATTAAGCAAAATGGATTTGGGGTTCACTCACGGCGTGCGCGTGGCTGAGCGAAGGAATCCATCGCCGAGAGTCGACAGACCGTCACGCGCGTAGGGCTGGGGCCGCCGCGATGACACCTCACACCGCGACGGATAGATTACGAATCCACAAAGGTATTAATGCGTCCCGCCTCTGCAGAGGCCATCTTGCAGGAAGAGAAAGAGGCCCAGAACGGCCCGGACATGATCATCTCCGAGCTCAAGGCGCTCCAGGGGGAGTTCGCGCAGCTCTCAGAGCTCGAGGAGATGGAGCACGACTACGCGGAGAAGCTCGTCCAGGGGCTGAAGGAGGTGCTCACCTCGGTCGAAGGGGTAGTCCCCCTCGAACGCGCGGCCCTCGGTCCCGCCTACCGGTACGCCAAGGAGGCGTTCCTTGGAGGGGAGGCGGTGGTGATCGTCATGAACAACAGCGGGATAAGCACGGCTATCCCCCTAGCGAAGTTCAGGTCTGCAGACATACTCAGCATCGTCCAATCGGCCATCCCTCACCTGAAGAAGGCGCTCTCGCAGAAGAGGGAGGAGACGTCTGAGCGGGTCGATCTCCTCGACAGGATTCTGAAGGAGATGAAGAGGGCCGGGACGACGGCGAAGAGGCAGACGCAGCAGCGCGACGCCCCCGCAGAAGCCGAAGAGGACCTCGTTTCAAGTTCAATAGCGGGCCAGTAAGAGGGTGATGGCGTTGATGCAGGGAGCCCAGGCCCCGCCCATCGGCGTGTTCAGGTTCTACTCGAAGGACGAGCTGAGGAGGTTCCTGAAGTCCCTCGTCGAGCAGTACCAGGCCCAGAGCCAGGCCCTCGGGGACGAGCTCGGGACCCTGATCCGGACGCTCGAACAGGAGAAGGCTGCCGCGAAGGCAGCCCCCAAGGACGCCAAAGACTCCAAGGGTAAAGACCAGAAGGACAAGCCGCAGCCCAGCATGAAGGGGCAGTCGAGGGGGTGGGTCAAGATGGGGACCATGATGGTGAACGTCAGCGACCCCAACGGCGCCATGGCTGAGGTCCTCTTCCAGATGCACGAGGACGTCAAGACGAAGCTCGCAAAGTCGATGGAGGCGCTGAAGTCGTTCGAGGAGCTCAACAGCCAAATGATCCCGGAGGCGGGGCAGTACTACCTGCAGG
>JAFMAD010000028.1 GCA_029785195.1 Nitrososphaerota archaeon
ACAGAATATAAACCGAGGATACGCAGGCGCCAACTAGGGGTCGTCGGCTAGTCTGGTCTAGGCTTCAAGCCTCGGGAAGAAGGCCGTTTCTGGATCCGGCTCGAGATCGCTTGAGATCGCTGGTTCAAATCCGGCCGACCCCATCACTTTTGATGTGGTCAGAGAGCGTTTTCGGGCGTTAAATGCGTACGCCATCTGCCCCCATGTGATTGAGTGGGGTCAAGCGCCTGAATTCGTTGAAAAAAAGTTCCGACGGAGCAAGAGCCTCCACACAAAGCGGTACTACGAGAACGGGATCACGCGCTTCAGGCAGTACTGCGAGGAGAAGCGCATCACCGAAGTGGACGAGGAGAGCGTCTACAAGGTCCTTGACGGGTTCGTGGGGTGGCTCGACCTCCAGGGAATCAAGCCGAAGACCCTGACGGGGTACGTCCATGCGGCGAAGAAGTTCCTTCTGTTCCTCGACGTAAGGATAGACGCCCAACTGTTCAGGGAGAAGGTGGAGCAGCCCAGGGTCCTGAAGATTGAGGACGAGCCCCTCTCGATGGAGACGGTGAGGAGGGTCCTCACGATGGGGAGGCCGAACAGGAAGATGCTCGCCCTGGTCCTGCTACTCCTTTCATCGGGCATGAGGCTCATCGAGGCACTGAAGCTGAAGGTCTCTGACCTCAACCTGGACTCGCACCCTGCCACGGCCACGGTCAGGGCCGAGAACGCCAAGAACGGGAGGCAGAGGGTCGTGTTCATGACGGACGAGGCCAGGGACGCAATCAAGAGGATACTCTGGGACTGGGACCCGGCGCCGAGGGCCCCGAAGGCGAAGGTGGTCCCTGCCCCGATGGACAGGTACGTCTTCAAGCTCGCCGGGGACATCTGGCTGAGGGAGAAGGTGGCCATCCAGACCTTCCGGAGAGTGTGCGAGAGGGCGGGGTACGACAAGCTAATCGAGGGGCACAGGACCCACGTGGTGCACTTCCACCTCTTCCGCAAGTACTTCCTAACCAAGGGGAGCGACGTCATAGGGGAGCACGCGGCCCATGCCCTCTGCGGGCACGGCTTCTACATGGACACCTACTACAAAAAGTCGGTCGAGGAGAGGGCGGCGGACTATCGGAGGCTCGTCCCGCACCTCACGGTGTTCGGCAGGGTGGACCCGGGGCAGGCGGACGTGCTCTCGGCCATGAACAGGAGGTTCCTCCAGGTGTTCAGCTTCACCGATGAGGAAATCGGGGGCCTGGGGGACCTGTCGGGGCTCTCGCCGGCGGACCTGCAGAAGCTGATCGCGACGAAGGACGGGAAGGCGCGACCGCCCAAAGCCGGGAAAGAGACTGCACCGTCAACCGGGGGCATGCCGAGAGCAGACCTGGGCAGGATAAGGGAGCTTGTCCCCGATGGCTGGGAGCTTCACGTGAAGGACGGCGAAGTGGTCATGAAGCGGTCGGCCTCCTCTCCCTGAGCTCCTCCCACACCATCTTGGCGAGCATCGGTACAACCACGCGGGCCCTTTCATCGGGAAGCAAATCCTCTTGGGACTCGATTATGCGCAGGGAGATGCTGTCAGGGGGGAGGAGCGATCTGGCGGTCTGCTTCAGCGCCCTCAGGTCGCGAGTGACAAGAGGGCCTCGGTTTATCACACAGACGCAGAATACGCCCATTAATAACAAAGCGGCTTATGGCGCGATTCTACTTACCCATCGAGGGCTGATTCGCGATGATTCCTTCTACCAACCCGCGTTGCACTTTGTTCAGCCCAACCGTGTACTTCTTGCCCATCGCCTTGAACTTCAGTTTGTTCTTCTCAAGACTCCGCTCCTGGATTTCGTTCCAGCCGAACCTTTGCGCTTTCTTTGCTGAATATAACTGGCCTAGCCCATCTAGAGTCAGGTTCTTGGTTCTTTGTTTCGCAATTGGCTTGTAGACTATGGCCAGCACAATTGCTATGGGAAGCACCCCTACAATCAGTCCGAGAATGAAGATAAAGGCGAGCTCAATGACAACAATGAGACCAATCAAAACTAGGTATGACCCTGTCTTTACCTTGAAGATGCCTCCGTTGGTGAAGAAATAGTCGGTCGTATATCCGCCGTCAACCCGGACCGTCGAGCTGGCCTGCTCAGCCATCTGCCGGTCACCATTCAGCAACCTCATTTCTTAAAGCTATGGCGCCAAGTTGTCCTAGAAGGAGCGCAGAGGGCTTGCGGCGGCAAGGTTCCGTCCGACCTTAAATAACAACTCCAGGAACAACATCGAAGGTTGCCAGTCTGTCCCAGTTGCGGGAGAGACACACCGGCCGAATCGAGGTTCTGCACTTATTGCTCCTTCGATCTTGTTGCCGGAGTCAAACCGGCTACAAGCGACATTCCTCAGCAGGTTCCTCCCCCAGTTGAGAAGATCACTCGGACATTGGGCCTTTCACTGATAGCCCTTGTCTGGGCTTTGATTGGATTGGCCGACATCATTTCGGGTCTTAGCACAGCGAACGGAGATTACAGCGCAATGCAGTATCTGTCTAATCCGGCCGTGCCGCAGTGGTTCCAGTTCGGGGTGCCTGCCGAATTGACTTTGGCGTACCTGTCGGTAATCCTGGGCATAGCCGAACTGATTTTGGTGTTTGGCCTTTGGAGAGGGAAGCGCTGGGGTTACTACTTGGCATTCATCGCCCCTGCCATCGGCCTGATACTGGGCTTTGCTGGCATAGGGTTGTACCAATCTGCGCCTGCGTCACTTGGCTTGATTACAGGATCCGATTACACTCCAATATTCGAAGGACTCGGCCTTGGCGTTTTGATGCTCGCCGTTTCTGTCCTATACTTACGACGAGGATATGTGAAAGCTCACTTTGGATTAGCCTAGGTTACACCTTAAGTTAGCCAAGGTGACAAGCTTTGACCCTTGGTGTGCTTCCACAAGTGGTCGGATTGGGGCATATACCCCGGATGGGGAGGCAGGATGGTGCGGGAATGCAGGAAATGCGGCAAGAAGGAATTCAAGGAGGCCCGGGTCGGACGCTAAAAGCGCAACTCACCGAGAACGGCTAAATTACAGAAGATTGTTCCATAGCGTTCCAGCCAAGTAGGGAGAAACAAGATGGTTGTGTGCTCGTCCTGCCATAAGTGGATTTCCGACGAGAAGACAAGATACAGATTCGGCAGCCTGACCACAATTTGCGGAAACTGCATGAAATGCGTCTTCTGCGGAGCCTACCCGAAATGGTGGGTGGGCGGTACGGGTGGATTGCTCACCTGCGAGAAATGCTACGAGGACAAGGGAATCAAAGAAATGCCCCGAGACAAGTTCGAAGAACTCGTGGCCAAGGTCAATGCGGAAAGGGAAGCCGCCGAAGAAGCCAAACTGATTGTGAAGCGGGCTTACCCCGCCACTGACCACATACTCGAGAAATTCCAACAGGAAACTGGGAGCCTCAGTCCGGAGTACCTGGCTCAATTACTCGAAGCCATCGCGGCCGATTGTGACGACGAAGCGAGAAAGCTGGCAGGAGGTCCCTTCAGCAGATCGGAATCATCATTGCACCTAGCGTGGGAGAACGCCTATGATTCAACCGACCCCGCGCAGAAGAATCCTGAACTGTACGGGTCTGACTACGATCACGTTAGGAAATGGAGGCACATCGACCTAGAGGTGATGGGTACAGGGGGGAACGGCGTAGCCGGCAATGTCAAACCGAATTTTGACGCTGTCCGCGTCTCCGTTCGTTCTCGAGTGCAATATGACATAGTCAAGCGGAAGGAAATCGGAATAGAATTCAAGGGAGGAACGAGAGATATCGCGTTCACAAAGCACACAGGCGGGTCGGAAGAATCGGACAAGATTCTCTTGGACGAGACAATCATCCCGTCACAAATCCGCGCCCTAGACGACACCATATCAAAGGCGCTCCATAGATTCAAGACCGAAGTGGACTGGTTCTGGTTCAACGGCTAATCAAATGTCAAACTGCGAATTCTGCGGCAAGGCCGAATTCTTCCCGTTCAAATGCCAGTATTGCGCTAGATCATTCTGCGGAGACCACCGTCTACCTGCGAGCCATAACTGCCCAGCCGACCCGAAAGCGATGAACATACCCACGTCCTCTCACGTAGCAAGCCAGTCATCCTATCACCCGCCGCCGCCCAAGAATCGTTACGGCGACAAACTGTGCGAATGCCGTGCCACTCCGCGATGTGACCACAAGTACGTCTACGAATGCGCGGTCGCCTCATGTAAGTGCTGTATGGAAGGGTAGGGCTGGCGATTGCCCAGAAGGGTCGTCTATACGAAAGACGGGATTCTTCTTCACATACTTGTGACCACGGGACAGGGCCGCGAATTCGTTGATTTCATGGGCCACGGAACCAAGGATTTCGGTGGGTACGTCCGAGGGCGGCACCTGCTTGTCAAAGGGGCACCGGCCGAGGTGGGAAAGCTCTACGATGCCGTCCGGGAGATTGGATACAGGCGTTTTGGATTGCGCCCTATCGCAATGCCCCCAACAGCGGCGTCCTGGGTTTGTGACTTCGTCTGGGACGACTCCAAGATTGCTATCGCTGAAGAGGAATTTGCTGACATTTTCGCCTCGGAACTCTCGAGTTGCGAAATAGCCGAAGCCAGGAAGCCATCAACTTCTCCCCCAATCGAGAGGCTGCCGCCCGGGCCCGTCGACAGGCGGCCCCGTTGCGGGACCTGCGGGAGGCCTGAGGTTGGCTCGGAGACTTTCGCTAGATGCTCCTACTGCAGCCGTCCATTCTGCTTTGGTCACATAGAAGCGCACGAACAGACATGTTCATCACGGCCGATTGAACCTCCTCTCTCCCAGCCGCCTCCGGTCGCCCGAAGTCCGTCACCAGGACCGTCATTTCACAGTTACAGACGACGCCATCGGCACGTCTGGCCCTACCTGTTCCCTCTCTTGTTCTTCATTCTAGCATGGACGATAGGCTACTCCTCTCCCTCCTTGGGTCCGCGCGACATCATCCTTCTTTCTCTGATTGACTCAACCGTTCTTCTTGCCATAGCCTATGGAATCGCCGGCCTCGGAAGAAGGGGGTTGCGCTCGAAGGCATTCGCTATCATTCTCATTCTGCTCCTGATTGGAGTGTGGTATGCAGATCCGCCACAAATAGCGGCTCTGACCTCATCCGGTTCGCCATCGGGATTCTTTTCCACCCAAGCCTCTTACTTGGACGGCTTCTGGCCTGAGAGTTCTACCGCGTCAAGCGTTACGACTACCGGCACTGCCATGCCTACAACAAGCGCCACCCCGACATCTTCTACTCAAACATCGCTTACGGCCACGTCAGCGACCCCCACAACTTCCGTATCGGCCGCACAACTGACAACCAGTACGACTCCGGGGTTTCAGGAGAACATAGCGGACCCGAACTTCACAGAAGGAAAGGCGAACGTATCATATCCGTCTGAATACGCCGAGCTAGCCCAGTACGCCCTGAATCTCATCAATAGAGATAGGAATCAGAACGGGCTGCAGAACCTGACGCTGAGCTCCATCCCATCAGGGCAGCAGCACTCGGATTCCATGGCATACTTCGGGTACTTCAGCCACTGGGACGTGCAGGGATACAAGCCCTACATGCGTTATACCCTCCTCGGCGGGACAGGGTACGTCGCTGAAAACGCCGGCCTCGACTACTGCACGGATTCCCCGCCAGACTCCAGTTTGGTGACCCCGGTTGCATGCACACTCCAGACGGTGGAGGATGGGATAGCGAACTCCGACTACAGCATGATGTACAACGATGCAGCCTGCTGCAACAACGGGCACCGTGACAACATCCTCAATCCTTTCCACAACAAAGTGTCAATAGGTATAGCGTGGAATCCGAGCACGTCGGCCCTCTATTTCACGGAAGATTTCGAAAACTCCTACGTGGAGTTACAGACACCCATCTATTCGAACGGCGTTGTCACGCTTACAGGCACGCTTTCCAGAACTCTGGACCTCAACGAAATCGCAGTCTCATACGACCCGACTCCCCAGCCAATGACCATATCCCAACTGGATGCAACATTCGCCTATGACCCGGGCACATCAATAGGAGCTGTGTTCGCGCCATGCCCAGCCGGTTACATCTGCTCTCCTACGACGGGCGATGGCGGGGTAGCAGTTTACGCGAATTCGTGGGCATATTCCGGGGGAGATCTGTCAGTGACCTTTTCGCTGTCTGGCTTCACTCAGAAGTACGGGAGCGGAGTGTACACGCTTTACATGTTCGATTCGCAGGACAACCTATGGATGAGCGTCTCGATATTCACATGAGACACGATGGCAGGTGCTTCTGTTGACATATGACAAGCTAATCGAAATCCGGCCGATTCTCGAAAAGCAGAAACTAAAACGTGCAATCAGAGATCTCGGAGAGAATTTCCATCTTCATCACGTGCACAAGGTTCCGCACCTGACGCTGGTCTACAACTTCCGACCAAGGGTGCCTGAACTCGAAATCATGGAGAGGGTGCGGGATGTCGCCAGGGACTTCCAAACCCTGCCCTACGAATACGACGGGTGGGAGCTAAAGCAGTCTCTGACCGGGCACGTCCTCGCTTTCAGGATCAGACCGTCACCGGAGTTGAAGGACTTCAGGGCTCAGATGTATGCCGCAATTCGAAGTCAGATAGAGTCAGCTCCTGGGAGGCTCCAATTTAACGAGGCATCGAGCGACAACTTCTGGTTCCACGCCGCTGTGGCTTTCAAGATGGGACCGTCCGAGACTTCGAGACTGGGACCGGAAGTTGAGGGACTGCGTCGAATTTACCTCCCGAGTGAGGCATGGCGAATTCCTCTTCTTGGCAATGGAAAGATAGTCTACGAGTATGACATCCTCATGGACAAGATTCTGACCCGCAGCCAGGCATTGTCCAGGTATTTCCTCTCGCAGGACCTGGACAAATATCGGAAGAGAAACTACATCGAGGTTGATTCCCGGGCACACGTCACAAGCGGCGGCCCTAAGACCTGGCTGATTTCCGACACACACTTCGGTCACGGGAACATAATCAGTCACTGCGCGAGGCCTTTCCTCGATGCCGCGGAAATGGACAGGATTCTGGTGAACAACTGGAACAACACTGTCTCGAGTGAAGACACCACCTTTTGTTTTGGGTGATGTCGTGTGGAGTGGAAGAGTTCCCGGTCCGGATGCATTGGAACGGACCCGAAGCGTGATGAACCAATTGAACGGCAAAATCGTCATCATTCGGGGCAATCATGACCCGTCGGGTCTAGGTGAGGAAGGAGGATTCATGGAACGCGGAGGAATCAAATTCGAACTGAGGCACGATCCCAAGAACAGGTCGGACTCGGGTGCGTGGCTAATTCATGGCGACAAGCACAACAACAGCCTCAGGCAGTTTCCCTTCATCAGTCAGAAGAACAGGACCGTAAATGTGTGTGCCGAAGTAGTCAGGTACCGCCCTTTGGATGTTGACGTGCTCGTAAGGCTGATTTCTGAGGGGAGGGACTTTGCCACCCTTCCGCAACTCGAGGAGGCCGCTAGGATTCATGACGGGGCTCAGGTATACTCTAGGCCTGGGCAGGGCGGTTACGGGAGTCGGATTCATCAAACTCCCCGATTCCAGCCCCGCAGTATTGTGAGGAGGAGAGGGACCGCGGTGGTAGATACCCCGGACGGAGTCCTCGTCGTCGCGGGGAAGAGGGGCATATTCCTGCTCCCTGGTGGAGGAGCAAGAAGACACGAAAGCAGGATGGACGCCGCTATCCGGGAATTGAGAGAAGAGACCGGACTGATAACAAAGAGATGCAAGTTCCTCTTCTCATACGACGATCCTGAAGATGGCAGAAAAATCAGGAATCTCCACAAAGTATTCTTGGTGGAAGCAACTGGAAGGCCGCGTCGCAGGTCACACGAATCGAGATACATTGGATACTGGAGGCCAGGCTCGAACCTGAGACTGAGCATATCGACCAGATTACTCATTGAGAGATATCTGGCTTGGAAAGCGCATCTACAGGCCTAGCTGATCCGCAATCTCTTGGGCCAGTTTCGAGTCCAAGGAGCCACTTGGAGTAGGCGTGGACGCGCTCGACGAAGTTATCGGAAGTCAATCAGGACTTCTTCCTTCGGTACCACTCTTAACGTCCGACCAGTTTCAGACTTGGATGAGGAGGAGAGTCCTGGGCGAAAGTGACAGTGTGAGCAGGACCTCTCTACTTTACTAGTTCGGCGAGCCCGAACCTGTGGCTCTCTTTGATCAGGTTCTCATCAACGATGGGCGGGGACGAGCCCACCCTCCTTTCGAACGTCCTGCAGCTGGAATAGAGCGAAACATAGGCTCCGTACTCCCAGCAAATCCCTCTGGCTGTGAACATCTCATGGGCGAAGCGGATGCACTCGAAGCAGTAGGGCCTCTGAAGGCCCTTCCCCTCCCAGTACCTGACGAAGTCTGGCGGGAGCATCGAGACCGCCTTGAATGTGGGTCTAGCGCCTTAGGGCGTTCCTGACCTGCGGGAGCGCAGCCGCGAAGGCCGTGTGCTGGCAGTAGTCAGAGGCGTCGAGCTCGCAGTAGAACTTGACCTTCCCCCCGTCAGCCGACTTCGCCTTCACGCCCACGATCCTGTCCTTCTTGTTGTCACGTATCACGACTTCGTCCTCCCCGAGGGAGATCAGCTCCAGAAACGGCGCGTAGTTGGAGAACCTTTCCTCTATGTAGAGCATGACCTCGAGGATGTCACTGACGAAACCCGCAAGGGGCTTCTTCTCCTTCTTCGTCACCCTGATCTTCTTGCGCGGTTTCCTGCCGAGAAAATCAGTAGCAAAGCCTGGCATGAAATCAATCATTGCGTCGATGATCTTCTGCGAAATCTCGCTCGGCAACACTAACCTCGAAAGCGCCGTTCTCGGGCTTTATATGGGGAGACGCCATTCCGAGAGAGAATGCGTGCGTCTGGAAGCGGCGTCAACATCAAGAATAGTTGGCCCTCTGTTATACTGCCAAGAATCTCTTAGCTTTTGAGAGAGCCTTCGGCAATACTGCGGGTGGGCAATGGTCAAGGCGCGTAGAATGGGTGGGGGACCGGGCACCCCAGGTACGGGCAAACAACCGACGTTTTTCCGAGATCCTAACGGAGCCTTCTGGATCAAAGGAAAAGGCAGCTTCTTTCAGGTGGTCGTCGCTCCGAATACAGATGGAGGCCCATTGGTTGTCTCAACATACGCACAAGCGACTGGTGAGGAGAAGACTTTCGGCCAGGTAACTGAAGCGACCAAGTATCTCAAGAAGGCAGGAGCGAAACTCAGAGATATCTCACGGCTTCGGCCAATGCTATACAAGGAGTTCAAGCCCTTTAGCTCTAAGCTGCGGAGCGGAACAGCTGGCCCATTCAGTGGCACGAAGGCCACCAGCGTCGATCGGACTACTCGCGAACCTATGAAATAAGACCGTCGGGGGGTGCCCCGGCCTCCTTAGCTTCGCTGACATCCAGAACGTGACGAGGCGATTGTTGCCGTTTCAAACGGGAATGATTGTGTCTAGGTGGTGTTTTTATACGAACCACACATTCTATGAAAACGAGTGGTCAGACGTTGGGGAACGACGAGGCTGCAAAAGCCTCTCTGCCCCCATCAGATGTGATGCGGTCAAATCCGGCCGACCCCACCAAATTCACTGGGTCAAGCGCTCTTGCCCCCACTAATTCTTCTCAGCTCGTGAGGTATTTTACCTCGTAAGCCCGACTGGCCCTTCTTGATCTGCGTTATACACAGCGTTGCGATGTCCTTGAATGATTTAGTTCTGCGAGCCAGGCGACGATTTCCCATTCGAGGGTGTGTCGAGAGAGATAGGAACTCTAGGCCCACATGCCAGCGGTCTGACTATGTCTTCAAGACTCCGTTTCCTAGTTTCCGCGCCCAAGACGATGAACGCTCCTCTAGCGGCAATGGCCGGGACGCCGGCGACCGCGAAGAAGAGGAAACCTCCGGCACCTGTTGCCAGGAGTGCCCCTCCGGCTAGAAGACCGACCGCCCCTGTTATGAATGATACGGCGACCCCCG
>JAFMAD010000029.1 GCA_029785195.1 Nitrososphaerota archaeon
TTGTACCTGTCTGTCGACCGCCAGTTCGACCAAGTATCCAGTCCTATTCCAACGTGTTATCCACATCAACCCCGTCCCAACGATGCGAGCCTGCCTACCAGTAGTTTCGGCGACCAGGAGAACGGCGTCTCTGTTCCGAAGCTCATGGTCGTGGTCGATGTTGACCCTCCAATGCTGGTTGATGACCCCTTCCAGTCCCCCGATGTCTTCGGTGGTCGCCTTCCGCACCCTCGCTTCCAGCACAGCGCACCGAGTGGACTGCAGTGGCAGCATCTGAGTTAAACTCATCGGGGCATAGGCCGGCGTCCAAATAGAGGCGAACGGGTACTCATCACGGAAGCTTTCGCTGGCCGCCAGGCTGTCTCCTCACGATTTCTGGACGCGCGAGGTCGCCCAGCCAGAGAGCATCCGGGAGCCCCTTCGCGTGATTCGACCGTAATGACATTCCTGCTCGAGAGTGCGGCGCGGGGACACGGAGGCGTTCTCTTCCGCAGAGCTACTTCTCATGTATCAATGGCTTCGGGATTCGTGCGCCGAACGGAGGGATGTCCGCGGGAGAATCGGTGACACGGTCCTCGTGATTGTTCCTATGAACACGACGGGCGGGAGGTAGGTCTGGTCTATCAGTCCGAGCTGGTAGGCGGCCGTAGACACGCGGATTCGAAAGCCGCGAGAGTTCGTCAGGAAGCCTAGGGTGCTGCTCTCCTCTACATGGAACCTGGCCACGCGCGTGCGGACGCAGCCGCGGAAAAATTTGGACGTGGACACCGTGGCTATGATGACAACGAGGGGCCCAGGCCAGCCACAGAGGGCATGGACACCTCTAATCCGATGAATGCGAAAGGGACGGGAGCGAAGAAGCCGAACGCGGACGCGTGGAGTATGTCGTTCGCCACCTTCATAGGTTTGGCTCCGAATGCTTCTCCGAGAAGCAGCCTGACGAAGAACGTCCTGATGACGAACTGGAGACCAGCGGCTTGCGCGAGTAGGTAAATTCCCGCAGCAAATGTCACGATGCAGACGAAAGCCGAAGCAGGCGCCCGCATGTGGTAGCTTAGCCTAGCCGCGCGGGAACGGAACCACAAAGCTCGCCTCCTGATCAGCATCCGGAAAGGGCGATCACCCCGAGGAAAGCGGCGACTTCGCCTCCGGCGACTAGGACCGGCGCTTGGTCGACGCCTCCACGCCGTAGGTCGCCATGACAGGCGCATCAGCCATTGGGACATGGAGCTCGTGGCTGATTCCAGTTCCCTGCTCGGAATTTGCACGCAAACCCTCGAATCCGGGCGACTCCCGTCAGAGGTCGAAGTGGATCTAGGTGAAAACATCCGCCTATCACCCTTCACAAACTCTCCCCTTGCAGGCAGACGACGCTGCTAGTGACTGGATGCATGGAGGCGGGGATTCGAACGCCCGCACAACCCCAGCGGCCGATGTGAGTGACGCGCATGAACCCATATATACGTGTATACGTATAGAGCAGCAATGGGCAAGACCAAGGTAACTCTGTCGGTGGACGGCGCACTCCTCAGAGAGTCAAAGGCATACCTGGCGGAGAAGAATCTGACGATTAGCGGGACCCTTGAAAGGGCTCTATCCGAGATCGCGGTCTCAAACGTGGTCGAGAGAGTGGCCTCGGGCTTGGGAGAGAAACTTGGCTATGTCGGATACGACCAAGTCCCGAGAAAGCGGCCCAAGGGAAAGGATGCCGCGAAGATAATCAGGGAAGCAAGGGGGGAAAGGGTGAGTGCAATATCTAGATAGCAGCGCGCTGGCGAAGCGGTACGTCGAGGAGAAGGGCTCCGACAAGATGGACCGGATCTTCGAGGCGGCCGAAAAAGGAGAAGATCTCATCTTCTTCTCGACATGGAACGTAGGCGAACTCGCCGTGGTGTTCGACAAGTACGAGCGGGAAGGGTTGCTCGAAGCCAAGCGGGTCATGACAACCTTCTTGGAAGAGATGAAGAGGCTTGGGAAGTCGAGGGCTGCCGAGATCGTTCCAGTCTCCGGGTCTTTGATAGCGCAGGCGGTATCCCTCACCCTCAAGCACCACGTCTACATCGCAGATTCTCTCCAGGTGGCCTCCTGTCAAACGATGACAGGCGCGGGATTTGTGACAGCTGATCGGCGGCTAGCAACTATCGCAGAGGATGAAGGGCTTAGTGCCCTCCTCGTCGGATGACCTCACCGTCGAAGGCGAATCTAGCGCTCGTCTTCACGACCATGAGCTTCTTCATGATAGGGATTCTCCTTCGTAGCTGTCTTGGGAGTCGTCGGCAGCGGAATACACGCTCTCAGGTGGAATAGATGGCTGACGAGCAAGCCACGCTAGGGTCAAAACTGCGGATGCTCGACTTGAAATCTTTTCAGCGCCACTTTGATGGCTACTGGAAGGTAGACGACCCCGAATTCAGTACCAGACTTTCGCCTGGCGGAAACGCGACTGCATGTCTGTAGAGTTGTATGATCTGGAGCTGACAAGTTTCAATCTCGTTTTGCTGATGCAAAGAGGCTTGCCCCGCGCTATTGCAACCGGGTGCGCCATGAGGCATATACCCGCCGATCAGGCCTAACCTCGAAAGATTCTGCGCGGCACGAACGCCTCATAAGATGCAGGCGTTCCCGCCCTTGCTATCCCTTATCTCCTCGACTGCAGAAGTCACTCCCTCGTCGTTCTTCGCAACAACAAGTCCCGCGTCTTTTCGTCTCCAGGTCTTTATTCTCGTTGTATGTCACAAAGACGTGTTTGTTACCCATCGCATGGACGATGTCAAGCATCCACTTTGAATCCTCTTTCTACTCTCCCACCTGCCTCCATTAAGCATCATTTCTGGAGCGGTAGGATGGCCCATCATCAGCGAATACCAGCCATCCAATGTCCTCAGTATGTCTTGGTTCATCGCGTCGTCCTAGCCTGGCTTGAACCAGTCAGGTTCGTTATGCGGGCCAGATAGAAATCCGTCAAAAGTCATGTTCATGTACAGGGATACTCTTCTCATGTCGTCACAATCTTCCCTCTCGAAGTAGTAAGCTCCTCGCGTCACCTGCCCGTCAGAGACATCGAACTTCTGAACGCAGTGTGGTCGCAGCGTAAGTCGCTTAAGGTCAGGTGCCGCCGCCTTCAAGAACAGTGGACCGATCCACGCCGCAAGATGATTGTGTATCCTGCGCGTAGCAGGCAGCAGCGCCTCCAAGTGAGGAAGGATGCGGCGGCGGACGACAGAGCGCCAGTCAACGCTGTCGCGCCGATGAGAGTCAATCTGCTTGCCCCTAAGCTCGGCCCACCGGGAGATGTATTCGGTTTCCCGACGTTTAATCCGGTCTTCGATTGGTTCCTTCCTTGTTGCTTCCCAGCACTCGTGGAAGAAAGGGAAAGTGTCGATCAGCTCAAACCCAGGCGACACGTGCAAGGACGTAGAGTCGGACGTATCGCCATTCGACCTGGTCTCTCCCGTCTGCTCACCTGAGCTGCGAATCACGGAAGTCCACATTTGAATGTCTTCACCATCGGCGTGTCAGCCCTGCTCATGAACTTGGATCGGACAGGTTGGTTCTCTGTCTGGACGTCGTCCTCCCCACAGGGCGCATTCGCCTGGCAGCGGGGCTACCTCGTCTGGCGCTCTGCCCATGGCTCTCTAACTTCCCGGAGTCGGTTCAAATCCAAACTTTCCTTACTTCGGCGAAATGTGGATCGTCAGTCACGCAAGGAAGGCGAAGTCGCTTCGAAGTCGCCATGATAAGCGCGTCAGCCATTGGGACATGGAGCTTGTGGCTGATTTCGGCTCCCTGCTCTGCTATCTCCTTGTCAATGTCAATCACGTCGAACTCCTTCTCAATGGTATCGGTTCTCAATTTGGCGACAGCTCTGCCTTCGCCGGCCAGGGTGAGCTTGTATACCTCGTAGATCGTGACTGATGAAGCGAAGGCAGACTTCGACTTTTCGAGCAGAGTCTTCAGTCTGCTCGTCTCTTCGGGGCTCTTCGAAGTAAACACTGCCCAGAAGTATCTAGTGTCGAAAAGCATTACTCTTCTTCCCTCATTCTGTCTAGCCGCTCGAACGCCTCGTCCCTGCTCAGTTTGCTCGTTCCAGCCAAGTCGAAGAGGGACGGCACCTTCGTAAGTATGACCCTGCCACCTTCGGCCTCCACCCTCAACCTCGTCCCTTCTTGGATCCCCAGTTTGCGTCTTACCTTCGTAGGAATCGTAGTCTGCCCACGCCTCGTCACAACTACTTCTTGGGTCACGCCGGACGAACAGAGGCTCCTGCTATTAAGGAATTCCTACCGCGAAAACATTCCTACCAGCCTGGAGCTCCTGGGATTTTGACTTCACTGGTCGCAGCAATTGTGTAAGTTCAGCTTTGGATACCCTTGTAACTAAGTTCGTCATGTTTCACCGCTGACACGTGTAGAGGTCAAACATCGCCAAGACCGCTGGTTCAAATCCGGCCGACCCCAGCTTTGATGGGCTGGCTATGCGCCTTGTTCGGCCGGAAGGGCTTGACTCTAGCATTCCGCTCGATGTGCAATCAGGTAGCGTCACCAGACAACATGGGCAATAGCATCAGACAGCATGTAGCTCGCTTCCAGGTTAATCCGTCGCCGGTGAGGGGGGGTCCTGCGTTCGCCTTTGTGGCGCCCACAACTCCATGATGTTGCCCGCCGGGTCTGAGAAGTATGTGCTCCATGCCTTTTGTGAGCCGTGCCAGCCTCTCGAGTTTTCGGTCTTGGGGCTGCACTTTATGCCCTTGCGTTCCAAGAACCGAATGCACTCGTCTAACTTGTCAGGTTGGACTTCGAAAGCCACGTGCAGAGGGGCCTTGACCATTTCGTCTCCGTACCCGCCCATGAATCCTCTGTCTTCGTGGGCAAAGCCGAAGTATTGTTCGCCCACGTCAGCGAAATGAATGTGCTTCTTGTCCGGACGAGCTGGAAACTCGAGACCGATCTTTCGGTAGAATCTCGCGCATTCCTCGGTCCTTGTGGTAAGGAAGGCGACTTCGGCGACCCGTAACAGCGGCAGTTTCTTCATTCGGAGTGACCTCATCACGCGGCTCCAGGTCAAAACGAGTTCTTACCACTTTCGCTAGCGGAAGCCCCCCACCCGTGACCCACCTATCTGATGCTCGACAATCAAACGGCCCATGCATATTGAGTCGAGACGCTCGCATATGGGATGTAGCTGCACGGACCCTCAAACCCGGGGGATCCCATTCATTTGGGGTCGCATTCCACAGACTGGATGCCAAGAAGCGACGTGCGCTGGGCGCAGAGTCGACAGGAATGTGAAGTCTGTCCCCCGATATTTAATGCCAGGACGCTACGCTCGTCGGAGAGCACGCCCTTATGGGGGAAGGGCTTGCCAGGGCGCGGGAGGCGGCCTCCCGGAACGACTACGAAGCCGTGCGAACTGAGCTGAAGAAGCTGGACCCGGTGTTCAGGCAGCACATCGCCGACGAGGAGTCCCAGATCCTGGGGCTGCTGGTCGAGAAGCTGGGAGCCAAAGGGGGCGCAGAGGAGATCAAAGTCTTCCAGCAGCACAGGCCGATATACCAGCTGATGAAGAAGGTCGACGGCCTCGCTTCCATGTCTGCCTCCGAGCTCGAGGCCAACCAGGCTGAGCTGAAAGACCTATTCGACAGGCAACTAAAGCAGAAGAAGGGCAGGTCGAATCCCGAGGGCGAAGTCGTGAGCGTCCAGCTGAGGAGGTTCGACGGCGACGGGAATACCCTGGAGAGGGTGGCCCTTTACAGAGCGAAGGATGGAACCTACTCCGAACTTCCAGAGAGGACGCCGACCCAGACTGGAAGCGCCTGGCACACAGCACTCACAGCTTGGCCCCGCACTTGGCACAAAAGGTGCCCCCGGAATAGACTGGCTGCCCGCAATTGGCGCAGTGGGCCGTCGCAGACAAGTCCATGGCCCTGCCAGCTGCCTTCTCGAGCTTGGCCCTAAAGGCCGCGTTGAGGTTGTTGAGGTCGCTCGGATGCAGGGAGACGAACCTTATGCCGTTCCGATGATACCGCGCCATCTTCCACCTCATGCTCCTTTCGTACCTTGATCGGGCGGAGTCGTCGGGCACGTTGACGAGGCCCCAGAACTCGACGTAGACGCCGTAATCGGGCAGGAAGGCGTCTGGGTCCGGCCCCAGGACCTTCCTTATCCCCGATTCGTACGTTACCGGGTCGCCTCGGCCTGAGGCTGGAGTACATCCTGCACCACACTCCCGAGCAGAACTGGTTCGTCGAGTCGTTCCACAGGACACCGAAGAGGGAGTACGTCTAGCCTAGGGACTTTCAGGACTGTCAGGAGACGGAGATGGCTATCGAAGAGGCGTTCGTGGACTACAACCAGCACAGGATACACTCACCCGTCGCTCGGATATCTCACGCCAATGGAGTACCTGGACGGCTGGAAGAGAGGCAAAGGCAAAGGTGGAGGCGAAGGTGAACAGCTGACGGCGGAAGCTATGAGGCTTGGAGGCCGCTAAACATATCTAAAGGGGCGGGTCCACTCCAGCAGAACAGGGGTTGGTGCTTTCGCATAGGCTCCTAAAGTCAGCCCGAGTCCTTTTCGCCCTCATGTTGGTTCTGCTTTCTACGCTGTATATCCTGGGAATGGTGACAAACATCTACGTTTCTCCCCCATACACCGCAGCGAACCTCAGTTCACACTACTTTCTCGGGTTGATTTCGTCCTTCTTCTCAGTGGACGTCTTGGTGGTTTCTCTACTGCTAAGGCGACTGCCTGTCGTGTTGTCAGCCATCACCCTGACAGTCTCCATGGCGGTGGCAGGATTCTCCGGTCTCGCTTTCGCGTTTGGAGCACAGATGCCCATGTATACTTTGGTGATGTCAATAGCCTTCCTCGTGGCCTTCGCATCCTGTTTCTTCGGTCTTCACTTTGCTGGACCAGCGACAAGTCTGATGCCTCCAGGTACCGTGGCCAAGGGCGAATCTCCACCTGCCGCGGCACCGATGACTTCCGGACCTGGTTGGGCGCGATTGGTGGCAGGTTTGATTGTTGTGTGGTTTGGTGCTTTTGCTGCCGAGGCCGGGCTCCATCCTGGAACACTCGACATCAGGTCCCCAAGTATCACATTAATTACATTCTTGGTGGTCCTTGGATTGGTCATGATGATTGGCGGCGCCTACCTTATGTCGACCAGAAGGATGAGTCCTTGACAGCATGAGACCCGGATGACCCTGCGACGGAAACAGATGTCCTTGGGCACCAGAGGATAAGAAATCCTGGTTAAGCGCGCGTGTCGGCAGATCCATATGTTCCGTCGTCGAGGAAGCGATAGCTCAAAGTATGCCGGCAAGGGGAAGATGGATAGGATTCCAGCCTGCCGTTCCCTTCGTTGCGACCTTAAGTTCGGCGATGGTTGTTGGAAAACTCGTCAAGACGGCTGGGAACCTGCCGACAATCCTGGCTCCAGGGTTTCAGATGGATGTCCTGAGAGGCCGCAGTTCGGTCTGCTTGTGCCTCAGGAGAGGCGTCGCGATTGTATCTGTGTCTCTCGGCATCATAACATCGAAAAACTCCGCAGCGCACGCGCCGCACGGGTTGGCCAGTGAGCACTACGATTCACCTAGAAGCCGTAATCTGATTTTGACGACTCCCAGTCGTCCCTAGAGTTGATGCCCAGTTGCCTCATCAAGTTCCGCATCACAGATTCGCGAACATTGTGTTTGGGTCCGCGCCTTCTCACGACCAATCGATTCGCGTCGTCGGACCAGACCACGCTGTATCCCTGGGCCCTGCGCTCGGCCAGATACGTCATTGCTGTCGGACTATCCTTTATCCCGAGAGCCAAGTCGTTGAGCCTCCGTGGGTCGTCCTCCGTGGTCTTGAGTGGGGACCCTGCCAAGGCCAGACTAAGGTTGGCCTTTTGATATACGGATTCGCGCGCTGCAGCGAGACACGACGACGATCTGCCTCAGCTCGTGGGTCAGCTCCGACACTTCGTGAATTTCTGTAGTCAAGACCAACCCCCCAGCACCCACATCCGCGTTTTACAATGCTGGTCAATCGAAGTGCACTATCTGCAGAGCGAAGCGTGAGGCAGGGTGAAGGAGACATCCTTCCCCGTGGAGAACACGCCCATCCATGCCCTCGACGTGGCCCAGCTGAGCAGGTCCACTAGGGACGCGTCACTCGGTACAATAGCCCGGGCCGACGACGAGGTGATGCTGCGCCATGCCGGAGACAAGGGGGTGATACACACCACATCGTACGAGCGGGCGAGGTACATCATTGACCACGTCTCGGAGCACAACAGGACGAGGCTGCAGAGCACAGAGAACGCCTCCTCGAGGTCGGCCCTCCTGCAGGCCCACGGCTCAAGGGACGAGTCGGTCTTGGCCTCCCCGAGTCTCTACCAAGGGGTGTGCCTGAAGGACGAGCCGTCGAGGTCCCAGATTTTAGTGAAGGTGCCCTATCCAGGTCTTTCGGAGAGGAGAACCAGGGTCAAGATGCAGAAGGACCAGGGGTGGTATGACTGGCAGACGGCCATCAGGCTGGTGCAGACCTACGGTCGCAGCATAAGGAGCGACACCGACCACGCGGTCACCCATGTGCTCGACTCGAACTTCCCTTGGTTCGGGGGAAGGCACAAAGAGCTGTTCCCAGAGTATTTTCTGGAAGCACTGGTAGCTCCACGATAGAGGGTTCATTTTTCTTCGCTAGGAATATCTCATCCTAATGTCGCGAAATCCAAGGTAAACTCGGCTCCGATAAGATTGTTATAACAGGGACCGAAACGAGGCCAAATGAGTTGGATAAGGCCCAAAACTTGTTATGTCCTGATGCCATTCTCGTCTACAAAGTCTCATTCGGACGCCGAGTGGACCGAGATCTTTGAGAAATTCTTCAAACCAACCTTAGAAAGCCTCGGGTACGATTGCCAAAGGTCTACGGCGTCGGTGGGGTCGATCCTAGGTGGCATTATCGAGTCCATCCACAGTTCCTGGGTCATACTTGCAGATTTGCCTGATTGCAAACCAAACGTAATGTACGAACTTGGCATCGCACACACTATGACTAACAACACAATACTCCTCTCCCAGGATATTTCATCTGTTCCTTCGGACCTCAGGTCATACGGAGTGGTAGTGTACGAGCCTAGGACAAAGGAGGGCGCCATAGAATTCGCGAAACGCATCTCTAAAGTTTTTTCTGAGCTTCAGAACCAGAACCCGAAGAAGGCAAGTCCGATTTATGAATACCTCGGCCTAACACACAGGCGAATGGAGCAATTCTATCATCCAGCGCTCGAGCCTGTCGCATACCTGGAATGCGCCAAATGCCACGTTATCTATGAAATGCCACGAAATGGCATGAGTCAGGGTGCGGGGGACGTGGTAAATCTTTGCGGACATTGGGAGCCAGCAATCTTCAGGGGAATCAAAGGTATCCACTCGCCACCATTCGGAAGTTAGTTGTTTATCTCACGTGCCCAAGCCTAATTTGCAACCGAGCACAGAGCCTAGGTAGCCCAAGTCGCCCGGCTAGAGGGACACCACCCTGACCCCGTTCCTGTGATACCGCTCCATCTTCCGCACCACCCGCCTCTCGTACCCCCCGTCCTTCCCGACGAGCCCCCAGTACTCCACGTACACGCCATAGTCGAGGAGGTAGAAGTCGGGCACCCCGACGCAGGACCCCCGCGGGTCAAAGACCGGCCGCTCGTACTCGTACCTCACGTCGTGCTGGAAGAGCCAGTCGGCGATGCCCTTCTCGGCCCTCACCGCCTCACCCTTGGGTGACAGAGGAGCGCCCGTAGGGCCTCCTGAGACGCGGGAAGAGCAGCACAACAGCAACTGCAATCACGGCCAACGCGAGGAGGGGGACGCCGCCAGCGCCAGCAGGAAGAGGAGGCCCCAGAGGAGTCTCAACGCCGTCAACCGTGGCGGGCGCACTTAAGCACCAACGGAACCAGAAAGCGGGCAAAAAAAGAAGAGGGGCGGAGAG
>JAFMAD010000002.1 GCA_029785195.1 Nitrososphaerota archaeon
GAGGAGAGCTTGTCTTCGGATGACACGTCCTCATTTGCTTCGGCAGCGATAATAAAGATTCGCGGAAGGGATTGCTGGCAGCAAAATTAGTGGTGGAGGTGTCCCCGTCAGCGGAGCCCGTGAAAGTTTGGTCACCCTTTCGTCAAAGACGCATTCCCAATCGATTTGTTTCTGTATCCGCATCGTGCGCAGACGAACGCTCCCTGAGGGTCGAGCGTCACTCGGGAGGAGCCGCAGACCGGGCAGTGCTTGGGACGGGGCAAACGAACTCTGCCTGCCTACTTCGTAGCGGCGAGATACCTGTTCAGGAATCTGTCCTCCGAGAGGGTGTACCTGTACTTGCCGACCACGATATCCTTTCCTTTCCTGAGCTGGTCCACGAACTCTCTCGCCGAGTCGAGCTCCTCCCTCAGCGTACCCTCTCTGTCGCGGAGGAAGGTCCACTCCCCATCCTTCCTCTTGAAGCTCTTCCAGGTCAGGGACTGGAGAATCTCGTCGAGGTCAGCCTCTGACGATTGGGGCAGCTTTGGTGGTGGAGCGACAGAAACCTTTTCAGAAGGCTTCTTCTCCGCCGTGACGGCCTCTTTAGCGTCCTGAAGCTCCTTCCGCCTCCTTCGCAAGTCTTCGAGCAAACGGTCCACCTCCTCGAGCTTCGCGTTGATCAGCTTCTCCTCTCCATCGGCGTCCGGCATCGAGCCTTCCTTCTTAGTCTCCTTGAACGTCCTATTATAGCATGATGCACGGGGACAGCAACGTGTAAGGCCCTTCAATGAGCGGGGTGGAGGGATCAAGTTCTACTGCGAGATGGACGACAACACGGACCATTGTCCTCACACGGCGTTCGCGGCGGCTCTGCCACAGTTAGGAAACGCGAATTAGGCGCCAAGGTCTTCTGGTCTTTTGCCGCAGGATGCCCGGCATCCACCTCTGCGCTCCTCCCTCAAGGCAATTGTCTGAAGACAAGGCTGGACGGACCGTTAAGGAGAAACGGTTTGGTCGCTCAAAATAGATCTGGATTTACCACTGTCAAGTTGGCTTGATGGCCGTCAAGCCAGGGACGCCGCGAAGGCCCGAGGAACGGGTATAACGTAAGGTTCCGGACTTCGATAAATACCATCCAAACCGCGCCTCTCGACGCCTTACACTTGTGAGATGCTTCGCTGGCTAGCCCTTCGTTAAATCCTTCAACCGGCGTTTACTCTGATGAGCGGTGACGGCAGATTAGAGCGAAAGATAGACCCGGCGATTCGGACAGGCTATCGACGGAGCGGGCCACGTTGCTGACGATGCCAAGAGTGGTGCTGTATGGACGAGAATGACGTTTACATCCGGGTCAAGCGGTCTGACCTGGAGAAGATTCTCGAACTCGTAAAGAGGCTTGAGAGCCGCATGGGGTAGGACAACCCTGCTCAGGCCCGGGTCACGGGCTCTCGCCCGGGGCCTCCTGGAGAGGTTTGGAGAGAAGCTGACCGAGCAGCTTCTTTATGTCCTGGATGTCGTTCTTCATCTCCTGCGTGTCAATCGAGGACCTTGCGAGCTCGGCCCGGTTGAGGGGCATCCCGCACTTCCCGCAGAACCTCATCCCCGGCGTGTTCGCCTCTGAGCACCTGGGACACACGTCGGGCGAGAACTCCGGCTTCTGCGGCTCCATCGGCTTCCCCGAGTAGAGCTTCGCGAGCTTCGGGTCCAGGTCCTGCGAGCTCAGGTGCACGTAGACAGCGGGCATGCCAGAGTCCATCGTCCAGCCGTACCTGACCTTCATCTCGGCGTCGGTGAGATACCTGGCAGCGTCCGTGGCCGAGCCGTGCCGGAGGAGGTAGCTGTGCACGCGCTTCCCCTTGATGCCCGCCTTCTTCGCTATGTACCTGAGCGAGTTGTTCCAGCTCCTCCAGGAAGCCCTCCTGTTCTTCCAGTTCCCGACCTCGGTCAGCCAGAGCGGCGCGACGGGGTTGGAGGCCTCGGGGTGCGTCTCGAGGTACGCGGTAAGGAGCGGGGCGCTCGAGATCAGCCTCACTATCCTCTCCCCGGTCTTGCCTCTCACCTTCGCCCTGACGCCGACCTGGTCGAAGGAGAGGTCGCGGATCTCGAGCCCGAGCAGCTCGCCCGTCCTGAACCCGCCCTCGAACCCGACCGCTATCATCGCCTTGTCGCGGAGCTTCTCCGCGGCGACGATCATGCTCCTCACCTCGGCCGGCGTGAAGAACTCGGCCCTCCTCCCCTCGTTCGGCTTGACCCGTCTCTTGATCCAGGCCACCTCCTCAGGGTAGGGGTTCTCCCTGTCCACGTTCCCGTACTTTGCGAACTTGAAGAACCGCTTGATGATGAACAGGTAGTCGATCAGGGTGACGGGTCGGAACTGCTTCTCCTCCAGCCTGAGGACGAGCCTCTCAACGTCCTTCCGTGTGGCCTTCTCGACGTCGACCCCGAGGATCTCGAGCATGATCCTGAGCTTGAAGACGTGCTTGGCGACCCTTCCCGTCCCTATCGACCTCACCCTGAGGTGGTCGGCGAAGGCCCTCACGAGCTCCTTGTCCTTCTGGCTTATTCCAGACGACCGGTCCAGAAGGTTATAGGCGCTCCTGAGCCAGTAGTCGTAGTTGTACAGCGTTCCATCCTCACCGTCCCGATAGCTTGAATAGTGCTTTAACACGGTAGGCAGCAGGACGCGTGGCGTGCTTCGACGGGCGACCTAGACTGATTCACATCAGGATGAAGATGAAACTGCCACGCGTCTAAGTCTTTCCCTGATGATTGCGTCGCTTGTTACCGAGCGGGCCCCTTTTGATATCATAGTCTTGATGGCGTTGGATGAGTCAGTCGGACTCAAATTGACCCCCCTGACGCCGTCGCTCACGAGGAAGACCCTGAATCCTTCCGCGAGGCCATCGAGGACCGTGTCCTTGACGCAGTAATCGGTTGCTAACCCGAGAACGTACAGATCCTTCACTTCAAGGCTTCTAAGACGCTCGGCCAGCTTGGTGCCTTGGAAACCGGAATAGGCTTCGCTGTCTCTGCGTATGGCTTTGCTGATTATGACCGCGCCAGCCGGGACGTTCAGCGAGGGATGAAACTTCGCGCCTTCGGTGTTCTTGATACAGTGAGATGGCCATAGTCCTCCTCTTGATTTGAATGACCGATGGTCCGCTGGGTGCCAGTCGCGCGTGAAGAATATTGGTGACTTTTCCTTCTCGAAAAGAGCAATTAACCTGTTCGCCGGTCCAATTATCTCGTCTCCATCTTTGACTGGGAGTACCCCGCCAGGACAAAAGTCCCGCTGAGCATCGATTACCACCAAAGCGCGTTTTCGAGTCATCTTCAGGCCCAACTAAGTGAGGGTTCAACCCGGGCAACTGACTCAATCTCCTTCATCGTATCGGCTCGGATTCTAGCGACATCGCGGAATTTCGAGACTATCTTACCGTTACTTATCAGTGGTTTTAGCATACTCCCCTGACCCGCGGGAGGCTCTCTCTTTTGAAGAGTGACAAGGTCTGTGTAGCCTCTCGACCTGTAGACGGCCTTTCTTCCCCCAAGTCCGCCTCTCTTTCCTCTATAGTGCCACTGGTCCTGCTCTTTGACCTCGACAATCTTTGCGCTGAAGTCGACCCCCGGTGGATAGGCCACTGCAGTTCCTATCCCGAAACCGTCAACCAGACGGTCAAGCTGAGTCATGTCCTCCTCTGTTAGCCTGCCAGAGACGATTATCTTCACGTCCTCGCCTCCCCTGATATCTAACTCCCATCTGACCTCCTCGATTATCTTGCGGAAATCGCCGCGTCTTGAACTGGGCGTATCGAGACGTACTGCCCACAGTTTCTTTCCCAATGTCTCGAAGGCTTTCACCGACTCCGACTTCTCATCCCAGAATGTGTCGACGAGTGCCGTCCGAAGCACCTTCTTGGATATCGTCTGGTCGAACAACTTCCAGGCCTTCACCTGGTCTCCTATTACCTGCACAAGGGCATGGGGCATCGTCCCGGTAGGTTCCCGGCCAAGTAGCTTCCCTCCTAGGACGTTCGACACTCCATCGAAGCCAGCGACGTAACAGTTCCGCTCGACCAAAGGTGCAAGCGCCGGATGTACCCGTCTGGTTCCGAAACTGAATAGTGTTTTTTTGCCCGCGGCTGCTCTGAAGCGAGCGGCCCGCGTGGCTATACTCGTCGAGGAAGAAAGTAGTCCGAGGAGCGGGTTCTCGTATTCAACGAAGTCGCTGTACTTCCCCACTATGGTCATAACAGGCTCGTACATCGCTGTCTTGTGATCCGCCAGAAAGATTGATCCTTCGTCGAAAGACCAGACGTCTATCGGCAGTCCTTCGAGCAGCTTGGCTACCTCGTATACACCGGTTAGAACCCCCCATATCCCTTCGTAGGGCAGCAAGTCCCGCACGTAAACCTCCATGACGACCTCAGACTCTATGTGATTCTTCTTGAGGACCTCCTTCGTGTTGAGAAAATATACGTCGGTCGTTTTGGCCTCCTTAATCTCGTCCTCGCGAGCCATCCAGAAAAGACGGTCTGGGAGGTCCCGTTGACTCATCGAACCAAAGCGAAACCACCCCATAGAAAAAGTATTTCACGGAAGATAACTAGCGCCCCAGAGTTGCTCAGAACCGATTCGAATCTCTCTGAAGCTAAGAGGAGTATAATCTCGTTCATCAGGGAGAATGTCGAAGAGTCAGAGACGGACGGGCTGTTGCTGGAGCTCGATGGCAGCGTCAATTCAGCCGTGACTGCCCATGTGTGCGTCGAGGCTCTGGGAACCAGGAGGGTCACCGCTTTCATAATGCCTGACCTACGCGTGGCAGGCTCCGATGACCTTGAGGATGCGCGTACTGTCGCCGGAGAAATCTGTTTGGATACGCGTTATTTCGACATCGCTCCTATTCACAAGACATTCATGAAGAATCTCGAGGGCAACAGACCTGCCGAGGAGAACCTTGACGCGCGCATCCGGACATCGTTTCTATGTTACCAAGCGGATCTTCTGAACGGACTTGTGGTCTCTTCTATCGATAGGTCGGAGTATCTGCTCGGCAACATTGGCAAGCACGGGGATAACTCGGCCGATATCCTACCGATTGCCGACATGTACAAAGACCAAGTGAGAAAGTTAGGAGAGGTGCTCGGAATCAATAGAAGAATCGTGGCGAAGCGAAGCAAGAAGCTCACCATACGGCAGGCTGAGAGAATGTTCAATCTCGACTACGATGTTGTGGACGAGATTTTCAAGCTCCGGCTTGACCTCGGAGTCGATACTCAGGGAGTGGCTATGCGCCTTGGCGTTTCTAGTGCAGAAGTGGAAGCGGTATTCTCCCACTACGAATCTTCCTCGCACAACAGGCTGCTTCCCAAGTTATGCTCGCTGCCTTGATGAGACCTTATTACCCGTCCTCATTCTGGCGCCTGACAAGGGCCGGTAGTTCAATCTGGTAGAATGCCTCCCTCGCACGGAGGAGGTCGGGGGTTCAAATCCCCCCCGGTCCACTTCCATACCCATAAGCCCTGTTTACGATTTTGGCTTCCTGGAGAGTTTCGTTCCACAGACATCGCACACCGTTGCTTTCGGGTCGGAGTACTCTTTTCCGCAGCCTTTGCAATAAGTTACCCAGGTGATCTGCTTCCATTCCCCGCGCACGTTCGTTTGCGACAAGTCTATTCCAAGCGCCTCCGCAACGTTCCTGACCGCGAAATCGTCCGTCACCAGGATTACTTGGCTTCCGGATGAGGCTAAGTCGAGGCTCACTGCGATTATCGATGTGTCCGCCTCGGAGAGAGACTTCGAGTCTCCTGTCCTGAGCGAGACCTGCTTGACCTTCTGCACCGATTCTTTCGACGGTTCTGTCACTTGGACGCGTGAATGTATTAGCTGCGAACCTATCCCTCTGCTACCGACTTCGTCCATGACGTGATACGTGGTGTAATAGCGACCTTCTCCTTGGAAGGGTATGCCAGCGAAGAAGGCGGTCGAATCGAGGACGTGAATCTTCTCGCTCAAGATTCGTAACCCACTGCCAGAGTGATTAGTTCGAATGATGTCGTATCCAACAAGAAGGCTTCATCCAAACTAGTATCATGTTCGCCGGCTTGGCGGTAAGTGACTGTCCTTCATGCGCTGCCGTACCCTTTACAGTTTGCGATAATATACGATTCGGTGATTCGGACTCTTCTGGCGTTTACCGAGTTCAAGGCTTAATTACCGAGAGTTGAAAACTCGGAGGTTAGGAAATTGAGTAGGCCAGTAGACCTCGGCAGCTTGAAGGAAGGAAGTTACATCATAATCGATGGTGAACCATGTAAGATTGTCGAAGTCGAGAAGAGTAAGCCAGGAAAGCACGGAAGTGCGAAAGTAAGGTTGACGGCGATATCGGTATTCACAGGTTCCAAGAAGAGTTTCATCGGTACGGTGGATACACACGTGGAAATTCCCATGATTGATAAGCGGTCGGCCCAAATCGTTTCCACCACTCCAACGAGTGTCCAACTCATGGATTTGCAGAACTTCGAAGTGACCGAGAGTCCCATTCCCACGGAACCAGAGCTCCAAGGAAGACTGGTTGCTGGCGCGGAAGTAGAGGTATGGGTAGTCCTCGGCAAGAATAAGATTATGCGAGTGAAGGGCTCCGGCTAGAAGACGATACCAATGCAACTTATTAGCAGCTGGCGAGACCGAATGGTCTGCCCGCTCTAGATGATCGAATCGGAAGAGCCGTCTGAACTTCTAGTGATGAAATCCAATTCTGATAGAGCTGGCTTCATCCCTGCGACTGCTTGTCGACCAGCCTGAGGCCCAAGAACTCTAGGTGACCGTTAACGTCGTTCCAATATTTCTTTGAAGAAACCACTTCAATCCTCTTCTCGAATAAGGGACAGTCGAGCACGAATGTCTCGCCCTCTCCTCCTTCTAATGCCGCATGCAAAGCGTATTTCTTCTGAAGGTCGGTCAATTCGTCGACCATCTTCGCATCAAGAATTCTTCCTAGCCACGTTTCGTCCAAACCCATCGCTGCGACGCCGGTCACCATGACAGTGAAACGGTCTCTAATCAGGTTCATCAGGTGCGTTCTAGGGTCAATTCCCCAAAAGGGAGATATGCTCTTGAGTTTCAACTCTTCACACACCCTTTCCACCCTAGACTTTTGGTAGACACTCGCAAGAGCACCTGTATACACCCCCTCTATCGAATAGTCAGCGATTGCGGACTTGAGTGCTGATTGCATATCCTCAAGTTCCTCTTCTTTCTTTCCTTCAGTCTGGAATATGATCTGTGGTAGGCCCATCGCCTCTGCCTGGAGCTTGGTCCATCGTATGTTTGGGAAGTGGAACATATAGGAGTCTTTGCGTTGTGGTTGGAGGGTCAACAGGCAAATCAACGTGTCTTTCCGGCTAGCTACATAAGCGGCATAGGTCGAGTCCTTTCCGCCGCTGAACAAGACTCCTATTCTCAATATGATGATGCTCTGCCGGCCCCTCTTTAGGAATTCTCCTCAAGAATCGGGCCCGAGGGCCACGACTTTCTCGTTGGGCACCAAAGGCTTTATCTTTTTCAATCGAATCCGGCCGATGAGGACCTTTTGCTAGAATCACTCAGGAGCGGGTTGCAGGGTGCAATCAAGAAGCTCCTAGGAAGTTCGGTCGTCGACGAGGCTGCGATCAAGGAGTTCGTGCGAGATTTGCAGCGGACCCTTATCCAGGCAGATGTCAATGTTAAGCTGGTCCTAACGGTGACTGAGAGTGTGCAGAGAAGGGCTCTCGAAGAGAAGCCCATCGGAGGAATGACCCGCAAGGACCAGATTGTCAAGATACTCTACGAAGAGCTAGATAGAATGCTCGGAAGCGAACAGGCGCTCAAACTCGACCGTTCGAAGACCAACGTAATCGTCATGGTGGGAGTGCAAGGCTCAGGGAAGACGACTACGGTCTCGAAACTTGCAAGACTCTACAGTAAGAAGGGCTTCAAAGTCGGAGTCGTCGCGGCAGATACCTTCCGACCGGGAGCTGTCACACAGCTCAAGACGTTAGCTGAGCGCATTGGAGTCGATATATATGCTGACGAGAAAGAGATTGACTCCATCAAGGTGGCCGAGAAAGGGAGGAAGTTTTTCGAAGGTAGCAAGAATCTGATAATAGTCGATACAGCTGGGAGGCATAAGGAAGAGAAGAGCCTTCTCGACGAGATGAGCAATATCATTTCGAAGGTAAAACCAGATGTTAACCTGTTGGTGGTTGACGGTACCATTGGTCAACAGTGTTATAACCAAGCTCTTGCATTTCATAAGGTGTCTCCGGTTGGTGGAATCGTTATCACCAAACTCGATGGTGCTGCGAAGGGCGGAGGCGCGCTTGCAGCGGTAGCGGCAACCGGTTCCAGGATATGCTTCATAGGGGCTGGTGAGAGAGTCGATGATCTCGAGGAATTCTCCTCGACACGATTCGTGGGTCGTCTTTTGGGCATGGGGGACCTCAAGTCTCTACTTGACATGGCAAAACAGCTGGAATCGGACGTTGATGAGAAGAGGGTCCAACGGATGACATCAGGCAAGCTCACGATGGACGACTTTCTGTTCCAGTTTGAGCAGGTCAACAAGATGGGTTCCCTGAAGAAGATTCTAGACCTCGTACCTGGCCTAGCTGGGAATATGAAGAGTGAGGACTTGGAGAAGGCCGAGAAGAACATGAAGATATGGAAGAGCATAATCCAATCAATGGCAAAGCAGGAAAGAGAAGCTCCCGACGTGATCAACGCTACTAGGATAAGGCGGATTGCCAAGGGTTCGGGAAGAAGCGAGAAGGAGGTCAGAGAACTGCTCTCCAGATATAAGCAGACCAAATCGTTGATGAAGGCTAGCAAGGGTAGGGAATTCAGACAGATGCTGCGAAGGGCCGGAGGACCAGGAGCCCTTGGAGGATAGAGAGTTCTCCCTCTGCAACGTTTGCTCAAAACGACAAAGCGAAGAAAACGTCATCAGGGTGGTGTCTACGCGGCAGTGTTTCATCTGTCGTGGTATGTTGCTCCGCCTCCCGAATGTTGAGCGACGAATAGTAAATCTGATGGGGCGCTACGAGTTCGAAACCTTCTCGGTGGGCATGGTGGTCCCAGCGGAGGTACAGGAACGAGAGGACCAGTTAAGGTCGGAACTGAAAATCCGCGGGATGGAGACCATCAAGTCTCAAATCGCGAGGGATATAATCGCGTCTCTGGAGTCCAAGACCCGAAAGAAACTCGACCGTAAGAATCCGGACCTTACGGTACTCGTCGATATGGGTCAAGGCGGTCTGCTCGTGACCACCAAGTCATTATTCCTCTCTGCGAGATACACCAAACCCAGCGGTGTCTCTCAAAAAATAGAGCTTTGTCAGAATTGCTCGGGACGGGGGTGTGACAAGTGTAGGAGTGGTCGTCATGACCGTCCCAGCATTGAAGAAATCTTGGGCAAGAAGCTTGGCAATGTTGTTGGTTCCTCAAAGGCAAAATTCACGTGGATAGGTAGTGAAGATGAAGAAAGCGTGGTCTATCCGCCGGGACGACCGTTTATAGTGGAGGTGAAGAATCCAAGGCGTCGCCACGTCCCTTCCCGATTCCGGGTGACGACTGGTAAGGGGATGGCGGAAGTGACTGCCGTCAGATTGCTTAAGGAAAGACCAGCAACTATACCATCGTTTGTATTCAAGACGCGTGTCTTTATCGAGCCGGTGGAGCGTCTTGATAGGCTGGATACGTCTATTATCAGACGTATTACGAGGACGACGATTCGATACAGGAACAACAAGGGTAAGGATGTGGCCAAGAGGGTGTATTCGATCCGCGTCAAGAAGGTTGGGAAACTGGCAGCGGTTGAGATCAAGCTCGATGGAGGCCTACCCGTAAAGAGGTTCATCAGTGGTGAATCCGTGTCCCCATCTCTCTCCGAGGTCCTTGGAATTCAGCTTGAATGCAAGAAGTTCGACATCTTACGAGTGTGGGAGTCTGTTCCACCGTGATGTACTACAGACGTTCGAGCGACGGTCGGATTCTATCATAAGCATAAGAAAAGCTTTAATGAAGAACGAGTTCGGGTCTACGTTCCTCTAAGAGAGTTTGAGCGAGTTTGGGAAGATCCAAAGGATATCGAAGGCGAACAAGGTCCCTATTGAAGAAGAGTAATCTCGGCGGATTGAGCAGGATGTTGAGGGACTACTCTGTCGACCAGAAGGTCGTAATCAAGATAGACTCCACTCAGGTCAAGGGCATGCCGCACAGGAGATTCAATGGTCTCGTAGGTACCGTGAGGGAAGTAGGTCTGAGGTCTCTAATTATAGACGTTCCTGTGGGCGATAAGATGAAGACGGTGGTGGCAAGGAAGGACCATATCTCACCATTAGAGGGAGCCGGCAGTGTCTGAACCACGCGAAAGGAAGCTTCTCACCTTGAGCGAGGCACACCAGATACTTGAGAAAATAGATGTCGAAAAGGCCGACCAGATTCAGAAGAGGACGCTTGACTATGCTGCCAAGTTCGCCAAGATTAGTGCCGAAAGTGCTAAGAAATTGCGGAAGCAGCTTGAGACCGAATGTGGTCTAAGCACCGAAGAGGCAGTAGAGGTAATTAACATAATGCCAAAGTCGATTGAGGAGCTCAGGACATTCACCGCGGGATGGAGAAAGCTACTTCCAACCGAGACCCTCGAGAAGATGCTGAAAATCCTCAAGACGGCTAAAGAGGCATAGGCACTCATCCGTAGTCGTTGCCCGTCGTCGTTGTCTTCACGTTGCATCTAGTCGCTAAGTAAGATTATATAGGAAGGCGACCTAGAAAATCTAGGTTCGAAGGGATGTTCACCGTCTCCGGCTCGCAACAATGCGCGACGAGGAACTTGTCGCGTTTGGCTTGACATAAGGGGAGAGTGCCCTGAGAGATGCTTACGAACGAGAAAAGGTACGAGGAGTACGCTTACGTCCTAGATTTTCTTCCTCGCGGTAAGTCGATTGTCATCAAGGGTAGAGAGGGGCCTATAGTTCAGGCAATCGGGGAGGAGCGTCTGACCCTGCTTGAGCTGTTGGCAGTCGACGACCAAGATTTCGACTCGGGGGAACGACTGAGAATAGGTAGGGAGGGGAGAGACAAAATCGTAAGTGTACTGGGTAAGCTTTCGTATGAGGACTTGACCCAGGACGCGAAGCTGCAGCTCCCTACAGTGTGTGAGACTGTTGTGAAGAACAACGAGCAGAGGTACGTTGCATACTTCAACGACCTGCAGCCCCTTACTCCAAGGCTTCACGGTCTGGAACTAATCCCCGGAATAGGAAAGACATTCATGAAGTCGATAGTGGAACTCAGGGAAAGGCAACCCTTCGTCTCTTTTGATGATATACAGACCAAGGTGGGCCTGAGGGAACCTGCCAAGCTTGTGGCGAAGAGGATAACCGAGGAGATTTCCGGTGACTCGCGCATCAACATATTCGTAAAGAAATGATGTGGGCCGGATGAAAGAACCTGTTTCCCCAGCTATGGGCAGTAGAAGGAGAAGGTCGCTCGGTCAGCACTATCTGACGGACGCGTCGGTGATCGACCTGATGGTTCGGACCGCAGGCATAACGAAAGCGGATAGAGTCCTTGAAGTCGGCACGGGTCGAGGAGTGGTCACAAGGGAGCTTTGCAAGGCCGCGGAACGTGTGGAGGCTTTCGAAATCGACCGCGAAAACTACTTGACCACTAAAAGAGTCGGTCTAGATAGACTCACTCTTCATCTCGAAGACGCCTTTTCAGCGCCCCGGGACTTTGATGTATTGGTCTCCAGTCTACCGTATTCCGAGTCCTCCAATTTCGTGGAATGGTTGTCTAGTTTACGGTATCACCGGGCGGTGGTGCTGCTTCAGAGGGACTTCGCTGAGAAACTCCTGGCTGTTCCGGGGGACGAGCAATACAAAGCTATCTCGGTCATATCACAGATTTCGTCGAGCGTCCGGGTCATCAGGTACGTTGGTCGGGAATCATTCGACCCTCCGCCTCACGTGTCATCAGCGTTGGTTCTGATTGTACCTAGGCGTGAGCTGCAGTCAGAGCAAATAGGCTTGATCAAGATGCTGTTCTCTCAGAGGAAGAAGAGACTTGCGAGTGCCGTCAAGAAGCTGAGCCTAGAGTTGCCGGGAATCAGACCCCCAATGCTCTCTCTAAGGGTCGAGTGGCTCACACCGGGCGAAATCGAGAACCTTCTGACGCGTTAGAGCTTGCAAACAATATCAACCCATCTGCCGATGTGAGGTCAATGAGATTTGACGGTGTCAGTATAACATTGGTCGGACCTGAATATCCAATCAACGTCGGCTATACTGCGAGGCTCGCAAAGAACTTTGGTATCCACAGATTGTATCTGGTGGAGCCGAAATTCGATAGGAGGGTTGCCTCGGTTTATGCAGCGCATGGCGCTGATATTGTGGAAGCGGCCGAGGTGGTGAATCTCAAGCAGCTCAGAGAAAGGCATGACCTTCTAGTGGCTACTACTGCCATCACTGCCACCAAGAGGACCAACTCGAACAGACTTAGCATCAGTCCTGAGGAGGTCAGCGCGTACCTGTCGTCCTCGAAATCTGCATCTCTCGTGCTAGGGAGGGACACCACAGGACTGAAGAATGATGAGATTGCCAAATGCGACATCGTAACCACCATACACACCGGAACAGAATATAGAACACTGAATGTCAGTCACTCTGCAGCAATCCTACTTTATGTTCTCTCCAAGACCAAGAAGAGGAGGACGGTACCGAAACTGCGAGAGCGAGATGTATTTGTGATGTACGCCTATCAGCTAGCTCTTGCTTCTGGACTGCAGAAGTACCGGGCCGACAGATTGAAGAAACTGGCGGCGAGAATGGCAATCAGATCTCAGCTCGACGGTAAGGAACTGGGCCTCTTTGTTTCCCTGATGAGAAAGGCTACTACGACGATAGAGTCCTCTACCGGTGCTCGAATACGTAGACAAGACGTCTGACCCATCGCGTCTTCTCGTGAGAGATTTTAGCTGGGTAGTCGAAGTGTTTCACTCGAGGTTGGAAGGGTACCAGCCCCACCTCTTCCAAGTTTTCTAGCACGACAGAGACTTCCTTACCTGAAGAGGCGGTAAGAGCAGGGGTCACTATCACTACCCTGCCTCCCTGCTTGACGATACCGGTAATCGAGTAAAGAGATTCCGAGTAGAGTCTACTGGAGTTCCGGACCAGTTTCTGTGCTCTTTCAAGACTAGGGGCGAAGGTAATCCTCGGAAGGAATATTGGTTCGGTGACGACGGCGTCCACTTTTGCGCTGTCCTCGAATGTCTCTGGTCGCGTAGCGTCACCTACTTTCAATGAATATGACGCACTTTTTGCGCTCAGAGTCCTCGAGGTCCACTCAAGATTCCTCTTCGTGTTCTCGATTCTTTTCCGGTCCCTGTCTACACCTATACAGTTCACACCGGCAAGAAGAGCTTCAGAAAGTATCGTCCCAGACCCACAGAAAGGGTCAAGGATGGTCTGACCTTTCTCGACCCCACTGATGTTCAAGAGAAGTTTCGCAAGTCTTGAAGACATGGATATGTCGGCGCTGACAACGGGTCTTTCGTTGGACCTGAGCCTGAACTGTTCGGTATCAGGAATGTAGGCGGTAACTCCCACCCAATAGCCACCCCGCACACGTAGAAATACGAAATCGATAATCTTGCGCGAGACAATCTCCTTCGTCAGCACCTCACTTCCATTTCTTGGTCTTACCATGTTCGCCTTTCTGAAACCTGCTTTTCTCACAGTGGCGAGGACTGCTGTCGCAAGAGACTCGTGTTCCTGCTCGTCGGCCAGCTCCGAGCCGTAGAGACTGACCGAGAAGTTGAAGTCATCGTCTAGTTCTCTCAGGAAATCTTCTACCTCTGTGACCAGATTAGACCAGCTCTTCGTCTCTTGCGTAATGGAGATGGCGACCTTGTGTATGCCGACCAGCTTTTCATAACCTCCCTTGTCTTTCTTCATCTCTGCAAGAGCGACCTCGCTCCATGGCTGCTCAATCTTCAGTAGGCGTTCGCCTAGCGTAGTGCACGCTTCGAGATAGGAGAGGTCTCCGAAGGCGAATATGAACGCAAGATTCCTATTTTCAGTTAGGGAGCGCGGCAGGAGATATGGCAACTAGATTGGAATCGATTTGTACGCTAATTAAGGTAGTATGACCTCGATTCAGTGACTCGGGGAAGCTCGGAACCGGAACAATATGAAGGCGATTGGTGGAAGATTTCCTTACGGGGCTTAGAAAATGGTTTTCCCACCGAAGTCTATTTAAATAGCCCAAGGACCGGCAAAGAAATAGAGGCGTTCGGACATCCACGGAAGCAATTATAGACAAAACAAGTCCCAGGCATACACAAAGAAGTTTGCACCTGGGACACCCAACCCGAAGATAGCCCGATTCACTACAGGCAAGTACAGCACAGATTACGATTACATGCTGGAGCTGATCTCCGAGGGGAGGGTCCAGATTAGGTCGAATGCGCTCGAATCAGCACGCGTTGCAGCCAACAAGAAGCTGGCGAGTTTGGGAGAGGAAGGGTACTATCTCATCGTCAAGCCCTATCCTCACATCGTCCTTCGCGAGAACAAAATGATTGCCACAGCAGGTGCAGACAGGCTTCAAGAGGGGATGCGAAAGGCCTTCGGTAAACCCATAGGCGTCGCTGCACGAGTGTACATTGGGTCGACAGTACTCGAGCTACATGTAAAGTCGGCCGACCTTCAGAAGGGTAAGGACGCCATGCATGCAGCCAAGACCAAGCTCCCTATGCTTACGAGCGTCAAGATTTCGGCGATAGCCAAGTCCCAACAAGTGACGGCGTAGGTACTACCGACTGTCTTAGCGAGAGGGAGAGAACCCTAATTAAGACAGGGTCGGTCGCAGGCTTTCGAATTCGAGCTAAATGACGGTCTACATTGACGAAGAAAAGATATTCAGGCTCATAGATGAGCGGAAACCAAAGGGTATTGTTGTCAATGCACCAGGAGGGCTAATCAGACAGACCCGAGGTATAATCGATAGAATAGAGACGACGTATGGTATCCCATGTTTCCTTCTGGGAGACTCCTGTTTCGGCATCTGCGACACTGTCGATGACGAGGTCGAGAAGCTAGAAGCGGATATGGCTCTCCACATAGGGCATAACGCGGTCGTACAAGATATCGGGAAGTATACACATCTAATCGATGCCATAGATGACGTGAAGTTTGAGTCTGTGATAGATAGGTCTGTACCATTGCTGAAGAGATACAAGCGACTCGGACTGGCTACATTCAGCCAACACTTACACGAGCTTAAGCCTGCAAAAGAGAGGTACGAAGCCGCTGGGTTTGATGTACGCCTTGGAAGAGAGAACAACCTTCTCTTCCAGAGCCAGACTTTCGGGTGCGACTTCTCGACCATATATTCGATGGCTAAGGATGTGGATGCGTTGTGCTATCTGGGCGAGAGTGAGTTCCATGCTGTTGGTGTGGCGCTCTCCAGTGGAAAACCGACCTATGTCTTGGACCCCTACCTCGAAGAAGTCCGGGACATGCAGCAGGAGGCAGAAATAAGGAGAAAGCGTTCAATACTTTCGGTCTACAAGGCGCTCGATGCCAACGTCTTTGGAGTGATAACCGGTTTGAAGGAAGGCCAAAAGATGCTCCCCAGGACTAATTGGATAACTAAAAGGTTGGAGATGAATGGCAGGAAAGTGGTACAGTTGACCATGCGGGACGTGACGCCCGACAGGCTGGCTCCGTACAGGGACATAGAGGCATTTGTGCAGACTGCGTGCCCTAGGATATCGGTGGATGGATTCAACTTCGAGAAGCCTGTTCTCTCGATACCCGAGGCGGATGCTTTGGTGCGATTAATGGAAGGAAGAGAAATAGGAGAGTATTTACAGAGGCCGAAATGGATTGAATTGACTGTGGGGCTCATCCCAAGGTTGGATTGATATGAAATCAGATAATCAGAAGAAAGTGCTGCCGGGAGACGCACTGGCGGTCTCAGAAGAGTTTCTCCCTGGAAGGAATGCGTATGATGCCAATGGGACGATCAGGGCCCTGCTGATGGGGACCATGATCAAGGACCTCGGACAGAGGGAAGTTAGCGTGAAGCCTGCGGTCGCGGCTAGGATGCCAGACGTGGGTGACATCGTAACGGGTCAAATTGAGACGGCACAGTCGAGTGTATCGAATCTCAAAATTTACTACGTCAATGGTACCCCCACAGCTGCGGGTTTTGTTGGCTTGATCTTCCTACGCGAAGAGAGAGGAGGCAGAGGCGCCAGAAGGACACAGGTTAGGTTGGGAGACATCGTAAGGGCCAAGGTAGTGAGCACCGTCAACGCCATGATTCATTTGTCCATAAACGAACCGCGCCTAGGGGTGATAGCGACGCTCTGTAGCAATTGTGGTAGGCCGATAAGTGATCAAGGAGGTAGAGCGCGCTGTAACGAATGCGGGAATCAAGAGGACAGGAAGTTCGCTGATGACTTCGGCAGAGAACCAATCCAACCATGAACTTATAAACCCACGAAATTCCGAGCGCGTGGAAAACATGCAAGTCGAAGTGTCACGGGAAGGTGAAAGAGAGTTCACCGTGGAAGTCACGGGTGAGGACTACTCTCTCGCAGAGATAATTCATCATGAGCTCCTTGATGAGAAGAACGTGACATTTGCTGGCGTTCTGCCACCGCACCCCCTAATCAAGAAGCTTGTAATCAAGATTAGGGCCCAGAGAGTGAAGCCCGAGCGCGCCTTCATGGGAGGACTTGAGAAGGCCCAGACGAACGCTCATGAACTGCTCGAAGTAACGACGAAGGCGTTCGGCGGTGGAACCGAGTGAAATTCTGTCCGAAGTGTGGAACCAGACTCAAGCTCAAGCAAATCAAGCTGGAGAAAAGCGCAGCGATGACTTACGTCTGCGATAACTGTGGCTTTTCGGATAAGGCGGGAAAGACGGTCTCGCAGGCTACGGAGGAGGAATTTGTCGATGCCCCGACCATAAAGGTTGTTGGGGAGAAAGAAGGTAAGCTAACGGCGCTGCCCACTACGAAGATTGAATGCCCGAAGTGTGGACATGGTGAGGCTATGTGGTGGTTCCTTCAGACCAGGAGTGGCGATGAGCCACCGACTCAGTTCTACAGGTGCATGAAGTGCAATCACACCTGGAGAAGTTATTCCTAGAGCGTATCGTTCGGATAGATCCTTCTAGCATCCCCATTCGAGACAAGGACTTCGGCGTTAGCGGCGGGAAGTTGGGCAACGTCGTGAACCTTGAAAGGTCCGTACTTGTTTAGGTCGAATCCTACTATCTCTCCGAATGGTCTCTGGAAGCTTACCGTGACCATTTTCTCCATCTGGTTCTTTTGCAGCAAGATGAAAACAGAAGGTTGGCCGCTTGAGATGGCGTCAGTGAACTTCCTGCGGATTCGCTCGAACTCCGAACACAATTCATAGACGTATTTCTCTTCGGGCAAGAGTTGTCTTGCATCACCAGTGTTGATTGCTTTCACCAACCTTCTGTGAACGAGTTGTCTGCTCATCCCCTCGAGGAGCCAGAGTTGCCTCCTTGCCAGCGTGCTGGATGTGTCCGACGTGTTGGCATCCGTACTCTTCCTGAGCCTCTGGATGTAGGAGGCGGTATTCTGATACAGGTTTGTCGGGAGTCGGGTAAGACCCTCGGATTGTTCCTCTGAGTCGAGGAGCTGTCTTAGTGTCTGAATTGTTTCGCTCGTTGCGTTCAACTGGCTACGTCCCCCAGTCCTCTGGCGAGTAGAAAAACAGCTGCATATGTAGGTAATTTAGTCGAAACTGAGTCATATGGTCCGAATTTTCTACCTTTGAGATAGAACTCCGGAGAGTAGTTGATACGAATGTTGACGGCATCTTCTCCCAAGACAACGGGGTCAGACTGTGGGTCGAAACTTTCGAGCGTCTCGACCTTCATCTTCAGCAGCCCGGAGTTTCCGTGCAGCGTCCCTGGCATGCGAAAGACCCTGTGAACATCAGTAGTAACTGATTCGTCTATCAGCGCCGCATTGGCTTTGATTATCTGCTCAGCGGTCTTCTGATTATTCTTCTTCATAGAGAGGTCCGACTTGGACAGGAAAAGGTTGGCTCTGCGACCCCATCCAAGGGTCGGAAGCGAGAGTGTTTTGTCTTGAATGGTCTTCAGGTTGAAACCAACCCCTTTGATGTAATTGGCGAGTTCTGCCCTCATGGGCGAATCGGCCGTATCGAATCTTTCATCCTTAACATACGCGTGATATCCGCGATTGCCAGAAAAATACAGGTTGATGCTCGCTCTCTTGACCCCAAAGTCATCTGTGAGGAAGTCCGTCAGCCTCCTGACTTGCTCTTTGGTAGCGTTGAGACACTCGCGGCAGCTCCAGTGCATCTGATTGACGCCGTGTCGACGGCAGACCGGACATTTCGTAGGCTTGGGACCCATCCCGCCCTTGTGGCAGTCCTGGCAGAACCACCAGTCGTGTGTGGTCTTGCAGGTCGTGGGAACCGAATCGGCATCTATATCGAATATCAGCTCGGCGCCGGTCCACCCCTTCTCGTCCATCTGCAATGTGGGACGCTCATAGACGGCGTTGGAGCAGTAGACCGATGAGGGCGCTTGTTTGACGAGCTCGGCCATTAGCTCTCCCGGACTCTTGAACGACAGGTGCCTGACCATGCCTCCGCCGAACGGTATGTAACCAAATTCACGAGAGGCGATCTTCGAGGGTATCTCGACTAGCTCACGGTTTTTGAAGTAGTGTTCGCGATACACCTTTCGTAAGAATGAGATGACCTTCTCGTCCATTGATTAACTTCAGATTTGTGAGATGGCTAAAAACAGATTGCTTTCAGCCACGAAAATGCACCGTTGGCTGCGGCGGTCTACTCTGAGATGCGTGGGGCGAGGAAGTACCTGATTGCGGCGCCTTGTTCGTTAAGCTTCCATTCGAGACGGAGAGGCTTCTTCGAACTGAAATCCATGGTAACTGTCTCTACAGCACCACCCAGAGCCTTACTAATCGACATGAGATAGTCGATATTGTAGCTTGATTTTGCCTCCTGTTTCACATCGAGCTCTAGGATATCGGCTCCCGTCTTGTCCAGGGCAATCGTCGCTGCACCTACGTCGCTCTTCCCACTGAAGGACACGCTCTCCTTGAGGGCACTGATTGATACCTGATCTGCTACAACTGAGATATCAGCTAGAACCTTCTCAAAGACGCTCTTACTCATTGAAATGCGGGCATCGAGCTCGAGCTTCGGTAACGGGGCAGTGCCGGATGTACTCTCGATTAGGTGTATCTTGAATTCTCTCTTATAGCCGTTCATCAGCCTCAAGAGAAGTGCGTCTTCCTCTGTTGATGACAACTCGACACTGTCCTTTGCATCGGTTCTTCCAATGAGCTTGACGAAATCCTCTACCCTGATGCTGAACTTGAATGGCTTGTCGCACTCGTACTTCTCGAAACCGGTGTTCGGCCAGTTCAAATCGACCAGTGCAATATGAGAAGGATCCATCGCTCGGAAAATCAGGGATTCACTACTGGCTTCGAATGTGGCTTCTTCAACAAGCGTCTTGATGGCCGAAGCTACAGCTTTCCATTCAACTGCAGTGGAGGTTTTTGTGAAGAGCAACTCGGTATAATCATTCATGGTTCCTCAGCTGAGAGCTATTAACTTTTGAGGTTTCGTTTCGGAATTCTGGATTGAGGTATCCTTCTTGCAGCCATGATAGCCCAAGAGAACCCGGTATCGATAAGGGCACAGAGCTCTCGCATGCATGACCAACGTTTTTAAAGACCTGTAGGGCCGTGCCGAAGAGTACCGGTAGAGATTGTGAAGATTCCAAAGGAAATGAGAACGTTTTGCCCGTCTTGCAAGAAGCATACGCCGCATTCTGTTGCTATCTACAAGAAGGGGAAGGAAAGGGCATCCTCGTGGGGCGCAAGACGCCAGGCCCGAAGGAAGTCTGGATATGGAGGTCAGAAGTTCCCCGAACTTATCAGAACCGCCAAAACTACGAAAAAGGCGACCCTTAAGCTAAAATGCAAGGAATGTAATAAGGAGGTCATGCGCAAGGGCATGCGCCTCAGAAAGGCGGAGATAACCCAATGAAGAGAGAAAGAGAGTTCATACCAAAGCCGCGAAGCAGCTTCGTGCTAATCAAGTGCCCCGACTGTGGTGAAGAGAGGGTCATGTTCTCAGCGTCGACTAGGGAAGTAACTTGCAAGGGTTGCGGCAGGAAGCTCGCGGAGAGAACTGGTGGCAAGGTAAGGGTCGACGCCCAGGTCATAAAGAGGCTCGACTAGGTCTAGGAATGGCTAAAACTCCCACCGATGGACGTACATCTATGGAAGGTGCCGGGTTACCAGACCGTGGAGAAATAGTCCTCTGTACGGTTAGGGAAATTACGCCACATGGAATCTACGTGGACCTCGACGAATACAACAATATGAATGGTTTCCTGCATATATCAGAGATATCCACGGGATGGGTCAGGAACATCGAACGGGTAGCGAAAACCCAGCAGAAGATGGTCCTCAAAGTCATAAGGGCCGAGAGGTCACGTCGTGAAGTAGACCTCTCTCTCAGGCAGGTGACCAATGAAGAGAAGAGGAACAAGCTCATCGAATGGAAGCAGAAGGAAAGGGCCATCACCATCATGGGGATGGTCAAGAAGAAGCTCCAGCTGGACGATATACAATTTGCAGATATTGCGGCGAAAATGGAGAAGGAATATGGTTCTCTGTATGAGGCTCTCGAAGTAGCTTCAAAGAAGGGCGAAAAATCGCTTAGTGTACTCGAGATTCCTGGTGCAATTGCGCAGGAGATAGTCTCGGCGGCCAGAGAGAAGATTTCGTCACCGAAGTACGAGGTGGGCGCAATCGTAGAGGTCAGTTCTAGGGTGCCGGACGGTATCCAGAGAATCAAGGAGGCGTTGGAGTCAGCGACGACTGCATCTTCGACCGCCGAGATAAGAGTGACCTACGTAGGAGCACCGCGTTATCGCTTAAGAGTAGTGGCAGACGACTACAAGCAGGCCGACAAAGTGATGAATTCTGCCCTCGAGCGCATACAGGAGGGCGTCGGAAAGTCTGGTACTTTCGCTAGCAAGCGCGAAATGTCGCGCAAGTACGGCGGTATGGCTTGAGAAGCCTTCTCTCGAAGTGCACGGCATGTGGGTCGTATACCATGAAATTTGTATGTCCCAAGTGCGGTCAGGCTACCGGATTTGCCCATCCGGCAAAATATTCGCCAGACGACAAATACGCCAAGTACCGTAATCCCAGGGCCTACGAAGAGAAGCTCAGTTGACCTTGTAGATGAGGACGGTCGTGAAGCAGTATATGGGCTGCGATGAGGACCCTCCGCACTGTATTGGGCTGTTCAGACTCGATGACGTAAAGGCTATCTGGAACGGGCTAGTACCTCCGTTAAGCTGGTAGCTAGGAGGGTAGCTGAACAGTTCCAGTGGAGGATTACCGTTGGAGTCGAAAGCATAGGTCGTGCTGGTACCTCCAGTTGCCAAGTTGTAGTATCCTGCAAAGGTAAAGGGAAGCATCTGACCGAACAATGTATTCTGTATGGCGTAGGGAGTGAGATTGAAGCCATCAACACCCGTGCACGTGGTACCCTGGACGGTGGGACATTCTATGTACTGTGTCTCGTTAAGCCCCGCGATTGCGATGAACCATTGCTTCTTACTTTCGTCTCCTCCGCCAGCAGTGAAGCCGTTACCGGCAGGGATTTGGAGTGTGTAATATTGCTGGGATGAGCTGAATTGTATCAGGCTTCCAGTAATGAAAGTCAGGACGTACGCAGGTCTTCCATCCGCCATGTCCTTTGCCAGAACGGCGGCCTGCGTTGTGTTAGACATCATCATCTGTCCTATCTCGGCGATTCTGGTATCGTTTAGTGTAGCATTATCGGCTACAGTTGTCCTATTCCCCATAACGTTGATCCAGTAGCCGTAGTCCCACCAGGCAATGATTACGGCGTTCTGGGGTGTGTTCTGACTGATCCAGGTGAGGGCTTGTGTCCAGTCGGTCAGCTCAGAGTGAGCGAATATAGTCCCTCCATTCGAAATGCTCGTACCGTAGTCGGCCGGACTCTGGTCGCATACCAGGCTGCTAGTAGTGCATGGCACCGGGTTGGGAATCCAGAAAATGCTCGCAGGGAACGCGAGTAACGCAATGAAGGCGACCGAATAGACGGCTCGCATCTCGCTTCCGGCCGCGTATGAAGGCTTACGCTTTACCAGCGAGGAGACGTTCGGCTTCATGAGTGAGAAAGCCAGTTCGGCGAATCCGATACCGCCAAGTAGTACGAACGCAATCGAAGAATATACTAGAAGACGGGAGAACGCATCCGAGGCGTACAGCAGGGCGATGCCGACCACCAAGGCAAATACGGTGGAAGGGTTTCTCCTCCTGAATGCGACTATGGCGCCGAAGATGCCGAGGAAGAGAAGCAACAGATAGGACGAGAAGTAGTCGCTACCAGTTGGCAGCGCTTGCTCCGCCACAGACTCCACGAGCGGGCTGGTGCTTCTTACCCATGGGAAGATGACGGAAAGATATCTGGTGCTGAGCGCAGATACAGACCCAAAGCTCACCAGAGCAACTCCTGCGAGCCCGGCTCCGAGGAGGAGCTTTACTAGCGTCTTCCTGAAGTCATCGGGTTTCACCCACGTCTTGAGCCAGTTGGCGACGATAAGGAACATGGTCCCTCCGATTATCGCCAGGCCTTCGGCGCTCGTGACGACCTCGACACCGTGGGATGTCCCCGGAAGTATCGCACTGCCGAAGATATCGGCGATTGCGAAGAGCAGAGCGGTAATCGTCAGCTTCGACAGGTCGACGTCCATGAATGGGAGTATTATGAAGAACAGTCCGAAGATTGCCGTGAAGTAGTCAGCACCACCCCATGTAGTATTGGCAAATCCAAGGAGGAAGCCGGCTAGAATGGCTCTGAAGGTCCTTTGCCTTGTACTCATATCGCTATCAAGGATTGTGAGAAAGAGGTAACTGGAAATCGCGAATAGGAATATGCCAAGAGGTTCAGATTTGAACCACCCCAAGTTTCCTCTCTCAATTAGTGGAGGTGATACTGCTATCATGAGAGCGGCGAACAACCCGCCCGCCTCTCCGGCTATCCGCTTTACTAGGAAGTAGAAGATGATGGCGGTGAGCGAACCGACGAACACCGGAAAGAGTACCAGGAAATTATAGAGGCTAGTGGTCGTTGAGCACGGCCCTGCAACACCACAGAAGTTCAGCCCGAAGACGTCTCTGAAGAAGAGGAAGCTGAGGGCTCCTGCGAACTGAAGGCCGTCCTGCGAGGTTGGCGCGACAGCCCTTCCTTCAGGGAACCAAGTAGTGTAGTCGGTCCACGAGAAGTACTTCAGGAGACCCGGGAAGCCTCCTTGACCGGCGGCCCAGCTTTGGTCGAATGACGAGACTATGTAGTTGGCGGCCTTGAAGTCGTAGTATGGATCGAATTCGTTGAGAAAGAAGCCGTATTTGGCCGGGAATGCGCGCATGAAGAGTGCTATGACAAATACGCTCACCAGAGTCAAGGCAACAATCATGTTACGCCTAGTTATGGCGGGCCTTCCAGCTAGAGCGCGCAGTTGGCTGGATATGGTCAATGCGAGAGGAGCCCTCTACGTCTGTTTATGAGGTTTTCTAACCTACTACATTCCTTTTCCTAATCTGGAGATGACAAGAAAGCTGCATACTGCTTGGAGTCGAGCAGCTTTTCCTTCTCACCCTCAAGGTCTGAAGGCCTAATCTTGATGATCCAGCCTTGGTCATATGGTGATTGATTGACGAGTTCCGGATGGTTCACGAGTTGGGAATTGACTGCAGCCACCTTCCCAGAGAGTGGAGCATAGAGTTCCGACACGGCTTTGGTGGATTCAACCGTGCCGAACGAACTGAGTTGCTTCAGGTCCTGGTCTGGCGATGGTAGAGAGAGATACACGATGTCATTCAGCGTTTTGGCTGCGTAGTCAGTTATACCCACCGTAACGATGCCAGACTCTATTCGTGTCCATTCATGTTCTTTGGTGTAGTACAGGTCTTCAGGTATGCTGTATTGGTCCCTCATTGCGTTTCACGTCGGAAGGTGCATACTATTACCCTTACTGTTTGTGGCGCTTCCAACCGTATAGGTTCTCATCATAGAATGGAGGTTTCGTTATGGAGCCGTTTGCCTGCGACTCTCTCACCGTCACATGCACAGGTTCACCTGTGCGCGAGTGAGCGGGATTGACGTATGCGATGGCTACCCCCTTCTTCAGGATTGGCGAGAAGGTACCGCTCGTCACTACTCCTATCTTCTCGTCAGTGGGCGTCGTGACGGCAAAGCCATGTCTCGGAATCTTCTCTTGAAGTACAATTCCCCTTCTGATTCTTGTCAGAGACAGACTAGACCGCGCCAGGGCTTCACTACCGATGTATCCGGTCTTCTCCTTCGTAATTACCCAAGACAGCTCTGCCTCGAATGGGTTTGTGGAGTCATCGATGTCTGACCCGTACAGAGGAAGTCCCGCCTCGACCCTCAAGGAATCCCTTGCACCCAGCCCGCACGGACGCGCCGTAGCGGAAAGTTCTGTCCAGACTTGCATTGCCGCAGAATTGTTCTGCAGTCCAGAGTCGTACAATATTATCTCGAAGCCGTCTTCTCCGGTGTACCCCGTACGAGTTATCATAGCCCTGCTCCGTCCGACGGTCCCGGCCACGTGTGTGTATCTCTTCACCTGCGATAGGTCGACGGAGGAGAGCGGTTGGAGAGCCGGAATCGCCTCCGGCCCCTGAACTGCAATCATAGTGCTTGAATCGGTCAGGTCATGTATCGTCACATTGTAATCTTCGGAGACCGATTGTATGTGCGAAAGATCTTTGGTCTTGTTGGCGGCATTGACCACAAGCAGATATCCCGTATCTGTCTTCATTATAATGAGGTCGTCGATGATGCCACCCTTGGGATTCAACAACAGAGTGTAGAACGACTTCCCCGGAGCCTGTATCGACGCGCTGGTTGGGACAACCCGGTCGACCAATTTGGTGGCATCTGGTCCTTCCAGAGTCACCCGTCCCATGTGTGAAACGTCGAATATTCCAGCCTTGTTTCTCACCGCGAGATGTTCGTCGACGACGCTCGTGTACCACAGAGGCATCTCGTAGCCCGCGAATTCGGCTAGTCTTCCATGGTTTGCATGAAATTCGTAGAGCGGGGTCTGCTTCATTTGAACTGGCTGCCTTGCTAAGGTCTTTATTTAAGCCACAAGCCAGCCAAATTGTGATACGGCTCTGGCCCGTAGAGACTGAAAGGAAGAGTCGTCCTTTTGACATCTCGGGCCTTCTGGATGAGACCGCTGGGGCGGACCTGAAGACAGGGGATGTTATCGTCGTATCCAGTAAGTTCGTGGCTATCTCGGAGGGAAGGGTGATCAATCTCAAGTCGGTTGTGCCTTCGAAGGTTGCTACAGAGCTCTCCTCGCGATACAACATCCCTTCAGAATTATGTGAACTGATAGTTAGAGAATCAGATGAGATACTAGGTGGCGTTGTAGGCTTCATACTCGGCGAAAAGGAAGGAATGTTATCGCCCAATGCAGGGATAGACCGTTCAAACATTGAGCCAGGAAGGGCGGTCCTTTACCCCAGGAACCCGCTGGAGTCTGCATCTACTATGGTCGAGGAGATGGAGTTTCGAAGAGGGATAAAGGTAGGGGTGGTCATCTCAGATAGCAGACTCATGCCGACGCGAAAGGGTACAACCGGCGTGGCACTGGCCAGTTCAGGGCTCAAAGCCGTCCTAGATTTGCGCGGAAAGGAGGATCTCTTCGGGAGCATATTGAGAGTAACTAGTCAAGCCATAGCTGACGATCTTTGTTCGGCAGCACAGCTAGTCATGGGGGAATCTGATGAGAGCACTCCTTTCGTCGTCGTGAGGGGACTAGGTCAGGAACTACTAGCCAAGTCTGAATATTCCACAGGAAGATTTGGGGTGAGACCTGATCAGTGCGTGTTCATGAGGAGCTTAGGCTACAAGACTAGGCGAACTTCCCTTCGAGCTTCACGACTTCGATCTTAAAGTTGTGCGGTGTTAGTTTGGCACCACACTTCTTGCAAGTATATCCGAACGGCTTGAGGATGTCACTGGGTGAACGCAGGTCAAATCCCGAGTATATCGTAAGACCACACTTGGAACATATGAGCTCGTACGTCACACCGAATGTTCTGACCTTTCATCTTAAAAGCCTTGCAAATCGCGGTGAGAGTCTGAGTGTAGGTGGTATGAAAGAGCGTTCTTCCGATTACACCCTTGTATTATGTGAGAAGCCGGACGCGGCTCGCAAGGTCGCAGAAGCGCTCGGTGATGGTCAGGTGACTAGCACGCTCGCTGGAGGTGTAGAGGTCCTCGATTTCGAGAGAGATGGCGTAAGATATGTCGTGTGTTCTGCGCTAGGGCATTTGTATGTCCTGTCCGATGCATTTTCACAAAGAGAGACATTTCCAGTGTTCGATCTCGAGTGGTATCCTGCAAATCTAGTGAAAGACCGAAACAAAGGCATACGGAAGAGAATTGCTTCCATCGAGCGCCTCGCTCGGGATGCGAAGGGTTTCATCAACGCTTGCGACTACGACACTGAAGGAGAGACGATAGGTGAAAACATCCTGAGATACGCTTGTGGAGAGAGGCAGGGCACAGCGTTGCGCGCCAGATTCTCTACTTTGACTAGAGAGGACCTCATATCGGCATTTCAACATGCGATTCCCTGTGCTGGGAGTGGTTTGGCTAGAGCAGGCAGGGCCAGGCACGTCCTTGATTTTGTCTGGGGAATCAATCTTTCGAGGGCACTTTCAGCGGCTGCGAATGCGAAGGTCGCTGGTTACAGAACGATTAGTATGGGACGAGTGCAGGGTCCCACCCTCGCATTCGTAGTAGACAGGGAGGTTGAGATTCAGAGCTTCGTTCCTGACCCATATTGGACCTTGTCAGCATCGTTCGAAAAGGATGGGGTACGATTCAGGGCTTTGAGTTCGATGGGAAGGTTCCGGACGAGGTCTGAAGTCGAAACAGTCATGACCGAATGCGAAGGAGAACCAGGGGTCGTCTCCAAGGTCGTGCATACTGTCTTCAAGGAGCAGCCACCGCCTCCCTTCAACACCGGGGATCTACAGAGAGAGGCGTATCGGCTCCTTGGTTGTTCCCCAACAAGAACGCTACAAATCGCGGAGCGCCTTTATCTTGACGCGCTTATCTCGTACCCAAGGACAAACAGCCAGAAGCTCCCGGTGTCGATAGGGTATCGAGAGATTCTGTCTAGGTTGAACAGGATGAGCGAGTATGCAGGCTCATGTGATGAGCTGCTGGGCGGTCGACTATCACCCAGAGAAGGCGAGAAGATGGACAGGGCGCATCCTGCCATCTATCCTACCGGTGAGCGACCAAAGAGACATTTGGTAGGCGCTGACGCTAAGCTCTTCGATATGGTAGTCAGGCGATTCTTAGCCTGCTTCGGCGAAGACGCATTACGGGAACGGGTCAATTCTACGATTGATGTAGCCGGTCATGAGTTCGATGTCACGGGGCGAACGACGCTGAAGCTAGGTTGGATGGAGTACTATGGAAACTACTCCGGCAAAGAAGACAGGAAGATACCAAGACTCACAGAAGGAGAGGTCCTGATGCATCTTGGGATGGACTTTGAGGAGAAACTGGAATCGCCGCCGACAAGGTACAATCAGAGTACTCTTCTTGAGCAAATGGAAAAGGAGGGGCTCGGTACCAAGGCGACGAGGGCCGAGACAATAGCGACTTTGATTAAGAGAGGATATGTATCCGGAGAGCCGCTTAGAGCGACTGATCTAGGCATCTCGCTTGTGTCTACGATGCGGGAATACTGCCCGAAGGTCGTGTCCATGGAGCTTACCCGTGAGATTGAAGAGGAATTGCAGGACATCGAGGAAGGAAACGCTGACGATGCAGAAGTGATGACTAGAGCTATTGCCGTCATCTCGAAACAGGTCGAGCTCTTGAAGTTCAATGAGGATGGTGTCGGAAAGAATTTCGGAGAGACGGTCGAGAGCAAGAGCCCATCGAGACTTCTGGGAGTCTGTCCTGTATGCAAGACCGGTAGCCTAATCGTCATAAGGTCTAGAAAGTCTGGAAAGAGATTCGTTGGATGTACAAACTACTCTCACGGCTGCAGAGCCTCGGCGCCGCTACCGCAGAAGGGTACAATCAAGGCCGCCCTTAAGCCATGTGGTAAGTGTGGATGGCCAATCGTGTACGTTAGGCGAGATAGGTTTCCTTGGAAGCTATGTGTGAACATCGGTTGTGAAGGCAAGGTGGGGATGAGAAATACTCTGCAAGCTATGCAAAAGACCAAGTAAGGAGGGAGACAGGCTCTGCAAGTATCATGTGATGGCTAGAATGACTTTGAGAAACGGTTATGTAACCTGGACCAAGGCTTATTCCGAACTGTCGTGGAATGATTACTTGAATAGAGTTAAAACGGCTCAAGGGACGGGTCAATGGGTAAAAGACGTGATTTCCCTCGAGGAGGAAAGGCGGTAATTGATAAGAAGCTGGTTCGAATCGCACTTCAATGGTCTCCTGAATAGGGTTACTAAGTTCGCCGGCAGGAACGGACTCGCAGGTGAGGTTAGACAGAGATGGATGGAGGTTCTCTACATCGTCGGTATTGTCCTGATGACGGCGGGATTGGTAAATGCTGTACTACAGCCTGTCAATATTGGATATGTGATATATCCATCAAGCAGTGATCAGTCGGCCACCGAAACTGGTGTCGACGCACTTGCCCTGCTCATAGGCGCTTTGGGAATGTACCTGTCATATCTTAGTGGAAGACAGACGACCAAATCCAGAATGGTCAACTTCTATCTAACGATTGGGCTGCTTATGATTGCCATTGCGGTATACATGGGTATCTACGTTCTAGGCTCCAAGTAGATGGGTGTCCGGAAGCCGCCGATTGGCCAAGTCGGTATCTTGTCGCATCGGAATATGATTTCAGTCGGCTGTGCTTCTACGGTAACCTGCAAGTCTGCAATGTCAGCAAGCGAACGTTTGTGGGTGTTGCTTGCTGTATCTTGCGATTTGGACTTGTAAATCGAGCCTAAGATGAAAAGCTCGTTCATCCTGGCTTCGTAGGACAGCAATCGATAAAGTGTGGCTAAACGATGGATTCCTGACCTTCTGCTTTGTGAAGACAGTAGGTGAAGGATAGCGTTCAAATCGTCTATCATGATGACGCGACTCTCTATTGTAGTGATATCTGATAGCGATACTTCAGGACTGAGTTTTTCGGAGAGTTGTATCAAGGTAGTTTGCTGAAGGAACTCCTTTGGGAGCCCTTGTGTAATCCACTTGATGTTCACACCGTAGAAGCAACTTGTATCGAATAATGCGGTGTTGTATTTCAGTGCGGCCAGGCAACCTAAAAGAAAACGTAACATTACGGCGTTCTCCTGCCTATCAGCTATCAGAAAGACTGTAGATTTGCCTCTTAGCGGCTCAAGGAAGGTATAGCCCTGCCTACGGGTAGGAAGGCTCATTAAGAACGAGTGTGTTCTATGATTAAGATATGAAGGTTGTCAGTGTCGCAACCTTGGACAGTAGAGCCTACTATTCGATTTTGAACAGACTCAAGATGACGAATCTGCGTTTTGTCAGTATGACTCCTTCTGAAGCACGGATACAGAGGAGGGAACCGATCATCACGACCGAGAGGGAACGAGAGTTCTTTGTCGGCATGTCAATCCCAATCGAAGAGCTTGATGAGAATCCCCTGATTATGGAAGGTCAAATCCTCTCAAAGATTGCGACCGACCGGGTCCTTCTAGTTGGTATTGACCCAGGATCGAGGACGGGAGTCGTGGTGTACTACGGTGATTCAAAGCTCGGCTCTTTCACAGTCGAATCCTTGGACAGACTGCAGACTAAGCTATTGAGCATGATACGGGGTATTCCAAGTACCAAGACTATGGTAAAGGTGGGGGACGGCGCACCCAAGTTATCGAAGAGTATAGCGCAAATGATCAAGAATGACTTGCCTGAAGCAATAATAGAAGTGGTAGACGAGAGAGGGACTACCACGAGCAAGCGCAAGTCTGACGGATTGATTGGAGATCAAGGTGCAGCAGCGAGGATAGCGCGTCGGAAGGGAACTCTTCTCACTGGTTATCAAAGAAACTCTTGACAATTTGTTCGATGTATTCCGGCTTGAAGTCTCCTACCATAATATCATTCTTGAGCCACGCTGGAATCATTTGCATGACCTCCGGTTGGTTGAATCGCGAGTCCATGAAGAAGACCATTCCTTTCTTGTCAGGACTGCGTATGTGCCTTCCTGCGGCTTGGATTGCTTTCCTCACAGCAGGAAGAAGAGAGACTACGAGGTACGTCTCATGCTTGTTGAACCTTGAATCGGCTAGCTCTGCATACATCATGGGAGATGGCGGTGGTAGCGAGAATCCAACGACGACCGACGCATCCATCTGATCTCCAGGAAAGTCTTCTCCTTCCGAGAAGCGGGCTCCCTGGACTGCAAGTAAAATGGACCCTTGATTTGACTTGAATTTTCCCATCATCTTTTCGGCTTCTGTGTTCGACAGCCCTCTTGTCTCTGCTAAGATTTCCTGACCAGTTCTTGCTTGTAGGTAGGGTGATAGAGAGTCGAGGACAGCGTAGGAAGGTACGAAGACTCCTATGCTTCCTCTTGCGGCTCTACGGATTGCCGATATCTTCCCCGCTATCTTCGAATAGGTGTCTGAGTTTCGTAGTTTGAAGCGGGTACTGACTCCTGTGTCTATGATTGTGCGTACTCTGAACATCTGTGTGGGATTTACCTGATGGATTGGTGTCGACTCGTCAAGACCGATTGATTTCAAAAAGAGTCTTTGTGGATTGATGGTGGCCGATAACAGTACCAAGCTGCGGAAGTCCTCTATCAAATTCAGGAACCGCCTCGAAGGGTTGGTGTCAACCAGATAGAAGTGATCATCCGACCTTGTAATTGTGAGACCTCCTTCTGGGGAGGACAGGAGTTCCCTGATGAACGTCCCCGCCTTCATTATTGAAGTCGGGAGATTTCTACCGCTGGATATCGATTGCCAGCCTACTCCGGCGCAGGTCGAGAGCTCTAATGCTATGTTGGGTAACCAGACATCATCGTGGCCGGCCTTTATCGTCTGAAGCAGCTCTTCCCTGTCTACGTACCAAGAGTCTTGTTGAGCAGAGAAGAGTTGGAGCTTTGAGGTAAGTTCCTCTAGAAATGATATTGCGGTCTCCATGTTCAGCGCTCTTGCGTCGTTTAGTGCCGCATGAATGTCCTGGATGGCGAATCGGGTCGAAGATAGGTCTCTAACGAAGTCTCGTAGGTTGTGGGCTTCATCTATGATTGCTATGGTCTGCGACGGATTCCATCCTGTACTGCTCATCAAGAGTGACTTAGCAGCCTGATTGAGCAGATAGTGATACGTCGTTACTATGACATTCGAACTGGCGACGGCAAGCCTCGTGACCTCGTACGGACAGACGTGCATCTGCCTGCCGAATTCCAGAAGTTGTGAGTGGTTCGGGGTGTCACTCTGGAATCTCTGCACAAGTCCTTCGACTTCCCTTCCGAGTAGACTTATGTTGAGAAAATAGGAGCAGAGATTGTTTGAGGTGTGAAAATCGCAGTACCACTTGAAGGAGTCTTGGTTCACCGTAAAGCTAGAAGTCTCTTTTAGCAGGCAGTAGTCGAGCTTCGCATATAATGGGACAGCACCAAAATGAAGTCTGCCTTGTATACGCTGGACTTCCTCCATGACACGAAATACCTGTCTCTTGGTCCTGCACGCGTAGATGACGCGGCTTCCATTCTCTTTGGCGGCAAGAAGGGAACCGGCGAGTACTGGAGAGGTCTTCCCGAAACCACTCATGGCGTCGACCACTAGTCTATTTCCACTCTTGCAGGTATCGTATACAGAGCGAGCTAGGTCACGTTGACCGACTCTGAACGACTCATAAGGGAATAAGTCTTCGAGTTCCACTACTACGAACTTCTTCAGCGTATTTTAGGGGCACTCATTACTTCGGAATTTGGGAGATAAGCTCCTCTTTGCCGAATACATTCTGGACTGCAGACGCTACCTTGTGTCTGTGTTGTGGTAGCGTGTAGACCCGTAGCATGTCGGTGAAGCCGGTTATCGAGCCGGCGAGAGGCAGCTCTGTAATCGACATCTTGGATGTATGTTCTCCTTGTTCGCCTCCGCTGACCAGGGTTATCGAGTTGAGTGCTTCTCTTGCATACGTATATGGTACGGATGGTGTGGTCGGAACGTCGATGTAGACAGCATCGGTATCGACGCCGGATTGCTTGGCTATTTCGCCGACGAGCTCATTTCTGAATCTCTTCTGATTGAAGATTCTCTGGACGACCCTGTCTTTTCGTTGCATTACCCTTTCGAAAACGCATTTAACTAGTCTTCGATCGTTGTAGTCTTCCGCTAGCTTCTTCGCGAGCCGGAGCTTCACGTTGTGAGGTTTGAGTGACCTTAGTCGATAGACGACCACTTCATCTGTCATGTCCAGATATCTTCTTATTCTCGACAGATCGGTAAGGTGCAGTTCGTCGTCAGCCAGAGTCATGGAATGCGCGAGCATGAGCTCCGCTGCTCTGACAGTTCTATGGAAGTAGACCGCCTTAAACATCTCGTATCTTGCGATGAGAAGTGCTTCGAATGCGTAGAGAGCGGCGTTGTCCAACACGAGATGGTCGGACCTTACGCGTAGAGAATCAATGACTCTGTGTATGTCCACTTTACCGTATTCGACACCAGTGAAGTATGAATCGCGTAGAAGATAGTCCATCATGTCAGCGCTGAGGCTGCCCGAGATGACTTCGTTCATGTATGGGTGGATCTTTGATTTCCCGATGCATAGCTGTGACATTGTCTTCGCCGAGATTCCGCTTTTCTCTAGCAGGTCATGTATGTCCGACTCTAGTACAATTCGCTGGGATATTTCCTCGTGAGAAACCTTCGTTCGCTCGTCCAAGACTTCTTCGAAGAGATGTGAGAACGGTCCGTGCCCCAAGTCGTGTAACATGCCGGCAATTCTGATCTCCTGAATTCTTCCCTCGTCGAGACCCGCTTCGTCTGCTATGGAGCTGGCAATTAGTCCCGAAACATGCATGGTTCCGATTACGTGCTCGAACCGACTGTGGACTCCACCAGGATACACCATGTAGGCTCCTGCCAACTGATGAATCCGCCTTAGTCTCTGCAAGAATGGAGAATCGATGATGTGGCGCTCTTCTTCGGTTATCTTGATGTAACCGTGTACGGGATCTCTTATCTCAGCGACGAAGTTCAGTTTCTTCATGTGGTCCCAATTCCCGTCATGCGCATATGCTTGCGAACTACTTTGACAACCGATGCATGCACGCTCTCAACACCTTCGTGAGCGTCCACAATCGTCCATCCGAACTGGGAAGCCAGCTTTCTGTACAGTTGCTGGGCGGTGAGCTGAAGCTGAACATCCTTCTCATTAGAGTCTCTGGCTTTTGGTCTTCTAGACATGGGTTTCAGCTGGGCTGTGTCTAGGACTATTACGAGGTCGGACTTGGGTATTCCCTCCTCTAGGGATTTTAACCACTCTATTCTGAGTCCCTTTGCGGCTCCATAGACTATATTTGATTCGGTGTATCTATTGACTATGATGATTTTGTGCTCATTCTTGTACTCGTTGATGATCGGTACCTTTTCCCACCTGTTTGCGGCAAAGAGGATGTGCTGGAGTTCGGGAACGAATCTTCTCTTGTCCGACAAGAAGGCTTTGATTTCCTTGCCTATTGTGGTGCGATAGTCGGGAAAGGAAAGCCTTACCGTGTGAAATCCATTGTTTCTCAGCCAGGCCTCGAGGAGTCGACTCTGAGTATGCTTACCCACAGCGTCTATTCCCTCGATACTGATAATGTAGCCCATTTAGCTCAGCGTGTAATCATCGCTGTGTCGTTCAATAAAAGAGGGTTATGGTTAGCAGCAGTAGAGTAATCGGGACGATGATTTCAGAATATTGCTTGGCTTTTGATATGGTAATCTTGGTAAGCTCTGCGAAGTCGTCCAAGGAGTCCGAACCAATAAGAGGTATATCAGACTGAAGCTTTACTACTTGTAGTTGATATGTATCCAGTCTGCTGTCAGCTATCGCCGCGAGTTTCTTTACGCATTCGAGTATTTTCTGAGAGTCGGTTCTTTCTCCTAGGGCAAAGTACCCTCTACTTGTTAGATTCGTCGCAGCGAGTTTGTGTGTATCGGAGGTGCAGAGTTCGAGAAGATCGAAGCCTAGGCCAGCGAGCTCGCTTTGAACCCTTTCTTTTAAACCCGATTTCGCGTTGTTCGAGTCCGCGGTTACCAGAACATATTTGGCTAGCTTGGTAGCAAAGATTACGACTGAGACACCTCCATCACTGATGTCGATGTCTTGGTTGAGCCCTATCTCATTTGAGTTGGCAACCCCTAACTTGAACTCGAGCTCGTCGAGCTCGAGCGTGTCTCGGAATATCGTCGACCATGTTTCTTTAGTGATATTCTCCTGTAGTGGATTCTGGCCGTCGACTGAGTTGTGTGCATCCACTATTACGATATGGAGATCCTGTGCCGAGGAGACATCAAACGCATCTCTTATTGTGCTCGGATCGAGGTCGTCTGAGCGATAAGGAGAGCTTGACACTAGTGTGAGAATGTTGTTACCGATCGCCAGAGTAGTAATGTTTACGGCCCCAATTTTAGTGCGCAGGGGACCTCTCATCACTGGTTTTTGGAGATTGTTTTGCGCCTTTACGAATTGCGAAACGGTCAAGATGTAATCACGTGCGATCTTGTTCGTAGGCACGTTCCTCTCATGTCCACCGGTGCCGTGCAGAACAATAGGGGTAACTTCTGAACTCTTCAGCTCCTCGTAAAGGAGTTCGGAAAGATTGTAACTCCCGACGGGCGAGAATGGTCCTGGATGAATTCCTGGGATTATGATTACCACCTTCTTTTCGTTGAGTCCGCCGATTATGATATCTGTGGGAACCGAGTCTTGTTTAGCATACGTGGAAAAGAGCGCTTCCAGTTCTGCTGGCTCGTGCTCCACCCACGTCTTCAGGAATGCGCGCAGCAGCTCGAGAGATGATATTCCGGTCTTAGTCTTGATCATGTTGATTCTTGATAGAAAGGCTAGCGCCATCAAGAGAACGATAACACCTGTGATGGGAGCGATGATGCTGCCAGATCCAGTGGTCCAAAGCACGACTAGTGTTATTGGAATGGAAGGGACAGCCGAGATTAGTAAGCTTTGAATTGTTCCTCTAAGGAAGACGCCGTTGATGACCACGAGGTCGAAACTCCATGCGAGAAATGCGCCGAAGATGAATCCACTTGCGATTGATTTATTCAGGAAATGCGATGATAGTGTACCCAAGAATGTCGGCAGAATCCAGATTAGAGTGGAGATGAAGAGTAATCCGAAATAGCGTCTTGTCGAGATAATTGATGTAGGGTCTACTCTTCGCATGATCCACGTGACAGTCAGGCTGCATACGGCTACGATTGTTATAGAGGTGACGATTAGGAACGTGACCAGGGTGATGCCCCGGCCAAATGAGGCCAACCAAATCAGCATTATGGTTGATATGCAGAGTAGCGCGAATGAGACTGGGAGAGAAGGAAGGACGAAGAGATGTTTGTATCTCTTAGAGAGTTGCTCGGTCGATGATCCGTACAGTTAGACCTACCTGAAGAGCAAATTGATTAGGATGGAGCCAACGATGAGCGCCATCGAAGCTGCAAGTACGAATTGTGGCCTTATCTTCACACCCTCGGTCTCGTCTTCGAAGAAGCGTAGAAGCCCGGCGCTCGATGCGGGCATTGGTGAACCTTTCTTCTTACTCATTCTTTACCGGCTCTTTGCTCGATATGCCGCCCAGGATGCCTTTTAAAATAGATTTTGTATTCGGTCGCAACTTGTCGTAAACACATAATTAGCGAAGCCCTTCGTTAAAGGCCGATATGACTGGTAAGGCTTCCGAGTATGATGCGATAGTAAGTCTGGTAAAGGATCACGAAAAGTGGTTTTCTGAAAGCCTACCGCTTGTAGCGAGTGAGAATGTCGCCTCAAGAGGTGTCAGGGAAGTATTGTCTTCTGATTTGGGCCAGCGCTATGCTGAAGGTTGGCCCGGCGAAAGAGTGTACGCCGGATGCAAATACATAGATAAGATTGAGCTAGCTGCAATCGACCTAGCCAGGAGACTTTTCAAGGCGGAATTTGCTGATGTAAGGCCAGTTTCCGGAGCTTGCGCTAACCTGGCGGTATACTCAACGATATCGAATCCAGGGGACACTATGATGGCGCTTTCGATACCGAACGGGGGGCATATCTCGGCTGGGAAGAAGGAATTCTCAGGGACGGCGGGACTTGTTCATGGGCTAGAGATAGAATACTTTGCATTCGACCGAGAGAACATGACAATCGACGTTGACGGGACCAAGAAGAGGCTGCGTTCATTGAAGGCTCAGGGGAAGGCCCCGAAAATCGTGATGTTTGGTGGCAGCTTGATACTGTTCCCCCAGCCTGTGCAAGAAATCGCCGAAGAGGCTGAAGGGATTGGTGCGGTGCCGTGTTATGACGCGGCTCATGTGGCCGGTCTGATTGCAGGTGGGCAGTTCCAAGATCCTTTGAGGGAAGGAGCCCATCTGATGTCATTCAGCACTCACAAGACCCTGTTTGGACCGCAGGGAGGAGTCATAGTTGGAAAGAGGCGCTACGCTGATGGCATAAAGAAGGCTGTATTTCCAGGAACATCGAGTAACCATCATTTGCACAATGTCGCTGGCAAGGCGCTAACATTCACTGAATTCTTGAAGTACGGAAAACTATATGCGAAAGACGTGGTGACAAACGCCAGCGTCCTGGCTGAGAGTCTAGCTGAACTGGGAGAGAATGTGATTGGGGAAAGCAAAGGCTATACGAGATCGCATCAAGTCGCTCTCGATGTCACCAAATATGGAGACGGAGGTGTGGTGGAGAAGAAGCTCGAGTCGATGAACATAATTGCGAACAGGCAATTATTGCCCGGAGATCTTCAGGCTGGGCGACATTACACCAATCCTGGGGGAATCAGGTTAGGCGTGGCTGAAATCACAAGGCTGGGAATGGACAAGGCTGATATGAGGGAGGTGGCCGACATTCTGCACCAAGCACTTGCGACCAACAAAACAGTAATTGTCAGAAAGAGAGTCGCGGACCTGCGCAAAGATCACCAACACGTAGCTTACGCGTTTGACAAATCCGATGCTTATTTTTATGAGAGAGCTTGAGCGAAGTCGGTGAGGGCGAGTTGAGTGGTTCGTTCCCGCTCTTGGAACAGCTGATTCAGTTCCTGTGTTATCAAGTCTAAGCGATTCTTGATGTATTCATCCACGTCGTAGTCGTTGGCAAGACGCTTAGCAAGTGCGAGGTATTTTTCGACCGAGGCCCTCGTGAGGGTTTCTCTTAGCTCATCACCGCAAGAGTCACAGCGACCAGATATCGTCGGACGTCGGAAAGACTTGCCACATCCTTTGCACTTGAAGGATTGAGTTGCGTATTTCTTCGTGTTTCCCATAATGTCTCTTAGCAGATGGGTCTTGATGATAGACTCGACCACTTCCTTGGTGGATACAGCATCGACCTTTTGGGCGACTTCAATTTGTTTTGCTATCTTATCCTTCAGACTTGTGAGTGTTGGGTAGGCACTTCTCGAGTGTTTGATTGTGATGGAATCGGTGCTGTTGGTAAAGCCGAATCCGTAGAATTGGTTCTCTGTGTTGAGTCGGTTGCCAATTCTTTCGATTAACTTGGACGCCTTTGATGCGTTGGGTGACTCTCGTGTCATCTCATAGAATTCCAGAGGATATAGTTTCGTGATGTCGAAGTTGTGGGCCTGGTCGTCTACTTCGGCTGGAAGGAGTATGGGTTGGATTAACAGAGGTGTATCCATGAGACCGCCTATCTGATTCGGGATGTATTCGACTGAGAAGTTTAGGAGCACGTCGAGGAGGAGAAGTAGAGAATCTCCATCGCCGTCACAGTCTCTCCTCTTTGCTGCATGCCAGCACGGATTGGCAAAGCAAACCTGTGCGTTTGTGAATCCTATGATTCGTCCCACAACTCCGACTGAGGTGTGGGGGGCAAGGCCAATGGCGATTCTTCCCACTAGGTCGGCTATCTCATTTATGTTGTATATCCGCTCCAGCCCGTACACGCTTTCCAGTTCGTCGTCAGAGAATTTCGCTATGCGGACAAGGTCGGTTGCTATGTTTTCAGGTATGACGATGTCCTGGGGCCTTAATTCCAGGAGTTGGTCCGGGCTTGTAAGGACGGCACCATCAGTGTCGACCATGTATCCTATGGACTTGAGCTTCTCTATGTTGACATGAATGTCGCGTGGACGGAAATGTGTAAGGGGAGCGTTGGTGAGGTCTATCCTTCCGGTTCCGTCCTTGTATACGAAGATGTCGTGCTTGCTTCGAAGGGCACCCTTCTCGATGAATTCGCAGAACTTGGATTCGCTCGACAGACCGCGTACACCTTTGATTGGCCTCGAGCCTAGTCCGTTGACCTTGGCATGAACGTGGTCGACTGCTAGTCGAAGATCGAATCCATAGTTCGAGTGCGTGACCCCTTCTAGTTTGCAGTTTGGACAGGTCGTCCCTTCTTTCAATCCTTGACCGCACCTGGGACAGCTCAAGAAGCGAATAGTCGCCTCACCGCACTCCTGACATCGACTCGAAAGCCTTCTGTTTCCGCATGAAGGACAAATGATGTTAACTACATCGATCGACAACATCCCTTTCTTCGAGGCGGTTACGATATCTCTTGTGCTTCCGCCTGCCGTTCCTACGGGAAAGAGTACGTGGACTGGAGGCTTCATGTGTCGTAACATCGCCTTCTCGGGGCGACCCACTCTCATGCCCACTGTAGCAGTAGTTTGCGTGCCGAGAGTGACACCGGATATCTTGGCGATGAGGTCCAAGGAGCTCCCAGAGTTCATTTCAACAGGAAGATTCTGTCCTACTCTCAGAAGGCGGTCAATCACTACCGCATTATCGCTTTCTATGCTGGCTTGGTTCCGGTCGCGATTGTATGGAATCAGCAATTGTTGTAGCACTTTCTCAGTTTGGTTTGAGCTGATATCTATCACGATGTCATTCCCGCTCTTTTTCATCATCGACCGGAGTTCGAGTATCTGAATTTGGGTAAGGTTATCGAAATGTGGCGTGTACGATGGATGCAGAGGTATCTTGAGTAGGTCGGCTAGGATGAATGCCTCGTGAACCGATGGAATAGAACCTTCGATGATTTCTCTGTATCTCTGTCTTCCAAGAAGGGATTCTAGTTTGTCTGTGATGTCACTCTGGGAGAGCGCTTTGGCAAAGTCCTGCTTCCACCATTCGATTATGTAAGGCGAGGGTTGGACATTCTTGTTGTTCTCAAGGAAGTCGCCGAAACTAATCAGGGCATCGCCAAGGTCGAGAATCCGCGTGACCTTGTCATGCAACAATTCGGCCTCGTGTACCGACTTGATCTTCTTGACAGAACCGTCTCTCAATAGGACGGTAGGACCTTCAAGAGAGTCCACAAAGGCTATTGTGGCCGCCTTGCCTGGAGTGTCGACCTTGACCTGAGTACCAACAACCACTGGGTCGTCGAGTAGGGTTGCAATAGCTGGATGAATTCCTATCGTTGATAGCCCTGTGTTAATTGCTCGTCCATATCTGATTCTGAAGCCACCTTTGGCGTTGTGCGACGATAGTACAGCCCGTCCGGAGATTACCTCTTCGAAGTGCGCGCCGGCTTTCTCTGTCTCGTTGGTCGATTCCTGTTTCCCTCCCTTGAGTTGCGGCAACCATTCCCATCCGGATATGTTCAGTTCGCGTAGGACTTTGGAGATTTTGTGAGCGCGACCAATTATCCCATCGTTCAGAACCCGGAGTGCACCACCCCTCACTCTATCTGTGCTCACGCGTTTGAGGTTCCTGTGAACGACGACTTCGACGGGGTCGGTTTCGATTCCATCGATTTCGACGGGTAGGTTGGAAATGGCTACTCTGATGTCGTCATCGGTCACGTGATACTGAAAGTTGCCCACTTCGCGTTCGTACACCCTCAATTCTTCAATGTATCGCCCAATCTCTTCTTCTCTAGCTCTGTACGGCGAGAGACCCAATTTCTTAGCCACGACATCTCCGATTAGTACGGATAGAGCGGCTTCCGTCCCGCCAGCCGAACGCATCGGTCCAGCGTAAGAAATCGATGCGTACTCGCTGTTGTCATCGTTCTTCTTGATTGAAACGGAGTAGATTCCCTGTATTGGCGCGACGGTCACCCCATCAGTGATTACAGCCAGACCCGCCCGTACTGCATAGTCCAGCGCGTTCTCTATCTTCATAGGCCCGAACTTACCGAGTGCAATCTCCTCAGCGATTGTGAGAGTGGCTCTCTCCTTGGTAGTGGTCTTGAGTAGTTGTCTCAGTCTTTCGTCGAGTCCCTCGAACTGAGTGAGACCGAGCATCTGGTTGACTCTGTCGGCCAAGTCGAAGGCCGTCTTGGATTCAACGAACTCGTTCGGGTCTAGTCCCTTTGCCTTGGCCTTCTCAGCGGTGTTGTAGGTGATTTCATATTCCCGGAGTAGGTTTACGTAGTATTCGTCAAGATGATGTGGAAATGTCGTGAGAGATCTGGTTCTTTCCCACGCTGAGTCGGCTGAGAATGGCATCCCTAATCCAAGTTACTGAGCTGGCCTTATAGGTTTGAGGTTGGTTATCCGTCATTCCTTTACGATGACCAGTTTCTTTCCTTTGGTCCTTTGGCGTAGCTCTTGCCCCTCTTTCCAGCCTAATTCCTTAATTTTGGATGGAGGAATGATGATTGTCCACCTAAAGTACTCTTTACCGTTCACTTCTCTTGTCTTCTGCTTTTGTAGACGCAACTGAACGTTTAGGTATCGCTTTAGATTCCTAATAAGCACAATTAGACTCCTAAGCCCACACTTCGCAGCTCTGTACGGCGGAACTTTTGAGAATGGTCTTTGAGGAGTTGGACGCTCTCCTTAAGGTCATGCGAAATTACAAAGGCAGATTAGGCTAGGCTTCTCGTGATTGGCTCCTGAACTGTTTCACTTTTCCGAAGTCCTTAACGTCGACGCGTACTTCCTCGCAGCCTCGAGTATCCTTCTTCTCGCCGTCTGTGGATGGCACTTGTCAGCTATAACTTGATTGAATCGAGCCATCACATTACTGGGCAGGCGTACTTGGATGCGGACATCTTCTCTCTTTGCTCCGTGGACAACTTCGCCATGTCTATCGGATAGTTTTTAGCTCCGGTTATTTATTGGAAGAAGCAGATTCTCCAGCGACAATATTACCGAAAAGAGTCGCGATTTCGCCAGATCTCTTGATCTGGTATTCGTCCAGAGGTTAGGCGTCTGATATTAGGAACTAGTAGGTATCTAATCTTACTTGACAGCCTTTATTATGGTCGCTAATCGATTCTCAAAGTCGTTTGTCTGTAACATGTTCCCGATGACGAGCAAGTCCGCACCCGCATGGGCGATTGCCGATGCCTTCTCAGGGGATGTTATCCCCCCACCAACGATGAGCAGACCAGGGTAGTTGTTACGGACCGCACTAACGACCTCACTCGAAATGGCCTTGTCAGAGCCGCTGCCAGCCTCGAGGTACAGGCTCCGCATGCCTAGATAATGGGCGGCCATTGCGTACATCACGGCAATGCCCGGTTTGTCGAGGGGAATAGCCCTAACTTGACCTACGAAACCTGTTGTGCTTTGGTCGCCGAAGACAAGGTAGCCCATGGGGATTGCCTCGAGCTTTGTCTTCATGACTTGGATTGAGCCTATTGCCTGTGCGCCAATGATGAAATAGGTATTCGTCGAGTTGAGAAGGGAACTGAAAAGAATGGCATCCGCATGTTGTGATATACCTGTGATGTTACCCGGAAAGAGAAGCACAGGAAGTGATGTCTCATGTTTGATTGACATCACAATATGATCGAGGTGGGCTTGATCGGCTATCGTGCTTCCTCCAATGAAGACGCAACCCGCGCCAAGTTTCTCGACCGTCTTGCCAACTTTGGTGGCCTGCTCCACATTGAAGTCCTCCGGGTCTATCAGCGCGGCTACCATGGTACCCGCGGCTTTTCTTGTGCTCAGGAGCCGCGATTCTGTGGGTCCTGGCTGGCTCAAACTAGCCACCACTCTTGGCAAAGTCGTCTACGAACGTATTGTAGACATCGATCTCGGGCTTCTCGGTGGCGAACCTGAATTCCCTTCTGAGTTTACAGGCTGCATTCCCACAGGCGACTACGGTGATGTAATCTTGTGATGCTTCGTCTTTTTGTGATGTGATTCTCACCGCTACAACACCGCAACGAGGACATGCGAAGACCTTCGGCAGTGTTCGCCTGTTACTGCGTAATACTTTCCTTCTCCTTCTTCCCATCTCGCTCGCTGGACACCTCTGTTTGTGCTTAATAAATTGAGTCTTGGTCCACTCTTCCGTCAACTTTGCGTCCATAGAAGTTGCATTATTTGTAGGTATATAGTATCGTATGTAGAAAATACTTGCCTCTTTCGCCCGTTTATCTTGGGATTTCCTGAGTCGACCTGCAGTAAGACTAATACAATAATGGAGAGTGAGCCGGGGTCGAGATGACTAAGGAACTCAATGACTTTCTGGCGGACCGCTCTTCTCTCACGAAAAGACAAATCGAGTGCCTATCCCTATACACTACTGCACAAAGGAGTGTCCGCGGAGGGGCGAATGATGAGAGACCATATGCAATTGCCGGTGTAAGTGAGGGCGCATACTACCGTGTTGTGGGACAAGCAAAAAACAACGTGAATCAGGCCATCTACACTATCCTTCTTTCCACTAGGATGGGTATAATCGATGCCACTGACGTTCAGCGTCTCCTAAATCTTGTGGGAAGAATTCCTCAAGAGACATCAGATAGCTCGAACGAGGTGATATCTTTGATAGAAGCTCTTGTGAGCAAGATTGTGATGCTATGATGTCATGCTTAAATCCACTCTCATCACATCCAGTGATGTGGCGCTTCTCGACGATATCGTCATCGGGGTAGCCGCGGCTGTCTCGACGACTTGTATCGTAATCATGTTCTCTTTGCTCACGAAGTATCGGCGACTTGTGAGTGACCAAACAAAGTCTGGGGAGCTTGCAAAGAGCCTCTGGGAGTCTATGAGTGCGCGTCTAGCCACTCAGGACGCAAGAATTGTGGACCTAATGGCACGATTTGAGGTGTACTCGGTCAGGAGAACCGCTACTTCAGCTCCCGTTTCGGCTCATGATCCTGGTGTAAAGGTGGCAGTATCACAAGAACTCACTAGTCAGATTCCGACATCACAGGTTTTATCACAGCCCAGAGTCCAATCCGGGCAGGCAACAAGGACTACCAACAACACAGAAGCTACTATCTTACGTTCGCTTCTAGAGGGTCCCAGGACCTCTAACTCCATTCGTCAGGTTATTCAGGTCACTCGAGAGCATAATGCACGGCTGCTAAAAGGACTTTACAATCGTGGACTAGTTATGAGAAATGACCAGCATAAGCCCTTCGTATACGAGATAACTGAGGCTGGTAAAACCTACTTGAGTGTTTCCTGATCAACTCTTAGGTGCACCATTCGGTAAACCCACGAGCTCCCAAACTTCTGCCTCGCAAGGTATCCCCTTTGCGCCATTCTTGCCAGGTAGGTGGATATGACGCTCAATTCGACAGGTTGGCCATACGTGTCCTCGTAGTCGTGAGCAATGTCAGCTGACGAGAACTCCTTCGCCAAGTAAGATTTCTGTAGAATTTGTTGGACTTTGCCGAATCTTGTGGAGCCGTCTGGTTTTGGTGCTTCAATGTCATGTGAACCATCATCGACCATGTCCATGAGATCCATAAGTTTCATGACTTTTTCGCGTGATAGTCGTCCCTCTACCGCAAGGCTGTACTTGGTACCGCTGTCATCTTGAAACTCGACCTTAACCCTCCGGCGCAAAGGAGCTCATCCCGCTTTGGCAGTCGATAAAACCGGTTGTGGTGTGAACTTGTGAACCATCTGCAAACTAAGGTTGACCGAAGGATGATACAATCGGCCCTGTTAACACGACTTCACTGGAGTGCTTCAGAGCATGATTGGTTTCAGTGGCTCCAGTGGAAACACAGGGGTGTCCAGGGTAGAAGAACAAAGAATAAGTTGATTTTTGGTCTCTGTTTGGGCTTTAGGGGAGGAATTATGGTCAGATAGTAATCAGATTCACAGACCTTCACATTGGGAGGAGCCACCCCTTCATTTCCACTGGAGATCAATCGTGCTTGTTTTCTCCTTTGATGCTTCCACTGTTCATCTATAGTCAGTCATAGTAGTCAATTAGTCATATTCAGGTGCAGTGGGAACCAAGAGCGAGCATTATCTCATACACGTTTAATACATAACGAGCAATCCATTAGTCAAGGGTTCCAATGGAAGGTGAGGGGTGTCGGACCAATCATCCTAGATTGCATTTTACAGAATACTTTAATGACGATATCTATACGAGTCTCAGCCGAGCAACGATAATATGCACGAAGGAGCACTAGACGTCAAAGCAAGACAGATTTTCAACTTCGATGAAAGAATACGGTTCATTGCAGTACTCACCACGGAAGGGGATGTCCTCGACGAGATCTTTAGACCAGGTGTCATCTCGCTCGAGCCTGAGAGCGATACTAAGATGATCTATACGAAGGCAGGAATTGCCTTGGGAATGACAAGCCCGATGGATAAGTATCACGGTCGAGTAAAATCAGTTGTGATGAATAGGGAGAAGGTCATGGTGATATGCTTCAACCGCGGTCCCAAGATTGTGCTGGTGTCAGTGGAACCCGGATTCGAGAAGGTAACCGAGCTCGGGCACCTAGTAGAAAAGGCTGGTATAGGCTGAATGCTTTATGCTCATCACAACAGGTTCACTCAGCCATATCTCATACTGGTGTTCAAACCCACCATCTACCCGTGAATCTCTACATGCCCCACATTGACAATCACAACCACATAATTCTTGCAAATATACAGGAAATGGTCGCGGCAGCCAGAGCAAAAAACATCCAGCAATATTCCATAACAGAACACGTGTCACAGTTCAGACCCATGAAGGAATCACTCGCATTTGGGTCCACACATTCGGACGGGCGTATCTTCAACAACCTGAATGAGTATAGAAGCGAATTCTCAAGAATTGATGAATCAGTTCTCTCAGGTATGAAGCTCATGAATGGCCTAGAGGTTGACTATTCACCCCGTTACGAGTCAAAGGTGGGCCAGTTCGTCAACCAGGAAGAATGGGACATCCTCCTGTGTTCCATACATGAACTTGGCGACTCCACTGAAATCGAGCATCCAAGAAGGGAAGTATCTGATTCCTCGAGTGCCTCTAAGCTGTGGCACGAATACTTCGGACTTGAGAAGAGCGCGCTCGAGAGCGACTTTATCCCCTTCAAAGTGCTGACCCATCCTACGAGGATGATGAAAGGAGTGACAAGGCTGCCTGACGACTTCGACGACCTACTATTAGAACTCGCAAGAACTGCAAGAAGACGAGACAAGGCTCTCGAACTCAATGGTAAGGACATAGGATTCGCGCCGTCCGTCGTCCGCAGACTCGCCGCGGCGTGCTCCAAAGCTGGATGCAAGGTGAGCCTCGGGTCCGATTCACACTACCCAAAGGATGTATTCGGGAACATGGAGAGAGCCGAAGACATGATGAAGGAGTTCAAACTGCAACTCATATGAGAAAACTAGAATACAGCTGAGTGTGTAGAGGACGTGACTCCGCTACAGCAAGTCTCCGAGCATGTTGACCCTCTAATCTACATCTCTCTCGCATTGCTCTTCGGCATAGCGGCCCAGTTCAAGGCAATGCATGGCTCCTCCTTTCTCAGGAGAATTCTCACAACATTCGGAAACAAATTCGGCATACTCTACGCCGTCATAATCGTCACGTCCCTCTTCTCACCACTAATCTTGAATGACGTGGTCATACTCATACTTACTCCGGTCTTGATAAGCTACTCAAAGGAATTCGAAGTCGACATCGCACCTCTAATTGTGGCCGAAATTACATTCACGAACATAGCGAGCACCCTAACCCCTCTCGGAAATCCACAGAACATTCTACTCTGGCAGGCATCTGGAGTGTCAGCAACCGATTTCGTACTCGGGACTTGGTTTCCTCTTCTTGTTTCAGCGATAGTGTCAGCCACTGTACTATATCCGCTCAGCAAGAAAATGAAAAATCGAAGCAACGACATTCTGAACAATACGGGAAGCTCAATCCCACCCATCTACCTCCTCATTGTAATCATCACAATATTCTCGTCGAACCTACTAGGAATCCCAAGTGTGCTCGCGCTCGGCATAAGCTTCATGCTGGGATTCATCTTCACTTTCAGGTCGCTTCCTAGCATTCAGAGAGAATTCGACCTGAAGAGCCTGTTCATTCTCTATTCACTCATCGCATCAATCACAATAATCGGAGTACTAATCGAGCCGTTCGTTGCATCATATGCGTTCCAGGCCGCATCAGGTGCACAGCCATTCTCTGCGCTCTTTATAGGAGCGCTTTCCAACCTGATTAGCAACGTACCGACAACACAGCTGATTCTCAGCCTGACTAATGTCTCTCCGCATCAAGCGCCAAACATCGCCGTAGAAGCAGGTCTAGCGGGCAATATCGGCCCTATCGGCTCATTTGCTAACCTTCTCGCCCTGCTCTTGCTCAGAAGAGCCGGATTTGAGATAAGGAAAGCAATTCTCTTGCAACTCGTCATCGGATCAATATCCTTCTTGCCTGCCTTTATCTGAACGATAACTGCTTATCTAACCAGTGTTTCCAGTGCAACGCCATGTCCGATTCTGTGGACGCCATCTTCAACAAGACAAAGAAAGGTAAGGCCTTGTTCCAGAACAGGAACGCGCTCTCAACCGAATTCGTTCCCGACCACCTACCATTCAGAGAATCACAGACAGAAAACGTCGCACAAGTCCTATCACCTGCGCTACTCGGTTCAAAACCATCCAATCTCCTTCTCTACGGAAAGACGGGTACTGGAAAGACTGCGGTGGCTACCTTTGTCGTCCACAAGCTACGCACGCAGGATGACACCAAGCAAATAGTCACTGCATACGTCAACTGTAGGCTCGCGGGCACCGAGTATCTTACGCTGGCGAGAATAGCAGAAGCTCTACCTATGGACAAGGACAAACGAATTCCACTGACGGGGCTCTCATTAAGTGAAGTCAGCAGCCGGATATTCGATACCATTTCGAAGCACGCCATCCATCTAATACTCGTACTTGATGAAATCGATTACCTGGTCGAGTCGACCGATGAGACGCTCTACAAGTTTACGAGGTCTGGGGAGGACACGGCGCCAGGTTTCCTAACAATAGTAGGCATATCCAATGACCTCAGGTTCAAGGAGCGACTCGGCGCCAGGGTCCTGAGCAGCCTTGGAGAAGAAGAAATAATCTTCCCCCCATACACAATGGAAGAATTACGCTCCATTCTCGAAGAGAGAACGAAGATTGCATTCAGAGCCGGAGTTATCCCCCAATCAACAATCAACCTATGCGCAGCACTAGCCGCTTCCGAACACGGCGATGCTCGGAGAGCAATCGACATGCTAAGGGTAGCTGGTGATGTAGCTGAGCGAGACGGGCGTCAGAGTGTCGACGAGGATAGTATGCGAAAAGCCTCCGAGAAGATAGAGCGCGATGCCGTCGAAGTTGCTCTGCACTCTCTCCCACTCCAAAACAAGATGATAATCATCGCTGCATCGAAGTTTCCTGGTGGTACCAACACAGGTGAACTTTACCTCACTTACGTCAACATCGCGAAAAAGTCAAGCGTAGAGGTGCTGACCCAGCGAAGGGTCAGCGGCATAATCGCTGAACTGGATACACTCGGCCTGCTGGAGGCTGCAATCGTAAGCAAGGGTCGGAAGGGAAGAACCAAACGCATCAAACTCCTCGTAGACGATGATACACTAAGACGCGTTATCGGAGATGACGCGGAGCTGCTGGAGTTGCACTAGTTAGCGATGACACTATGCCTGGAAGACCTGTTTGGTGAAGCTTCTCTTTACTACATTCAAGGTGGAAAGGTCCACTATTGGCACAATCGACACGGTAGGTTCCATCCCCATGTTCGCCTGAAATGGTGTCTGCGCTTGGAAAGTCCCAGAGTTCACAATGAGCGTGCCCCGATAATCTAAGACGTCTATCGCGTGCACATGACCCGAATGGAATACGTCCGGCACAGGGTCGATGACTAACATGTCCCTCAGCTCGGGCGAAAGCGCCGTCCTCTTCCCGTACATAGGAGCAAGATGCCTAGATTTGAGAAGGACCTGCATGGCAGCAGCTGGCCTACTATAGCTCAAATCCGGAATAGTTGCTATTATGTCATCCAGACTTCTTCCATGATATACTAAGAAATTTACGCCATCAAGCTTCACATAAGACGGATTACCAACACTCTTGATGTTTTCCAACGCATATAGGTCGCTGGCGAGGTCTACGGAAACTGAGGGCTGAGGTAACGCCTGACGAACCGGATCATGATTCCCTGGAGAGACGACTATTTTGATATGCTTAGGAATCTGCGATATTAACTGGGCAGCGAGCGCGTATTGTCTCCTGAGGTCCCTTTCGACCAGCTGGTTCTCCTGCCCCGGATAGACACCGATCCCGTCGATTACATCTCCGGCGATTATCACATACTTGACCCGGCTGACTATTTCTAGGTCGCCGAGCTTTCCGTTCAGCCACAAGATAAACCTCCCAAAGTCATCGCCGAGGAACATCTTGCTACCAATATGAAGGTCCGAAAGTAGTACGGCGTAGCCCTTGCGTGAAGATGTCGTAGCCTTATGACTCGGTAGGTCGGGCATGTTCAAAGAACTCGCGAATACCTGACCACTGCGCCCGCGGCTAACTTCTGCAAGCACAAAACTGTCCAGTGGGATGCGCAGCGCCGCATCCACACATTCTTCCTTGCACTGTACCCTAATGGTCCCCGTAGGGTCATCAATCGTAAGTTCCACATTACCCCGTCTGCTATCTCTAGAAGAGACAAGTCCACCGATCTTCATCTTATCAGCCCTCTGGCCCTTGACCGTCTCAATATCTTGCAAATTCTTCGAGTCTGGCCTCTTCCGAGCCACCCCTAACAATCTCCAGTACCTATCCTGGAAGAGTTTTTTGAAGCCTATATCCGCTTCCGCAGGTGCGATTTGCGCGGTAGGGTCACTGACTACCTCAATGTCACCAGGCTCTGTCGAGACAGTCACAACACTCTCACCTACCGACAGGATTTCTTTCGGGATAAACTCCTCAACATCGGCCTTCGTCAATATCCGCTCCCCGGTCTCCGCTTTCCTGCGGATAGCGTGATTCACTATGAGCTCGCCATCCACCTCTGATGGAAGCCGCGAAATCAAATCGAAAGCCTCGCCATCCAGCTGGTACCCTTCCGAGAGAGCCTTTGAGACGACTCTAGCTACGTCCAATGTCATCTCTAATCAGCGCTTGACCGGGTACGCTCACGCGACACTCTTCGAGCACGGCTTGACCTATGCCCAGTAATTCCTCAAGCTTGACTTGGTCCAATGCCTCACAGTAGATTCGCGTCTTCGGCTCCGTCCCTGACTTTCTGAACATTATCCAAGATCCATCTTTGAATATAATCTTCAGGCCATCGAGCTGTCTAACCTCTGAAATTTTGAAGGAGGAAAGCTCCTCCTGAGACTTTTCAGCGAGCTTTTCAAAGTCCACTACTATCGACAGATTTACCTGCCTGAAGTGCCATTTTGGCTCGTTATGAAGCAATGCGAGCAGCTCGCGGTTACGAGCCAGCAGGTCGGATATCAGTACAGCAGTATACATGCCGTCTTCCCATATTCCCCAAGACGGGTCCACTACTTTACTTGGTTCTGATGCAAATACTGCGCCCTGTTTGTCTATGTCGCCAAATGTCTTCCCAATCCTGCTCCGGACTACCTTCAACCCCATCGCCAGTGCTTCCTCTTCCACTAGCATGGAAGAATTCTCTGATAACGCAACAACTCCTTGTCGCTTGACAATCGCCTTCATGGCTAGAATCGACACTATGGAATCAGGAAGTATATGCCCTGCCGAGCTTATCATCACGAGCCTATCTGCATCGCCATCGTGGGCGAAGCCGAAGTCGACGTTCAAGGCACCAACCATCGCGGCAGTCTCAGCCAGATTCCGGCTCGTAGGCTCGGGTAACCTCGCCGAGAATCTGGATGATATCTGGGTGTTCAGCGCTGTAACACGATGACCCTCAACATCTAGGACCTTGGGAGTCACGAGCGCTCCCGGTCCATTGGAACAGTCAACGGCTATTCTAAGACCTTCATTCACCGGTGTGAATCTACTGTACATAGATTCCAGATATGAGGTCAATGCCTGCTCCTCGGTGACCTTACCGAGCACTCCCGATTCCATCCTCATGCCAACACTCATCACTCGTTCGATTCTTGATTCATCCTCCTTGGATAGCTCCATCCCTCTCGGGCCGAAGACCTTGACCCCAGAGTATTCGGGAGGGTTATGGGACGCAGTAACAGAGAATCCAAGTCTGCATGTACTGTTCCTTGACCCAAAGGCAGTGACAGGGGTGGGAACCATACCGAAAACGAGAATATCGCTCCCCGCCGCCACAACAGCCGAAGCTACAACTCTCGACAATAACGATGAGCTGTGCCTTCCATCCCACCCTACACCATACCTCCCTTTCCCAAACGTGAACGCAGAAGCGAGAGCTAATCCGTAGACCTGCTCCGGGGTTTGTCCAACATTGAATACGCCCCTTACACCGGCGGTACCGAAGGCTCTCAATTCGTTTCAGAAACCGACCACACGTTAATTAATGTAGCAGCCCGAGCCGACACGAATGAGATTCGTCGAACCAAAGGTGTACATGATAGGTGAGACGAAGCTTGACCTCGGTCAGACGAGACTCATGCTGAGGGCCCTTGGAGGAAGAACTGCACTTGAGTGGATGTCAAGGACCTCTCCGAACTCGCGGTCCGAGGGGGAATTGCTGACGGAGATTGCAGGACGAATCTGTTACAAGAGCTTCGGGGTCGGTCTTAACCCCAACGTTAAGAAGATACGCACGAGCTCCAAAGAATACATACAGAATACTCTTTCAAAAGGCGACGGCTCAATCTTTGAGCATGCTAGCTGCACATTCGCCTTCATAGACGTGAGCAGAGTATTCACACACGAACTCGTAAGGCATAGGGTGGGAGTTGCAATAAGTCAGGAGTCATTGAGATATGTGAGACCGACCGACCTCGCCCTCTGGATTCCACCGGAACTCGCTGAAAGGAAGATGGAGTTCAAGGCAATAGTCGAACGGATGGAAGAGGACTACAAGAGCCTCGAAAACGACTATGATTGGGACAGCATGAACTTCGACGAGAAGAAGCGTGTCACGTCAGCTCTCAGGCGTATCGCACCCGACGGTATGGCCACGTCAATAATATGGACCGCTAACCATCGCACAATACGGCATGTAATCACGATGCGTACGGCAGAATCCGCGGAGGTTGAGATACGGTACATCTTTGATAAGGTGGCACGAGTTATGAAGAGAAAATTTCCGCTAATCTATGGAGACTTCCAGCACACGAAGTTACCTGACGGAACGTGGAGCTGGCGCCCAAAGTTTGTTAAAGCATAGTCCGGTTGTCATGCCAAAGAATAAGAGTGCACGACTGACTAGGTCCTTCGCCGGGGTGGCGGAGTCTGGCTAACGCGCGGGCAATTCGCTCGTCTAGGAAAAGCGAATCCGCAACTCGAGATCGACGACCAGTCAGCCCGTGACCCTTGGGTCATGTGGGTTCAAAGCTCGCAGGGATCCTCTGGGTACCTCGAGTGGAAGTCCCACCCCCGGCGCTTAGCTTAGACTCATGCCGTCTTGAAGGACTCGCCACAACCACATGTCGATACAGCGTTCGGATTCTTTACCACGAAACCTCCACCCATCAGCTTGTCTGATTGGAAGTCAATCACTGAACCAGCGATGAACGGCATACTCGACTTGTCTACAATCAACTTGGCGCCATGTTGCACTATGACATAATCATCTTCGCTAGACTTGTCCTCCGGGACCATACCATAAGATAGACCGGAACAGCCTCCCGCCGAAACGAAGACGCGTAGTCCAGCACCAGGCTTCCCCTGCTTTTCCAGATATAGGATCAGTTCATGCGCAGCCTGCTCGCTTATCTCGACGACCGGCTTGATTTCTTTGACTTCCTGAGACATCTTCTAACGGTCGATCTGACCTTCTTCTATAAAAAGAAACCTTCTAGTTCAGCTTACCGAGCGCTGAAGCTACTTCCTCATATGGCGGCTCTTGTTCAGGGCTTTCTCCTATCCAGCGATACCTTAACACACTCCTCTTATCGACGACAAATACCGCTCGTTTTGCGACTCCTTTGTATCCGAATCCCGCCCACGTCTCCTGCAGCACGTTGAACGCCTTCGTCACTTTCTTATTGAAATCACTGAGAAGGGGAAACCCTAGGCCGTATGTCTCACCGAAAATCTTGAGAGTGAACACGCTGTCCACGCTTATCCCTACAAAGTTGTCCCCGACAGAAGTCGGACTCAGGCCATCCCTGAACACACACATTTCTCTATCGCAGACGCCGGAAAAGGCAAATGGAAAGAACGCAATCACAAGACTCCCACTCTTGATTAGTTCCGAGAGCTTTCTTTCCTTGCCCTCAGAGTCGAACAGCGTGAAGCCAGGAACCTTCTGACCGATTCGCAGAACCACACCCCGCACGACAACTCAGGAAACTTAAGTTCTTTGTGATACCTCTAGCTTGTTTAGCAAGTCTACGCATCTGGTTATGAGAGCCACAATTTCGTCCTGTCTCTTGGGATCCTTCTCGTTCTCGAGCACAGCAGCATTCTCCTTCAACTTGACCAAAATCAAGTCTCTCAAGCTCGAAGCGATGTCAGCATATGTGACTTCCTTCGTAGATAGAGCGGTTTCAAGGTCATCATGAGTTGTACAGTAGACCTTCCCTTTGTACCTCACTTGAACACCGTTGTCGATTGGGCAAGGTTCCTTCATCATCACGGCACCTCTTCTCATTAGTTCAACGGTTAGCTGCATCTTTTCGCGTGACTTGCTCATCGTCCATTTTCCACGTGCGGCGCTCTATTAATCATTCGGGAACTCTGGAGTAACGCCAAGCGTGAGCCCGCTCACAAGAGAAAGCCAAATATGCCTCCCAAGGGAGGCTGAAGAATCCAGCTTGGCTACCGGTGTTCACAATTTGAGCAGCAAATCAAAAAAACAACAGGAAAATGACGGTAAGTTAGTCAAAGCATCGGCTAGTCTCCAGCAAATAGCGGATTCTAACATCACTCCGAGGAACATACGCAAGATAGTGAAGGACTCGATTACTGTGCTTCAGGACACAAAATTGAGTGTCGCTGTCAGGGCCGCAAATGCCATCAGCATGCTCGACGAAGTGGCCCAGGATCCGAACATGCCATCCTTTGCGAGGGTCACACTCTGGTCAGCGGTCTCTGAGCTCGAATCAATTCGCGAGTAGCAAGACTTAACACAACCACTTGCCGTATACGGACGACGAAGAATTGCCTGCCTGTCCAAACTGTGGAACGCCCAACGACACTCCATCGAAGGTGTTCTCTGTCATAGTCGAGCCAAAGGAGGGCGAAAGGGGGCTGACTCAGCGGAAGGTCGGTATGTACCAATGTTCCAAATGCGGCACGAAGTACCCCATCATAGTAAGCAGACAGAAGTACCTTGTTATCGCTGAAGACCAGCTCAAGAAGATACAGAGCGACGTGAAGGACCTGAAGAGGACGAATGAGGACCTAGAGCAGAGTGTAGGCAGTCTGAAAAGGAACCAAGAGGAGCTCGAAGAAATGATCAAGGAGAAGGAAAAGGAGTCCCAAGTTAAGCAACTTGAAGTGAAGTTGCGGGCACTAGAGGGCCAGGTTTCCTATCTAAAGAAAGAAAAGGGAGAGCTCGAAGAGAAGGTTTCCAGGTTCCGCTAAACCTGGTACCCTTCGCTCGAAGCTACAGACTCTACTGAGTAGGAAGAGATCTTCTCTTCCAGAACAGCCTTCTCCGTCCGGAGGGCCTCAACCTCGCTAGAAAGGGAAGAAGCATGTCTTTCCATTTCCAGCGTTGTCAATCTCTCCTTGAGGGCCGAGATGTCACTTATCAGCGACGCCTGCTCTGCTTCGAGAGCCACTATGTGCTGCTCGAGCTCCGTCTTATGGTCGATATACTGTGTAACTACTTCCATCGAAGACCGAATATGAGATTGCGGTGGACGTGATTTCACCGCCCAAACTTAAAACAATTGATACAATCGTTAAACCGTTTCAATCACTTGAAATCTTATCAACATACACCGTCCTCCATTCCAGGATGAAAGGCATCTGGGCAGCACCAGAAGACGATAAGAATCGTGAGCTAGCCAAGTTACTCACACCGCAGATGGTACTGATACTCAAGGCATTGAGGGGCAAGCTTGACGTCGGACTTTCGAATGCCGAAATTGATTCACAGCTCGGGGCAGGATCCCAATGGATAGTGTTCTGGGGACTACGTGAACTAATGGCCTTGGACATCATCGAATTCGACGTACACTTGTTCGGTGAACCCGGTAAGTATCGTTTGACGCAGACAGGTGTCTCCGTCGCTGAATCACTCTAAAGAGAGATGGTGCGGGGGGTGGGATTTGAACCCACGAACCCCTGAGGGACGAGGTCCTGAGCCTCGCGCCGTTGACCAGGCTGGGCGACCCCCGCAGCTGTCGACTCGACTGAAAAAGTGGTTTTAAAGTAATCTGAAGTCTTGCATATCAATCGTTTTGAGCTGGGCAAAGAGCCTCGGCCGGGATTTGATCCCGGGACCCCTGCCTGTTTGGATTCTTGGTTTACCAAGGCAGTGCTCTACCAGGCTGAGCTACCGAGGCGATGTGGACAGACACCAATATGTGCGATTTTTTAGTGTTTGGTAGGTCAGATACGCAGTAAGAGCCCATTAGCCCTATAGTGTGATTTAAAAGACGATGAATCCTCGGTCGAAAGGGGTGCCGGGGTAGCATAGCTTGGCTTATTGCGCCGGGCACGACCCTTAAGTGGGCGAAACTCATAATCCCAAGCTCGGATGCGATATCCGGAGGTCGCGGGCTCGAAAGTAAGGAGAACGAGAATCCCGCCCCCGGCACTTCAGAAAACTTATACCCGACCAATCTCGAAGCCCACCAACACACATGATTTCAGCGCTCAGTACTGCCAGCTACTACAACTTTCTCAGCGGTACAATGATAGCGTTGTTCGTCATCACACTCGCAATCATCTTCGTTTATGAGTATGAAGTGCTCCGAAGACCGAAGAACCAGGGTTAACCTGAGACCTTCTCGACCTTCGATTCTTCATCCAGTTCTAAGAACAGGTTTCCCATTCGAGATGTCTGAGAAATCGCATTGATTATTCGCACCTTTTCCCCAACATCAATCTTACCCACTTGCTCGGATTGACCTCTCCATCCTACGACCATAATCTCCCCGGTGTCGTCTCCCATCGTGGATTCCGCCTTCTGGACCACTTCACCGTTCTTAAGATGGACATCACGAACTGTCGGATTGGAGAGCGCCATCACCTCCACACTGTATTTCTCGCGGTTCTTGGTCACTTGATTGATTTTAGAGTACGTTCGTACGGCCGCAAGCCTATCTCGACCGCGAAACAGAATCGCACTTCCTGCATCCCCATGGAGCTCGCGGTCACCATTCATGCCCTTCTTGACCCTGAGATGCGTAACGGTCACTTCCTGACCTGGCTTTATTTCGACATCGAGCAAGCTCCAGATGACTATCCTAACCTTCTCATTCTCCGAACCGCTCCCCAATTCAAATTGCGTCAGTGAACCCGAAGAACCGTCATTTCTGGTGAAGGTCGAGCTCCTGCTGCCTGAGAGCACGATACCTTCGACCGCTACAATATTCTGCATATCACCAATGTTCGTAAGTTTCTTGGACAGGCTGCTCAAGGATGGTAGCTTGGAAGAGACTTTCTCCTCTTTGACGAGTTCAACCTTGCCTTTCTTGCCCAAGTTCAGCACCGGCTTGCCGTCCAAACCTTGCCTGACATATCCATTGACCACTCTGACTGGCGTGTCTATGATTATGCCATCCAGTTTCAACGCATCTGGACTATCATCCCAAACTGTCAACTTGGTCACATTGTTCTTGTCGAAGAGTACTACTCGCCTATACCGTCCCGTATCACCTTCCTTTCTCTTGTACTCGGCGATGGGGTAAAGTGCGAGCACCCTGGCAACTATGGTGATATCGTTGGCTCCGACGTAAAGGTCGTTCAATGTGAGGTCTGAAACAGTCGCCTGCTCGAGTTTGACTCCCATTTCTCCCGCAATAAGAAACAGTGCACCTTGGTCGGTAAGGAAGCCCGCTCCGACTGTCCGCTTCTTATCCTCCACCATGCTCACCACCTCTTCCCTGGTAATCTCAGGTCTATTCCTCAGTATTTCGTCCATGAGAGAGTCGAAGTCATACATCGCCATCCATCACGACTCCTGCTGTGCGACGGGTACAGACGGTTTCAAGCCATCAATCCATTACGAAAGAGGAGTTAAGCGACGACGAGCTAGGGCTTGCTCAGGTCGTGCTTTGTGCCTTTGGCATCGAAAGCTCAATCTCCAACACCGGAAGACTGAGTTGCCTTCCATCCCTTGATACTACATCTTCACCATCGATCTGAATCTTCGAAATCTGGACCTGACTGAAGAACCTCTTTTTGAGTAACTGTGCTACGTCGACCGCCATGTTGATAGCCTCTCCCCTCGAGCGAAGTACTACATGATCGGCTCCGCCGTTGAACATGGTGATACACGCGGTGACGTAGTTCAGGATGGGTTTTGACTGACCAACGATTACGGTTTTCGTAGCTTCCGTCATAGCAGATACACCGAACGGCCCTACTTATAACGCCTACGCGCTCACAAATTTTGTCAGTTCGCTACTACAGATTGAGATATAACCATCGGTTTAGGTCGGGGCACGAGCGGGGTCGTCGGCTAGTCTGGTCCAGGCTTCAAGCCTCGGGCGCTTGAGAGCGCCGGTTCAAATCCGGCCGACCCCACCAAAAAACCTCTTAAGCCGAGAACCAAGGCTTGCGAAAGCTTGACGCGTGTTGTAGGCCATCTAGACCTTGACTACTTCTACGCCCAAGTAGAAGAGATAGAGAATCCGGCTCTTAGAGACCTTCCGCTAGTGGTGTGTGTGTATTCCGGGCGCACAGAGGACAGCGGAGTCGTCAGCACCGCAAACTACAAGGCCAGAGAGCTCGGCGTCAAGTCTGCTATCCCGATAGCAGCGGCCAAGAGGCTACTTGAGGGGACCTCCGCGACATTCTTACCAATGAATCACGGAAAGTACCAGGAATACTCCAACCGTGTGATGGAAATCCTCGGAGAGCAAGTCGATATAATGGAGCAGACTGGTATAGACGAAGCCTTCTTCGACATAACGAAAAAATCGGCGGAAGACTACGAGACTGCCACCAAGATTGCTGTGAGGATAAAGACGGTCATTTTGGAGAAAGAGAAGCTTACCTGTTCGATAGGCCTGGCTCCAAACAAGATCATCGCTAAGCTGGCATCCGATTTCAAGAAACCCGACGGTCTGACTTCGGTCCCCCCATCTCGGATTCCCCAATTCCTCGGTCCTACATCAGTAGAGAAGCTCTACGGGGTCGGTCCCAAGAGCGCAAACATACTGAAGGGTATCGGGATAGTTACTGTGGCCGACCTAGCGGGGAAGGACCTAGACGAGCTCGATCGTGTGCTCGACCACAAGTTCTCAATCTATCTGCACGACGCTGCGAACGGGGTTAATGACGAACCTGTAGTGGAGAGCGGAGAGGTAACGCAGTTGAGCAGGATGATAACTCTGAAGCGCAATTCTCGAGAAGTACAAGACATAGTCGCGCAGCTCTCTCCTGCAATAACTGACCTTCAGAGCAAGATAACCAACAAAGAAGTGTTCTTTCATTCGGTCTCGGTGATTGGAGTACTCCCTGACCTTTCGACGAAGACAAGGAGCAGGACACTGAACGCTCCGACAAGAGACTTTCTATCGCTCGGGAACGTACTGACGGAGCTCTTTACCTCGCTTCTCGACGACGGACGCGAACTCAGACGAGCCGGAATACGCGTAAGTGACCTCACAAAAGCTAAAGCTCAGCGCTCCCTCGTAGAGTTCTTTGGGTGAGGAGACATGCCAGTCCTAACAAGAGGCGAACTTCTCTCGAGATACGCTGACCGTTCGAGCTCGAAGTATGTAGAGAGAGCTGTAGACGCCGTGCTGCAAGGTCGCGTGAAGGAACACGTATTCCTTCCGAGCAACCATGCCGTCTATACGGTCGTCGGAAGGAATGGAGACGAATTCATCGACTCAGGGCTGCCCTTCTGTTCGTGTAGTCACTTCTTCTTCAGCGTCATGAGAGGCAAGAGTAAGACGTGCTATCATCTACTCGCTAACTCGATCGCCAGCGAGTGGAACTTAGCGACCAGAACGGAATTCCATGATGAAGAATTCCCGTACTTCCTGAAGCTCATCGCGTCTGACCTTCTAGCGCGCCAAGGGGACAAAGAAGATAAGGACAATAGCGAGCCGTCTGATACTGGGCCTCGGTAGCTCAGTGAAAGGCGCGGCGCCTTTCGAGTAACCTGGTAGAGCACCTGCCTTGTAAGCAGGTGGTCGAGGGTCCAAATCCCTCCCGAGGCTCTTCTCAACCAGACGTGAGCATGTATGACTTTACTTTGTCCTTATCCAAGTCGCATAGGAGACCCTTCAATATGCCTGAGTTGTATTCACTTCCCGGATTGAAGCAGACTGTCCGACCAATTTTGACCATCCCTCGTGATTCGTGAATGTGACCATGAATACCGGCGAGAGGCTGATATTTCTCGATACTTGCTCGGACTGCAGTGCTACCTGCCGACGTCATGACTATGCTGCCTCCAGAGATGACTGGCTTCAATGTCTCATCCAGCTTCGGAGCTTGGTCGATTACGGTATTGATAGGAGGAACGTGGAGGTTGAACAGCGCCGTCTTCATGTCCTTAATCTGAGACGCCATCTTGTCTATCTTCTGCTGCAGGACTTCCTCGTCAACTTCCCTTGGGCTGTTCCATGGGGTATGGTTGGCGTATCCCAGCGTAATCATCTCGTGCTCACCATCAATATCCACTGTCTTTTCCTCGGGGTTTATCACATAGGTCGCTGAGTCAAGGGCCTCGTCGATTTCGAAGAAATCATCGTTGCCTGGTGAGACGTAACACTTGATGCCCGTACCCTTCAACCTCTCCTCGGCCAACCTCATCCAACCTTCTATGCTTTCCTTCATCAGCTTTTTGAATAACTGATTAACAAGTTCCGGTTTTGCGGACAACTCCTCAACATCTTTCGGCTCCGACAAGTATGGATAGAAACCAGAGTCCTTGATGTTCTTGACTACATCGGCCAGTTGCTCAGGCGACTTTACCACATACGCCGTCCCACCAAATTCACTCTTGTAGTTACCATCGGGTTGCTTAACCACTGGGACAATCATCTTTCCAGTGATGTCACCACCGAGTATGAGTATGCTCGCGTTGTAGAACTTTCCTGCATTTACGAACTTGCGGAAGCACCTGTCCGATCCGTGGACGTCCGTTACGAAGAACAGTCTTGTTTTGACCAATGCCTGACTCACCAGCTGGAGGTTTTAAAACCTCACGTGCCCCGCGTTCCGTTTTCGGTAGAGACGCGCGAATCCACCACTTCCTTGTCTGCTTCTGGAAGCTCATACCATTGTACGCGCTCTCCGACTCTGGCTCGCATCTTCCACCCTGTGCTCTTGGGCGCATCCTCTATCATCTTCCTGAGTTTGTTGACTCGTTCAGTCACTAGAGCCTTCTCGGGGTCGGAGAGCTCGAACTCATTGACTACTTTGAGGACTCTGTCCAGATTCATCGTGAGTGTCTTATACAACCCCCATTCGCCGCCGCACAGCTTAGCAAGATATGCACCATTGATTGCCTCCGGAACATCGCCGCTGCTCACGTCGTGGTCAACGAACATGCTCACAATGTCCTTCAGGTCCTTTTGATTGATTTCGACTATCTGTAGCTTCGTCGCCAGCATGTCGGCCAAGGAAATCGTATACTGATCAATCTCAAGACGGTCCTTGAAGTTGAACTTGTGGCACATCTCGAAGACATCTAGGAAAATATCCACACGCCTTTGATGTTCAATATCGTTGAAAATCAAGCGTCGGTAACCCTGCATAGCGTTGAACCTGTCCCTCGGTACATAGCCAAGTTCCACGAACAACTGCTTGATTTCCTTCGATTGTTTTGCATGGCCCATGAAGTCCACATCGACATAGTTTCTCTGAAGGCTCCTGTGTTTGGCTGAAGGACACCTAAAGAAGAACGACACCCCTCCGAACAGCCTGAGCGTTATCTTTCTTTGCTGAGCGACCTCGATTATCCTTTTAGCCTCATCAGTAGGGCTCTCAAGAATGGACATCGGTCGGCTGTTGCCCGTTCCGTTTTCTTTTAACCTTTTGTAGGCACCATCATGGTAATCACGCTCCATCAGATAGAATAAAACGGGGGTACGCGCCTGTGGCGCTGTGGACCGCAGGCCGCTCGGGCGCACGGGAGAGAGGATCTCTGTCATAGGCATGGGCACCTATGCCCTCGGAAACTCGACCGGGGATAAGCGCAGGGGCGAGATTGTGGCGCTCCAGAGGGGTATAGAGCTCGGGATGACTTTTATCGATACTGCCGAGGTCTACGGGCACGGCAGGTCGGAGACGCTCGTAGGAGAGGCAATCGCTCAGTCGAGGGAAAGCGTGTTCCTTGCCACCAAGGTTGCTCCGGAGCATTTCGGCTACGACGACGTAATCCAGTCGTGCGAGGCTAGCATACAGAGGTTGAGAGTGAAGTTCGTCGACCTCTACCAACTCCACTGGCCTAATCAACGGATTCCGATACGTGAAACGATGAAGGCGATGGAAGAACTGGTGGCAACGGGTAAGACGAGATACATAGGTGTGAGCAACTTCTCCGTAGAACAGACCATGCAGGCACAAGAGTCTCTACCGCGCAGCGAACTCGTTTCCAATCAGGTAAGATACAGTCTTACCTCACGTTCGATAGAGGCCGACATCTTACCATTCTGTGAACGTGAGAAACTTACTGTAATCGCGTATAGTCCTCTTGACACTGGAAGCATCCCTGCCAGCAGGATTCCGAAGGAAATCACAGAGAAGTACGAGATGACGCCCGCCCAGATTATGCTGAACTGGGTAACCTATCCGGAACCCGTGGTCACAATTCCTAAAGCTGGTCAGATTTCACACATAGAAGAGAACGCCGCCGCAGTCAACACTAGGTTATCCCGGATTGACTACCAAACCCTCTCGAAGAGATTCGAATAGCTTAGCTCGTGATGTGATGCATCCGGACCAGGTCCGGGAGGTACGGATTGAGCTTCCTTGGAACGTCGACTTGGATGGGTTCCTTCAAGGCTAGTCCCTTATCCCTTTTCGCCTTCCACACTCGCATATTGAATTCTATCAGAGTCTGCGTGACCGAGGGAGCAACCTTGTGACCCGTAGCTTTCGGGAAAAGCTCCAGATGGATCGCGGTCGTGCCATACAGCCTGCGCCACACATAATCCGTAACGTGGGGGACTATCGGCGCTAAGAGCAATAGGATGCTCCTCATCACACGATGGAGTGTGTAACGAGCAGCGTCCCTGTCGGCCTCGCTGTTGGTGTCTCCGTAGGCTCTACCCTTCACCATCTCGATGTAATGTGCCGCGAAGATGTTCCAAAGGAATTCTCTTATTTTCGTGCTCGGAACGAACATGTTGAAATCCTCGTAACCATCAATGCATTCAGAGGTTAGCTTGTTCAGTTCGGCTAATATCCACTTGTCTGTCTGCGTGAGCGTCGCCGATCTGGGCTCGGGGAAGGACCCAATGAAGCGGGCCGTGTTCCAAAGTTTCGTGAGAAACTTGCCAGCACCTGCTATTCTATCCTCACTCAGCCTGAAGTCGTACCCAAGGTTGGCTTCTGAGGCCCCCCAGAAACGGAAATTATCGGTCCCATACTTCTGAAGCAGCGGCTCCGGGTCTACGAAGTTACCCAAGCTCTTCCGCATAGCACGTCCCTGTGCATCTTGACCCAGACCGCCTATCCAGGCGTGCTTGAACGGCGTCTTACCGGTCAGCAGGTAGCATCTAAGCAGAGAGTAGTAGAGCCATGTCCTAACGATATCCTTCCCCTGTGTCCTTATCGTCGCTGGGTAAGTGGCACGAAAGAACTTCATGTTCCTTAACCGCTTGGTCACGTACAGAGCTGAAATACTCGAATCCATCCAGGTGTCAAAGGTCTTCGTCTCCCCGACGAACTTCGAGTTTCCGCACTTCTTACACTTCTTAAAAGGAGCAGGGTCTCTCCATGGTCTGTAGTACCTACCGGGTTTGGGCAGATGAGGTTCGCTGCACTTGCTGCAGTACCAGATTGGAATCTCGGTGGCGTAGTATCTTCTTCGGGAGATGGGATAATCTGTAGTCAGCGAGTTCATCCAGTTGGTCAGAATCTGTCTGTGAATCTCAGGATGGAAAACCATCTCCTTGGCCAGCTTCCTAAGTTTTGGAAGGAACTCGAGCTGCTTGAGATAGAATTCTTCCATCGGTATTATCTCGATGGCCGTATGACTCCGTTCACACAACGGCGTCCTGTGCTGAATCTGCTCCACCTTCACGGCTATCTTCTGCTCCTGAAGGTCTTGGATTATCTGCGAGCGAGCGTCCTTGATGACCATGCCTGCGTATTTGCCCGCTGACTGAGTCATCTTACCGTCAATGTCTATCGCTACTATCTCCTTCAGCCTAAATTCCCTGAAGAGCTGGACATCATGGTAATCACCATAGCTGCATATCATCACTGCCCCAGTACCGAACGCCATGTCGACACTCTTATGCGCCACGACCGGGACTTCCCTACCGAATATTGGTACCACTACATCTTTACCGACTATGGTCTTGTATCTGTCGTCGTCCGGATGGACTACCACCATTTGACAGGCCTCCAGAAGTTCTGGTCTAGTCGTCGCGACAAGCAATTCTTCGTCACCTTCTTTCAGCTTGAATCTGATGGTGACAAGATAGGTTGGAAGCTCCTCGTACTCTATCTCTGCATCAGCGATTGTTGTACCACAGTCGGTACAGTAGTTGTTCGGTCTGTTCGCGATGTAGACCAACCCCTTGTTCCAGAGCTCTATGAATGACCATTGGGTCAGTTTCCTGTAATCTTCGGAATCTGTCCTGTACCTGTTCTCAAAATCCCCAGATATTCCCATTCTTCTCAGTAACTCGAGCATGTAGGCTTCGATATCATCGAGCGCATGCTTGCAGAGGGCAATGAACTCATCGCGTGGGGTCTTTCTAAGTTGTATCCTGTACTTGCGTTCAGTGGCAATCTCGACGGGAAGCCCGTTCCTGTCTATCCCGACCGGATATAGAACATTGAAGTTCCTCATGCGAGCTGAACGCGCTACCATGTCAATTTGGGAATACTGCGTGAGCGCACCGGGGTGCCAGGGCTTCCCTGAGGGATACGGTGGAGGCGTGTCTATCACGAAGTTACGCTTTTTGTTGCTATTTGGTTGAAAAACGAAGTCATTCTCTGATTCCCAGATCTTCCTGATTTCTTCTTCCAAGACCGGATTCCAACTCGTTGCCTCGAGCTTGGGCAGAGCCGGAGTATCCAAGTCGCAAAATCTCCTTCAGGGGGAGTATTTAGCGATTGGGTAACTGTGATTGCAATTTATACGCTATTTGCAGATATCGACCCGTCATCAAAGGAAGACATATACGGACAATTTACCTTTCGCAATGCTATCATGGAGAAGTGGGAGTGCTATCGGTGCTCTTACGTTACACAGAGTGAGAGTCCTCCGGACGAGTGTCCCAGCTGCCACCACTCAGCGACCTTCTGGATTGGGCACGTGGAAGAGAGCCAGCTTACCGTGAAAGACTTTGTGAGGTCCGGCTTGCTCAAACTGGAAGCCAGCAACACCGTACTGGACGCCGCCAAACTGATGAAGGAGAACGACGCAGGAAGCGTTCTCGTTACGGTGAACGGAGAGACAACCGGATTGTAACGGAAAGAGACGTCCTTTACAGGTTGGCAGCCACCGACTCACTGCCGTCCAAGACTTCGCTCAAGGAGATAATGTCACCAACCATCTATTCAGTGCCGTCAGACACCTCGATAAACGAAGCTCTGAAGACCATGGCCAAGCACCACATAAGACGTTTACTGGTCACTGAGGAAGGCAAACCGATTGGGATGGTCAGTCAGAGGTCCATACTGGGTGGGACTTTCCGGATAGCGAAAGACCCCGTTCACGTCGAGCCGGATCAAAGTCACGGCTTCGCGTAGATTGAAGGATCTTTCACGTCCGAATCGAAAAAGGCTAGCTTTCGTCTCTTGCAGTTCGAACACGTTCCGCAATGAACGGGAAGCTTCTTGCCATTTACCATTCTGAATCCATATCCGGAATAACAGCTGTACGTGTACTCCCAGGGCACTCCGAGCTCTTCGCCTAGTTTAACCACCATATCCTTGTCGTAGGTTATCAATGGTGCCTTAACGTGATAGTCGCCGAAGTGGGTCGATTGCTGCGCTACCTTGTCCATCAGTTCAAGAAATTCCGGTGTGTTATCCTTCATGGCCACTGGGGTCTCCCGCCTGATTCCGATGTGGATGTCCCAGACATTACGGCGCCCATTGGAGAGATACTCGTTCAGGTCGATGGATTCCGCGTGCGCGAGACCGACAGTTATGAGCTGGAGATTGCGGACTACGTCCCACCATTTCAGTATGCGCTGCCTGGCCTTGTCAGGATTCCAGAGATCTTCTTCCATTGTCTCCGTTATGGATACCTTAGGTTTGGTCAGGACGCTCGTGCTAAGCTTCCCCAACCAGCTCAGGTCAATGAGTTTCACCGACGTTTCGAGGATTTTGCCTACCGCCTTGATGCAGAAGCCTTCATATTCGTAGGTCCTCTGACCGTAGTTTGCGAATATCAGCATCATCTGTGGAGCTCTGAGTCTGTGCTTGACGTAGAACGCAGTGGTCACCGAGTCGACTCCGCCGGAGGTCAAGACGACCGCTGAACGAGGATCAGACTTCATCAAACTCCCCTCCTGTTGCCGAAGAGCATTATGTGAAGACGGGGCGTGAATCGGAAACCCTTCTCCTTGCAGATTTCTATCAACCATCTACCCCTCTCGTTTAGGACAACTGAGTCGGTACCTTCGGGCATCAAAATCACTCTTTCAGCCGGCATCGAAAAATCCGAGATTAAGCTTTCTACCTCTAAGAGGTCATGCTGGTCACGCACGACGAACTTGAACCAGGCCTTCTGCGATGTCACGAATGCCTCAAGGACCACGCGGCGTAATCTCAGTCGCTTGTCCACGAGACTGTTCGACGTCTTCGGAGACACGTTAAAGAGGTCCACTACATCCAACATCTCTTCGGAAGGTGGCACAGTGCCGTTTGTCTCCACCTCAATGTGCATATCGCGCTCCTTCAGTCGCGAAAGGACCGGCAAGAGTGGCCTTTGGTGCAGGAGCGGTTCTCCGCCCGTCAATACCAAGTTCTTGCAGTCGAATTTCGTCACTCTGCTTACGATGTCCTCGGCTGTCATCGACTGGTAGTCGATTCCAGCTTTTGATCTGTCCTGGTTCAGCCAAGTGTACTTCGTATCACACCAGGTGCAGGTGAGGTTGCAAAAGTAGGTCCTTAGGAAGACACTAGGCGTGCCTATGTTGATTCCTTCGCCCTGTACACTGAGGAACACTTCCACAATTGGTAACTCGTTCTCCGTTCTTTGCATTTTTCTCTCCTCCAACACCGGGATTTCATTGGCGGAACGGGTGGAGGCCCACTCACCCGCCAGCGCAACCGACTTACATTGTCGATTATAACCGTTCCAGTCAGGATTTGGCTTCAGGTCCCTGCCTGTATCGCTGGACGATTTCCTTTGGGAGCAGAGCGTAGATGTCTGGATGTTCGGTTCTGAGCTTCACAAGTGTCGGAGGCATTAGACCGTTCCTCTTCGCCCTCTTTACATTATATTCTATGAAGCGTTTCATCGAGCTCGTCTCCCCCTTCGCCGCGACGAAGCCTCGTATCCTCTCCACAGCTTCACTTTCTTCCATCTTCTTCACGTTCACAAGATAGGGCGCAAGTACGAGCCACGTCAGTCTATGTCTCCCATCGGAGACGGGATGATTGAGCAGCTCCTCTATGTACACGTACCCACGGTTCGACCTGACCTTCTGTGGCGGAAGATAGGGGACGATCCTCTCCCGGATACCGACCAGTTGCTTCGGGAACGCTACCTTGCGGAGGTTCTTTACTCCGCTATAGATCATCTTCTCCGAGAGACTCCCGAAGAAGTCGTTTACATCATTTTCCGTGAAATATACCAGCCCCTCTGCAAGAGGACGGTTTACAAGCTTCCAGGCTTGAGACTTTAACTCGAACTTGGTCGTAGCCCTTAGATAGTCGACGACGGGAATGTTACAGACGTACGGAGGGAGCTCCGAACGTGAGAGCCTTATCTCGAAGCACTCCTTCAGGATTGCCAGCTTGTCTTGGAGTCTCTCCTCTGCGAAGAGTTCCTTAGCGGTCAAGCTCTCCGTCTCTGCGAACTTCTGCCCGAGAAACTGGTCCTGGCTTGCTATCAGCGCGGCAACAAAGAAACTCGAGAACTCGATGAGCTCAGAGAGATGCTTCTCATATCGCTGTCTCTTTATGGCTCCCAGTAACCTGTTCTCGCTTTGCCTCAGGACTTCCGGACTGGAGAAGCTCTCCTCTATCGGCAGCTTGTCGAAGAAGAGTCTTGAGATCGGCGTGAACGGATATCTCACCATCAGTTGAGAAAGCGCCGGTTCTTCTTGCGGCAAGCCTATCCTCTTCTGGATGTGGAAACTATCGACAACACGTCTCTGTCCCTCAGCACGTAGTCGGTCGGGAGGTGGATACCCGTCCTGATGTCGACGGCGTAGAGCAACCCCTTGTGAAGGTCTGTATGGACGGTCCTGGCCAGGTCGTCGAGCGTGGAGCCGGCCGGCAACAGGTATACGTCCGGTAGGACGTTCCCCATCTTATCGGTAAGCTTCTCGGGATCCGCGACTGGGTAGACGGCGTTCATCTTTAGCAGTTTGAACACCATTATACTCAATGCGAACTGTACGCCAGTCCGTAGATACTCTCCGAAAACCTTCCTCCTGATGTACGCCAAAGCCGTACGTTGGGCATCGCTCAACTCCTGCGGTCTTATGACATCGAACCTTTCTTCCCCCGGAACATACTTAATCAGGCCTTTCTGCTCCGCCCTTCTGAGAGATAGTTCTGCCTCTCCGCTGGTAGGAACTACGATTAGGTCCTTGTACTGCTCTCTAAGCTTCTGAAAGTTCTCTGCTGCATTGGGCAGGTCCATCTTGTTGGCGATGATAAGGGTAGGCTTTGACACATCTCTTAGGATCCAGCAAAAGTTCTGGGTCTCCTTCTCGGTCCAGTTCTCTACATCCTTCCCCTCAAGCAAGCCCTCCTTCAACGCATACACGACGTGCTCCTTCTTGACCCCTATCCCCTGCATGACCTCCGCCACGGCAGTGGGCAGGTCGGAACCCTGCAACTTGGCCAGCTTCCCAATTTTGCCTACGTTGCTAGTGAAGAGTTTGGTGTACCAAAGCACCAGCTCCAGTTCCACATCAGCGACATCTGCAAGTGGGTCACCAGTACCCGCCTCCGTCACCCTTCCGTCCTTGTCGACACTTCCCGAAGCATCCACCACGTGCAGCAGGGCGTCCGACTGGGCCGCGACCGAAAGGAACTGGTTCCCCAATCCCTTGCCCATCCAAGCGCCCTTTATCAGCCCGGGCAGGTCAGTGACCTCAATCGGGATGAAGCGCCAACCATCCTCACATCGTGAGTTCTTGGGATTGTCCTGGACAGAGAACTCTTTGTGAACGCACAGGGTCACCGCTTGAGCGATACCTTCGTTCGGAGACTTGGTCGTGAAGGGATAGTTGGAAATCTCGGCCGTCTGCAGTGTCATAGAATTGAACAACGTCGTCTTCCCAGCATTCGTCTTCCCGATTATCCCGATACGAATGACCATAGGAGCTGGCTGTTGCTTGGACGTTCTACTTATAGTTGAAGGAGGGAGTGAATCACCCGAGCCCTACATCTTGTATCGCAGGAAACCTGCGGCGCCTCCGAACGACTTGAGCATCATGCCCTCCTCCGTCCCTGAGGATATCATTTCGACCTTGGCGCCTATCGCTATCGCCTTCTCCTCGAGCATGTCTACTATGTCCTCCTCCTCCACTTCGTAGTCCACAGCATTGCATTTGGTACATGGTTCTGAGAGCATCTCTTGCATCATTTTGATTCTCTTAGCATTCTCGACAATCTTCTCTTTGATTGTCTGACAGTTCTTACAAGTCATCCTAATCTTGGTCGTGTTTATGTCATCTGAGATCAGGATGATGTCGATGTTGCTTCGATTCAAGGCATCAACTATCCTGGGAAGCCCATAGACCGCAAGACCATTCGTCCGGTTCACCTCTCCCAAAAACTTCTGGACGAGTTTCTTCTCTTCAAGCAATCTGACGTTCTCAAGCTTGTCCGCCGCTTTCTCGACAATCTCACGGACTCCTTCCCTCCCACCGTAGGATGTATCGATAACTTCGATAATGTTATTCTGTAGACGGTAGTCCAGATACCCATCCTTCAGAAAGTTGTCCTTGGTTGGCCCTGGACCGCCCACTATGACGCCGTTCACCTTATGATCGGTGATGAAAATCCTGGTCACGTGTTCAGACACCCTGTTAAAGAAGTACGTCAGCTCCATTTCGCGCCCTCTTTCGTATCTCCTAGCGCTTTGGCCTCCTTTCCTCGTCTTACCGGATATTCCAGACGTCATGACGTCCTCTATGTCCAACCGGTCCCCTGCGAGGATGCCTATACCCACATCGTTCGAGTCTAGCGCCAGAATGCCGTAGACCTTCTCGGCCTTCAGCATGTCGCGAAGATATTCTACGTGGAAGTGGTCGTCACACATGTAGAGGAAGGTGTTGACGGGCTTGGGTGGGACGATTTCGTTCAACCTAATCACCTCGCTACCCGGACCGTTCGTGGGAAGCGCGCCCGAGAAGATCACAAGCCCGTTCTCGGGCGTTTCCCTATACAACTTGAGCCGCTGCATGGTCTTTGTGAGCGCATCCTGGACGTGATTTCTGGTCGTATCGGACTTGATGTTCCCGGCAGTGCCCCACTCGTTCCTAAGGTAAGCTATCACTTCGTGTACGGGCTTCTTCGGAGGGATGTAGAGCGAGACGAGTTCCGTGCCTCGTCCTTCCTTGCTCGATAGCTCCGAGATTGCCTTTCTTATCTTGTATAACCTGACGGAGTCAGCCTTGCTAATCATGACTATGATAACCTCTGGGTCAGCTCAGGTGCTTACTATCGCAAGCGGGACAGATGGCTATCACGGACGGACAAATTTGTCCACCTCTGCTTTATAAGAACTATCATTACCTTGAATGGACACAGATTGGCAGGTCGATTGATTTGAAGATAGTCGTGCGACTGGGCGGCTCGGTTCTGGGCTCCCCGCTCGACCCGGAAGTGGTGAAGCGCTACTCCGACGTGATATCGAAGGTCCTGAAGCAAGGGCACGACGTCGTTCTTGTCATTGGTGGAGGTGCCACCGCTAGACAGTACATCGATACGGCGAGGAGAATGGATCTGCCTCCAAGGACTCAAGACCTCATCGCTATTCAGGCTTCACGCCTCAACGCGCGGCTTGTCGGTATGGCACTCGGCACCAGCGGTGTCGCAGTCACCTTGAGGGGGGCGGTTTCCATGGCGGAGAAGAATCACATCGCGGTGATGGGAGGGCTGAAACCTGGAATCACGACCGATACCGTAGCCATCCTTGTCGCTGAAGCGTGGAAGTCAGACTTGATTGTAAAGGCATCAGACCAGGAGGGAATCTACGACGCCGACCCGCGCACTCATCCCGGCGCAAAGCTCTTGCGCATGGTGTCATACGAGAAACTTGTCGACATTCTCGGTGGGAAGCACTCACCTGGCATCCACAGAATCGTGGACCCAGTTGCGGTACAGCGGATAGCAGAGAACAGGCTTAAACTGGTCGTCGTCAACGGAGCAAGACCCGAAAACATCATACGCGCGGTCAACAGAGAGAAGGTGGGCACAACTGTCGGTTAGACGGCTACCGCCACCACTATGTCGTTCACATTGGTACCGGTCGGCCCTGTGATGACGAGGTCCCCGAGTTCCTCGAGAAATCCGTGGCTGTCGTTTCGCAGCAGCGAATCCTCGATTAAAAGACCCTTGGCGGTAGCTCTGGGGACCGTGAAACCGTCCACGACTCCCCCTGCCGCGTTCGTAGGACCGTCCAATCCATCTGTCCCCAGCGAGATAAGTGCAATTCCTCCATTTCCAGCGATTTTCATCGACGCTCCCAGGGCGAACTCCTGATTTCGGCCTCCTTTGCCACTCCCCTTCACCGCTACGGTCGTTTCACCTCCTGCGACGTAGCTTATGGGACGCCTGCCAGCACCGCCATGCTGGACCACAGAACCCATGAAGATTCCTGCAGAACGTGCCTCGCCCTCGTAGCTCGTGGTCAAGACGGTCGACCTACATCCCACGCGGCTGAAGTATCTCGACGCCGCGTTGCAAGCGTCCTCGTTGCTGCCTACAATCACATTGATGACCCTTTGGAAATACTTCGAACCGGGTTTCGGGGTCTCGGGAATCTTCCCATTTGTACCATCCTGAATCGTGCGCTCCACCCTCCGGGGCGTCGCCGTCCACAATCGATATTTCCTCAAGATCCGTTCTGCATCCTTGAACGTGGAAGGGTCCGGATATAGTGGTCCTGATGCTATCGAGTCCAGCTTATTTCCTACAACGTCGGAGATGACGAGTGAGAGCACGACACTGGGATAGAGCTTCTGGGCCAAGCGGCCTCCCTTTATTGCCGAGAGATGCTTCCTGACCACGTTCAGTTCCTGGATCGTAGCTCCTGCCCGAAGAAGGCCCTGCGTCACTTGCACCTTGTCTGAGAGACTCACTCCTTCCCCCGGGAGTGGCAACATGGCCGAGCCTCCTCCCGAGACGAGGCAGACCACCAGGGTCTCACGGTCCGGTTTACCAACCATCTCTAGCATCTTCATGACGCCCTCTTCACCCATGGTGCTCGGCAAAGGATGAGTTGCTCCATGCAACTCGATACGCCGACCATTCCCGCGGGCTAGTTGGGACTCTAGGACATTCACGACTCCTCCGTCTATCCTGTCGCCCAAAATCGACTCCAAGGCCTCAGACATCTGCAGCGCCGCTTTCCCTCCGCCTATGACGAAGACTTTTCTGAACTTCGTCAAATCAATCTCGTTGCCATCAGCGATAAGCTTCCCTTCTTTGACTCGCACCTTAGACTTGACCAGCCCTGATGGTTCTACAGCGCTGAGGGCCACCTCTACAGCATCAAGACAGAGACGCCTAGCTCGCCTCTCGGCGTCGCTCCTTCCGTTCTGAACCAGGGCAGACGTGTTCTTGATGTACATCCTGTTCTCCCGCACTGCCATACTTTACGCAGAGGAAAGACTCCTGAAGAGGTCACTCCTCAAGAAATCGTCGATGGCCTGTTTGGTATAGGCAAGCCCTCTCGGCTGGCCAGTCAGAACATGCTGGACCTTCCCATCGTCGAATTCAAGGAAGACCTGCGGGATGGTGTAATCTGGTGTCCAGTCACCGTACTTCTCGACAAGCTCATCTGCTTTCCTGACGGCGTCGGTATCTATGTCGTAGAGGTTGAGGGGAACGCCTAGCTGCGCAGCCGCCTTCTTCATCGGTTCTACGGCCGTGGGAACGCAATGCGGGCACCAGTTAGCGTACACTATGTCGATTGCCTTCAGCTTGCTCACAAAAATCGCCTACTCGGTCGCTCGAGACTGATATAAAATCAAACATGCTGCTTCTTCTTTAGCGTTGAATCAGGTCGCCGAGCCACTCCGACGTTCGAGAGCAGTCGCCCGAACTCGTCCTCGGTCACCCATTCGACCCTGAGGTATTCGACCACTTCTTCGTCGCCCATTCCAAGTCTCCTCCCCTCCTTCACGCACGTCTGGTACGCTTCGATCTCGGTCGGTCTGTCGACGTAGCTATATCTTCTGTCGAACAGTTCCTTCCCTTCCATGAACTGCCTGACGTGCACTAGCTCGTGAACGACATCGAGATGGAGGTGTCTTCCCTCCCCGGTCTTGAGGTATTCCCCACTCACCACTATGTCGCCGGTCTCGTCATCTACCCGGAGGTACCCCGAACGAGCCTGAACGTCGACCCTCAGGTCCGCTAGGACCTTCTCTGTTCTGTCACCGAATATCGACCTGACAATCTCCAGGGACTCGAATCCCTGGAAGATGTCGAGGAATCGGAATGACCCTGCGTTCAGGTCGCGTTTTATAATGACGCCGGTGGACAACGAAGACACGCCCCATCGATGAGATTTAAGGAGTGTCATAGCCTTTCACGAAGAGCTCTTTCGTATACACCCGTCGGAACCCGAGTTTGATATAGAGCGGCTCGACCGAGTCCGAAAGTATAGTCTGCAGAATCAGCTTACGTCCTTCGTCTTTAGCGAGCTTGTTCGCAAAGTCGAGTATCGTGCTAGCCACGTGTTTCCCCCTCATCTCCGGGACCGTCCCCACGCAGTAAGCGCCCAGCAACCCTTCTGTCCTGTGCAGTGCAAGGACGCCGGCGGGTTTCTCATCGAGCTCTGCAAGTACCAAGCTCGTATCCTTGTCGCGCGAGACTCGTTCCAGGATGCCCATCACCTTCTCCATGAGCTTCACATCACCATAGAATGACCTGAGGTAGGCATCTGCCCATTGCTGCAGTCCGACCTTCGCACCCGTGGCCAGCACCAGCTCACCGTTGAGTTGGAACAGCGGTTCATCTACCTCCATCACGGACATCTGGTCAGCGATCTTGTACCTCCTCCTCTCCATATGCTGAAGTAAGCGGCTATTGAGTGAGTCGCTCCTCAGAAAGATATAGGATTTCAGGTCGCGCTTCGCAAACTCGACTTCCATCAAGTCGACCAGAGAAGCTATCCTTGCTGTGACTTTTACGAAGCCGCCGCGATTGAAGAAATATTCTCCGAAGTGTTTAGAGAAGAACAGGTAGGCATCCTTGCCGAGCCATAGGGTCTCGGTCCAGCCAGACCACCAGGAGACTTCATTGAGCTCGTATCCGGTTTCATCGGAATCTTCCAAAGATGTTCACGCCGAGGATGTTCGAGGTGATTCGGAGCGCTTCGTAGTAGAGTTCGACCTGGTTCTGGTCCTTCTCGGTCGCTCCGTCTTCGAGAAGTTTTCTTATGAAGGCTATCGCCCCCGGAGTATCAAAATCATCATTCAAACACGCATAGAACGGTGCCAGCACCTTGCCGGAGTCGCGTCTGCGAGCCTTCGTAGCCCTTCTCTCCTCTATTGTATTCGCGTCCGCCTTCATTCTGGTGTAAACCCCATGCATCTGTTTCAGGCCCTTTTCTTCGAACTCCATGTCCTGCCTGTAGTGATACGACAACAGGTACAGCCTGAGCGTGTCGGGTCCGTACTCCTTGAGCACCTCCCTCAAAGTGAGGGCGTTGCCGGCCGACTTGGACATCTTGCTTCCGGTGGTGTTTACCAGACTCGTGTGTACCCAGTACTTCACTGAAGGTTTCACTCCCGTGAGTGACTCTACCTGGGCGATTTCTGCCTCATGATGAGGGTAAATCAGGTCGTACGCTCCGCCGTGTATGTCATATTGTGCACCGAAGTTGGTCATGGTCACCGCAGTGTCCTGTATGTGCCATCCCGGCGAACCTCTTCCCCACGGACTGTCCCATCTACCCTGTACGAGCTCGACCGACCGCCAGACGGCGAAGTCGAGCAGGTGCTTCTTCTTCAAGGAGAGCTCGAGTGGGACGAGCGAGAGCTGGCTCGGGGTCTGGTGGGAGAGCTTGCCGAAGTCTGGGAACTTGGAGGTGTCGAAGTAGACCATTCCATCGACGACGTAAGCGTGTCCGCTTCTTATCAGAGAGGCGACCTCACTGATTGTCTCTTGGACGTAGTTCGAGACTCTCTCGTACTTGGTGACTGTATAGATCTTGAGGCTCTCCATATCCTCCAAGAACGCCTTCGTATATCTCTCGGCGAGCCTCATTGGCTCGGTGCCTTCCTCCCTCGCCGTTTGAGTGATCTTATCGTCAATGTCCGTGACGTTCATCAGGAAGTTGACCTCGTACCCGAGGTGAGACAAATATCTTGCCACAATGTCGTAGAAGTTGTACGTCCTTGCATGGCCCACGTGCAGGTAGCTCTGGACCGTCGGTCCGCACACGAACATGGTCACTTTCCCCGGTACAATGGTGTTGAACGGTTCCTTCTGCATACTCATCGTATTGAATAGCTTGAGGTCCGGCGGCTTGAAGTAACTGGCCACTTGCTCTTCCTGAACTTACCTTCGTTTTTGAAGTATAAATGTGAGTAAAAACGACCAAGGTCATTGATTTACGAGAAGAAGCTGAATTCCTTTCCCGAGGTCGTCAGGGAGCTCAGCATCCTCGACCTCGACGCCGGTATCAGGGCGATAGGTAAGTACAAGGCAAAGAAGTGCTTCGTCTTCGTTACGAGGTCGCCCAACGGATTCACTTCGATGGTCTACAGCATCAGGAGCTTCAAGAAGGAAAGCCTTCCCGACAAGCGTCTGCTTGCGAAGGAGTTCCCGGACCTGAAAAGCACAGAAGAATTCCTGACGGGGATGCTAGTCAAACCTGTAAGGGCTTCCTCTTACTGAGCGAACTCTGTAAAATCCTGCGCTCGCAGAGTTTGACGTAGTCGGGATTGGTCTCGTATCCCACGAAGTGTCTGCCAGTCCGGACCGCTGCAATGGCGGTCTGGCCAGAGCCCATGAATGGGTCGAGAACGATGTCTCCCTTGAACGTATAGAGCTGTATGCAACGGTAGGGAAGCTCGACCGGGAACGGAGCAGGATGACCGACTTTTCTCGCCGGTTCCGCGTCGAAGCGCCAGACACTCTTCGTGAACTCCAGGAACTCATTACGCGAGATTGTGCTCTCTCTACCCGACTTGTCCCGCGAGAAGGAACTCTTTGAAAAGACGAGTATGTACTCGTGAGTGTCCCTGAGTGTGGGGTTTGATGCCGAGCGCCAGCTTCCCCAGGCCGTGGAGGGACTACTACTCGCTTCCTTCGACCAGATCACCTCGCCCCTCATCAGGAAACCCAGGTCGAGCATGTCCTCTATGATGAAAGCATGGATGGGGATGTAGGGCCGACGACCGAGGTTTGCTATGTTGATGCAGCATCGTCCTCCGTCAACGAGCGCGCGCTCCGTTTCCGCCCAGACCCTCCTCAGGAAATCCCTATACTCGTCAAGAGTCAGGTCCCTGTCGTACTCCTTCCCGACATTGTACGGCGGCGACGTCACCATGAGGTGGACACTATTGTCCGGCAGGTCCGTCATATCCTCGCTGGACTTGTAAAGAACTCTATCGAGCGCGTTCTCTCCGACCGCATTCTCAGGACTCCGCGAGGAGCCCTCCTTCTTCATCCCCTCGTAGAGTCTGCCGAGGTAGAATGTCTTGGAGTCGTGGCTTGTCCTTCCCGGCGAACCGAAGGAACTGGTCTTCGTTCTCTTGCGATCCACCAAAACGCGTCAACCCGCTCCTCGCGTCTTATAACGGTTCTATCGACGAAATCTGAAATAACCGCCGCAACGAATCGGGACGGACATGGTTAATTTCATCGAGATGACCGACGATGAGTTTCAGAGATGGAAAGACCGCGCGATAGTAGAGTATTTCTCGGAAAGGGTCAAGGCCGGAAACGAGGACCTGGGTCCAGAGGCGTCAAGGAGAGAGTTCGAATCCCTCCTCCCGCAGGGACGACGCACCAAGAACCACCACGTGTACTTCATAGCGGACGAGAACGAGAAGGACCGCAAGGTGGGCATCGTCTGGTATGCTACGGAGGCAGAAAACCAGCCGAAGGGCACGATATTCATCTACGACATCGAGGTCGAGGAAGGTCTCCGCGGAAGAGGATACGGAAGGGCCACCCTCGGACTACTGGAGGACAGGGCGAAGGAAATGGGCGTACGTAGGATTGCGCTGCACGTCTTCGGTCATAATGTCCGCGCCCGTAAGCTGTACGAGGATTCCGGCTATCGGGCCACGAACGTGATCATGGCGAAAGAACTGAGTCCTGCTCATGGTGCGGGGAGTGGGATTTGAACCCACGAACCCCTAAGGGAGCGGATGACTCCTCCTAGAGCCAGCTAGATCTTGAGTTTCGGCACCCGTTCCGCCGCCGTTGGCCGTGCTTAGCTATCCCCGCATTCGGAGCGAGACTCTCCACCAGTCAAAAGGGTTTCCCAACGGTTCTTCTACTGGCTTGTGATGACGCAGACTCTGCTGGTCCTTCTCAGGAGCCTGTTCAATGCGATCTCTATGATTATGTTGCAGTAGCGCGCTAGCTGTCCGAAGTCCGAGATTATAGCCCGCATGTACGGGTATTCGGACTCCAACGATTCCGACATCAGTTCCCTCTCGAACTTCAGCGTGCTCTCTATGAGCTCCATCGCCCTCGCTATTGTCTTGACGTCGGGACTGAGCAAACTATCCATGGTGCTCTCGAACGTCTCCTGCGCCTTTCTGGAAAGACCCTCGATCCTGCTCAGGGCTTTCTCATTGATGTTCATCCCAATCTCCTTGAAGTTGACTATCTCCTCCGTGACTTCTAGAATTATCCTGCCGATCTCCTCTATGGTCTTGGCCGAAACTCTGTCGCCCGACGCGTGAAGCGGGCTCTCGAGGCCTATCTTGCTTGAGATCTCCCGGTTACTCAGAGCGACCAGCAGCTGCCTCACGATGAGCCAGTAGAGTTCGTCGACCTCCTGCTGGGTTCTCCTGATTTCGTTGAGAAGACCGGGGCTACCGCTCCGCAGTGCCTCTATTGAAGCCTCGAGGCTCCTCGAGACGAGCAACTGCAGCCTCCTAATTAGCGAGTCCACTGGGAACTTCGTTGGGTCCATGAAGCTCTGGGCAAGCAGTCTGTCGCCGCCTGACTCCACTACCTCCACTCCTCTGAGACCGCGGAGGGTCGTGCTTCCTCGCGACATGAGTGACGGCCTGATCTTGTTCCTGGACGTCAGCTCGATTGCGTCGTACCCCAGCATGTAGCAGCCGACGATCAGTTTGGAGAGCAACTCGTCGTTTTCAACCTGGTCAGCCTTGATTGAGGCCTTTAGCGTCCTGAGGCTCCCAGTGAGCGGAATCAGCCGGAGCGTCCCGTCTGCCTCCTCCTTCACCATCAGACTATCTCCCTCGTGGAGCTTCATGCTCTTGACATACTCAGCTGGGATTGAGACCGTCAGCGTGGAGTAGCCCACCTTCTGGACCTTCCTGAGCTCGCTCACGATAGTCATTACGTCTATATACTATATATACAATACTCTTATTACGTTAAGCACGGGCGCCTGAATCAGGTAAGCCTTCTTGGAAAGGAACGATTTCTCTTGGATGATTGGCGGGGCGCAAGGGAGCGGTGTGGACACCTCAGCAATTATCTTCGCAAAATCAGCAGCGCAGGGCGGTCTGCGGGTGTATGGCAATAGGGAATACTACTCAAACATCAAGGGTGAGCACAGCTACTTCAGGGTGAGGCTCAGCAAGGACCAGATCAGGTCGCACGTGGACACTGTGGACATGCTAGCCACCTTTGATGATGAGACGGCCGTCCGCCATGCCTGGGAGGTCCGCAAGGATGGCGCCATCATTTACGACCCCTCTCTGGGAAGCAACCCCATCGAGAACATTCAGACCATCGAGGCAAATGTGGAGAGTCGCCTGTACTCCAAGCTCGACGCTAACGGACTGCCTCATACAGTGGATGGCGTTCTCGAGATTGCAAGAAGGAACGGCGTACACATCTACGCGATACCCTACCTCGAGCTTCTGAAGAAGGTCGGAGAGCAGGTCGGTGAAACATCGCTAAGCGCGCTCACAAAAATGACGAACGTAATGGCGGTCGCTGCATCCTTTGCCCTTCTCGACTACCCTCAGGACGAGGTGATCAACGCGATAAGGAAGCAGTTCAAGTCGAAGCCCAAGGCCGCCGAGATGAACGTGGCCATGATAGCGATTACATATGATTACGTCAGGGAGAAATACAACGGAAGCTTCGGCTACAAACTCCGAACCATCCCCACGACCGAGAAGCGGATTCTGTTAAGAGGCAGCACCACCATCGGGATGGCGAAGATCCTCTCGGGGTGCAGGCTTCAGACCTACTATCCTATAACTCCAGCCAGCGACGAGAGCGAGTACCTTGAGGCCCACGAGAACATAGACCTGGAAGTGATGGTCGACAACGAGCTGAAATCAATGAAGGGCGCGGTGACCGTCGTCCAGACGGAGGATGAGATAGCGGCAGTGACGATGGCCATCGGCGGCGCGCTCGCGGGCAGCCGCGCCTCGACATCCACCTCCGGTCCTGGATTCTCTCTGATGGCGGAAGGCATGGGCTGGGCAGGGATAAACGAGGTCCCGCTGGTGATCACGCTCTATCAGAGAGGGGGCCCCAGCACGGGTCTGCCGACGAGACACGAGCAGGGTGACCTCAGGTTCGCCCTCCACACGGGACACGGCGACTTCCCCAGGATCGTGCTTGCCAGCGGCGACTTGGAGGAGATGTTCTTCGATGTCACGAGGTCGTTCAACTATGCTGAGAAGTATCAGCTTCCGGTCGTCCACATAGTCGACAAGGCGATGGCGAACTCCGACATGACCTACAAGATGTTCGACCCGTCACTCGCCAAAATTGAGAGAGGACTGTTGATTAAAGGCGCGGTGCCCGGTCATGAAGACGGTCCGTTCGACAGGTTCAAGGAGACCGCGACAGGAGTATCACCGCGTCCGGCCATAGGCACCAAGGGCGGGATATACTGGAACACAGGGGACGAACACGACGAGAAGGGCCACATCTCCGAGGATCCTTTGAACCGAGACATGATGATGGAGAAGAGGATGAGGAAGCTCGACCTTGCCGCAGAGGAGATACCCTTGGAGGAGAAGGTCCACTTCTTCGGACCAAAGGACGCCCAGATTACGCTCGTCAGCTGGGGCTCGACCAAGGGTGCGATACTCGATGCGATGGAGGCGCTGAACGCCGAAGGGCTATCAGTGAACTTCCTTCAGATTCGTCTGGTCCAGCCATTCCCGACAGACTACGTGAAGGACGTACTCTCCCATGCGAAGAAGGTGATCGATGTCGAGATGAACTACTCAGGACAGCTCGGAGGGGTGATAAGGGAGATGACCTGTGTCCCTGTCGAGAGATATATCGTCAAGTATAACGGCAGGCCGATGTCATCGGAGGAAATCTACGACGCCGTGAAGAAGATTGCAGATGGTTCAGCCCCGAACAGGATAGTGTTGAGAAATGGCGCTTAAGCTCACAGACCTGAAGTCCGACTTCCATAACGACTGGTGTCCCGGCTGCGGTGACTTTGGCATCCTTAGCGCCGTCCAGATGGCGCTGGCCGAGATGAACATAGACCCGAGCCGGATGGCCGTTGTGTCGGGAATCGGATGTTCAGGCAAGACACCCCACTTTCTCAACACTTACGGCGTACACACGCTACACGGCAGGTCGCTGCCTTTCGCTACCGGAGTGAAGCTGTCCAACCCCAACCTCGAGGTCATCGCATGCGGAGGAGACGGTGACGGCATGGGCATAGGCGCTGGTCACTTTGTGAACTCCGGAAGGAGGAACGTCGATATGGCGTACATCGTGTACGACAACGGCGTCTATGGGTTGACCAAGGGACAGGCGTCGCCGACCCTGAAGCTCGGGATGAAGACGAAGTCTCTCCCGTTGCCCAACATAAACCAAGGTATCAACCCGCTCATGCTCGCTCTGGCCGCCGGTTACACATTCGTGGCCAGAGGCTACGCCTACGACGTCCGGCACCTGAAGGACCTCATCAAGAAGGCGGTCCAGCACAAGGGCTTCGCATTCCTTGACGTCCTGCAGCCTTGCCCGACGTACAACGACATACTCACCAAGGAGTACTGGCAGGGAGAGGGTCTCCTGGACGCGGCCGGTAGACCGATGCCCAGGACGTACAAACTGGACATCACCGGCTACGATGGCGTGGTGAAGACCGACGACGTGGGAGAGATGGAAGAGAAGATAAAGCAGGCGATGATGAAGTCATTCGAGTTCGGGGACCGTACGCCCATCGGCGTCTTCTACCAGAATGAGCGCATACCCACCTACGAGGAGCGGCTCGGTGCCAGGATGCCCACCTACCGCGACAACCCGCCGGGGGAGCAGGAGATAGCGGGACAGGATGGCCGCCCCCTCGCTACGGTACAGAAACTTCTCGACGAGCTCAGAGTGAACTAGTCGCCGACATGGACGACGCCAGCCAGACCGTCCTCTGGCCGTACGCGATGGGAGCCTCCATATCCAACCGCTCTGGTCAGTCCTCGTGTGGCGAGACGATGCCTGACGCCCAGAGGTAGCTGGACCAGTAGCCGCACCACTCCCCATAGGCCATGTTGATCTCCTCGAGGGTCATCTCGGGACCATAGAGCTCCTTCATCATCTTCTCTACCGGCCCCATGTTATACCGAAGCTTCTCTATCCTGCCTAGCCCTCTGAAGAGTATGAACTGGGCCGACCAGTCTCCGATTCCCTTGATCCTCTTCAGCCTCTCCTCAGCCTTCTCGTAGGGGGCGGTCAGCAGGAACTCTTCATCGATATCAGCGAAAGTGGACAGCAGATTCGAGAGGCGCTCCGCGTTCCTCCTGTTCTTGGTCGCAGCCAGAATCTGGGCGACCCTGGCATGCTTCATGGTCTCGTAGTCTGGAAACGCTCTATAGACATTGCCCTCTAGCTCAATGCTTCCGCCGAACCTCTCTGTCAGGGCATCCTTCGCCCTCTTGGCCACCGACATCTGCGACCGCTGTGCGAGGATGGCCCAGCAGGTTATCTCGAAGAGGGACGGGAATTTGACATGATGAAATCCGACGAGCTTCTTGGCGGTGGGATAGAAGCTCGGATCCCTGGCGGCGATGGCGTAGAACGGGGCCAGGTCGTCCTGCAGGCTGAGGAAGAACGACACCCTTTCTGCCACTTTCTTCGCGAGCCCTTCGCTCAACTGCCTGTCGGAGAACAACTCGTAGTATACACCTACCTTCCCATCTCGTTCGCCGCCCAGCCTTACTGCTACCGTCTGGCCCTCCACCATGAGCGCCTTGATGGGCGTCCTTGCAGAAGCGTCCTGCTCCCCATTCATCGGCTTGAATCTGTCTATGAACCGCAGGCTTTTGTCAAAATCAAAGGGAGGTTTCGCTCCCAGGCTTCCCGTCTTAGTATGCAACGAGACGAGTACATACCAGAGCTATAAATCGCCACCTGTAATGAGCATCGTCTCCATGGAGTCCTTCGTACAACCCGCAGTCGCAATCGGCTCGAGGAATCCTGCGAAGACCAAGGGAGCGCAGAATGCTTTCCAGTCTGTCTTTAAGGGCTGCAGGTTCGTCGAGGTCGACACGCGCACGGTCTCGAAAGCCCAACCCATAGGGTTGGACCAGGTAGCCGAGGGAGCGGTCGCACGGGCGAGATTCGCATTAGACGAGAGTCGCGCCGACTTCGGCGTGGGGATAGAGGCTGGCTTGGCCACTCTCGCTGATGGATGGAGCGTCAACCTACAGGTAGCTTTCATCTTGGACAGGAAGGGTGGCTCAGGGATAGGGTTCTCATCTGGCTTCATGATTCCCGCCTCCTTCCTCGAGAGGATGCGCAGCGAGGACAGCGAGCTCGACAAGTATTCGCACGAGCTCACCCGCGCCGAGAAGATAACCGAGGAAGAAGGGATAGTGTATCACCTGACGAAGGGAAAGACGTCAAGGCTGCAGATGACCGAACAGTGTGTCGCGATGGCCTTGGTACCCTGGCTGAACGAAGAGACGTACGGGCTTCTCTAAGCGCGCTTTCTCTCATTACTCTGGCCATTGAACGGAGGGCACCACGCCATCCTGAGGCCTCCGCTCTAATAGCCCAATCATGGCATAGACCACATATCAGGACCAGCCTCGCCCTGTCTGGGTTCGTGGCAAACTTATCCTCTTACGTACCTTCACGACGTTCTTCCCGAGCACCGTAGTCGTCGGCAGCGATGATATTGGGTCTCCGGCTGACGGGGGATAGTGCAGGAATGAACCTGCAGGCGTGCCTACGCCTATGTCTTCGGCCTCGGAGGCGGGCATAGTCGCCCTGAGTCTCGTGCTGATTCTGCTCTTCGCCAAGTGAGTGGAGATTGAGAGGGGGTGTTCTCGGTCGGCAAGTGGGAGAGGCCGGCATATGTCGGCCTGCTGACGGCGGGAACATCATCCCTCCCGATAGCCGTCGGGTTCCTCGTACCAGGAGCAGTCGTCCTAATCACAGGAGTCGTCATCACGGCGATGGCCTGGTGGTCGGACGGGCGGAACAGGGGCTAGAAAACTCGCCCCCTGCAGGTTTGCAGTTTCTGAAAATCCGGGCGTTTTTTCGGCTATTCGCGACCCGTTTGGCGATAATGTTTATATGAGCACCTCTGGCCTCGGCTGAGTTTGCGCATAGCTTGGCGGCGCCTGCGTTGAGTTTTGGGCAGAGCCCGGTCGGTGATATGCACGGCCTCCAGATGCGCGTACAACAAATGGAGCTCTAACGAATAGTTAGACCTGACATGGGCTTTGCTTTAACTCCGCAGTAATGCGAACCAACTCCCGATAATCGACTCCGGTTGATCCTGCCGGACCCGACTGCTATCGGATTGAGATTTAGCCATGCGAGTCGAACGCCTTCCTGTTGCGGGAGGCGTGGCGTACGGCTCAGTAACACGTAGTCAACCTGCCCTGGAGACATGAATAACCCCGGGAAACTGGGATTAATCCATGATAGGTCATCTCATCTGGAAGGAGAGATGGCTTAAAGGGGTGCGAGAGCTTCTTTCTTGCATTCGCTCCAGGATGGGACTGCGGCCGATCAGGCTGTTGGTGGGGTAATGGCCCACCAAACCTGTAACCGGTACGGGCCTTGAGAGAGGGGGCCCGGAGATGGACACTGAGAGAAGGGTCCAGGTCCTACGGGGCGCAGCAGGCGCGAAACCTTCGCAATGCGCGAAAGCGTGACGAGGTTAATCCGAGTGGTCCCCGCTGAGGGGATCTTTTGTCGGCTGTAAAAAGGCCGGTGAATAAGGGGAGGGCAAGTCTGGTGTCAGCCGCCGCGGTAATACCAGCTCCTCGAGTGGTCGGGGCGATTATTGGGCCTAAAGCATCCGTAGCCGGTTCTGTAGGTCCTCTGTCAAATCCAACGGCTTAACCGTTGGCCCGCAGAGGATACCGTAGGACTAGGAGGCGGGAGAGGTGGACGGTACTCCACGTGTAGGGGTAAAATCCTTTGATCCGTGGAAGACCACCAGTGGCGAAGGCGGTCCGCCAGAACGCGCTCGACGGTGAGGGATGAAAGCTGGGGGAGCGAACCGGATTAGATACCCGGGTAGTCCCAGCCGTAAACGATGCAAGCTAGATGATCCGGTCGCAAATCGCGATCGGAGTGTCGCAGGGAAGCCGTTAAGCTTGCCGCCTGGGGAGTACGGTCGCAAGACTGAAACTTAAAGGAATTGGCGGGGGAGCACCACAAGGGGTGAAGCCTGCGGTTCAATTGGAGTCAACGCCAGGAAACTTACCAGGAGAGACAGCAGGTTGAGGGTCAAGCTGAAGACTTTACCTGACGAGCTGAGAGGAGGTGCATGGCCGTCGCCAGCTCGTGCCGTGAGGCGTCCTGTTAAGTCAGGCAACGAGCGAGACCCCTGTTGGTAATTGCTAACAGTCCAGAGATGGATTGAGGCTAGTTACCAAGACTGCCGCTGCTAAAGCGGAGGAAGGAGGGGGCCACGGCAGGTCAGTATACGGAATGCTAGGCGAGCACTTCTGTCTTCTGTGGACGGGCGTTAAATAACTCCAAGAACAACTTTCACCGTGGAACACTTCGAGTCGAGTGACAGGCATGAGGCTCGGGAAGATTTCGACCAGCTAGAGCTGGAAAGATTTCGGCTTGAGCAACATGGGTTCACGGATCAATCCTATGAACCCTATTTCGCCGGCCTCGTCGCGTCAGACGGGCACGTCGAAGGCGGGTCGAACAGGACTGTCGTCGCGAGTTCCAATCCGGAATTCGTGACGGGAATCATAGGACCCGTGGCGGAACAACAACGACTCGGATATTCCGTGTTCTGGGACTCAGAAGCCAGTGTCTACAAACTCAACATCAACGATTACGAACTCTACGGAACACTCACTACAAAATACAACATTCCACCCGGCAAAAAGGCTGCAATCATTGAACCTCCTGACAACTTGAATCGCGATGAGGAATTGTGGTTCATCAGGGGTTGGTTCGATGGCGACGGCTGGGTCGAGGAGATGACAAAACACATGGACGACAAAGACTACACCTACCCTAGAGTGGGTCTGAAATCGATGAGTGAGGATGCGAGAAACTGGATTGCTGAGCGTCTCAGCGACGCAAATATTCGCGTATCGAAATACGACCGCGAAGACGAGAGTCATGGCTTGTGGATAAACGGTTACGCTGAGTGTGAGAAGTTCGACACTCTGGTCGGTTTCCGTCATCCAGAACAACACAGAAAGTTGCAGGAGCTGTTAACGCGTCACAGGAGTTCAGACCTCGCAAGAGGTTCCGGCTGAGGCCCCGAAACTCCTGGGCCACACGCGGGCTGCAATGGTAAGGACAATCGGTCCCAACCTCGAAAGAGGGAGGCAATCCACAAACCTTACCCCAGTTGTGATTGAGGGTTGAAACCCGCCCTCATGAATATGGAATCCCTAGTAACCGCGTGTCATCACCGCGCGGTGAATACGTCCCTGCTCCTTGCACACACCGCCCGTCGCTTCACCCGAGTTTGGCTTTGACGAGGTCTTCTCTTGTTGGGGAGATCGAATCTAAGTTAGGCAAGGGGGGAGAAGTCGTAACAAGGTGGCTGTAGGGGAACCTGCAGCCGGATCACCTCCTTAGATCATATCGGGAGATTGGTTCGCACTGTAATGGAGAACGAGCAAAGCCCAGTCAGAAGTAATGCACTGTGCCATGATGAATGGCATAGGAAGGGCTAGCGGGGTACGGAAGGCGCTTTCGCGAGCGACCCCCGCGATGTTGCCATGCATAGGGTTCGCGCAAGCATCCGCCGGGGATGTTAAAATCATCCGACACAACGACGCTGTATGGTGAATGGCTTGGCTTGGGATGGCGACGAAGGGCGCGGTAAGCTGCGATAAGCTCCGGGGAGACGCAAGCAATCTTCGATCCGGAGATACCCGAATAGAGTCCAATCCACGGGGACTGCCGCAAGGCATCCCTGTGTTCCGCAAGGAACGCAAACCCTGGGGAAGGAAACATCTGAGTACCAGGAGGAAAAGAAATCAATTGAGATCCCGTTATGTAGGGGCGACCGAACACGGGAGAGCCCAAACCGAATCCTTGCCCGAAAGGGCCGGGAGATGTGGGGTTCGCATCAGCATATGCAACCTTGAGAACGCGCGGCCGAACTTGCCTGGAAAGGCAGACAAAATAAGGTGATAGTCCTGTAGGCTGTTCGAGCTCGTGGTTGCGCTGCGTGCAGAGTACCTGGCTTTGGCAGTGGCTAGGGAAGATGGGGGAAAGCAGCCCCCAAGGCTAAACACAACCCAAGACCGATAGAGCACTAGTACCGCGAGGGAAAGCTGAAAAGTACCCCGAAAGGGGTGTGCAAAGAGCCTGAAACCATCCAGCTACAGACGTGCACGGCATGAAAGGGGTGTGATTCCACCGCGATTTCCCGTAAGGGAGCTCAAGGTGGGTTAAGCGCCCCAGTGTCGTGCTTTCCGTCTAGAAACACGGGCCGGGGAGTTAACTGTCATGGCGAGCCTAAGGGTTAGAAGCCCGGAGGCGAAGCGAAAGCGATTCTGCGTAGCTCGCAAGAGTGTGGCAGGAGGTCTGAAAGGGCCTTGGAGTCATGGCGGTTTAGACTAGAAACCGAACGATCGTGGCCAGAACAAGTTGAAGCCGGGCGAAAGCCTGGTCGAAGACTGCAAGGGTCTTAACGTGCAATTTAGTCCCCTGATTCTGGCCAAGGGGCCAAAAGCCTATCTAGTTCGGTGATTGCTAGTTCCCATCGAAGCGGATCCCAGTCCTGTCTCCACCGATGGTAGTTCACGCCGTAGAGCACCAACGAGAAAACAAGGATCCGAAAGGGTCCACTTTCTTCTTGAACTCCGAATGTGTGAACGCAGTAGACGTGGGGAGGCGGGTTTATGTGGGGTAAGCCTCATAACCGAGAGGGGGTTAACCCAGACTAGAGTTAAGGTCCCCAAATTTTGGCTAAGTGTCAAGCAAAAGGGAGTCTTTGACCTAAAACAGCAGGGAGGTAAGCTTAGAAGCAGCTACCCTTCAAAGAAAGCGTAACAGCTCACCTGCCGAGGTTGAGGGCCCTGAAAATGGACGGGGCTAAAGCCAAGTACCGATACTCTGGACAACCATTCTGTGAATGGTTTGTGGTAGATGGGCGTGGTGACTGGGTAGAAGCTGGGTCGTGAGATCCAGTGGACCGGTCTCCAGTGCAGATCCCGGTAGTAGTAGCAGCGTAGTCGGGTGAGAATCCTGACCGCCGAAAGGACACGGTTTTCCTGGCAATGCGTCATCAGCCAGGAGTTAGCCGATCCTAAGAGCAAACTCAACAGTATTGCTCGAATGAGGGAATGCGGTTAATATTCCGCAGCCTTTGTTATTCCGATGTCCCGCAAGGGACGACATCACCTTAGATGCTTTGAGACAAGCCTTACAGAGTTATTCGCTCTGTTTAATCATCCAAGATGTGGGGAGTGTCGTAATGACGAGAACCACGTCGAGGGGAGAATAGCGGCCCGTTGGGGTCGTTAGGCCCATTCCCGGAGACATTGAAAACTAAGGAGGACAGGGATAATGAAGATCGTACCTAGATCCGACACCAGTGATCCTAGGTGAGAAGCCTCAGGCGTGTCGGGGAACCGTAGGTAAGGGAACTCGGCAAATTAGCCACGTAAGTTAGCGATAAGTGGTGCCTGCGTTCTTTACGATGAGTAGGGATCGCAGGTTGCAATAACGAGGGGGTCCCGACTGTTTAATAAAAACACAGTAAACCGCAAGTCCGAAAGGATGAGTACGGTTTATGAATCCTGGCCAGTGCAGGTACCTAAAACCTGGGTTCAACTGGGCTAAGGGCCTGTAAACGCCGGGAGTAACTCTGACTCTCTTAAGGTGACCACAGTTGCCTTAAACAAATCTGGCCATATGCTGGAACATCTGAGTATGCCGGGCTAGTCCGCAAGGACTGACAAGGCCAAGGCTGCAGACAATCAGCAGGAAAGGCTGGACAGAAGAGGAGATACAATGCCCAGACAAACAGAACGGAAACCATGAGTTCCAACGGAACAGGATGAAAGGAAACAGCAAGGAACATCTCCAAAATCTATTCAGAATCCTCAGAGACTATACGCCAGAGTCCGCCGCAAAAAGCGGGCAAGATATAGTCCGACCCATGCAGCGATGCATGGAGATTTGCTTCGCAGCAAGTCCGCCTCGAGAAATCGAGGTCCACGGAAGTAACAGAGTGAGCCAAATGCCTTGTCGGGTGAGTTCCGACGTGCATGAATGGACCAACGAGGGCCCCGCTGTCCCTATCTACAACCCGGCGAACCTACGTAAGCTGGACGAACAGTCCAGCAACTTCCATCGGGGAGAGAAGTCCCTGTGGAGCTTTACTGCAGCTTGTTGCTGCGATTCGGTTGCGATTGCAGAGTGTAACGGGTAGCCGTCGAAGCGCTGACTCCGGTTGGCGTGGAGGCATCAATGTAACACCCGTCCCTTGCGACTGTATCGCTAACTCCTACGGGAGGACACCGGCAGGTGGGCAGTTCGGCTGGGGCGGCACCCCCTTGAAAAGATATCGAGGGGGCCCAAAGGTCGACTCAACTGGGTCAGAACTCCAGTGTTGACGGCAAGGCGAAAAGTCGGCCTGACAGGGAACTTAAACGCAGAGTTCTCTGCCACGAAAGTGTGGCCTAGCGATCCTTCAAGTCCCCACTGTTGGGGGCTGGAGGTGACAGAAAAGTTACCCCAGGGGTAACAGGCTCGTCGCGGGCGAGAGCTCCAATCGACCCCGCGGTTTGGTACCTTGGACCGAAAGGTCTCGGGGCAAAATCACGGTAACGCGATTTGAAGCATTGGCTTATAACGGCGAACTCCTCCTCTCGGGAACACTGAGGAAACGAGAAAGGACAACGCCGTGGGAAGTCTATGGGTAACCCCGGAGTACATCCGGGGCAGAAGAGCGAGCAATGTCGGCTTAGCGGCCGGCGCAAGGCACAGAAAACAGAAAGCAGCCAAGTAAAGTTCGCTCCACTAAGGGCACTTCTAATCTGATGGATGGGTTACAGGATGGTTGAAACATCTTCCGGCAGCGGTATCCGCTCCGGGGTGTGAACTTCGGGCGGATGCTTGCAAGCGGGCACAACCAGCACAGACGCTGTCCTGCCATAGGGCGGGCCGGTATCGGTGCAGGCTGTGGTAAACTATCAACAGGTAGAAACGATCTTCCCATATGACCCCGTAACGACTGAGCGCGCAGAAAAGTGCGTGATGAGATAGCATGGAGCTGTCTCCCGACGCGATACGTTCCGACGTGTCGCGACAAACATCGGGAGGCCGCGTAAGGGGCTCCAGGTTATCATACGCCAACCCCTCCGATCGAAGGCCGGCCGCAAGCCGGTCCAGAGAGTGCAAGGAGGGTGAAGACATAGTCTAATCCTGAGAGAAATCTTAGATAAGATTGCGATGTCGGCTCTTCCCATCCTGGTCCTGCAGCAGGGGCCAAGGGTGGGGCTGCTCGCCCATTAAAGGGGAACGTGAGCTGGGTTTAGACCGTCGTGAGACAGGTCGGCCTCTACCTGATGGAAGCGGAAGTCGACTGCGAGGAAGCACTGCCTAGTACGAGAGGAACAGCGGTGCGTAGCCTCTGGCGTACCGGTCGTCCGAAAGGGCGCAGCCGGGCAGCTAAGCTATCGTGGATAACTGCTGAAAGCATCTAAGCAGGAAGCCACTCTCAAGAAGAGTCGACTGTCGACTAAAGCTTTCCCTCGCAAGGGGGAGAGCCAAGTCGAGAAGGGCTGCGATAGAAGATCGCGTTGAAGTGGGAGCGGTGTACGCAAGAAGCCTTCGGGCGACTTGTTCAGCTGGTCTCCTAACTATCGCCCAACGTGTGGATGATATTCCCCGGCGGAGGCGCAATGAACCCTTATGCATGGCATGAAAAGCCCCATTCAAAACCAAGAATGGCTGGAAGTTACGAATTGCTCGACTTCAGCTCGAACACTTCTGTGGCACGAATCACTATAATATGGACGAACAACTCTACTATTCATTCAGCGACACTTGGGAAATGGACATCTATCGATTGAACCCCCTTCCTGAACATAACCTATAACAGCACCCAACTACTCATCTTGCGTATTGAGCCAGAAGCTTGTTTATCTTTTGCTAGAGGAACTGGGTGGAACTGCAACCAGTGATCAGATTGCAGCACTGGCTTTAAGTAAATATCCTGATAGAACGCTTCACAAATATGTCACGATCAGGCTGAATGCACTCAAGAATTGGGAGATTGTCAGGAGAAATCGAGACGGTTCATGGACGATTCTACGGAAGTTTGAATAAGACAGTAAAGAACCGCGTTCAGCTTGCGCCACTTCACAACAGAATCTTGACCAGAGATATCATCGGACTCGGCTTGCTAGTTGGCCGTGGCGCATTTATATCTGGCAAGAATTGCAATATGCGGCAACTTGTTCCCACTGAGAATCGAAACGAATACTGGCACTTCGATTTTTCTCAAGGAACGACCGTCATGCGGAGTGCCCCCATTTGACTATTGATAAGGAGACAAGTCTCCTTGATTTTCAGGATGATGGAAACAGTGACTCTTACTTGGCTCACGAAAAGAATCTACAAATCACGCATATGAAGGAGGGTAAGATTGTTTCCGTTCCGGACATACCGCAATTCGACATCCCTGCAAACTCTACGCTCTTCATCGCGACTCGAGATGTATCGTACGCATCACACGGAATTCATGAGTTTCCAGCAAAGTACATACCACAAATTCCAAGGTGGGCGATTCTCAAGTATTGCGGCACAAAGCGAACCAATTGGGTTCTTGACCCATTCTGTGGGAGCGGAACGACCTTGGTGGAGGCGCGACTACAGGGCGTCAACAGCTACGGTATAGACATCGATCCGATGGCGAGACTTCTTTCTTCGGTAAAATCTACGCCATTAGGTAGAGATGAGCTGAGAGAAACGAGGAACCAGATCTTCTCACTAATGCGGAGCAAAAATCTGAATACCATCCAAATCCCGGAAATTCCGAATAGGGACCATTGGTTCGCCGACGAAGTTGCGAAAGGGCTGACCGCCATCAAAGAATCTATCGATGATATCTGTTCCAATATTAGCCTTAGGAACTTCTATTATGTTTGTCTCTCAGCCATCATAAGACCTTCATCCTACGCAGATGATGATCAAATCTTCCCCGAAAAGACAAAATGGGGGTTGAAGAAGAAAAAGAACCTCACGACCGACGGCGTATTGTCCAGATTTGAAAAGAGTGTTGACAAGTTCACTCCAAAGATTCTAGATTTCTCATCTCGCTGTGACAAGCATGTATCTGCTAAGCTCATTGGCAAGGATGCGAGAAGCATTGAATTGCCTAACGACTCTGTCGAACTGGCTACCACTTCTCCTCCATACATCAATGCAATGGACTACTCTAGGGTGAATCAACTCGAAATGTATTGGCTTGGGCTTATCGACGGCCAGGGGAGAAGCGAGCTGAAGAAGGATTACATCGGAACTGAGTCGGTATCATCTAAGACATATACACGTCTTCATCAACTGGATGGCCGAGCCGGAGCGAGACTAAACAAGTCGATTGAACAAATCTATTCCAAAGACAAGCTAAGAGCCTACGTCACATACAAGTTCTTCGTAGACATGAGGAAGAATTTCGAGGAAGTGTTTAGAGTGTTGAGAGGAAGCTCCGACCGACGCGAAGGACGTTATGTGGTGGTGATTGGCGACGGGGTAGTACGAAGAATTCCGATTCCCACCCACGACGTTTTGTGCGACATTGCGAAAGACGTAGGATTCGAGGTTGAGAACACATTTTCCTATGTCATAAGACATCGTACCCTTCTGATTACGCGCGCGGAACACAGCGGCATTATCGATAACGACTGGATTTTGACTCTTAGGAAATCCGCATAGCCCATGAGCTATCGAAGTCTCTTGCTCCACAGCTTGAGTCGCTTAACGAATGCCGAAAAGTCTCGGCTTGTACGATATTCGTCGAGCGCGTCCAAGAACTCCTTAATGGTCATCGGGCACACCACTCTCTGCTTGTCGTTCGCGAAATTCTGCAAAACATAACTATTGAGCCCCTTACTGTCAATAAATATGGCGAAAATATCCTGTAAGTTGAAACCAGAAGGCAACAGGCCACTCTTTATCATGTCGAGATGACTCGCACATGAGATGTCCTTTCCCTGCGCAAGTATCGGCCCCGCAAGTGTTACCTCCACCACAATTAGAGTTTTATCCTTCCTTATTGTCAAGTCGCTCTGATAACCTCCTACATGCATAGGAATACCAAACGGGTCGATGGATCCCTCCCATGTAACTTCGTCGAAGTACCCCGGAACCATTGACTGAAGAAGGTCATACATCAATTGTTCAAATCTGCCGCCACGAACATTCTTTTTGCTCTCAACTACTGTAGTGTATCTCTCCCTAAGTCTCAATCTTTCTAGTAGTTCGCTATCATACCCATTCGACTGCAAGAATTCATTCAGTTTAGACTTGATTTCATCATAACCTATAGCTATGCCTCTGGAACTGCCGGCGTAGATCACAGTCAGAGTGTCTCGGTCTGGCAAGATCGATTCTTCCCAAGCAATTCTTTCAGGTCTCACGGAATAATCAATTGCCCGAACCTTAACTTCTTTAGCAGGCAACACAAGATGACCTCTCCCATTCGTTATTACCTGCCAAGTTCTCCTAGAATCCATTATCTGAAAAACGGCAACTGATACGTAATCTCCTTTCGGATTGATGACATCTGTCTTCACAAGACGATGTGGACCTATGAATCCTACAGAGCCAAAATAGTCATAATAGAGCAATACATCATCGTATTCGAAATATGAGGGACGAATGCTGGGTAAATCCTTCAAGCTTTCGCCTCTCAATCTTAAGGTACCTTCTCCGCGCTCATACTCGAAAACTCCAGTTGTCTCGAACGCAGAGAAAACGTAGCTTGCAAAACCTTTGACGCTTGTTAACTTCTTGCCAACCTTAGCTCGTAATCTACTTCGTTCCAAGCTCCTTGTTGCCCGAAACTCTTTGATTCTGTCAGCGACTTGTGTTACTTGATCCATCCTTTTGGCTGTAGCGAGAAATAAGGCAAACTCATCACTGCTGATCATCTTATCTGGGAGTTCTCTGCAAACATCAATTGTGAACCATAATGGAAGGAGCTTGATTGCCTTGTGTGAATTGATACGCACCGAGGCATTCCAGTACATCCATTTCAGGAGCTGATTCCTGATTGAGCCAGCTAAATCTGATTCGGTTCTTGCATTCAAAAATTCCTCGCCTGCCTCTGTAAACTGAATCCGGCCTTCGGCTTCATATAGAAAACCAAGATGCTCCGCAAGCGACTTGATGATTCTGGCGTTGGCACCAGCAGAACCTCCTACGCTAGATAGTTCAGTACGGATTCTTTCGATCGCAGCTACAAAACCTCTTGGGTTCCCTTTGGTTTTTTCCAACTCATCAAGGTATTTCGTGATATTGCGAGGAGTCTTAGAGAATTCAATCAGCTTACGCCTTCCAATCTCATTCGTGAACTCAGACTGGAGCTGCGGCCAGTTGTTTTTGAATCGTGGCTCATTGAGCACTCGCAAGATATCACGGAAGTTGGACAGGGTACTTGGAGAGATTGAACGCTGTTTAGTCAAGCTCCAGAATGCGTCATTTTCGTTGTACTCTTTGGCAAACTTGGTCCAGTTAGCCAAGGAGCTGGAAGAACTTTGAGGTCATTCTTAAGTTTGTAATGACTAGTTAGCTGGCACTCTGCGAGTCACTGATGCCTAACCGACCTTTTGCATCTATCGCTGAGTGAATTGATCGAGCTATTCAGCAAGGTCTAATCCTACCGCTCTACAACGATCTCTTCCATGTCAAGGGTATTCTGGCCTGAATATAGAATCTCCATCACAAGGACGAGAAAGATGTCTTCTATCCGCGGGTTAAGGCTGGTACCAGGGTCGAACCGCTTAGCCTGGATGACGAAATCGAGGTCGATTCTAAGCCCTGGGACCTGCGTCTGCTCCCATTTCGCCCGAAGGTCTATGCCCCGTCTCCGGACTTGGCAAGGAGCTGTGTCTCAGAGAAACTCATCTCGTAGCCTATAGACCAGCTTCTCGAACTGAGCCGGCGAGAGGCTACCATGAATCTGCTGAAGACGCTCTCTTTCCAACTGATTCTATCTTGTCGCATCGATAGTTAACCTTTAGGAGCACCCGACGGTGAGATTTCTGGGCGGACCTCTCCGGAGATTGTGAGTAACCACCTGTCGCTACAGACTTGCAATGAACCCACTAAGACATTCGAGCTATTTGCTGGTAGGCTTGCTTTAGTGAAGAAAGAGCTCGTTGAACAGACCTAGCCTCTGCATCAGTATCTAGTTCTTGCACCTCTATTATGGAATCTAGGTAGAAAACGACGATGCCCTCTCCTCCATCGTACCTGATTTCTAGCTTCGTTTCATCTTTGTTTGCAACATTCCTGAGAATCTTCTCACTTTTGTCAAGTCGCCTTTTCACAATAGGATACGGTTTCAGGAATTTCTCTCTGAATTCAGGCTTACCGAAATCCAACAAGTTCATCTTCAATATCGGGTAAACCGCCTGCTCTCCATAGGCGTCCTCAATCATATCGGAAATGTCGCCTATGGCCAGTGACTCCATCCTAATCTCGCCGTTGCTTCTCCAAACAGCATTGACGTAGGGAATCTCTCTGGCTTGGGTGATTTCTACACATCGAATTAGCCAAGTCGGATTCCCGAACCTCTTTGGAAGTTTCCCCTTTTCCTTCTTCACAAATTCCGAGTCAGTAAAGAGCGAAACTTCTCTTTTGATCGCTTCCATTTCATTCAACTAGTCTTGCTCACCACACCTTAGAAACTGTCAGGGCGCACTCTACTTCCCACGGATTCCAGTCTAGAATCGCCATATAAGCACCGGCAACAGTCTCACTACCGAACTTATCTTCCTCCAAGAAAGATTTGACCTGCTTGGTAGCATCACATGCAGCAGCTTTCACTTTCTTCCACCACTTAGACTCGAAGTAAGCTAGCAAGTTATCCGGAGTTCGTCTCAAGCTATCCGGCCTTCCATGCCCCAACAGACCTCCACAGCGACCCAGCGGATAGCGCATCAACTCTGGACAATCGAGACGCGTCAATATTTCGTTTATGAGCTCTTCCCCAAGGTCGCCCCTCCTCTTCTTGTAGCCGAGCGGAGACCCCTGGAAGAGTCTGGCGCCCACGTAGGTCCTCAGTGCTGAGCTCAATCGAATCTCATACCTCCCTTCGAACGAGGTTGGCCTGTTCACAAACTCGATCCCATTCCTAAAGTCGGCCATTCGCACGACATTCCCATCCGTACCTGCACTCCAGGCATCCAACACGGTGGTGTGCATGCTCTCGCGAGGCCTTCTGTGCATGAGCAGGATGTGCTTGCCATCGGACGCGGCTACGTACACCAACGAGTGGTCCCTCATCCTCACCGAGAACCCGCTTAGGTCCTTTCTGACCTTGACTGGCCCGGCGTCCCCAAAGCCGACATTCAGCGTCACCCCGCCCTCGAAGTGTTCCATCCCGAGCATCTCCAACCTCAGCCTCGCCTCATCCACCCTGACCCAGAGCCCGTCCCTCGACTCCAGCTCGGTGTTCTCCAGCCCCTTCGGCTTCATCCTGTTGTAATCGGCCACGAACTCCTCTTGGGGGTACCTCTCTATCGACCTCACCCAGAACTCCTCCCCATGACTCGCCTTCAGCTGCGCCAAAGACAACACCGCCTTCCTGCTGTCCACCTTGTGCCTCGTGTAGAGGGTCACCCCATCGAAAGGCGCCTTGCACCTCTTGATGCCGACGGCGAATATCTCGTCCCGAGCATGGCGAGGTATGGCAACGTTCGGCAAGTTCAATCCGAGACCGGAGTTGTGCTTCACGGCGAGCAGGCAAGTCAGGTACCGCATCTCGGTGGGCACACTTCCAATCCTCGGAAATGGTCGATTGCCTCCAGTCAGCCTAGTACGGGAACCAGTACCATCGACGCCGTCCAAAGAAACTCCCAGTAGGGGCGGGGGTCCGGCGACGGGTCCTGGACATCCTCCATTGGACGAGATACCTATTCCCGGCTTCGATACCTCGTTGCGAGACAGTCTGTTGTCTTGCAAAGGACATCACGCAGAAGTTCGGTCAGCTCGCAGCATCAGGTGTCGGATTCGTAGGTGGTAGCAGGGGTGGAGCAGGTAAGTAGCAGGTTAGCGCGAAGATGGTGAAGGGTCAAAAATTGGGTGGGGTGGGCGGAAAAGTGAGGGGAGCAGGAAGATGAGTAGGGGCGAGAAAAAGTCAGTTTTGAACGGGCGGAAATGTGAGCGTAAATCTCTCGGCGCTGACGCTATTTAGAAGCGAGCAGGTCGATCTGCCGGTAGACGCGCGTCAAATCCACACTTGACACGGGACCGTCTCATCGCGTCGAGAATTCCCTAGACATCAGGAGCGCGACGTCTAATCCTCAGTTGACGGGGCGAAATTGCAAATCTTTCAAGTGTCGCCGAGCATGATGGCTTCTTTGAGGTCGGCGGAGCACCTGTCGAGCCCTCCCTAACATACTCGTTATGAGGACTAGTACCTAAGATACGTATCTTAGGTGAGGAACCGTCTTTAAGACGGGACGCACCGCCAGCCAGGTTGACCTCTTGCGGAGGTACCCGGAGATGAGGCAGCTGACGGAGACGGTCACCCAGGACATCGCTCTCATCAGACACTTCAGAGAGCACCTCGCGATGCTCTCCGACCAGAGGGTGCTGGACCTTCTCAGCCTCGCCAGCGTCACCCAGGTCACCAACAAGGATGTCAGGGCCGTCTTCAAGGTGGGGAGGGCCGGAGCGTGGGTCTGGCTCTCGAGGCTCACCAGGCTCGGTATGCTCGAGAAGCGCGGCCAGAGCTACAGGGCGTCCCCCTACTCGGAGAAGCTCATCAGCACGACTTCGCTGACCTTTCAGAGCGTCCTCACCGGCAGGACGCCCAGGCCGCAGGGACAGAACTGGACGGAGGCGCTCCGCCTCGCCTCGGAGGGCGTCAGGATGTCCTACGAGCGGGGGAAGATCGACCAGGCCGAATACGCTGCGAAGGGCAGGATGCTGAAGGAGCTGGAGGAGTCGCTCCAGTGATGTCCCCGGACGACCCGAACTTCGACGAGCGCATGGCCCGGCGGGTGAGGCTGAGGACCGCCGGGTCGGAGAAGCTCCTCCTCGTGAGGGGTGAGGCACGGCACACGGCCTTCCGCTTCACGGACTCCCTGCTGCTGAGGCACGTACTCATTCTCGGAGCGACTGGTTCCGGGAAGACCAACCATGCGTTCTCCGCGGTCCAGCAGGCGGTCGCCGACCGGCCCAAGTCCTGTCTCATCGTCGACGTGAAGAGTGAGTACCGGAAGCTTGACGGCATGGTCAGGGAGCCGGTGCGGCCCATCGCCGTGGGAGACGAGCCGAGAGTGAGCTTCAACCCGCTCATCCCGCCCGCATCAGTCGAGCCGGACCTCTGGGACAGGGCCTTCATCGACGTCTTCACGAGGGCCTACGGGCTCTCGGAGCCCTCGAGGCGCATCCTCCTGGACTGCCTGTGGTCGCTGCGCCAGGAATCCAGGGGGAGTCCCACGCTGAGGGAGCTGGAGAGCGAGGTGGGCAGGTTCAAAGCCGGAAGCTCGAAGGAGCAGAACAGCCAGCGCTCGCTCGAGTCGAGACTACACATCATCAACATGGGGCCTGTGGGAAGGTCCCTGAACTCGGAACAGGCGCTGGACTTTGCATCGATGGAGGACAGGGTGACGGTCTACGAGGTCGGACAGATCGACTCGCTCAGGGACCAGCGCTTCCTGGCCGAGGTCGTGCTCGCCCAGCTCTGGCAGTATGACAAGGCGCGGGCGCTCAGGGACGACGGCGACGGGGAGAAGTTGCGCAGGCTCATCGTCGTGGAGGAGGCGCACCGCTACCTGAGCGAGGAGAGGCCGCCGCAGCAGAGAGGCGAGAGAACGCTCCTCGAACTCGCGATCGCCGAGGCGCGGAGGTACGGCTGGGGGTTCATCATCGTGGACCAGATGCCGACCCTGCTATCGAGGTACGTCTGGGACAACTGCGGCACGGTGATAGCCCACAGGCTCACGAACCTGCAAAGCTACGAGGCCGTGAAGAACGCCCTCGGCGGCGACCCTCTGCCCGGGGAGAACGATGCGAACGGGGACCCGCTGGCGCTGAGGCTACCGGAAGACCTCGCTCTCTTCCGGAGGTATGTCGAGCGGGGGGCCAGGCAGGCCGGGACGGGGTTCGCATATGTCGAAAAGATGAAGCAAGTCTCAGATGGCGAACAACATAGGAGCTAAAGGCTGGTCAAATCTCGAAATCCTATCCATCGTCCCACTTCTTCCGACCTGTTCCATGAAACGCCTTGTGGCACGTCTTACAAAGAACTTCGAGGTTGGACGGACCATGACTCGTCCCTACGCAAGCGGAATGTTGTGGTTGATTGTCAGGTTGTCCCTGCTGTTGCACTTGACGCATCGGACATCGGCTGCCTTTAGGATGGCCCTGAAGGTCTGTCTCTTGCCTCTTAGCCGCGTTCGTCCTCATACATCAGCCCGTTATTTCGTTGATGGTCGTCCGATCATAGTCTAACATCAAGTTCCCCGGCGGAGGCGCAATGAACTCTTATGCATGGCTCAACGCTTTCTACGGAAGTGCAAAACTAGGAAGTGCTTAGGGAGATTGGATTTACTCTAATCTTCGTGCAAGTCGTGTGAGGACTGAGATGGACGACATCAACCTCGGGTGTCTCAGACGATTGACATTTTCATGGTCTCGCGTCGAGAAAATTAAAATATGCCAAAATCCTAATTGCAGGAAAGTTGATTTTCGCCGCAACTGAACGTACGGCGGTCGGACGAACTGCTATAGCTGTAATCGTCGTAATCCTCCTGGTCGTAGCCGCCGCGGCAGGGGTTTACTATTATTCCTCAAGGACCTCGACCACATCGAGTATCTCGAGCTCTTCGTCTACTAGCTCCAGTTCGAGTGCCGGTGGCGCGGTCAACACGCTCTCGATAGACTCGTGGTCGTGGCCCTTCCCGGGCGACCTGAGCGTGCTGAATACGCCCGTTTCTCCATGGCCGGAGTGGCAGTACATGACGGTCTATCAGACGCTCGTGACGGTCAATGACACCAAGCTCTGGGACACCGGGACCGTCCAGTTCGAGCCTGGGCTAGCGAACTACACCTCCTCAGACAATAACCAGACATGGACGTTCAACCTCAGGCAGAACGTGAAGTTCTCGAACGGCGACCCGCTCAACGCCTACCAGGTCTGGCTGGAGTTCTACGGGGTCTACTATCTTAACGGCAACTCGTCCACATGGCTCAACAACTACAACGTCTTCAACTATACGGGCGTGAACTTCGGTCCGTCGACCCTCGCCCTCTTCAACCAGTCCGGTGTGATTAATCCATCGGCGCAGGCCCTGACGGTAATGGAGAACGACTCGTGGCCGATCTATGTCACGGGCCCCTACCAGCTCGTGATGCACCTGACCGGGCCGTTCGACTGGCTCCCGGGCACGCTCCTAACATACGGGGGCTTAATCTACGACACGCAGTACGTTCTGGACCACGGAGGATTCGGGACCCCCGCATCGCCGAGCACCTACTTCAACCTGAACCCAATACCCGGGACCGGGCCTTACGTCGTGAGCCAGTTCTCGGTGAATGCATACGTGAACTTCACGCAGAGCCCGACATACTGGGGCGACAATCTTACCGCTAACCAGGTAAAGGCCCAGCCGCTCTTTGACCCAGGCCACGTCAAGAATGTCGTCGTATACGCAAATTCCGACGATCTGTCCCGGTATATCAACCTGGAGCATGGCACCGCCCAGATTGCGGACATCGAGTCGAGCGACTGGTCACTCGTCACGAGTAATCCTTCTCAGTTCGGCTACGTCCAGTTGCCTCCCTGGGCCGGACTCGTCTCTGTCCTTGGGTTAAACACTCAGGAATATCCCACCAACATAACGTTGGTTCGGCAGGCCATCGTACACGCAATCAATTACACCGACCTGTACGACGCAGCGTACCTTGGGCATGCATCACCATTCATGGGCCCAGAGTATCCCGCCTGGAGCCAGTTCTACGACCTTGGATCATTCCAGCCTTATCAGTACAACCTGACTCTCGCCAAGCAGGACCTGGCAGCGGCGAACATCAAGAACATGCCCCCGCTTACCCTCAGGATAGAGACAGGCTGCGAGGCATGCACAGCCGGTGCCTCCGTGATAACGGCAGACTTGGCGCAGATAGGAATCACTGTCAACGAGCAGGTGCTGTCTGGTAGCGCGTACCTGAGTGTCTACGGGAGCTACTCCTACAACGTCCAGAACGCCCAGCAGATAGGGCAGCTATCTTGGGTGGACGGTGGCGAGGGATGGGGAGCGTTCGCACTGACGCCGGCAGACTATTGGGTCTCGTTCGTGAGCAACGAATCTCTCTGGGGCAACTGGGCCGCTTACTCCAACCCGACCGTCCAAGCCTGTGTCAACGCGTTCACGACCACCTCGAATGTCACCGAGATACAGCAGCTCTGCGCCGCGGCGCAGCAGCAAATCTACAACGACGCACCCTACGCCTGGATTGGGACACTCGGACTCTGGCTCCCCGTGGGAGGCTCGACCGTCTATGACAAGAACGTAATCAGCGGATTCCTCCTGGACCCGACTTGGGGCGGCCAGTCCTCCCTGCCAATCTTCAACACTGTAACGTTCGTCAATGGTCAGTAGCGCCCAGTGGCGGTCTGGTGTCCTTAGATGTACGGAATCGGAATTGGTCTGGACTGCAAGAGACCACTTCCCGAACTCCTCACTCTTGCGAAGAAGGCGGAGACGAAAGGATTCGAGTCGGGATGGGCCATCCACTATCACTATTACAGGGATCCGTTTGTAGTCCTCGCTGCCATAGGATCAAAGACCTCCCTTGCGCTGGGCACCGCTGTCACCAATGTACATGAAAGACATCCCGTCGCCTTGGCGATGAGCGCGGCCTCCCTAGACGAGCTGTCCCGAGGCAGGATGACCCTAGGTCTCGGGCGAGGAGTCGAGTTCATCTTGCGCCAGCAGCTCGGGATACCCTACGACGACCCAGCCGGTTACATGAGGGAAGCTGTCGAAGTGATCAGGACGTACCTGTCGGGAGGGACCGTCACCCTTGACGGGAGATTCCTGAAGGTGAGGGGCGTGAGGAGAGACTTCCCTCAGACCCGCAGGGTTCCGATCTTCTTGGCAGCGGTGGGAAGGAGGGCCCTTCAACTGGCCGGAGAGATAGGTGACGGCGTCGTGCTCAACTACTGCACCACGCCGGGGTACGCGGCGCGGGCCCTCGTGGAGGTGAGGAAGAAGAGGCTCAGATCAGGTTTGCGGGGCTTCGGCGTGGCCTCCCTGATCTGGGCGATGCCAAACGTCACGGACGAGGCTCTGTCACAGGGACGCCGAACCGTCGCCGATCTCCTCTCGTTCCCAGGTCTGGGAGATAGTCTATTCGAGTTCACCGGAGAGAGACCCGAGCTTCTGGAATCGATTAGGCAGAGGTACTTCGTCCCAGAGGGGAGGGTCGATCTGGAGGGCGCGGCGGAGTTGATCGGCGACCGACTGCTCAAGTCCGTGGTTATTATGGGCGGCAGGAGAGCTCGATCGAGGCTCAGGGAATACACCGAGGCTGGGGTCACCCTCCCGATACTCGTCCCGATGGGGGAGGGCCAAGAGGACGCTACACTCGAGTCTTTCGCTAGTCGGTAACCGGTGGACCGCGGCACCAAAATATGTCCTGAGCCCAGGGGTGTCAGTTGGACGACCTCAAGATGGCAGCAGACCTGTCGAAGAACATCTCGGAGGTGCAGACTACACGTCTTCTGAGGGACATCGTAAGGTGCAATACGACGAACCCCCCGGGGAATGAGAGAGAGTGCTGCGATATCCTCCATGAATATTTCCGAGATGCCGGCGTAAACTCCGAGATACTGGAGTACGCGCCGGGGCGCGCTAACGTCGTCGCGAAGGTAAAGGGATCGGGCGGCGGCAGGTCCGTGATGCTGAACGGTCATCTCGATGTCGTGGCGCCCGGAACGGGATGGACCAAGGACCCTTTCGGCGGTACCATCGAGGGAGGCAGGATGTACGGCCGGGGGACCTCCGACATGAAGTCCGGAGTCGTCGCGGCCGCGGTTGCGCTCAGGGCCATCGTAGACTCTGGAATGGCACTAGGAGGCGACATAATGTTCACCGGAGTGGCCGATGAAGAATCCTCAGGACCTGCCGGAACCAAGTACCTCTTGAGCAAGGGTATCACAAGTGACATGGCGATAGTCACCGAGCCCACGGACCTTCAGATAGAGACGGCTCAGCGCGGGATACTATGGATGGAGGTCAAGACATTCGGGAGGGCAGCGCACGGAGGAAGGCCCTGGCTCGGAAACAACGCGATTATGCAAATGAACGAGTTCCTCAACCGTTTGAAGGGGCTGCAATCGCACCTCTCCAGCAGAAAGCATCACCTGCTCTCGAGCCCATCGCTCAATGTCGGGACGATAACCGGAGGGACCAGGATTAACGTAGTCGCCGCCGAGTGTACAGTCACCATCGACCGGAGAACCATTCCTACCGAGAGCGCTGACCAAGCGCTCAGTGAGATAACATCGATTATCCAGGAGCTCGAGGCCGCTGACAAGGACTTCCATGCCACCCTCAGGGAGCTCGGGAGGTCCACCGCATTCGAGACCGCAGGCGACCACCCACTCGTGCGGAACCTCCGCTCATCGTTCACAACCGTTACGGGTAGGGAGCCTATCATAGCGGGTAAGGACGCTTCCTCCGACGCGAGCCTGCTCACGGACGCAGGCATACCGACCGTGCTCTTCGGGCCGGGTCAGCACAGAGTCTCGCACACCGCCGATGAGTACGTCGACCTAGAGAAAGTTGTCCAGGCAGCGAAGATTCTGACGCTTACGGTTGTGCGCAGCACGGCCGGCGCTTAGACTGGCTTCGGCGCAGGCCCGCGGTTGAGCACGGTACGCCCTTCCTTCAAGACCATCCGGACCATATCCGGCTTCTGGAGGTAACGTATGTCCTTGAGGGGGTCTTTCTTGCAGACCACGATGTCTGCGGTCATCCCAGTCCTGAGCGCTCCTATCCTTTCCCCTAGCCCGCAGGCCTTCGCGCCGTTGAAGGTACCTGCTCTCAGCGCATCGAGAGGGCTCAGTCCGCAAAATTCGACGAGCAGCTCGAGCTCCAACGCGTTCGTGCCCATCTGCATGAGGGGCGAATCTAGGAAATCCGTCCCCGCGGCGAGCAGGGCGCCCGAGTTGTATATCGCTCTGATATTCGCTATCGCCTTCTCCCAAGCCATGCGCGATTTGCGGACGGCCCATTCAGGATAGCCTGCTGCAACGCCGCCTTCATTGTACCGCTTCATTATGGAGAGTGTGGAGACGAATACGACCTCCTTCTTCTTTGCCTTCTCTATTACCTCGGGGTCCGGATAGAGTGCGTGGTCTATGGTGTGTACCCCAGCATCCACGGACATATGCATCCCTTCGGCAGAATGGCAGTGCGCGGTCACGAAAGTGCCAGCGTTCTGAGCCACCCTGACCATCGCCCGTACTTCCTCAGAGGTAAACTGCACGTGCTCCGACCGGTCGCGCTCAGACATGACCCCGCCACTAGTACTGATCTTGATAAAGTCGGCACCTTCCCGCAGCGCATATCTAGCCGCTTTTGAGCACTCTGCGACGCCGTCGCAAGTGAGATTTGACCCCCCTCGCGTCCGCCTGGCATCGACCATCTCCATCGGCAGGAAGTGGAAAAAGTCGCCGTGACCAAAGGTCTGGCTCAGGAAGTAGCCGGCGGCGATCACGCGTGGCCCCTCTATGGTCCCCTCGGCTATGGCGCGCTTGATTTGGAGCGCGTTGATGCCGCCACAGTCCTTTACCGTGGTGTAGCCTGCTTCGAGGAGGCGGTGAAGCCTTTGGGTCGTCCTGATGAGCCTGACTCCATCCGGGACCATCAGCAGCTCATCGATGACCCTGTCACTGTTGAGCCCCCAGAGATGAAGGTGCGAGTCAATTAGCCCTGGAATGATTGTCATGCCCTCGAGGTCGACCGAGACTGCGCCTTCAGGAACGGAGACATCGTTCCCCCGTCCGAGCGAAGTAATTCTGTCGCCTTCTATGACGACCGATGCCCTTGCGAGATGTTCCCCATCAAGTACGTCGATTACTCGCGCGTTCCTGAGTAAAGTCGGGTTCGCTTTCGTTCGGACCATCATGTCGGCGTCTAGGCCGAGGGACTTAGCCTTATGCTTAGAGAGCAGGATATCTGAGCTTCGCTCCGCCTGTGCCCACATCGAGCGACCCTATGTGCCAACCTCCCATGTTCGCAAAATGGAGCCTCGCCGAGCCGTCGGGAGGATAAGCTATGTTGGTCACTCTGTTCAGAATCTCGGACGTGTCGTCTCTAATCAGAAGCTCAACCCTCCTATCTGGAGTGATTCGTACGATCTGGTCTGGCCGATAGCAGGAGACGAGCAGGCCACCTTCTTGGTCGAGCGCGATGCCCTCTGGGACAGTGTCTGGTAGGTTGGCGTAGACTTCGTATCCCCCAATGGTGCCGTCTCGTTCCACATGCACCATCAGCACGTCTGAGGCGCTGCTCTCCACAAGGAAAAGTTTGGTCCCGTCGGCCGAGAGCGCCAGCCCGCTCGGGAATCTGAGGTCGTGAAGAAGGACCTTCGCCTTCCTGTCGGGACTTATGCGTATGAGTCGTCCGGTCGTCCTCCAGTAGTCAGCGTAACCCGACTGTGGGCCGGAGTCGGTGAGGTACATGTTGCCTTGATCATCGAGGATGTTATAGTTCGGAAGCACGAATGGCTTCCCGTTGACCTCCCCGCAATAAGTTTCGACGGTCCCCGCTTGCGTTATCCGTAGTACTGCGTGCTTCCCGCTATCACACGCGTAAACATTGGACTGCTCGTCGACGAGCAGACCTCCGACGAACCCTTTCGTACGCGCCAGCTCCTTCGGCTGCTCCGTGCCCTGTTCCATGACGTAGACCTGACCAAGCTCTCCGCCCGCATAAAGTCTCCCATCGGGGCCGAAGTTCAGGCCAACTGAATGATCAAGCCCGCGGTAGGGTACCTTCACATCCCACATAGTATAGCGCATCATGATTGCGTGAATACCTCGGTCTGAAACCGATTATAAGTTTCGTGTGATACCTCGTCTAACTTTGTGTGGTCGGCATCCGGACAAGATCCAGACGGTGACCACCCAGTCTTAATCAACTTGGACGCTTGCATTCATCAGCCCAACGTGTGGATGATATTCCCCGGCGGAGGCGCAATGAACCCTAGCATGGCAGCCGCACTTTTTACAGGAGTGTAGAGCAAAGAATGGCTAGAGATTGCGTTTGATTAAGTTCGGACCAAACTATTAATGACGAAAAGACGATCGTCATAGCCGGCGTCCTCATATCGGTGAGCCTCTTCGCCGCCGTCAGGACGGTCGCAACATCGACTTCGTACGTGACTACAATGTCCATCTCAGTGAGCACGCTGGGTACTTCGGCCGAAGGAACCCAGCCGACCGTGACCACCACCAGTACCGTGACTAGAACCGTTACATCAGTAGAGGCCTCGCCCCTGAGCCTGCAGGTTGGCCTGAATGCCTCCACGATAGCCTCCGGGCGGGCGTTAAGAGCCACTATCACCATCTTCAACCCGCTCCTGAGCAACTTCACCGCCACGTCGACAAGTCAGGCGTCGTCCGTGATATCAAACTGGGACCAGTATGATTTCATATGCGCCGACAATTTTGTCTCTGTAATTGGCTATGCCGTCCTTCCAGGCCACTACACGGCACTGAACGTGTCCTCGGCCACGCCACTAGACATGGTGAGCCCCGAAGCCGTAGTCTTCTGTATATCCGCCGGGGGTCCTGCCTCTCTGATTCTATTCCTTTCCAACAGCAGCATGATGGAATACCATAATCTTCAGACCAAGGCGTTCGGTGGTCCCTCCGTCCATGCCTCGCTCATCCCGAGCACGGAGCCCTGCAACGGAAACACGTCCTACTTCAGCTGCTCCCCCTCGGGCGTCTTGAATGGATACTTCGACTCGTCCGTCCAGAACGAGACTCAGAGCTTCCATTACTTCCCTCCGGGCGAGTACACGATCGCAGCCGAAGACTCCTGGGGCCAGACCGACTTCGCCTATTTCGAAGTGACTTTCTGAGCGTGAAGCGCAATGAACCCTGTACATCGCGTAAAAAAGCACTCAGAGCAGGTCTGTGAACTCCTCTTTCGTGAGGCCCACTTGTTCGATAATATCCATCAGGGTCGACTTGTTGATTTCTGCATGAAGAGGCACCGTCGTCCGCCTCCCATCGGGATGCTTAAGGAAGACGTGGTCACCCTTCTGCCTCGCAGGGTTGAACCCCACCTTGTGTAGGGCCCTGATTACTTCCCTGCCCGAGACAACGGGAAGCTTACTTCGCTTTGACAATCAGTTCCATCAGCTTGCCGCCCTTCTTCTTCGAGTCCTCCATGCGGTCCTCCAAAACAAGTTCGATGGCCTCCTTCACGTTCCTGACCGCCTCTGTCTCCGTCTTGCCTTGGCTTATCGCCTCGGGTAACTCGACGCATCGCGCGGCATACCATCCCGTTTCGGGGTCTCTAATCAGGCTGATTGTGAACGTCTTTGCCCGCGTTGCCATGCATTGGGATTTTCCCGACTTGCAATTAACGATTGCGGAGGCGCAATGAACCCTTATGCATGACAAAACGCTTTTTGCAGAAGTAAAAAACTAAGTGTAGAGATGGCTATAGGCTATAGATTTGTCTATACGATGAGAGCCAAGTTTCTTGACTCGATACCAATATCAATACGCTTTAGCGAATCCTAACTTGGAATACAAATCGATTGTCGCTTCATTGCTCAACGCGACCTGTAGGTATGCCCGCTCCGCCCATTTCCCCTTCGCCCAGTGAAGCAGGCCTTGTCAACCGTTTGCCGTATCCTAGCCTCCGGAAGTTCTTGTGCGTAACTACATCGAACAGGCCTCGTGTGGCCTCCTTGAAGGACTACCATCCCACACGCAACCTTTTTCTGCCATTTGAAGCCGACGCGAAGCACTTTGTGGGGACGATACTCAGAAGCATCTGCTTCGGAAGTCAGCCTCGTCCTCTCGTCGAGGCCATTCACATGAGCGAAAGCTGAGAACCATTCGTAAGCGACGCCTGATGAAAGCACAGCTTTCCTCGAGCTGTAACCAACCTAACTAGCTGGGAAGCTACTCTGGCGGTATCGAGCGGAAGACCATGTCTAGGTCAATCGACTCGCGCTTCCTGTACCACCTCGCGACGTAGTAGATTATCAGACCGGCGATGGCTATCCCGAAGCTGATCGGGTATGAGATGGGAGCGCCCCCTATGAAGCTGTTGGTGAAGGAGCCGAAGAGGAGTATTACCTCAACCAGCGCTGAGAATATCCCGACCAGCGTCAACGCCGGGACACCCACGATCTTCCTCTTCACCCAATTCGGGGCGAGTTCGAACACGGCCTTGGCCCTGTATGGTATTAGTATCCCGGTTATGCTGGTGATGAAGAAGACCAGATTCAACAAAATCGTGGTGTTCGCAAAGGCCACAGAGAAGCTCGTGTAGACGAACAGGAACAGCAAGGCTTCCGCGATGAGACCCGCGACGAGGACTGCCTTCACCGGCGAGTGGAACCTGTCGTTGATGTCGGCGAGACCGGACGGTGCGACCCTATCAAACGACCACGCGAACAGATTGCTGACCACGGGCAGGAAGTCGGTTGGAGTCAGCCAGATCCAGGCCAGACCGAAGCCGAGCGCCGCCAGTATTTCAACGACGGAGTTCTGCGGGATCAGGGTGAAGAGGGAATTGACTGATGCGGCGATCGGTAGCGCGTTGGGTGATCCGGCTGAGACTAGGTAGTTGGCCGCCGAAAAGAAGTCGTAGCCGAACGCGTTGTATATGGCCCCTGCCCACGCAGCGAAGATAAGCGCGCCAATGACCAGACTCCCTACGATCGCGATGGGCATCGTCTTGGTCGAGTTCTTCGCTTCTCCAGCAGAGTATGCAGCAAAGTTGAACCCAATCAGGCCTGCCATGGCATAGACCAGACCGCCTATCGTACCACCCCAGGTCCAGCCCTTCGTGTAGCCTGCCTGGACGGCGTCCTTTATTACACCGTTGTATGTTATTCCTTGCGAAGCAAAGTGGGTGTTGAATGCCGCGATGAAGGCAGAATTCGACGTAGACGCGAGAAATAAGATGCTCACGAACGTCCCTATCATGACGATGAAGAACAGGACCTTCATGAAGTTCCAGACCGCTCTGCCGAGGGCCATAAGGCCCATCACCGCGAAGATCAGAACGGTGCCCGTCACTACTTCGCCGGTTTGCGTGGCGAACCACGCCGAGTCGACGACGAGTGATGAGCTACCCGCCATCTGGCCAATGGTGGCTATGAAGATGTTCAGCGCACTGGACGGAAAGACGTAGCCGGCATCCGCGATGAAGCTGATCACGGTGACCGTGAAGAGCCAGTTCGTCATGAAACCTATAGCGGGGTTCAGTCCTCGGGTGACGTAGACGTAGTCACCCCCGGATCTCGGCATCGTCACCGCGAGCATCGCGTAGAGCAGCGCCGGTCCGAGACCTACGAGAGGGAGGGCGATCAGGAAGGCCAGGAACATATTGCTCTGGGGGAACGCGAAAGGGCTGGCTGATACGATGAAGACAATTCCAACGGCGGGCATTATCTGCCCAAAACTCAGGTTGAACAGGTCGAAGCTTGAAAGGTTCCGTACGAGTCCAGTCGCGTCCCGAAGGAAACTCTTCCCGGACAACTCCGTAATCTGAGGAGGAATTACTTATTAAGTATTAGGTGCGCCAAGGAATTCCACTCCTTTCGCGGGCTGGAACAAAGGGTTAAAGTCGGCGACCTGTCATCCTCGCGACCATGCCGACGAAGTTCACATGGGGCAAAATAGATGGATTGGGTTCATCTCTCGGAAGATATGCCGTATTCACTCAGGATGTACCATGGAGTCTCGTCAAGGATAGGATCGGCGGCGAGCCGGTCTCAGTCAACACAGCGGGCAGTCTCGAGATCGACGATATGGATGCGGTCATCAAGAAGACGCCCAAGGTGGAAGCAGTGGTAGGCATAGGCGGCGGAGTGAGCATCGATTCTGCAAAGTGGTTCGCCTGGAAACGCAAGTGCAGCGCTATCTTCGTGCCCACGATACTCTCGGTCAACGCGTACGCTACCCCCGCTGCAGCGGTCAGAAAGAAGGGCATCGTCAACTATCTGGGTGACGTCATCCCGGACCGGATCGTGATCGATTATCAGGCGATACAATCCGCGCCCAAGAGACTGAACACTTCTGGAACAGGAGACGTATATTCGTGCAAGACGGCGCTCTCAGACTGGGAACTGTCTCACAAGGAGACGGGCGAAGTTTGGCACGCCAAGGCCGCGGCCGGATCAAGGCGAATTTTGAAGACCCTGATAACGAAATCAAGCGACATAAAGGCGGTAAACGAGGAGGGCATAAAGACGCTCGTGAAGCTCCATCTGGAGACCAACAAGGTCCAGTTGATGGCAGGTTCCCCCAGGCCAGAGGAAGGTAGCGAGCACGTTTACTTCTACTCACTAGAAGAGCTGACCGGAAGGCACTTCCTCCATGGGGAGGTCGTCGGGACGGGCATCTACGTGATCAGGTCGTTTCAAGCGGGAGATGAGGAGGAAACGGCCAAGGACATGGAAGGATTCGGTCTGTTATACAAGCCAAAGGACTACGGCGTCACGAGGGACGAGTTCGTGAAAACGCTGTTGCACATGAAGAAGTACGCCTCATACAAGGCGTACAAGGCGAAGCTCCCCTATACCATCCTCGACAAGACCAAGATAACCGAGGCAGACGCGGCGGCTCTCTGGAATAAGCTGGCGTAAACGCGCCGAGACAGCCAGATGATGGCATCGTAGCGCTACAATCGGTTACCGCTCATCCTTATTGAGTGTGCTTGACTCTCATTCTCATCTTCATTCTCTTCGTACCGGTCGTCCACTCGTCGGGTGGAGGCTTCTAGTTCGCGCGGCCCAACTGGTAATTACATGATTTTTTTTACCGAATTTCATTTCGACGTAGTTTAGCACGGAGTTCTACGTGCCATGTCACATACTGTATCGTTAACATCCGCCCAGCGTCGGCATGGATGGAGAAGGGCCGTATCCACAGAGGTTTGAGCAGAGGATGACGCGATCAGGCTCCTCCTCGGCGACAAGCTGTTGAAGAGCGAGGTAACCTTGTCGCTTAAAGTGGGCTACACATCGGTGAAGAAACTAGTGGAGGTTACGTCGACTCAGGGATAAGATGGGAACCTAGACGCAAACAAGCACACCGGAGGTCTCCGCTGATGAGCAGGAGCCAGAGGAGACGGCTCGCTAGGCTTCTGTCGAAAGAGTGCAGAGCACTACGACTTGGACAGCGGAGAGGATCGCCTGGCTCTTCAAGGAGAAGTTCGGGACGACTATCATGACATTGAAGCTCAAGAGCAACTATCCTTCTTGTTGACTTGCGAAAGATCTACAGCATGACCGCCAGAGAGGTGTACTTGTGAGCTTCGTCTATCGCAGCGGCATCATCCTTGGTCAGAATCGAGTCAAACGCTTTCTCAAGAGAGGTGATTCTTCGTCCAATCTGATGAATCTCCTGCCTTCGTTCGGCGTTCTCCGCTTTCATGCAGAAGAGACAAAATCGTCACTCGCCTTTAACGTATCGTTCGATGTGTACCTACTATCGCCCAAATCGTTGATATTCCCCGGCGGAGGCGCAATGAACCCTAGCATGGCAGCCGCACTTTTTACAGGAGTGTAAGAACAAGAAATGGCTAGAGGTCACGTTACCCTGGAGCGGGGCCCCCACAAAATCCCTATACCTGTGCCTTTCAACTTCACTAACTTTCGGCCAGTCGACCGATCATGCATAGACGAAGGCGATGCCCGCTATATCAGATTATTTCGCGAGAACCTCAGACTACGGCTATAGGTGTTATCGGGGATCCGCTCGCACCCTTCACCTGCAGCGGCAGGCAGACGAGCAAGAACGTCCACGACTTCTCGCGAGCCGGCTCTTCGAGGTAGAGATTCTCTATCATCCTTATGCCGTTCTTCACCAGCATCATCTGGTGGACGGCGTCCTCCTCTTTGGGGTCCTCATTAGGGTCGACCTCAGGGTTCCACGCGTCGGCCCCAAAGATTGCTATCCTCTTCCGGATGAGCAGGCTGGCCGCCTCCTTCCCTATCCCCGGGCATGAGCCGAGGTACTTGTTGTTGTCATTCATCCAGTGCCGGGACCAACCGGTGCGTACCAGTACGGCGTCCCCTTTTCGCAGGGTGACCCTCTGTCTCCTGATGCATAGGTCGATGTCGGACGGTTTGATGACATAGCCCGCCTCCAGTGAGGGTTTCCTTTTCGCGCGGGCGACGTCGAGCAGGACGCCGCGGGTGAAGATCGGCGGGCTCGTCTCCATCCCCAGCTTCGTCGTACCCAGCGGGCCGGTGACCTCCGCGGCGGAGATACCATTGTAGAGTAGCCCGTCGATGGCCGTGTGGTTCAGGGAGTCGATGTGGGTCCCCGAATGGTCTGCCATATTGACCTTCACGTTCATCGCGCTGAACTTGTTCTTCTTCGTGAACATTTTCTGCGTGTCACTGTGGCGTCTGTACGTCGAGTACTGGAACTCGCCGTGGAACCAGTGCTGCGGGATGCCACTCTCGAGGATGTGGGACAACACGAAGATTTTTCCTTTCCTCACGAGTCTTGCAGCACTAGTGATTATCTCCGGCGTGACCTCGTTCATCGCTCCGGCTTGGTCATCCGCGCCCCAACGGGAGGGGAACCAGTCGCTTTTCGCTATCATCATCATAACACCCGGCTCAAACCGGGACGGCCAGCCCCTTAGCCCCTCTCTTCGAAGTCTTGGCCGAGGGATAGTCTCTCAGAAGATGCTCGTATGATATCCTTGCCTGCCTCACCTCCTCGTCAGCGTAGCCAAGCATCGTACTGAGGATGTGCCTCCCTGCCGGATAGATGTTCTGCCCGAGTGGGATACTGAACTTCAGGTAGATGGGCGAGGCAACCCTCACCATCTCGGGGACATCGTAGTGTCTCACAAAGCCCCCGTATCCAGTTGGCACCGCTATGTAGACGTCCAAAGGTATTCTGATTGCACTCCTGATTGAGGCAAGCTGGGAGAGAGACAGGTCCGTTACGACGTTGAGTGTCCCGGCTCCCAAGCGCTCGAGCAGCCGCGCTGACGCGGGGTTCCCGTGCCCCGTGGTCACGGATATCTTCCAGACAACATCCTTCGGTACCATCCCCTCCTTCTTCATCTCCTCGAGGACCCACAGCAGGCCCTCGTCTGCCACCAGGAAGCTCCTGATACCCAGGCGGATACCGCGCTCGATGTCCTTTATCGCGACCCTGAGCTGATCAGCGCCCCTTAGTCTCCAAGAGACGGCCGCCGCGTTGGCGGACCTAGCTGTCCCGCCGATATCGTAGCTCGCGCGTGGACCAGTGAACAGGCTAACCTCAATTCTCTCCGCCCGCCCAATCTCGACCATCTGTTCAACCTCCCTGTCGGTCAGCATCAACACGCCGCTCCCCTGCGAGATCCTGTGAAGCGGTATTTCGTACTCCTCGGCCCTCTCGACCACCCTGCGAAACTGCTCCGGACTCTCGACGCTGGGTATCTCAATTCTGTACCGGGCACCGTCGGGAAACCTCTTGGTAGAAGTAGGGAGGTCGGCGAGGTCGCACGACGGTAGACCGATCTTCTTCAGCAGGTCCTCGGTCTTCAACATGCGTTGCTGGGGTGCACGGTCACATATTGGTATTTTGGGGGCCCCCGAGTTCAACGATAAATATTATGGACACTCTCCGCCAAGGTCGTCTGCCATTGTTCACTACGAGCGTCCCGGTCGACGAGTACGAGACTCCTGTCCTGCTGCTGGATGTCGAGGCGGCCGACAGGAACATTGAGAGGATGGGCAACTTCTTCAGGGGCAAGAAGGCTGCGCTCAGGCCTCACGTCAAGGTCCACAAGTCCCCATGGCTCGCTAAGAAGCAGATTGCCGCTGGGGCGAGGGGAATCACATGCGCCAAGTTGAGCGAGGCTGAAGTGATGGTAGATGGCGGCATAGACGACATCCTCATCGCGAACGAGATAGTCGGAGAGGACAAGGTCAGGAAACTCGTGAAGCTTGCCAAACGGAGCAAGCTCACGGTCATAATCGACGACCTCGACAACGCCAGGCAGATCTCGTCACTTGCGGCCCTCGAAGGCTCAAGGGTCAGAATCCTAGCCGACGTCAACCTGAGCGCCGCCGCCGGAGGCATCCTTGACAGGACCGGACTTGTGCCCGGCAGGGACCTCATAGTACTGGCTCAGGAGGCGGCCAAGCTACCGAACCTGGACTTCGTGGGTGTCATGGGGTATGAGGGGTCCCTGAAAGCGATTGACAACGCCAAGGTTAAGCTCGAACACGGGAAGAAGGCCCTTGATCTGCTTGTCGAGACCGCACGGTCGATATCGGCAGCGGGACTGAACGTGGAGGTCGTCAGCTGCGGAGGTACCATGTCTTACAAGGTCGCTTCGGAGTTCCCCGGTGTGACCGAGGTGCAGGCGGGAGGCTACGTCTTCATGGACCTAGGCTACCGCAAATCCGGGATCGATTTTGAGACGTCCCTGACGCTCCTGACGAGGGTCGTCAGCGTCCCACGGCCGGAAAAGATAATCGTCGATGCCGGGTTTAAGGCGATAAGCGCTGAATCCGGGCTGCCTCAGGTCAAGGACAGACCCTACATTGAGGTCATCTCGCTCAATGCGGAACACGGCCACGCCACTGTGGGGGATGTCTCACAGACACCGAAGCGCGCCGACAGGCTGGAGTTCCTGCCTTCTCACGCAGACACCACTACCTGCCTCCACGAATACTACCAAATCACGAGAGGCGACCGTATCGTCGACAAGGTGAAAATAGCCGCAAGGGGAATGCTCCAGTAGTGCTCTGAAACGCTTACAGTGAATGAGCCGTACGTCGAGCGGGGGCCAAGCAGGCCGGGACGGGGTTCGCATGGGTTCATAGGGTGGGAACGTTCCATCCCGAAAGTGAGCTGAACAGCGGCTAGACGGAGTCATGGACGATACCTCTAGGCGGAGGCGCAATGAACCCTAGCATGGCACAACACTTTCTACGGAAGTGTAAGCAGAGAAATGGCTAGAGATTGCGTTTAGCATTCTCGGACAAAACTATTAATCGAATCAGGCTGTATTCTTCTTCAGGTGCGGTATCACGAAACCTCAGAGTCGCGAAAGCGGCGCGCTGCTCCCCATCACGATTGTCCTCATCTCAATTCTGATCATAGCGGCGGAGGCTGGTTCTTCATACCTCACTGAATCCGGGAGGATCTGACGTCGACCTCTGTATCGACCTCGACCCAGACGGGGGGCCTTGAGCTCAGCGTAGTGACAAACAGCTCGGACCTTCATGCGGGACACTCACTCCATATCACTGTCTCGCTCAACAATACTACCCCGGCGCCCCTGAACCTCACCATCGCCGACGACTGGCAGGTCCCAGGTTTCCCCATCTCGATAGTAAGCTCATGCTTCACCAATGAACCGCTGGAATTCATGATAGTACTGGGAAACTACAACCTGAACGGGCTGCAGGCTGCCAGTACCAACTCTTCGGGTGACTTCCCCGTCTTTTGTATGGAGGGCGGCCACGCCAACTACACTACATTTGAACCGAATAGTGACATGGCGAACTTCACGGGATTCTTCTGCACGACCAATTGCCGCCCGCTCACACTCGCCTACAGGTTGCTGACGAACTTCACGGTCAGGGGCTACTGGGGCTATCCCCTAAACGGCTCCGAAGATAACAAAATTCTCTCAGAGCCAAACCCGCCATGCTACGTCAACGGGGTGCGCGACTGCAGCACGTTCGCCTATCCCGAAGTTGGCCCGGCAGCCCAGCACGGGTTCATCGACGGGGCCTATACGCTAGTGGTGGAGGACGAGTGGGGGGACGTTGTCCTGTTACACCTCAGCGTGAACGGATGAGACGGGCTGTCTTCGAGAATATCTGCTGATTATACGGCGCAATGAACCCTAGCATGACCGGACCTTCTTCTCTCACCCCTTCATGATATTTATCTCCCTCTTGTGAATCCATTCACATACTTTGGCTGACATCAAGGCGCTAAACGCTTACTCCTCGGGGGTCAGGAGGCGCTTCTTTACCAAGATCTCGTCACTCGGCTGGGAAGAAGCCATCAGGAACAGGGAGGCCAGTCACTACAGCCTCCTTGGCATCATGCTTCACATGATTGACAATGAGGACTGGATCGTCAATGTGGTGATTCCGGGGAGACCCGCGACCGAGAGAAGAAAGCATCTCCCCAACGACTTCACCGGGTTCGAGGGCGTGGAGTCGCTGCTGGCTGACGTCGAGACTAGGACTAATTTGTATCTCGAACACATGGATACCAGGGAACTCGCCCGGACCGTTAAGTTCACCATTTCATCAGGTACCAGCTTCGATATGACAGTCGAGGAATGTCTCTTTCAGAGTTTCACCGAGCAGCTCTATCACATGGGAGAGGTCATCGCCCTCCTCTGGCAGCAGGACATAGAACCTCCTCAGATGCAATGGTTCCGCAACAGAGAGAATCTCAGGTTGAGCGCATAGCTCCATCTACACAAGGAGCGGATGGTATTCCCCGGCGGAGGCGCAATGAATTCTATGCGTGGCATGAAAAGCCCCATCCAAATCGAAAATGGCTCGAGGTTACGACTGACTGAGAACGAGGGCGGAACTTACGTTCACAAAAAGATATTAGTCATCAGCCGCTCTCATCTTGCTCAAGTATAGCTTTGGCAAGCAAGAAACTGGCGGATGCAGAGCTCATCCTCATCCCTCGGCAGGCACTCCGTCTCAAGGTTCTCGCACCCGGGCTGCTCGTCATATTGCTCGCTGTGTTAGCAATCCCATCGAGGATAATCGCAGCATCCAGCTTCGGCGGTTATAATTCGCTAGTCGCCCTCTTTCTTCACGACCTCAGACAAGGGATACTTCCATCGAATGCTATATTCCTGGCGCAGTCTAATAGCGACTTTCAAGTGTACGTCACCGCATCCCTGTTTCTCGCTCTACTATTCGGCTCCCCTCTGATTGCATTCTCAGTCTTCGAGCGCATGCTGCCGGAGGAGACCACCCACCGAACCTTCAAGGTGGCGGCACTGACTGCGCTGTCGTCGGTCTCGCTCGCTATCGGAGTGCTCTTCGGATACTATTTCACTGCCTCGGACTTGACGGCGTTGTTGACTGTCGGCTCCCCAGGGCCGATACACGTTTCTATCGCATGGTACAACGGTGTCTTGGAGATAATGACATTGGCAGGCCTTTTGCTTGCAACATCAGTTTGCGCTCCCGCTTTATTGTACTTCCGCAAACGGGCTCGACCAATACAACGACTGCACGGTTTCCCCGGAAGGCTTTCGGGTCTCGCTGTGGCAGTGATTGGGGTCTTTCTGATCGCAGCGGGACTTGACCTTTATTCGTACACAGCGCCGACTGCAATCCACGACATGAGATGCTATTACGGGAACTGCATACCATTCGATCTTAGCTGGAACGCATTCGAATTGTTACCCTATGCAGGACTTCTCTTCATCAGCCTTGGAGTCTTTATCATAGCAAGCATCATGGTCACTCGAAGGAGGGGGGCACCAATGCCTCGCTTGGCCGATGTCTCCTAACTATCGCCCAACGTGTGGATGATATTCCCAGGCGGAGGCGCAATGAACCCTATACATGGCTGAACATCCTTGCGAATCGCGCGCTGAGAACTAGAAGTTCAAAGCTTACCTACGAGCTGCAGGAACTCCCGGTTCCTCGCTATGTACTCTTCACAGTATCGAACGAACTCCGAATCAATGACCTGTACGCTTTCTGATACCATTACCCTTCAGCCATTCTTTGACCTCTCCTTTGTTATAAAAACCCTCCCGGATGCCCTTAGTACCTCAGGGTCGTGAGGTACTTCTGCATCGGCGCCGTTTATCTTCAAGAACGCTGATGTGACGGTCACCGCCGTACGCCTCACTCCGCTCGCAAATGGGTGTCCTTTTACGATTCCAAACAAGAGTTCCGTTGCGGGGTTGTAAACATCGTCGTTTGTCTTGCTGGCGTTATCAAGGATGAGTTGCAGTTTTGCCCGAGACAAGACCTGATGCGTGTCCCCCTTCTTTACAGGGATCTCCGTGAGCACTCGCCTGTTCACCTCAATCATCTCTTCAACGGTGGG
>JAFMAD010000030.1 GCA_029785195.1 Nitrososphaerota archaeon
AAGAAGTTCACCATGGAACTAGGGGGAAAGTCCCCCAACGTGGTCTTCGACGACGCCGACCTGGCGAAGGCGGTGAAAGGGGTCCTCTTCGGGATATACCTCAACTCCGGCCAGCTCTGCGAGTCAGGCAGCAGGCTCATCGTCCAAGCATCCATCAGGGAAAGGTTCCTTGCCAAGCTGAAGGAGGGGATGGAGAAGATGCGGGCCGGGAACCCGCTCGACATGGAGACAGACGTCAGCGCCATCACGACCTCGGAACAAAAGGCGAAGATCGAGGCTCTGGTGGACCAGGGGGTCAGCAGGGGCGCGCGGGTCTATTACAGGAAGCAGATGGAAAGGGCGACCCCGGCGGGGGGGCTGTACTATCCGCCCACCCTCTTGACAGAGGTCCCTGAAGAGGCCGAAGTCGCCAGGGAAGAGGTCTTCGGCCCGGTCCTGGTCGCCCTCGACTTCGACACCGAGGACGAAGCCCTCAGGCTGGCGAACGACACGGAGTACGGCCTCGCTGCCGGCGTCTGGACCAGGGACACGGAGAGGGCACGACGCGTGGCGGAAGGTATAGACGCGGGGACGGTCTGGGTCAACGAGTACCATCTCCTCTCCGCCGCCGCACCGCGAGGCGGGTTCAAGAAGAGCGGGATAGGGAGGGAGCTTGGGGTCGAGGGGATGCTGGAGTTCACACAGACGAGGCACATCTTCCTCAACGAAGGGACAGACATCGACGAGGTCGCCTATGGCCTACTTCTCCCCGAGTGACAGGCTTCAGCGGCTGCGAGGGTCGCTAGAAACTCAGGTGTAGTTGAAACTTGAATCGTTCAACGCTCGTGTGACTGTTCAGTAGGATGTCACCCGCTTGTCTGGCAGTGTTGCCACGTCTGCTTACCGGGGCGTCCGACTCGTGGTTTCCACACGATGGACATCGACTCGTCCACGCCTCGTGAGGAGGAGTGCATCTCGACGCTCAGGGAGGCGAGGTGGCCCGACGGCGGCATCGCCTGCCCCAGGTGCGGGTCCGACAGGGTGGCGAGGACGGTGGCTTTCTACGGGCTCGAACGTCGCAATGAAGCCGAACTCCTCGATGGATCTCCTCCTGTGGTCGAACCTTTTCCCCGCAGGTCCTCTATGCAGACACCAAATACAACATGCCGCTGAACAAGTTCTACCTGGACGGGAAGCACGTGAGGTCGCAGATGCCAGACCCGCCGGGGAAGAAGAAGAGGCCTGGCAGGCCACGGGCCTTCGACAAGCAGGCGTACAACCGCGTCATGTCGATGATAGGACGCTTCAACGGATGGATCAAAGCCTTCAGGAGGGTGGCAACCAGGTTCGACAGGCTACCACAGGTCTACATGGGATTCGTCCATCTGGCGTGCATCATGGTCCACCTGAGGGTATTGCAATGAGTTCCATGAGCCCACCGACGAAGGAATCGGTCAGTTGATCGAGGAACTGATCGAGAAGTAATCTGCGCATCGTCTTGGCAAGTTTCGTGAATCCGATTACGGGGAATATCGTCTGCAGACTCTAACGTATATATGATGGTCGATGCGCGTAATTCCGAAGCCAAGGGAGTGAGGTGACAGAGATATCTCAGAGGTTACACCTTTGGAGTTGAAGAGCACCGAGGAGCTAGGGCGAGTATTCGAGCAAGCAAAGTACGTCGCCGACCCTTCGATTCTGACAACCGTGTACTTGGCGCTGAAGTTGGGGAAGCCGCTTCTGATTGAGGGTGAGCCAGGGTGTGGAAAGACTGAACTCGCGAAGGTTCTCAGCGAGGCCTTCGGTTCGAAGCTCATCAGATTGCAATGCTATGAGGGATTGGACTCCAGCTCCACTCTGTACGAATGGGACTACCTGCGACAGCTCCTAATGATAAGGATGGAGGAGAACAAGAAGACGACTGAGCAGCTGAAGCAGTCAATCTTCAGCGAGGAGTTCCTCTTGAAGCGTCCGCTGCTTGACGCCGTACTCGATGACGGACCAAAGCCGCCGGTCCTTCTCATCGATGAGATAGACCGAGCGGACGAGGAATTCGAGGGGTTCCTGCTCGAGTTTCTGGCGGAGTTTCAGGTCACGATCCCAGAGTTAGGAACACTCAAGGCCAAGCACCGTCCTCTGGTCGTGATTACCTCGAACAGGACTCGGGACCTGGGCGACGGGTTGAGGCGCCGCTGCCTCTACCTGTACGTGTCATTCCCGACACCTGAGAAGGAGTTGCGGATAGTCAAGCTGAAGGTGCCTGAGGTTCAGGGGAGGCTGGCCCGACAGGTGGTCGAGCTGATGGCCAAGATCCGGTCCCTCGACGACGTGGTTCGCAAGCCTGGGACCGCCGAGACTCTCGACTGGGTCTCTGCGCTCGTGGCTCTCGGCCGAAGTGAGCTCGACGCACCGCTTGCTGAGCAGACACTCAGCTGCGTATTGAAGAGCGCTGATGAGCTGGCCCATTTGAAGGGAGAGCGTCTGGCCTCCCTCCTTTCCGGAGTTAAGGCAGGCGCTGAAGGGCGAAAGTAGAAGCAGACCAAATCTTGAGTTCGGCGAATTCAGGGGAGGGGAAGGAAGAGAACACGAAACCGATAGAGGGTCACCTGCTCGAGAGGCTTGTGCAGTTCTCGATGTTCCTTCGCGAGAACGGGCTAGGGGTTACGACAGCAGAAACACTAGACGTGGTGGAGTCTCTCCTGCTCATAGACATCACGAACAAGGAGCTGTTTTATCACGCAACGAGAGCAGCTCTCGTCAAGAGGTCAGAGGATCACGCGTTGTTTGAACGACTCTTTGCACGGTTCTGGACAGGCGAGAGAAGCGAAAATCCGGCTGGACGGGTTACGCAAACCGCAGAGGACGCCGAGCCGCCAGTCAAGAGCGTGAACGTCAATCCAGCGGAGAGTGTGATGCAGGTCAGAACCCAACGAATCGCTGCCGCAGGCGCCGATTCACCATCAGGAGCCGACGAGGGTGGAAACACAAGAAAACAGCTCCTCGCCTTCTACAGCCCAGCCGAGACGCTAGGGAGGAGGAATTTCAGGAACCCCAGTGCAGACTCCGCTTTGCTGAAGAGAAGTCTGAAGAGATTCGCTCGAAAGATGGCGACGCGGCCTGGACGCCGACTCATACCGTCCGAGACAGGCGATGTTGACCTCAGGAGGACGTTTCGCGCAGGGCTCAGGTCAGGAGGGCAGTTTGTTAGCCTGGAGCGGAGACGGCGAAAGATTTCGAAGTCCAAGATAGTTCTGGTATGCGACATCAGCGGCTCTATGGACAGCCACAGCGACCAACTGCTGCAACTGCTCTACTACTCTTGCAACGCTTCGCACAGGACGGAGGTATTCGCCTTCAGCACCCGTCTGGCCAGGCTGAATCGTTACTTGGAAGGGAGGTCTCTCGGGAGCGCGTCGCGGCTCATATCTGAGAATGTGAACTTCTGGAGCAGCGGAACTCGTATCGGGTCGGCCCTGGGAACGTTGCTCGCGGAGTACGGAGGTTCCTTGCGCTCTTCAACCGTGCTTGTCATAGTCAGCGATGGATGGGAGCTTGGCGATCTGGGAATCCTCGAGTCGAACCTCCGTTCGATCAGGCGCAGCGTCAACAGAATCGTCTGGCTGAACCCCCTGGCAGACAATCCGGGCTACGAGCCGCTTACGGCGGGGATGAAGACAGCCCTGCCCTTCATCGACGTCTTTGCGGGTCTGAAGATCTTCAAGGACAGGCGCGAATTCGAACGCGTTCTCGGCAAGTCGATAGCACCACAGTCACCCGCAATCTGAAGACGAACGGGTTCGTTCGGGCGAAGCTTTGTTGAATTCGGCTGTAAACGTTTAATAATTTACGCATCCCTAACTGGTTCGGTGTATCGGCGTGATACCCCCTTCATTCGAGTACGCCGCACCGACGAGCCTGTCAGAAGCGTTATCTTTGTTGAAGGGCGGGGACGACGCGAAGGTCCTTGCGGGGGGGCAGAGTCTCATCCCACTCTTGAAGCTGAGGCTAGCATCTCCCACTCGCCTGGTCGACATCAATGGAATTCCAGGACTGGAGTACATTCGCGAGTCAGGCGGTTACCTCAGGATGGGAGCGCTGACGCGAATGGCGGACCTGGAGGCCTCGGACCTGATCATGAAGAGGTATCCCATCATCCACGATGCGTCCGTTGAAATAGCCGACCCGACAGTCAGAAATCTCGGAACAGTGGGGGGGAACATCTCCCACGGGGACCCAGCCAATGATTTGCCGGCCATAATGCTCGCGCTCGAAGCAGAATTCGTTGCAGAAGGAGGGTCGGGTAGCAGGACGATGAAGGCCGAGGGCTTCTTCGTCGATACCTTCACCACCGCCCTGAATCACAACGAGATATTGACAGAGATACGCGTGCCCATGGCGTCTCCCCGAAGTGGAGGCTCGTACCTGAAGCTGGAGAAGAGAATCGGCGACTTCGCAATCGCTGGTTCTGCGGTCCAGCTCAGCCTCAACAGCCGAGGCGAGTGTGAAAGACTGGGAGTCGGACTCACTGCCGTTGGGCCGACCGCGATTAAGGCTAAGAAGGCTGAAGAAGCGTTGAAAGGAAAGAAGCTGACGGACGAAGGGGCGATAAGGAGGGTCGGAGAGCTGGCGGCCGAGGCGGCGAGCCCCACCACAGACCTACGTGGTCCAGCTGATTACAAGAAGGAGATGGTAAAGGTGCTGACGATCAGGTCGCTGAAGAGAGCCTACCAGCGTGCGCAGAGAGGTGGCATGTAGGATGGAAGGAGGCAAGACGAAGATGCATATCGCGGTCACCCTGAACGGCAAGAAGTATGATGCGGACGTCGAACCACGCCTGCTGCTCGTGCACTTCATCCGAGAGAACCTAGGTCTGACCGGAACACACATCGGCTGCGACACCTCAAACTGCGGAGCGTGCACCGTGCTCGTGGACGGAAAGGCGGTGAAGTCTTGTACTGTCCTGGCGGTGCAGACGAATGGAAAGGAGGTTCTCACCGTGGAAGGACTCGCCAAGGGAGGGAAGCTCCACCCCATCCAGGAGGGCTTCTGGGAGAAGCACGGGCTTCAGTGTGGCTTCTGCACGCCGGGCATGATGATGGCAGCTTATGCGCTCCTGCAGAAGAATCCCAGTCCCAGCGAGGAGGAGATAAGGAGGGGAATCTCGGGCAATCTTTGTAGATGCACTGGCTACGTGAAGATCGTGGAGTCGATCCAGTACGCTGCGGATAAGATGATGATGGCCGAGAGGAAGATGGAGGTCCCCGCCAAGTAGCGGTGGGCAGATGTGTGGTTGATATGACAGCGCCAGCTCCGCCCGTAATCCACGGAATGGGTCACGGAGTCAAACGAAAAGAGGACCCCCGATTCATTCAAGGGAAGGGCAACTACGTGGACGACGTCAAGCTACCGGGCATGCTCTTCCTCGACTTTGTGCGGAGCCCCTACGCTCACGCGAGGATCAAGAGCATCAACGCCGACAAGGCGAAGGCGTTGCCCGGAGTGGTCGCGGTGCTGACTGGAAAGGACCTCGTACCCCTGGGGCTCGACTGGATTCCGACGCTCAGTAGCGACAAGATGATGGTTCTCCCCACCGAGAAGGTGGTCTTCCAGATGCAGGAGGTAGTGGGGATTGTTGCCGAGGACCGCTACACAGCCGCTGATGCTGTTTCGCTCGTGGAGGTGGAGTATGAGCCTCTTCCCGCCGTGACGAATCCGATGAAAGCGCTCGAGCCGGGCGCTCCGATAGTCCGCCCGGACAAGGGAACAAACCACGTCTTCCACTGGGAGGTCGGGGACAAAGCGGCGACCGAGAAGTTGTTCAGCGGTGCTGACGTCGTGGTGAAGCAGGAGTTGTACTATCCAAGGATCCACGTCTCCTACATGGAGACTGCCGGGTGTGTCGCCGACTTCGACCAGGTAAGGGGTCACCTCACGCTTTGGATGACGACGCAGGCGCCCCACGCGGTTCGCACAGTCGCCGCACTCGTGACGAAGATCCCGGAGAACAACATAAGGATAATCTCGCCCGACATAGGCGGAGGTTTTGGGGGCAAGGTCTACGTCTATCCCGGATACATAGTGGCCGCCGTCGCCTCCATAGTGACCGGGCACCCCGTGAAGTGGATCAACGACCGTTCGGACGACCAACCAAGCACTGCTTTCGGGCGCGACTGGCACATGACCGCTGAACTGGCGGCGAAGAAGGACGGTACGATGCTGGGCGTACGCATAAAGACGGTCAGTGACCATGGGGCATTCTTCGGCGACGCAAACCCCTCCAAGTTTCCGGCAGGACTGTTCAGCATCTGCACGGGCTCCTACGACCTCAAGGGAGGGTTTGCTGAGGTCGACGGGGCCTACACAAACAAGCCTCTTGGAGGGATTACGTACAGGTGCTCCTTCCGTGTCACTGAAGCGGTCTACGCCATCGAAAGGATGGTTGACGTGCTTGCCTACAAGATTGGCATGGACCCCACCGACCTGCGAATGAAGAACTTCATCCCCTCAAACAAGTTCCCCTACAAGTCCATCTTCGGCTGGACCTACGACAGCGGCAACTACACTGCCGCGCTGAAGAAGGCGATGGACAAGATTGGTTATTGGGACCTCCGCAAGGAGCAGGCAGAGAAGAGGAAGAAGGGCGAGCTGATGGGCATTGGCGTGAGCAGCTTCACTGAAATCGTGGGAGCGGGGCCGTCAGCCCAGTTTGACATTCTGGGGATAAAGATGTTCGACAGCGCAGAGATCAGGATTCATCCCACTGGGAAGGCCATAGCAAGGTTCGGAACGAAGTCGCAGGGACAGGGGCACGAAACGACCTACGCTCAGATAATAGCTGAAGAACTCGGGCTGCCAATCGAAGACATCACCGTTGAGGAAGGGGACACGGACACTGCCCCGTACGGGCTGGGGACCTACGCCAGCCGGAGCACTCCTACTGCGGGGGCTGCCGCGGCCATGGCGAGCAGGAAGATAAGGGACAAGGCGAGGAAGCTAGCCGCGCACCTCTTGGAGGCTAGGGAGGAGGACCTGGTATGGGAGAGGGGGAAGTTCTACGTCAAGGGCTCGCCAGAGAGGGCAAAGACGATACAGGACATCGCCTTCGCAGCCTACACCAACCACCCGCCGGGCGTCGAGGCGGGACTTGAAGCGGTTGACTACTACGACCCACCGAACATGACCTTCCCCTTCGGAAGCTACATCTGCGTCGTCGACATCGACAGAGGAACGGGGCAGCCCAAGGTCCGCCGCTTCGTAGCCGTCGACGACTGCGGCAACATAATCAATCCTCTCATCGTGGAGGGACAGATTCACGGGGCTCTCGCCATGGGCTTCGGGACGTCGTTCCTAGAGGAGATCAAGTACGACGAGGACGGGAACGTCTTCGGTGCGAACTTCATGGACTATCTGATTCCTACGGCCGTGGAGACGCCAAAGTGGGAGACGGAAAAGACAACGACTCCGTCGCCTCACCACCCGTTCGGCGCAAAGGGGGTCGGGGAATCTGCCACCGTCGGTTCCCCAGCAGCATTCGTAAACGCGGTTGTCGACGCCCTCTCCCAAGGAGGTATACCTCATATAGACATGCCATTGAGCCCTTGGAAGATCTGGAATGCTCTGAAGGAGAAGGGCCTCGCAATGGAGGCATGAAGGGTAGCGGGCGGCGAAGTTGTAACTTGTCCCACGAGATTATGCTGAAAGCGCTACAGCTCGGAGAGAGCGATGAGGCGTTCGCCATCGTGGGGGTGTTGAAGACCGAGGGTCCGACGGCCGTGAAGGCAGGGAACAAGTCGATTATCAGGGCGGACGGAAGCATAGATGGGTGGGTGGGAGGCCACTGCACGAAAGAGGAGATAGTCCGAAACGCGCTGAAGTCCATGGATGATGGTAACATCCTGACGCTCAAGCTCTCGACATGCCAAGGAGGCACGATGGAAGTTTACATCGAACCATATCTACCAAGAAGAAAGCTCGTCGTCTTCGGACACGTCCCAATAGTTGACGCGCTTTCGCGGCTGGCGAAGACTCTGAACTTCAACGTCGTCGTTGTCGACGACAGGAATGGTTCGAAAGCGAAGTACGAGCATGCAGACCTTGTCGTGAAGACGATGAACGAGCTGAATAGGGTCCGTCTGACGAGGCAAACCTACGCCGTCGTCGCGACTATGGGAGAGCGTGATCAGGAGTACGTGGCCAAGCTGGTCGGCTCTGAGGTCCCCTACATAGGGGTCGTCGCGGGAAAGAAGAGGGCCAGCGAGGTGCTCAACTTCATTGCAGCGCAGGGCGCCACCGAGGAACAAGTCTCCAGAATCAAGTCTCCCGCTGGTATCTACATCCGGGCCGTGACGGCCGAAGAAATTGCCCTGAGCATAATGGCTGAAATCATAGAGCTGTCTCGCGGCCAGACCGGAGATCTCAGAGAGCACGCTCGCAAGGCGCAGATGGGAAGCACACCTTCGGGAGAGCGAGTTGTCGCGCCGTCCCAGGGCAAGAACTCTGCCCGTCAAACCGGGAGGCGAGTTATGGTAGACCCGGTTTGCGGGATGACAGTCGACGCCGCTAATCCCACCTACTTCTCGAAGGTAGACGGGCGGACACTAATCGTCTTCTGCTCGGAGTCTTGTAAAGAGGAATTCGACAAGAACTCGGCGAAGTACTTGCCGAAGCAAAGAGTGTGAAGCAGAATGCACTTTGAGGGCGTGTTCGAAGTGAAGGCTCCAAAGGAGAAGGTGTTCTGGATACTCATGGATCCCAACCAAATCTCTCAATGCATGCCAGACCTCCAGAATTTGGATGTGAAGTCGCCCGATGACTACACCGTGGTCGTGAGAGCCGGCGTCTCTTTCATCAAGGGAGATTTCACGCTTCACTTCAACGTGGCAGAGAAGAGTCCGCCCACGCACGCAAAGCTGAACGCCCACGGCACCGGAATCGGTAGCTCAGTGGACATGGAGACGACGATGGACATCGCAGACGCTCAAGAAGGAGGCAGCTCGATGAAATGGGCTGCCGATGCGAAGGTCGGTGGAAGAATCGCCTCCCTGGGCCAGAGAATGCTTGAGAGCCAAGCAGAGAAGATAATCAGGCAACTATTCGATTGCATGCAGCATAAGTTGGAATCAGTCTGAGCCTTCGCCAACGTTCATTCGTAGTGTGCTCCGCGACCGTTCCAGACAGGACAAGATTATCGCCAGCCCGCCTCTGGGTGATTCAATGCCCTCGAGGGAGCGGAGGCTGGCCGCGACCATGTATTACTCCCGCCACAGGCCGAATGCCCCATTGACGATCGGCTAATATGACGCCGAGGGCGTGAGTCACACTGTATCAAGGGGAACCAGTGACACGTCAGCGGGAACCCAGCTTCTTTCCGACAAGCGACCAAACCATGTCGGCAATGCCTGCGGCAGCAGGAACAACCAGCGTAAAGTTCAGGAATCCATGAATCATTCCCATTGCCCTCATCCCGGTCACCGGAATGCCTGCTGATTCAAGCTTCGCAACATAGGTCTCCCCCTGGTCCCTGAGAGGATCAAACTCTGCTGTTATGATTACTGCTTCAGGCAGTCCTGAGAGGTCGGGATGCAGGACCGGAGAAAAATAAGGGTTCAGGGCATCAGCCTTGTTTCCTAGGTACATGTCCCCGAACCAGTCAATCTGATCTCTGGTGAGGAAGTAGCCATCTGAGAATTCACGCCGTGATTGAGAGAAGAAATCTGGACCAAGGTCAGGATAGAATAGAACTTGGAGCATGGGTTTTTCAACACCACGGTCCTTAATCATCAGGCTGGTGGTAGCGGAAAGGTTCCCGCCGGCACTGTCTCCTGCCAGGGCAATCCTGTTAGGGTCAATACCAAGCGTCTTGGCATTCTTCCTTGCCCATGAGTAAGCTGTGAATGCATCCTCTACCGCTGCCGGAAACTTGTGTTCAGGGGCCAGCCTGTAATCCACCGAAAGAACTTTGGAGCCAGATTCCCGGGCTGCCCT
>JAFMAD010000031.1 GCA_029785195.1 Nitrososphaerota archaeon
GATTAACGAGGCCTTCTTCGGGCTCCTGAAGTCTATAGTGGTCTTCCCGGTGGAGGACGAAACGAAGCTCACCGACAAAGATGGACGGGTGCTCCCTGACGCCTTCGTGATGAGAGGCGGGTCCACAGCGTTGGACCTGGCTCGGACTGTGCACAGTGACCTGGCTGAGGGCTTCCTATACGCGATAGACGCTAGGACGGGGAAGAGGCTGGCTGGAGACTACCAGCTGCAGAACAGGGATATCTTGAAGGTTGTATCAAGCAAATCCGTTCACTGAAAAACGTGAAGCGCGTAAAAGAACACATCGCTGTACCGCGTTGTACGACGTCGTTGTTTCCGACCCTGCCATAGAGAGGTACCTACAGGACATTGAACAGCGCAAAGGGAAGCTCTCGAAGGGAGTCTACACCCACATTCGAACGGTCCACTACAGGTTCCTAGCATTCCTTGGAATCGAACCTTCGAACCATGCCTACTCAGACATCATTCAGAAGAAGAAGGTCACCCCTAGCGATCCTACTCTAGAAATCACTCTCAAACGATTCTTTGACAGCCTCCAAGGGAAGAGGAGCGAAACATCCTACCTGATGAGGATGTTCGAAACGAACGGGCTGGAACTCCGTCCACAAGTCTACGACCCAGCCACCTGGAGCCTTCACGTTTGGAGACCAAGGAAGCACAGACAGATGCATCCTTACAATGAGACAGTGAGCAAAGACCCAGCTCTAACACGGTATTTCAACGCCATCAGGAATAAGAGAAGAAACCAGGGCTACATCAGCAAGGTTTCGATGCAAGAAACCTATCAAGCCTCCACCAAGTTCCTGCTGTTCCTAGGGAACGAGATTACAGACCATGCAATCAGCGATCTCGTCAAGCGGAAGCAACAAAACCCTCAAGACTTCTGGATTGAGGACAAACTCCTAGAATTCGCGAATACGGAACCTCTCACTTCGTTCAGAAGATACGCGGTTAGAATGCTGGGAGTATTCAGAGAGAACAGAGCCAGACTTCAAGCAACAATCGACTACCACTTCACCACCAGAACCAAGAAGATCAGCGAGGGCATCCTTCGGGAAATCTTCCTTGCCCAGGACTTTGAGAAAAGGACTCTGATGGAATACCAGGTCTTCGCCGGCGAGAGAATACAATGCCTATCGAAGCTGGATATTTCCCAAATCGAGCCTTTCAACGACAAGTATTCAATCATCAGGGTCAAGTTTAATCAGAACAAAGCCAGGATTCCTCACAGCTGCATCATACCTAACAGGGTTGCCGAATCTATCCGGATCATCTGCAATACGACGAAACGAAGCCAACCATTCCCCAACTACGAAACCCTCTGGAAACAGATTACCAGGCACGCCAGCCAGGCATTCGGAGTGAGGCTAACTAGCCACTACCTTCGAAAGAGATTCCACACCATTGCGGGCAAGACAGCTATGCCAGTCAATTCGTGGGACTATCTCATGGGGGACAAACAATCGTGGGGACACGGAGCAGAGACGTACACACTAGAGGACTTCGGAGAGCTGATCCAAGAATACGACCGACACCTCGCACGGCTCCTCCCTATCTCACCTGAAGAAACGGAGAGGATTGGAGAGCCCTTTGGCAAAGAGCGCGCGCTTGCTGAGGTAATGAAAGAAAACACCAAACTCAAAGAACGTCTCCTTAATCTAACAAAGATGCTTGAAGAGAGTCTGTGAGGGCTAGGCTGAACTCAGTTCAGAAACATCCACTGGACTCTTACTCGGTCGTTGGCTCCCTTTCTTGCATCATTTCGTTCAAGACAGCCATCTCGGCCTTCATGAGCTTGTACAATATCTCCAGTTCAGCCCTGGCGTCTGCGTCGGAGTATCCCAATGCATTCATGATTGCTAGGTCTATTTTCTTCCTCAGTGGATGTTTGCTTTCGATTTGCTCACGGAGACAGGGAAAATCCTTGTCTCGAAGCTCATCAAAGGCATTGGCCAGGTCCCTCTTCACAGCAGCATCAAGGTCGAGTCTAGGTACGAAGAAGTCTTCTAAGACGTACTCGTGGACATTAAGCTGCACGTCTTCAATCTTGTTGAGCAGTAGTTGCGCGAGATGGGGTGTACTGTTCAGCCACATCCATAGAACTTTGTTTTCTTCGCTTGTGAAACCCTTCACAATCCACATCGTTGCAGGAGCGCTAATGACATCATCTGAGACGTAGGCAAGGTGAATCGTGCCCGGCGCCGGGACGAAGAATCGTCTCGCAACAAAGAGTTTGCCTACCCTGTCATTGACGTACTCTTTCCACTCTTTGACCTTGGCTCGTGCGCTGGGGCCCAAGTAACCGAAGAAATCCTTGTCGTACTCGACCATCACGTAGTCGAGATCCTCATCGAGGATGGCGGGCCTGGTGAGATTACTCGAGCTCCTCAAAGCCGGCAGCAACGACTGCTTTTCGACCGTCACCTCCTTCGTCGTTTCTACGTTTCTAGCGGTAATCGCCCGACCCTCGCGAGTCGTAGTCCAAGAGAACCCGGCTCTTTGCGATGCTTCTCTCCTCATGATGAAAGCAGACTGGACCGTGACGTAACCATCCTGTTTTGTCTCTATTCCCCTAATTATCTTGCCACTCCTGCGAAGCAGGGATTTCGAAAGCCTCTCCAAGTTGTTCTCGCTAGTATGCCTGAACCGCTCCCACCATACTTCGACCTTCGGGTCAAAGACCGAGACATAATAGAACCAATTCGAAACGTACTCGTATAAATCCGAGTGCGAAATCTCTCGGCAGTAAATGTCATCGCTTGAGTGAACGCCATTTCGGTCATGCCCCTTGTGATTAACGATTTCTTCACCCAGCGAAACAGCGTACTCAACAGACTCTAGGGGCTTTTTCAGAGTGACAATGTGGCAGAACATACCCTCGCGGTCAACGGCTTGGACTGGTTCTTTTTTCGCCACTAAGACTATGTCCCTGAACCAGGCGCCTTCGGAAAAGGCAAGCTTCTGCCAGCTTGTTATGATATACTCGATTCTGAACCTCTCCGCTAGGAATCTCCTGATGCTTTCCGCGCTCTTGATTCGGAGCATTGTGGCGGGCAGGACCAAAGCCACCCTTCCACCGTCCTTGACAAACCTGTGCCCCAAAGCGATGAAGTAACCGTAGAGCCCTATCTGCCCATGCAACGCACTCCCATAGTCGGCCAAACGAGCGTCCAGTAATCTCTTGTAGTCCGTCGGCAGTCTCTCTTGCCTGGTAAAAGGTGGATTCATAATGGCGAGGTCGACCTTCTCCAAGGGAAGCTTTTCGCCACCGATTGCTTCTGCGGTTATGACCCCCTTGGTGATGTACGCTTCGCGCCTTGGTTTGTATTCCTTCCCCTCCGCGAAAGCTTCCAAAGGGGATTGTTTCTCAACTTCCCTCAATTCTCGCGTAATCGCAGGAATCTCGATGCCAGGCTTCAACTGAGTTGAATCCCAGACAGCTACCCTTACCCTATCGGTATGATAGAAGTAGGACTGGAGGGACAGATGAACGACCGCTAGATGAGCGGCGAATGGCATTATGTCAATCCCAGTAATCTGATCCTGTAGGAACCTCTTGTGGTCTGCGGGACCGAACTCCTTGCCCTCCCTCTCGAGAAGCTCACGCTTTCTGTGATAACTCGCGACAAGCAACGTGCCACTGCCACATGCCGGATCCATAACGGTCGCGTTTGGGTCGTCAATGGCGAGCCTCGCAATCAACTCCGAGGCTTCGTTGTTCGTGTAGAACGCAGCCACTACCTTTCGCGTATCGTAAGGAATCAGATCATGGAATATCTTGCCTAGCAGGTCGACCTGGAACTTTTCAGGGCGGAGGATTTTAACCGCCTGAACTACTTTCTTCAGCACATCGACCATGTCCTCCTTCATGGCCCTGGTAATATTGAAACCGAACACAGGAGTATAGTCGTCTTTCAGCACGACTTCGAAGTAGGCTCGCAGCTGGTCAGGAGTTGCAAGCCTGTCGGGGTCCAACTCCTCGTAACTTTGGGGTTTGGTCTTAGAAAGAACATGGTAGAAAAGTATCTGGTTAACGAGGAGATATGTTGCTCCCTTTCTCATTTCTGCAATTGGATAGGCTCTTGTCCTGAACTCCAAAATATTCTCGAAGACTGATTTTCCTCCGAAGACTAGCTCGAGCTGATCTTGGCCCACCCTTGCCATACCCAATTGGAGGTAGTCTACTGCATCTCTGAGGGTCTTAATGGTGAGATCGGTATCTGGTGCAAGGGGCATTTCGGCTGGCTCCAGCACTTGTCGCGTAATCCAGTTCGAAACCTCCTCGAGGGTACCTTCAATCTTTGCTGGTAGTCTAGCATCCCTCTCTGCGAATGTGGCTATCGCAAGCAGCTTGGCCTTGGGTAACACCTTCTCAAAGACCCTAAGAGGCATAGGTTTACGCAGCTCCTCCGGGAATAGCACGGCGAAGCCGCCTAGCCCGCCAAGTGTTTTCACATAATCCTGAGCCTGGAGGAGACCGTCAAGCAGTTTCGCCTCGGGCCCCAACTCCGCTTCAAGGAAATACTCGCCTCCATCCTTCAACAGAGCATCTGGCTGTTTCCTCCCCTGAAGAGTGTGGTAGGAGAGCTCAGTTTCTACTACCAAGCGCCTTCGAAGCAGTTCAATTAGTGCTTCCTTCACTCCAATCTCGGTCCTATAGGGAACAGCCACTGAGCCAAGGGTCAGGTTTGAACGAAATATGTAGTTTGTGAGCAGAAAGGTTCACGGCACTCGCCGCAGGGCAAGCGGGGCTCGCAAAGTTCATAATCGGGAGACAAGAGCTTCGATACGATGCCAGTCAGCATATACCGCCTTAGCCCCGGCCTGCTTTCGATGCTGCTCAGGCGTTCAAGGAACGGACCTATATGTTACACGTGTGGCAAACCCTTGAAATTGAAGGACGTCATCGTGAGCAATATAGCCCGAGCATCCCATCGAAACTTCAGGCACGCCAAGTGTGCTGTCCAAAAAGGTATGATCGACGAGTCAGACCTTGAAAGAGAGCTGAGGAGAAAGTAATCCCTCGCACTCATCATGCATGGTTGATACCTCGCCGATCTAGTTCCTTGTAATATTGCGGTACTGAAAGTTGGCCAGAACAAACCAGTTCTTTCAGTCTCTCCAATCCAAGTCGCGCTAGGTCAGATTCGCTGGATACCACATCATTTCCCGTTGCTCTCGCCTCCTAGAACACACAATCCTAGTGAAGAACTGAGTATAACTACATTAGACCCCCGGACCGTCGTGCATCATACTTGGGGAGAGGCGTAGACGAATCTATCCCCTCACGCGCGTGGCTCCGCCCCGCGCTCCGCGACAAACCCACGTAAATCGTGGGCTTTTCTCGCACTCTTTTCCCAAACGATTTCCCGATTGACATGAATACCTTCGGTATCCCCCCTACCTCGGCCCTACTATGTTGAGGGTGACTTATCTGACCTGCCTACCTCATCGGGCATGGAACCACCACACGGCGAATGCAGCAAGTGTGGTACACTGTGCATAACTAAGGACGACTGGCTCAGAGGACCATTAGAAGGAGAACACGAATATCTCTGCAAACGCTGTGCCATCAGGGAAGAGATGATCCACTTCCCTTTACGCTGGAAACCGACGCCTCAAGAGGGCGTGTCGTGCAGTTCAATGAAATGATCTGGGCACAACTTGCTCGCAGGACAACCATCGCTGAGGGGACATCCCAGGACGGGCGCAGCACAGATTTGGCATAGACCTTCAAAATGCCTTCCCAGCCCTTTGGCCGTGAAGGTAACATCATCCCTCTTCCTACTTCCTCGATTTCCACTCATCTGAATCCGACGCCTCAAGAGCATATGCCTCCACTAATCGCCCCGCAAGGAAATCTTCCAGGAATCCACGTTTTACGAGGAAGTTCGTCGTTATGCCATCGACTGACAGCCTCACTATGTCGTGGTTCTTCCCCACTATACGGAAGTGTATCCTTCTAAGATGGCTATCCCAGACCATACTCTCCTCCCCCGAAGGGTCGATAACCCAGAATCACCCCATCACCAAGCTTCTCGATGGACTCGAAGGAGAACCCTCCTGACGAGTACTCTAGCTCAAGCCCGCACAGAGGGCAAGTCGTCTTCCTCCGTTCCTTGTCTCTCTCCTTCTTCTTCGGAAGATCTAGGTCGATCAGCTTCAGATACTTGTACCTCACGCAGTCTGCGAGCCAACCGAACCACACAACGTGTTTCTCGTGCTTTCTGCCAAGCAGAGCCCTCCGGACCCATTGGGCATCGAACTGAACAGGTTGAACCACTTCGGTAGCATACTTGTAGAAATCTACCACGGGCTCCCTGTATTCGTACCTGAGGCGATGATAGAGATGACCCAACCCTGCCTGGTAGTGGAAGTGAATATCGACATCCCTGGCTGAGGTCACGCCGAACACCGCCTCCAATCTGCGCTTCCAGAGCTGGCGGAGCCTCTGATGCGCATCACCCTCAAGATACATCTTAAGCCGGACGAAACGATGCTCTACACGGTCAAACGCAAGGTCGAAGAGGGTATAATGGATGTGCGGATACCACCCTTCGAAGGGATTCGAACTGTGCCAAAAATGAACCGAGATGTTCCCGCCTATCTCAAAGCGCTGTGCATGAGAGACACCACGAGCTTCGCAGTCGCAGAGCTCCCCTCTTGTACATCCGCCGAAGATCTCCTTCAAGGCCCCCATAGCCATTTTCCGGAGCACTTTCAGGTCCTCGTCTCTCACCCTGGTCCAAAGATCCCGTGGGAGAGTGAACTCCCCTTCTCCGTACCGTATCTTGCCCCTTACATGAGAGTAGATCTGTCTCATGAACTGAATTGAATCTTCGACTAGGCCCTCCGTGTACACACGACTACAAACATAGCATACGGCGGACTTGCAAAGGGAAGCACGAAAGATATGATGACCATTTGGGCATACATAAAGCGAGAATTCTTTGCGGCAGTTCTTCACCGTCGGAAGTTGTTCAGGGACCGAACTCCTCAGCAGGTTGGACCATGCTAGAGGCACTTCCTTCTGCTTGTATTCTGAGGGCCTCAGCGCGGTTTTGACACCCACCGCGTAGCTTTGGGTCACTCGACCTCACCCTTCTTTGGAGGCTTACCGGCTCTCATCGTCTGAGACATGGCATCGATCACCCGCTTAGCCATCTCGAGCTCGCCCAGCTTTTCCTTTCGCCTCTCCTGTGCTTCGGACAACGCGGCAACGAAATTCGCCAGGATCTGTTTGGGCGACGCAAACTGCCATAGGTCTATTTGACGGATGTCGTTGTATGGTTCTTCCCAATCTTCAAGGTAGATCTTCCCATCTTTCGCAAGAAGGAGACCTAAACTGGGAGGCTGCCACTCCTTCCCATCAATTTCGACAACCTTCTGGGGAACTGAACCCACGGTCGCAATAGCCCCGAACTGCTGCAAGAGCGGCACCATCGACGAAAAGAGCTCAGCATACTTACGATACTCCTGTTCCGTGTCCGCCTTGGTCGGTTTGAATGCGAAACTACGAAGAACGGATTCTGTAACCTCCGATAGATTGAACCCTAGATGCTTGGCATTCTCTACGACCTTCTCGTCGACCGTTAACGTCAACTTCTTCTTGCCAGTCTCTTCGCTCATGCCACACGTATAGAAACACGTGTATATAAAGAACACGTGCGTGAACACGTGTTGACACGCCAAAACATATCCTTTTATCCTACGTCGAAGGGACATCCAGGGATTCAAGATGGTCGAACTGGACAATGAACGCTGGCCGAAAATAGGACAATTAACGGCTGCCGACGCACCCTATCGCAGATTATCGCCATTAGCATGGGATTCTGACACGTCCCTTAGAGGGTTTGGGCCATGACCGAGAAAGAGGATACGAAAGAAGAAGCTAAGGAGGAGGCAGAAGAAAGAAGAGGTAGACCAGCCAGCGGGCGAGCTATCTTCCCACGGGACCCTCTGAAGAGGGCTCTGCAGCTGGCACAATCAATCGAAAGAAACAACGCCGGCAGACCTTATGACCGGCTTACCCTTGCCGGTTCCATCAATTTCTCTCCTAACAGCAGCGGATTCCGTACGCTCATCATTTCCTCTGGAAGGTACGGATTGACAGAAGGTGGGTACACGGCCGACAAGATTGCACTGACTCCCCTTGGAAGCCAAATCGTTGCCCCCACTTCCGAAGACCAAGTTACCAGGGGCCTTAGACAAGCCCTTCTTACGCCAGATCTGCTTAGGCGGGTATACGATTTCTACAACAAGAAAGCCATCCCACGGGAGGACCTATTCAAGAACGCGCTGAAGAAGGAGTTCAATGTGGCACCTGAAGACGTCGATAGCTGCTACGAAATCCTAACGGCGAATATGCGCGACTACAACCTGATACAGGACATCAAGGGCAACGAATACCTCCAACTTGACAGACTGGCTGAATCCACGACTGGGGCAATCCCGACACAAGAAGAAACTCAGCAGCTTGCCCCGCTCAACGAAGAAAAGCCACAAGCCCCTGAACAGCTTGCCCTACTCCCTCCTACGCCCAAACAGATCTTCGTTGCCCACGGAAGGAACAAGAGACCACTCGAACAGCTTGAGAAAATCCTCAATAGGTTCAAAGTCCCATACAGGGTAGCTGAAGAAGAAGCACATAGGGGCAGACCCATTGGCACGAAAGTGGCAGAGCTAATGAAACAGTGCACATCGGGCATTTTCATCTTTACGGCGGACGAAGAAACTACAGATGCCGAGGGCAACAAATCATACCGCCCCAGCGACAACGTTGTCTTCGAATTAGGCGCGGCATCGATTCAATATGGCGAGAAGATTGTCATCCTAAAAGAAGAAGCAGTGAAATTTGCGTCGGACTTCGGGGATATAGGTTACATATCATTCGAGAAAGACAAACTCGACGCCAAAGCAGCCGACCTCATGGTTGAGCTGATAGGACTCGGATTCCTCCAGGTAACGCCAACATGAGCACGCAAGGGATTGCGCCCACCGAAAGGGTCGCCGTCTACTTGCTTGACGGGAGGATACTCGGCGGGTATGTAAGCGAAAGAAACGACCGATGGGTAAGGTTGATTGAGTCCTTCGAAATCCACGAAGAACGGGTAAGCGGACCCCTCGGTGCAATTTACGCGAAGGGCCTACTGAAGGGCACTGTCGAAATACCTCTCACAAGCATTTCACACTGGGTCAAGCTCTCGACGACAGGCCTTCAATGAAATCAACCCAATGTCATCGCGGGACGAACTCAAAAAAATCGAAGAATGAAAGAAGCGACCGTGAGAACTGCCAGCGCGAGGGTAAGCACAATCAACCAGCGCGTGAGCCTCTCCAGCCTTCGAGAGGACATGACCAGTAGTATTGGCATCCGCTTCTGAAGGCGCTCGTAAATCTTGGTCGAATCCATCTGAATTAGCTCCTCAGTGGTCAGTTCAGGTTCGGGTTCTGGGGGCCAGACCTCGTCTGCTGCCCTAGCTATGTCCTCCAGCAGCTGTATGTCGTCCTCAGCGCCCTTCTCCTCCTGAGTTAGAGGCATGCGGAACCAACGAGTCTTGCGCCTGAACCATTGAGAAAGCCCACTTCTCCTCGGTCTGCTCATTCCGAAGCCCCCGCAGTGCCAGAAGAAGACGGGATGTTAAATATCGAGTAAACCCATACAGGAAGTATGAGCCCCTCAGAAGTAAATGGAGATGCTATGACGTATAGCATAAACGACAACGTAACGGATTATCAAGCAGCAAGAGGGGCTAGCTGCTCGACCTTCCGTGGTTCCGGCTTGGCGATAAGCTTGCTCTTCCTCACCCCTACGTGCCTCAGGTGGGTGACCTTCTTGGCCTCGTTGTAGACGTCCGACGCTACTTTCTGAAGCACCA
>JAFMAD010000032.1 GCA_029785195.1 Nitrososphaerota archaeon
GAAGACAGCGGCCCCCGCGATTATAGTGATGGCGATTGCCAGGACGCTGCCTACGATCTCTGAGACGCCCCGGCGGGCATGGTTTCGTAACTTCAAACTTGAAAAGCGGGCCTTCCAAGTTAAATAGCGTTTGTGGATTCGTGCTCTGTATAGTAAAACTATGGGGAATCGCCTTACTTTTCCAAGCAGTCATGATGTATCCCGCTGAGTCTTGGTATATGTTTAGCCTTCTGTACAGGGATATCTTGGATTCCGTGAACAGATTCTCCCCCCTGAAGCTTCCAGGCGGGCACAGCTGTCATCAGCCTGCTGAACACGGCCATCCCGGTCTCACTCTTGAGCTGCCCTCCTCTCTTCCGATGAGCGATGGGTTCCCTCAGCTCCCTCCCCGCATGGTTGTTCATGGGCCTGGATGCCTGGATGATAGGTGAGCGTGAACAGGTCTCCGGGCGCGCCCTTCAGCTTCGAGGGGAATCTCTCCACTTCCGCGTCTCTGTACCTCTTAGACAGTACGGCCTTGAACCTCCGGAGCTTCCTGTCGCCAAACCTTCGGTCGGGGGGAGGGTACGCCTTGAGCCCCATCTTCGCTTCGTGGAACAAGCTCCTCGGGGAGGGGACCTCCCCTTCCTCAGGAAGGAGACCCGGCAGCTCTGAATTCGGTGTTGGCGCAAAGCGGTGTGGCAGGCCTGGTTGAGCTCGACCGGCAGGTGGCCGCGCATCTCATGTCTGATTCCGAAGTTTATGCGATGTTGCAGGACTCGATTGAAGCCACGCGGAAACGGCAACAGCAAGTCCTCAGCTACCTGGAGGCACTACAGGTCGAGATATGAAACCTCGCTCACGAGCTCTCGCGGGAAAGGGACTTGGGTCGAAGAAACTAAGCTTCTCTCAGTACCCGCCGCAGCCGCAGGAATACGAACGAACGTTGGGGTTCTCAGGAACAAACCTGCTTATCCGCCCGCGTTGAACAAGCAGAGGCGGTTCTTGGAAGTCCTCGAGATGCTCGAGGTCGAGGAAAACAGACTCGTGCACGGGGAGCCAGGCGTGACTGATGAGGACAGGAGGGAGTACCTTGCATGCCTTCGCAGGAGCGGGTTCACCTCGAAGGCGATGGAGGCCCTTACAAAGGGCCCCGGCGGCTGGACCTGCCGAGCCTGAACCACATGCCGTCTCTCTTCGCCCTGGACGTCTCGCGCTTGAAGGACAGTCTGAGATCGAAAGAGCCGACTATTCCTTCGTTGGTGTCGGGCTGAAAGCGGGGCGCGCGAGCCCGGCAGAGGAGGTGACCGCTGGCTGCACAACGACGACGAGGTCAAACTAGAGAGGTGGCGGGAGCCGGGGGAAAGAGATGAGTAAGACGAGTGATTTTGGATTGCTGCTTGTTTGTGGGCTGCGGTCGTGGTCGTTGCAGGTCGGAGGGCTTGGGTGTGGATGCCAAAGAAAGACTGCTAATAGATATGCCTGTGACGTCGCGCGGTGAAGTTTCCCACAGCTAACGAGAGCAAGGACTCTATCACCAAAGCGGCCGCAGCTAATCATGAGGTCGTGAAAGATTGAACAGTAGACCTTAGGCGTAATTGTGAATGTCCCGCCCTGCCTTCTTGATTCCTTTGTTGATGTCGCGGTCTACGCCCCTAGAATCCTCATGTTGACGAGCCCAGACACTATGTCTGTCATCACGTCGTAGTGTCTCAGCCTGTTCCGGAATTCGGTCCCGAAGATGTTGAACTTCTTCAGCCTCGATATGGTGTGCTCCACCACGACCCTCGCTTCCGATAGGGCCCTGTTGAACGCCTTCTGACGAGGCGCCAGCCTCCGTCCCTTCTCGCCCTTGTGCCCTCTCCCCTTCCCCCTTCTCTTGAACGGTACCATCGGCTTCAGGTCGGCGAAGTCGTTCTGGACCCCGTCGTACCCCAGGTCTACCACGGGCCTCACGCCCTCCGGCAGAGAGGGATGGTTCCGCTTGAAGATCGGGTAGTCGTGCCTCCTCCCCCTCGCATGGTTGGTCTTGTGCAGAATCAGGCCGTCGGAGTTGACGGCGAGCTGGGTCTTCACGGTGTGCCTCTTCTTCCCCGAGTAGTGCGTCCTCCTCTTCAGAGAGTTCTTCGGCCTCGGTATCTCCTGCTCCGTAGCGTCTACGAATGCCTTGAAGCCAGGGAAGAATCGCTCGACCTCCTCCGGTGTCCTGGCCCTCCTCACCATCTCGTGGAGCTTCTCAGGAAGGGGGACGACCCTCTTGACGAGGGGCTCCAGCATCCGGACGTCCTTCAGGGCGTTGCTCTGGTCGAGGTTGACGACGAACCCGAGGAGGACCGAGGTCACATATGTCCTGTAGTACATCAGGAGCGCGAGGAGCCTGTCATCGAGGGAGAGCTTGGATGGACGGCCCGCCCCAGATTCCCTCTCCCTGTCCTTCCTTGAGAGCCTCTTTCTCTCGTGCTCCTGGTAGCCGGACTCGACCCTGGAGCGGAGAGAGTCGAACTCGGACACGTCGAGGCCCGTGAAGGACCTGAACAGCTCGGGTCTCCTGGACAGCCTGCGGTAGAAGGAAGGGAAGGAGGATGACATGCCCCCATGGGAGGGACGGTCTGAACAAACCCTACGGCGTCAAGGACGCTGGACAATCAGCTGAGTCTCAATTACGCCTAAGGTCTAGTAAGATTGTCCTTGGAGAGACTTTCGGCTCGGAGATTCCCGCTCTCCTGCCCACCACCTCCACCTTCAACACGTTGAACCCCTAGTTCCTTGATTGGCGTTTGTGGATTAGGAGTCCATACTGCCAATGTCAATCCGAGGAGGCGGCACGGAGAGCTCTTTCATTGGACATGGGGTAGCCGTTCTCGCAAAAGGTTTGAGCGCTGGCGTCCTGGAAATACACCCCCGGAAGGCATCGGGAGGACTAAGAATGACTCCATACTGGGTGCTCTGTTTGCTGTAACATCTGTAACCTCCATAACATGTCGGTGGTATCTCAGACCTAATCCCCGAGAGAGAGGCTGGCGCACAAGGCCCCCCCTCGAAGAGAGAGTCGCTTTCAAAAAGGACGGCCAGGCTTTTCAGGAACATCCCCCAAGGGTTCACGGTGGTGACCGAGTACTGATCCATCTTCGTCAAGGACATCCAGACGAAGAAGGTATGAGCGGGTCCCAGGATCAGACCGGTCCGTATCGACTCAGGCTCTCACTTCAAGACTGCCGTCTTTGGGGCCATCAGCATGATGGAGGAGTGCTAGAGCGAGGCGGAGAAGGACTTATCGGCGCTCCCTGTCTTCCCTGCGAATCTCCAAGGCCCGAAGAGATTCCTCGCGAGATGCTACCAGACGTGCAGGTTCCACCTAGATATGAAGAACTTCCTCCTGACGAAGAGGTGCTGCCAGGTTAGGTAATACCGAAGGTCAGATTATACACCGGGACTGTTGTCGGAAGCAGCCTCTAGGCGGATTTTGCTGGACCCCTACGTCCCATGCGCAGCGGTATCCAACTTGGTCAGCGGGATTGAGATTGGCCTGGAAACTCCCGCCCAAGTCCACTTTAAGTTCGTGAAATAGTTGAATACGAATGTCACCACAATGGCCACAATCTCTGCAACCAGGTAGTACATCCTGAACTCTACGGTGAGTGTGAGAAGAATGAGCTCGTTCATCGAGAGCCCGCCTATGCTCAGCATATTGTAATATCCTAGTCTTGCATACCATCGTTTCGGCCCCTTGCTTCCAGCGAATGTCAGCTTGTCGTTAAGAACGAATGCCCAGATTATGCTCGCTTCGATCGAAACAGTCGTTGAGAGCAGGTAGTTTTGTTGCAAGTGCGCCGTGAATAGATAGCTCAGGCCTAGTATTACTGCGGCCCCGCTGAGACCCACCCCTGCGAACTTTAGCGCCTGCGTTCCTCGATATTCCCACCACGTGTGGAATATTGCACTAAGCTCCCGGTAGACAACCTTCGGCATCTTCCTCACACTGTAGACGTTGCTCTTTGCTTCACCCACACGTGCACGATAGTTCACAGGAACCTCCACCATGCTGAATCCTTCTGCGGTTGCCCGCGCGGTAAATTCGAGCCAGAAGCTATACCGGGAGTGTCTCACCCTGTAAGCCACCTTCTTGGCGATGTCCACCCGTATCAACCTAAGCGCGCTGGTGATGTCTTTGCATGGCGGGCCGAAAAGGATCTTTTCTATGACTCTGAGCCCAGAAGATAGGGCGATTCGGTAGACCGGTTCGGTTCTTTTTCGCCTTTGCCCTATCACTATGTCAACGCTATTGTTCAAAGCCACTTCGAAGATTCGTAAGAAGTCGTCGGGGTCGTATTGGCCGTCCGAGTCGAGAAATAAGATGTAATCGAATGCCTTTTCGTCAACAGACATTAGCGCCTCTCTGACGGCTCTGGGGTATCCCTTACGGTCGTTGGTCATATATACAAATACCCGTCTATGCTGGTCAATCAGAAATGAAAGGACCTCCTTGGTGTTGTCCTTGCTCCCGTCTTCGAAAATGAAAAGCGAGGCATTCGGCATCTTTGAAAGGACTTTCTCTTCGATTTCTCGGACTGTGGCTGCGATGGTTTTTCCTTCATTGTACACAGGCATGAGCAGGGCGACTCTGAGGCTGTTGTATGACTCTTGGGGCCGAGGTTCCTCTGAACGATTCTCGTTACGAGTCAATCTACCGCACTCTCCTCCAATGCTTCATGGGCGGAGTCCGTACCCTGAAAACGGTTCGAAATAGTATTGGCAAGACTCAATTCTCTCCCCTTTGTACCATCGGTGCACCGGAAGTTGAACTGAAAATCGGGTTAGCCGTCGGCGCGACTTGTCGCTCCATGAGAAGAACTTCATTCACCTTGCCAGTTGGAACATGCGTCCTTACGTACCACTTGACCGTCCGTTCCAATCCTTCCCGCAGAGAGACCTTCGGCTCCCACCCCAAGAGTTCCCTAGCTCTCGAGATGTCCAGTGCTCTGCTTACGACTCCCATGGGTTTTGACGTGTCAAACGCGAGCTCAGGATGGAAGTTCATCAAGTCGAAAACCAGAGATGCAACCTCCTTGAGTTTGAACCGCTTCCCTGTTCCAAGGTTGATGGAGGTCCCGTCTCTCACCTTTTCCGCCGCGAGAACCGTTCCATCTACTATGTCACTGACGTAAGTGAAGTCTCTAGATTGCTCGCCGGTGCCCCAGATGACGTAAGGGTTCATCTTCTCATTGGCCTTGTGTATCAAGGCTACGATTGCGTGTGTCTCGTTTTCACGTTCGCCATAGGCCGTCACGAATCTCACGCTGCTTCCTTTCAGTCCGTACTGTTTGATGAACGCGTTCAGCTGGACTTCGCCCATGAGCTTAGCCCAACCGTACTCCAGGTCAGCACTTAGAGGTTCATCTAGATGGAACGAGTCCGTGTCTGACTCCTGAAGCTGATAATCCGTGTCATACCTACTCTGCAGTTTTGGCGGGTAGACGCAGGCGCTGCTAGCTATCACGACATTTTCTACACCAGCCATTGTAGCGCTTTCGATGACGTGGTGATCAATGGCGAAGTTAGAGCACACATCCGCAGGATGCGAATCGATGTATCCCCTGCCTCCATGTATCGCGGCAAGATGAAACACGATGTCGTTCCCTCTGAGTATTTTCCTAATGTCCGAAATCGAAGCATATTCTAGGTCCAGTCTAACAAAATCAATCTTAGGACTCTGAGCTAGATTCTCAAGAGTACCACTGCTAAGGTTGTCGATGACAGTCACGCTTGCGCCTAGCGCGCACAACTTGTCGACAAGATGGCTTCCAATGAAACTTGCCCCGCCTGTGACCGCCACGGGAACTTCTTTCCAGTTCACTTGTCGGGTCGCCTAATCCCCAAGCAAGGTTGAGCTGTGATCATTCTGGCCCCCGAAGGCGCGTGCACGCTACTCGCACCCCGCTGTCTTCTGAAAACCAGGAATGCCACTCCACAAAACATGGCTTCTACGAATACTTCCACCATGAGCCCTTCAGTGACCGCAGGAATATGCAGATTAGGATCATTCAGCCTGAACCAATCCGCGAACTTCACTATGACCATGCTCACAGCAGTCGCCGCTCCCAGCAACCCCCACTGCCTCAGACTAGGCGTAAACTTCCTAGCCAAGTATAGGGGAATCGCCCACATGGCCCCCCAGTAGGCAAAGGTACCAGCACTGATCGTCATCACGTTCGGTGGAGGATGATAGAATATTTTGTAAGCAATCGACGTGAGTGAGTCATAAGATCCAGCCGCGAAGAGCGCCATAAGGACCCCCTTCTCTCCGAAGGAAAGCATGGAGACAGCGAAGGCACTGAAGAGTATGATCGAAGAAGGATAAGCAGGATACCCTACGAGAAGATTCGATATGCGCGGTATCACCCACATTTGGACCCCGATCCCATTCGTTAATGCGGAGATCACTGCATAGAGGAAAAGCATACCAGGAAGAAGGAACGATGCCACGGTCGTCCATCTCGAGGCGCGCTGACCCGCACTCGGCCATGGTCTTCCAAGGTACCGGGCCACCGAGATTGCCAAGCCGAAAAGTGCGACGACTGCAAGAAGGGTTAGAGTCTGAAAGAACCATTCGGGGTAATATACGGTCCAACGGACGCCATTCACAACGGGTGTCATGGTATCCAATGCCACTCGCTGCTGTATGGTGCTCGCAATATGGTACATGTATATTATGAACCCAAGCAGAGAGCCAGAAACCAGTATCCACAACAAGCAAAGACGTGAACCTACCAGTGAGGTTGTTGCTCGAAGGATAACTCGTGAAGGTTTAGGACATGGCCAGGCAGCGACGCAAGCTGGGCAGGCTTTCGTGCCAGCTCCTACGTAGAGGAGGAATTTGTTGAGGAGATTCACTTTTCGTCAGGACCTCCTCGTATCTTTACTGCCGTAGCTAATCGTCGGCAGTAGGCCATCAATCGTCGGTTACGAACTGGGTTGAATCTCAACAGACTTCTCCATTGCTCCAAGGCCACCGCCGTGATGCAGACGCTAACAACGAGAGCGAAGAGGTCCGCATTCGTGAACCACGGCACGATGTTGTGGTCCACTTGGAACTGAATCATGTGGATATTCCACTCGGAGCTGTCGAATGCAAGAATTTCCAACCCGAGCGGGATGAAGGTAGCCGAAAGAATTTGGCCTACTTTCAGGAATGCCCTAAACTTCCCGCGGTCATTGAATCCAACATAAGCCAAGAGGAGAAGAGTGACCGTCAGAAGGATGGACGCATAGTCGTAGTATTGTTGAACCGATAGATGGAAGAATAGCTGGATGTGTATCACCACCGAGGCGTAAAGCAACCAATAGCTGTAGGGAAGGTGAATCAACCCGTGGGACGTACCGAGGAAGAGGACGTTGAGGAAGAACGCCGGAATGAACCAAGCGGCCTTCCTAAATGCGAGTCTTTGAGTCAACTATCGCTCCCTTCGCTGCCTGTTTCTAAGAAGCAGTTCTGAGATGGTTAACAATCCCGCCGAAGCACCCAGCAAGTCCCAATTGGTGAAGTAGCTCAGGGGCGTATATCGTACTGCGTCTATCACCCACTTGTCCATGAAGCCTGGGACGAAATAGAAAACTCCTACCTCAAACAGAATAAGAATGCCTGAAGCCAATCTAACCGTTTCGATGACATTCCGAAGCAAAGGCTGCTTTCGATTGAGAACGGCGAACGACAATAGGAAAAGCGCAAAGTACATCACAGCGCCGAAACCCCAGTAGTTGACTGGGAAGGGTATCATCCAGCGTAGCGTCATCCAATAGAAGATCGCAATCGAACCGACGATGAAGTTAGTCCCCCAGTTGTAGTCTATCATCACGTTCCCTAAAAAACCAAATAGCGAAACCGCCAACAAGAAAATCCCAGCCAAATCTACTTTGCTACGGAGCGTAATCAGGTTCGACTCAAGTCACCTCATGGGGTTTCGGTTACAGAAAGAGGGAGGCGCACATCCGCGTTGTCAGGCTGTGCGCCCGACTGCATGGCTTTCGCTCCTAAGAGAAGGTCCCAGTGAAAGATATTGAGCCGCCGTTGGAGGCACCCAGAGACCCACTGAACGCCTGTCCAGAGGACGCTGCTACAAGCGTTGGACTGAACGTTATGCCCGTCGCGCTCAGGGATAGACTGAATGAACTCCCGGCTGTCACTGTCAGAGCAGCTTGGTCTGTTGTTGGTATTGATGCAATGTATGTCACCCCTCCGTAGACGAGTGTAACCGATGTGATGGCTGCGTTGGCAGTTCCGGTGTTCTGGACAGTAATAGTGCCAGTAGCGGGACTACTTGCTGAAATTGATGTACCTGCGACCGCCAACCGGGCTACGCTCGTGAACGAACCGAACAGGCCGAACACGAACCCTGCGATGGCGATGGCTGCGATGAGCGTGATGGCGATGAGGATGACCGTGGCTATGACTGGAGATATTGCTTTTCTTCGTTTTACGTTCGTTATCTGCATTGTAGTTTCCCAACCTGTTCGACCGTTTAAATAAGAATTATGTAGCAGTAATTAGTGTCTGAAGTCTATATTTTTGCAGCAAGATGCTGCCACGGCTCGGCAGCCCATCACCCTGAGAAGAGGAGCGCGTGCAGGTTGTTTATCCCTACTATGTAGAAGAGGAGGGCGTCTCCCCCGGCGAGGGCCACCAGGGCTGCGAGCTTCACGACCCGGATCTGGAGCCTGTGATCCTCGCTGCCGTCCCGTACGAACACGAGATAGAACAGCGGGATCATAGGGAGGTACTTGAAGACGAGCGCGAGCAGGTACCCGCGGAACTGTCCGTCGAAGAGGGCTGCCGCGATCGGGTTCTCTTCATGGAAGAGAGGGCCGAAGCTGAATGCTATGGTGGTGGTGTACACGTCCAGGAAGTTCAGGCAGACGAAGGCGACGAAGAGGGGCCACAGGAAGCTCTGCATCTTCCCGAGGTCGAACTTCATCATCCACTCTCTGTCGCGCTCGTTGATCGCCCTGAAGTGAGAGGCGAGCCGGGACTTCAACCTCGAGACCAGTCCGACCTTGGTGCCGTTCAAAGGCCGCTTGCAAACTAGCCACTCCCTTACTTAAGCCGATTTGCCATCCTGCGAACCAGGGCCCTGCCGCAGCAGGGGAGCGTCGCCCGCCCTCTGAGTCGCTGCGTCAGGCCACTGCAGGGACTACAGGGTGGGTTCAGTCTTCGACGGTTGCCCAGGGACCGGCGACGCTCCCCCATCCGCGCTCGCCCCTCCAGGCTCCTGGCCGCTCACGGCGTCCGGCGCCTTCGCCCTGAACCTGAACGGGCTTATCGACCTCGCGAACCTGGATATCGGCTTCCTCATCCAGATTACTATGAAAGCGTCGAAGCACGCATACAGCATCCCGAAGGCGCTTTCGAGGCCGAGATGGTCTTCCCTCGCCCGGCGCGCA
>JAFMAD010000033.1 GCA_029785195.1 Nitrososphaerota archaeon
ATGGAACGTGAAAGGACATCCCTCCCGGTGATTCTTTACGGGGTGTATGTCTACCTTTGCTCAAACTCTTTGAGGAGGGCGTCGAGGATTCTTGAGCCCCTCGTGGAGAGGTCTCACGAGGCGATAAGATCATGGGTCCAGAGGCTCGCACCTGTCTGCGACAGGTTCGACGTCGACAGGAGGAGGGTGAAGACGATCTTCGTGGACGAGACCATGGTGAAGATCCGTGGGAGACAGGCATGGATATGGGTGGCCTACGAGCCCGCATTGAAGGCGTTCCTGCACTTCCGGGTCTCCTTCAATCAGTCGGGCCTCGACGCCTACCTCTTCCTGAAGGAGGTCAGGAACAGATACGGGAGGAAGACCATCTGGACCGACGAGGCCCTGTTCTACCCAGAAGCGTGCAGGCTCCTACGGCTGGAGCATCGAGTCTACCCCCTCGAGCGCAAGAACCTCATAGAGAGGTTCAACCAGGCCCTGAAGGACAGGCTGGAGAACTTCGACGACCTCTTCCCCTGCTTCAGGGAGCATTGCGACCATACACATGTGTCCAACTGGGTCAGCGTCTACAGGTTCTTCCACAACGTCATCAGGGAGAGGGACGGACGACCAGAGTATCAGAGGTTCATTCAGACCATCTCGGAGGCCTTAACTTGACAGCGCCAATCGATTAGGGGAAATTCTTTTCCCCGAGCGGGCATCTGTATGTCCACAAATTCGGTTGTCTCCCTTCCATCCCGTGCGAGACGAGCAAAGCGTTCTCTGGTTCCTTTGCAAGGAGCCGCGTTCAAACATAAATGAGGCCGAAATCTTGCGGTTCCTTCCTGTAATATGAGAAATCGTTCCTTCACACGAGTGTGCGTGATTCCGGCATGGAAAACCCAAGTAACCTATTTAGAGTTAATGCATCACCCGCCACAGGGTTATCAGTTCTACGCCACCCCTCAATCGAGTAGTGTTATACGGCGTGTTTCGAGCTTTGGGCTGAGTTATGACATACAGGGGAGTCTTGGACAGATTCTTCCTCTCCAATTACTGATTGCCCTGTATAGAAAATACAGCTCGCCTAGTGCGGACGTTGTGTACGCTGTGACCCACGTCACAAATTACAGGAGACCATGGATACTGGACATGATGACAGAACTCCCCGAACTACTTGTGAGCAACGAGAAATTCCTCAAACATTTCAGAGCGTCGATTAGAAGAACCATTCTTGATGAATGCTGCAAAGGAGTAATATTCTGGGTGGATGCTGGCAGGAGAGCCTTTGTTGAAGCGTTCGGTTCGGACCTACAGCACAAACTACATACGGTCTATTGGGGTAAACCCTTACCATCGAGAGGAAGTCACGAAGATGGAAACGTTCGTCTACTCTTTGTCAATTCAGCGAATATGAATATTCCTTTTCATTTCTATAACAAGGGAGGCATAGAAGCAATTCGAGCATTTGTCATACTGAAGCAAAGGTTCCCGCGTCTAGAGATGACAATAAGATCTGGAATGCCCAAACGCGTATTTGACTTCTGTCGCACAATACCTGGGCTTAAGGTCATAGATCGTCCTGTGCCCTGGATTCTCCTGGAGAAGGAATGGAAGTCATCGGATATCTTTGTAATGCCGAACCATGTGAACACCCCTGCTAATGTTCTCCTTGATGCGATGAGTTACGGACTCCCTGTTGTTACCACAGATATCTGGGCAAATCCAGAAATTGTAAGAGATGGACAAAATGGCTTGCTCGTGCATCATCCTCTGGCACACACTTACACGGACGGTAGTACCATGCGCTTGAATTCGAGTGAGTTTCACCGAGTAGTGCGTGGTGACAATCGAGAATTAGTGCGTTCACTAGTTGATAGTCTGTCAAATCTCATAGACGATTGTCAGCTCAGGGACAAGATAGGGAAGAACAATCGGCGTGAAATTGAAGTCGGCAGGTTCTCGCTTGAGCAGAGGAACCTCAGATTGGAAGCGGTGTTAGATGGAGCACTTGGCGAGGAGAAGAAGACAGAGTGACATTCTGTAGTGCTCCCTTGTACAAAGAGGCATGAAGGAAGTTGTGAACTGGTTGACTAATCGCTAGTTTGTGTCGTGCCGTCGACGCCCATTCGTGGCATGTGAACAGGGTTTGGTGTGGCCCTCTCTACAGTAGAAACAACCCAAGGTATAACGAACAGGGAATAGAACGAGTAGGCGATGGTTTCCCAGTCCAAGTGGAAGACCGAAGACAAGATCCGAATCGTGATGGAGTCGATCAACACCCCTTTCTCGATGTCGGAGCTCGGCAGGAAGTACGGCGTCGTACCCAACACATTCTATGTTTGGAAGGAGAAGTTCTTTGAGGCCGGGAGGCTCGGGCTCTCCGGAGGGCTCACCAGGAACGGCGACGCGAGCAGGGAGCTCGAGAGCGAGAACGAGCGGCTGAAGACGCTGATCGGGGAACTGACAATCGCCAACGACGCTTAAAAAAGGCGCTGGGGGGAGGAGAAGATGACGGCCGTCCATCTGATGCTTGAGAGCGACGAGAAGAAGATGAGCCTCAGAAAGGCCCTCTGCGATACTCCGGCATGTCCAGCTGCTCGTACTACTATGAGCCTGTGTCGCGCGCCATCAAGCCAGACCTAGCGATCGTGTCTGTCAACAACGCTCTCGCGTCCCACGGAGAGGCCCGCCCCGGAGCGGCTGACGCTAAGGTGCGACAACGGGCCCAAATACACCTCCCATGCGTAAGGATTCAATGGACGGCCCTCGGCCTGAGGCTGGAGTACATCCTGTGCCACACTCCAGAGCAGAACGGGTTCGTCGAGTCGTTCCACAAGACGCTGAAGAGGAAGTACATCTGGCCCAGAGACTCTCAGGACTATCAGGAGGCGGAGAGGGCAATCGAAGAGGCACTCGTGGACTACAACAGGCGCAGGATACACTCGTCGCTCGGATATCTCACGCCAATGGAGTACATGGACGCCTGGAAGAGAGGCAAGGTGAAGGTGGAGGCGAAGGTGAATAGTTGACGTTGGAAACTATGAGGCTTGGAGGCCCCGAAACGTATCTAAAGGCACGGGTCCACTCCAATTACTTGAAGGACCTGACGGTTGAATTGCCTGCCATTCGAACCTTGGAGGACATCACGAAGTGGCTGAGCGACCTCGAGTTGGAGGGTGAAACCTATTCCGATGCGTACATCTCAGTTGCTGACAGTTAGATGACGCGGCGAGCGCTTTGAAGGGCCTACCTGGGACACGGCGACACAGTCGTACTTTCATTTCATGTCCTATAGTATGCGAAAGTGGATTCAAACTATCGACGTGCTCGGATGACTACGGTTGCGTACGTAATATATCGACGCAGATTAGATATGGGTCTGTTGGTGCCTCTTGCCTAGCCAGTTGGGACTTTGACTCTGGCTTTGATTTAACTCACTCGAAGTAGGCTTCTGCAACAAAACAGGCCAAGCTGTGGCAGAGTGACTAAAGTTTAAGGAGAGTAGACTAATAACCGAGTTGGTTCGAATTGAAGTGGCAAACTAAAAAAGCAGTCGTTACAGGCGGACTTGGCTTCATTGGCTCTCACCTTGTCGAATCGATGCTCGAAAAGGGGGCTGAGGTGGCAGTGGTAGATAGCTCGGGCGTGAGGCCAGCCTTGTTCAAGAAAAAGTTGACAGACTACAAAGCGACCTGCAAGAGGTTCGGAGTCTCGCCGGACTTTCACGATATAGATCTACAGTTCGGTGCGACCGAATTTCGAGAACTGGCGAAAAACGCGGATGCGGTCGTTCACCTCGCTGCATACTTCGGCGGCAGGGGTTTCGTCCAAGAGAAACAAGCAGAGTGCTCGGCGATGTTCGCTGTCGACCAGAACGTCTTCAGGATAAGCTCAGAGGAAGGGGTCAAGCGACTTCATTACGCCAGTAGCGCATGTGTCTATCCCAATAAGCTCCAGGACGACAGAAAGTACCTTCTAAAGGAGGAAGATGCTCAGCCCAACTACGGCTGGGACAGCGCCGACAACATCTATGGTTGGGCGAAGCTGCTGGGGGAGCGGGAGATACAGATTCTCCACAAGGAGCGTGGGATGTCCGTCTCCACATGTCGCTTTCTTACCGTCTATGGCCCTCAAGAGTATGACGATAGCCACGCTATCGCTGCCCTCATCAACAGGTCTCTTAGGAAAGAAGACCCATTCGTCGTCTGGGGCGACGGCTACCAAGAGAGAGGATTCACCTATGTCACGGACATCGTGTCAGGCATCATAAGGGCCACCGAGGTCGTGACCGACGGAACACCGCTCAACCTCGGGGTCGATTGGCGCGTAAACATGAGACGCGTGGTGGAGCTCATCCATGGCTATTTGGGCTTCAAACCGAAGAGGATTATCTACGACGCCACCAAACCAGTAGGGCCGATTAGCCGTGCCCTGGACATTCGGAAGACGAAGAAGACAACCGGCTGGGAGCCGAAGGTCGGAATTGAAGAAGGGTTGAAGTCGACTGTTGCGTGGCACAAAAGGAATTACGCCCTTCTGAAGGCCTGAACCTCAACCTCGACTACTGCTGCCTCACTTCCGGAGGTGGATATTGGAAAGCGTTTCGGGACTCGCACTCAACTGTTGCCACTTGTCAAGCATTCGTCTGTAGTTAGCTCCAAGTTTTGAGGGACGACGCTTTAGCCAGGCAATTCTGCTGAATTCCACACCATCAGGCCTGGGCTCATCGCCGAGGGATTTTGCCGCTATGGCAACTGGGACATCGGAACGGGTCTTGAACCTGACCGGGAATACTCCGACCAGAAAGAGCCGGCTTATCCCAATACCATACTCTCCTGCAATCCTCGAAGCAGAATCCTCCAAGGATTCGCCGCAGAGCATTCTGCCTCCGATGAGCGCCCAAACATCCTTGTACGGAGCAATTTTCCTGAAGCCATAAAGTGTGGCCCCGTCTTGCTTCTCGATGATGAGGTCGACACATGGGATAGGAAGTTTCTTCTTCGCTTCGTTCCAAGAGGCTTCGGACAACCATGAGCGACTTGGAATTCCTTTGTCAGAGGCTATAACCAACTCGAGTTCCCACACCCCTATTGACCTAGAGGTTTTAATCTTCGGCAGGATTATCAGGGGGAAGTACCTTTTGAGGGAGAAAGGAAGCTCCTCTGGCCGTCACGCATCAGTTTCGAGGAGGAGCGCGTAACCTGTAACGATTTTCGTGGCACTTGTGGCCGGTTCACAATATGTCTTCCGTTGTCCGAACGCCAGGCTTCCAGCGTCCGAATCTCGTCCCACACCGAGTATCATCGCAGGGCAATGATTATCCTGAACCAGCTCGGGATACGATACCTCTCGGAGTGGGAGTTCCCCAGATGATACGAGTACAGGGGCGGTGGGTCATTGAAATCGTACACGGCAGACATCGTCGTGGTGGACCCTGGATACTACAACGAGATCCTTGAGATAGAGGGCGAAGGGTCGGCGTCGAAGGATAATGAGAAGCGAGATCTCTACTTCGGCAGGTTCGGGCTGTGGGTTGAGCATCTACCCAATGGACAGGTGAAGGCGGAGAAGATCTTGGTAGTACTCGGCAATAACAGTAGAAACGACGAGTACTCCTGACGGCGCAGTAGATAGGAGATAGGAGATGGGTGCAAGGATCAAATTTACTGACAGGCCGGACGGCAATCTTACTCTTGGACGGCGGAGGTGATGCGGCAGTTGATCAAAATCGGGCACGATGCGAAGTCGTACCTCGTGCGTCTCTTTCCTGTGAGTTAGTGGTATGTCACGAGACTTCTCTAGCTTAAATCGTCAGACTCGGGTGGTTGTCCACCTAGTTGACCGTGGCAGTCACGGGCGGGGCAGGGTTCCTCGGGAGCCATATCACCAAGCGCTTGCTCGAGGCGGGAGAGGAGACAGTTGTGATTGACGATTTCTCGGTCGGCAGCCAAGAAAACCTCTCCTACCTTGATGCAAACCCAAAGAGAGTCGTGGGTGACCTGAGGGATTTGGCGTTCGCTAGGAAGTCCTTGAAGGGGGTTGACGAAACCTATCATTTCGCGGCCGACATCGGGAGTGTCGCCTACCTCCACGGCTCCCAGTCAAAAGAGCAATCTGCGCTGCGGAATAACCTGGCGATTGACACCAACGTTATTCGGGCGTGCGTCGAAAATCGGGTCAAGACAATTATCTACGCGTCGAGCGTTTCCGTCTATCCGAAATCAGAACAAATGGGCCGGAAAGTCTTCTTTGAAGAGAGTGATTCGGAGCGCCTCGTAGAACCCGAAGGTGGCTACGGCTGGGCGAAGTACGTCGCGGAGAGGCAGCTTGGCGTCCTCCCCAATATCAAGGTAGGTATCGCCAGGATCTTCCACGCCTACGGCCCAAACATCTACCTGAAGGAGGACAGGAGCCAGGTCATCGGCTCGCTCATCAGAAAGGCGATCAGGTATCCAAAGGAAGACTTCGTCGTGTGGGGGGACGGGACCCAGCGGAGGGCCTTCCTCTACATCGACGACTTCCTTGACGGCTTGTTCAGGCTGGACGAATACGTCGAGACCAAGGGGAACCTCACAGTCAACCTGGGCTCCACAGAGGAGACGACAATCAAGGACCTCGCCGAAACGATCATCGGCATCTCTGGGAAGCGGATCACCCCGAAGTACGACACGACCAAGCCGGTGGGGGTCCTCCGCAGGCTCCCGGACCTCACCCGGGCCGAGAAGACACTCGGCTGGAGGCCGAAGACGAAGCTGGCCGACGGGCTGGCGAAGACGTACGAGTGGGCTGAGCGCAGTATAGCGTCTTGGTCATGACGCCTGCCTGCCGTCAAGGCCCGGCGGGCCGCGTGTCGGATAGGGGCAACCCCAGGGTGCACCCCGACGTAACGAAGTCTTGGGGGTGGAGGCCGAAGGTTACAACCAATGAGGCCATAGGAACGAGCACCCAGTGGATGGCGGAAGACCAGAAGGGATGGATCCAGCAGGGCGTCCCTGCGCCCCATGGTGTCCCCTGTGGTCTCGGTCGAAGTACAGGTCATGGTAGGACCTGATAGCCTCCCCCCCGATTTCAGATGATCGATTTTGAGCATCGATGTTTCCGGCCGAGCTTCTCCGAGGCAGGGCCGTACCCACCACCGCACCACCACCGCACCACCACCACCAACCGGAAGCGACCACCACACCAGGCCGAGGGGGATTCATCTGCTCGAAAGCACGCTCCCACCACCACCACCGAAGCCGATTTGACCGTCAATTTGGTTGGTGGAATGGTGGTGGTGGATTTGACCGTCAAATGCACATATCTGGTGGTGGAGTGGTGGTGCCCCCAACTCAAATCTGGTGAGAGCCCGATTTGAGCTCCTTTTGCTGGTGAGAGCCTGGTGTGAGCTTGTGCAGGACCAACAACCGCGCCGATTTGATGGCCGTCAGGGGCCGAATCCACCAAACCGCCAAAAATCTGGTGGTGGAAGCCAGTCGCTCGCAAGTCAACTCTGGTGAGAGCTCATTTTGGGTTCCTTTTGCGTAGGCGAGCATGGTGTGGGCTGGTGAACGCATATGGTCGCCGTGGGGGGTCCTGCGGAGGCTCCCCGACCTCAGCAGGGCAGAGAAGACACGCGGCTGGAAGTCAAGGACTGATACCGCCTATGGCCTTGCGAGGACGTCCGAGTGGGCAGAGCGTAGGTTAGCGGCTGTGAATCCTGCCTCGAGCTAATCCTCAACAGACAGCGGGGTTCGAATCAGGCCAACTCAGCGGTGCGCCTCACAGGACGAAATCCCTGTTATGGAAGCCGATGTCCACCGCTGACAGGCCTTTGAGGAGGCCCGCGAGGCGGACGAGTTCAGTGCAGAGAGGTTGTGACGCCCTTCCTTGGCCGCTCTGGGGGCAAGGCAGGACACGAAGCGGGACATTCGGCCGCCATGGTGGTGCCCGCACACGCCGTGTCCGCGGTGGTCCCAGCGACAAGCGCCCAGACGCTTATGGGGCGACCGGGTCTCTCAGGTTTGACCCCGGGTCATCGTCCGCCCCTCGGGGGCCTTATCAGCGGACTCGGGGCGAGGAGAAAGGACTTGGCTGACTTGGCGCAATGGTCTCTCCCGGAGGGCCCCGCTTTCAAGACGGTCGTTGTCATCGGAAAGCCCGGAAGGTATGGGTGGAGCAGGCGCCTCCGGCGGGGCGCCAACTGCGTCGTAGCGCGGTGGGAGGGGGGCGACCGCATATCATACTCGGAGCTGGAGTCTTACCTCGGCGAGCTCGTGAAGGGGGGCGTCATAACCGGAGCTCAGAGGGAGGAGTTCTACGGCTCGGTCAGGAAGCTAGACGAAAGGAGGGGCGGGGCTGGAGACCTGCGGAGCATCAGGGCGTTCGGCAAGGCTCTTTCGATGAGGGTGGTCCTAAGGGGACGCGAGGCCCCCCGCAGGGGAGTCAAGCCCGGGTCCTACTCAATGACGTACTGGCAGGCATGCCGGCTGGCAAGGCACATCGAGAGCCGCTCAGCGGCGGTCGAGGTCCACGTCATGAAGGACGATGAAGAGGACCTTCGGTTCTTGTCGAGGGGCGGGGGGCCGGTGTCGCGCCCGGGGGCCTATGTCGTAAGGGCCAGCCCGGTGGGAGAGGTCGGCCGGAGGGTGCCCCACAGCATGGGCTCTCCTGACGGATGGTAGCCAGCCTTCTTCCGTGTGAACCTGAAGCGGCATTCTTCTCTCTGATTTGTCCCCCAATCTCCCGAGGAAGCAGAGGTGGCATAAGCGATCTAGGATATCCGATTAGTGTAGAGGAGTTCGTCGACCTTCTCTAGATGCGACGGCCGTCCCTCGTCGGGCCAGTTTCGCTGGCCGTTTCCTTCAAGGCGCGCCTCCGTCGGAACCTCCAAGCCCAGGATAAGTACGACAGGGCGGGCATGTCCTAGAAGAGCATAGGTTCAGTTTCAGAGAGGTGTCCCCTTCGAATCCTTGGCTGGATGGAGGGCTTCTTATGCTACATGCCATCTAACTCGCTTTTAGGAGACAGGGAGGTGATGCGACGTCGTGATCAAGATAGGGTTTGAGGACCTTTCAAGGCACGGGTACTTTCGTCGGCGGATCGGGGACTGGAAAGACCACTCTGGCTAGGATAATCGCGAA
>JAFMAD010000034.1 GCA_029785195.1 Nitrososphaerota archaeon
GGCTGCAGGTGAAGGTCGTCGACGACGGGGTCGTCCTCCTCTCGCATGGGATAGGGTCCGTCGACATCCTCCCCGGAGGGAAGGTCGCCTTCCTGGTCCCCTTCCTCAACGTGTCGTCCCCGGCGTCAGTCATCGGGAACCTCAGCGGAGAGGTGACAGGTGCGGCGGAGGTCGGCGGCATCGTCCCTGTCAGCCTCGACGTCTCCGCGCGCGTGGTCACGGCGGCCGAGAGACCGGCGGCGGGAGGAGCGATGGCTGCCTCGTGGGCGGCGGCCCTGCTCGCGGCGGTGGCTGTGGCGGAGGCGGGGGGCGGGGGCGGAAGGGGGGGACGGCGGCGGAGGGCCCTCCGGTGGTCGGGCGGAGCGGGGATGGCGGCAGCGTACGTCGGCGTCCTCGTTGTCGCTCCGAGGCTCGCCGGGGGGGCTGTCGCCGGGGCGGTGTCCCTCGCGGCCGGGGCGGGTGCCGGGCTCGTCATAGTTTCGGGGTTTTCCGACTTCGTCATGAGCGCCCCCTACGCAGCGCTCTTGGTCGCCGTCGCCGCGGTCGAAGCCGTGCTCAAGGGGTCGGAGCTGGGCGCGGCCGGGAAGGGGTGGCTCAAGGCGGCGGAGGGGGCGCTCCTGGCCCTGACGTTCTACCTCCTGTTCGGGGGCGGGACCACCCCGGTCGACCTGTATTTTGGGGCTGTCTCCGCGGACTTCTCCGTGGGGCTCCTCCTTCCGCTGGTCCTGTTGGAGTTGGCCGCGGGTTCGAGGCTGGCCCAAGGGGTGTTCGAAGCAGGCGTCTTCTCTGGGTCGGGGCGAAAGGGGGAGGACGGGGCTCGACAAGGACAAGCGGACGCCGCCGACTTTGGCGCTGCACGCGCGGCAGGGCGACCCCCTACCCGACACGACCCCCTTTCCGAACCGTCCGTTTCGACGATAGACCTCCGGTCGTTCTGAGGAGAAGGTGGGACAATCAGGGCCCTGCCTCCTTCACAGTGCAAGCGCATTTCACAATGAGCCTTTGATATCGTGAACGCGGCTCACCCCCTGAGAAACTTTGGCGGAGGAGCTGAAGATACGGACCAGGATATCCAAGGGGTTCCAGGTGGTCGTCCCCGCCGAGCTGCGCAGGCAGTACAAGCTCGGCGTGGGGGACGAGGTGGTCCGGGGGTCGGCGACGGGGTGGTGACGGCCGAGTTCCGCAAGAAACCGAGCCTGCTCAACATCGTCGCCCTGGGGCGCAGCGGGTCCGGGGGGGACTCGGTCGAGCTGAAGAAGCGCGTACAGAAGGGAGACCTCTGATATTCATCGACTCGTCCTTCGTCATAGCGCTCGCCGACGAGGACGACAAGTTCCACAGGAAGGCTGTCGAGCTCCTCCCCGACCTCGAGAAGGACCAGCTGATCTCTGACCTGGCCTTGTCAGAGAGCGCGACAGGCGTGGGGTCGCGCCTGGGCTCCAAGGAGGGGAGAGAAGTGTTCGACAACCTCTTCCACAGCCCGTCGGTCAGAGTGATCTTCCTCAACAGTCGGCTGGCCCAGAGGTCGGCGGTGACCTACGCGCGGTACGGGGGGAAGCTGTCCTTCGCCGACGCCGTGTCGGTGAGGATAATGCAGGACAACAAGGTGCGGGTGATAGCGTCCTCCGACTCGGACTTCGACGGCGTGGAAGGGGTGACAAGACTGCGGTAGCTGAGCCGTTCCTCTACACACCTATTTCGCGATTAGCGCGTAACGTGCCCGGGACTCTGGCGGCTTCACCGACGGCGACGTAGGTGCGCAACTCGATATTCTGGGGAAAGGTTGATAAAATGGTAAGAAGGGTTTACCACTGGGAAATGGAAGAGATAGAGGTAAGAAAGGTGGACGACCAGGGAAGAGTGCTGCTGCCGTCGTCTTGGAGGGCAAGGGAGCTGGGAGGAGCGAAGGAGGTCATCATCATGACGGGCGAGGGCGGCCATCTGAGGATCGTACCAAAGAAGAAGGTCTCCCTCACGAAGTTCTTTGACAGCGTCGACCTGGGCGTCGACGAGATAGGAGACTGGGAATCCTTCGAGTCGAAGTTCGACGGGCAGCGGTAGCTCTAGTTTGAAGTTCCTAGACGCCAACCCGTTCATCTACGCCTTCTACAAGCCGGGGAGGACGCTCACCGAGAAGGAGAGGAGCATGAAGGAAGAAGCGAAGGCTATCATCTCTAGGATAGACAGGGGGGAGGAGACCGTGCTGACCAGCGTCGTGCACGTCTCCGAGGCGGCGAACATCCTGAAGCACAGGATGCAACTCTCTGAACTGGTCGAGCTGGTGGGCGGGATTGTCACGAACGAAAGCGTGAAAGTCGAGGGGGTAACGCCGGAGGATTATCTGGGCGCCGTCGAGACGGCCTCGGAGTCCCGGGTCGACCCCAACGACTCGCTCGCGGTCATCTTGATGAGGAGGCACCAGATACACGACATCTACACCTTCGACAGGGGCTTCGACAGGGTGGAGGGCATCAGGCGCCTTCCCGGCGGGCCTGGCAAGCGCAAGGAGGGCGAAGCCGAGTAAGCGCGGCCGCATCCGCACTCCTGGGTGACAGTGACGGCACCGTCAGGCGTGGACCGTCGGGCGCTGGATCGACCATCGGCAGCGTCAGGAAGCCGGAGGACATCGAAGAAATTGCGTCTGCAGGGGCGCATATAGCGACGATGACGCCCAAGGTGCTCAGGCAGATGGTTTCCCACCCTGAGACGGAAGAGACGCTAAGGGAGTTCGACGACGAATGGAAGGAGTTCGTCGCCAAGAACAACCTCGTACTTCCGGCCAATTGAGGCCGGCATCCTTCACATGCCAGGCTCAGGCGATTGCGACGACCTTCGCTGGGCCCCGCGGTGCGTGTTGCCCTGGTCCCCGTAACATCTGTGGCCTCGAGAGGGTTCCTCTGCGACAGGATTGGGCGTGGTCGCCATCAACTCTGCCTTCTCGACCACCTCGGAGAGCGAGAGGGCGGGCCTCGCTCAGACGTTAAATAGCTGTCCGTGTATCGTGTGTTTGACATGAAGACCATAACCATCTCAGACGACGCTTACAGGCGCCTCGAGTCCCTGAAAGGGGGGCGGTCTTTCTCCGAGACCATCGAGGAGCTGATAGCGGGGAGCGCAGGAGCCAGGATAGACAGGCTCCTCGAGCTTGGGTCGTCCAAGACAGGCCGCGAAGACGAGCTGTCAGAGGTCGTCAAGGGGATCAGGGAGCGGACGAGGGCGAGGTCGTCCTGAAGATAATACTTGACACGAGCGCCCTCATCGCCCTCCGCAAGGAAGATGCGAGGGTGAAGAAAGCGCTGACCGACCGCCGCGGGACTGCCGACGACGTCGGCCTGAGCAGGCTCTCCGAGTACGAGCTGAGGGTCGGAGGAGAGTACCTCTGGAAGAAATATGGGGACGCGCGGGAGGTGGCCTGGCTCGAGGATGCCCTGAGCTGGCTGAAGGTCTACGAGGTCGACGAGGAGGTGGTGGCAGCCGCCGCAGACGTGCAGGCGCGGCGAATGCAGGAGGGCAACCTGGTTCCAGACATGGACCTGCTTGTCGCCCTTTCGGGGAAGCGAGGCTCCGACCTGATAACCCTGGACGAGGACCATTCGGGGATGAGCGAAGCCCTGCGGTCGAAGGGGGTAACAGTGTCGTTCCTGGGGGAGCCCCTTTGACCGGGCGCGCCCTCGTGACATGCGGAGGGGGCTTGATCAAGAGCCACGTCGTCGGCAGGCTGCTGGAGGAGGGGCACGAGGTGACCGCCGTCGACAACCTGAGCGAGGGGCACCTGGAGAACATCGCCCACCTGAAGGACGACAAGCGGTTCAGGTTCGCGAAACCTGCCAGAAGAACCTATATAGATATCTGTATACAGATACGCATATGACTTCGAAAAATCTGGCGATCAAGGAGGACGTCTATGACAAGCTCTTGGAGGCGAAGAAGGGGGCCGAGAGCTTCAGCGATGTCATACAGAGGCTCTTGGAGGGGAAGAGCGAGCTCATGTCTTACGCGGGCATCTTCTCCCAGGACGAGGAGTTCGACCAGGTCACGCGGGACATCGAAGAGGCAAGGAAGAAGACGGTCCTGAGAACGTGATAGCGATAGACACATCGGTCGCCGTCGACTTCCTGCGGGGGGACCAAAGGGCGGTATCGGCGGTCGAGTCGGCCCTGAAGGACTCTGACTCCGTCGGGATCTCCACGGTGTCGATGTTCGAGATCCTGCACCCCATCCATCACCGCAAGCTGACGAGGCACGAGAAGGAGGTCCGGGGCTTCTTCCTCCAGCTGCGGGTCCTCCCCCTCGACGCCGAAGGGGCGGAGGAGGCGGCAAGGGTGATGAGCGGGCTCCTGAGGGCAGGGAGGCAGGTCAACGCTCTGGACGTGCTGATAGCCGGGGCGGCCTTGGCAAGCGCGGCCGACAAGATCATCTCGTCAGACAGCGACTACGAAGAGATAGCGAAGGTGTCAGACCTGAAGGTGGAGATTCTGGAGTGAGACGTTCGGAACCGAGGGCGAAAGCTGGCGGCATGCCATGCCTGGAGGGAGCCGAGCGACCGAGCGCGCCCTTGTGACCGGCGTCAGCCCAGAAAACCTTGATATACATATGCATATAGAGGACAGTTACAATTGGCAAAGACGATAGCCGTCGCAGACGATGTCTACGAGCTGCTCCAGAAGTCGAAGCTCCCCGGCGAAAGCTTCTCGGCCGTGATAAGGCGGAGCGTCAAGAAGGGGAAGCTGACGGAGATAGCAGGAAGGATGACCCTGACCCGCTCAGACTGGAGCGCGGCGAAGGCGAAACTCGAGGAGCAGGAATCCCTGGCCTCAGCAGCCCTGGCGGAGAGATGAAGGCGTGCGCCTCTTCGATACGACCTACATCATCGACCTCGTGAACTCGGACGAAGGGGCGGTCGGACTCGCCCGGAAGGTCGACGAGGAAGGCTCCGGGGCCGCGGTCTCGGCGGTCTCCGTCCACGAATATCTCTTCGGCGTCCACCACAGGTACCGGTCCGGGGCCGAGCTGAAGGAGAAGCTGGCGTCCGCCCTGGACGAGCTCGACAGGTTCGAGACTGTCCCGTTCACCAAGGAGGTGGCGGAGGCGAGCTCGAAGGTAGGCGCGGAGCTCGCGAGGGCCGGCAGAGTCGTGGGGATCAATGACATCTACATCGGGGCGACGGCCCTTGTCCACAGACTCCCGCTCGTGACGAGAAACAGGGCCCACTTCGCACGGATGCGCGGGGTGGAGATAGAGACCTATTGAGTCCGCCCGGGGAGGTTCTCGTGAAGGGCGAGGCAGGCTTCATCGGGAGCCACGTCGTCGACAGGCACCTGGAGGACGGGCACAAAGCCGCCCCGGTCGGAGCTTCGGCGAATACCGCTCGAATGCGTCGACCTTACCAACCATTAAATATCTGGGGGTGAGTTTCCAGTCGATGCAAAGGTCGTTGCTCGAGAGGATAGTGACGGACCCGAAAGTCATGGCAGGGAAGCCGGTCATCAAGGGGACCAGGGTGCCAGTCGACCTCATCATCCACAGGATAGCCCAGGGCGAGACGGTCGAACATCTCCTTGAGGATTACCCGAAGATGACTCGCCAGGACGTCAGGGCGGCCCTCGAGTACGCCAGCAGCGTCGTAAGGGCAAGTCAGGTTGCACCCGCGAGGGGAAGGAAAAGGCGGAGCGGTGGTTTCTCGGGAGGGGCTCTGACTGAACTCTCGACAGAACTGCCAGTCCTCTCCGCTGTTTCTGGGTCCCCTCCCCTGACATTGAGTACTTTGTCGGGCGAAAGCTGATATACCTGACCAGAGTCCGTTAGTCTGGAAAGCATGTCGAAAGCCGTCGGCAAAGTTGGGAAAAAATATGCCGTCTATCTTCCGAAGTCGGTAGCGAAGGCGGCGGGGTTGAAGGAGGGGGACAAGGTCGAATTCAAGGCGAGCGGGGGTGAGGTGGCGCTGCGCGTCCTCCACGACCCTCTCGAACTCGCCCTCACGGGGAGCAAGTTCGCTTCGATGGACCCCAGCGAGCTGGAAGAGATCAGCGTGGAGGAACAGGCGCGATATGAACAAGGTCCTTCTTGACACTTCTTTCCTCCTTCCCACCGTTGGCATAGACGCGAGACGTGAGGTCACCAGGGGCCTTGAGAACCTCGCCCAGATGGGAGTCCAGGCGTGCTTCTCCCGGTTCAGCATCCTGGAGCTGCTGTATGCCGCTGCGAAGTTCAAGAAGTCGTCCAAGTTCGACAGGGCGAGGTTCGACGACGGCCTCAGGAGCGTCCTCGACGGGACGACGTACGGGAGCTGCGAGGAAGGGTCCGACGTGTTCTGCAGGGCGGACGAGCTCAGGGACCTCGGCCACCGCGACATGATAGACAACATCCTCTACGCGACCTCCGTGACGAACCGCCTGAAGCTCCTCACAGTCGACCAGGAGCTGAGGTCGTTCATCAGGGAGCACAAGCTGGACGACACCTCGGTGTTCCCCTCGGAGATGGGGGCGCTGCTGTGAAGACGCCGAAGGTGATACGGCAGATGGTCTTCCACCCGAAGACAGGGGGGATGATAAAGCGGTTCGACGAGGCGTGAAAGGCGTCCTCGTCGGCGGGAGGGTGCTGAACACGGTCGACGTCGCCCTGATGGGGCAGGACGCGAATGCCCGCCGGGCGGAGCCCCGAGGGAAAGAGGGCTGAAAGAGGCAGCTCGATGCCGGAAAGATGGGCGAGCCCCCAGTCCTCTTCTTGGTGTTGAGGCTAAATAGCGTGCGCTTCATGGGGTGAAACGCTTGAACAGACGCCCGTCCCTGCACAGGCCCCGCGCCCAACACCAGCACCTCAACATCAAAGAAGGCGTGACGAACACTGCCACCCTCAGAGACTTCTTCAGGCGCGAGATGTTTTCGGCCAAGAGGAACGGCTCCTGGTTCAGGCTAGGGAGCGTCGAGCGGGGGGTCTACTCCCTCGCTGTCAGGCTCGACGTGAAGCTCGAGAGCGCCATGCTCCTCAGGGCCCTCGTCGGGGTCCTGAAGAAGCTCAAGGAGATGGGGGACAGGGCCTACGCCGTGGTGATGGAGGGGATGAGGCTCGCCTGGGCGTTCTCGGACGCGGCGGCGTCGTGGGGGAACGAGGCGGCGAAGGAATGGCGGAGCGACGCGAGCTATGTGTCGTTCCTGGGCAGGTTCCTGGTGAGGAGGGGATGGGGTTGAGCGGCCGTCGGCTGCGTGCGCTCACCCGGTGCCAGCTCATTCGCGACTGCTCGGCATAGCCAGGGGATAAGATATCAGAGCGCTCGTCACCGGCGGCGCGGGCTTCATCGGGAGCCACGTCGTCGACAGGCTGCTGGAGGAGGGGTACGAGGTCACCGCCGTGGACAACCTGAGCGAGGGGCACCTGGAGAACATCGCCCACCTGAAGGACGACAAGCGGTTCAGGTTCGATATTGATAGGAACAAGACCGTCTATGATGTTTGAGAAGATGAAGGAATTCCAACGGGTAGGGGTTGCCAGTCGATTTCTGGTTTGAGATACGAGGTTCACCTTGTGCTTGTTGCAACACGGCTCTTTGGTTTGTGGAAGGGGATACTATTTCTGATTGCCATCCCTGCTGTTGCCCTTACCAGAAGGAATAGAACCGCCTACAACATGATGGGGCAATGCACGACGAAAGTAAATGGGACGATTGTCAAATTTCCTCATCCCGACGTCAGATTCATCGAAGAGATTATTCTGAAAGGCTGTTACTCTCCAGACGCGAATTTCATAATCGATCCCAACGCCACAGTGATAGACGCTGGCGCGAACATTGGTGTATTCACGGTAATTGCAGCATTACAGGCGAAAGGCGGGAGGGTTTTTGCTATAGAGCCAGTGAATGAAAACTTCCGGTTGTTAAAGGCGAATGTCGAGGCTAACGGACTTGAGAACGTCGTATTGGTGAAGAAGGCGATTTCAGACACAGCTGGAACGACCCGCATGTATATGACAAACCCGGGAAGTACCAGCATTCTTGAGCCAACAACCCCGGACAGACCCATTGAGGTTGAAATCTGTCAATCAATTACAATCAACGAGCTGTTAGAGACGAACAAGCTTGACCGGGTTGACTTTATGAAAATGGATATTGAAGGAGCAGAGTTTCTAGCTTTCAGAGATTGGACTTGGCTCGAAAGAGTGGTCAGGATAGTTCTTGAGGTTCACTTGGACAAGGGAGATGTTCACGAAATTACGAGAATTCTATCTAGAGCTGGGTTCGTTACAGTGACTTCGCCCGCCTATGATAAGGGGTGTGCTTACGTCTATGGCAGACGAATCCCTCTAGAAAGGGCACCGAAATGAAGGCTCTCGTCACTGGCGGGGCGGGTTTCATCGGGAGCCACGTGGTTGACAGGCTGCTCGAGGAGGGGTACGAGGTCACCGCCGTCGACAACCTGAGCGAGGGGCACCTGGAGAACCTCGCCCACCTGAAGGACGACAAGAGGTTCAGGTTTGTGAAGCTCGACCTCAAGGACAGGGACGCCACCATGAAGGCTGTGAGGGGGAACGATGTGGTCTTCCACATGGCAGCCCAGGCCAACATAAGGAAGAGCATAGTCGACCACCGCGGGGACCTCGAGAACAACCTGATGGTGATGATTAACATCCTCGACGGGATGGTGGAGCACAAGGTAGGCGAATTGGTATTTGCTAGTTCCAGTGCCATGTATGGCGAGGCCCCCGTCACCCCGACCCCCGAGGACTATCTTTCCCACCAGACATCCCTCTATGGGGCCTCGAAATTAGCTAGTGAGGCGTGGGCCGAGAGTTTCGTGCAATTCGCCCCCATCAAGGTCTGGTCG
>JAFMAD010000035.1 GCA_029785195.1 Nitrososphaerota archaeon
ACCTCCTGAGCGCGCCCTACCGAGAACGCAGGGATGAGCAGGACGCCCCCCCTCTCCACTACCATATTCGCGAACTCCACCAGCTCGGTCTCGGCCTTCAGCCTCCCCGGGTGGTCGGCCTGGGCGTAGGTGCTCTCGGTGATTACCATGTCCGCCTCCCCCAGGTTCTTCCAGGACCCCGGCATGAGGTTGGTCTCGTCCCCGTTGATGTCTCCGGTGTATATGAGGCGCTTGTTCCCCGCCTCCACGGAGATGATGGCTGACCCAGGTATGTGCCCGGCGTCGTACAGCTGGATGGTGAAGTCCCCCACCTGGAAGGGCTCCATGTAGCCGTGGTGCACGGTGTTGGAGTTCATGGCCATGAGGTCGAGGAACTCGAACGGGAGGTACTGCCCTGATATCTTGATGAAGTCCTGGATGAGGAGGTTGGCGAGCTCCGAGGTGATTGGCGTAGCGTGGAGCTTCATGCTACCGCTGAGGAAGTTCAGCGGGGCGGCGCCAGAGTGGTCCAGGTGGGCGTGAGAAAGGATGATCGCGTTTATGTCCTTCGGGGGGACGTGCATGGGGAACCCAGGGACCTTCGTGGTCAGGGCCCCATAGTCAAGCAGGATCTTGCTGTTGTTGTGCGACACGAGGAACGCGGAGCGGCCGACCTGCCTGGCAGCTCCCAGAACCTTAACTTCCAACTAATCGTAAACTCTTGAGAAAACCTGACGCCGATGCGTAGTTAAGCCTTTCCCCGCAAGGTAGTGTCAAGAACTCGGCTCCTGACCTTCTGAGTTTTGTCCGTCAACTTTCGGCTCCTGCTTGGACTTGGCCGCGTTCTGTATGATTGTGAGCCACCTGTTCTGTACTTCCACCTTGATCCCGCCGCCTCCGAGGGCGTCCTCCAGTCCAGGCCCTCATGCGGCTTGACGAAGCTGTGGTTGATTTGAACACCCCTCATGGCGGGTGCGTCCGCCTGCCCCGACCCGCGCCTCGCCTTCCTCCTGTCTCGGGCTTCATCCTCTCCATCCTATTGTCGTAGACGTGCCGCTCTCCTTGATGTCATTGGCGCATCTCGGTATCAGCTGGGCTCAGCCTGAGCATCGGCCCCCAGCAACTAGGTCCACGGTCCGAACCGGGCCTCTACATCTGCACTAGGGCTTGCATGCCTGGCCTCAGGGTCTTTGGAAAGACCGGCTCTCCTCGGCCACTGTTTTCTCTTCCAGGCCCGTAAGTCATGTGACAAGAAGCGATACCCAAATCTTGAGCTGACAACAGAGCCTGCGTCGACTTCTCGTCCATTTCCAAGGCGCTCTGGGCGCGAGGCACCCATTTCCGTCCGCCCGCCTGAGATTTCCTTATATTTCGGGCCCTGGCGCTGCTTCTCATTGAAGTCTTCCGGGGGTCGCAGCCTCCTCCCTGCGGCCGCTCTGGCACTGCTGCTCCTGATGCTGTTTGAGCCGGTCCCTGCCTTCGCGATAGCCCCGCCCGCCCCGGCGCCGAGCGCGGCCCCGTCGTCCCCGCCCCCGACGGGGGTCCCAGCCTTCAGCCCCACCTACGAGATACTCGGGGAGCTGGCAGGGACACAGGTGGTCCAGTCCCACCTCCCCAACTCGGTCCCCCTCGCCCAGGGGATGCAGTTCGCGGCCACCTACTACACCCCCAAGGAGATACAGTCTGCCTACAACGTGAGCGGGCTGATCTCGCAGGGGTACGGCGGCAAGGGGGAGACCATAGCAATCATCGACGCATACGGCGACCCCACCATCTACCAGGACGTGGCTTCCTTCGACACGCAGTTCGGACTCCCGGCGGTGAACCTGACCGTCATCCCTGTCGGCCCCTACCAGCCGGCCAACGGGATCACCTTCGGCTGGAACGCTGAGGTGGCCCTCGACGTCGAGGCCGCCCACCTCGCCGCCCCCTACGCGCACATCAACCTCCTGGTCGCCTCGAACGCCAGCAACGCTCTCTTCGACGCGGTCAAGGTGGCGGTGGACCAGCACCTGGGGGACGTCGTGACCATGAGCTGGGGGCTCGGCGAGAACTCCTTCGGGGAGTCAGGTTTCTCAGTCGCCGGGAGCCTGAACTACGCCTACCTCGACTACTATTTCCAGAAGGGCGCCGCCGAGGGGATAAGCTTCTTCGCGTCGTCCGGTGACAATGGGGCCTTCGGCGGGACGACCACGGTGACCGCAGACTTCCCTGCCACCTCGCCCTTCGTCACAGGGGTGGGTGGGACTACCCTCTATCTCGCCACCGACTCGGCCTCCGCCCTGTCCCCCAACGCCACAGCCACCTACCAGGGGGAGGAGGCCTGGAGCGTCTCGCCGCAGTACGTCGGCGCCCAGGGGGTCAGCTCCGGAGGGGGGTACAGCACCTTCTTCGCCAGGCCATACTACCAGTCGGGGGCGGTCTCGTCGGCCGCAAGGGCGTCGCCAGACGTGGCCGCGGTGGCCAACCCATACACGGGGCTGGTCATAGTCCTCGAGGGGGTCGACTACGCCATAGGGGGGACCAGCCTCGCCTCGCCTCTGTGGGCGGGGATGACGGCGGACATGAACCAGTACGTCGGGCGGAACCTCGGGCTGCTCAACCCGTACCTCTATTCGATATACGCCGACAAGGCGGAGTACTCCCCAGCCTTCAACCAGGTCACGTTCGGCTTCAACGGGGTGTACCAGGCCGCCCCCGGCTACAACCTGGTGACGGGGCTCGGGTCACCTAACCTCCCCGTCCTCGCCGCCGACATCAAGGACCAGGCCCAGGGGCTGCAGATTACTGTCAGCACCACCAGGAGCGCGTCCCAGTCGGCGCCCGCGCAGTACAAGTACGGCGAGGCATTCACCATCTCTGCACAGGCCACCGGGCCTGGCGGGATACAGGTGACCTCGGGTGAGTTCAACGCCGACATCATGTCTACCAGCGGGATGGTCGCGTCCGTCCCACTCTCCTTCAACGGCATCACCTGGACCGGGTCCTACACTGTGGGGCCCTCCGACCCTCCAGGCTCATGGACCATCCAGGTCTATGGGAGCGCAGGGTCCGCGACGGGGTACGGCATCGCCGACGTCTCCGTCGGTGACAGCCTGGGGATAGCCACCCCCGTCCCCTACCCGTTCGCCAACGCCGTGACCCCAGGCGCCCCGTTCATGATCTCGGCCGTGGCCGAGACCCCCAACGGGAGCGCGGTCGACGGGCTGACGCTGAAGGCGCACCTCATCTACGAGGGGTCCGTCGTCCAGGACGTCGCGCTGAACTCGACCGGCGGAGGGTTCTACTCGGGGACGGTAACCGTGGGGGCAACCCAGCCCCAGGGCTCCTACACCTTGGTCATCGAGAGCCCCGGTGTCGGGAGCGTGTACTCCTACGTCTACGTCGGCGAGGAAGTGACTGGGGTGATGCTCACCCCGCTCGACACGGCTGTCCCCTCGGCCGCCCCCGGCCAACAGGTGGTGCTGCTAGCAAAGACCCAGACAGCGGCGGGGGCGGGCCAGTACACCTCCAACGTGACGGCGAACGTCTACAGCCTCGCCGGGGCGCTGATGGCCTCGGTGACGCTGAAGCCGTCCCCTAACACCGCCCAGTTCGGCGTCTTCGACTTCTTCGGGTACAACCAGGCCAACTACACCGTCCCGTCCAGCTTCACCCCCGGCTTCTACAAACTCCAGTTCATCTCCTCGTATCAGGCAAACAGCACCGCCACCGTGCAGCTCGGCAACTACACAACCGGTTTCTACGTCTCCGGTCCGACCCTCGCATACAAGGTCTCTGCTCCTGCGGCAGTCTACGAAGGCCAGACGGTCAGCATCGTAGCCCGGGTCACCAACTCCACAGGGGGGCAGGTCGACTCAGGTGTCTTCTTCGCGACAGCCATCCCCTCGGGGTACACCTTCGAGTCGTACGCCACCGACGCCCTCGGCGACACGGGGACCCCGATGCAGTACAACTCCACCATGGGGGCGTGGGTGGGCGAGGTCCAGGTCCCCTCCCCGTTGACCCCGCCCAGCCCCTTCGTCGGTAACATCCCGGCGATCGCGGCCGGCCCCTGGACTGTCTTCGTCACCGGCCAGTCAGCGGCTGCGACAAGCGTCGTCCCAGTCGAGTCCTACCTCGACGTCCTCCCATACATCTACTACACCAACGACACGTTGGGTCCCTCCAACATTGCCGGCGCCCCCCTGGTGGCCGCCAGCGGAGGGGGGTACACGCTGTCGGGGATCCGCGCCGACACCCTCACCGTGACAGGCGTCAACATCACCCTGGCAGGGGTCTCCATCGGGGACCTGACGATCCACGACGCCACCGTGACCCTGGTGGGGTCCCAGGTGGCCAAGTTGACCGCCAGCGGGTCCAAGCTCTCGCTCCTCCAGGGGACTGACGTCGGGTCTGTCTCGCTCTCTTCCACCTCCCTCACCTCCTCCGACTCGTTCTACGGGTCGACTGCGGCCCCTGCCTCTGAGGACTACCTGGCCTACGCCGCGGCTGCGGTGGCAGTCGTCGCCCTGGTGGTGGCGGTCTTCTCCTACATGAGGAAGGGGGGGCGGGCCCAGCCAGGGACCACGCCGACCCCGCAGGTTTAAGACCGCTCGCGGTCGGGCCGGCTGACAGGCTTGAAGATCGTACCACAGGGGAGCAGGATAGACGGCACCTCGCTGATAGCGGGGTTCCACGGGATAGGGGCGACGGGCTATTGGACCGTGAAGTTCCTCGTCACCGAGCTGAAGGCCCAGCGGAGGTGCTTCATCGACTACGAGCACGCCCCCGCCGTGGCGTCGCAGATAGAGGGGAGGATTGCGACCCCCTACGAGGTGTACTCGGCTGGGGAGCTGTCCCTGCTGAAGGCCGAGGTCTCCCCGGTAAGGGAGAAGGAGAACGAGTTCTACCACCAGCTCGCCGAGTGGATAATGTCCTCGGGGGCGAAGGAGGTGGCCCTGGTGGGGGGCCTCGACGAGTCCCTGCGGACAGACGGCGGGGCTTACAGGGTGGCGATGACAGGGGCGATGTCTGCCCTTGGCGGCCTCCCTGGGGAAACCATCTTCGAGGAGGACAGGATGATAGTCGGCCCGGTGGCCTCCCTCCTCAACGCCTTCGAGATGAACTCCTTCCCTGCCTACGCCGTCCTCGCCTACTCGAACACGGAGAGGGTCGACCCCAGAGCCGCTGCCGTGGCCGTGGAGTTCCTCGCCAGGAGGTACCGTTTCACCGCCAACACCGCCCCGCTGATCAAGGGGGCCGAGGTCATCGAGAGCGAGCTGAAGATGATCGAGGAGAAGGAGAAGCGCCCCGCCGGCTCCGTCTACTCCTGACGCGCCTGGGCATCTGACCGGCTCCCCCTTCGACGACCACCTTGGCATAGCCCAGGGCCTTCAGCCTCCTCTTCGCCACTTCGAGGTCTACTTGCACCTTGGACGCGTCTGTCTCGGTCTGGCTGAAAGGGTACACGAACTCCAGTTCCGATGGATACGGCCCCAAGACCGGGTGCACCCTGTATGCATCGAACCCCCTCCTCCCTTCTGTCGGGCGTCCAGGCTTCCCCCCCGTCAAAAGGAGGGCCCGCTCCGACGACCTGTGGTACGCCCCTGCCAGCCTCGACGCAGCCGCGACGACCTCCGGCCGCGCCAGGTCCTCCTGGCTCCTCACGAACAGCCCCCTCTCTTTCAGCGCGGGGGTCCCCGCCGTGAGCTCCTTCGAGCGCTTCGACAGTTCGGTGAAGGCCTCCCGCAGCCTGGGGTGGGCCATGGCGCGCTCCTCTACGAGGTCCCAGAGCCTCCCCTCAGCTATCGCTTCCTTGCACGACTCGAGCTCCCCCCTGAGGACGTACAGGTTGTGGACCGCGAGCCCCTTCGTCCTCTCGCCGTGGCCAAGCTCGAGGAGCTCCTTCACGCTCGTGTTGGAACAGACAGGGCAGCTGCAGGGGAGGTATTTCATCGACTGCAGCTTCATCACGCCCCCCCTCGTCATGTACCGCCCAGTCCTCGCGAATATCACATAGCTCGCGGAGTCGAAGGTGTCGCACCCCAGCGCCACAGCCATGGGCATGGTGAGGGGGTGCCCGGCCCCGAAGAGATGGAGAGGGACGGAGTAAGGCATGGCCAGCCTGGCGGAAAGGATCATACTGACGAGGTCGGAGAACATGTAGTTCTCCATCACCTGGACGGGGCTCCCGAGAGCGAGGAAGTCGAAACGGTTCTCGACCAGGGACTTCGTCGACTTCTGGACGAGGTCCTCATAGACACCTCCTTGGACGGGCCCGACCCAGGTTGTCCTCCTGTCCCCGAACTCCTCCATCGTGGCGACCGCGTTCTTGAGGCTGTACTCCACCGTCTCCCTGGCCTTCTGCTTCGTCTGGGGGTAGCCGGTCGGCCTGTCCAGTGTCACCGCCAGGTCGGAGCCTATGTCCGCCTGGAACGACGCCACCTCGCGGTAGCCTATCTCCAGGTCTCCGTAGACGAGTACCTGGTACCCGCCCGAGTCTGTCATCACCACGCCGTCGAAGTCGATGACCTCGTGTATCCCTCTGGCCAGCGCCTCATCCTTCCTGCGGGAGTAGGCGATGTAGGAGTTGGTCATGAGCCCCCCGAAGCCCATCGCCCGCAGTTCCGCGGTCGGGACGATCTGACTGACGGGGTGGACGACAGGGAACATGTAGGGCGTCTCCAGCGTCTTCCCCGCGACCTTCAGGGTGCCGATCCTGCCAAGGAGGTCAGATTCCCTGACCTCGAAGGAGAAGCTCAACCTCGCCGGTGCGGAAAGCGGGCCGCTATAAGCTCTGATAGGGCTGCCCTGAGCCAGGGATGACGAGCACCGCGGTCATAGCCTGCGCCGTCACGGCGAAATGCTCCCGGCAGGCTGGGCCTGGCCCGCGGCGACACCCAAATTCGCCCGAAGTCGACCGTCCCGTCCCCGTTGCCCCTCGGCCTTGCCCGCCGCTTCGTGGAAAGCATAAACGCTGGCCGTGGCAAGAAGCTGCGCGATGCCCTCAGACGAAGACGCTAACAAGGAGCTGGTCGGCAGCTGGGTGAACGACGTCCTGCGAAGGCCGGCTAAGGACGCAGGCGAATGGTTGGCGTGGGTCAGGAGAAGGGCGCCCGAGTACTGGGACGAAAACTACGTCGCGCACCACGACCCGACTGCGAAGGGCCGCGAGGGCTTGGTCGACAGACTCGCTGCTCTGTCCTCTGCCTTCTCAAACACACAGGTGGAGCTTCTCTTGCTCTTCGCGAAGGGGGACATGGTGTCTGATTGCTTGCGCATCACCGGCGACCATAGGGGGAGCTTCCTCGGCATCCCGCCTTCTGGGAAGAGGGTCTCTTGGCTCCAGAACGAGATGTTCCGACTGAAAGGGGGGAGGATAGTGGAGGGGTGGGTGACCAGGGACTGGCTCGGCCTCCTGCAGCAACTTGGCGCCCTAGGGACGGCCAGATAGCGGAGCAGGTACTGCCTCGTCCAGACCCCCTCCGCGCCTTCGCCGTCTTCGCCGCCGTCCCATTGGCGCAGGGCGCCTGTGCCGCGGCCCACTTTGTCTGCTCCTGCATGGAGCATCAGGGGGTGCAAACCCCTGGCGTGTCTTTCGCCTGCGGGATGCCCGTCCAGGCTGCGCCGGATCGAAGGCCTGTCTGGCCCGGGTGGGCGCCATGCCCCGAAAGCGATGAGCGTTTAACTAGCGTGGTAGGAAGCAGACAACATGCTGGGGGGGAAACGGGAATCGGGTCCCAGCCCCGCTGGCCCCAGACCATCTGCGAGCGGCGGGGACCTGAACGTAAGGTGGATCCACGGGTCGCCCTCCCCATGGCATAGGACCGACCCCCCCATCCAGGTGCACAGGTACGACGAGCGTACCTTCATCCTCAGGCAGAGCAAGGACGCCTCCTACGAGGCTCCTTTCATGTACCTCCTCGTCGGGGACGAAAGGGCGGTCCTCTTCGACACCGGGGCGACGAAGGACCCCGCCTCGTCCCCTCTCCGGGCAACAGTCGACCGATTGTTGGAAGAGTCCTCCGTCAACGGCCGCGGCCCTGTCCGCGGGCTGGTGGTGGCGCACACACATGGGCACGGCGACCACGTGGCGGGGGACCCGCAGTTCCTGGGGAGGCCGAACACCGTGGTCGTCGCCAGGGACGTGGACGCGGTAAGGGAGTTCTACCACATCCCGGGCCGGCCCGACGGCGTCGGGCGCATCGACCTAGGGGGGCGCGTGCTTGACGTCTTACCCACCCCCGGGCACCACCCGTCAGCCGTCGCCGTCTTCGACCCTCGGACGGGGCTCGTCCTGACCGGAGACACAGTGTACCCCGGGCGCCTGTACGCGTTCGACCCTCCGGCGTTCGCGGCCAGCCTGGAAAGGCTTGTCTCTTTCGCGGAAGACAGAGAGGTGAGCCACGTCATGGGGTGCCACGTAGAGATGACCCGCACCCCGGGGAAGGACTACCCGATCGGGACGCGATACCAGCCGGACGAGCCCCCGCTGCAGATGTCCATGGGGCAGCTCGTCTCCGTGAAGGAGGCCGCCTTGAAGGCAGGCGGGAGGCCAGGGAGG
>JAFMAD010000036.1 GCA_029785195.1 Nitrososphaerota archaeon
TGCTGGCGCACAGCACGCCGCACTCGGGATACTTCAGCCCGTAGGGGCACCTGTAGCAGGTGGGCGGGAAGACGTGGACGTACCCCCCAGGGAGGGGCTCGAAGGTCGACCTCCTCTTCGTCACCCCGGACGCCGCCAGCGCGCCCAGCGTCGCGCCGTGGTACCCCTCGTACCTGGAGACCACCTTGTACTTCTGCGGGTGGCCCGTCTGCCTGTGGTACTGACGCGCGAGCTTCATCGCCGATTCTGTCGCCTCGGAGCCGCCGCTGAGGAGCTTGAACGTGTGCAGGTCCCCGGGGGTCACCTTGGCCAGGAGGGCTGCCAGCTCTATGGCGCGCATGTTGGTGGCGTGGAGGGGGGGCGCGAACGCCAGCTCGTCGAGCTGCTGCTTCATCGCGTCGATCACCCTCCTGTTCCCGTGGCCCACGTTGACCACGAAGACACCAGAGAGCCCGTCGAGGTATCTCTTGCCGTGGACGTCTTCGTACCAGACCCCCTGCGCGCTCTTCATCACGAGCGGGTCCTTCGCGAAGTCTTTCATCTGCATGAAATCGAGGAAGAGGTGCTCCGCCGCCCCTCCGTCCGAGTCGCGAATGGCCAAAGTCCGTCTCTCCTTGAGTTCGCGGCGTCTCAGGTATAAGTTTGCACCGGACGCGGGAGGGTCCTCTGCGGTAGCGACGGATTTGAAAATCCTTATAATCGGAAGGTGTTGATTTCATTCCCTACCCTATCATGGTGACCAGGAAGGCTGCCTACGCGCTTCTCTTCGGTGTTCTCCTCGCCGTGATGTCGGGGCTCGCCCCGGCTGTGGTACCTGCGGCATCGAGTTCAGGGTCCAGTTATTCACAGTCTGGGACGCTCATCCTCGCGGAGCCCAACTGCATCGACAGCTTTACGCAGTTCCTGACCGCCTGCAACCCTCCTTGGTACTACCTGCAGGACATGTTCCCTGACAATGGGGTGCCTACAGCTTTGGGGCTGGTGCACGTCGCGGTCCAGTCGTACTGGACGAGCACGAACGGGACCATTTGGTACTTCCGGGTGACCCCCGGGATGACCTGGTCAGACGGGGTCCAGGCCAACGCGACAGACCTCTCCTGGTCTATCCAGCAGATGTACTCCAGTTTTTCGTGGGGTGCGGGGAGCCTTGTCCCATACGCGTCTCTGTTGCGGGGGACTCCACAGCAGGCTGTTGTCCCGGTGAACTCCAGTGTCGTGGAGGTCAAGCTTACGCGACCGTTCAGCTTACTCGGCTCGATCATCGGGTCCGAGAACACACCGAACTTTACACCGTACCACATATGGAAGAATTGGATTAACGCTACGACGGCTCCCGGCAACCTCTTTGGCACCTTAGTCGGCGTGGGGCCTTACTACGTCTCGAATTACCATCAGGGCGACCAGCAGCTAGTCATGCTCCCCAACCCATACCCGACCCCTTGGGGGAGCCCGGCTAACGGCGGGCACCCATACTTCAAACAGATTGTCACTGAGCTCGTCCCCTCCAGCGCGAGCCTCGCGGACCTGCTCCTGTCAGGGCAGATTGACGCGGCCCCAGTGGCCCCGTCGGACGTGGCAGGCCTGTTGAGCAATCAGAACATCAAGATTGCGACTGCTTCTGGGACGGGGCTCTGGTACATCGAGTTCCCGGCGACCCACTACCCGTACAACATGACGGCGTTCAGGCACGCGCTTGCGTACGCCATCAACACCCAGACACTGGTCAAGAGCGCGCTTGCAGGATACGGCACGACAGCCAACGCGGCGTTCATTCCTTCCACCTCCCCGGAGTTCAACTCTAGCGTACCCACCTACTCGTACAACATGTCGACCGCCCAGCAACTACTTACGAGCATCGGCTTCAAGATGGGGTCGGGCGGGTTCTACACCCTTCCTAACGGGACTGCGTTCCAGCCTCCTATCTATGTCCCCGCCGAGCAGACTCCGATCGTGCTCGCCGGCACCCTCGTGGTCCAGGAACTGCAGCAAGCGGGCATCGACGCGCAACTGAGACCGATCGCGGGGGCGACCATGGCTTCGGTATGGTACAAAGGGGTGAACATGTACTTCGAGAACCAGAACTTCGGGTACCCGAACAGCGAGCTCCTGACAGACGGGAGCTTCTACTCGTACTTCCTCGCTTCAGGGCCCGAGCCTGGGCAGCAGCCGTTCGCCAGCGCGAGCACCGGCAGCGAATACAACAGCACGGTGGCGGCACTCGAGGCCTCCACTAACCCACAGCAGACTACGACCTATGAGAAAAACATACAGGGCCTGCTCGCGAGCTACCTTCCCTCGATACCTCTCTTCTACCCCGACTTCATCTGGGCGTACAACTCCCAGAAAGTGGCGGGGTGGCCGCAGTCGCCCGGATCGTTCGAGCTTCCTGGTTTGGTCTGGAACCTTACAGCCCTGGCTACGATAAGGCCAGCCAACCTGAGCACCGCGGCCACAACCACCGTGGCGAGCTCTACCCCAACCTCGAGCTCGACGGACTCGTACCTTGTGGCCGGCGCGGCGGCGGTGGTCGTGGTAGCGGTGGTGGCCGCGGTAGCGGCGACGGTCCTGCGTAAGAAACCTAAAACCTGATGCGACCGTGAACAGAGGCTACGTCCTCAGACGGGGGTTCTATGCCTTCATCACCTTCCTCATCGTGCTCGTCCTCAATTTTGCCATACCAAGGGTGATGCCTGGGAGCCCGGTCCAGTACTTCGCCAACCCGAGGATCCTTCCTTCGCTCGAAGCCAAGCTCCTCACGGAGAGGTTCGGGCTCGACAAGCCGATATGGACCCAGTTCCTGCTCTATCTCGTCGGGGTGTTCCACTGGCCCCCTGATCTGGGGGTCTCCTACACGTTCTACCCTGCTCCCGTATGGACGGTCATAATGACGTACCTCCCCTGGACGCTCCTGCTCGTGGGGACGGCCACGGTGGCGACGGCTGTCATAGGGATAGTGATTGGCATCCTGATTGGCTCGAAGCAGGGCTCTAAGACAGACACGGTGGTGACTTCCGCCTCGCTTTTCCTCTGGACGATGCCCTTCTTCTGGCTCGGGACGATACTCTTGTGGCTCTTCAGCATCTATTTCCATGTCTTCCCTGCTGGCGGAGCCGCGTCGCCGTTTCTCTCCAAGATGCCGCTCTTGGACCAGATAGGCAACATAGCTGAGCACGCCTTCCTCCCGGGGCTCACCCTGACACTCGCGGCGTTCGCAGGGTACAGCCTGATGATGCGCAACACATTGGTTGAGGAGTTGACGCAGGATTACGTGACCGTGGCCGTCGCAAAGGGCCTGTCCCACAGGGCCGTTCTCTTCAAGCACGCCGCGCGGAACGCCATGCTCCCCATGATAACACTCATCGGGCTCAACCTCGGTTACGTCGTGAGCGGGGCCCTCTTGGTCGAGGTTGTATTCTCCTACCCGGGGGTAGGGTACCTGACATACCAGGCGGTCCTCGCGCATGACTATCCCCTCCTGCAGGGGCTCTTCTTCGTCCTCTCGATGGCTGTGATCATAGCCAACTTCTTCGCCGACATCATCTACTCCTTGGTCGACCCGAGGGTGAAGTAAGGGACGGACACAGCCACTGCTACCTCGGCGCTCCGGCGTGGGTTGACTGAGAACAAGCGGGTGACCTCGGGGGTGCTCATAATCGGCATATTCGTGTTCATGGCAGTCTTCGCGCCGTGGCTCACGCCGTACAAGCCCCAGGTGGTCTCGGGCTCGCCCTACTCGCCTCCCAGCTTCCAGCACTGGATGGGGACCGACGACCTCGGCTACGACGTGATGAGCCAGGTAATTTACGGCGCCCGGATAAGCCTGACTGTCGGGTTCACTGTCGCCCTCGCTGCGACTTCGATTGGCTCCCTCATAGGCCTCCTCTCGGGGTTCTACAGGGGGGTGGTCGACGAAGCGCTGATGAGGTTCACAGACGTAATACTTGTGCTTCCTTCGCTCCCGCTGGCGATTATACTGGCTGCTTACCTCGGGCCGAGTGTGATCACAATCATCGAGGTCCTGACCCTCACGAGCTGGCCGCTGGTGGCGAGAGTGATCAGGTCCCAGACCCTATCGCTGCGGGAGAGGCCCTTCGTTGACGCAGCGAGGGTCGCGGGGGCGAGCGACGCTCGGATAATGTTCAAAGTGATAATCCCCAACCTCCTGAGTCTCATCGCCGCGAACGCAGTCCTGGCCATAACTGGGGCTGTGGTTGGCGAAGCGGGGCTCGACTTCATCGGGATGGGCAACCCCAGTGTCGTGAGCTGGGGGACCATGCTCTACTGGTCGCAGAACCTCGGGGCGGTCCTAAGAGGGGCGTGGTGGTGGATACTCGCCCCGGGGCTCTGCATAGCCTTCGTCGGACTGGGCGCCGTCCTGATCAGCATTGGGGTGGAGAACATATTCAACCCCCGGCTCCGAGGGCGGTAACCCGGGATGCCCCTGCTAGAGCTGAAGAACCTCTCCGTGGCCTACAGGCTCCAGAAAGGGTATCTGATGGCGGTCGACCAGGTCTCGATGGAGGTCAACGAGGGCGAGGTCCTCGGGATAGCGGGGGAGTCAGGGTGCGGGAAGTCGACGGTAGCGCTGTCAGTCCTGAGGATACTCCCGAAGTCGGCCAGGGTGACCGGTGCTGTAGCCTTCGGAGGGGAGGACGTGTTGACCATGGGTGACGAGCGGGTCCGGGCGTACAGGTGGAAGCACGTGGCCCTCGTCCCCCAGGGGTCCATGAACGCGTTCGACCCGGTGATATCGGTGGGTGCCCAGATAGTCGAGGCGATCAGGCTCCACGAAAGCGCGGGGAAGGAGGAGGCGTGGAGGAGAGCGAGGGAGCTCTTCGGCCTGGTCGGCATACCGAAGGAAAGGGTGACGAACTACCCGCACGAGCTCAGCGGCGGGATGAAGCAGCGCGCCGCGATAGCAATGGCCCTCTCGCTTAGTCCCAAACTCGTCATACTCGACGAGCCCACCACCGCCCTGGACGTGGTGGTCCAGAAGCAGATTCTCTCGCTCCTGGCCAGGCTGCAGCGCGAGCTTGGCGTTTCATTCATGTTCATCACGCACGACCTCTCGGTCCTGGCCGAAGTGGCGACGAGGGTGGCAGTGATGTACGCCGGCAAGCTCGTGGAGGTCGGCCCCGCCGATGTGATGTTCCGCTCCCCCTCGCACCCCTACACTCAGGCGCTGATGCGCGCGATACCAAACGTGCACGGCGACATAAGTCAGGTGAAGTCCATACTGGGGACCCCGCCAGACCTGACCTCCTTGCCGAAGGGGTGCAGGTTCAGCCCGCGTTGCCCTCACAGCTTCGGCCGGTGCACTGTTGAAGAGCCGAGGCTATTGCCATCGACAACCGGGTCCATGGCTGCATGCCACCTTGTCGGAGGGTGAAATGGAGCAGGGTGGCGGCGGCCGGCCGCTGGTCGAGGTCAGGAACCTGTCTGTCGGGTTCTCCGCCTCGATGGGGTTCTTCAAGAAGAGGACCGTGTCTGCCATCGATGATCTCTCTCTCGCAGCGTGGGAGGGGGAGTCGCTCGGAGTGGTGGGGGAGAGTGGAAGCGGGAAGACTACGCTCGCCCGCGTCCTCGTGAAGCTCCTCAGACCGCACTCCGGAGAAGTCCTCTTCAAGGGGGAGGACGTGCTCACGCAGACGAGGAAGGAAGAGAGGGTGTACAGGCGGAAGGTGCAGATGGTCTTCCAGGACCCGTACGAGTCGCTCAACCCCCGGTCGACGGTGTGGGATGCGGTCGAGGAGCCTCTCCTGATACACCACGTCGCAGGCGACAGACACTCCAGGGGGGAAATGGTTGAAAGGCTGGTCGCCATGGTTGGGTTGGACCCAGGGGCCGTGAAACACAAGTACCCCCACCAGCTGAGCGGAGGGGAGAGGCAGCGGGTGTCGATCGCCCGCGCCCTGGCGGTCAGCCCGGACCTACTCATCGCCGACGAACCCGTCTCCATGCTCGACGTCTCCATGCGCATCGGAATCCTCGACCTGATGCTCGAGCTCAAGCGCAAGCTAGGGCTGACGCTCATCTTCATCACGCACGACCTTGGTGTGGCGCGGTACTTCTGCGACCGAATAGCGGTCATGTACCAGGGGAAGCTGATGGAGGTGGCGCGGACAGAGGAGCTCCTCGAGCGCCCTCTACATCCATACACCAAGCTCCTCCTCGATTCCGTCCCCGTGCCAGGGGGCGCCGGACCGGCGCCCCCCGAGGCGGTGGATGCGGACCCCAGGCCTGCGCCTGCTGGGTGCAAGTTCAGCCCGCGTTGCCCCTATGCCAGGGACAGGTGTCGAGGGTCCGCTCCGGACCTGACCGAGGTCAGCAGGAGCAGATACGCGGCGTGCTACTACCCGCTCACTTCCTGACCTCCCGGCGGGGCGAAAAAGGTGATTAACGGCTGTCGGTCAGCCCCGGTGATGTCGCGTTGTCCAAGGTCAAGGTGAGCGTGATTGGCGCCGGGAGTGCCAACTTCTCCCTCGAGCTTGTGAAGGACATCTGCCTGATGCCTTCGCTTGCGGGGAGCACCGTCAGTTTCATGGATATCGACCAGAGGAGGCTGGACGCGGTCCACACCCTGGCGTCTAGGTATGCCAGGGAGATGAAGATGGACCTCAAGCTCGAGAAGACGACGACCAGGAGGAGTTCCCTGAAGGACGCGGATTTCGTTGTGAACCTCGCGCTCGTCGTCGGACACAAGGGATACACGAAAGTCTGGGACATGGCGCGGAAGCGAGACTACAGGTTCGGAGGGAGTTACCACATCATGCACGACGAGGGCTTCTGGGTCAACTTCTACCAGCTCAGGCTCTTCGAGTCGATCGTCGAGGACGTGCTCGAGGTCTGTCCCAATGCCTGGTACATACAGTTGGCCAATCCCGTCCTCGCAGCGACGACGTACCTCTGCAGGAAGTACCCCAAGCTGAAGTACGTCGGGCTCTGCGAGGGGCCCCGCGCCATCTACGACATGGCTAGCATTTTCGGCCTCGACCCGGACAGGATAAGCTTCGAAATACCGGGGGTGAACCACACGGTCTGGCTGACGCGCTTCTTCCACGAAGGGAAGGACGCCTACCCGGTGCTCGACTCCTGGGCGAAGAAGAACTCCCGCGCCTATTGGAAGACGCACACCCCGAGCAACATCCTCGGCCCTGTAGCGTTCGACCTCTACGAGAAGTTCGGGGTGTTCCCAATCGGGGATACATGCACTCCCGGGGGCGGGACCTGGCCGTGGTGGTACCACACGGATGAGAAGCTGGAGCGGAAGTGGGGGGAAGACCCAGAGTGGTGGTGGAGGGACTACCTAGGGGACCTCGAGCGCCGGGGCCCGGCGCTCGACAAGCTACTGGACGGGAAGACCTCGCTTACGGAGGCTATTCCACCCAAGAAGTCCAGGCAGTTCACCGTACCGCTCATCGAGTCCATAGCGTGCGACGTGCCCCGGGTCCTCCCGGTGAATGTCCTGAACACCGGCGGCCTCCTGCCTGGCGTCCCCAGCGATTTCGAGGTCGAGGTCTCGGGGCTCGTTACTGCCAACGGGGTCCAGGGGCAGAGGTCGTCAGGCCTCCCCTCCAACCTCGTCGGATACATACTCAGGGACAGGGTCGCACCCGTGGAGACAGAGCTCGAGGCGTACCAAAAGGGGGACAGGGACAAGCTGCTGGAGCTCCTTATGATGGACCCGTGGACGAAGTCGGAGGGACAGGCCAGCGGGCTGATGAAGGACGTGTTCGCGGACAGGTCCTTCTCTGAGATGGCGAAGCATTACACCTGAGCGGGCGTCAGGAGAGCCCGAGGGGGGAGCTCGAAAGCTTCTCCGGGCCCCCTTCCCTCACGACGTAGATGTCCTCGATCCTCATCCCTCCGGGCTTCGGGGAGTAGACCCCAGGCTCGAGCACGACTACGGCGCCCTCCTGCAGCTCCCTCTCCTCCCCAGGGATGAACCACGGCGGTTCCTGGTCGTCGAGGCCGACCCCGTGGCCCGCGTGGTGGGGGAGCACCCCGAACCCCCCCTTCTCGAGGGCTGCAGACACCGCCTCGTACACGTCCCTCCCCCGCGTCCCGGGGAGCAGGAGCCTCTCCCCCGCCTCCTTCGCCCTAGCCAGCGCCTGGAGGGCGCCCT
>JAFMAD010000037.1 GCA_029785195.1 Nitrososphaerota archaeon
GCCCCGAGGTCGCTTATCACCACCCTGTCCGCGTCGTCCGGGACCTTCCTCAGGTTCATGATCATGTCGTCGTAGTCGGTGAGGATGATCTCCCCACCTGTCGCCGCCGCCGCGAGCGAACCGGACCCGAGCCCGTCGATGTCCTTCCTATGGGATACGCAGTACGCCTTCATCGCGCCCCGGCCGCCTGAAGACCAATTTAACGGGTCCGCCCAAGCCAAATGCCGTTACGCTAACGCGTTCTTGAGCTGATTGCGTACCCCTCTCGTGGTGCGAGCTGGACGGGTTCCAAAAGATATCGCAAGGCTGTGACACCCTCCAATGCGCTTCTGAAAGCCTTCCAAGATGCACGCATCTTCCGACGGAATAGGAGACCTCTCGGGGGAGCTAGGCTCTTGCCCGCATGCTCTATCTCAGTGGATTCTCCTATCAAACGATGACCTACCAGAGCGTGATGGTCGACGAGAGCCATGTCAGTCTGCAGGTGGGCTCACGCGGCGAGAGGGGACATGCAGAGATTCCGGAAGGGAGAGGAACGTCATAGCGTTAGACGAGACGAAGCAGAAGATTTGGAGGCGGGAGATCATCGTCCGGGCAGCCATCGACACGGACACCAGGGAGCTCATCGCAGCCAACCCGTCGTGCTACAGGTCTTCCATCGACACACTGGTCTTCATCAAGAGAGTGATTGGGACGTGCACCGACAGGCCAGTAATCTTGGTGGATGGAGGCTATGGTGCCTCTGGGCCCTGGGCCGACACGACCTGAAGTGGCTTCACAACACCTTCGGAGAGAGGGACTCGGTAGGGGGTCCTTCAATACCCTCAAAGCGAGGACCAGGCGGTCCTACAACGACCATCCCCTTCGACTTCATCGTAACGGTATCAGTCAAGAAGAGGTCGTACAGGGAACGCCTTCGGAAAAGGAGGATGTTAGGAAGCAAGCCGTCGGCCAGTCGGGGAACAACGCTGCAGTCACCTTGCTCGCGCACTGTAGGACAAACAACACTGATGCGTCCCAGTTCTCTGCCCCGTGGGGTGACACAGCGCCGGTCACGGAGGGCCGCGAAACACGGTCGAAGGAGCTTTGACTGAAACCAGGTTCAGGGTGCTCACCAAGAGATCAGCGGCCTGATTGCCATCAACAACGAGGCATAGCACCGCCGGATCTGAACAGTGCGAAAGCGTGACCCAGACCTTTTTACCGCCCCCCTCTCTTGCCGGTCCGTGCGCGTGGTCATCCTTGGAGGCGGCATAACCGGCCTCTTCGTCTCATACTATCTGAGGAAAGACGGCCACGACGTCACGTTGATTGACAAGAAGACAGAGACGTCCTCTACCTCCATCCACAACGCCGGATTCCTCACCCCTTCCTTCGCCCCTTCTCCTCCATTGAGCATTATGAAGGTCGCGTCCGCAATCTTCAGACCGAGCGGGGCGCTGTACATCTCCCTCAGGGAGGTCGCTAAGAACCCTGGGTGGTTCCTGAGGGCTGTGAGGACAGGAATCGGGAGCCACGAACGCGATGTGGTGGATATGGGGAAGAGAAGCCTCGCCCTCTACGGGAGGTTCTTCCGAGATGAAGGTGCAGAGGACATAGATCTCCAGCGAGGGGTGATAGGGTTGTACAGGGACGAAGCTGAGGCTAGGACCGTCGCGGAGGAGGTCGGCGGAGATTTCCTCCGCGGAGCAGAGGTCGATGCCTTGGGCTTCCGGGACCTACGTGGCGGGGTGTACTTTCGGGATGAGCTCTCCATCAACCCTCCTAAGCTCGTCTCGTTCCTCCGGAGTTCCCTCGAACACATGGGCGTGCGGATGCGCAGCAGCAAGGAGGCGGAGCTGAAAGGAGATAAGGGGAGGGTCGAACGGGCCGTGTTCGACGGCCTCCCAATCGAGGGAGACGCGTTCGTGGTCGCCGCCGGGTCGAAGTCTGCCGAAGTTCTCCGGCCCCTGGGTTACAGGCCCAGGCTCCTCCCGGCCAGGGGCCTTGTGATGATATTCGAGAGCGATGCCCCGAGGGTGGTCGGGCGCCCGGCCCTCCTGGAGGACTACGGCATAGCTGTCGTCCAGCACAACCCACGGACGGTCCGCGTCACAGGATTCTTCGAAATGAAGGGGTTTGACGCCGGGTTCGGGGAGAGGAGGAAGAGGTGGCTGAGAGAGGCGACCATGAAACATGTCGGAGGTTTCGAAAGGCTCCGCCTGGCTGAAGTTGGGGTAGGGTACAGGCCGTGCACACCGGACCAGCTTCCCCTTGTCGGCAGGGTGCCGGCGATGAGCAACTGCTTTGTGGCGGCTGGGACTTGCAGACTCGGGATGACCCTGGCACCGGTGGCTGGCCACCTCATCTCCTCGTTGATAGGGGATGAACACGAAACAAACGAAGGCCTAGCGAAGCTCCTCGATCCGGCGAGGCTGAAGTGACCGCCTTGGCCAGGGCGGACAGCCAAGTCCCTCCTGCACCTGAGAGACTCCCATTCAGCCCAGCTCCAGCTCAGTTCCCACGCCATTTTCTTTCGCCTTGGTGTAGGCGAGCCAAGCCGCAGCGCAGTCCTGAATCCCTAGCCCCACAGACTTGAAGAGCGTGATTTCGGCCTCAGACCTCCTGCCTATCTTCGTCCCCGACACCACCTCTCCAAGCTCGGCGATTATGTGGTCCGCCGAGATCTTTCCCTCCTTGATTGGGATGATCAGGTCCCCAGCCTCGGCCAGGGCTGCCTCTCTGGAGTCCACTATCACTCTCGACTCTTCCACCGTCTTCCTATCGACTTCTCTCTGGTCTGGCCTGAAGCTGCCGAAGGCGTTGAGGTGCGTCCCGGGGGCCACGAGACCCCCATCGAAGAGAGGCACCTTCGAAGTCGTAGCCGTGACAACGATGTCCGAGCCTAACACGGCGTCGGAACTCGAAGGGCTGACCTCGACCGCAAGGCCGGTCTTCCGCCCCATCTCGTCGGCAAAGGCCCCCGCCCTTTCGGAAACAGGGTCGTAGACCTTGACTCGCTCCAGTTTCCTCACCTCGGCGAGGGCGGCGAGTTGCGTCCTCGCCTGTATCCCAGCCCCGAAGATGCCGACCACCTTCGAGCCCTTCCTGGAGAGGTGCTTTGCCGCCAGGCCCCCCAGTGCGCCGGTCCTGTAGGCGGTTACGAGAGACCCTTCCATGAACGCGAGCGCCTCGCCCGTGGCGGGGTCGTTGAGGACTATGGTCGCCCTGACAGTCGGGAGTCCCTTCGACGCGTTCCTTTCGTGCATTGTGACGACCTTGGTGGAGAGGGAACCTAACCCCCCAAGGTAGGCGGGCATAGCGCCCAGCCAACCCTCCCCAGGGATCGAGAGGGATGCGCGGGGGGGCATCTGAGCCGTCCCCGAGGTCAGCTCCCTGAACGCCTGCTCGAGGACGAGGATGGTCTCCTTCATCGTCAGGACCTTCTCGATGTCGGATCGGGACAATACCAGGACCAACGCCCGCCGTCACACGCGGGGAATCTTAAACAAGGGGGCCGGCGACGTGCTTGTTCTGCCTTCGGCACCCTTGAAGGGGAAGGGCTACCCTATGGTCCCGAACTCGTATCGGCTTTTGAGAAGCTTCCCCTCCGTGAACCTCCTGAGGCGGAAGGGGGAGACGTCGTAGTCTTTGAATGCGCCTTCATTGACGAGGGCTGCCATTATCCGCCCGAACTCGGGGGCGAGCTTGAATCCGTGGCCGCTCAGCCCCACCAGGCAGAAGAGGTTCTCGAAGCCGTAATCGGATAGCTCGTCTATGACGGGCTGCTCGTCCGGAGTGTTGTCGTAGACCCCGGCGTACCCGCGCTCATAGACCCCCTTGGACGCCATCACCGGGAGGGCCCCCATCACCCAGCCTGAAAGCTTCGTCATCTCTTCAGAGGTGATGTCTGTCCTGTAGCCGTCTGGGTCCACTTCCGTGCCGGAGATGTCGAGCTCCAGCTCAAGGCTCCCCACGATTAGGGACTGTCTCCCCTCGGGCTTGTAGTAGCCCGCGTTCACGAGATCGAATATGACTGGCCTGGTCCCTGGATACTCCGGGGGCCTTCGATAGATGGCGACCGGGTGCCTCACTGCCTTCATCGGGAGCCCGATCCCAAGCGAGGCGAATATGGGCTTCGACCAGGGGCCAGTGGCCAACACCACTTTCCTCGCCACCACGCCCCCGGCGGCCGTGTCGAGCCTGTAGCCGTTCCCGCTCCTCGTTATCTTGATAACTCTGGCTCCCATCATGGTCTTGGCCCCGTGCTCCTTGGCCGCGGACACGAATGCCGACGCTGTGGCCGACGGCTCGGCGTAACCGGCGTGCGGCTCGAAGACCAATGCGGCGAATGGGGATGGGTCCAGGAACGGCTCAAGCCTCCTCGCTTCCTCCATGTCCACCAGGTCGGTGATCGCTCCGAGGCCCCTGAGCATCACCATGTTATCCTTGACCGCCTTCTCCGACTTCGAATCGACCCCTATGAGAAGCCCGGTCTCGACATAACCGGCAGAGCGTCCCGGGAGGTTCTTCTCGAAGCATCTGAAGAAATTGTAGCTCAGGAGCGCCATCCGTGCGACCGTCTCCACCGTGTAGTGTGTCCTGACGAGAGCGGTCGACCTGCTCGTCTGTCCCGAGGCGATCTGCTCCCCTTGGTCTATCAGGAGGCAATCGGTCGCGGCCTCGGCGAGGTGGTAGAGGACGCTGGCGCCGGTGGAGCCCGCCCCGACCACCGCGACATCTGTCCTTGCTTCCATGACCTGCTGAGGGTGACTCCTGGCTTTAAGTGCGCGCCCAAATCAATTCCTGCCTGCTGGATTGTTCCGGATCCGAAGCCAGGCCCAGGACCTGGCTGGAATGCGGTCCTTACTGCCCTGATGCTGCAGGAGCGGCGGGAGGCACTTTCAACTCCTCAAGATGGAACTCATGGCGGAGCCCTGAGTATATTCCCCACGGGAAGAAGACCGCGAGGGAGACGATGACCACCAACGCGGAAGATACTTCGAAGCTCATCGTATCGAGGGCCCCGACGCTTCCGATGTACGACATGATCGTGAGCCACGCGATGTTCGCGAGATACCAGGCGGACCTCCTGAAGTGACTCCCCACTCTGAAGACAATAGAAAAGAGGGCTACTGCGATGGCTACAATGGCGACTGAGTAGGGGACCGAAGGCCAGCCGCTCCAATAGACGATGAGCGAAGCGCCTGCGAACCCGACGGGAGCCGCTATGCTAATCCCCGGCACCCTGTTCTTGATCACCCCCTGCCTTCTGGCCACCACTGCTGCGACAGGCTGGACGAGGAAGCCCAGATAACCGGCGACGACGGCGTCGGTTATTATGCCATAGATGGTAGGAACAGGCGCCGCGAGGAAGGCTACTATCGCGCCGACTATGCCGAAGGCGATCAGTGAGAGGTAAGGTATCGCGTAGACCCTGTGGATTTCTTTCATGGCGGAGTTCACCACCCGCGACCTCCCCATCGCGAAGAGGACCCTGCTCCCAGCCCCCATGTAGACCCACCCGGTCATAAAGGGGCTGACCACCGCCAGGGCGATCACCAGTGACAAGAGGATGCCTCCCCCGGTGCTGTTCACGAGGGCCACGAAGGGGTTGCCCGTGATGTTTCCGACCGAGGCCCAGGACCCCACGGAGATGTTCAGAGAAGTCCAGTTAATCCCGGCAACGAAGGCTACGGCGAAGAGCAGGTAGAAGAAAAGCTGCCCCAAGACGGTTATCACGATCGCGCGGGTCATTTTCCCCGGCCGGCTGCTCTCCTCTGCATAGTCTGGGACCGCCCTGATGCCCCCATAAGCGAACATGGCCAATGGGATCGCCGTGAAGATGCCCGCGAATCCAAGCGGGGCGAAGCCACCGTAAGAGGAGAAATTGCTCCTGTTGAAGTACAGGGCCATGAGGCCTATAGCGACGGCGAAGAATAGTACGCCCTTTATCGCCCCTGCGACGAAGTTGGACCCCCTGAACACTGACAGGCCGAAGTAGTTGAACGGGATGAACAAGAGCAGCAGGACCACCCCGAGGCCGGCCCCCGATAGAGTCGGCGTTCCGGTCGCAGAGATGAAGCCTGGATAAAAGAAGCTGAGCCCCTCCACGACGGCCAAGGCTTCGATGGGGGGGATGAAGAGGTACCATAAGAGGTCAGCGAACGCGTTGATGATGTTGGTGAATCTTCCGTGCGTGTAGAGCGAGAATCGCGATGGCGCCCCTGCCTCGGGGTGGGCTATGCTGAGCTCGGCGAAGGTCAGTCCCAAGGCGAGGAAAATGATGCCTCCAATTATCCAAGAGATTATCAGGCCCGGTCCGGCAGCAGCAGCCATCCCCTCCTGACTGAACATGAGCCCCGTCCCTGCGGCGCCAAAAATGCCGAGTATCACCAGGTCGAACGTACTGAGCCGCTTTCGGAGATGCCGCTCTTCGGCCAATTGCGACCGCAGGCTGTCCTGCATCAGCATTCTGTATTAAGGCTTTGGACGTGAATACCGTTACGACGGCGGATTAGGCCCTCGATCCACTCGTCTTGCTGTCATGTGCGAACGGACGTCCGGGTACACTCCAAGTATGTTAACCCACACAACGCGCCGCTGAAAGCTGTCCAGTACGCTCGGTTCTACAGACGAAACAAGGGGCTCAAGAGAGCACGATGGCTGCCCGCGCGCTCTGCCTCGCCCGGCTCTACGATAGATGAGTGTCGTACCAGACCCGGGTGATAGGGCGAGCCAGGTCTCCGTGCTCAGGCTGGTTCCATGCGCTGAAGAGGGCCTGTCTCGCGCTCTCCCAGAAGGGAGCGGGATGCCAACACAATGGGAACAACCAAGGCGAAGATAATGGAGAGACAGGTCTTCGTGCGGGCTGCGATGGACACAGGCACCAGGGAGCTCCCATCGGTCTACTCGTCCTACGACAGGTCTTCGGTTAACACCTGGTCTCCCTGAATAGTGTGATGGAGACAAACACCGACAAGCTCGTCGTCCTGGTGGAAGGAGGGCCTTAGCCCCTGTGAGCACTGGACAGGTACCCCGTGTAGTGGCTCCGCATGGCCTTCGGGGAGAGGGACACCACGGAGCGGCTCTTCAGCACCCTCAAAGAGAGGACCAGGCGGTCCTACAACGACCTCCCCTCAGACAGGCCGGCCGACCTGGCACCCTTCCTCAGCGCCTCTGTGCTCTGGTACAACCGCCTGAGGAGGCGTGAGGCTCTCGAGGGGACGCCATGGGGGGCGTCATCGTGACGTTATCCCGTCTGCAACCGATTTAACGGGGCTCGGCCA
>JAFMAD010000038.1 GCA_029785195.1 Nitrososphaerota archaeon
CTTGTTCGCCCTGGCGCGGACCTCCCTCGCCTTCTCGAGGGCCAGGTGGTACTCCATGGAGGTGGTCCCGAGGCGCCGCCCCTTCTCCAGCTCGAACTCGGACCTGGTCACGTCGGCCAGGAGCCCGGCGTCCACCCCCAGGCCCCTCACGTCGATCCTAGGCCTCATGGCCTGGAGGAGCTCCTCGGCGCTCTCCACTATCATGAACTTCCCCCCGGTCTTCGCCGCGACCTTCTCCAGGGTCCCCCTGTTGACCTTGCTCCCGATGGCTATGACGTCGATTATCGCCTTCACGGCGACCTCGTCGCTGACCACCTTCTCCGGCTTGGGGCCGACGTTGGACTTCTCGTCTGTTATCATCACCAGCTTCTTGATCCTCCTGAGGGGCCCGTCGTCGGCCGCGTAGAGCTGGCGGAGTCCCTCTTCGATGGCCATACCCGTGGGGGTCGCCCCCCCGACCTTGATTGTGGAGAGGGTCGCCTGCATCTGGGGCTTGGTCATGGACTCGATGGGGCCGACGGGGATCGCCATCTTCATCATCTCCTCCCCTCCTTTGAGGAACATCCCTCCCGCCCTGGTGGGGGCTTGGAACGTCATCACCCCCAGCCTGCTCCCGAAGGGGAGCTGGCCGCCGTCGAGGAGGCCGACTATGGTGCTTGCGACCAGGCCTATCTTGACGAAGCTGGTCCCGTGGGGGGACTTGTGCGTGTCGGCCATACTGGAGGACGCATCGATGGCGTATAGGATGTCCCACACGACTTCGTTCATCGAGCGAGCCCCAGTTAACTCTTAGCGTCTGTGCGGCCCCCGCCGGGCCGGGGCGGCCTGCGGAGCGTCTCGCTCGGCTCCCTAAGCGCTCGGATCGGCGTCCCCTTGGAAGAGCTCGAAGGCTGAGGAGGGTCAGCTCGAGCGGCGTCTATCTTGAAAGCAACGCCTCGTACGCCAAGGTCATGGACGGGGTCAACGGGCGCCCATCCGTCGGGGCCCTGAAGAGGGGGCGTCACGCGAAGCCAAGGCGTCGACATCCGCCCTCGTCCCCCTAGGTGGCCGACGCGAAGAGAAGGTCCGCCCTTCGGCGCCGGGTCAGGTTCGAGATCAGGGCGGCGTCCTCGCCCGGGCTGGAGGCGCACCAGCTGGAGCCCCCTGACCCGCTAGAGGGGGCCGACGTAGCAGGCGAGACCTAAGCCATAGTCCCGGCCGACAGGGATTACGAAGGTCCGGGCGGATCGAACGCGTCGACCCGAGGAGATTCCGGGCCTACCGCCTCCTCAGGGGTGGCCTGTCTCGCCCCCGGGACGCTCAGAAGACCGGGGACGCTTGTTCTGAGCCGGAGCAGACCTGGGAGCACGCGACGCACCCCGTCTCTGCCTGCTACGGTCCAAGGTGCCTATTTTTGGAAGAAAAATCTCTTTTAGGTCATGAATATGACGATTTCGAGCTGAACCGCTAAACGGTTAAGTACATCATGTCGAGGGGCTTTTCACTGGACGAATCTGGTTGATTATTTCATCATCCCTTGTTGACAGGAGGCTCCAAGTGTGCACAGTATGCACGTCGTGCACGCGCATGGCGGCTGCCTGCTTTGACGTAGACAGGGCGAGGCTGACTCAGCCCGGAGGACGGGCCGCTCCCCCCCGACGGGTCGGGGTGTCCAAGGTGCGCGCTGCGGCCGGGTCCGGCTGGAGCGGTTCCTGATGCCCACGAGGAGGGTCCGCGCAGGGATCTCCTTCGACGACCGGATGGTTGATGCGCTGGACGCGCACGCCAAGAAGCTCGAGTCGCTCCAAGTCGACAGGAGCGAGATAGTCAACGCGATCCTGGACGACTTCTTCGAAGGGAACGGGACCACCGAGTCGGTGTGGGGGGTGGTCAGCAAGAGGAGGATCAGAAAGAGGATTTGACTTACAGGCTGATCGCCGCTAGAAACAACAAGTCCAGGAGACCCATGTGGCTTCTATCAATCCTCGTTCTGGCTCTTATATTGGCGCAGACTATAACAGCCTTCGCACCGCTTGCGTTCACGACCGCACCTTCTCTCGACTGCTCCGGTACGTGCGTTGCACAAGGGGCGGCGATGAGCGGAAGCACAAAGAGTGTGACGCTGTCGCAGCCGCTCAGTACCTCGCCAAGCGACACCAGTCCACTGGTAATCGCTATCGTGGGGTATTCTTCGACCGATGATAGAGTCTCCACCCCACCCGCTGTCAATGGAGCTAGCATGGGTTCACTATGCACTCTGTCAGCTGGTCCATCGGTCCCCTTCATAGGGATATACTACTACTCGGAGACAAGCGCACTTTCAAGTGCACCCATAACCGTTACTATCACTGACAGTAAAGGGTCCTCAACGGAGGCCACTTTGGTGGCGTTTGCTATAGCAGGAGCGAGTAATGGCGTTGCAGGCTCGTCTCCGCCCGCCTCTGATGTGGCTTGTACCACCAGCTCCTCTACATCAGGGTCGCCTTCGGGTGTCATCTCAGGATTCAAATACCAAGACGACTTCGTTTTCTCAGCTGCAGAGGCACTGGCGTCTTCCATCTCTGTCGGTAGCGGCACAACTCAAATAGCCAACACCGGATCTGCAGTGAGTGGGTTAGTGGGGGTCGCAAGTTGCGTAGGGACAAGTGCAAGTTGCACCTCTGGAAGTTCAAGCTCTTCGTACACATTCTCGTACACCGCATCATCTACTGGTTGGTCGTTCGCAGATATGGCAATCAAGAGTTCGTCGGCAACGCCGGTTCCATTGTTCCCCTTCGGCGTACTCCCAGTTCTCCTCGTAATGACAGTAGTCTACATTCTCCTTCGTCAGGATTGGAGCACCAGACGCAGAAGGAAGTGGACGTGGAATTGAGATCTTTGCAACGTCTCCGGGCGAAGCGCCTGATTCCGCTGGCGGTGATTGCAGTTGTCGCCCTGCTGATTATCGTAAGCGCAAGCAACACTGTCAATCAGCGATCTTCCGCGTTCGCGTTCAGGGTGTATTGGCCTCCGCCATCGACTTATGTCCCGGGTTCAACTCCTCCCGCTGCCTACTTGGAAATTAATTATACAGGGAGCGGGATGCAGAGTTTCGACTTTCTGATACGCTTCAACACTACTACGGGAGAGATGGTCGTCGCGAATAGCAGTGCGCTTGTGTCTTCGCTATTCTCTTACAGGGCATATGTCAACATCCCAGTCTCGCCTGGATTAGTTGTGGTCGCCAACGCTGAGGTGTTCAAGGGAACGGCGCCCCATTCCCTGCTTTACAACCAATCGCTGATTTTCTGAGCGCCCGCGCGACCGCTTTCCTTGGTTGCTTCCTTGCTAAAGGGCCTGCGGAAATAGGTCGCAAGCAGCACAATATATCCCAAAATATAGAACACATACCCGACCCATCCGTGAAGGTTCCAAAGGAGTGCCTGACTGTAGTATATCCCCGCCACTATAAGAATGACCACCCTCAAGGAGTTCAGCAGAATGAAGAGCAGCGAGCCTCCTAAGGCGAAGAACACGCTCGTCATCAGCGTCGGCCTTATGTCGAGATGCATCAACGCAATGAGCAGGAGAAAGACCGCCACGGACGCCATACCTGAGCACTCCTGAGAGATGTAGAGGCTCACAGGGGATCCCCCGGACGCAGTGAACGATATGTAGACCGACGTCCAGGAGACCGGGATGCGTAGTAGCCACGTTATCGTCCTGGTGACCGAAGCGACAACAGTGGCGAGAGGGTCTCCGAAGACGGTCGTGAGCATCCCCACCGAGCCTATGGCCAACAAGTAGGCGAGCAGGTAAGGCCACAGGAACCTGAGGGTCGCCGGCCTCAGCAGAGTCATCACGCCGACCCAGGAGGTCGTAAGGGCGATGGCGGCGAAGGAATAGGAGGTGGATAGCGAACTGCCGGATAGCATGAGCGCGATGTACGGGAGGACTGCCATCGCAGCACCGGGCACAGCGACAAAACCGTCCCATCCCCCCTGTCCGAGCGAGCGAAAGAACTCGTCTCGCCTGAGGCCTATGAACATCACAACGAATAGCATGCCAGCCAGCGGGAATGCGGGGACGCTTGTGTCGAAGACCCCATTGACCACTTCGCCCACCTTCAGCAGGAGCAGGAACGCCTGTTGGTAGTAGAGTGCCAGGGAAACAGCCGTGGCAATCGTCATCGGAAAGACTATGCTGTATACTGTAGCTTCCCCTCCCTGCCCAGCCATCTATGGATTCAGACTCTCCTCACTCCACTTAAACCCCGCTCACGGGGACTCTCACGGCGACGGAGCGCCATCACAATCACGGTTTTAACCTTCATGGAAACAGGTCCTCTGCTGCATGAATTGTAGTAAAACCGTGGGGAGCGCCGCGGTCTTGATTATGCTAATCTTCGCCATGACGGCATTTTCGGCCCCTTCGCACGCGCAGACTTCCGCTCAGAGTTCCGCACAGATCGAGAAGGCCTACGCCGCTGTCCTGAGCGCCGAGCAGAGCGGGGGGAACGTCACCGCCCTGGTGGCCAAGCTCAACTCCGCCGTCGCCCTCATGCAGCAGGCCGACGCCCTGAACGCCACCAGCCCGACGAAGGCCCAATCCCTCTACTCCCAGGCCTCCACCCTGGCCCAGCAGGTGATCAGCTCCGCCCCTGCCGTGGCGGCGGCGGGCAAGGTGGCGACCTTCGACGCCCAGGCTTCGCTGGTGGTAGAGACGGCGGTGCTCGCGGCCCTCGCTGTCCTCGCCTACCTCTACGTCCCGCGCCTCTTCTGGCGCTACTGGTACAGGACCCACAGGGACTGGAGGGTGAAGAAGGCATGATCGACGACGACATGAAGGTGGCGGCCGTGGGAATCATAGTCCTCATCGCCGTCTTCAACGTCTCCGGCTACTACCTCGCCAACAGGAACGTCGAGCCCTTCTCGGAGCTGGGGATCCTCGGCCCCACCCAGAAGATAGCCGACTACCCCTCCAGCGTCCTCACGGGGCAGAACTTCTCCCTCTACCTCTACGTCGGGAACCACGAAGGGGAGGTCTCCTACTACCAGGTCCTCACGAAGCTAGGCACCAGCGCCAACGCTAACCAGAGCGTCCCGTTGGACGCCCCCGTCATGACCTCCTACGGGATGGTCCTGCTCAACAACCAGAACGTGACCGAGCCGATCACCCTCAGCCTCGACCACAACGGGACGAACGTCCGCCTCGTCTTCGAGCTCTGGATCTACGAGACGAACACCAGCTCGTTCTATTTCTACACCTCCAACTGGCTCTACCTCAACGTCACGGGGCCGTCGATATGAGCGACCAGGTCAGCCCGAGGGAGCAGCGCGCAAGGGAGGTCTTGAGCTCCGCCCTCGCCAACGAGATGTCAGTCGAGGACGCGCTCGCCAGGACGTCGCAGGGGACAGGGGCGAGCTTCGTGGAAGCCTCGAGGGCCCTCTTCTCTCTCCTGGAGGAGAAGAAGGTCGCGCTCACGGACCCCTCCCCGCCGGCCTCTGTCTTCGACTACTTCGGCCGCTCCTACTCGACGTGGTTCTGGGTGACGATGGCGTACCTCGCCGCCACGGTAGCTTCCATCTTCCTAATCCCCCAGTACCCGCCGTTCGTCTACGTCCGCTACGTATTCGGAGCCATCGCGGTCCTCTACTTCCCAGGCTTCACCCTCATAGAGGCCCTATACCCCAAGAAGGAGGACCTCGACAGCCTCGAGCGCCTCGCCCTCTCGATAGGCCTGAGCCTCGCCCTCGTCCCATTGGTCGGCCTCCTCCTCAACTACACCCCCTGGGGGATACGCCTCGACCCGATAGTGGTGTCTCTGTCCCTCCTCGGGGTCGGCCTCGCCCTGATAGCGGCCGTCAGGAAGGAGTCTTACATCAGGCTCGCGGCAAAGGCGAGGTAGGAGATTGGCGAAGGTAAGGTACTTCTCCTTCGGGGCAGGCGTCGCCGCCTTCGGCGCGGTCGTGGCGCTCATCTCCTACTACTTCCTCTTCAGCGCCCCCTTCGCCGCCCTCGGGGTCGCCTGCGTCATCCTCGGCTCCGCAGCCATCACCCTCCCAGAGTCCCCGGTCCCGAGCGGGGCCGTGCGGGGGGTCATCCACGCCTCCGTGATGAACGTGGAGGCCCTGCTCGAGGAGTTCGACGCGCGTGAGAAGGGGGTCTACCTCCCCCCTAAGGACGGCGAGTCGGTCGCCTACGTCCCCCTCGCGTCCAACCCCCACCTCCCCTCTGTCGCCTCGCTCGTGGCCGCCCCGAGGAGGCTCGTGTCAGAGGCGGACGGGGTCCCTGTCCTGATGGTCGTCCCCCCGGGCTCAGAGCTCGTCAGGGCCTCAGAGCTCTCCGAGGCGTCAGGGCTCGAGGACGCCATCCAGTACGTCCTGACAGAGGTCACAGAGCTCTGCTCGTCAGCAAAGGCGGTCGTCGCGGGGGACAAGCTCGTGGTGGAGATGAAGGGGATCAAGGTGAAGACCGAGGCCGCGAAGTATCTCGTGACCATGGGAAGCATCCCCGCGAGCATAGCGGCGTCGGTCGCAGCTGCGGTGTTGCAGAAGGGGGTGGCCCTCGTCTCCGAGGACGCCAAGGGGAAGGACTCGACGGCGACCTTCGGGGTCTTGTAGAGCTCGAGCCTGGCCTGACGAGCCCTTGTTGTGTCAGCTGTCCTTTTGTTTCTGCTGAAACTGGATTGCCATGAGATGGGTTCAAACGCGGGCCAGCGGCTATACCGGATGTCTTTGGCACCATCGTCTTGATGCAAGGCGGGGCTTTGCGGGAACCGAAGCGCTCTTCCCCGAGCGGCCCTGAGACTGCGATGAGGCCTCCCCCCTCCCCGGCCCCTTGAACCTCCAGCCGAGGGGAACTCGCGGCCGCGGCGCCCGACGCCGCCATGTCGGGGCCCCGACCCAAGGGCCACCACCCGATCTATCACGGCACCCTAAAATAGGGTCTGAATCTCTGTGAAACCGGTTTGGAAAGGCAGAACTTCTACCTCCTTACCCTGGCGTCGCTCCTCCTCCTCTCCACCGCCGGTCTTTCGATGATAGGGGGGTACACGCTCGACGTCTATGTCTCGATGTTCACGATATGCTACTTCGTCGCCTCCACCGTCTTCCGGCCCCGGAGGCTGACCTTCGACTTCGTAGGGGTGACGCTCTTCATCGTCTTCGCCTACATAGTCGCCCTCAGGGTGCTGGCGATACTCGCGATTTGAGGAAGC
>JAFMAD010000039.1 GCA_029785195.1 Nitrososphaerota archaeon
CTCTTCTTGTCCGGGTCATTGAACACATAGGTCCCTGCGCCGCAGGCGAAGTGAATTGAAAGTTCGTACTGCTCCTTCTTGGTGAAGGCCTCTATGAACCCTGTCACAGGAGAGCAGGACGGGACAGGGAACCACCCGTCCTTCGAAATCATGCCGTTGGTCTGTTCCTCTATCCTCTCGATGCAGTCAGGTATGGTTATTCTGTACTTCGCCCTTTCCGACTTCGTCAGCCTTCCTGTGAGCGAGACTGGCTGGAAGTTGACGGCGTGAACGGTGTCGATGTTCTTCGCGCCGAAGCGTATTATGTCCCCGAGCTCGTGGTCGTTGATTGACTTTATGACAGTCGGAACAAGAACTACGCCCAAGCCCACCTTGCGGCAGGCGTCGATGGCGTAGGGCGCCTCCCAGTGGTTCTTCGGGTTGGTCTTCGGAGTGACCCCGTCGAAGCTCATGTATAGGTTAGAGACACCGGCGTCCTTCAGGCGCTTCGCAAGCCCGGGGTTGAGGGCGAGGTTTATGCCGTTTGTGTTTAGCTGGATGTGGTCAACCCCTTCCTCTTTCAGTATCTTGATGATGGTCGGGAGGTCCTCGCGGAGTGTCGGCTCCCCGCCCGTAATCTGGACCGAGTTGCCAGCAACGGGCCTCTCAGCCTTCAAAGAGCGCCCCATCTCCCTGATCTGGTCTAGGGTGGGCTCGTACACGTAAGCCCCCTCCAGTCCCTTCTTGACGTAGAAGAAGCAGTACCAGCAGGTGAGGTCGCACCTGTTCGTGACTATAATGTTCGAAAGGCCTGTGTGCGACAGGTGGTTGGAGCAGAGACCACAGTTTGCGGGGCATGAGCAAACATCAAGTGGAACGTTGGCTGCGTGGGTCCCCTTCCCGTCCTTCCAGTAGCGTGAGAACTTGCTGTACATCTCGTAGGAGCCAAAGTAGAGCTCTTCAGTCTCGCCGTGCTGAGGGCATGTCTTCGTCATCCAGACCTTGTTGTCCCGCTCAAAGACGATAGCAGGTAGTATCCTATTGCAGTCAGGGCAGATGGACTGCGTCTGGCGGATGAAGTTCCCCTTGGAGACTTCTTTCTTCAGTTCAAGGCTTACGTCAGTAATTTGAGCCAAAGTAGGTTCGCTGGAGCCTCTCCCCCAGCCGCGCGCATATAAGCATTTTTACTTTCCAGAGGGTGAAAAGTTAAAGATAGTCCGCATGGTTGGACTGGCCGATGACACTGAGCGAGCGCGCGATGGCGTCCCTTGAAGGGCTCGGGCTGACAGGGAGCGAAGTGAAAGCCTACGTCGCCCTCCTCAAGGGGGGGACAATGACAGCAAGCGACGTGAGCAGAGAGGCGAGGATACCGTACTCCAAGGTGTACGATGCGCTCGAATCCCTCCACATGCGCGGCTGGGTGGAGGAACAGAAGAGCAGGCCGACTGTCTATACGGCCAAGCCTCCCGACACGGCCTTGGAGGAGCTGAGGTCTCGCCAGGAGACGGAGAGGAAGGAGAAAGAGCAATTCGCGCTCGAAGAGCTGATGGGGATTTATGTGAGCAGGGGGGAGCAGGAAAAACCAGACATTTGGATCATGAGGGGGGCGAACGAGATTCTCTCGAGGGTGAAGAACCTCCTCCTGAACTGCAGGGCGGAGCTGCTCATCGCCCTGCCAGCGCAGCTGGCGCCGTTCACCGACAGGATCGAGCCCCTGCTCGCGACGCTCAAGGAGAAGGGCGTCAAGTGCCTGATACTCACATCTCCTGACCTGCCGAAGGAGGCGGCGGGCCGACTGGCCAGGCATTCGGAGCTCAGGACGAGGAAGACCATGTATGGTGGAGGTCTCGTGTCAGATTCGCGCGAGGTAGTTCTCCTACTCGGAGGAGGCGAGCAGGGAGGACTCCCGCTGGCCATCTGGGCATCACACCACGGGCTGGCGAGTTTCGCAAAGGACTACTTCGAGTTCCTGTGGAACTCGCCAGGGACGACAGAACGATGAACAGGAGAAACGACATCAAAGACGAGGAGGGCGTCCTCGAGCGGCTCGGCATGGACGCCGGCCTGTCCCGGGGTGAAGCATCGTTGTACCTCAGGCTGCTCCATGAAGGGCATATCTCCTTGCCCGGAGGAGGAGAGGCCGCGGCCCTCATCGAGAAGGGGATGGCTATAGTCTCCGGGGATGGAAAGAGGATAATCCCAGTCCATCCCAGGCTCGGCATCGCAAACCACTACAGGACGTGGAGGGAAGCGGTGATAAGGGAGATCAACGAGAGACGGATGAGGGTGGACAGGCTGATCCTCGAGCTGATCCCCCTCTACGAAGCCGCAACGGAGAAAAAGGCGAATGCCAGGGGCGCCTAAAGCCATGGCTGCGGTACATGAGCATGAGATAGTCTTCGTGGGGATGGTCAACGTGAACCGCGACAACTACCTGCAGGGGGTGGTGGACGTTTGGAGGTGCAGAGGATGCAAGAAGCTCTTCTGCGACGACAAGAGGTATGATGAGCCACTGAAGGCGAGCGTGGGGTTTGAGTCGATCCCTGATGACGAAGAGTGGGCTGTGCTGACGTGCACCACCCCGAAAGATGTGTACATGAACTCCCTAGGGGTCAAACCGGGTAAAAGGATCACCCACGCATGCAGGGACGGCCATGTACAAGAGTTCGTGGTGGGGGAGGGCTATACGCTCTCACCTGACACAGGCAGCCCCATCCACAGGCTGTATCTTGTGAAGGACAACCTCAACAAGAACATTGAGGCAGGGCATTACAGGCTGACGATGGTGAAGTAGCCTGGCTCTAACACCAAGAGCCGCGGCAGTCCTCAACCTCCTGACCGGGGTATGGGCCGGGGTAGTCGGTTGGGGCTTCGGCCAGTCGCTGCTGTGCCCCACCAGCGGATGCCCAATACCAGCCCTCCAGGCTGCCGTGCCAGTGCTTGGGGCGGTTCTTGTCCTGGACGCGCTTGTGTGCTACGTTGGATTCAGGGTTGCTTTCATGGTGGGGGGCACCCTCTGCGCGATTGTAGCCGCTATCCCTCTCTACAACTGGGCCGGACAGTATGGGGGAGGGGCCTGGGCAGGTCTGGTCGTCCTTTCCCTTGTGTCACTGATTTTCAACTTGCTGGCATTGAGGCCTAGAGGGCAACTGAAGGAGCAGGCGAACCCGATGAACCTGCCTGTGTTCGGCTAGGCTTCGAAGCTGAAGAAGCGCCTCCTCCGCAGTATCTCTACGGAGTTCGTCTTCATCAGGTAGACCCTGAACGCCCCATAGGACGGCTGCGGGAACCTCAGCATCCCAACCGCCCTCTCCAAGATGCCGAGGGCTACCGCGTCTTCGCCCTTCTGATGGTGGACGAAGGCGGCGCAGACCAGTATCATCCCCTGTAGGAGGGCCCTCTCGTCCCCGCTCTTCGTCCGCCATACCCCCTCTAGAACTTCATGGCACTCCCAGTATCGCTCAGAGTCGAACAGCGCCTTGGCTTCGGTGAGGAGTTCGTGTTCAGGCCGGAACTCTGGCGCGGTGTTCAGGTCGTGGGTGAACTCGACTTCGACCAGGGGCGCCAAGGTGGCCATGAAGAGGTCGAAGTCCGAGCGGCCAGGCGCGAAGACGTCCAGTTCCAGGGCGCCGTATGACGTCCACTTCGGGTTGCGCGCATCCATGCCGAGCTCTCTGGCCATCGACCGCACGACCCCCAAGAGGTCGCCTTGGAAGTGGCTCCCCTCAAGCCTGACGAGAAATCGCAACACAACGAGAAAGATGCCTGCAATGCTTTAATGTTAAGCCAACCTTGTAGATGTCGTGGGTGATGACCGGATTTAGCCTACTGAACCGACAGATGTCGAGGATCTTGATAATAGGCTATCGGTTACATTAGTATCTGTTTGATTCGTCTTGGATAATTCGAGCCGATTTCCTCCGATAATTTGGTTCGTGTTAATGCCATTCGTAGTGGCCTGTTACTTCTGGTTTGATTCGGGAAGGACTTCCTTCACGTCCTCATCCATGTCATATCTTGCTTTGACTTTACAGTGAGGGCAAGTGACCCAGAAGAAGTGGTGTACGTGAAGTATTCTCAGCAATGTATCAGACTTGATTCGTCGCCAGATTTCTACTTGAGTTAGGTCGATGGTTTTCATGCAGTGCCTACATCTCACGCCTGCTCTCGCTGTAATGAATCCGTTTGGATGAAGGACTGGCTGCCCCGCCCGTGGTTGATCTGGTTCCTTCTCGGGCGGATTATTGAGTAGCTGAATCTTGCGTCCTTGGCGGCTCAGTATTCCCAGGTACTCTCCATGTTCGACGAACCTATCGACATACTTGTCACAAGTCGCTTCGTCCATCCCTTTGAAAAGGGGGAATCCTAAAGCAGCTTTGCGAAGCTCGACATTGGTCAGGTCCCCCCGCATTTTGAGAATCTGGATGTAGACTCTTTCACGTTCTGTCCTCTTGTCGAACGACACTTGTCCCAATGTTTCCAAATTCGGGGACAACATAACTCTGTTGTTTGAGAATGTCTACTCAAACCACGCGCGGTGCGTCTTCCACTGCCCCTCTAACGGCGATAGAGACAGCCGTTGGCCGTTCTGATTCTAGGGGGCCTCCTTGAATGAGGCGGTTCGAGAGGCTCTCTCACGCTCTTCAGTGAAGACCTCGATTCAGGGTGAACATCCCCTTGCTCTCAGCGGGTCTTTCGTTCGCATGATGGAGTACTTCGGGCTGAGTCGTATCTCTAGTTCAGCAATTGATTGCTTCTCCAAGGTTCTGCCGAGAAAGTGTTCCGGGCCAGTTACACACAGAGGCGTCAGCCCGTACATGTGCGGCGAGCGTGGGTGTCCCAATGATGACTGGGTGGACAGTAGTTCTCAGAAGGAAGATACGAAATTCATCTACGCGCGCCTTTTCGAGGCAATCAAGCAGCCTCTTTTCGTATGGACTTTGGACTTCACTCTTGCCTCTGACCTTTGGCCTTTGGTTCCGAGGTCGAATCTGGGTCTGCTCCGTCAGATTGCTTACCAGTGTATGCAGGAGTATTGGAATTATGTTTGGGGCTTCCCTGTCAAGATCGGTTTCGACGCAGTAACACAGTTCTGGTCGTCACGGAGACCAGGTAGTCATTACGTTCCTCACGTCCATGCTAATCAGCCTCGTATATTCACTGAGACTGCTACTGGTAGGGTGCTGACTGATGTGCATGTGAAGTACATTGATGAGAGCATCCTGAAGCAGCTTTGGCGTTCTAGGGTCGAGGCCGTGCTAGGAAGAAGGTCTCGTGCCAAGGTTGCTGGTTCCTATGAGAAGTTCTCCTGCAAGGTGAACCATATCACTGGTCTCGGGGCCCCGAATAAGAACAAAGGTCTCGACAAACGCGTTCGATACATGTATCGAGGAATTGCCTTTGATTATCTGGTCTACGCAGTTAGAGGACATGACTATTCACACTGGGACAGGAATTTTGTCCGATGGTCGTTGACATTTCCCCATAAACGGCATCAGACGTACGGTTTGTTGGCTGCGAAGAATCTTAGCCCTAGTAGTTCCTTTGTGCGTCGCATCGGTTTGGACATTGGCACCAAGCGGGAGCGTGACAAGTTGCGTAGCTCTTCAGGTCATACTTGCCCTGAGTGTGGATGCGAGACCGAGATAGACCACGACCGAGACGAGGACTTCCGCCTCTTGAATCGAAAGGAGGCCATTGAACGAGGTCTTGAAATCTGGAAGTCCCAGGTCGTGGATGAGGATAGGAAGTATCGGGACTACGTTCCATACAATAATGGCGAGAACTAGCTTCCGTATTCGTCTATGGTACTTGGCCTGGAGCCCTTTCCAGGGAGGGGTCTTGAAATTGTTTCGAGTTCTTTCGGGTCGAATTTTCTCTTGCGTTCGTACTTCCGAGATAGCGAGAAGAAGTCGTCATATTTGATGAACCTCCAACTGTCATTGACGATCCTGTCGTGCAAGCCCGGTTCCTCGGTCTTCTTTGCTAGTAGGGCTTCTCTTTCATCTGGGAGAATGATGTATCTACTATTCCCGTAGGGAATGTTTGCGGCTCGGATGATTGCCTCTGTGATTCCGGTGGTGTTTTCTACCTCGAAAGACCAATCAATTTTCCCTCCTCTGTACCAAAGCGCGTCAATTTCCTTGATCCGTGCAAGGTTACTGGGTGGGATGCTGAAGCCCAACTCATGTCTTCTCGATGGGATATCGCCATACACCTTGTATCCCGCCTTCTCGCCGAGTTGGCAGATTGATTCGACGATGGAATCGTGTTGTTTCTCGCGCTTCTGGACCATAGGCTTGAGTCGCCATTTTCCACCTTTGGTAGGGTCGGCGTATTCTTCGACTATTTTTCGCACGTCGTCGGTGTCGGGTGTGAGAGCGTTCGGGAAGTTGATGAACACTTCCTGTAGAATATCATCAAAGGACGCTACCACGTTGTGGTTCATAACGTTCAGTACGACTTTTTCCACCCTTTCTGTGAGCGGGACATACTGGAGGAATGCGATTGTTGTCGGGTCGTTGAACCACCATAGTTTTCCAACAACCTTTCCACTGCCTGTAGTGTCGACAAGACGGAATTCTTTTCCAACGTGTTCCTTTAGGACCACATCTATTCCGCGTCTTGCTGCTCCGAAGAATATTCCGTTTTTCTCTAATTCCGGAATAACCCCATTTAGAATGTGCGTGTAGGGTGTTGGCTCGCCTCTTCTTGCGATGACGTTCTTGGCTGCATCCACGACTACGCGCTCGTATTTGCTGTCGTCGACTTCGCCAGGGGTGGATGGGGTGCCGGACTCAGGTTTTTTGAATCTGATGTAATAATCGCCCACGGCGCTTCCGTAGGGTTGGCTCAGGGCTTTGTCTGAGGCTCTCAGTGCGGGTTGGTATAGTATTTTTTCAAGTCGAAATCCTGAATAGACTACGGCTTTGATAATCGAGTTCCAGACCTTGACATCGGTACTGTGAAAAGTGACAGTTAGGGTCTTTCCATCT
>JAFMAD010000003.1 GCA_029785195.1 Nitrososphaerota archaeon
TTGAACCTGTGCGGGTCCTCTAATATCTCTTGGATTTTCTTGCCCAGAATCTCCATCTGGCGAGGGTCCCTCTTCACAAGCTTTCGGAATATCCTGTCCACGTGCTCCCTAGTCTCGAGGGAGTACAATCATTTCAGTCCGTATCTTGCCTTGAAATCCGAGATGCTCCCAATCCTGATTATAGGCTCCGCCTTTATCTTCTCGAGCCTCGCAAGGTACTCTGGCCTGATTGGTGACTCCAAGACCAGAGCTTTGTACTGCTTCGCCATCTCGTTGATTGCTTCTGATTTTTCGTTGAGGCCATATTGCGCCTTCAGGAGGTTAATCACTTCGTTCGCTTCCTTATCTATCTCCACTATCGCCTTGACCATATTAGCGTCGTATTAATACCACGATATAAGGGTGGTGCAATGCGAATTCGGGGGATTCTCAGGGCCTGGTCGAAACTGTTCGGCCAGCGCCCGGCCTCAACGTGATTCAGGTCATATCCGTCTGGATTCGAACCCATGCGAGTGCAAATCCTAGCCGGGCTATCGTGCGCAACTTCGACGGTGACGATATTTGACAGGTCTCGCATCGTCCACGCGCGTCCGGCCTTGACTCCTCCCCAACGACCGCCAGATTGCATTCGCCCCGGGTCAGCCTGCCACCCCGGCCAGAACGTGGACCGCTAGGAGGGTGTGCATCGAAGGCCCGAGAGCCTGATGTCTGCACTGGCCGGGGCGCGCCATCCGTCGTCATCGCAGATTGTGAGCTGCCTCGGGCGGCTCCACGCTCGTCACGGCGTGACCGGCGTCCGTGTCAACAATGGATAAAGCACCGCGCCCCGCCACAACGGCACAGGGGTCGAAGAAGGCTTGAAGGTGAAGACTGCTTCCACGAGGCGGGCCATAGACGGCTGGAGGCACAAATCGCGGGCACAGGTAAAGAGGTCCAGGGACTGGACGTTCTATCACGCGGCCCGGCTGCTGGCCTCACCCAGGCGTGAAAGGGCTGCCCTCGTCCCGCTCCTCGTCTACGCCTCTACGTTCTCCTTCGCCACCATGGAGCTCGTCATCCTCGTCCTATTGGGCTTCTACGTCGCGAAGCTCAAGTGCTACAGGTTCGTGAACTCTCTGCTCGGCGCGCTCCAGGCGCACCCTTGACCGTCTCTTTCTCACCAGGGACACTCGTCCCGGCGGTCCTCAGGCGGGCGGCCACTCCCTTCCCAGGATTCTTGTCGCGGCGGCACAAGACGGGGCCCTCGCCTGTTTGCGGCGCGGCGACCAGCAGGCGGCGGGTCGAGGGGTCAGGCATTTCGATCTTTGGGGCTCCTCACGACGTATCCAACCGGTCGTCTCCGTCACTCGGGGGGTAAGCGCCTGTAAGAGAGCCCAAGGTCCATGCCCTGCCTCCTCCTTGCCCACTTCGAGACGAAGTAGATCGCCATGCATACGACCACCAATCCGAGGACGAATTCGTCCGACTGCAGAAGAGGGTAAGTGAGGAAAAGGTTGGGTCCCGCGACGTACTCGTACGCGAGAAAGACGTTGAAAGCAAGGGCGAGGGCGCCCGCCACGGAGATGGCCGGGATCCTCCAGACCTTGTATTTGCTGATTGGGGATGAGTCGTACACGTCCTTCAACCTGAACGGGAACGCTATGGCTGTGACGCAGATGAGAAGGTATGCTATCTCAGTCCCGAACCCAGCCGAAGCCACGTACGACCCTATCGCGTTGAAGTGATAGATCACGAAGTAAAGCCAGACCAGGCTCCCGAAAAACGAGACCAGCAAGGCGGCGACGGGGGCCCCAGACCTGGGGCTGACCGACGAGACCCTGCTCGGAAGGACCCTGTCCATCGCTGCCCCGAGCATGATCCTCGTGCTCGCGAAATAGACGATCAGAACCACCTGGAAAATGCCCATCATCATGCCTACGAAGATCACCACTAGGACCAGCGGGTCCCCTGACAGGAGGCTGATGATGTATGGGAAGAAAGGGTCAGGCACGACGTTCAGGACGGCCCCGACGGGGCCGGGGGTGCTGCCGAACCAGAGGCCGTTGAAGGCATGGATGAACGTTAGGCCGACCGTCCCAGAGTAGGTGTACCAGGTCAGGGCCCAGAGGGCGCCTATGGCGAGGTAGGACCCCACGATCTGGAAGAGCTGCAGCCTGAGGTTCCCTGCCCGCTTGATCTCGCCGAGGTTGTAGATGGACCATCCCGCGTACCCGAGCGACAGCCAGGCGATGGCCCAGAGGGTAATCGTCTCATATCCGCTGAACTTCTCCCCCAGCGCTACCCCGCTCTGACTGGCAGCGTTGATGATGACCTGGTATGCGTTCGGCCCTATCGCGCTGTCATACGAGTATACGGCGGCGTTGAAGGCGCTGACGAAGTCCTGATGGGTGCTCGCGATGAGCAGGCCGAGCATCGTCAGGAGCGAGAGCAGCGCTCCTCCGAATAGGACGTACTGCACCTTCACGTAGAACCTCACCCCGCGGGCTGCCACGAACAGCCCCAGCAGGAGGATGGCCGCGGTGATTACGAAAGTCGCCGCGGGAGACTGTAGCTCCGCAGCCAAGGAGGCGTATCCCGCGACCCCGGTCGCGCGAGCGAGGTCAGCGAAGAGGGGCTGAAGGCAAAGCTCCACCATCACCGACCCGAGGAACGCCGAGAAGAACCACTGCCAGACCGCCCAGGCGCTGAAAGTAGCCGCGAAGCCGACCGCTGGGTTCAGGACCCTACTCTGCCACACGTAGTCCCCGCCCGCCCTCGGCATGGAGGACGCGAGCATCGAGACGACGACGTAGAAAGGGACAGCTGCGAGGACGGTGGTCAATATCCCCAGGCCGATGTCCCCTCCTGGGAGGACCGCGGGCCCGTAGCTGAAGAGCACGGCCTCCGTGAACCCAGTAAGCCCGACCGCCATCATGTTGTAGATGAAAGCGTGGCGCGGGGACATCGCCTTCACGAGCCCGGTCGACTCCCTGACGAAGACCTTCTCTTCCGCCAATCGGGGGGTCAGTCTCAGAGACAATGTATAAACGATTCACGACCCCCGACGCTCGGGCGAACCGACGCCATGATGATCTACACTCCCGGGCCGACTGATGTCCCACCAAGGGTGCTGAGGAGGATGGCCCGCCCCATAACGAACCCTGACTTGGACCCGGCCTTCGCGAAGTTCTACGAGTCCACCCAAGGGAAGCTGAGGCGGCTGATGAAGACCAGGAACGAGGTCCTGATCATGTCAGGAGAGGGACTCTTGGGCTTGGAGGCCGCGGTCGCGTCGCTGGTGAAACGGGGGGACAAGGTGCTGACCGTCACCAACGGCGTCTTCGGCGACGGCTTCGTCGACTTCGTGAAGATGTATGGGGGGGTGCCCGTGGTTGTCCGGGGTGCCTACGACGAGCCGGTGGACCCCGGGTCCGTGTCAGCCGCCCTCGACGCGGCGAGGGACGTCGAGGTTGCCACTTTCGTCCATTGCGAGACACCCAGCGGCGTCCTGAACCCACTGCGGGAGGTGGCCGCCGCCTGCCGGAAGCGCGGCGTCCTGCTCATCGCGGACGTCGTCTCGTCCTTGGGGGGGACGCCTGTCGAGACCGACTCCTGGGGGGTCGACGTCTGCCTCGGAGGGAGCCAGAAGTGCCTGAGCGCCCCGCCTGGCCTGGCCCTGGCCTCCGTGAGCGAGAGGGCCTGGGAGGTCGTGAGGCGGCGCGGCGACAGCATCCCGGCGTACTATGCGAGCCTCTGGCAGTGGGAGTCGTGGTGGAACAAGAGGAGGCTGTTCCCATACACCCCGTCGGTGTCCGACATCTGCGCCTTGGACGAGGCCCTCGACGTAGTCCTCGAAGAAGGGCTTCCACGGTCCTTCGAACGCCACAAGCGCGTCTCGGAGCTAATCCTCTCTGCCTGCAGAGGACTCGGGCTCCGCCCCTACCCGAAGAACGACGCCTGCCACTCCCCTACCGTGACCGCGGTCAAGCGCCCTGCGCAGGTACCTGAGGCCAAGCTGCTCAGGCTGATGGAGGAACGCTACGGGGTCATGATCGCGGGGTCCTGGGGGAAGCTTGCGGGGAAGGTCCTGAGGCTGGGGAACATGGGGTACAACGCCAGGCCTTACAAGGCCATGAAGGCGATGCGGGCGCTCGAGCGTGCGCTCAACGACCTGGGATTTGAAGGCGGCGCGTAACCCGTCAGGGGCGGGGGTCGCGCACGTCCGCCAGGTTCCGAGGCCGGCTCGCAAGCCATTTCGGCGCCTCTGGGAGAGGCGTGGCTCATTCGTCGAGCGAGTCGACCAGCCTCCTGAGGATTTCCCTCTCTAGAATCGTCCCGAGCATCTTCCCGTCGTCGTCAATAACTGCCACTATGGGGACGTTGGTCTCCCTGAACGTCGTAGTCAGGTTGAGCCCCGGCTCGTCTTCCCTGACCCTCACCACCCTCGCAAGAGGGACTTCGGAGACGTTCATGGTAGCCAGCTCCCTCTGGGAAAGGCCTATGATGTCGTGCATCAGCAGAGTGGCGACCGGCCTGTCCTCCCTGTCTATCACGACGGCCGCCCGGGCGTCGAGTGCGGAGAGCTTCCTCAATGCGTCCCTGGCTGACCCGTCGTAGGAGACAGTCACGGTGGGGAGTGTCTTGCAGATCTCGGCGGCGGTCATGGAGCTGAGGCGCTGCCTGACCAGCTTCTTCTCGGTCCCTGCCTCGTGGTCGATCGGAACGAGGGGGGTCCGGCCCCTGAAGAGCAACGGGGCGGCGAGGGACAGCATCGCGATGCCAATGGCGGTCGCCGAATACACGAATCCTCCTATCAGGGCGGTCCCGGCGGCGAACGCCGACACGAGGAGGGCCGCATCGACCCCCCCTTTGACGCAGGTACCGAATGCGTTCTTCCATCTGCCAATCCCGAAGAACCCCGCGGATGCCCCGCCCACGGCGGCACCCGAGGCCAAGGCGACTCCGAATATTCCCAGCCCTGCCACGATGAGGGCCGGGGTGACCCGCACGAAGTACAGCCCTATCCCCGCGAAGAACAACGGCTCGAAGAACCCATAGGTGAACGACCGGAGCTTCTCCATCAGGACCGGCCTGGCGGCGAGGAACTTCTGCATCAGCAGCCCGAGGAAGAGCGCCACTATGGCGGCGTTGAACCCCGTGACCTGACCGACGAACCCTGTGATCAGGAGGATGGCTATTATCATCGCGAACACCGCCTCCCTGCTCTTGAAGCGGGCTTCGACCCTCTCCAGAAGGGGGACCATGACATACCTCCCGAAGACCACGATCCCCAGGATGGCAGCGCCGAGCTCGGCGGCGGTCAGCGACAGGGTGACTATCGAAACCGCCTTCCCCGCGAGGTCGAAGACGAAGGAGTAGACGACCACAGCCGCGACTTCGATGACCAGGACCTCAGAGAAGATTGTCGTGCCATCTGTCGTCCTGGCCAGGCCAGTGTCCGTGAGGAGCCTCGACAGGGGCCCGGCGCTACTCATCCCGGCTACTATCCCGATGACCACCGCGGCCACGACCTGGTGGAACACGAGGTAGGAAACTCCCGTGATCGCGAGGAAACGGACCGTGAACTGTGCCAGCGAGACCGCGATGGACGCCCTCTTCGCCAGGGCCCCTCTGAGCCTATCCGCCTCGAACTCCTCAGCCCCGCTCACGAAGAGGAGGAAGTCAATCCCGATGGTGACGAACAGGGTGATAGTCGGGAGGACCTGGACGACGTCTAGGGCCCCTGGGCCCAGGAAGATGCCGACGACGATAGCGCCGACGAAAGGGATCAGCCCGACCTTTCGGAACGCCTCCTCCCCCAGCTTGGCGCCCACGAGCAAGATGCCGAGGTAGGCTAGCGACGCTACCTCCACCGGCAGCGCGGAAAACAAACCCATGCGTCTGACCTATGCCACTCCCCGTGCATGTAGCATTTAACTGACATACGCCGCGCACCCTCGGTCAGACGGCCGCTCCGCCACGCCCGCTCAGCGACGAGGCGGGTCGTCAGGGCCCGCGGGAACCGAGCTCCTTGGCGAGGGCTTCCTCCAACGTCTCGAAGTAGGACCTGGCGCCCTGCGGCATCGAGTCCTTGTTCTTCTTGATAGCCTCTATGATGAAGGGGGCCGCGCTCGCGGAGACCTTGAGCTCGACCCGTCTCTCTCCGTCCCGGCTGGGCCTGGGGACGCTGACCCTCCCTTTCACTTCCGGGGGGGCCGCGTCTTTCGCGTCCCCCTCCACCTTCTCGACCCACCTCTCCAGTTGGTTCTGGTCCAGCCCGTCGACAAGGCCGCTGAGCTCCTTGACGAGGGGGCCTATCGTGGCGAGCGAGCTTAGGTCGAGCCCTTCGCTGGGGCCAGAGAAGAGCCGCGCGCCTCCTGCAGCCACCACGTTAGTCCCTATTATCACCAGCGCTGCGATAGGGAGGATTTGGCTGGAGCCCGACACCGAGTCCGCGACCAGGGTCGTCGCCAAGAGGGCAGGGGTCAGCCCCTGGGCCATCATCGTTTCTATGAGCCTCCTGGCCTTGGCGGACTTCTTCCAGTCGACCGCCTCCGTGCTGAGCACCCTGGTGGCCACGAGGATGCCCATCACGGCCAGCGACTCGAGATACACCTGAGGGGACGCAAGCACCCCTATTGGAAGGGAAAACCCGAGGAAGAATAGGAAAAAGGTGCGTAAGAAGAACGATATCTCAGTCTGGAAGGCCGAAATGTAGTTCAGCGAGACGGCCGGCATCGCCACTCCCAGGCCCAGCGAGGCGGGGAGGTCTGCGAGGTTCTTCATCACTAGTCCGATGGCTAGGACCGTGATCACCCCGCTCCCGCCAACATCACCGACCAGCACGTACGCGAGTAGGACGTAGCCCACGGTCGCGACGTAGAAGAAGTCCGACTGCCCGACCGCCTTCGTCACCCTCACCCACGCTAGCCCTAGGATGACCCCCCCCACCAGGCCAATCGACAGCTGCTGGAAGAAGCTCGAGGAGATGAGGGACAACCCGCTCAAGTCCAGGGGAGCGTTCTGGTTGTACCCGTTGAGGAGGACGGTGAACAGTATGATTAGGATGAGGGAGTCATAGACAGACTCCAAGGAAAGGTTGGACATCAGCCCCTGCTGCGAGATTCTCTGTCCCATGTATGGGACTATGATCATGGAGATCTCCCCGCCTACGATGGACCCCAAGAAGAGGGCCTGGTACAAACTCCAGTGCAGGACCGCCGTGAAAAGGAATGTGGTGACGAGGATCGCGAGCACCATGTAGACGCTCGAGCGGGCGATGGCCGACTTCCCTTCAGACATCACCTCCCTGACCTTAAGGCTCATGCCTATGTCGAAGACCACCATGGCCAGGGTGACTTGGGAAAGAAGCGGGAGCATCGCGTTGACCGTGGACGTGGGGAGGACCGCGAACCACCTGGTCGCTATCCCTGCGGCTATGAGGAAAAGTGTCTGGGGTATCCCTTTCTTGTTAAGAAGCAGGTTCCCTACGAACCCTATGAATATGATGGAGGACAGCACTAGCAGGAAGGTCTCAGGAGACAGAGCCAACCGGGGTCAACTCCAAGACCCGCTCCGCGGCATTCCGCGGTTCCGTGACCTGCTGAGCTGGCGTAGCACCAAGTCACCGGAGGGACAGAATGAGAGGTATTTGAGCACAGGCGGGCCCGACTATTCCAAGCCTAGGGAAGGGTCGAGCATCGCCTTCATGACGAACAGGGGCCCTGTATCGGGGAACGTCCCCGGATGTGCTCGGATAGTTTAATATACTTCCGATATCGGAACCTCGATATCGGAAAAGTGAGAGCGTGTTCAACTTCGACTGGGCCAAGCGCACCCATAAGGGTCTTCGCCGGTGGATTCTCTACATCGTACGTGAAAGTCCGAAGTCAGGTGCTGAGATAATGGACGTGATGGAGGCGAACCTCCAGGGCTGGTGGAGGCCTTCCCCTGGCTCCGTCTATCCTCTCCTCAGGAGAATGGTAGAGGAGGGGGTCCTCAGCCGCTCGTCAGAGGACAAGTATTCCCTCACGCAGAGCGGGAGGGAAGAGGTCGAGCACCCCTGGCCCTGGTCGGATCAGCACGAGCGCGCGCCGCGTTCGGTGGAAGGGGCCATAGAAGTGATTTCAAGTTACACATCTTACCTGGAGGACCTGTCGAGGGCCAAAGACCCCAAACTCGCGGAAGAGGGCAAGAGCATAAGGGAGCTCTCAGACAGACTCTCCAGGCTGGGGGGAGAGAAGTGAGCCAACGACCAATAGTAAATGTGGAAGGGCTGTCAAAGAGTTTCGGCGCCCTGAAGGCGGTCGACGGCGTCTCGTTCGATATCAAGGAGGGGGAAATCTTCGGGTTCCTCGGCCCCAACGGGGCGGGGAAGACCACGACGATAAGCATGCTCACGACGCTTCTGAAGCCGTCAGGTGGGAAGGCCGAGATCGACGGCCTCGATATCCACAAGCACCCCAACGAGGTCAGGAGGGTCGTCGGCGTGGTCCCTCAGGAATACACGGCCGACGAAGACCTCACAGGGCTCCAGAACATAGTCCTCTGCGCGGACCTCTACGGCATCCCGCGGAGCAACTCCAAGCCGCACGCCATGGAGCTCCTGAAGCTCGTGGAGCTGCAGGACGCGGCAGACAGGAAGGTCAGCACTTACTCCGGCGGGATGAGGCGCAGGCTGGAGCTGGCCAGCGGGCTGATAAACTACCCGAGGCTGCTCTTCCTCGACGAGCCGACCCTCGGATTAGACGTCCAGACCAGGGCGGCCGTATGGAGCTACATCAAGATGCTGAAGGTGGAGTACAAGATGACACTCTTCCTCACGACCCACTATCTGGAGGAGGCGGACTCTCTGTGCGACAGGATAGCGATAGTCGACCACGGGCACATAGTGAAGATAGGGACCCCGGACGAGCTCAAGGCGAGCATCGGGGGGGACATCATAGTAGTGGGGGTCGCCGAGGCCGAGCCAGACATCTCGGAGGACATCAAGAAGATACCGCTGGTGAAGGACGTGAAGAAGTCGGGGCAGGAGTACAGGATAAAGTCAGAGGTCGGGGAAGAGTCTTCGATAAAGGTGATAGACCTGGTCAGGTCCAAGGGGCTCCACGTGACGAGAATCTCGCTGACGAAGCCGACCCTCGACGAGGCGTACCTCGAGTTCACGGGGAGGAGCCTCAGGGAGGAGGAGGCAGGCAAGATGGACGCGTTCAAGCAGAGGGTCACCCTGATGAGGGCGAGGCGCTAGGCCGTGGCAGACGACATACCGGCAAGGTCGACTGTGACGACCCAAGAGCAGGCCGTCGAAAGCCAGAAGGAAAGGGAGATGGAGAAATCCTTCAGGGCCACCCCCAGGCTGAACAAGAGCCCCTTGCACGGACTCTGGGCACTCACCAACAGGGACCTGATCAAGTGGTACAAGAACCCCATCCAGCTGGTCATATCGCTTGTCCAGCCCGTGGTGTGGCTGGGCCTCTTCGGAAAGGCGTTCAACATAGGCGCCCTCTTCTCTAGCCAGCCCGGGGTCACCCCCGCCGAGGTCAACGCCGTCAACCTCGCGACGTTCGGGACCACCAGCTACTTCTCCTATCTGGGAGCGGGGATGCTCGCGTTCATCATCCTGTTCACCGCCGCGTTCTCAGGCATGTCCGTCGTGTGGGACAGGCGGTTCGGTTTCATGAACAAGGCCCTCAGCACCCCGGTGGGGCGGGGGGCCATAGTCACCGGCAAGGTGCTGCAGAGCGTGGTCCGCTCGCTGATTCAAGCTGCCATGGTCCTTGTCATCGCCGTGCTTCTGGGGATGGACACGGCCAACTTCACCGTCTTCTCAATCGCAGGGTCCTTCGTCATACTGTTCTTCATGGCCTTCGGCCTCTCGTCGTTGTTCGTGATGCTCGCGCTCAGGTCGAGCGACTGGCAGACCCAGATGGCGATCATAAACCTCCTCAACCTCCCTCTGCTCTTCGCCAGCAACGCGATGCTCCCGGTCAAGATAATGCCTTCGTGGCTCCAGTCGGTCATCAGATACAACCCGGTCAGCTACGCGGTCGACGGGGTGAGGCAGATGCTGCTGGGTACGGCGTCCGCCTCCGGGTTCACCGTCCTGGCCCCCCTGTGGGTAGACTTCGCGGTCCTGACCGGCTTCGCCGCCCTCCTCGGGATTCTCGGGATAGTCCTCTCGTGGAGACTGCTCTCCCAGTAGCTGGGACCTAGCCGAAGATCGTCTTTCTGAGCTTCTCTGCCATGGCAAGTGGGTCCTGGTTCTGCCAGACGTTCCTCCCTACGGCGAGGCCCGTCCCCCCCGCCTGCATGACCCCTTCCACCTGGCGCAGGAAGTCGCCGTCCGTGGGCGCCTTCGGACCTCCGCTCATGAAAACCTTGACCCCAGCCGCAGCCTTCACCGCCCAGGAGAAGCTCCCCGGGTCCCCGGTGTACTTGATTTTTACAGCGTCGGCCCCGAGCTCGAGCCCGGCCCTTGCGGCGTACGCCACCGTCTCCCTCGACGTGTCGTTCTGGACCGCTGCGCCCCGCGGGTAGATCCAGGCTATCGCCGGCATCCCCCTGGAGTGGGCTTCCTCCTGTATCCTCCCGAACTCCCTGAACATCTGCGGCTCGTGCTCGCTCCCGAGGTAGATGGTGTACCCGACCCCCTTCGCGCCCAGGGACTCGGCGTACTCCACGCTGCACACCTGCCGTGAGACAGGCTCCCCTTTCGGGAGGCTGGACTTGCCGTTGAGCTTCACTATAAGCGGGACCTTCCCGTCGTAGAACCTTTCGGCGACCCCTTTCTGGAACACCACGCCGTTGAACCCCCCCTTGGCGGCAATCTCCATGATGTAGGCCGGGTCGACGTTCTTCTCATTGAAGTCTGACGACGGACCGTGCTCCAGCCCCTGGTCGTAGGCGAGGAGCATGCTCTTCCCGCCGGTTAGGAACCTTTCCATCAGGGAACGCTTCATGGAGGCGAAGTGCGTCCTGGGCTATATAACAGTCTCACACCCTCCCACGCGCCGGCGCCTCAATACGCCTAAAAGGGCCGTCCCCGCCGAGCCGCCGTCATTGAAGCTGGAGGAATTCCTGAGGCTCAACGCCCCTGACGACCTCGCTGCGCTCACCTACGCCATAGCCAAGTCCAGTGTAGACGTCTGGGACAGCATACCGTTCAAGACCGGGCTCCTCACCGGGTCAAACCCTTCAGGGGACGCTCAGAAGGCGATCGACGTGTTCTCAAACGACCTGTTCGTCGAAGCGCTCACTTCAACGGGACACGCCGCGGAGGTGGCCTCGGAAGAGATGGAGGAGCCCGTGGCATCCAAGGGTGGCGTCAGCGTAGCCATGGACCCTCTCGACGGGAGCTCCAACGTCGAGACCAACAACCCTCTCGGTAGCATATTCGGCTTCTACTCTCGCAGACTGCCGGCTTCAGGGCGGAGCCTTGTCGGCGCCCTCTACGTCACCTACGGGACGATGCTCACCCTGACCTTCTCCTTCGGCAAAGGGGTCCACCGTTTCGTGGCCCTGCGGGAAGGGGCGGCGATGTCCTTCCAGCTGCTGGGGGTGAACCTCAAGCTCCCCGACAGGCCCGAGGTCTACGGCTTCGGGGGGTCGAGGAAGGAGTGGGTCGATGCCGCAGCCCGGTTCTGGGCCTCGCTCGACGGCAGAGGGCTCAGGAACAGGTACTGTGGGACCTTCGTCGGAGACTACAACCAGGTGCTCGCGAGGGGTGGGATCTTCTCATACCCGGCGCTGGTCAACAAGCCAAGGGGCAAGCTGCGGGTCCTCTTCGAGTGCGCCCCCATGGCCTACATCAACGAGCAGGCGGGCGGGTACGCAAGCGACGGCACAAAGAACATGCTGGACGTAGCCCCGTCAGGGCTTGCCGAGACCTCTCCGCTCTACATAGGTAGCGCCGGACTGGTCCGCGAGGTCGAGCAGAGCCTCTCGTCTGCCTAGAGCCGCGTCTTGTCCGTCTTCAAAAACAGGGGCGGGCGCCGCCGGCGAGACGCCGGGGCGTCCAGACTTGTGTCTATGGGAACACGCCGAGGGTCTTGACCGCTTCCGCCACCCTTCCGACGCCGACTATCATGGCTCCTGTCCTCATGTCGACGTCGTGCTTGAGGCTGGCTGCGTGCACGTCGCGGAACGCCGATGTGATCTTCTTCTCCAGCATGGCGTTCACCTCGTCCTCCGTCCAGTAGATCCTCTCGAGGTTCTGGACCCACTCCAGGTAGCTGACGATGACGCCGCCAGAGTTGGCCAGGATGTCTGGGATCATGAAGACCTTGTTGGCGTGCAGGATCTTGTCCGCTTCCGGGGTCGTTGGTCCGTTGGCGCACTCTACGATAATCTTGGCCTTGATCCCCTTGGCGGTGTCTGGGAGTATTGCGTTCTCGAGGGCGGCAGGGCTGAGGATGTCCACGTTCAGCTGAAGGAGCTCCTTCTCAGAGATCTCCTGGCTCCCCGGGAATCCTACGACAGAGCCTGTCTTCTCCTTGTAGGCGATGAGCTTTCCGGCGTCCATGCCCGCCTTGCTCATGATGGAGCCCTTGGAGTCGCTGGCCCCCATCAACTTGGGGCCGTATGACTGGAGGATCTCAGCGAAGTTGGAGCCAGCGTTGCCGAATCCCTGTACGGCGAACGTAGCGCTCTTCAGGTTGATCTTGTTCGCCTTGGCTGCCTCGACCGTCGTGTACACAGCTCCGCGTCCTGTAGCCTTGTCCCTCCCTAGAGAGCCGCCGAGCGCGATGGGCTTGCCTGTGATCACCGCAGGAGACATGAACCCTTCGAGCGTGTTGTATGTGTCGAGTATCCAGGCCATGGTCTGGGCGTTAGTATAGACGTCGGGCGCGGGGATGTCTTGGTAGGGTCCGATGATTGGGGAGATGGCCGACGCGAAGCGTCGGGTCAGCCGCTCGTTCTCTCCAGCCGACAAGCGCTTGGGGTCGCAGACGATCCCTCCCTTGGCGCCCCCGTAGGGGATGTTCGCGACGCTTGTCTTCCATGTCATCCATGCGGCCAGTGCTTTCACCTCGTCCAGCGTCACGCCTGGGTGGTACCTGATTCCTCCCTTGAATGGGCCCCTCGCGTCGTTGTATTGCACCCTGTATCCGGTGAACACTCTGGTGCGCCCGTCGTCCATCTTGACGGGGAGTGCGACCGTGAGCTGTCTCTTGGGGTGGGCAAGCACCTGGTGGATACCTTCGTCTAGCTTGAGGTACTCAGCAGCGATCCTCAGCTGCTCGAGCGCGTTCTCAAACGGATTTGGTTTGACCTGCTGGTTTGCCTGTTGCATCTCTCGCACTTCGTACTTTTGGGCCATAAAACGGCTCCTTTTAACATTCTATTTAACGGCGGACGTCGGTTCTCAACTCAGAGAACGAGCGAGCTCGCGGACCTTGGACTCCCAGTCGCGGGCTTTCACCACGCTGCTCGCCGCCAGCACCCCGTCGGCGCCGAGCCTCACCGCCTTCTCCACGTCCTCGCCGGTGACTATCCCAGCGCCGCAGAGTATCTTCCCCTTGAAACCACCCTCCCGGACGGCTGCGACCGTCCTCTCCACGAGCTCAGGCTTTGCCCTGGACACGGCCACCCCGCTCCCTATCAGCTCGGGGGGTTCTATCGCTACATACTTCGGCCCGAGAAGGGCGAGCTCCGCGGCCTCCTGGCTCGTCTGAGCGCATATGCAGACGTCCAGGCCCAACCCGGCCAGCCGGGGGACCAGCCTCGCGAGGACCCCGGGGGGGACGCGGGCTTCGCTGTGGTTGAGCATGGCTCCTGACGCCCCGGCGGCCTTCACTGACTCTGGTATGACCGCCCCCGTCGTCTTGTCTCCTGCTTCTCCTCCCACGGCCTGGCAGAAGACCCTCGCCCCGGTGATAGACGCGACCAGGGCCAGCATCGGCGTAGGCGGGGCGACGACGCCCTCGACCCCGAGGTCGTCAGATATCTTCTTGACGGCCCGAGCCAGTCTTACCGCCCCTTCCCCCATCGCTTCCGGGTAGTTCTTGCAGTTGACTATGATGGTCCGCAAGCCGCCATCTTGACACAGCCTCCACTGGGTGTCTAAAAGGATGGCGCGGTGGAAGATGGGCGTTCCGGCATAGGAGGATTCCTGTTAGAACCCTTCCTCGTCCGAGTCCTCTTCCCAGCCGTCCTCGTCCAAGTCTTCGTCTAGGTCCTCGTCGAGCTCTTGGTCCTCTTCGGACATGACGCCCCGGCGATTTTGATTCCACTATTAAATGTCGCGGTGGGTGGGGGAGGGCATGGGGCAGGTCGTGAAGATGGACGGGAGGGGCTTGGCGAGGGCGGCGGAAGCGGTGCTCAGGGGCGGCCTTGTGGTCTATCCTACGGACACTGTCTACGGGCTCGGCTGTGACCCGTTCAACGAGGAGGCGGTGCGGAGGCTCTTTGCGGCGAAGGGGAGGGGGGCCAAAGCTGTCCCGGTACTGTGCAGCACAAACCAGAAGGCCGCGGACCTCGTCGACCTAGGGGAGAAGGGGGGAGAGCTGGCGAGGCGGTACTGGCCAGGCGCCCTCACCATCGTCGCCCCCCTCAAGATGCGCGTCCCTGAAATGCTCAGCCAGGGCCCCAACCTCGGCGTCAGGGTGCCAGACCACTCTCTGTGTCTCGAGCTCATCTCCTCCTGCGGAGGGTGGCTAGCGGGGACGAGCGCCAACATCTCTGGGGCGCCCTCGGCCAGGAGCGCCACTGACGCGCTCAGCCAGCTCGGCGACACGGTGGACTTGATCCTCGACGGGGGGCCCTCCCCAGGCACCGGGTCGACCGTAGTGAGCGTAGTCGGAGGCTCTGTCACAATCTTAAGAACCGGTCAAATCGGGGTCGAAACGAGCTGAGATAGGGACGAACCTGATAGTCACTTCAGCCAAGGGCCTGGAGGCGAGGGCCTCGGCCGAGTTCAAGGAGATAGCCCTCCTTTCTGGGATTAGGAAGCTGGTCATAGACAGGTCTGCCTATGATGGCGTCATCGAGGTGGACGTCGAAGACCCCAGGGCCCTCGTATCGTTCATCACAGACTACGTCCGTTCCGAACCATTCAGGGTCAGGTACATCCTTAGGATAATCCCGATCAACCGCGTGGTGGACACCAAGATCGAAGATATAGTGAACGCGGTGAAGGAGCTCTCCGGAGCTATAGGCCCTGGCGAGACGTTCAGGATCACCATCGAGGCCAGGGATTCTCCATATTCGGACAAGGAGCTGATAGACTCGCTGGCAGACGCCGTCGACAGGGACGTGGACCTAGACTCCCCAGACAAAGTCGTCCTCCTGGAGATCTTCGGCGAATACGCGGGGGTGTCGGTCATATCCCCGAGCGAGATAGTCAGCATCCAGAAGCTCAAGCGCGCGGTCTAGGGCTTCTCCGCCCCTAGGAGCGCCGCCCCTTCCACCTTGGCGAGCTCGCGGCGCGATAGGGCCCTCCTGGGGAGCTCGACCCCCCCGAAGCCTGGCGGCCGGTTCAGGGCCGAGTGTCCGGCCACGATGGCGAGGAAAGGCTCGCCCTTCTTCGCCCCCTCCTGAACGATGGCCCTTGCGATTTGGGTGGTCCCGGCGAGCCGCAGCAGGAGGTCGATCTCGGGTTTCTTGGCGAGGAGCCCCCCGGACGCTTCCGCGCGTAGGGTCTGCGCGGCGACCATCTCCGCGAGGAACCCGTTCTGCACCGACCCGGCCCTCACCGTCTGGACCACCGCGCCGGGGTTGGCGCGCGCGAGGTCGCGCTTCACTTCGTCCGGGTCCATCCCTTCGCAGAGGTAGGCCAGCACGATGACCTTCCCCATCTCATCCACCATGAGAGAACGGCAAAAGTGAAACCCTCGCGCCGTCAGATATCCGAGCAGACCTCCCGGCCGGGACGAACGCCTCGCCGTCCTCGACCAACACGATCGTGTTGTACTTGCTGAATCCCGGGTCTTGTAGGCCCGTCATCGCCCTCACCCTCTCCACGAGCTCAGACGCGTCGAGCCCGGGTTCTTGAATCGTGATTTCCTTCGCTCCGACCGCGGTGCCTATGTGGCCCAGGCATCTGACCTGGATCATGCCTGGTCCAGGAACAGGAGCCTTTCCTTATACATTCTTCCTTCGTACGTGGAGCCAGGCGGCGACAGGCGCCCTCCGCTCCCCTTCAGCCTGAGCCTGAGCCCTTCGCTGGTCGCCCTGTTGAGCTCGCTGATGGGGAAACGCACAGAGACAGGTCTAGGGTCGATCACGTGCATCGAAGTCTTGCATGGGAAGAGCTTCCCAGACCGTGCGGCAGCTATCACGTCGTCCTTCATGAGCTTCCGTGGGAGGAGCACGACCCTCCTCCTGTCCTGGAGCTCTATGTCGACGTCGTCTTCCGGGACGAACCTCCTCTCCCATCCCATCTGATCTGCGACACCGTCGAAGGCGAGCATGACCGCCCCGACCTCCTCCTGGGACGCCCCCCCTACGAGATAGGCCGCGTCGCTTGTCAGAGCCGCGACCGCCGCCTCCCTCCTCTCCAGCGCGGAGAAAGCCTCCGCCAGCGTCGTCCTCCTGGCGCTGTCCAAGCCCTCGAGGAGGTCGCGGGTGCTCCCTGACTGCCTCGGCGCGTAAGCCCGGGCCCACCTGCCCAAGGAGACGGCCCGCGAGCTGTAATCCACGGCGCAGCATACGACGTTCTCCAGGTGGAGCTCAACGAATGCGGCGAGCCGGTGCATGCCGTCAAGGACCGTAGCCGTCTCCCTGTCGATGATGACGGGGTCCTTCTGCACGCCGTCGCGGAGCATCTCCTCAACAAGCTCGCTGACGCGCCGCGGGATTGTCTCTTCGTGAGGACGAAGGGATGGTACTGGTCGGATCCCCAGGGTGAAGCCCGCCGTCGCCAGGGCCAAGGTTCTATTCCTTCGTTTCTTTGGCGGCCGGCCCTTCTGGCGCTTCGGCATCTTCGGAAGCCTGCGAGTCTTCAGATTCTGCCTCTATCTTCTTCGTGATGTACCCCGCGATGCGGTTCCTGAGCTGCTTGGACGGTATGAGGGCGAGCTCTTCGAGCGTCTTCTTGTTCTCTTCGAAGTCCGAGCCGAAGGCTTCTGGATGCCTCTGTAAAATCTCCTCCGAGAGCCTCCGTGTCCTGTCCAACTTCTGTCAAGCCCGCCGGAGTGGCGTCATTAACCTTTCGAGTCTCCCCCAAGGAAGCGGTGCGCGTTCCGGGCCGTCTCGGCCAAGACCTCCAGGGGGTGCGCTCCCCAGAGCTCGGCCAGCCTGAATGCGACAGAAGGGACGAGCGCGGGCCCATGGACCCCTCCCAGCGGGCCGTACGGCACGGGGGAGTCCGACTCGAGCAGCGTCAGAGCCCGGTCGCACTTCAGGGCCAGCCGCTGGAGGCTCTTCGAGTAGATGAGCGCAGGGCTGAACGATACGTAGTACCCCTTTTGTAGGACGGCCTGGAGGACTTCTTCGCGCCCGAGCCAGTGCATGAGGACGGGGCCCGTCCTGAACGACCCGAGCACGTCAAGGACCTGGGCTTCGGCCCCCCTTGAGTGGACCTGCACCGGCGCCATCCTCCTCTCAGCTGCTTCGAGCTGCGCCGAAAAAGCCGCGAGCTGAGCGCTCCCTTTCCCGGTGGAGGAGTAGGAAGGGTCCAGCCCAATCTCTCCTGCTCCCCTTGCCTGCTCCAGCGCCTCTGACACCCAGGAAAGGTCACGTTCCCTTTCAGCCTCAGACGGATGGATCCCGACGAACGCCTCAACCGTCCCTGGGTTGCTGACGGCGAACTTGAGGACCCCCTGCGACGTCTCGCGGTCGACGCCGCATGCGAGGAGGGCGACCCCGGCCGCCCTGGCGTTCGCCACGGCCAGCGGCGAGTCAGTCGAGTCTAGGTGAAGGTGGGAATCGACGAAGCGCACAGCCTGCCTATCACAGGGAGGTATTTCAGGCCACTCCATCCCTTATTGTCCCAAAGACTGACGCAAGAACGACAGACCCTAATTTTCTCACTTATTTTCAGAATAGGGGTGGACTTGAGCGTCCCTGAGCCTAAAGCGGACAGCAGAGGGGGCAAAAGCCTCAAAAGATTTTTAAACACACTCGGTATATCTCAAAGGCGTATGTCCGGTTCGGAGTTCGGCCTCGCAGCCGTGTATCGGGTCATAAAGAAGGCCGGGGCTGAGAGGGTAGGAGACGACGCGGCCATCGAGCTCAGGTCTGAACTCGAGGCTCTTGGCGTCCAGATATCCAAGCGGGCGGTGACCCTCGCTGCACATGCGGGGAGGAAGACAGTGAAGCCAGCGGACATCAAGCTGGCGGCCGAGGAGATCCTGAAGCCCAACGTCTAGGGAGCCTTAGGGTCACCTCCAGTGGAAACCCCCGGTTTGCACCAGTAACCGCTATATCCGCACCCTCGGAAGCCACGCCGGGCCCCGGTGGTGTAGCCCGGTCAAGCATGTTAGCCTCTCGAGCTAGCGACGCGAGTTCAAATCTCGCCCGGGGCATATCTACGTGTTCATGTCGCTGTCAGGAAGGGGCGTCAAGCCCTGCTGAATGAGGATGTCCAGCGAATCCGGGACTCCTTACTTCCAGCGCGTCAGTATCTCTTCTCTTTGGAAAGTCGCCCTCGCCACAGCGAACATTGCGGCGCTCAAGGCGGCGAGGACCCCTGCAATGATCAGGAGGTTTGTGTCGTTCAGCGCGAAGAAGCCGACCTCAGAGGCCAGGAAGACCCCCAAGAATGGGAGCATGAGGAGCGCTCCGGACTGCTGCGCACCGCGCACGTCGGTCATCCTAGACGAGACGACCACGTTCACTTCCACGCTCAGCAGCGCGGCGAAGGGCACGGCGAGTAAGATTGCCCCCATGTGCCAGTTCGGATAGTAGTAGTACCCGAGCAGCCCACGCGTGAAGTGGTCCAGAAGCCCCATGAACGCTATCGAGCCGGTGTAGAGCGCCCCAATCGGGATAAGAAGGGCCGACAATGTCTTGCCCAGGAGTATGTCGCCGTCCGACATCGGCGTTGCGAGCATCGGCTCCAGGCTCTTCTGTATCTTCTCGCCGACGATGCTGTATGAAGCGATCGCCGTTGGGATTACCGTCGCCGCGATGATGAACCAGATCGAGAAGGAATCCATCAGTCCGGGGACGGCCGCCGCGGTGAGCGCCCTGGATGGCTTGTGGAGCGCGTAGTCGATGATGAGGGGAAACCCCACTCCGACTATGAGCGGCATGGCAACCGTGGCGTAGATCACCGATGTCTTCTTCCTGTATATCTTGAGGTCCTTCATACAGACGTTCCAGGCGCTCTGCAGGTCCATTGCGCTCTACTCTCCTCTCACAAGCTTCAGGTACACGTCCTCCAGGCTCGAACCCACCTCTGTGACGAAGACTACGTTCCCTCCAGCCTTCTGGACGGCCCGCAAGATCGCGGGGTTCTCCTCCTCGGGGTCTTTCAGGGAGACTACGATGCTGTCCGGCGTCGACTCCACTATCTGGTATCCTATCTCCCCTACGGATGAAATCACAGCCTCGTCCACGCGCTGGAGCTGGATTTTCACCTTTCTACCCGTGAGCGACCGCCTGAGGTCCTGGGGGCTACCCGTCGTGACCAGCTTGGTCTTGAGTATAGCGACGCGGTCGCAGACCCTCTCCGCTTCGTCCAGCAGGTGCGTGTTCAGGAAGATCGTCCTCTTCTCCTTCTTAAGCTCGAGGATGAAGTCTCTCACCGTCTTCGAAGCCTCTGGGTCTAGGTTCGCCGTCGGCTCGTCCAGGAAGAGGACCTCGGGGTCGTGAATCAGGGCCCTCGCGATGGCCAGCTTCTGCTTCATCCCCTTCGAGAACGTCCCGGCTGCGGCGTCCTTCCTGTCCCAAAGTTCGAGCAACTTGAGGAGGTACTCGATCCTCTCCTTCCTCCTCTGCTCTCCAAGTTTGTAGTAGCGCCCGTAGAAGTCCAGGTTGTCGTACGCGCTCAGTTCCTCATAGAGCCCGACGTTCTCCGTGAGCAAGCCCGTCATCATCCTTATCCTGGGCTGATCTTCCCGGTTCGCGATTTCGTAGTCTCCTATCGTGGCGCTTCCGGAGCTCTTGGAGACCAGGCACGCCAGCATCCTGACGGTGGTCGTCTTCCCCGCACCGTTGGGTCCTAAGAAGCCAAACACTTCTCCCTTGTCCACGTGCAGCGTGACGGAGTCGACTGCCGTATAGTCGCCGAACCTCTTCGTCAGGTTCTCTGCATTGATCATGCTCGGCTTGCTCATCGGGCCAGCTCTAGCGCACGGCTCGCCGACCAGGTCTTTTATACTGCGCTCAGCCGCGTGCTTTCATGGTCTTAGGAGCTCCGCTGGCCCCTGTCGGGGTCCGTCCCTGACTGCCTCGGTCGGAAGCCCCACCCGAAGCGGAAGACATACGCCAGGGCGATTATGATGGCAGTCACGCCCAGGATCAACACCACCTTGTCGACTGTGAAGATGGCCATCTTATGCTGTAGCCCCCACAACCGCGCCCTTCAGGCGCGATACTAAAGCAGTCCGGCGAGCCACAGCCGTCGAAAAGCGCTTGCCCACGCAAGCCCAGCCGACGACCGCCGCGGCGCCGCCAGCCTGGCCGCGCCTACGTCCAGCGGACCCATCGGATGACTGACATCAACCGTGGGCAGCCTTCCGGATTTGCCGGTCCACGCTGAATTTTTGGCTTCGCCAGGAATCAAACTCCGGATCGACTAGGCCCTCTTTAGGCTGTAGATGTACTTCTGGAGGAATCCGTCGATGTCTTCCTGCGTCCAGTTGTCCCACGGTTCTTTCCTATGGGGGATGAGGCCCCTCTCGGCAGCAAGCTTTCGGAGCCCCCTGTTCTCCGGCAACATGGTGGAAAGGGCCATAGACAGAGCCAGGTTGTCCGTGAACTGCTGATACGCCTCGAATTTCATCGCCGCGTACCTGCCCCCGAGGGAGTACAGTTCGGGGCGTCGTCTCTCTACGTCTGCGCCCTCCACTTCAGAGACTCCATACGAGAAGAGCATCGAGACCAGCTCTTTCATGTCGGTGTATCCCATCCGCCTGGCGAAGTCGGCTATCTGTTGCCATGTCTTCCCCTCGAACCTCGCCGTGATTTTGACCGACTCCTCCGTGATGCGCGTCTCGAGGATTGAGTGAGAGTCAACCTCCCAGTCACGCTGCCTCCGCAGGGCGGTGCCGAACAGATGGCGCACTTACCTGCCCCTCCCCACAGGTTTCGCAGGCTCCAGCAGTTTCCTGAGCTCGTTGTTCTGTGAGTATATCTTCCTCAGTACCACATTGTCTCTTCTGTATTCCTCGAAACTCTTCTTCAGCTCAGCGTAGTCTTTCTCCATAAAGGCGAGTTGCAGGGGCCAGTACCTGTCGATGCCCTCAGTGAGGACTACCCTCAGCGCATTCTCCTTGTCAAGATGGCGGGAAGCGGAGAGGCGTTCGAAACGCTCGTAGTCTTCCCTGTTCACGGAGAACTCCACAACTTCCACCCCCTCCTTCCCCTTTCCCTTGTTATGCAAACCCTAAGGCTGTAACTGGGGTTACACGGGGAATATATAACTGACGCTCTCGACAAGTGTGGGCCATGGCAGGCTTAAATCACGCAGGCGGAGGTTCCTGCCAATGAGTGGGCAGCCCGCCGAAAAGTGGATCGTGGTGGCCTATGACCTACCGAATGAGCCTTCAAAGCTCCGAGTCAAGGCCTGGAGGAACCTCAAGAAGCTCGGCGCCCTCTACCCGCAGGTGTCCCTCTGCATCCTCCCCAACACGCCGCAGGTCAGGAAGGAGATAGATCAGTTCAGGTCGGAATTCAGGAAGCACGGGGCCATCCTGGCGATGAACGCCAACGCCCTTGAAGCCCCGGATTCGGACGTGCTTTCCAGAATGTTCCAGGATGACAGGCGGAAGCAGTTCGAAGAAATCTATGAAGAGTGCCAGGAGTTCCTAGACGAGATAAGCGAGAACCTGGCAAACAAGAAGATCACATACGAGGAGACCGACGAGCTTGAGCAGATTCTGGAGTCTCTGGAACGGTGGTACAAGAACGTGCGAGAGAAGGGGTATGGGCGAGATGAGGATTCCCTCAAAGTGGAGAGGAAATTATCGACGTGCAAGAAGGCGCTGACACGCTTCGCCGAGAAGGCGCAACCTCGGGGGATCAACAGATAGCCAAGCCTTTGATGTAACCAGAGTTACATTTAATTACCGAGTATGAGGAGGCGACGCGAACTCCCCGTGTGCCCCGCCATGCCCAATGCTGACTCTTGTAGCGGAGTTTCACCTATCGAGCGCTCCCAGGCTCCCCGAGGGTGTGAGGCCCGGCGCAGAATTCGGACAGACCGCATCGGAGCGACACTAGATTGTCTGACCAGCTCACACTCCAGGCCATAAACTCCATCCAGGTGGGGACGGTTCTTGCCCTCTCGCCTCTCATAGCCGGGGTCATCAACCGGCTGAAGGCGATTCTCGAGTCCAAGCGAGGGCCTCCCATCCTCCAGCCTTACTATGACCTTGCCAAGCTGTTCAGGAAGGAGACTGTCATCCCCGAAAGGGCTTCGGCCTTCTTCGTGCTGGCGCCATTCCTCTCGTTCACAGCATACATCGTAATCTCACTGGTCATCCCCATCGTGACTCCGTACCCGCTCCCTTACGGCATCCTCCTCGACTTGCTGGGAGGGGCTCTGATGTTCGGCCTGGCCGGGGTGGTCGGGATTGTCGCGGCGATAGACGCCCACACGAACTACACCGCCCTCGGGGCGAGCAGGAGCGCCTCTTTCTCCGCCCTGGCCGAGCCGACACTGATTATGGTCTTCTTCGGGGTTGCACTGATCACTGGGACTAACAACCCCTACGTGACCAACAACCTCCTCGCCACCTCGACAGCCTGGTACCTCTCGGCCACCCACATCCTAGTCCTGTCGTCCTTCTTCATGCTCCTGCTGGTGGAGACTGGGCGCCTCCCGGTGGAGAGCTCCGGCCTGATGGAGCTGGGGATGCTCGACGACGCCAAGGTGATGGAGCACTCGGGGAGGCTCCTGGCGATGTCCAGGTGGGGCGGCTACATGAAACAGTTCATCCTCATGTCGGTGTTCCTTAACGTCTTCCTTCTCCCGTGGTGGATGTCCAGCGCGGTCTCAGTCCAGGGGGCGCTGTACTCCGTCGGGACGCTGGTCCTCAAACTTCTTGGCCTAGCCGTCGTAATAGTGATAACAGAAGAGACCTTCGCGAAGCTCCGCCTTTTCAAGATCCTCGACTTCCTCGCCATCTCGTTCAGCCTCGGGCTCCTCGCGGTCATAGCGTTCTTCCTGGTCGGAGGGGGGCCCCTGCCGTGATACTCCCTCAGCCTCTCCTCGGTGAGCTCTCCGGGCTCCTCGGGATGCTGGTGCTCCTGACGGCCCTGTACCTGCAGAGCCAGACCTTCGTGGATCCCACGATAAGGGGCGTGGCCGCCCAGTCGCTGTTCCTCGCCTTCCTCTTCGTGATTCTCTTCCTGGGGTCGGGGGACGTGAATCTCCTCTACCTGGCGGCGATAACCGCAGGGATACGCGGACTCCTCATCCCCGCGGTGATGCTGTACCAGGTGCGCCGCTTCAAGCACAGCCTGAGGGAGAGCGGGTCCGGCCAGAGGGTGCCTTCACTGGTGATTGTCGGAGTCATCGTGGTGATTGGAGGATACGCCCTGTTCAAGACGGTGTTGCTGCCTACCCTTTCCAACCCATCCGCTTCCGTCCCCTTTGTCCTAGTGCTCCTCAGTCTCCTCCTCATGGCCACCCGAAGGAACGCTCTCACCCAGATGACCGGATTTCTGGAGGAGGAGAACGCCGTGCTCTATGCGGGGGCCCTCGTCGCCCCATCGATACCCCTGCTAATCGAGTTCGCGGTGGTCCTGGACATTCTTGGGGTCATCCTAGTGGGGGTGATCCTCTCCGCTACCCGTGATGTCCTGAGATTGCTTGACGAGCCCGAGTTGGAGCAACTCACCGGGTGATATCGAATGGACCAGAGCCTGATCTTCATCGCACTGCTGGCTGCTCCCGCCGCCGGAGCGGCCATCTCCCTCGTGCCCAGGGACGGGGTGGAGGTCGCGGCATCCCTGGCCTCTTCGGCCGCGGCCGTCCTGGTCTCTCTGTTCTTGCTCGCCTCCGGGACATCGGGGGTGTTTGGCCTGTTCTACTCAGACGGCCTCACACGGATAATGGCGATTACCATCTCCTCAGTGTTCTTCACCTCCGTGGCTTATTCGTGGTTCTACGTGAGGCGGATCAACGAGCCCCTCATACGCTTCAGGTGGTACTACTCCCTGCTCGACCTCTTCGCCTTCACCATGTTCCTGGCCGTTACGGTGAACGACCTCGGCATCGTGTGGATTGCGATCGAGGCGACGACCGTGACCAGCGCCCTCCTCGTCGCCCTGGAACGCGAGAGGACCAGCGTAGAAGCGGCCTGGCGCTACACCCTCATCGTCTCCGCGGGCCTCGTGGCTTCACTCCTCTCCGTCGTCTTCGTCTACTACTCGCAGGGGACTCTCCTGATTTCCGACCTCATGGGATCCTCCATACGCGCTGGGCTGCTCATGCCGGTCGCCGTCGGCTTCGCCCTCGTTGGCTATGGGACCAAGGCAGGTATCGCGCCTATGCACGCCTGGCTCCCCGACGCCCACAGCGAAGCTCCCTCGCCAGTCAGCGCTATGTTCTCGGGTATCCTCCTTCCGACGTCGATCTACGCTCTCGTGAGGACGTTCAACCTGCTGCAGGGACTAGCCTCCTTCGGGGCCATGCGGAACCTTCTCATCGGGTTCGGGGTATTCACTGCTCTGCTCGCCGCCATCATAATGGGACACCAGCGGAATTACAAGAGAATGCTCGCGTATTCCAGCATGGAGAACATGGGCATCATACTGATCGGCTTCGCGCTCGGCGGCATCGGGATCGTAGGCGCAGCTGTCCAGATAGTCGCCCACGCCTTCGCAAAGTCCTCCGCCTTCTACGAGTCCGGTAACATACTCGTCGCCTACGAAAGCAAGAACATGGCCGAAGTCCAGGGGGTTGCGGGAAGGCTGAGGTACAGCGGCTACCTCTTCGCGCTCTCCTGTCTTGCTGTGACCGGCGCCCCGCCGTTCGGCGTCTTCGTGGGTGAATTCATGATACTGACGATGGCGCTGAGCACGGGAAACGTCGCGCTCGTCCTACTGCTCGCGGCCGTCTACATCTATGGGTTCATCGGCCTGAACAGGCAGTCAGTAAAGATGGTATTCGGGCAGAGCAGTTCCGGGCAACTGGTAGATGGGACGACCGCTGGGCCGGCCCCGCGAGCCGCACCGCAGGGTGAACACTGGGTCTCGGTCGCAATCCCGCTGGCCAACTTGGCCGTGGCACTAGTCATAGGTGTGTACATGAGCCCGATGCTTCTACAGGCGGCCCAGGGGATGGTGCCTTGAGCCGCGGGTCGGAAACCCTGAACGGTGGCGGCGTAGAGAGGCGCAACTTGGAAAGCCTCGGGGAGAAGATGCAGCTCTCATCAGTCTTCCAGGCCGGGGGCCTAAACTACGCGCTGATCTCCGATATGGAAACCAACAAGACCATCATCAGCGAGCTCCCCCCGACTCTTAGCGAAGAGTTCGGCGCGCTGCTCCGGGGCAGCGGCGCGGAGCCAGGGTCCCCATTGGTGCTTGAGGCCGGCGGTAGGGTCGAGGGCTATGGCGTGTTCGAGTTCTCCTACGGCCCGACCAGTTGGGGCGTCCCGGAGGCAGGCGCGTTCAGCCTCATGACCTACGGAGAGAGGATCCTCAAGGTGGTCCCTAGGCTCAATTTCAAGAAGCGCGGCGTGGAGCGGGCAGTCCTGGGGCTCACTCCGGAGGACGCGCTCCTTTTTGTCGAGAGGTCGGCGGGCAACTTCTCCGCAGCTTACTCGACCTGTTTCGCGACTGCGGTGGAGGACGCCCTCGGCCTGGGTGTCCCTTCGGAGGCCAGGTGGACCAGGGCCGTGGCCCTGGAGCTCGAAAGAATCTACAACCACCTGTACGTCTTCGGCCGCCTGGCGGAGGCGGCATCCCAGAACATTGCGGCGACCCAGACGCACGCGCTCCGGGAGAGGGTCCTGAGGCTGAATTCTAGGCACTTCGGGCACAGGTATCTCTTCGGCATCAATTCAATCGGTGGAGTGCGCCGGGGCCTTCCCAAGGACGAACGGAGCGCCCTGACGACGGAGGTCAGGCTGGTCGCCAGGGAGTTCTCGGAGCTCGTGCAGTACTTCCTTTCTTCGCGCATATTCCTCGACAGGCTTCAGGGGACCGCGAAGCTCACGAGGAAGGACGCCTTCGGCCTCGGTACGGTCGGGCCCTCGGCCCGAGGGTCGGGCGTGCAGTGGGACGACAGACTGACCTTTCCTTTGGAGCCCTACGAGGACATCTACGTCAACCTGGAGACCGAGGATGGAGAGGACACCATGGCTAGGACCATGGTGAGGGTGAGGGAAGTCGAGTCCAGCTCAATCGCGCTGAGGGAGCTGTTGGATAGGATGCCTTCAGACGGAACGAAGAGCGGCCCCGATAGGCGACGAGCAGACGGCCTTGGGGCGGGCTTCTCCTTCTGCAGGGTCGAAAGCCCGAGCGGGGATCTGATACAGGTAGTCCAGCTCGACGGCGGCGGGAGGGTGAGCGGTCTGCACGTGCGGCCGCCGTCCCTGGTGAACTGGCTCCCATTCGCGCGGAGCCTTGAAGGCACGGTGTTTACCGATTTCCAATTCGCCTTTGAAAGCTTCGGCCTCTCGTTCGCGGACTCAGACAGGTGAACGTGGAACATGCCAAAGATCTGGATCCTCCGCGGGCTGAAGAAAGGGATACTCACCACAGCCTACCCGAAGTCCCAGCCGACGTCCGAGGAGGTCCCGACGCGTTCACTTCCGCCGAGGCCCACCGACGCCGCGGACTGGCCCGCCGGAGAGAGGGGGTGCCCAACCGGCGCCATCGATTCAGGGGACAAGAAGGTAGACTTGGGGCGCTGCGTCTACTGCCGCTTCTGCTCTTCGGCTGGGTTCGCCTTCGAGGACGGGTTCGGGAGCCGCGCAGGGGCCATGCAGGCTAGCCTCACGGGGAACTGCGCTACGGGAACCCGACATATCTTCGGAAGGTCGTTCCACGTCATGATGATTGACGTCGGGTCGTGCAACGCCTGCAACCTTGAGGTGCTGAACCTCTCAAACCCGTACTACGACCTCTCGAGGATGGGTATCGCTTTCACGAACTCTCCCAAGCACGCGGACGCCCTGATCGTCGTTGGGGCCCTCAACCAGGCGATGGTGGATGTCCTCAGGAGGACCTATGAGAGCATGCCAGAGCCGAAGCTGGTCCTCTCCGTCGGCGCCTGCGCCATAAGCGGAGGGATCTTCAGGGGGGCGGAAGGCTTCGTTTCTCCCGCGGGCGACGCGATCCCCGTGGACGTCGTCGTCCCCGGTTGTCCGCCTTCGCCTGTCCAAATCCTGGAAGGGCTGCTACTGGCCGCGGGCCGGTTGAAGGAGGAGGGGGTGAGGCGATGATTCCGGCATACCTAATCACCAGCCTCCTCTTCGGGACCCTGGCGCTGCTCGGCGCGGGTTTCGTGCTAGGCCTGTTCGCCAAGAAGGCCGCGTACATGCTGGGGGGCGTGGGTTCCGCCCTGGGAGCGGCGCTCTCGCTCATCGCTCTGACGTCGGGCAGGATGGTCGCCATCGACCTCTGGCTGGTGAACTCCACGAGCTATGCCCAGCTCCAGGTCTCGCCGCTCAATGCCTACTTCCTCCTGATTTCCTCGCTGGTCTGGCTCGGGACGTGCCTGTACTCGGTGGGGTACGATGACGACTATCCCAAGTCACTCTCTTCGCTCCTGCTCCTCACCATCCTGTCGATGGTCATCGTGCTGGTGAGCGGTGACGCGTTCACCTTCCTGATTGGCTGGGAGTCGATGACCATCGCATCGTTCTTCATGATCCTAGAAGGGAAGGGGGACAAGGAGGGTGTCAGGAATGCGGCCTACCTCTTCCTGGCCTTCGGTGAAGGGAGTAGCGTGCTCATCATGCTCTCATTTGCCGGACTCTTCTCCGCCGCCGGCACCTTCAGCTTCATGGGCCCCGCTGCAGCCAGGGTCGTCACGCCTCTGGGTCCTTGGATCTTCGTCACCGCCCTCCTGGGCTTCGGTCTGAAGATGGGGCTGGCCCCGTTCCACATGAGCGAATGGCTCCCGATAGCTCACTCGAGCGCCGCTTCGAACGCATCAGCTCTGCTCTCTTCAACGCTCACCCTTATGGGGGTCTACGGTATCATCGACGTCGTCTCGCACCTGGGGGGGTATCAGCTGTGGTGGGGGTGGCTAGCATTGACCATCGGCGGAGTGTCGGCCCTCCTGGGGGCCCTGTTCAGCTCGGTCTCCGAGCACTCAAAGGGCCTGCCCGCATACAGCACCATAGAAAACAACGGGATGATAGTGGTGGCCATCGGGGTGTATCTCATCGCCACCTACTATAACCTCACCCTCCTGGCTGACTTCGCCCTCGTGGCAGCCCTCTTCCACGCTTTCTCTCACTCCATCTCGAAGGCGTCCCTCTTCCTGTTGAACGGGTGGATGAGCAAACTCAGGGGGACCTTCGACCTGAGCAGCGCCAACCCGATCCCCGCGGGTGGGGGGAGGGGGCTGCGTCCCCTCGGGATCTTCACTGCTCTCTCGCTCGCGGCCGTCCCCCCGCTCGCCGGATTCGTCTCGGAGTGGATGGTCCTGGAGACGCTGTTCCAGTCGTTCAGGTTCGGAGACCTGACCAGCCAAATCTTGGGGGCCCTGGTGGGGGCGATGGTCGCCCTCGCCGCCGGCATAATGATGGTCACCATGACCAAAGTCTATGGGTTCGGAATACTCTGGCCGAGGAGGACCGCTGAGCCTGGCAAAAAGGGAGGGGCGTACATCGGTGGGGGCCTCGTCTACTTCACAGTGCTCATCGTCGCGGTCGGGGCAGCGGCGCCGGGTGTATTTTACCTCGCCTCCCAGGCTGCATCACGGATGCTGGGGGCGAACCCCTATGGGCCATTCGTCACAGGGCTGCTTGGCGTCCCCGCCCCATTCGTGATTCTCTCCGGCAGCCCGTTCGGTGGCTTTTCCCCCACCTTCACAGCCCTGGCGTTCCTCTCCATCCTGCTAGTCACCTTAGCCATTACCGGCGCCGTCCGAGCGCGCCCGCCCCGATTCGGGCTCCGTGTCAGGAGGACCCCTGGATGGTTCGCGGGGGCGGCCCAGGCGGACGACTCCACCGCCATGTACAACTCCTTCGGCTACAGCACGCCTATCAGGATCATGCTGAGGTTCCTCTTCAGGACCAAGGAGAGCGTGGTCCAGGTAGGCTCTGTGCAGCGGACGGTCATCAGGTCTCCAGAGGAGTATGTGGTGGACCTCGAGGTGCTCGACGTGTTCAAGAAGTTCTATGACGCCCTCGCCATGTGGGCCTTGGGGCTGTCCGCTTATACAAGTAGGAGGGTGATGTCTGGGAAACTGGGTCTCTACATCGTCTACATCATGGCCGCCCTCATCTTCGTGCTGATCTATATCCTGCTCACAACAGGCTGAAACAGATCAGGGCACGATGAGCAGAGGATAGGGCCTGGACTTCAGGAAATGCGAAGACGTCGTCCCAAGGAGCTTCTCGGAAGTGGAGTGCTGCAGGGTCCCGAGGACAACGAGGTCTGGCTTCAACGCGGCCGCCAGCTCCAGAAGCTTCTCCCCCGAGTTCCCGACTTCTATGTGGGAGGCGGCGTTAATCAGGTTCTTCTTCACCGTCCGCTCGGCGTTCAGCAGGGTCTCAGTCGCTGACCTCCTCAGCGAATCCACCAACTCGTCGGGGACCGGGTCTGGGACTCCGGCCGGCTTCCGAACCACGTATGCGATGTGAATCACTGAGCCCTCGTTCTGCGAAGCGATTTCGACCGCGAAGGCGAGGGCGCGTTCCGACTGGGCTGACCCGTCGTATCCCACCAGCAGCTTTCTCAGCAGGGCTCTCCCACCTGTCAACTAGGGCGTCGGCTATCGTGGACATATAAGGCAACTGCCGTTACACCGAACTGGAGCGATGGGCGACCCTTGACCCCCCACGTGATCCTATGACCCAATGGACGAGCCTTCCTGGCGCCTTGTTCCGGTCCCCTGCCTCCTGCTCCGCGTCTGACGAGCATCACCGGCTGGACCGCTTAAATCCTATCCCTGCTCGGCTCTGCGTGCCAGTTGAAGTCGGCTCTCACGAGATGAGCGAGAGGTGAAAAAACACCCATATCACAGGCACAGGGCCAGGATTCAGGGGTCCCCAGAGCTTGACTTCAGTCAGCTAAGGGACCGGACCATCAACGCCCTGAACAACCTCGGGAGACAGAGGTTCTCCGACGAACCGGGAGGCTATTCGCTCGAGAACTGGGCCAGGGGGATAGGCGTCCTGCTAGACGAATTCGAAGAGAAGGCGGGGAAGGAAAACCTCTCTCAGGACTACCGCGCCAGGCGCCAGGAGCTGAGCTATCTCGTCTCGAGGCCTGTCGCGCTCGCATCGATCGACGATGAGATGTCCGGGCTCAGGGCGACCATCTCGCGCATCGAAGGCGCGATGGAGGCCGAGAGAGACAGGATAGCCGCGAAGATAACCGACCTTAAGGCGGAGCGGGCGAGGTGCTCCAGCGATTTGGACGCCGAGAGAGCGCGGGCGGCCGCCGCTGTTGAAGCACAGAAGTCAGACTCATTTCTCGGCCGCCTCCTCGGCAGGAAGTCTCCGGCGGACGACCCCGAGCGCATCGAGTCCTTGGAGGCAAGGCTGGCCGCCCTTTCTGCTGAGGTGGCCGAGCAGCAGAGGCTGCTGAAGGACGTCGACGTCCGCGCCACTGAAGGCAGGTTCGCCGGAGAGTGGGAACGCTTCGGGGCGGCACAGGCGCGGCTGGACGAGCTAGAGAAGGAAAGGGCAGAACGGGCGGACCTGGTCAAGGAGCGGGCCGAGCTTACGGCCTCGATCGCCGACGCTATCTCAAAGGCTCCATGACGGTCTCTGGGGGACTATGCTCGCGCCCTGACCATGTACCAGTAATGGTATGCCTCGGAGAAACCCAGGTCCCGATAGAGCGCCTTGGCAGGCTCGTTGCTCGGTTCCACCTGGAGATATCCCGTTTCCGCCCCGCCCTGCGCCCCCCCACCTGAGAGGGCCCAGCACTACGGCCCGCGCATGACCACGGCGGCGGTGGTCGGGGTGCGTGACGATGTCGAAGATGCCGCAATGCGCCCCCTCAGCCACCCCCATCCCGCACGCGACAATCTTCTCTCCTTCCGACACCGACGCGAACACCCTCCTGGGGACGGTGTTCAGGAGCATCTTGCTGGCGGTCTCGCGCATCCGCAGTTCGACCTCGTTCAGCTCGAAGTAGGCAGAGAGCCATCGTTCAGAGAACGCCTCCGATGTCTCGACCGCGCTCTCGCTCGGCCACGCCCTCCCCCCGAGGCTGACGGTCTGCACCGAAGCTCCCGCGACGCGCCTGTATCCTCTCTTCAACAGGACGCGGTCGAGGCTGGCCGGGACGGAGGCGGGGGTCAGTTTGAAGACCCTGTCCAACCCGCGGCTGGTGCACGCCTCCTCGCAGACCGAGACCTTCCTCTCGGCCCCGAGCGCCCCCCGGTGAAGCGGGCTGACGGAGTTTGCCCTCTTGGTGTATCCGGCCGAGAATCGCAGGACCCCCCGTCGAGCAGCAAGGTCTGGAGTGAAGGCCAGGCGCTCTGAGACAGCTCTCCGACCCGCCTTATGGACGGCCTGCCTGGCACCAGCCGCATTTCACGCCACCGGACTTGATTCGTCGCCGCAGCCGACCCGGGCACTGTTCTTAAGAAAGGGCGCGTGACTCCTAGACAGGTTTGACAGCCGCCGGATCGGTCGTGCTATCGAAGAAAGAGCTCGAGAGATACAGCAGGCAGCTGGTCCTCCCCGAGGTCGGCGTGGAGGGCCAGCGCAGGCTGAAGTCATCCAAGGCTCTTGTCGTCGGGGTGGGGGGGCTGGGGATCCCCGCCTCGACCTACTTGGCCGCGGCAGGGGTAGGGGAGGTCGGGATCATCGACCACGACGTGGTCGAAGTGAGCAATATCCACAGGCAGCCTCTATACTCGGAGGGCGACACGGGGAGGCGGAAGGTGGAGGTCGCGCGGGAGAGGCTAAGCGAGACCAACCCCAACGTGACTGTGACGACGTACGGCGGCAGGCTGGACAGGTCTAACGCTCTGGAGATTATCCGTAGGTACGACGTAGTACTGGACTGCACCGACAACTTCCCAACGCGGTACCTCGTCAACGACGCCTGCGTCATGGCGGGGAAGCCTGACGTGTATGCCAGCGTGTTCAGGTTCGACGGCCAGTCGTCGGTCTTCGCCACGAAGTCAGGGCCGTGCTACCGCTGCCTCTTCCCCGTCCCTCCACCTCCTGGGGCGGTCCAGGACTGCGCCGAGTCGGGGGTGATGGGCGTCCTCCCCGGGCTGATGGGGACCGTCCAGGCGGCCCAGGCGCTGAACATCTTGCTGGGGAACGGCAGGGCCCTGGTGGGGAGGCTCCTGCTGTTCAGCGGGTCTGAGATGACCTTCGACGAGGTCAAGGTGCGCAAAGACCCGGAGTGCCCTGTCTGCTCCTCTTCCCCGAGAATCAGGGAGCTGATAGACTACGACGAGTTCTGCGGCCTGGGTCGAAATAGGGAGAACCAAGACGAGCTCGGCCCCTCCGAGCTCAAGCGCCTGCTCGACTCCGGCACAGAAGTCGTCCTGCTCGACGTCCGCGAACCCTACGAGCGCCAGCTCTGCAGCCTCGCAGGGTCGAGGCACATCCCTCTGGGGGAGCTTGTTAGGAGGGCGGGGGAGCTGGACAGGGACGACGAACTGGTGGTCTACTGCCACGTGGGGGTGAGGAGCGCCGCAGCGGTCAGCCTCCTCAAGTCGCTGGGGTTCAGGAGCGCGAAGAGCCTTGCTGGTGGGATCAGGGCCTGGGCCGAGGAAGTGGACCCGTCAATCCCCGTGTACTGAACGCCGACGCCGGCCGCCGCCCGTCCGACCCTGGCCTCGGGCGATGAACACTACGTGCGAGAACTCACCCGCAAAGGCCCCGAGGCATGTCTTCACGGCGCCCGGCGAGCCCGGCATGCACGCGATTAGTTTTCCTCCCACGACGCCGGCCGCGGCCCTGGACAGGACCCCGGGCGCTCCAATCTCGTCGTAGCTCAGCCTCCGCAGGAGCTCGCCGAACCCGTCCAGCTCCTTCTCGAAGTACGGCCTGACCGACTCGATGGTGACGTCCCTGGGGGAGACGCCGGTCCCCCCGGTGAAAAGGAGGACGTCGTCCTTCCCAGACAGGAAGTCGTCCACCGCCCTCCTGATCATCGTCGCGTCGTCTGATATCAGGCTCCTTCCGCTCACCCTGTGCCCCGCCTTGCGGACCTCGGCGATGGCAGTGTCTCCGCCCTCGTCGGTGTATTCCTCCCCTGCCTCCTTCTTGGAAAACCTGCTGGAGCTGACCGTGACCACCCTGACGCTGACCTTTCCCCTCGCGTGGGCTCTGTGGTCTTCGTGGGGCTTCACCACGCCGCCGTCACCCCTCCCCCGCTGCCTGGGGGACGCCTGATTCCTCGGACCGCACGGTCTCGCTTGATCATCTGTCCAGTTATATCTGCTCTTCCGTCAGGCGCCCCTCCGCCCACGACCAGTCCAAGGCGGCCCGCGCCGCCGGGGAAGACGAGCTAGCCGCGGGGGCTTGCCGCTGGGACCCCGGACGCACCAGCCTTGGCAGGGACTTTCTTCTCGTATTTCTCCGCGACCACCTCGGCCATTATGCTGAGGGCTATCTCTGCGGGGGTAACCGCGCCGATGTCCGCACCTGCCGGGGACCGCAGGGACGTGACGAACGCCTCCGCCACCCCTGACTTCCTCAGCGCAGCCCTGTCTTCCTCAGCCCTCTTGGTGCTCGCCACCAGGGCGACATACCTCGGCCTGAACTGCGACAGGGTCTGCAGGACCCGGACGTCCCTCTCGCCCTTGGTCAGCACCACGACGGAGTCGGAAGGCGAGAGGTCGAGCTTCGACAGGTCGAATGAAGGGTCGCTGATCAGCCTGTCCGGCTCCTCGTTCAGCACCGGGCTGTGGTCGACGACCACCACCTCGAAGTCGAGCCCCTTGGCAAGCCTGACCAGGGCGTCCTCGATGTCGTCCTTGCCTCCCTGGCCGACCAGGACAAGCCTCTGAGCCGGGAGGAACGGCTCGATGTAGACCTCCATGGTACCACCGACCCTGGCCTCGACGTGAATCTCCTGCTCGGTCTGTGACCTCACAATCGGCCCGGCCGAGCCCTCGACCGCGTCGAGGTACACTTTGACCGTCCTAGGCGCCCCCGCCCTCATTGCCTTCTTTGCGTAGGACACGAGGGCGGAGTCAGGGAGCCACTCCAGGCCGCCGCAGACCACCTTCCCGACCCCAGAAACGATGGCCTTGGAGCCTGTCCCACCCGAGGACCTGCCTTCGGCCTTCACTACAGTGGCGACCACGAAGGGCTCCCCCTTCTCTGCCAGCGTCCCCATCGTCCTGGCGAACTCTGCCTGGCTCAATCCATCGTCGCCGGGCCTCTTCCGATTTTATAACTATCGGGAGCCGTCGCACCGCGGGATGGATGGAGAATGCTTCTGACGGGGCCGCTCCGAGACCCTTACATCTACCGGCGCCGGGCTCTCCGCGGGAGGAATGACGATGCACTTCGAAGGGAACTTTGACGCCCGGGCGCCGCCCGCGAGGGTCTACTCCGCGCTGATGGACCCAAACGAGCTCTCAGCCTGCATGCCGGGGTTCCAGCGGGCGGACGTGAAGTCGCCGGGTGAGTTCACGGTGGTGGTGAAGGCAGGCGTCTCCTTCATCAGGGGAGACTTCACAATCAAGTTCAGCCTGGCAGAGGCCCGGGAACCGACCCACGCCAAGCTCCTGGGAAGAGGAGCGGGGATGGGGAGCGTCGTCGACATCGAGGCGACCATGGACATCTCAGAGGTCGCCGGGGGAGGGTCATCCATGAAGTGGTCCGCGGAGGCGAGGGTGGGGGGGAAGATCGCCTCGCTGGGGGAGCGCCTCCTGGAAGGCCAGGCTGAGAAGATAATCAGAGAGATGTTCGCGTGCCTCAGGGCGAAGTTCGACCAGGCTTAGGCGCGGCCCTGACAGTACGGGTCTAGGTCCTGCGTCTGCGTCGGGCCTTGGCTGCGTGCTTCACTGACTCGATGATCTTCTCGTAGCCGGTGCACCTGCAGATGTTGCCTGATATCGCGGTCCTGATGTCGTCCTCGGTAGGGTCTGGGTTCTCCTGTAGGAGGGCGTAGGCTGAGATCACCATCCCTGGGGTGCAGAATCCGCACTGCAGGCCGTGCTCGGCCACGAAGCCCTCTTGCACCGGGTCCAGCTTCCCATGGCCTCCAAGCCCTTCCACGGTCATCACCTTCCTCCCGTCTGCCTGTACGGCCAGCACGGTGCACGACTTCATCGCCTTATCGTCCAGGAGGACCGTACACGCCCCGCAGCTGGTGGTGTCGCACCCTATGTGGCTCCCGGTGAGGCCTAGGTTCTCTCTGAGAAAGTGCACGAGCAGCAGCCGTGGCTCAACGTCAGCCTCCCTCTTGACGCCGTTGACCTCCACCGCAATGTGGCTCGTCTGTGGCATCTATGCCCCCCTCCTCGCCCGCTGGCTGGCCCTCTCCAGCCCCCTGGTCACGAGCAGCCGGATCAGGCCCCGCTTGTACTCCTCGGTGCCTCTGATGTCTGTCGTCGGCGACGACGCGTCGGCGGCAAGCTCTCCCGCTTCCTGGGCAGCCTTCCTGTCTGTGGCCCTCTTCCCGACCATGGCCGCTTCTGCTTTGGTCGCCTTCAGCGCGGTCGGACCTACGCCGGTGAGGCCTATCCCGACCCTGGCGTACTCGGACTTCTTGTCAAGGCTGACCTGCACCGCGACGCCGGCGGTCGCGAAGTCTGCGACCTTCTGCTCCACCTTCAGGTAGACCCCTCCGCTGCGCGGGGGTGGCACCGGGAAGCGGGCCTCGGTGAGTATCTCATCCTGGGCCAGGGCTGTCGTGAACGTGCCGACGAAGAAGTCTTCGGCCCTGACCGACCGGTCCCCGGAGGGCCCGGTAGCGGCGAGCTCCCCTCCAGCCGCAAGCAGGACCGCGGGGAGGTCGTTGGAGGGGTCCCCGTGGGAAAGGTTGCCGCCGACGGTCCCGAGGTTGCGGACCAGCGGGTCTGCTATCGTAAGCGAGGCGTCATGGAGCGCCCCGTATCTCTTCTTCAGCAGGGCCGACCTGTTGAGGGTCGAAACCCTGGTCAGCGCTCCGACCCTGAGGAAGCCCCCCGACTCTCTGATGTAGTCGAGCCCGGTGACCCTGTTGATGTCTACCAGGAGGGATGGGGCCGCCAGGCGCAGCTTGAGGAGCGGGATCAGACTCTGACCCCCGGCGAGGACCTTCGCCTCGCCTCCCCTGCTCTTCAGGAGGTCGACGGCCTCCCGGACGCTCTTCGGGGCGGCATACTCGAACCTTGGCGGAATCATCTCACACGTACCTCCTTGACTCCGGCCACGTCCGTGGCCCAGAGCTTCTCGGGCTCTATGGGGAGGGTGGTGAACCTCCTCCCCAGGAGGACCTCGAGGGCGCGGGTGGCTGCCGGAGGGACCCCAATGGTCGGGCTCTCTCCTACACCCTTCGCACCGTGGGGGAGGGTGGACCGGCTGGCTGCGGTCATCACGACAGACTTTGGCATCTCGGTGGCGTGGATGACCCCTGTGTCGGCGATGGACGCGGTCAGGAGCTGGCCGTCTTCGCTGTAGATCGCCTGTTCGTACATTATTTCCCCTATCCCTTGCGCTACCCCTCCCGTGATCTGGCTCTCCAGCATGAACGGGTTCAGGACCTTGCCCGCGTCGTAGAACGACACGACTTCGTCCACGACAGCGTTCCCCTCCTTCGTCAGGCGGGCGGACGCCATGTTTGCCCCGAGGGTGTTGAGGAGGTCCTTCGGCTTGAAGAACGCCTCGGCCTCGTACTCACCTTCGAGCAGACGGGCCGGCGAGTACTTCTTCCCAAGCTTTTTCTTGGCCGCCGCCTTCAGGCTCCTGCTGGCTTCAACGATCGCCCCTCCGCCCAGTATGGCGGTCCTGCTCCCCCAGCTCCCCACCCCTCCGGAGATGGAGCGGGTGTCCGTGTGCTGGAAGTCTATCACGTCCTGGGGGATGCCGAGCTCCTCGCTGACCAGGCTCTTAGCGAAGACGTCATGCCTCTGGCCGTGGGAGCTCCCTCCCATCCACACCTTCACCCTCCCTCCTTTCACCGCCAGCTTGGCCGACTCGCCTCCGTAGGCGGCGGGGATCAGCATGAAGAACGAAAGGCCGACGTTCTCCTTCTTCTTGCGGCTCGAATACTTGAACGCCCTCAGCGCCTTCATGAATAACTGCTTCGACGGCGGCGCCTCCATCCCGAGGGGGGACGTGGTCCTCCTGGAGGTGGCGTTCCTCAGCCTCACTTCGGCCGCGTCGACCCCTGTCTCGTCGGCGAGCCTGTCCATCATCCTCTCCATGAAGAAAGCAGCTTCCGGCCTCCCCGCCCCGCGGTATGGCCCCATGTTCACCTTGTTGGTCAGGACCGCCTTCGCTGTGGCGTAGGCTCTCGGGACCGAGTATGGCCCGACGAGCTGCGATGCGATCCACCTTGCCGTCCACCCTCCGCCCCCCAGAGGGTATGCCCCCACGTCGACGAGGATGTCGGCCTTCAGCCCCTTCAGCTTCCCCTCCCTGTCGGCATAGACCTTCATCTTCCCTCTGACGCCCCGTCCCATGTTCGTGGACAAGATGTTCTCGTACCTTGTCTCTGACCACTTCACCGGTCTCTTGGTCTTCATCGCAGCGTAGGCTGCGACCACATACTCTGGGTATATCCCTCCCTTGGACCCGAACCCCCCGCCCGTGTCCATCTGCACCACCCTGACCGACTCCTCCTTCAGCCCGAGGGAGCTCGCGAGGCCCTCGCGCCAGGAGAATGGGGACTGGGTCGAAGCGTAGACGGTAAGGTTGGAGCCGTCGTACACCGCCACCATCCCTTTGGTCTCCATCGGGTTGGGAGAGATCCTCGTCATCCTCAGCGTCTCCTCTATCTCTATGGGCGCCTTCACCTCGAATTCCTTCCCCAGCTCGGCGGCGGCGACGAGGTTGTTCTCCATCCCCGGATGGATCGGCTCAGAAGCCAGAGCCTTCTCGGGGTCTATCACCGGCCTGAGCGGCTCGTACTGCACGTCCACTTCCTCAGCCTTGTCAGCTGCATCGTATCTGTCCAGTCCGAGGACCGCGGCGACCGGCTGACCCACGTAATTGACGTAGCTCGCCGACAGCGCGGGGAAAGAAACGGCAGACTTCCCTCCCGCGTCTTCGCCGACCGACTCCATTGTGGCCTTCAGCTCGTTCCCTGTGATCCCTCCGCTCACCGAGAGGACGCGCGCTCTCGCGTACGGGCTCCTCACCACGTGAAGGTGGAGCATGCCTTCGAGCTTGATGTCGTCGACGTACTTGCCCGTCCCCCGCACGAAGCGGACGTCAGGGTCCTGCTCTTCACCCTCGAAAGTGACTTCCAAGTCTTCCCCATCTGCGCCGAAACCCAGGAGGAATTAAATTTTCGGAAGGAGGTCCCACCCCGTCCCCCTTCGTCACCCGGGGAGCGACCCGCGTTTCGCCTTCGCGGTGATGCGCCCCGGACTAGCCGACCTCGATGGTGTATGCGACCGACCTGACTATCGGTCCCCCCGCCCTCTTCGGGCCTTCAAGGAGCCTGAGGGAGTAGCGCCCGGCCTCGACCGCCTGGAAGGTGAACCTTCTCACCTCGTGCCCGGCCCCCGTCTTCTCCTCAACCTCGGTCAGGAGCGTCACCCCCTGAGGTGCTTCGACCCACCAGGTGAGCCCGGGGTCGACTGTCTGTTCGATGACGAAATCCATCCCCTTCTCCACCGTGAACGAGATCTTCTGGCTGGGTGTCAACCCTGCCCTCACTTCTCTCGCCTCCGTCACCTTGATGACGTCGCTCCTGGTGATCAGGCCGACCAAGGTGCTCCCGTCCCCCCCGACCACGAATATCCTCCCCACCCGGTTCCTGTTCATGAGCTCCACCACCCTCGACGCGGAGTCTGAGTCCCCGACCGTGAGCAGCTTCTCGCGCCCCGTCATCGCCTCCTCGACCTTCACCTCCGGCCATCTCTCCCTCTTGACCCGCCTCAGATCGTCCATGGTGATGCACCCAACGAACTTCCCCATCGAGACGACCGGGAACCCGTTATGCTTGAGTATCAGCACCCTCTGGGAGACCTCCTCGAGCGTCATCTCAGGGGTGACGGAGTCTATCTTCGTCGTCATCATGTCCCCGGCCCTAGTCCCCCTGAGGCTCTCGCTCAGCGCCGTCTGGTACAGCTCCAGCTGCCCCCCGGACGACACGAACCAGCCGATCATGAACAGCCAGACACCCGTCACAATGTCGACGAAGATGATGAGGAGCGCCCCCGCAACCATCATGACGTACGCGAACCCCCTCCCCACGACGGCGGCAGTCTTCGTCGAGCTTAGGAGGTCCCCTCTCCTCCTCCAGACGAGGGAGCGGAGTATCCTCCCTCCGTCCATGGGGAACGCGGGGAGGAGGTTGAAGACGGCCACGACCCCGTTCACAAAGGCGGTGTACTCGAGGGGGGCCTGGACCAGAGGAGGCGCTCCGACGTCGACAGAGACCTGCCAGAAGAGGGCGAAGACAGCCGTCAGGGCGACCGACGCGAGGGGACCCGCCGCCGCCATCTTCAGCTCCAGGGCCGGGTTGCTGGGCTCTCCTTCAATCTCCGAGACCCCGCCGAGCAGATAGAGTGTTATCCTCCTGATCTTCAGCCCGTTGTTCTTGGCGACGACGGAGTGCGCCAACTCGTGCGCCAGTACGGACGCTATGAGGAGGGCGGCCGAAAGGAACCCTATCGCCTGGTATGCCCAGACGGCTAGTCCGGGGTACTCCGCGGGCATCAGGATGTCCCCCACGCTCCACGCGATGAGGACGAATATCACGAACAGGGAGTAGTCCAGAGAAATGGGGATGCCGGCTATCTTCCCGACCCTGATCGCCACGCCTCTCCCCCTGTATCGCGCCTTGAAATGCATCCCCTAACGGCGGAGCGCCCAAAGCGGAGGGGCTCGCCACGGACGCCCCTCGTTTGGACGGACCGGGGAGTCAGCCAGGCCTTGCCTGCCAGGCCCCCTGACGCCGCCCTACAGGACATATCGCTCGGCACCCCTCCCGTCCCAGCGCACGCGACATGGACGACGTCCTGAAGGGGGAGAGCCTCCTCCCCGCGGAGTTGCGGTCTGCTCCAGCGCCACGCCCGCTGAATCTGGGGCTCAAAGATACGGTTCGGCCGAGTGGTCAGGCGCCAGGGCGGGACTGACCGGGGGCGTCTCCCCCGCCCTGTGGGGCCCGCCCCCCGATTGGCGCGTTTCAGCGAAGCATAAGTATCTCGGGCGCGAGGTCCGGCACAGCCGTGGCGTTCGACTACGAGAAGCTTCCGAAGGAGTTCAAGCGGGAGTACGTCCCTGTCGGCATCAGGTTCGACTGGGACGACATATCGAAGGTGTTCGACGAGCTCTCCTCGAGGGTGATCGCCGGCCCGTCCGGGCTCGAGAGGTGGATACTCGACTGGTCTGAGTTCGACGCCTACCTGTACGAGCAGAGGGCGATACGATACATCAACAGCACGAGGCAGACCGACAACCCCGAGTTCACGAAGGCATACGAAGACTACGTGGAGGGGATCGAGCCGAAGATCAAGGTCGCGTCGTTCGGGCTGCTGAAAAAATACGTGGCTTCGCAGTTCAGGGAGGCTCTCCCTCCCTCGCATGCCGCCGACGACAGGCGCCGGGAGGCGGCGGTCAGGACGTTCCGGGTCGAGAACGTGGAGCTTGAGAAACAGGACTCTGCCCTCTCCCAAAAGTATCAGCGGACGATGGGGGGGATGACTGTAGAGTATCGAGGACAGGAGCGGACGCTCCAGCAGATGGCGAAATTCCTCGAAGAGACTGACAGGGGGGTCAGGGAGGAGGCCTGGCGCCTGGCGAACGGGAGGGCCGCCAGGGACAGGGGGGTCCTGGACGACCTCTATACTCGCATGGTGGAGCTTCGCGACGACGTGGCCAAGAACGCAGGGTACGACAACTTCGAAGACTATACATTCGTAAAGAAGTGCAGGTTCGACTACACCCCTGCCGACTGCGTCAGCTTCCACGAGGCGGTCGAAGAGCACATCGTTCCGCTCAGCAGGGAGATAGACAGAGTGAGGGAGGAGAAGATGGGGGTAGGGACGCTCAGGCCCTGGGACCTCAACGTCGACCCCGACGGGTTGGCTCCTCTCTCCCCGTTCACAGACATCGACGGTCTCGTCGCGGGGGCCAAGAAGGTGGTGGCCGGGGTCGACGCTGAGCTGTCAGGCTACTTCGATACGATGGCGAGGCTCGAGCTCCTCGACCTGGACAGCAGGAAGGGGAAGGCCCCCGGAGGGTACCAGGACGAGTTCGCGGAGAAGAGGCTCCCGTTCATCTTCATGAACGCCGCGAAGCGGGACGGCGACGTGAGGACCCTGCTACACGAGGCGGGACACAGCTTTCATACCTTCCTGATGCGGAAGGGCGGGCTCCCATTCTTCAACGCCGGCGAGAGCCTTCCGCTCGAGTTCGCCGAGGTCGCTTCGATGTCGATGGAGGTGATATCCGGGGAGCACTACAGAGGGGTGTTCTATGACGAGGAGGAGGCCCGGAGGTCCAACTGGTGGGAGGCGGCGGGCAACATCAAGCTGTTCGCCTGGGTCGCCACCATAGACTCCTTCCAGCACTGGGTCTACAACCACCCAAGACACTCCCCTGAGGAGCGCACCGCCGCTTGGCTCGCGACCTTGGACAGGTTCTGCGGAAGGGAGAGCTACGAGGGGATCGAGGAGGCTAGGGAGTGCCGATGGCAGCGGCAGCTCCATCTCTATGAGGCGCCTTTCTACTACATAGAGTACGGCATCGCCTTGACAGGCGCGCTGGGGGTCTGGGCGCGATATCGGAAGGACAGGCGGGATGCGATAGAGGCGTACAAGAGGGCGCTCTCGCTCGGGGCGTCGAAGCCCCTCCCTGAGCTCTTCGAAGCTGCGGGGGTCGAGTGGGGGTTCGGGGCTCGGGCCGTAAGCAGGTGCGCCGACGAGCTCCGCTCTGCCATCAGGGAGTACGGCTGAGCCAGAGATGTTCCTGGAAGCCGGGATACTTCTGGCCGCCTTGGGGATCACCGCCCTCGAGCTCGCGGAGGCCGCGGCCGTCGGGCTGGCGCTCTTCGCCGAGTCGCGAAGCGCGCTTGCGTTCGCCTACGTGGCCGCCGGGTGCGCCGTCGTCTTCGTCCCAGCGTTCCTGGCCGCTGGCGCGATATCGCTCCTCCCCGGCACATACGTCCGCCTTGTGGGGGGCGTCCTCCTCTTGTACTTCGGGCTGAGGCTGACGCGCAGCGCGAGAAGGTCCGTGGTGCGGAGCAGAACGACCGGCTTCAAGCCCGAGACGTTCGAGAAGGGGTTGATGTACACCGGCTTCTCCGTGGGCGCGGTCGAGGCGTTCGAAGCCTCTATCGTCCTCGTAGGCCTCCTCCCCCAAGACTTCATCTCGGCGGGGACAGGCTTCGCCGCCGGCGTGGTGCTCGTGGTGATAGCCACATTCGCCCTGAGGTCGCAGGTCCGTAAGGTGAAGCAGGCGAGCATGAAGGTCGCAGTGTCCGCCCTCCTCCTCACGTTCTCTGCCTTCTGGTTCGCGGAGGTCCTCCTCCCGCTCAACGACGTCCTGCTCGTGCCGATCTTCCTTGCTTTCGCCTTCGTGGTCTATGTGTTCGCCAACCGCCCGATCCCGTCCCTCGCCCCCCGCGGCTCCTGATAGTAGCTCCGGAAGACATAAGATGCGTAGCACCGGCCTGGCGTCCTTGCGCCCTTCCACGGGAGCCTCCGAACATCTCCGCAAGACGCATTCAGAATGCGGCTCTGCCGGGGCCGGAAAGGCACCCTTGCGGGGCGGGCGCTCCGAAGGGCTTGTCCTTGCGGCAAGGGGAGGGGGGTCCTAATGGACGGGCTGACTATTGGCGTGTTCGGCACCGACCAGGCGGCGAAGGCTTCCTTCGAAAGCTCGGTCGCGAAGAAGAGCGAGGCGGAGGGAATCTCGGTCTATGCGAGGACTGAAGGTGGGCGACGGTACTCCTTCCTGGACACGGCAGACTACCCCGAAAGGATCCAGGGATACGCCCGGATAGCCTCACTTGTCGACCACGCGCTCTATCTCTTCCCAGGGTCGGGGCGGCTGTCAGCGCCCGACGGCGAGCTTGCGATACTGATTGAGGCCTTTCGCCTCGGGGGGACGATCGAGCTCTTGGATGGGGCCGTCTCACCCGCGGCGGCGGTGGCTGCGCTGAAGGGGACCACTGTGGCAGGCTTCAGGCAGGAGGAGCGGGCGTCGGGCTCTTCGGCGATAGACCTCAGCTCGGCCGTCCCTCGGGAGGACTTCGCCCTGGGGAAGACGCTGATCTACGTCGACAGGGCCTTCACAGTGAAGGGGGTTGGGACCGTGGCGCTCGGGTTCGTCCTCTCGGGGACCGTCTCCATACACGATCAGCTCCGGCCCGTCCCGGGGCCCGCCGAGGTGCGGGCCGACGTAAAGGGGATACAGGTGAGCGACGTCGACTTCCAGTCGGCAGGCCGGGGGGTCCGCGTCGGGGTTTCACTCAGGGGGGTCGAACCGAAGGACCTTGAGAGGAGCCACTGGCTGGACGACGGATCCTTCCAGGTCGCTGACACGCTGCGCTTCGGCTTCGCGAAGTCGCCGTTCTACAAGCAAGAGGTCGCGCACAGGGACCTCCACGTCCAGCTCCCGGGGGAGATGGTCCCCGCCAGGGTGACGCAAGTAGAGGGGGGTGTGTCAGTTAAGCTCCCTTGGCCCGTCCCGGTCTGGGAGGGGATGAGGGGCGCCCTTGTCGACCTCAACGGGGGGGCTCTCAGGGTGGCGGGCGGGCTTTCATGCAAGCTTTAATCCCGGCGTCGCGCCCGGGGAACGTTGCCTAAAACCGAGATAGCGACCTTCGGGAGCGGATGCTTCTGGTGCTCCGAGGCGGTCTTCTCCGAGCTGCAGGGGGTCCTCGGGGTGACTCCGGGGTATGCGGGCGGAGACAAGCCCGACCCGTCCTACGAAGAGGTGTGCGCCGGGACCACCGGGCACGCCGAAGTCGCACAGCTCGTGTTCGACCCGTCCGCCATAAGCTACAGGGAGCTCCTCGAGGTCTTCTTCTCGACCCACGACCCGACGACCCTGAACAGGCAGGGGGCCGACGTCGGGACCCAGTACAGGTCTGTGATCCTCTACGCCGACGCTCGCCAGAAAGCGGAGGCGGACGAGATCATCAGGGAGCTCTCCCGGGATGGGGTCTTCCGGAACCCGATCGTCACAGAGGTCGTCCCCCTCCGCGCCTTCTTCCCCGCCGAAGACTACCACCGTGAGTACTACGCGCGGAACACCTCAAAGCCATACTGCCAGGCGGTCATCGCCCCTAAGCTAGCGAAGTTCAGGGCCCACTGGAAGGCAAAGCTGAAGCCAGCCCAGCCCCGCCCTTCATGAGCTGAATCTCCGTTGGGGGCGCTGAAAGGGATCTTCGGGATAACAGGGACGCCGGGGACGGGCAAGAAGTCAGTCGCCCCCTTGGTGGCCGGGGTGCTCGGGGTGCGTTGTTTCAGCGTCAACGAGCTGGCCACGGCGCGTCGCCGAGCCGATGCCGACGAGGGTGTGTATGATGTGGACACCGAAAGGCTCCGCGGGGAGATACCGTCACTGGTCCCCCGGGCTTCTGTCCTCTACGGGCACCTCCTCCCAGCGGTCCTCGACCCCGCGATAGCGGAGAGGGTGGTGGTGCTCAGGTGCGAGCCCAAAGTCCTGAGGGAGAGGCTCAGGTCCCGGGGCTACCCTGAGGCGAAGGTGAGGGCGAACCTCGAGGCCGAGCTGATAGGAGTCGTCGCCGCAGAGGCCCACGAAGCGTTCGGGGTGGCCGCCTGCGAGCTCGACACGACGTCGACGTCCCCTCAGGAGGCTGCAGCCATGGCGGCCGGACTACAAGGAGGGGCGGCCGGAGGCCGCCGCATCGACTGGACGCTGGGCTACGACTCCGCCCCGAAGCTGAGGTCGTTGCTCCCGCCTGAGTGAGCGTCTTCGGGCGCCACCTGGACCAGCATCGGCCTCTGGATGCGGGACAGGCCGACCACGGCTTCGCCTACTCTGAGCCTGGTCAGGTGCTCCCGCTGCTTCCTGTCGAGCCCGAGGGAGTCTCCGACGAGGGTGACGTCGTCTGGCCATGCGAGTCGGTGGACGACCTTGGTCCCTGAGTTCTTGACCACCTCAGCCGCGATGTGGCTCGGGAACTGGGCGACGAACATCATCGCCTCCCCGAACTTCCTGAGCTCCGAGACCATCCTCTCCCCTACAGTCGGAGGGTCCTCCGCCCTCCTGGCTGGCGCGATGTTCCGCGCCTCCTCCACCACCGTCAAATGGTCCAGAGGTCCCTTCCTTTTCACCTTCTCCTCGTACGTCATCTTCAGGAGGACGTCGCAGAACACCGCCCTGGACTGGATGTCCCTGAGGTGCCCGAGCTCGACGCAGACGACGGTCCCCAGGAGCTCCTCGAGCTTGAGGGGCCCGGAGCTCCCCAAGGCCTTCCCGGACTGCCCCTCAGATAGCGGGACCAGCCTCCGGAGCAGCGCCACCTTGGTCTCGTTGTCGTAGGCCGACCTGAGGGGGTACGCCTCTATCGTCTTCACCAGCGCCGAGATGGTCGGGACTTCGTCGGAGGACGTCTCTGAAAGCCGCTTCTGCAGGGCGTTGCGGAACATGTACGCCTGCGGGTGGGTGAAGTGGTAGATGTCGGAGAAGATGTCGGAGACCATGGCTATGTGTTCAGCGGGGTCCGTGTCAGGCCCGCCCTCCAGCGGGTTCAGCGAGAAGTCGTCCTTCCCCGGCGCCACCACCTTCCCCCCGACTGACCGAGCCGTCGCCCCAAACTCGTTGTGCCAGTCCAGGATCATCACAGGGAGCCCGGCCTCGGCCGCCTGCTTGACGATAGCTGCCGCAGTCGTGGATTTGCCTGACCCTGTCATGCCGAGGATGCTCACGTGCCTCCTCAGGTCGTCCATCTGCAGCCTGAGTTCGTGGTATTCCCTACCGCCTGACTTCAGGGACCCGAGGAGCAACCCGTCCTGCCCTGACTCGGCCGCGTTGGGGATGTAAAAGTCCGGCGTCCTCTCCAGGCTGGCCGAGAGAGGCGACATCTCGTCAAAGGTGCAGAGAGCGCCGGTCGCCGAGGGCGACCCGCTCTGGGGGAGGGCCCTACCGCCGGGGAGGAGCATCGACTTCATGAACTCGACGAGGTCCTTCCTCACCAGCCTCTCGACGTTGGCGGTGGGGAGCGCTACGCTCACGGCGGCCGAAAGTATGCTCGCCCGCTGCTCGATGGCCTGCGTCTGGTCCTCCTTCTTCTTCCCGTCCACCCACGTCCCGACCACCAGGTCGAACTCGAGGACCGGGGGTGCCTCCCCTCCGGCCTCAGATTCGTTCATCAGCATGACGTACACGAAGGGGAGCCCGGCCCTCCTGAGTCCCTCGAAGAGCCCCTTCATCCTCTGCTGCTGGAGCGTCGTCTTCAGGGCTGCCGAGTAGTCCACCCTCTGGTCCTCAGCCACGTCCGGGACGCCCACCCTGAACAGCGCGATGTTCCTGACCTTGGTCCCGTCCGCCGAGGATACGTACTTGCCGTCGGCTACCCGCATCTCCTCTATCCCCAGGCCGGCCTGCGGCCTCAGCTTCCAGGCGACCTGGGACGCAAGCTCGCGGGCGGGGTGCAGCGCTCTCACCAGTGGAACAGGGTGCCGAAGATGCCGTTGAGCGAGTTTGTGATGGAGTTCCACACGTTCGACGTGTATGCGGAGCTCTGCTTGAGGATCGACTCGATCCCGCCGACCAGAAGGGAGAGGGCCACCAGTGCGACGGAGATCAGAAGCGCCTCCTCGATGAGCTGCACCCCTCTCCTGCTTCGCCTCCACCTGCGACCTACTTTCATGCCCGAATAGCCTGGGTTCGATATTTAACGCCCTACAGCGCGGCCGAGGGGAAGGCGGCCAGGGGGGCAATCGCGGCCGATATCGCTGCGAAGACCGCCAACGAAAGCGCGGCGTTCACGAAGAATCTCCTCCCCGACATGAACGCGCCGAGCATCCCCGAGCCTAGGGCGGTCAGCGCTGCCGCCCCGTACACCAGGGCCCCAGACCCCCCTGGCTGGGCGCCGAAGCCGATCTCCCCCACGGCAGGGCCGAGAGCGGCCAACATCGCCATCACCGCGCCGAGCACACCCGACGTGACCAGGCTCCTGAACCTCATCACCTTCTGCTCGAGGATCTCGTTCTCCCTCGCCTTTATCCACCGCTCGAGGGTGACGGCTAGGGCCTCGCCGCTCCTCGCGACCAAACAGGCGCTGCTCCTCGGCGCGGACACGATCAGGGACGCAAGCATTGAAACTTCCTCTCCGGAGCCCTCCATAAGCGGACGGAGCGCGGTCGCGAGCGGGCGGCCGAGCATGATGCTCCTCGCCCCGTCCTCGCACAAGGGGCCGGCCGCGCGCAGCTCTTCGACGACGGACCTGGAAAGGCCCTTCCCCTCTCCCGCTGCCTTCAACGCCCTCCCTAGAGAGTGCATCGCGTCGAGCTCCGCGCTCATCCCCTCGCCCCTCCGGCGGAGCTGAGATAGAACGCAAGGTCGAGGACGACCAGCTCGAATGCCGCCAGCTCCGCGAGCCTCCCGGCGCCGTACGTGTGGGAAAGGACCGCGTAGAGTAGGAGCATTATCGGGGTGAAGAAAGACGCGGTCATGAACATCGGGACCTTTGTCTCCCTGCTGAGCGCCTCCGAGCCTGCCAGCCCCCGCGCTTCCTCGTCGTCGGGCTCGGTCCCTCCCTTCCTGGGCTCGGCTATCCCTCTCAGCGCCGCCGCTGCGGTGTAGGACGCCAGCACCCCAGACGCCTCGGCGACCGCCCGCCTGGCGCTCTCCCCGAGCAAGACCTCCCTGGCCGCCCGCCCCACCGCCACAGCAAGCGCACCGTCCCTGGGTCGGAGGAGGAGCACCGACCTCGACCTCGACCTGGTCACCTCAAGAAGTGCCTTCGACGACGAGGCGAGGAGGACGGCCTCCCTCGCCTGGTTCACGCGCTGCCTGTCCAGGAGGCGCCTGGGGGTGGTGACCACGATGTAGAAGACCGCAGCCGCGATGACATACAGGACCAGGGTGCTGGCGCTCCCGAGGGCTCTCCCGAACGCGAGGTCAGCGACGAGCCAGGCCGCGGACGAGGCAGCGAGGCCGACAGACGCGACCCTCCACGGGGAGAGTCCGAAGCGGTCCAGGGACGCGAACCTCAACCCGCGCGGACCCCTCGTGCTATGCGGGCCGACGCCAGCGCGACCTTCAAGCCGAGCTTCTCCGCCGGCACCCCGTCGGGGGGGCGGGGCCATCCTGAGCCAGCTACGTTCCTCAGCCTGTGGTCGCGGTCTCGCATGTATATCTCCTTGATTCTCGGCGAGCCTCCATCCTGGATGACCTCGGCTATCCTGTGCACATACCTCTCCTGCCTCAACCTGTCGGGCCTGGACATCTGGACCATGATCCCTAGGTCCAGCAGGCTCTCTTCGGAGACGTGGTGCATCGTCAGCCACCGTCTGACCGCCTGCTCTATGGTTGATGCGTGGAACGTCTGGACACCCCTGGCCCCCGATGCGAGCGCTTGGAAGAACGCCCTGCTGTGCTCTTCTGACTGTATCTCGCTCAGTATTACTATGTCCGGGGACCTGTGCAGCGCCTTCACTATCTCGGACTCCTTCGTCCTCTCTGCCCCCTCCCCTCTGTCGTAGGGGTCGACCTTCACCTTCATCTGATGGTACCCATCTGCGAGCATGTCCCTGGTCTCCACGGCGTCTTCGATGTAGAGGCGCCGGAGCCTCTTGTCCACCTGTTCATCGAGGGCGTTGAGCAGCGTCGTCTTCCCGGTTCCTGTCTCCCCCACTATCGTCACGTTCCCCCCTGCCTCGAGCCACCCCACGAGCATGGAGGACGCCTCGTCCGAGACCAGGCCCAGCCCTATCAGTTGAGGGAGGGTGAGCGTGGAGACGTTCAGCCTTCGCACGTCCAGGGCGAAGCGGTTCACCGCCACCGGCTCGAGGTCGACGGAGATTCTGAGCACCGCCCCCCCGATCGAGAGATCGTTCTTCAGAGACGGGGTCTTGAAGTCCAGCGTGTATCCGGTGAAGGTGTCGAGGTGCGTTTCGAGGGCGCTCCTTTCCCTCTCGGTCAGGACGATCCCGGACTCGCACCTCCCTGCAGCAACGTGGTCCAGGTACACCGGCGACGTATCCGAGTCGGCGTAGAACTCCGTCACCCTCTGGTCCTTGGCGATTGCAAGGACCCTAGAGAGGCCCACCGCCTCATACGCCGCCAGCTCCGAGAGCTCTCTGATGCGCTGCCGCATCCCCGCGGCCGCGAGCCTACGGGCAGAAGCCTGGGTCAGCACTTCGATGAGCCGGGAGAATGTGAGCGGCTCCACCTCCCTGGGGTCGAGGTCGTCGGAGACCTCCCTGACCACCCCCCTCAGCGTCGCTATCGTCTGGAGCGGGAGGGCGCACCCTACTTCATAGAACGGCGCCGTACCATCCCCTGACACCCTGTAGGTGAACGGGAACGACGCCCCATCGGGCCTCTCCCTCCAATCTGGCCTCCCGAAGAGCTCCACTAGCAGGGGAGGCGGGTCGCTCGCCGGCCTTGGCTTGCGGACCGCTCTCATGAAAAAACCGGCGAGCCGGGGTCCCACGCTGCTTCCACAGACAGCGCGCCGCGGCAATAAAACGAGCAAGGTTGCCCGTTAAATCCTCTGGGCGCCTGTTCTGAGGATGACCGAGATACTCGAGTACTGCCTAGTGGTGATGGTCTCCTCGCTCTTCGTTGCCGGATCCGTCGCCACCTACGGGTCATTCTCAGAGTTCGTCTCGGAGGTCCAGTTCAAGGCCGCGGCTTCCACTGTCTCCGCGCTCGCCATGGAGGCCCTGGCCAACGGCACCTCCCAGGGGGCCGTGGCCCTCCCCCCGTCGACCATCAGCTGCGACGGCGGGGTCCTCGCCTTCTCCTCAGGGAGCCAGGTCGCTGTGGAAGACCTGCACACCTCGTGCAGCTTTGAGCTTTCCGTCCAGAGCGGGATGCACGAAGTCGCGTTCAGCGCGAACGGCTCCGGCTTGTCAGCCGAGGTGGAGTAGCGTGCCAGCGTCATCTATTAGCGCCCAGGGGTCTTGGGGGGTGTACCTGATCGCGGCCGCCGTCCTGCTCCTTATCTTCACCCCTGGGATCTCTGCAGCCGCCCTCGCTTCGCGGGAGGGAGCTGACTGGCGGTACGCCGACGGGGTGAGGGCCGTCCTCGACTCGCTCAACCCAGGCGTGAAGATAACGTTCTCTTACGCCTCCTCGCCTTCTGCCGACGAGCTCGTCCTCGCGGGGGACTCGGTGAGCGTGAATGACGGCCAGGGGGTGCTCACCTTCAGGACGGCCTACCCTGTCCCTAGCATGACCCTCATGCCGACCCTGTCGTACGTGGCCCAGCTCATAGGGGGGAGGGTGGAGGTGACGGAGGTCGTCTGAGGTAGAGACCTATGTCGACGTCGCAGTCATGTACGCGGTCTTGATCACCCTGGCGCTCTTGGCCCTCGCGTTCCTCCTCCCGGAGCTCCTCCCTGGTTGAGATACGTCGACATCGCGGTGGCGGCGTTGGTGGGCGTCGCAGCTATCTCGGCCTTCGTCGTCTGGACCCCGAGGCGAGGCGACGTCCGGGCGAACTCGCTGGCAGCGAGGACCGAGCTCAGGGACAGGGTCGCCGGGCTCATCGAGGCGAAGGGGATGGCTTGGTTCCTCGCCACCCCCCCATCAGAGGTCTGCTCCTATATCGCCGCCCTCTCCAACTCCACGGTCCACCTGCTGGCAACCGTAGGCGGGGACACGTGCGGGAGCGCCCCCCCTCCCGGTGCCGTGGTCGCCTCCCTTTCCTTCCTTCTCGTCCGGCTCGAGGTGACGGTAGAAGCTTGGTCAAGCGTCGCGCCGTAGGGGCGACCATGGTCGCGGCGGTCGCCTTCTCCGCGCTGCTCGCCTGCGACCTCGCGGTGTACGTGGCCTCGCAGGACAGGGCCGTCCTCTACTCAGAGGGGGACGCCTCTGGAACAGCGTACCAGCAGTTCAGGGTCCTGGAGGCCGCCGAAGGGGCCGACGTACTCGAAGGGACTCAGTCCGTCCTCGGCTCGGCCCCCCTCTGGTGCCCCGGGGCGTCTTCCCAGGTGGCGCGGGGGATAGCCGGACTCTCTGGCGCGCAAGACTCAGGCGGGGTCGTACTCGCCGTCAGCCCCACCCTGGGAGGCTCCGCGTTCGAGCGGGACAACCTCTCCGCCCTCTCTCCCTTCGAAGGCGCCATCCCGGGGGAGCTCAACATCGTCCTGCGGTTCGCGGCCACGGGTTCAGAAGGTCCCGGCGTGACTTTCAGCAAGGCCGAGGTGCACTACGTCCACCTGGACCTCCGCCTGCAGGCGGCTGTGTCCCGCTGCGAAGCTGCCGCGACTGCGGTCGTTCAGGCGCTGGCACGCCCGGCCTCCAACTGCTCCTCGGCGGCGATAGGCGCCGAGGTAGCGGCCGCGGTACGAGCCCAGGCGCGGGCTGCCGCGGGTGAAGGTTTCACCCTGGCCCTTACGTACTCCGTATCTGCGTCGCCGGCCTGCTCGGTAGGCTTCGAGGTCCGTCTCGCCCAGGCAGCCGTCCAGGGGCTCTCCTCTACGTTCGGGGTGGCCTTCTACTATGGATGGCGCGTCACCGTCGCTGCGCCAGCGCCGCCAGCGAGGGAGTGAAGAACATCGCGCACTGCTCCCGTATGGTGTATTCAGACGTCCCGCCGCAGTCCGCCATCTCCCTCTGGGTCACTCGCCGCCCCCTTGATTCGGCCATAGAGAGGGCAGCCTCAGCAGAATAGACGGCAGAGGCGGCCAGGGCGCACGGCCTCCTCCCTGCGATCGCTATCCTGTCGCACCTAGACAGCAGCTCTAGGGCGAGGGACCGGACCGCGCTGAAGTAGGCTGTCTTCGAGACCGAGGCCTTCGCCAACTTCGCATCGAGCCCCGGGTTAGACGAAAGCCTCGCCAGGACCCTGGTCACGCAGTCTTCGGGCCGCTTGGCGAACGTCCTCACCGGGGAGTCCAGGCTGAGCTGTATGATCGACGACGTGGTGACCCTCCGGCCGAGGGCCGCGTAGGCGGAGAGGATCTCCCTGGCGTTCGATGAAGTCACCCCCTCCATCCTGCAGGCAGCCACCAGAGAGTACGCCGAGACCTCTGCGACCGTCATCCTCCGCTTCGTGCGGACGGAGCCCAACACCCTCCTCGCGATGGTCGCAGCCTGGATGCCTACATGCGACGGGAGGGCGAGCTTCTCTGACACCCTCTCAATCAGTTTCGCGCACTCGGTCTCTGACCCGTTCTCTCTCCCCATGAAGTCCGACACGGTCTTGAGGTAGCCGTAGTTCCTCTTCGAGCCCGTTATCCCCATCGTGGCCCGCTCCGTCCTCGTCCCCCACCTCGTCCCCATGAAGCTCCCCAGAGGCTGGTAGCCGAGGCGTTGACCCTGCTGCGACCCTGACCCGTCATTCATCACCGCCTTCTCCCTCACCATCCCGCAGCTCGGGCAGGCGAGCTCGTCCCCTGCGTCGAGAAGAGGGACCGAGCAGTCGGGGCACGACTCTTCCATGGACTGCATTCCCCTGACCTGACAGTGCGGGATCATGTGCACGCTGGACAGCCGGAGTCAGCAAGGAGGGTCGCCGGGGACGTCTGAGCGGAGCAGCCGAGGGGAGGGAGGGACCCGCGCCCCGAAACTGGCCCCAGAACGGTTAAAATCGCAACACCTGGCGGAGCGACTGATGGCCAGGGTTCCAGGGCTCAAGAAGGTCAGGGACTACCACGTCGCCGCTTCTTCTGACATCGCGGCCCTCCTCGAAGGGATGGGGGAGGGGGGTGGTTTCATGGGGAGGAGCCTCTACGACGTCGCCTCGACGTATCGAGCCATGTGTTCCAGGGAGGGGTGCGTGAAGTTCCTCTCCTTCCCCGCGGCCGTGGTCGCCACAGGCCTGAGGGGGGTCCTGGTGGACATGGTGAAGGGTGGCATGGTGGACGCGATAGTCACCACCTGCGGGACCCTCGACCATGACATCGCCCGGACACTGGCCGACTACTACTCGGGGAGCTTTGACATGGACGACGTCCGGCTGAAGAAGGCCGGGTATCACCGGCTGGGGAACGTCCTAGTCCCCCTCGAGGACTACGGCCCGCTGATCGAGAAGCGGATGCAGCCCCTCCTCGGCCGGATATACCGCGAGCGGAGGGCCGTCACCACGGAGGAGCTGACGGCGGAGATCGGCAGGGACCTCGCATCGGAGCGCTCGCTCCTCTACTGGGCGCAGAAGAAGGGCGTCCCTGTCTTCGTCCCGGGGATCACGGACGGGGCCGTAGGAAGCCAGATATGGCTCTTCACCGAGAGCCACAGGGACTTCCAGATCGACCTCATCGGGGACGAAAGGCGCCTTTCTGACATATTCTCGGACGCGAAGGAGGCGGGGGCGCTCGTACTCGGGGGCGGGATCTCCAAGCACCACACGATATGGTGGGCTCAGTTCAGGGGGGGCCTGGACTGGGCATGTTACGTCTCCACCGCCCAGGAGACCGACGGCTCCCTGAGCGGAGCCCGCATCAGGGAGGCGGTGTCGTGGGGGAAGGTGAAGGCCAAGGCGAGGCAGGCGAGCATCGACGCCGAGGTGACGACCGTCCTGCCATTCATCGTCTCCTACGCCCTGACCAAGGCGTAGAACGCGCAGATTCCCTAATTCTTTTAAGGGGAACTTCAAAGGCGCACCGTCCGATTGGCTTTCGACTACGGATATCTCGCTGTCGGCGGTGCCGCAGTGGCGCTCCTTTACGCCCTCTATCTCGCTTACTCGGTAAGGAAGCAGGACCAGGGGAACCCCAAGATGGTGGAGATAGCGACCGCCGTGAGGCAGGGGGCGGACGAGTTCCTCAGGAGGGAGTACCGGGTGATCACCCCGATAGCCGCCGTCATCGCCGTCCTGATCTTCGTCTTCATCGACATCCCGTTGAAGACCAACGGCGCGACGGCCGCCGGCTTCCTTGTCGGGGCGTTCCTATCTGCGCTCGCCGGATACGTCGGGATGGCGATGACCGTCCGCACCAGCTCCAGGACGGCCGAGGCGGCGCGGAAGGGCCTGGGGAGCGCGCTGACCGTCGCCTTCAGGGGGGGCGGGGTGATGGGGATGGCGGTGGTAGGGTTCGGGCTGCTCGGCGTTTCGCTCTTCTACATAGCCTTCCAGGGGGTCATAGTGACCACCCCCGCGATCCTCGCGGGGCTCGGTTTCGGCGCTTCGCTCATCGCCATGTTCATGAGGGTGTCCGGGGGAATCTACACCAAGGCCGCGGACGTAGGGGCCGACCTCGTGGGGAAGACAGAGGCCGGGATCCCGGAGGACGACCCCCGCAACCCCGCCGTCATCGCTGACAACGTTGGGGACAACGTCGGCGACTGCGCCGGCATGGGCGCGGACATCTACGAGTCATTCGTAGTCATATCTGTCGCCGTCCTGATCCTCGCGGCGCTCATCACGTCGGGGAGCTCCGCCTACGGGTCGCTCGCTTCGCTCATCACCGCCAACCAGCTCTTCGTGTTCCCGCTGCTCTTGGGCGCGTCGGGGATAGTCGGGTCGATCCTCGGCGGCCTGTACATCAGGAAGGGGATATCGAAGAACCCCATGGGCGCGCTCAACACCTCCCTGATGATCTCCGCCGTCATCGCGGTGGCGATAGACGCGGCGGCGAGCGAGTACGTCTTCAAGGGGAACTCCCTCGGGTGGTCCCTCCTGGCCAGCGCCGTCGTCGGCATAGTCGTCGTGGTCGCCATCGAGAGGGTCGCCGACTATTTCACGTCGTATAGATACAAGCCAGTGCAGTTCGTGGCCGAGGCGAGCCAGACAGGCGCGGCGACCAACTTCCTCGCAGGCTTCTCCACGGGGCTGCAGAGCACCGCCCCCTCCGCGGTCGTCCTCGTCCTCGCCATACTCGTGTCCTACTTCATCGGGTACTACGCCACCCCTTCGACGCTGGCCGAGTCGTCGAGGATACTCGTCGGGGTGTACAGCACTGCCGTGGCCGCGATGGCCGAGCTCTCTCTAACCGGCGTCATAATGTCGATAGACTCGTTCGGGCCCATCACCGACAACGCGAACGGCATAGTCGAGATGGCTGGGCTCGAGGCGGGAGTGAGGGAGGTGACGGACGAGCTCGACGCCGTAGGGAACACCACCAAGGCGACCACGAAGGCGTTCGCCGTGATGTCCGCGGCCCTGGCCGCGGTCGCCCTGTTCTTCGCCTTCCAGGACGAAGCGAACACCCTCATCTCGCAGCACGACCTCTTCGCGAAGTACGGCCTCGCACAGGGCGCCTCCCTAACCTTCGCGCTCAGCGACCCGAGAGTGGTCATAGGCGTCTTCGTAGGGGCGCTCCTCCCGTTCTACTTCTCAAGCTTCCTCATCCAGGCCGTCGGCCGGGCCGCCATCAAGATGGTGAACGAGGTCAGGCGCCAGTTCAAGGAGATCCCGGGGATCATGGAGGGGACGGCGAAGCCCGACTACGCAAGGTGCGTCGGGATCAGCACGACAGCCGCCCTGAGGGAGCTCGCCAAGCCCGCGCTCCTCGCGGTGGCGACTCCGCTGGTCGTGGGCTTCATCCTTGGCCCCCTGGCCCTCGGAGGGCTCCTCATCGGGAGCGTCGCGTCCGGGGTGTTCCTGGCGTTCATGATGACCAACGGCGGGGCAGCCTGGGACAACGCGAAGAAGTACATCGAGCTCGGCAACTTCGGCGGGAAGAAGACCCCCGTCCACGCCGCCGCCGTGATGGGGGACACGGTGGGCGACCCGTTCAAGGACACCGCGGGTCCCGCCATCAACTCGCTGATCAAGGTGCTGAACACCATCTCCATCGTGTTCATCTCCGCCATAGTCCTTTTCGCGCTCTTCGTATAGAGCCAGACGCCACGTGAGACATGTAGACGCTCCTGCGCCGACGTTCTTTCCAAAGGAGAAGCTTTATCAAGTGATTACTTTAGTATCTGACGCATGGACGCGTTCGTCGCGCTGGCGGAGCCCCGGAGGCGCAGAGTCATGGAGCTGCTCGCGGCCAGGGGAAAGATGAGTGCTACCCAGATCTGCGAAGAGTTCGAGGTGACCCCGCAGGCTGTCTCGCAGCACCTGAAGGTCCTGAGGGAAGCGGACCTGATACGCATGGAGAGGCAGGCGCAGCGGCGCATCTACGGCATCAACACCGCGCCTATGGGAGAGGTGAAGGAATGGGCGGAAAGGGTGACCTCTATGTGGAACAGCAGGTTCGACGCGCTGGCGAAGGCGCTAGAGGACGAGAAGAGGGGAGGGAAAGCGAGCCGGGGGGAGACCCATGGAAGATGAAGGCAAGACCGTCGTGATCTCCCGCGTCTTCGACGCCCCGCGCGAGGTCGTCTTCCGGATGTGGACCGACCCTAAGAAGGCGCGAACCTGGTTCGGGCTCCCCGCGGATGCGAAGTGCGAGGTCTTGGAGATAGACCCGCGCTCGGGCGGGAAGATACACCTGGAATCTAGGAACCCGGACGGCTCTCTCTACCCTGCGTTCGGCGTCTTCGACGAGGTGATACCGCCCCGGCTGATCACCTTCACTTCCGAGTCCCCGCTCGCGTCGTTCAAGAAGACCACGCTCCCTGACGGCAGCCCCGCCTGGAAGTGCTTCAACAAGGCCGTCTTCGAGGAGGAAGGGTCCGGGAAGACAAGGCTCACGGTCACGGTCCGCGTGATCATGTCCGCGGTCGACCCCATCGAGGACATGGCGGCAGGGTTCGAAGGCGGGTGGGGCGAGTCTCTCGACCTGCTCGCCGCCAATCTCGAGCGATTCTAGGCTCTACAAACAATGAGGTGGGGAAGGGATTCGGACCCTTGTGAATGCGCTCACCGACGCAAAGCGACTGCAGGCGCACGCGTAACCGCTCCGCCACCCCACCGCGAGGGCGCCTCCTCAGCGACGATAATTATGCGTTGCAGAGGCGGAGCCACGACGCGAGCCCGGCGCAAGGGTAAATAGCGCGGCCGGGCCGCATGGCGCCATGAGTAAAGACGAAGGGAACGTCTTCCCAGGGAACTGGGACGTCGTGTCCGAGACGCTCCTGCGGACGTACGACCTCTGGTTCCCACAGAACTGGGCTCCCGCAGACCTGCCGTGGGACGAGTGCGACGCGAAGAACTTCTCGTCCGACGAAGGGGTGGCGCAGGCGTACTGGCTCTCGAAGCTCGCGCTGTTCGAGAAGTCAGGGATCGGGGCCTTCGGCGCCGCGGCCGTCCAGGCTGCCACGCACCAGTTCGAGGACCCAACCAAGAAGTTCCTGTCCGCCGTCGCGTTCGACGAGTGCAGGCACGACGAAGTCTGCCGGAGGGCGTGCGCCCGGGTCTGCCCCAACTTCCCCTACAGGTTCAAGCCGAAGTCCAAGCTCGAGGAGAAGGCCCACAGGAACATCATGGCGCTCTACGAGAACGGCGCCCGCTACTGGACCGCCTTCAACCAGGCTTGGGGGAAGTACCCCCTGGAGCTGATATTCTCCAGCTTCTTCTTCGCCGAGATAGGAGCCCAGCTCATCTTCAAGGAGGTGGGCGAAAGGTCTACCAACAAGGTGTACGCGTCGGCTTTCAGGGACATCACCAGGGACGAGTCCCGCCACCTCACCGGCACCCTTGCGATGCTCGAGCGCCTCGCGGAGAGGATGAGCAAGGACGACAAGGCGATGATCTCGAGGCAGCTCAAGCACGGCTTCATCTACCTCTCGCCGCTGCTGTTCAGGCCGATGCGCGACTTCTGGAAGCTCCCCGGTGACTTCTTCGAGTACGACCAGAAGCTCGAGGACCTGGCGGCCAAGTCAGGGCTCGGGGTCCCCAAGGTGGAAGACCGCTCTGAAGCATGGCTGAAGGCCATATCCCGCCACAGGTCGAAGATAGAGGGGCTCGGGATACCCGTCCCCGAGATAAAGGAGATCGGCCTGGCGGGGCTCGAGGTGGACGTGAAGAAGGGGGACGAGATAATCGCTACGCCGCTCTAGGCCGCCAGCTCTCCACCATGAGCAGGACTGGCACCACGAAGGCCAGGGTGAGCGCCCCGCTCCAGAGCCATCCGGCCCGGTACCCGTACGCGTCGACCAGATATGAGAAGAATATCGGAGGGAAGAACGACCCCGTCAGAGACAGGCTGTTGACCCACGCCACCGCCAGGCTCTCGTACTCGCTCCCAGCCCTGTTGAGCTCCCTCGCGCCTGCGAAGGCGAAGGTGTAGCCGACCCCAGACACCAGGCCGCCCAGGGCTGCGCAGACCGCCGCCGCGAGCACGGATGGATATGAGCCCAGCGAGAGGGCGGCCGCGCTCCCCACGAGGGACGCGACCATCACCATCCTGTGCTTCGAGAGCGCGTCGAAGGCGCGCCCGCCCCAGAGCGAAGTGAATATGGGGATCACGTAGACCATGGATGTGACCCCGCTGGCCAGGGCCGCCGAAGCGGAAAGCGACCGCACCCCGTAGAGGGTCATGAAGCCGGCGATGTCGGTGGCCGCCACCCCGAACCCCACCGTCCCTATCCCCAGGAGGACCAGCTCCCTGTCCCTGATCACCGCGACGAGCGCCTTCCTGTCTATCCTGGGGACCTTCCCCGCCGCCCCCTCCGGGACGAAGAGCGCCACGAGCGCCGCGGTCGCCACCCCCATCGCTCCCGCCATCAAAAAGCTCGGCCTCCACCCCGTCGCGGTCGCGATGACCACCCAACCGAATATCCCGGCGATTCCCCCGAGGTCGAAGGCGGAGTTCATCACGCCGACCCCCATCCCGGACTTCTCCCCGCGGAGCAACCTCGCGATGATGATCACGGACGGCGCGAACACGAAGGCCATCCCCCACCCGACGAGGAACCTGAGCACCGCGACCTCGGCGACGGTTGAGGCGACGGACGTAGCGATGACCGACGCCGAGTAGATGAGTATCCCGACCACCACGACCCTCTTGGGGCCCCACCTCGCGGCGATGACCCCTCCTGGCACCTGCAAGAGCCCGAGCCCCAGATAGAACGTCGCGGTGATGAGCCCGAGCCCAGAAACCCCTGTCCTGAGGTCTGGCCCCATCAGGTAGAATATCGCCCCGACGTTGACCCAGTTGATGGCGTAGACCACCCGCGCGATCACCAGCGACCCGAGGGCCCGCGGGTTCTGCGTCGACCTGCTCAATCGCAGGACGCCCGGCTCCCTTCCCCTTTAATCAAATCGCAGGGGATGGAATCGCGCCCCTCCAGAGCTGCGAGGCGAGAATCAGGTTCTTTGGTTGCAAATCGGCCTGCGCCCAAGGTTCCGCCCGGTGACGCGCCCCCATGCGCCACGCCGCGATTGCCGAAATCAGAGATGCGAGACGGTAAGAGCTCCCCGGAGCCGCTGAATCTCGAAGATTCTGGAACGCTTCTGCTTCGGCACCTAGGCGTTGGAATCCCAAATCGCCCCCAGAATCGCGTCAGAACCTAAAAAACCTCAATTTGAGCCCCTTTGGCTCAGGTTTATATAGCAAACTGCCCGGATTGGCTGCCGAGGCAAATCGCAGTGGTAACCGGATACTGCGTCTACGAGAAGAAGAAAAATCGGGAGATCAAGAATCCCAAGCAAATCAAACTGAAGAACGGCCGCCCAGCGATCAAGGGCACCTGCGCCTCGTGTGGAAAGGCCATCTTCAGGATTGGTAAGCTGAAGTAGGTTCTAGTCTCCCGTTCCTTTTATTTCAGAACCAGCTAGGCGCTCCCCGCTCTCCCCCTCCGCGAGGTACCTCGGCTCAAGTCGCTGAGGCCGACCGCGGCCAGGGCCGCCGCGACGACCGACGCACCGGCTGCCGCTATTGGCTTGGGAGCCGGCGTCCAACCTCCCCAACTCCGCTCCCGTCCGGCCTCCTCCCCTGCTCTCCTTTTTAATCAAGGCTCCCGGCGGAGCTCGGCCTTGCTCCGCTTCTACAACAGCCTGGGGAAGCGCCTCCAGCCCTTCAGGCCCATCCGTGACCGCGAGGTCCGCATGTACACTTGCGGCCCGACGGTGTGGAACTACGCCCACGTCGGTAACTTCCGTACCTTCGTCTTCTACGACGTGCTGAGGCGGCACCTGAAGTTCAAGGGGTACAAGGTCGTCTCGGTGATGAACATCACGGACGTGGAGGACAAGATAATCAGGGGGATCAAGGAGACGGGGAAGCCCCTGAAGGAGCTCACCGACTTTTACGCTGGGGCGTTCCTCGAAGACCTCGCTTCCCTCAACATCGAGAAGACTGACGAGCTCCCGAGGGCGACCGCGCACATAGAGGCGATGATCAGGCTCATTCGCAAGCTGCAGGAGAAGGGGTTCACGTACAGGACGACAGACGGGTCGGTGTACTTCGACGTCTCGAAGTTCAAAGCGTACGGGGCGCTCTCCGGGGTCAAGCTCGACTCCCTCAGGCCGGCGGGGCGCATCTCCAGCGACCACTACGAGGAGAAGAAGGAAGCAGCCGACTTCGCCCTCTGGAAGGCCTGGGACGCTGACGATGGGGACGTCTTCTGGGAGACGGAGCTCGGCAAGGGGCGCCCCGGGTGGAGCGTCGAATGCTCGGCCATGTCGATGGAATACCTTGGCGAAACCTTCGACATCCACGCCGGGGGGATGGACCTCAAGTTCCCCCATCATGAGAACGAGATAGCGCAATCGGAGGCTGCCACCGGGAAGAAGTTCGTGAACTACTGGCTCCACTCCGAGTTCCTCAACATACGCGGTGAGGACATGCACAAGTCCAAGGGGAACTTCGTCACACTGAGGGACCTGACCGGAGAGGGTTGGGACCCGCTCACGATACGTGCGTTCCTGATCTCGGCCCGGTACAGGGACCAGATGGACCTCAACGACGCCGCCCTGGCCCAGGCGAGGGCCCAGAGGGCTCGCCTGCAGGAGCTGGTGGCCAGGCTGAGGGCTGTCAAGGGGGGGACGCCGAAGGTACCGGGAGCTGTGGGCGCCTTCCTCTCCAACTTCGAATCGGCCATGGACGACGACTTGAACACACCGCGGGCTCTCGCGGCCATGCTGACGTTCACAAAGGACGCGAACGGCATGGTCGACTCGGGGGAGCTCGGCGAACAGGGGGCGCGCGCCGCCCTAGGCGCCCTTGCGAGGGCGGACTCTGTCCTGGGGATAATAGACTTCGGCGAGGAGGAGCTCGAGCCCGAGCTCGAGGACCTGATCAGGCAGAGGGAGGACGCCAGGAAGAGGAGGGACTTCGCCGAGGCCGACAGGCTGAGGACGATGCTCTTGGACGCGGGGGTGGCCGTGGAGGACGCCCACGAAGGGACCAGGTGGAAGCGGGTCAAGAAGGGTTAACGGAAGGTCTCCAACCGCTCAACTCAAGTAAATCCTCCCGATATTATCCGCCACGAGTGAAGTCTCGGGCGTGGCGGCCACTGCGGAGTCTGTCTCGAGGTCCATGGGTTTCAGGTCCTCCGCCCTCAAGCGCCCCGCGTCCCTCTACTCGGGGGGGTGCAGGCTGCTTTTGGAAGCCGACGGTGCAGTAAGGTCGCTCGAGTCGCACGAGGAGAAGAGGGCGCTCTTCGGGCTCGAGCAGGTGTGGTTCTACAAGGTCCAGGCGGGGGTGGTTGTCCCGGGGCAGAGGCCCGACTGGCTGGTGAAGCTGGCACCGAACGAGGCCAGGCTCCTGGGGCGTGTCTTCGACGTCGAAGTGGCGCAGTCCCTCGAGCCATTCGCCGGAGGGTCTAGGGGGTTCGCGCGGCGTGTCGCCCTGAAGAACACGGGCCGCTCCAACTTGAAGCTCAGGGTCCTCGAGGTCAGCGACGTGGCGGCCGCGCACTTCGAGACAGGCTCACGTTGGGGCTCGCTAGGTGTGAACGCGTTCAACAGGGAGAGCCACGTCGCCATGGACGAGGTGTCCGACCCCCCCGCCTCCAGGGTCGTGGGCGCGTCCCCTTCTCCGTCGAGGTACCACCTGACCACCAGCAAGCCCCGCGCCCTGGAGGCCGTCGCGACAGGCGAGGTCCCGGAAGGGACCGCAGGGATGTCGGGCCAGGTGCTCATCATCTCTGTGCACGAGCTCGACCTCCCCCCCGGGGAGGCCATGGAGCTAGCCTTCACCTCGATCTACACCCCAGGGAAGCTGGAGGACGCCCTGGCAGAGTTCGGCCGCCTACGCGCAGCCGTCGGCCGCGCCCCTCCTCGCCCCACCGAGCTCGGGTGCTCCGACCCGGCTGTCTGCGAAGCAGCGGATTGGGCGCTGGCGACGGTTAAGACCGCCCCTTACTCCGACGACCTGCTGGACAGGTTCGAGTCGCTCAGGGCGCTCACCTACTTCGAGCCGGGGCTCGCCGCGGCGGTGCAGTCCGGGGCCAGGGCGCAGGTGAGGAGGGACGGGGCCCTCCCGCACTCCATCGACAGGGCCAGGCCTGGGATCCTCGAGACCGCCGTGTTCCTCCAGGCCGCGTCGTCCGCCCTGCTGCTCGGCCAGGACAGGAAGGCGTCCCGGTCGTCCTACCCATTCGTCAAGAAGCTCGCGACGTCCCTCCTCGCGTCGTCGAAGGACGCCGCTGTCACCACGGACCCGACCCTCCCCCAGGGGTGGCGAAGGCGGCTCGGGAGGGGATACCCGACCCATGAGATCCCCGAGGTCTCCCTTGCGGTCGCCGGCGGCCTCGAAGCCGCCTCGCTCGTGGCGCGCTCGGTCTCGAGGGGAGACGACGCCGGGAGGTTCCTCGAGCGCTCGAAGCTGGTCTCCGAGCGGGTGAGGAGGAAGCTCCTGGACGAAAGGGGGTTCCTCTCCCTCTGCCGCGATTCCGCCGGCCGCCTGCACCCCGACGAGACAGCGGACATGGCGGTCGCGGCCTTCCGCCATCCGTTCATGGCTCCAGCGGAGCAGGCCGCGGCCCACAGGCTCCTAGAAAGGGACTTCGACACGCCGTACGGTCCTCGCTCCGTCCCGACCTCGAACCTGATGTACTTCAACGGCTCCTACGGCGACGGCCAGCTCGGCGGCCTATGGACCAGGGCGGCCCTCGCCCACGCCCTCCTCTGCTACCGGACGGGGCTCGCAGGGATAGGGGGCCTCTCGGTGGCGAAGGCCGCGAAGGCGGTCATCGGCGACTCCCTCAGGCTCGGTGCCTCTCCAGGCTTCTTCGCGCCCTGGGTCGACGTCGACGCCATGGAGGCCCACGGCGAGGGGCCAGACCCCGTGGCCGCTGCCAGGTTCCTCCAGTGCCTCTTGGAGGGGGAGGTGGGGCTCCCACAGGGGGCGGAAAGGGGGCTCATGGTCCCACCCGCCTCGTCGAACTTCGAGTGGGTCCTCGCCGCCGGCTTCTGGGCGGGAGGGGACTCGGCCGCCTTCGTCGGGAGAGGGGGCGGAAAGGCGCGCGTGTTCTACAGCGGGGCGAAGCTCGAGTCGAAGGGGAACGCGCGCTTCGCAGGGTGGGAGAGGGTCGACACCGGGGTCCGCTCCGTCCGCGGTGTCTCCTTCCACACCCCAGGCCAGGTGGTCTGCCTCGGAAACTCGTCCCCGGGGGCCGCCAGGGTGACCGTCGCCTTCACCCCCAGGGCCCCGGAGCTCGCGAGGCGGCTCGGCACCGACCTGGAAGAGCTCGACCCCGCCAGTGGCGCCTGGACGAAGGTGGGGACCGTCAGGGTGTCCTCGGCGATGAGCTTCGACGCCTCCATCGGCCCCGCGGGGTGGAAGGCATACAGGGTCTCTACACCTTAAATCACGCGCGCGTGGTCGGGCCCCGTCTTGGGGGGCGCCTCTGTCACAGCCAACGGCGGCATCCAGGTGGAGCTGGGGCGGACCCGCTACGCCCTCGACCCCCACTCGCGCGTCAGTGCCGACTACACCTTCGTCTCCCACGCGCACGTCGACCACATGCACGCACCGTCGAAGGGCGAGAAGGTCATCGCGTCGTCCGTCACCGGGGAGCTGGCGAAGGCGAGGGGGTACGACCTGGGGGACACCACCGAGGAAGCTGAGGGGGTCGAGCTCCTCGACTCGGGGCACATCCTCGGCTCCAGGGCGATACGCATAGCAGACGAGGTCTACTACACCGGTGACGCTTCCGGGAGGGCCAGGGCGTTCCTGGGCAAGTGCAGGACCAGGCGGGCGCGGATACTTGTGATGGAGACCACCTATGGGACGCCGGAGTACGTGTTCCCTCCCACAGCGAAGCTCGTGAAGGAGGTCAACTCTGTGATCGCCTCCGCCTACGACAGGGGGAACCCCGTTGTCCTCATGGGCTACCCGCTGGGGAAGGCGCAGCTCCTCTCCTACTTCTTCTCAAGCTGGGAGCCTATGATCTACCACGAGAAGGTCGCGGCCATGAACAGGATCCACATCGACCACGGCGTCCCCCTGAAGCCCGGGTCGACGTTCGACCCCTCCGCTGGCCTCGACGCCCTCCCTCCCGGCCCGTGGCTCATGGTCAGCCCCATGGCCAGCGGAAAGAGCAGGGTGATGTCCCACCTGAAGAAGAAGTACGGGGCGATCCTTGTCGCCTTCAGCGGCTGGGCGCTGGGCCAGGGGTACAGGTTCACCATGGGGGCGGACTACTCCTTCCCCCTGAGCGACCACTGCGACTACCAGGAGCTACTGAGCCTCGTCAGGGCGGTGTCCCCCGAGCTGGTGTACACCGTGCACGGCTTCGCGTCCGAGTTCGCCCAGGACCTCAGGAAGCTCGGTTTCTCCGCGAGGCCGCTCGCCCCCTACCAGTCCTCGCTCTCGGACTACTGACCCCGGGCCCCGTTAAATACCACGCACTTTCGGCATGCCTCGATGTCCGGGACGAGGAAGGGGTGACCCTTTGGACCTCAAGAAGGCCCTGAAGCTGGGCTACTGGCTGAGCTTCATCAAGTTCAACGTCGTGGGGCTCTCGGGCGTCGTTGTCAACGAAGGGCTCCTCCTCGCCCTCGTCTACGCGAGGGTCTACTACCTCGATGCCGACGCGGTGGCCATCGAGGCTTCCATCGTCTCTAACTTCTTCCTCAACGACTACTGGACCTTCAGGGAAAGGCGCCACGGCCACATGGTCGTCCGCCTCCTGAAGTTCAACGCGCTGATGGTCGTCGGGCTGGTGGTCAACCTCGGGCTGCTCTACGGCTTCACCACCTTCCTGGGGATCAACTACGCGGTCTCGAACCTGTTCGGCATAGCCGCAGCCTTCCTCCTGCGCTACTGGCTCAGCGTCCGCTTCACCTGGATAAAGAGAGAGGAGGAGTCGACAGAGCCACTGGTCAGCCGACCCTGAGGTAGACAGGCCTCCCGTCCAGCTCAGCCTCGGACCACCCTTTCGCGGGCTTTTCCGTCGACAGGTCCACCCGCTTCACCCTCACCAGGTAGGCGAGCTCCTCCTTGAGCGGCTCCACGAACTCCACGTCCTCGGCCTCGAGCCCGGCCACGGAGGCGGACCCGAGCATCGCCGTCGGGACGAAACCCTTCTCCTTCCGCAGGGCCTGCAGCCTCCTGGCCAGGTCCCTGACCAGCCCCTCCGCGACCAGCTTCCTGTCCCTCTCCCTGGGGATGGCGACGAACACCCCACCTTTCTCCGCCACCTCGAAGCCCTCCCGCGGGACTACGGAGAGGTCATAGACAGCCAGGGGGACGTCGAACGACCCTGCCCTGACGGGCTTCCCAGAGAAGTACGCCTCCAGCGCCTCCCTCCCCTCCAAGGGGGTGACCCCTGCGAGGACCTCCCTCGTCCTCTCCTTGAACAGGGCGCCCACCCTCGAAGCGTTCGGCCTGAGCGCGAACGCGGCGGGGAACCCCTCCGGTTCGGTCGTCACCCTGACCTCCCTGACGTTGCAGAGCAGGGACGCCGTCCCCTTCGCTCTCCTCGCGACGCCTTCAGCCGAAGGGTGCACGAGGAGCTCGGCCCGCTTCAGGGGCCACCGGCGCTTGAGCTTCGCCTTCGCCCTGGCAGAGTTGCACGCCTCCTCCACCTTGAGCGAGAAGTCGACTACCTCCTCGGCCCGCGCCGAACCGTGCCCCGTCCTCCCTCCCGTCCCCATAGCTATGATGGGCGCCGTCCACCCGGTGGGCGAGAAGAGCTCCTGGTAGAGGTACTCGGTGGCGAACGGGGCGATGGGGTGCATCAGCTCGTCTGCCTTCCTGAGGGCGTGCCCCAGCACGGCGTAGATGGCCAGGCGCCTCCCCCTCCCCCTGGGGGCGTCGTCCCAGAGCTCGCTCCTTACCAGCCTGACGTAGGTCTGGCTGAGGTGCGCGATGACGAGCTCCTCCAGGCTCTTAGCCGCCTCGTTGAACCTCCCGGTCGAGTACCCGCGCTCCACGTCCTCCTCAGCCCGCGCCAGCTTCCGCAGCACCCACCTGTCCACCGTGGTGAGGGCCCCCCTCTCCGCGGCCCAGGCGAGGCGGTGCCTCTCCGGGGAGTAGCCGTCCACCGCCCCGTTCTGCTGCAGGTAAAGGTGGAGGTGGTAGAGCGTGTTCATCACCTGATACGCCCTCCCTGACATCTCCTTCGCGTCGAAGTTGAACGAGTCCTCGGGGGAGGCCTTGGCGAGGAAGTAGAACCTGGCCACGTCGACCGAGCCGTTGCGGAGGAGGTCCAGCCCCTGGACCACGTTCCCGAGCCTCTTGCTCATCTTCTGCCCGTTCTGGTCCAGGACGTGCCCTTGGAACAGGAACGCCCTGTAGGGGGCGACCGGGCCCCCCTCCCGGACCACGTTCAATAGGAGCAGGGTGTACGCCCACCCCCTTGTCTGGTCTATCCCCTCCGTGAGGAATTCGACGGGGACGAGCTCGGAGAACTCCCTGTCAGTGAACGAGGAGTAGGGGGCGGCGCCGCTGTTGTGCCAGGTGTCAAGGACGAAGGGCTCCCTCTTCGCCCTCCCGCCGCACTTTCGGCACCGGAGGACGACCCTGTCTATCCATGGCCTGTGGAGCTCGAACCTCGGCCCGTCCGGGAGCTCCAGCGCCTGGGCAACCACCGCCTTCCTCGAGAACGCGCCCGTCTTCTCCCCGCAGGACTCGCAGACCCATATGGGGAGGGGGGTCCCCCAGACCCTCTCCCTGGTCACGCACCACGGAGGGGACTCGGCCAGCCCGGCCAGGAACCTTTTCTTCGGGCCGTCGAAGAAGTACTCGACCTTCTCCGCGGCCCTGACCACGTCGGCCCTGATCCTGTCGACCCAGTAGAAGTACTCCCGCCTGGCGAGCCACACCAACCTGTCGTCAGACCTCCAGCAGACAGGATAGTCGTGTACTATCTCCCCGACGCCGACGGCCGCCCCCCTCTCCTTCAGCGCTTCGATGACAGCCTGGTCGGCGTCCCTGGCGAAGAGCCCCGAGAACCTCCCGGCCTCCTGGGTGAACCTCACCCTGTCGTCGAAAGGGGCGAAGACGGGGAGCCCTCTCCTCTGGGCCACCGCGAAGTCCTCCTCCCCGTTGGCGGGGGACATGTGGACCAGCCCGGTCCCCGTGCTGACGTCGACGTACTCCTCCGCCACGACTACGTGGACCTTCCCGCTCGCCCCCGCCTTCTGGAGGCCGGGTATCAGGTCCAGGAGCGGGTGCTCGTACCTGAGCCCTTCGAGCGCCTCCCCCTTCACCCGCTTCCTCGTCTCGCCGAACTGGATCCCCAGGTCCTTGGCGAGGGCCTCCTTCCTCCCCGCGTCCACGACCCACACCTCCCCCCCCACTTCGACGTACTCGTACTCCGAGCCAGGCTTGACCCCCACCAGCTCGTCTGTCACCACGGTGAACGGCATGGTCGTCCAGACGACCAGGTACGCCCCGTCCTCGGCCTTCACCTTGTAGTAGAGGCTGGGATCCTCGAGCTCCTCGTACCCTCCCAGGCTCACCTCCCCCGCGCTGAGCGCCGTCTGGCACTTCGGGCAGTAGGGGACCACCTTGAACCCCTCCCCCAGCAGCCCGCGCCTCCAGGCGGTCTCCAGATACGACCACTCGCGCTCTATGTACTCGTCGCGGTAGGTCATGTAGGCCCTCTTGTGGTCCAGCATCAGCCCGAGGAGGGAGTCAGCCTCCTCCCAGTACTTCTTGTACGTCCCGATGATGCGCTTGCACTCCGCCACCAGCGTTTCGACTCCGACCTTCTCCAGGTCCTCCCACTTGTTCCCCGACAGCCCCAGCTCCTTCTCGGCCTGCAGTTCGACCGGGAGCCCCTGGGTGTCCCACCCGCCGCGGAACACTATGTTCTCCCCGTGCATGGTCCGATCCCTGTACCACAGGTCCTTCATCATCCTCCCTCTCACGTGGCCGACGTGGGGCTGGTTGTTCAGCGTCGGGGGGCCCTCGACGTACCCCACCGGCCTGCTCCCTGACACCGCCTCCGCTATCTTCGCCTTCGTCCTCGGCGAGGCATAGAACCTCCTGACCTTCGCTTCTATCTTCTTCCAGTCGTAGTCTTGGCCGAGTGAGGAGCGCTTTCTAGGACGGCGGGCTAATTTTGTAACCACTCAAGCCACCGTACGGTCATTTGAGGGCTTATTTTAGTTTCCCGCGCCCGAGGCCGCCGCCTGACGGGCGCAAGGTCTGACCGCTCTTCACGTCCCGGTGCGCAGGCGCCTCGAGAAGTACTCAGGGAGCCCCGCGTCCAGTATCTTCCGCGCCGCACCCTCGACGTCGTACTTCACCCTCCTCTCCTCCACCTCCACCCTGCCGCCGTCGAAGGTGGCCACCGCGAAGGCCGCCCTCCAGTCCCCGTCTCTGGGCTGCCCCACCGACCCAGGGTTGAAGACGACCCCTCCCTCCTCCTTCCATGCGTAGGGGACGTGGGTATGCCCAAGGCCGATGGCCCTGGCCTTCATCCTCCCCAGGTAGTAGCCGAACAGGTTCGAGTGGGTCCTGGGGTCGACGTACTCCCACAACCTGTCGTCCGGGCTCCCGTGGGCGAAGTACGCCCTGGTCCCCCCGAGGTCGAGGCTCAGCTCCTGGGGGAGGGACCTGAGGTAGCCGGCGCTCTCCTCGGTGAGGTGCTTCGCCGTCCAGACGGACGACATGGCCGCCCTCGCGTTGAACCCGGAGATGTCCCCGTCGAGGGCCGCGACGTCATGGTTGCCGACCACGCACTTCGCCCCGCGGTCCCTCAGCGCCTCGACGACCTCGTTAGGCTGGGCGCCGTAGTCGACTAGGTCCCCTAGGCAGAAGAGCTCCATCCCCTCGGCCTCCCTGAGGACGGCGTCGAGCGCCTCGAGGTTGCCGTGGACGTCGGACAGGACCGCCACCTTCACGCCACCCTCCGCCCCCGGGGGGGAGAAAAACCTCGGCCCTGGGAGGGTGTCAAGAAAAAAGAACAATAGTTAATGTGTTGGTGAAGCAGATTATACTACTCACCACATAGAGAATTTGGGGCGCGTAATGCTCGAAGCTACCTATGTCTACGTTCGCAGGGAAATGGGAAAAGCAAAACACCCAGAGTTTCGGAACTCGGGTAAAGGATTCCGTAAGGAACCCTGGACCCCTGAAGCCGAGGCTCGACCTCGCAGTCCGACAAATCCAAGTCCAAGTAGCCAAACTCGACTCCACATCCACCAAACTCAGAGAGAGGGACAACTCGATCTTCGCAAAGGTCGTGAGCTCTCTACAGAAGCACGACACTCAGCACGCGTCCGTCTTCGCGAACGAGCTGGCCGAGATCAGGAAGATGAACAAGATGGTCACGCAGGCCAAGCTCGCTCTGGAGCAGATAGTGCTCAGACTCAACACAATCACGGAACTGGGCGACATCGTCGTCACCCTGACCCCGGCCATGTCGGTGATACGCAACGTCAAGCAAGGCTTGGTGGGCGTGTTGCCCGAGGCCGAGAGCGAGATCGGCGAGATCTCTGGTCTGCTGAGTAGCATCCTGGTAGACGCAGGGACTGTCGGTGGGTACTCCCTGAACTTCGAAGCCGCCAACGAGGACGCCGAGAAGATCTTGGCCGAGGCCTCAGCCGTGGCGGAGACGCGCATGCGCGAGAAGTTCCCGGACATCCCGACGTCTCTTCCGTCTGCCGAATCTACCTCCACTGAGGGCACCTCCTACTAAGAAGGGGCCCTCGCTCCTTTATTTTCTCCTGACCCGAGCGGACGCTACGCCCCCCGCAGGAGCCTGACGGCCGTCACCCCCTCAGCGACCAAGACCCCCAGCGTCGCGAGCTCCCCGCCGTAGTTGCCCTCGCGCCCCCAGTACCCTACCAGCGCGGCGACCGCGAAGGCTCCGACGAGCGCGGCCAACACAGCGGCGCCCCCCTGGCCACCGACCCCGAAGGAGACGAGGACCAGCCCGGCCGCCCCCGCGGCGAAGAACACCGCCCAGCCCAGCACCCCTCCGCCCCCCATCGTCGTCCCTGCGGCCAGCGCCCCGCCGGCCGCAAGGAGGAGCGCCCCTCCTGCCCACCCTGGTGCCCCGTCCGCGGACAGGGCAGCGCCGAGAGCCAGCATGACCGTCCCGCCCCCCGCGGCCACCATCGCCGACGCCAGGGCGACAGAGTATCCCCCCGACGGGTCCGGGCCGAGGACGAGGAGAGCGGCTGCAGCGAGCGCCGAGCAGGAGGCCGCCGCCGCGCAGAGCGCCCGGAGGGCCGCCGAGCCCGCGGAGGGCTCGTCAGTGCTCACGTAGGCGTTGGGGAAGGCGCGCAACCGGCGGTACCCCCCCGTGGAGGGCTCCGAGCCGTGATAAGCATATCATAGCTCGAGGAGCAGGTTCAAACAAACATTCACCATATTGTATCGCTTTTGTTGACCCACCCCGTGATTATGGCGGGCGGGCTTGAAGCGGCGTATTTGTCCGCCCGCGCACCTCTGAGGCTATTGGGCATAGGCCGAGAGGACGCCATAAAGCCGAAGATCACGGCCACGATCAAGGAGATCGAGTATCACCGCAAGGAGCTGGAGAACATCCGGGGGAGGCTCGAGCAGAGGCGGAAGGCCCTCTTCGACACCACCGTCAGGGCCATGAAGTCCAAGGACCAGTCCAAGGCCAACGTCTACGCCAACGAGTGGGCGGAGCTCAGGAAGGTGGGGAAGGTGGTCTACGCCAGCGAGCTCGCCCTGACCCAGGTCGTCTTGAGGCTCGAGAGCATAGCCGAAGTAGGCGATGTGATGTCCCACATGAGCTCAGCGTTCAGGGTCCTGCGCAAGGTCAACAAGACGGTCCAGGGGATAGCCCCCTCTCTCGACCAGGCGTCTGACGAGATAAGCAGCGCACTCAGCGAGACAATGGCAGGGATGGGGAACGTCACCCCTGAGGTCCAGATCAACATCCAGACGGACAGCGGCGAGGAGCTGATCGAGCAGGCGAGGAAGCTCGCCGAGGAGAGGGCCGAGGAGATGAAGCGGACCCTCAAGGTCTCGCCGAAGGTCCTCCAGCGCGAGGCGCCGGAGCTCCAGGCCAAGACCCCGCTCCTGGCGTCCGGGGACGACGAGGAAGAGGAGTCGCACTTCCTCGGCGCCGTCTACGCCCCCCATCAGCCGGACGAGGCAGAGGAGCAGCTGTTGCAGTACGCCGCCATCCACGACGGGAACGTCGACGTGACAGACGCCTCCTCTGTGCTTAAGATGCCCTCCGACGAGGTGGAGCAGGCGATGCTCACGCTCATGGCCCAGGGGAAGGTCAAGCTAGGCGAAGGGGGGTCAGGGGACTGAGCGTAGTCGCAGCGAAGGAGCTCGAGGACGACGCGAAGAAGTACGCCTCCGAGGCGATCAGGCTGGACTCGCAGGGGGCCCACGGGATGGCCATCCAGATGTACCAGAAGGCCATCTCCACCCTGGTGAAGCTGGTCCACCTCTACCCTGACTACCGCCTCAACAAGCAGTACACGGAGCGGGCGATGGCCTACCAGGAGAGGGTCAGGGCCATCCAGGCGGCCCACGGGCTCCTCCCCCAGGACTCCCCCGAAGTCGAGTGGACGCCTACGTCAGCCGCGAAGCCAGGCTCCCCCGTGGGGCCTGCCTCGAGCCCCAACTCGCCGTCCGGCCCCCAGGTCGTGCAGCAGCTGAAGGCCTCGTTCAACGAGCTGGTGGTCACCGAGAAGCCCGATGTGAAGTGGGACGACGTCATCGGCCTCGAGGACTGCAAACAGGCCATCCGCGAGTCTATAGTCTTCCCGTTCATACGCCCCGACCTCTTCAAGCTGGGATGGCCCAGGGGCATCCTGCTCTACGGCCCCCCCGGCTGCGGCAAGACGATGGTCGCCGCGGCCACCGCGGCGGAGATAGACGGCTACTTCATCTCCGTCGACGCCGCCTCCATCATGAGCAAGTGGCTGGGGGAAGGGGAGAAGAACGTGGCTAAGCTCTTCGCCAACGCCAGGAAGATGCTGGCCGACAACAAGCCCGTCATCGTCTTCGTCGACGAGATAGACTCGCTCCTCGGGACCAGGGGGCAGGAGGTCGGGGGCGAGGTGAGGGTCAGGGACCAGTTCCTGAAGGAGACCGACGGCATCAACGACAAGGGGAAGAACCTCCACATGTACGTCATCGGTGCCACGAACAAGCCTTGGTCGCTCGACCCTCCGTTCCTTCGCCGGTTCTCGAAGAGGATACTGGTCCCTCTCCCGGACAACGAGGCGCGCATGGCGCAGTTCAAGCTCTATACGTCGCCGCTCACCCTCGCGGAGGACGTCGACCTCCCCACGCTCGCCAAGCTGAGCGACGGCTACTCAGGGAGCGACATAAAGGACATCTGCCAGGGGGTCCAGCTCAGGGTGGTCAGGGAGCTCTTCAAGTCAGGGAACGCCCTGGACAAGGAGTCGTCCCCGCGCCCCATCGACCTGAGCGACTTCAAGGAGATAATGCGGACCAGGAAGCCTTCGGTGTCCCCAGACATGCTCCGCGCCTACGCCCAGTGGACCAGCAACTTCAGCGCGCTGTAGCGCTGCGGCCCGCTTTGCGGCCGCGGGCGGGACGCCTCCTTACCCGTCGCGAGTATCATCCACTCGGCGTCCATATGGCTTATAAGCGGACCTCAGACCCGCCAAGGCCAGAGCCACTTGGAGTTCGAGAAGCTAGCCCTCGAAGTGGGCGCCGTCAAGGCGGGCCTAGAGCCGGTCACCCCTCGAACTGTCCAGGGAGAGTCAGGGGTGGTGCATTCCTTCAATCTGCTCTTCTCCGACGGGAGCCGCCTGCACGCTCTCGACATCTACGACTCTGTCACCGACATAGAGGTGGTGAAGTCCTACGCAAAGAAGCTCGACACGGGATGCGCCGTCAGCGTCGTCTGCCAGGCTGGGAGGGTCACGGAAGACGCCCGCCGCCTCGCCCAGAGCTACGATCTCCCTGTCCTCACCCCCGAGGTCGCGAGCAAGTTCTTCTCCCTGAAGAAGGCGGCCCCCAGAAGCGCCTCGGGTTAGCCCGTCGAACATATTTCTACGGCCGTCACTGACCCCCCGGGATTGCAAGAGCCATTCTCCCCCGCTGACCTCAAGGCGAGGATAGGCAGGCAGGTCCGCCTCGAAGGATGGGTCCACGACGTACGAGCCCTGGGAGGGATCAGCTTCGTCCTCCTCCGAAACTCCAGGGGGGTCGTCCAGCTCGCCGTCCCGAAGAAGGCTGTCCCCCCCGAGCTCTTCGCCCTGGTCGCAGGGCTCCATCAGGAGGACGTCATCTCCTGCCTTGGAGAGGTGAAGGAGAGCAAGGCGGCGCGGATGGGCTTCGAGATCCTCCCTGCGTCGGTCAAGGTCTTGGCCAGGGCGGCAACCCCGCTCCCTCTGGACCCCAGGGGGGTCACCCCGGCGTCCCTTGACACCCGCCTCGAGTGGAGGTCCCTGGAGCTGCGCAGGCCAGAGACCGCGGCCGTCTTCACAATCGAGAACGCCCTGGTCCAGGGCTTCGAGGACTACCTGCAGGGGCGGGGCTTCATCCGCGCCTTCACCCCCAGCATAATCGGAGGCGTGTCCGAGGGGGGGTCGGAGGTCTTCAAGGTGGACTTCTATGGCAAGGACGCGTATCTCAGGCAGGACCCCCAGCTCCACAGGCAGCTCACGATAGCCGGAGGGTTCGACAGGATCTACGACCTGGGGTCGAACTGGAGGGCCGAGCTCTCCCACACCCCGCGCCACCTCAGCGAGCACAGGACCATCGCCCCGGAGATGGGCTTCATCGCGGACGAGAGGGACACGATGAGGGTGGAGGAGGAGATGGTCGTCCACGGCGTGGAGAACGTAATCAAACGCTGCCGCGACGAGCTCGCGGTGCTGAAGCTGGACCCGGAGCTCCCGAGGGTCCCTTTCCCTGAAGTGACATTCGCCGAAATCTACAAGACCTTCGACAAGCTCGGGAGGCCCCTCCCTAGGAACCAGGACATCGACGACCCGTCGCTCCGACTGCTGGCCGGGGAGGTGAAGAAGGAGACGGGCTCGGACTTCTTCTTCCTCAACCGCTTCCCCTCGGCTGTGAAGCCTTTCTACGTGATGAGGGTCGACGACGAGCCAGAATACGCCCGCTCGGTGGACCTGGTCTACAAGGGACTCGAGCTGTCGTCAGGGGGACAGAGGGAGCACAGGCCGGACAAGATAGTCTCCCAGATCAGGGAGAAGGGGTACAGCACCGAGGGACTCGAGTGGTTCATCGAGCCGTTCCGCTACGGCGTCCCCCCGCACGGTGGGTACTCCTTCGGGATCGAGCGCTTCACCTCTTACCTCCTCGGCATCGAGAACGTCAAGGAGGCCGCCCTCTTCCCGAGGGACCCGGAAAGGCTGCAGCCTTAGGGACCCGTCGACAGGCGAAGCCTGAGCAGAAGACCTCCAATTGCCAGCCTCCCTGCCTCCAGGAGGGGACTCCGCGCCCGCAGGGACCCCGTCGGGGTCATGGACGAACTTCGTAGGTGGTCGGGGGCCTGAAATGATGGTCGTCGACTTTCAGTCACGAGTAGAGGCTCGCGGCGACCTCCCGCTCCGTCTCCACCAGCAGATCTATCCCCCTCGCGCGCTTCACAGCGTCCCTGAGCTTGTCGAAGTCCCCGATCCTCCTCTCGCTCCTCTTGGCAGGGACGACCACCTTCGTCTTCTTCCCGCCGTCTTGGAGCCAGACCGTGTTGACCGTGAGGACCTTGGCGGGGTAGAACACCTCCTCCAGGAACTGCCTGTCGCTCACCCCAGCTCCGACGAGGTACACCTTCCCTTTCAGAGCGGCCTCAAGCCCCTCGTGCAGCTGGGGGTTGGCCCTGAGCGCGGCCATGTCGGACTGCTCGAACTCCACCACGTACGAGCCCTTCGCCTCGGACGCGCGCTTCAGCGTGACCTTGGCAAGCTCGGGGAACCGGTCCGCCAGGCTCGCCACCGCCTTGGACGCCTCGACGTCTGCCTTCGATATCTCGCCCTTGGCCAGCCTCGACTCGCAGTTCCCGCAGAGTATCCCTGTCTTCGCGTCGAAGGCGCAGATGGGGAGCTTCAGCGGCATCTCTAAGGGCGCTCCGTCGCACGCGCATAAAAAACGTTCGGAGGTCTGGCATCGAGGTTGGCGTCAGGGCGCCCCGCCGGCTCGACAGCTCACGCTGGCTCACGGGCCTAAAGCGGGGCTTTCCTCCGCCGTCTCCCGAGGTTCCTACTTCCCGAGCTTGATCTCTATGGAGGAGACGTTGCTCATGCCGCCGGTCATGGTGCTCTTGACCTGCTCCGTGTTGATGGAGATGCTCTGCACCCGGACATCTGTGGCGAACCGCTTCGTCAGCACCTGGGCCACGTCCACCGCTCTCGAGATGGCTCTTCCTCGAGCCTTCACGGTGACGGGGTTGGACCCGTTGCTGATCTGCGTCAGTACGGCAAGAACGTAGTTCAAGCCACCGAACGAAGGTCGTGCCTTCTATTCGTTTGTGGGCTTCTTGCCGACGTAGATGGTGTTTGGTTCGCGTGGTTGCGTCTCTTCATGCTCTGGTTGGTTGGCCATTGGTTTCGAGTGTAAGGCGCCCTATTTATCCCCTATGAATGAAAGGTCCACCCCCCTTCTCGGCGGCGCGTTTCGGCGCTAAGTTTAATCCCAGTGCCGTCGGCGCGCGCATCATGCGCCTATACGAATATCAGGCGAAGGAGCTCTTCAGGGAGTACGGCCTCCCTGTCCCCAAGTCAGTCCTGGCCAGGGACCCTGCCGAGGTGAAGCGCGCCTTCGCGTCGCTGAAGCCGCCGGTCGCCTTGAAGTCACAGGTGCTTGCCGGGGGGAGGGGGAAGGCGGGCGGCGTCGCCCTCGTCGACCGGCCAGAAGACGCTGAGGCGGAGGCGAAGAGGATCTTTGCGCTCCGCATAGGAGGGGAGAAGCCTACCGCGCTGCTCGTCGAGGAGGGATACCCCCACGACTCCGAGATGTACCTGTCCGTGACCCTCGACAGGGGGGAGAGGTCCTTCGTGGCGATAGGCGCCCGCGCGGGCGGGGTCGAAGTGGAGTCGCTGTCGGGGAAGGTGATACGCAAGGTCCCAGTCGACGGGATCGACGACAAGTTCGCCGAGGACGTCGCGTCGGAGCTGAGGCTCGAGGGGAGCCTGGCCGCGCAGTTCGCCAAGATACTGCTTTCGCTCGAGGGCCTCGCCAGGGAGAAGGAGTGTGAGCTCGCCGAGATCAACCCCATCGCCGTAGGGAAGGACGGGACCCTCCTTCCGCTGGACGCCAAGGTGATAGTGGACGACAACGCCCTCTTCCGACACCCGGAGTTCTCCAAGCTCCACCCCGAGGACGAGTTCGAGGGGGAGGCGTCGCGCCAGGGTTTCGCCTTCGTGAGGCTGGAGGGGGACATAGCAGTGGTGGGGAACGGCGCCGGGCTCGTGCTGTCGACCCTCGACCTGGTGGGGGACGCCGGCGGGAACCCTGCATGCTTCCTCGACCTGGGCGGGGGCGCCCAGCAGGACAGGGTCGAGGCGGCCATACGCCTGGTCAACAGGCTCCCAGGCGCGACCAGGATACTGGTCAACATCTACGGGGGGATAACGCGCAGCACGGACGTGGCAGCCGGGATCAGGGCGGTGATATCGGAGGGGGGGTTGAAGCCACTGTACGCCAGGGTCAGCGGGGCGGAGGAGGAGGAAGCCCGCAGGATGCTTTCAGGGACCGCCGTCAAGATGTTCAAGACGGCCCCCGAGGCGGTGGCCGCGGTGGTGAAAGGAGCATGATTCTCCCGAGGCGAGGAGAGCCGGTCATAGTGCAGAACATGACCGGGAGGTACGGGAGGCTCCACACAAGGCTCATGCTCGACTACGGGACCAACGTGGCCGCGGGGGCCGCTCCGGGGAAGGGGGGGCAGTCGGTGGAAGGGGTGCCGGTCTACGACACGGTGGCCGAGGCCGTGGCCAAGACGGGGGCGAAGGCCTCCGTGTGCTTCGTCCCAGCCGAGTTCACCCTGGCGGCGGGGGAGGAAGCGCTCAACGCCGGGATCAAGTTGCTGGTCATCATCACCGAGCACGTCCCAGTCCGGGACGAGCTCAGGCTGGTGCAGCTGGCGCAGAGCAGGGGGGCGTCCATCATAGGGCCCAACTGCCCGGGGATCATCATCCCATCGCAGAGGGCCAAGCTAGGGATCATGCCCGCCCCGTCGTTCTCCGCGGGGAGCGTCGCCCTCTACTCCAGGAGCGGCACCCTCACCTATGAGATAGCGGGGCAGCTCACAGCCTCAGGTTACGGGCAGTCGCTGGCGGTGGGGATCGGCGGGGACCCCATCAACGGGACCACCTCCATCGAGTGGATGGACCACGTACAGGGGATGGAAGATACCAAGGCAGTGGTCGTGGTCGGCGAGATAGGCGGGGACGCCGAGGAGCGCCTCGCCAGGCACATACAAAAGTCTGGCTACGCGAAGCCCATAGTGGCGTACATCGCCGGGAGGCACGCCCCCAAGGAGAAGAAGATGGGGCACGCCGGCGCCATAATCTATGGAGACTACGGGACCGCCGACTCCAAGATACGGGCCCTGAGGTCGGCGGGGGTGGAAGTGGCGGCGACCCCGATGGAGGTCCCCGCCCTGGTGAAGAAGGCGCTGGCCTAGGCGCCCCCCGCGGGCCACGGCAGGATGGCCCGACATCGAAGGCGCGTTCTAACGAGGAGGGTCCGCGGTGCCCGGTCGCGCACCAACCCTGATGGCGACGTTCGCAACGCGGTGCCTTCGGAGGGAGCAGACTAACTGGTGCCCCCGGGTTTCCGTGAAGACGGAAACCCGACTCTTAACTACGCTCGCCCTTCCTCAGGCAACGAAGATGCAAAGACGAAACGTGCAATCGCTTCTGCTCCTATCTTCTCTGCTCATATCCGGGTTCGTCGGTACCCTCGCCTCTCTCCCCGCTAGCGCCCAGTCCCCCCCGCAGATCTTCGTCAGTCCCGCGGGGAACGACTCGACAGGGAGCGGTTCTATAGGGAGCCCCTACGCCACAATCGCCCATGCCATAACCGTCGCACCTCCCGGAGCTGTGGTCATTGTCGAGCCAGGGACATACAACGGGATGGTGAACATAACCAAGCGCGTCACCCTCGAGTCGGCCGGCTCGCAGCCTTCCCTTACTGTGGTCAACGCCATCGGCCAGCTCTACGGCATCGAGGTCATAGGCCCCGCCGCGAGCGGGACCGTGATCGAAGGGCTCACCGTGTCTCACGCCGACAACCACGGGATCTTCGTCCAGGACTCGGCGGACGTCACCGTCGAGGACAACGTGGTATCTGACAACGGTCTCAACCCCTCGGCCTGTCCCGCGGCTCCCGCAGCCCCAACCTCTCCCTGCATAGAGGAGAACAAGGCCATCGAGCTGGTCGGGACCTCCGACTCCACCGTCGCAGCGAATACCGTCATGAACAACCTCGCCGACGGAGGGATCGGGGTGGCTGACGACGGGCACCTCAACCCCGGCGGCTTGAGCAGTGGGACGCCGAATCCAGCTTCAGGGAACGTGATCACCGGCAACACTGTGATAGGCAACCTGGTGGGATGCGGCATAGTGGTGGCTGCCTACAACCCCGGAGAAGGGGTCATCAACAACGTGGTGAGCTCCAACTACGTCGGAAACGGGCTCCCTGGAGGTATAGTGGTCGCCGCCGACATCCCTCACACCTCGGCGATAAACAACACCGTGATTGACAACACAGTCCTCAATAACCTGATACCTGGCATAATCGTTCACAGCAACACCCCGGGCGACCTGGTCTCCGGGACCAGGATCGTCGGGAACGTAGTCAGCGGCAACGCCGGCTTCGGCCCCAAGACGACGGGGATAACGCTGATAGGCAACATAAACGGCTCGTCGATAGTCACTGATACCACAATTTCGGGGAACGTCCTGCACAACGAGTTCTTCGGGATCCTCGCGGCCAACGCGACTGACACGACGGTCCTCTCGGACAACAGTTTCGACCAGACCGTGACGGTCCCTGTCCAGGGGGCGACCGTCTCCCCGCTCTCTCTCTCCTCGCTCAGCGGCGGGCTGAGCGCCCTTTCAGGCACGGTCAGTTCCGTGAGCTCGACCGTCAACAGCACAAACGAGCAAGTATCAGTTCTGAGCATCGTGTCGTATGCAGCACTAGGAGTAGCGATAGTGCTCGGCCTCGCGGCCATAACCCTCTCGGTGAGGAGGCATGGCTAGAGGCCGACGCCCCATTTTTTCTGTTCTCGGCGGCGGTCGGGAGAGCCTGAGCGGTGTGCTCCCTGGAGATGCGCGTACGAATTGAGCTTGCTTCAGGAGGGTTTGAGTCGGAGCGCGTCAGGCAAGTGGGCTTTCAGGCCAGTCGGGAGCCAGCCGCGATGCAGGGTCAGGCAGCGCCGAGGTCGGTTCGCGGAGGCGGGGATATGGGGTGGTGGATGACTCGGTCAGGTCCTCAGTCGACGCCTTGGACGTCTGTGTGTGGAGAGGGTTTGAGCTTTTTGCTCGAGGGCTGTCAGACGTGCTGCGCCGTGCCGAACTCGCGCCGTTGGGAAGCACGCGCTGCTGACAAGAAGGGTGCCGGTTGAGCTCGCTCCTGGTCGTCGCTCTGGCTTGGTTCCATGTGCTCTTCGCCGCCGTCTGGATAGGCTCCGCCATCTTGTTCATCGCGGTCCTGGGGCCGGTCGTCTCGGTCCTCTCTCCCCAATCTAGGTCCGAGTTCATGGCGAGGTTCCTCCCCAGGATGGAGGCATTCCTCAACTATGTGGTCCCTATGTTGCTGGCATCCGGCGCGGCGCTCTTCGTCGCGATGTCATGGGGGGCCCCGCTCCTGTTAGATACGTGGACCCTGTCCGTGGCCGTGGGGGGTGTCCTCGGCCTGGCCACCTACCTCTATGCGCTCGTGACTCTCGTCCCTGCGAGCAGGCGGCTCGCGGCGCTGATACGGAACGGTGGCCCGGTGGATAGGATCGTGACGACCCAGAGGGCTCTCGGTCGGGCTTCGACAGCCGAGCTCGTGCTGATGCTCCTGACGTTCACGGCCATGGTGGCAGCGGGTCTCGCCTAGGCGTCTGGTCTCACCAGACGAGGGCCAGCGCCTCGCGGGGGTTCTTAGGAGGGGACGCTCTAACTTTGGCGCTGAGTGACGTGACTTGCATGGCATGGCCGTCTGCGCCCACGTCCTCGAAGAGCTTCTTCGCCTTCGCGAGGCATCTGATGGCGGAGGCCCGCCGCCCTTCTTTCGCGTGCACTACGCCCTGCCACCACTCCACCCTCCCCCTCGACACGGCGTCGTCTGACAGCAGCAGAGCCGCCTTCCTGAGGTGGGTCCGGCACGCGTCGTCCTCCCCTCCACCAAGGGCTACGCCCGCGCGTGCAAGCTCTAGGACCCCTAGCGAGTATCTCCGCTGAGTGGTCCGCCCAAGTTCAAGGGCTCCTTCCATCTCCCTTTTCGCCCTGGCGAAGTCTCCGAGCTTGCACCTCAGCAGAATGCGTTCAGATTGCACTTCGAGCAAGGCGTGCCTGTTCCCAGATTCGCTCGCGAGGCGTATCCCTCGGTTGAGGTGCAAGAGCGCCTCCTTCTTCTTACCCGCCCGCTCCAGAACGAGCCCGCTAGCGTCCTCGATGAACTCGGCTATCATCTTGTTCCCAGGGGGGACCTCCGCGCGCGCCCTCGTCAGCAAGGAGACCGCCCTTTCTATGTCGCCTTTCATGTAGTGATACACCGCCAGGCCTCCGATGGAGCCGGCGACGTTCCTCTGGTCTCCGACCCTCTGAAAGAGGCTCGCCGCGGACGAGCCGAAGCGTATCGCCTCAGCGAACTTCCCTTCGGTCGCCATCAGGTCTGCCAAGGTCTCCATCAGGTACGCGGCCACCGTCGGGCTCTCCCTCTCGATGTCGGGGACGCTGAGGCCACTCCTGCACGCCCGCTCCGCCCCACGCGCCTTCCCAAGGGCCGACAGGACGTACGCCTCGTTCAGGAGGGAGGTAGCCACGAGGACTCTGTCTCCGCACTGTCTGCCGATAGCTTCGGCGCCCCTGGCGCTCCGAAGCGCGAGAGCGTACGACCTTTGAGTCCTCCAGAGAGTGTTCGCCCTGACTGCCATCAACCATCCCCTGAGCCTGCTCTCCCCCTCGTCTGACCGCACGATGCTTGTGAGGAGTTCCTCGCACAGGCGCAGCAAAGGCTCGACGTACCCTCCGTCAGTAATCTTGGTGAACTCGTCGTTGCTGAAGTACTTGCTTATTGCGTCCCCCGACCGTCCTGACCTCACGTAGTGATAGATGGCTTCGAGGGACGACCGCCTCCCCCCGGCTTTCTCATAGTAAGCGGCCGCCCTCCCATGCGCGCGCGCTGACGTCCCGAGCCGCTGGTTCGTCGCTTCCCTTACGAGGTCGTGGACCGCGTAGTCACTCCCTGTGCGAGTCACCACTCCGGCCCTTTCGAGCACGCCTATCCTGTGCATGAGCACCTCGTCCCTCACCCCTTCCGGCTGCACCGCTCTGGCAGCCTCCAGCGGGAAGGGTCCGCGCAACACCGCGAGACTCCGCAGCGTTTCGATCTCCTCGCTCCCTAGGGCGTTCTCGACCCAGAACAGAACCTGGTCGCGCATCCTTGACAGCGCCGCCTCGACCGCTTTGTCCACCCCCAACGCCTTCACAGAGGTGCAAGCCAGGGTCAGGCCCAGAGGGTGTCCCTTGAGCCTCGCGTTGATGCGCGAAATCTCCTCCTCTGTTATGCGCACCCCTTTCTCGGCGAACAGCCTCCTCGCTTCAGCTTCCGAGTGCCCGCTAAGGCTGAGCTCGGATACTGAGTCGCTCCCTACATACAGCTCGGTGGGGCGCGTCCTGGACGCCACGACGACCCTGGCGACCTTCTGCTCCGCAAGGCGCCTGATGAGCCGTGCCACCCCGCTGTCCCTTGAGAAGTGGAAGTCGTCGAAGACGAGGAGGGCCCTCCCCCCACGGAGTTGGTCGGTTGCAGTATCTATGAGGATGTCCTCGCCGTAAGTCCCTGACCGGAGGAGGCGAGAAAGCCCTCCCTTGCCTCGTCCTTCAAGGAAAAGTCCGAGTTTGGTCAGCACATACCTCAGGCTGTCTGACTCTCTAAGGTCATGCCAGAAGACGCCCCCCGATCCGCGCCTAGCGCCCTCCATGGCCTCGGCGTATTTCGACAGAAGCGTCGTCTTGCCGATGCCTGCCATCCCGGTGACCACGACGAGCCCGGCCGAATCACTCTGCAGCGCCCTGAGCTCTCTCTTCCGCCCGACGAAGATGTCGACCTTCGGGATCGTCACGCTGTACATCGGCTGTCTAAGCTCGAACGTCCCTCCGCTCTCCTCGGCTGTATCGATCGTCATCCCCTCAGCGTCGATGCCTATCCTGAGCGAGGTCACGGTCGAGGAGTACGCCTTGACGTTCTTGTTTTGGCTGGCCGCCCTCGTCCAACGGCTCTTCACCAGCCCCAGCTCCTCGAGGGCTCTAAGGCGCTCCGACACATGGGACTCCTGCATCGAAAGCTTCTGGGCTATCTGGCGGGGGTACGATTCCGCTCCCATCAGGGCCGAAAGGATGAGCGCGTTGGCCGGGTTGGAGAGGAGCTTGAACGCCTGCTTGGACAGCTCAGGTCCCCCTCCGTCTGGCGATCTTACGCTGCCGCCCAAACGCCTGCCGTCACGCGTGACGTCGTGCGAGCCCAGGGCCGTCTCACTTGCGCCGCTCTTGACTCTGCGCGCGTCCCCCGCCGTTCCGACCAAAGCGTCTGCACAGAATACGCCGTGGTGATTTATCCGTTGCACGCATCGTTCTCGGGGGCAGGTCTGCAGCAAAGCCGCTTCGCGGTGCAGGCGCTTGGACGCGACGGTTGGGAAACAGGAGGCGTCTAGCGGCGGATTTTCTTCCCTTCGAATTCTCCGTTGCCGACCACGGCAGGTTTCCTAGTTGCAGGAAACCGGGAGACTATATTCCTGCGAGGCACAAAACGGCTCCGTGGACCTGTTCGCCGTCACCCTGGACGTAGACGACGCGACAGTTCACCCTTCACCATGCCGCCCGAAACTTAGGCGGAGGCTCGTGGGCGGGGGGGCGGGCCGGACACGCTCCAGGACGCTCAAGGCGCTTTCCCTCGTGATAATGTCGCTGATGGTCCTTTCTGGTACGGTCACTCCGGTGGCGAGCCTCGGCGGGCTCGGCCTCCTCAACTCGCATCCGGCGACCCTCTCAGCCAACAATCTGACAGGCGCGACACCGCAGAGCTCCGCGGCTAGCGAGGACGTCCTCGCCGCAGACGTCGTTGCGGTTCCGTCCGGGGTCTCAGGCTGCGCGGGGGGTTGCGCTTCTTCTGGACCGGCTTATCTCATCGCAACTCAACTGGTCCATGGCTTCGCCTCGGTCGGGAGACTCGCCGCAGCAGGCGGCGGGGTGCTACTCTCATGGTTCGAGTCTGCCAGCACATGGGCGCGTGTCGTAGGTCAAGGCCTGTACGCCACCCTGACGTCTTCGCAGCCTTCAGCTGCGCCAATGCTTACCACCGTGGCGCCGGGCGCAGGCGTCAACCCGATTCCGCCCAACAGCACCGCAGGCTATGTCGAGAACACACTCCTGCTCTCCAACGACACCCTCCTCCTCGGGAACGTCCCCGACCCCTTCAACGGCGCGGAGCCGCCTGCAGCCCCAGAGTCAGTCACGACCGACCCTTCAACCGGCGCGATCTACGTCGCCGGGGTCACTGGCGCGAGCAACACCACTGTCTTCGAGATAAGCCCTACGACAGACAGAGTCGTGCGTTCCACGACACTGGTCCCTTCAGCAGACACGCAGTGCGGCTTCTACGGGCCGGCGTTGGCGTTCGACCCGGCCAACGGGTACCTCTATGTCACTTCGTCCGCATGCCCGAACCCTGTGGTCGTCGTCTTCGACCCCAACAACGACACCGTCCTGAAGTCCATCGCATTGCCGAACAACTTCGGTGCGGTCGCACTCTCGTACGACCCTTCCAGCAAGGAGGTGTACGTGACAGGCAACTCCTTCAGCTCGGAAGACGTGGTCATCATCAACGCCACCAGCAATACCATCGCGGCTTCCATAGACAGCCTTGGGGGATGCTGGACCTTCGCCCCCGTCTACGACGCGAACGACGGCCTAATGTTCGTGACGACCTGGTTCTGCGGTGCGTCACTAGCCGTCGGTTATGCTGACATGTTTGGCATCAGCAGCACGAACGCGGTGGTAGCGAAGATACCCGTCCCCGATGAAAACATCGGCGTGTCCTCTGTAGGGGCAGGGACGGCCGAAGCCACCCCTGGCGGCACGATCTATATCGAGGAAAACAGCGCATACACCGCTGGATCCAACGGCGTCATCTACTACCCTGTCGACGTGGTAGACCCTCAGGCAAACACGACCTCAGTCATCGAGGTCCCCTGCGGCTACCGATACATCACGAGCACTTGCAGCCCTGTCGGTCTGGCGTTCGACCAGGTCAACGGGTACCTCTACTCGGCCGCAAGCGTCGGCTCCTACCCCCAGAACGTGAGCGCGATAGATCCGGGCACTGGAAAGGTGACAGGGTTCCTGCTGACGGGGAGGCAGGCGCTCTTAGATCTAGCATACTCGAGCGGCGGGCCGCGGGAGCTCGCATTCGACCAGTCCAACAACCAAGTGTATGACGTGAGCGGAGGTTCAGGGATCGTCTCTGTCATCTATGACGCGCGATTCAACGTGACTTTCACAGAGTCAGGCCTCCCCTCGGGGGCCAGGTGGGGGATGGTGGCAGCCGGGACCCAGCCAAGGTACACCACCGGGACCACTATCACGTACTCTGCGTCGGACGGGCACTACGTTTTCAGCGTGACCGGGAGCGGGACGTACTGCGCCGTTTCCCCGTCCACGACGGTCGCTGTCAACGGGAGCGACGTGTCTCAGACCGTACAGTTCTCTTCTTCTTGTGACAAGCTGACCTTCACCCAGTCTGGGCTGCCTGCGGGAGAGAGGTGGGGCGTTGCGCTCGGCGGTTTCACCCTGAAGAACAGCACGTCGACGTCACTCTCTTTCTCCGAGTCTAATGACAACTACACCTACACCGTCTATCCGGGCTATTACATGACACTCCTTGGGGACATCGAGTATTGCGTCGCTCCAGCCTCTGGCGTGGCTGACGTGAACTCGACCAGCGTCTCCGTCCCTCTGTCGTTCTACGTATGCAGTGCTGATGGAAACGTCTCCGTCCAGACGAGCAAGGGCTTCTACTCCGGCACCCAGGTCGTTTCGGTGAACGGTACGGTCACCCCTTCTTGCCTTGGGTGCACCAGCGCTAACTACACCACCCAGGCACTGGTCACGCTCGCGAACCCTCTGCACGCATCGGTGTTTTCTGAACCGGTGAGCGTCACAGCGAACACCGGGGCCTTCTCCCTGAACTTCACGACAGGGGGGAGCAGCGCTTGGATAGGGGGGACGTACACCATCACCGTGGACTGGCCGGCGGGCCCGGGATGCGCCGTCCCCAATAGCGACTGTTACATAGATTCAGGGACGGTCCAGTTCGGCTATCTCCCCTCAGGGCCGACCTACCAGGTCACGTTCGTCGAAGGGGGCCTCCCGCAGGGGACGACCTGGTCGGTCGACTTCGCTAACGTGACGAAGTCGTCCACTTCGACGACCATCGCCTACAGCTTCCCTGACGGCTACTACCCATACACCGTCGAGGGCACCGGTCCCTACGTCCCCCAAATCCCCGCGGGCACGAACATGCAGCTCGTAAACGGCTCAGGTGTTACAGAGGACATCGGGTTCACGTACTCGGAGCAGCTCCTCCTGCAAAACGGCACTCTGTATCCTGGTTCCGTCCTCACCTCGAACTCCTACACCAACCAAAGGATCAGTGAGCTCGCATACGACCCCGTAAACGGGCTCGTCTACGCTCTGGGTTCTAATCTGAGTACCGTACTCGGGATAAACGCGACCACCAAGTCGGTCTCACAGCGCATCGACCTACAGGGGAGGATAGGAACGATCACGGTGGACCCGTCTGACGGGTACTTGTTCGTGACGAACAGCTCGAACTACTTGGAGACCACTGTGACGGTGATAGACCCGATGGCAAATTCAATCGTGGCTGTGACGCCTCTCCAGGTCCCCGCGCCGGACTTCATAGAGAGCTTCCTCGCCAGAGGCTTCGCTGTTCCTGCCGGGAACTTCTACGCCCTCGCCGAGGTCACGAGCGAGACGGGTACGTTGTCAGAGCAGGTGGTCTATGCCGTCTCCGCTTCAACCTACAAGGTCGAGTCAAGCTTCATCGCCAACAACGAGACCTCATGCGCCGTCGCGTGCCGGTACCTCTCCCTGATGGCCATAGACGAGGAGACGGGGGCTGTCTACCTCGCGGGTCGGTTCGAAAACAGCACCATGACGGGAGCCTCTGTCCTGGCTGTCCTCCCGCCGACTTGGGCGGTGGTCGTGAACGCGACGCTTTCGGTCACGAATCTGAACTCGATCGCGGTCGACAGCCAGAACGGCCTCGCCTACCTCGCGTCAGGCTCCTATTTCGGCGGGGAGTGCGATGGGTCAGGGGCGTCTGGACTGTACGCCTTCGACGCTAACACGTCTGTCGCGACCCCCGTAGGCAAGATGGGCTGCGCAGCCGCTCTGACGTTCGACCCGGTGAACGGCTACCTGTACGTGTCTGACCCCACTGCCAACGGGGCATTTGCAGGCGCCATAAGGCTGTCAGCGTTGGACCCAGCTACAGGTGCGGCGGTGGCTAACATCACAGAGGGCCTCACCAGTGGGGAAAACTCTATCACAGCAGTCGACACCACGAACGGGGACGTCTATGCCTCTTCGCCTGGCAGTTACGAGGTCTCAGTCGTCAGCGGCCAATCTAACACGGTGACTGATGATATACTGCTTGGGGCGACCCCTGGATCGACTGTATATGCGAGCGACGGATACGTCTTCGTCGCCGATCAGGGCACGAGCAACCTGTGGGTCCTGAACGCCACCACGGGCCTCGTTGAGGGGAACTATCCGCTCCCGACGATTTCGATAGGCGGCATGGCCTACGACCAGTCAAACGGGTACCTGTACGTGGTCAGCACCCAACAACCCGCTCTCATCACCATCTTCGACCCCGCAGACGGAGCAGTGGTCACGTCCATACCGGTCAGCGGGGCTACCCTGGTCTCTGCCGCATACGACCCGCTGAGCAACAGGGTCTTTGTGACAGGGAACGACTTCGGGGGGGCTTTCGCCCTCGCGGTCGACCCGACCACCGAGACGATCGCCGGAAACGTCAGCCTCGGCTCCCGAGCGACTGCCACGGGGGCGATCGTCTTCGACCCACTCACGGGGTACCTCTATGCGCTGGGTGGCGAGGAGACCGCCGAATCCAGTGGTCCAGGCGCATACCAACAAGTATCAGGGAGCGACCGGCTCTACATCATCAACGGCTCCTCCGATGCCATCGTGGCCAACGTGACCATGCCTCTCGCTGACGCGTTGGCAGTGAATCCGGATACTGGCGTGGTTTACGCGGTGGGTGCCGGCGTATCGAGCACCACCATCGCTACGTTCGAGCTCGCGACCATCAACGCCACCACAGGGGCCATTGCCTCGGTTGCGCCTGTCCCTTGCGCACCCTCAGGTTCCATCGTTGGCACGTGCGATACAAAGTCCGCGGTCTATGACCCGGCGAACAACATCGTGTACATACCGATAACGGAGGGCGCATCAGCCTATGGCTTTCTCAATCCGTCCCCAGTCCTGGCATCCTACGACGCCGCGACCGGGGTGGCAGGACTGGTCTACGGCGGCAGCTTCTTCTTTCCCGGGTCGCCGGGTCTAAACGGGAACCTGCAGAGCATCGTCTACGACCCGCTCACAGAAGAGCTGTACACAGGGTCGACCTATACAGCAGGATACAGTTGCTACTACGGCACGTGTGTGGGCGCGCTGTCCATCATTCGTCCGCTCAACGTCACCTTCGTAACGACCTCTCAGGCGTCGTCTCTCCAGGTCGACGCCGTTCTCCAGAACGGCAGTCCCGCGGCAGACGTCTCCATCTTGGTCGCGGGCCTCCAGGCCACCACCGGTGGAGGGGGCTCGCTGCTCTTCACCGGGCTCGCTAGCGGGGCGACCGAGTCAGTCCAGGCGTGCATCTCAGGCCTCTGCACGACGAAGACGGTGACACTTTCCTCCGGCACGAACGTAATCACCTTCCCAATCCAGTACGTTCACGCCGACGTGGTGAACCTGCAGGGCAACCCGGTCCTCGGGGTCCAGCTTACCTACTCGGGCTCCGGAGGAATCGCAGGGGCGTTCGTGACGAACTCGACCGGCGCCGCTCAGCCTGTTCTTGCGCCCTCCGGCGCCGAGCTGTCCATCTCCACGAGCCTCTACGGCACAGGCCTCCCTTACGCGACGCCCCCCGTGGAGACCTTCACCGTCAACGGGACTGCCCCAGTGATCAGGCTCGAGCCGTTGCCTACCGGCACCCTCCAGGGCCTGGTCGCTTACAGCAACGGGACCCTGGTCGCGAACACGCGCGTCACCGTCATCGAGCAGATCAACGGCGCGACTTTCACCAAGCAGGCTCTGACCAACTCCACCGGGGGATACTCCACGACCTTCTACGCCGGGTCCGCCACCGTGTCGGCCACATCCCCGTTCTACCTCTCGTCTGCCCCCGAGTACGCTTCTATCCCGCAGAACGGGGTGGAGACCCTGAACATCACCATACCGCTGACCTTTAAGGGATACATCAACCTCCAGCTCTACACCCAGTATCTTGGTGGGGCCCTCGTCGGTCCGCTCCCTGTGGACTGGCGCGTGGGCGCTCATTATAGCATCCACGCCATAGATCCTCAGGGGAACTACTACTACGTCTCGTCGGCCACGCTTCCTTCGGGGCAGCTTCAAGAGAACGTCATTCCTGTCACAGGGAGGCCGGGGGAGCCGTTCACCGTCTGCGCTGACGGTTACGAAGCTGACCTCCCTGCAGAGTGCGTCAGCGTGACCCTCGACGCCTACAGGAACGCCACGGCGGTGATCCGATTGATCCAGCCAGGCATGCTGACAGGCACAATCGTGGACGCGGCGACGGGCTCCCCTGTCTCTTCCTGGAGCGCGGACGTCTACTCCCTGAACGCCACGGGGTACGCCACCTCCGTCGCAGAGATCCAGAACTCCACGTCGTCGCTTGCATATGGCCTCCCCTACGCAGGCGTCTTCAGATTGGTCATCTTCGGCCAGTCGGGGACGACCGGCCTGTGGGGGGAGACGACGGTCAACGCCTCCGCGGCCCAGGTCTACCAGCTGGGGAGCATCCCCCTGTATGAAGGGGCAGGGGACCTCTTCACTGGCAAGCCAGGCAATTCGATCGCTGCAGTCCCAGGTGAAACGACCCCCGGCGGCTCAGTGTTCCTGCGCGCCTCCTACAACTACTCTGGGCCCATCACCCTCGAGAACGTGTCCATTTTGGTACCTGTCCCTGAGGGGACCACCGCCATACCAGGAGGGTTCCTCCTCAACGACCAGCCGGTGAACGCCTCGTCTTCGACCCCCGGGTACTACTCTGTCTCTGTGGGGAACCTCTCTTCCGGGGCGTCTGGGGCGGTGAGGTACGAGCTCCAGGTCTCGGCCGGCTACGACGGGTCCTCCATGGCGCTCGTGTCGCTGGTGCGCTACTTCGCTGAGGGGACGGCATACGAAGAGGTCCTCTCCTCCACGGTCGAGACTGTAGAGCAGGTGACGCTGTCAGCGCCTCCGCTCCTGGCCGACCTCAACACCACAGTGTCGGGCCAGGCCCCTCCTGGGAGCGCCCTGGTTGTCTATTCGAACGACACCCTTCTGGGCACAGCCGTCGTCCCTGCAGGGGGGTTCTGGCAGATGGCTGTCTCCCTACCGCCCGGAGCCGACCAGACCGTCTACCAGCTGCACGCCATTGCTAACACGACGACGGGGGTCGAACTCTATTCCCCTGTGGTCGCGGTGACTTACGACAACACCCAGCCGGTCTTGGTCAAGATCTGCATGCAACAGACCGACGGGAGGCTGGTCTGTTGGGACCCGCAGGAAGGCATCCCGCACTTCCCATACGTCTTCGTCCCCGGGATGGCGATGACGTTCACCATGTGGTTCAGCAACGCGTCGCTCGTGACGGACGTGGAGGTGATTGCCCCGGGTGCTGGCAGCGCCAACGCCACGCTGACCTCGTCCGGGGCATACACCGCGACGTTCTACCCACAGTCCGGATGGAACGGGGCCCTGTATGTCAACTTCGCGACCCTGGTCACCCCGCTCGGGGACGGGACGCTGACGCCGCCTTCGGCGCAGCAGGTGCAGAGCGAGATCCCATCACCGTTCGAGGGAGCGAACGTGACGCTGAACAGCCAGTCGGTCACGAACATCACAGGGACTACCACCACATCCGCCCAGCTCAACCTCACCCTCAGGTTCAACAAGGAGATTCCCGGCGTCGCCAACGGCACCGCGCTGAACGCCCTCGTAGGGATGAACCTCACACGGGACGTCTACTACACGCCGAACGCGGTCGACAAGCAGTTCCTGCTCTCAACGGGGTACCCGATATTCAATTTCACATACGCCCTGCTCGAGAACACATCGAGCACGGTGGAGGTCCGCATGAGCTTCTTCGTCCCGTACCTGGCTCTTCCGACGAGCATCGCGAAGGAGGTCGACAGCCCCACGGACTACCTTCTCCCCGGATTCGGGACTGTTGTCACCATCGTAGACAAGTTCGCAGGAGAAGAAGGGGGGCGCCTTGCGCCTGGGGCCGGGGCGATTCTCTCTGCGGCGGGCTTCTACACAGACACGAAGTGGTTCGTAGACACGCTCGAGTCGATCGGGACCGTCGAGGCGTGCGTTAGCGCCTCTGGCCAGGGGGGCTTCCTCACCGACCTAAAGCTAGGCACTGTTACCGCGGCCACCGCGCTTGTCGGGGCGATGGCGGACGGGAACGACGCGGCGGGGGTCATCAGCAGCCTCGCCGAGCTCTCAGGGCTCCCGGTCACGTTCCTCTTCTCGCTTCTCAGCGGGCTTGCGGGCATGGGACTCACCGGGGCCGAGAACTACGTCAGCCAGGAGGTGGCTGGGCTCACGGCTGAGTACTGCCCCCCCAAGACGGCGAACGTGGTCCCCACCGTGGACCCCAGCGGAGTCGTCTACGCAGGCCTCCTCTCCAACCCTGTTGCCAACGCCACCGTGACCGTCTTCCAGTACAATTCTACGACCTCGCAGTGGGCGCCGTGGCCCGCGGCGGGGTTCGGCCAGCTGAACCCGCAGCAGACGGGCCCGCTGGGGAGCTACGCGTGGTTCGTCCCTGCAGGGAAGTACATGGTCGTCGTCCAGGCACCGGGATACTCGACCGAGAGGAGCATAGTCGTCTATGTCCCGCCCCCCGCCACTGGAATCAACATCGACCTGCCCCCATCTTCTCCCCCCGCGGTGTCGGGCGTCTCCGCCTTCTCAAACTCCACCGGCTCCTTCATAGAGCTCTCCTTCGACCAGCTGATGCAAGCCGCGTCTCTGAACGGGACCACGATCACGGTCTCCACAGGCGGTGAGAGCCTGGCGGGGAGGGTCCTCCCGGTGGACCCGCAGGATTCGCCGTCCGGGACCCCGCTCACAAGCGAGGCGGTGTTCATCCCGTCGGCTCCCCTCGCGTCCGGCGCCAGCTTCACAGTCCTCGTCTCCCCCAGCGTGGAGAACTACGCCAACATGACGATGGGCTCCTCATATCAATCGACCGTCGGGCTCAAGGCCAGTACGTACTCCCTCGCAACCGACGCGACCGACCTTGCTACAGGGGAAAATGTCAACGCGACGGCCGCGACCGACGACCCCCTCGCGAAGTCGGTCCAATTCACCTGGGTCTCGCCCTCGGGCGAGCCAGTCGCTTCGTCCAGCTCTCTTCTGGCAGTAGGTAGCGCATCCTCTTCCTTCACCCCGACCCAGAGCGGTACCTGGGTCGTCGAGGCCTCTTTCACAGACGGCACGAGCGTCATAGAGACGCTCAACAGCACCTTCTACGTGGTCCAGCCCTCCCCCTTCACAGAGCTCTTCGTCACGGCCGTAGCGAACAGCACAGGCGACGCGTCCGTGAACGATGCCCTCGCCAACGGGGTCGACGTCACGCTCACGGGGGTCGCCCCGGGGACCTCGGTCAGCGTCAACGCCTTCGACTACGCCGCCGCCCCTCCAGGGACGGCCACCGGTCTCAGCGCCCAGACAGGCGCGACTCCCCTCGCGTACTTCGACCTGAGCGTAGCCGGAGCGCCCTCCGGCACCGCCGCAGTCTGCTTCACCTCGTCTGGGATCACGTCCTCGACCCTCCTGTACTACTACTCTCCGGGGACAGGAGAATGGGTCGAGGTCGCCGCGCTGACGTTCGTCTCTCCAGACACCATCTGCGGCTCCGTCCCGGTCGCAGAGCTCAGAGGCACCCCCTTCGCCGCCGCTCAGCCTCCGTCCACGCCGCCCCCGCCTCCGCCCCCCGTCGCGTTCGCCTTCACGCTCGCTGTCTCCCCGTCTTCGTCCGCCGTCGCCCAGGGGGGGACGGCCGTAGCCTCGGCCGTGGTCTCGCTCACGTCTGGGTCGGCGCAGACAGTGTACCTCGCTACGTCGGGCGCCCCGTCAGGAGCGTCGGCCGTCCTCTCTGCGCCTTCGTGCCTCCCTAGCTGCACCTCCACCTTGTCGATATACACCTCCGAGTCGACGCCTGTGGGGAGCTACTCCATCGTGGTGACAGCGAACGGAGGGGGCCAGACTGAGACGGCCACCTTCACGCTTACGGTGACGCCTTCGACCACCACGACAACAACGACGACAACCAGCGTCAGCGCCGCTCAGACGACGACTACGACCTCCACGTCGACGACCACTTCGGTCACATCGACGGCGATGTCGACGACCACTTCGAGCACCACGACCTCTGCGTCGACCACCGCTTCGAGCGCGACCACCGCGACTTCGCACCAGACCACGAGCGCATCGTCGGCGGCTTCTCAGACCACTGCTCTCCCGGCCACCCGCGCCGGGTACGGGGCGCTGGCAGGCGCGATAGCTGTGGTGCTTATCGCCGTGGTCGGGGTGGCGATGCTAGCGGTGCGCAAGAGGAGGGCTTGGTGGCACTGACAGATTGAAGGAAGACCATTTCGTCACCGTGAGGATACGCCACACCTACGTCAGCACCCTCGACGAGATAGCCAGGAGGCTCGGATATGCGGGGCGGGACGAGGTAGTGGAAGACGCCGTCAGGCGCTTCGTCGAATCGCTCGGCCTGACGTCATAGAAGCCGCCGTGGTTGGGGCTCTCAGCAGGTCGCAGCCTTGCCCAGGGTAGTCTGTTCCATCAGGCGAAGGTCGGGGCTCCAGGCGGGGCGCCCGCGGGCTGGCGGACGCCCTTCGAGGCCGCGCGGGCTGTGGCGGCGTCTGAAAGCTTATAGTGGTGCCACGGAGGTCGGCGTGGAGACGCTCGCATGCCAATAGCAGACGCGACGAAGAAGCAGATAGCACAGAAGAGGCGCCTCTTCCTCCAGGTCTGCCTGAGGTGCGGCGCCCGGAACCCCCTCAACGCAGAGAGGTGCAGGAAGTGCAAGTCCTCAGATCTGAGGCTCAAGAATAGGTCCGTGGGGCTCAAGAAGTAGAGGAGGCGTGCCAGAGCAACGATCGTCGCCCAGACTGCCTGGGACGGCGCGACCTTCCTGGTCTGCCTCGCCGGCTTCGTCTACCTAGAGCGGCTTCGCCGGGTCTTCAAGGGCGGGCTCGTCGCAGGGTCGTTCGCCTACTTCATCGCCGCCGCGGCCTTCTTCACCGCCGTCTACGCCTTCAGGCTCGCACTCGACTTTCTCGGATACCCCGCGAACCTGCCGTTCAGCGTGAGGGACTTTGTGGTGATCCTCGGGATAGCGCTCCTGGCCCTCGGGCTCAGGAAGGCCGCCCTGGTCCTCCCAAAGCCTTAGCTCGCTCCTCGTCGTAGGGGTGAAAGGCCGCCTCAATGGCTTAAATGCGGTCTCGCGTCGGCGGAAGCTGCCTTTGGCCGACACCATCCTCGTGTTCGCCGTCGTCTCAGCCATAGTCTTCCTAGGGTTCCTGGGGGAGCTCTTCTTCAGGAGGACCGGCGTCCCCTCCTTCCTCTTCCTCATCCTGATAGGGGTCGTCCTCGGGCCCGGATTCCACATCTTCTCGGGGACGGAGCTGAGCCCTGTCCTTGGGCTCTTCGCCGAGCTGACCCTCGTGATGATCCTCTTCTACAGCGGACTCCAGCTCAAGCTCAAGAGCTTGGCCCAGGGGGGCGGGAGGGCGGTCGCGCTCGTCTTCTTCTACTTCACGCTCGCCATGGTGGGGATCACCGCCTTTGGATACTACGTCATGGGGTGGGACCTCGTCGAGGCCATGATATTCGGCTCGATCATAGCAGGCCAGACGAGCACCCCGGTGGTGGCCCCGCTCGCGCGGTCCCTCAAGCTCCCGGCCGACACCGTAGCCCTTGTGACCATCGAGTCGGTACTGAACTCCATCGTGGGGATCATCACGTTCCTCGTCCTCGTGCAGCTCTACTCCTCTCCGGTCGTTAGCTTCGCCATGTCCCTGACCAAGGTCGCCGCGACCTTCTCCATCGGGGTGGTCCCGGCCGTCGCCTTGTCCTTCGTCTGGCTCTTCGTCCTCGAGAGGGTCAAGGACCAGAGGTACACCTATGTCCTGATGCTAGGTATGATACTCGCGACCTACGCCGGGACGGAGGCCCTAGGGGGGAGCGGGGAGCTGGGGGTCTTCATCTTCGGGCTTATATTCGGCAACTACAAGGTCCTGAACCTGCTGCGGAGCAAGCAGGTGGACATCGACCCCCTGATGTCGAAGGTCTCCGGCATCCAGGAGGAGATATCGTTCCTGCTCAACACCCTCTTCTTCGTCTTCCTCGGCTTGACCTTCGACATCGGCCTCCGCAGCGTCTACATGGGGGTCACCGTCGGGGTCCTCCTCACCGCCGGGCTCCTCGGGGCCAGGGGCGTCTCCGTGGTCGCAGCCACCGCCGGGGCGGAAGCGTCGAAGAACAGGGCAGCGGTGATACTCCTCTCGGCCCAGGGGGTGACCCAGGCGACCCTGGCCATCCTCGCGCTGAGCTACGGCCTCCCTCTTGGGAGCACCTTCCTGGGACTCGTCTCCTACGTGATCATATTCACCAACGTGGTCACGGTCATAGGGGCCGCATGGATCAGGCACAGGGCCTCGTTCGGGTTCAGGGACTTCATGTCCTCGCTGCAGGCGGAGCCACCCGGCCCGACCGGATGAAAAGGCAAATATCGGGTTCGGGGGCGGCACCGCCGGGCCCGTGGTCTAGTCTGGCTATGACGCCGCCCTCACATGGCGGAAATCCCCGGTCCGAGTCCGGGCGGGCCCACCAGCCCATGCGGCCACGGGGCCAGCCTCCTTCGCTCTGGGCGCGCGCCTACGCATCGACTGGGCCAGGAGCGCGGCCGAGAGGGCGAGGGCCGTCGCTGCGGCTATAGCTAGGAGCGCGGGATAGTTGTACCCGAACTTCGCCTCAGCCGTCGCGGGGCCGGACAGCCGCACCCCTTCAGAGGCCGAGCCCCCTCCTCCTCCCCACCCCGAGAAGACGTAGAGGAAGGACGCCGGGCGCGCCGTCAGGGACACCTCCGTCCCTGCGGGCACATAGACCGTCGTCGAGCTCGACGACACGGACCCGCTCTCCCCCCCGTACGCGTAGGCGACCGTCCCTCCCGCCCCGGCGGCAATCGTCAGCCCCGGATAGAAGAGCGCGCTTTCGTTCACGGGGCCCCCCAGGGTGAAGGAGGCTGAAGCTGCGCTCCCAGAGTAAGCCCCTTCCCCCGACCCCGTCCACCCCTCGAACTCCCACCCGGGGTTCGGGGTCGCGACCAGGGCGAGCGTCTCGCCGGCTTCGTACCACCCGGAGACTGGGCCGGCCGCCCCCCCGGCCGCAGGCGTGGCGGCGCTCGAGAGGGCGTACTGGTGGAGGTACGTCGCCGTGACGTCCCCCGGGGCAAGGACGGGGATTTCAGCGTCAGTCGCGACCCACCTCTGGGTGGAGTCGGAGCCGCCGAGGAGGGCGGGGTACGTCGCGTTGGTCCCTGCGTCGGCCCACCCCCCCTCCCCGGCGGACGTGCTGTTGGCGGAGCCGAACTCGGAGAATGCGACCGTGGGGAGCTCGTACCCTGACCCTCCCCCCTCGACAGCCGCGCTGAACCCGACGAAGTACTGGCGGTAGTAGACGAGGTCGAGGGCCTCCGGAGACGCAGCCACCCCTCCCGTCGAGTTGTCCGTGGCCCACCTCTGGCCTCCCCCCGAGCCAGGGAGGACCCGGGTGACGTTCCACGTGCTCCCAAGGTCGACCAGGTAGGTGGAGCCCGCAGCTGTCAGCGTCGCGGAGCGGGTCGAGCCCCCCTCGACGTAGCTGAGGACAGGGGGTGACGGTGAGCCCCCCCCGACGACCGAATAGCTCAACGTCAGTGGGACGGTGGGCTGGTTCGCCCCCCCGGTCACGAAGACGTACGCGCTGCTCGCCTCCGTCGCCCCGTGGGAGGAGAAGGTGATCAGGGAGGTGGGGTCGGCGTAGGATACTGGCCCGTCTGTCGCCGCCGAGAAGAGGTCGGACCTTGTGGCGCAGGTCGAGCCAGAGCAGGCGAACTCGTCGATCCACATCCAGGCGGACTGCTGCGGGAGGGTCGTCGCGTAGGTGGCCGCCTCCTGGCCCTGATAGTAGGGGCTCCCGTGGTACCACTCGGTCATCAGGCCGGTGAAGAAGCCGTTGTAGTTCGCGGTGCTCGACGGGATCCCCACGAAGCTCGTCGCCCCTTCGGCGCTGTACGTCTCCTGGGCGTACGCGTGGGTTGCGTTGTCCACGGCGAGCATCACGACCTCCCCCGAGCTGAAGTACAGGTTGAGGGATACCGGGTCGCCTGGGTTGACGGGGCCGCTGAACTGCTCGACCCCGCTCCCGGCGGCGGACGGATAGATCGACGCGCCAGAGGGGCCGAACACCTCGTAGTTCATCCCGAACCCCTCCCCTGGGCTCCAGTCCCACGAGACCCCCACCTGGTACCAGTAGCCTGACGAAGTCAGTCCGTTGAGGAGGTAGGCCGGGCCGGTCCCAGACCCCGCGTCGACCTGGGGGACCGCCGTGACGTTGTAGAGCATCGAGTAGAAACCCTGGGTGAACGTAAGCCCCAGCTGCTCGTCGTAGAGGTCGGAGGACGAAGGCTGGCCGGGGAGCGCAGGCTCAGGGGGGAGCATCGCGGCTTCTGACGCTCGCCCTCTGGAGAGGCTGGCGCCTGCGGTGGCAGGCGCAGTGGGGACCAGCCGGGGGGGAGGCGCGGCCGCGGGCCGCGGGGGGGCGAGCAGCGCCGGCGCTGAGGACGTCAGTAGGAGGGCGGCAACCGTCAGGACGACGGCGCAGCCGCGGGCGGGGTCTCTTCGCAATCCCTCGTCACGGGGGGCGGGGGGTGATAAGCGTGCCAGGCTATCGTGTACGCCCGCCGCCGATGGAACGCTCGTAGGCGACCCTGGTCAGCAGGTCGGCCTCCTGGTTCTGCTCCCTCGGTATCCATTCGAACTTGACCGACGCGAACTCCTTCACCAGGTCCCGCGCCTCCTTGAGCTTGCCGACGTACATCCCCCCCTTGACCTTCCACCCTTCGCTCATCTGGCCCACCAAGAGCTTCGAGTCGGACCTCACGAGGACGTCCCCGGTCACCCCGAGCGCCTTCAGCCTCTTCAAGGCCTCCGCGAGCGCGGTGTACTCAGCGAAGTTGCTCGTCACCCCTCGGCCGGCGAGCCCGGACCCCTCCCCGAGCTTCTTCCCCCCGTCGTAGATCAGGTAGCCGAACGTCCCTGTGCCAGGGTTCTTGGGCTCGGCGAGCCCGTCGACGTACACCGTGACTGTCAACGCTCCGCCTCAGAACCAGGGCGCTTGGAGCCGGCTTATCTGGGAGGAGACCTTGTCGACGTAGTCGTTCATCCTGGCCAGCATCGTCCTCGAAGTGATGAACCCTATCACCTCCCCCTCCTCCTTCACCAGGAGGCGCCTCACCCCGTGCTCCGTCATCAGCTGCGACACCGCGGCCAGCCCCGCGCCTCCTTCGATGCTTAGGAGTTCCCTTGTCATCACCTCGCCCAGAGTGACCTTCTGCGGGTCGAGCCCCTCTGCGACCACCTTCGAGAGGACGTCCCACTCGGTCACGATCCCCCGCGGGCTCGCCGGAGGTCCCACCAGGACGAAGCCCCGCCTCTTGGACTTCATGCTCTTCGCCGCGTCCAGGACCGTGCTCTCCTCGGTGAGTGACAGGAACTCCTTCTCCACTATGTCCCTGGCGTAAAGAACCATGGGTGTCCGACCGCCCACCGCTCGGTTAAGCCTTTCCGTCCTCGGCGCCGGCGAGGACGGACCGTGGGTCCGGAGGCAGGGCTGGGTGCAGAGAAAGAAGGATTACAAAATCAAGACGGAGCGGCCGTCGTAAAAGACGAGCCGCCAGTCCAGGACGAAGGCCCTTGGCGGACCTTACGCTCCCTGCTCTTCGCTCTCGCTTGTGGAGGCCTGACCGTCGGCGCCAGACATGCCCTCAGACCCGCCAACGACCGCGCCGGTGGCGAACCTGTTGGCTACCTGGGTCACCTTGATCTTGCCCTGCCAGCCCTGCTTGGCGCCGGCCACGAAGATGACGAAACCGTCGATCTTCGCTATGCCGTCACCGCGCCTGCTGATCTCGGAAATGGTGACGTCGTACTCCTTCCCGACTTCAACAGGCTTTGGCTTGAAGGACCTGAAGCCGCCGCTTCCGCCGCTGCTTCGCCCATAGCCTCCTCGTCCGAAACTCGTCTTTTCACATCCTAGCTGCGTTCGGTGCCGCTGAAAAATCGCCCCTCTTCACGAGTTATTAAGCTTGACTGCGGCGGACCTGGAAAAAGATTGCCGGAGGGCTCTGGCCCACAAGTCGCCGGGGCCAGGCTCGCGATCATGGTCGAGACGTCTGGGTCCCCGAGTCTGACGCGCCGTGCAACCCTCGACCCGATCGTCCCGGCGTCCGTCCAGGACAGGGCGCCGTTCTCCGCCGCGAGTTCGCCGCTGCATCCTGAAGGGTCTCCCTCCCTGCGCAGATGGGGGCGCCGCGACTTCGGGGAGCGTCCGGCCGCCCGGTCTACGAATGACGATGCCGCCGTCACGAGCATCAGGGTTCTTTCATAGCCTCCTGGGCGCGTCTGCGTCGCCTGGGCCCTTCGAGGGCCCTGCGGCCGGCCAGGGTTCATAAGCGCCCTCGCGCGGGGGTGCCACGCATGCCCAAGGAGATAACCGACAAGGACCAGTTCGCGAAGATGCTCGAAGACGCGAGCGAGGTCAGGGTCGCCCGCAAGGGGGACAGCGCGAAGGTGAAGCTGAGGATGAGGGACGCGCTCTACACGTTCAAGACGACGTCGGAGGGAGCCGACGCCCTCGTCAAGGGGACCAAGAAGCCGGTCGTAGAGTTCTAGACCAGGAACCTCAGGACGACGATGACCCCCAGGAGCATGGGGATGGGGAGCCCTGGGAGGAGCCTCCTCCTCGAGAGGAGGAAGAGCGTGATGACCATCCCGACGTCTATGGCCGCGATGGTGAGCACCGCCGGGAGCGCCCCGAACGCGTGGTAGAACTGGAAGAGCGCGAGCGAGGGGAGGAGGGTGTAGAACACCACGTCGCCGAGCCCGAGCGTGAACTCCCCCGCCCTGATCGACATCCCGATGAGCGCGATCCCCTGTCCGGTCCCCACCAGCGCCTTCAGCGGCCCCTTGAACACCGCGTAGATGTCGTAGACCGCGAAAGCGATGGGGAGCGCCAGCGCGGTCCAGGTCGGGAGCGTCTCCGCGAAGAAGCTCCCCACCTCGGCCCCGACGAACGCGAGCACTATCGTCGCCACCCAGTTGACGTTCTTCACGAATATGGTGTACGCGATCAGAGCCACCACCGCCACGGGGACCCCGTAGGCCACCGGGTCCACGAAGCTAGTCGGGAGATAGTCGAAAGCGAACTGCCCGGCCGTCACCAGCGTCAGGATGAAGGCGGAGAATGCCACCGACCCGAAGACGAAGACCTTGAACGGGAGGACCAGCCTCCTCCTTAGCAGCCACACCAGGACCAGGGTGAGGGCGAAGGCGAAGGCGACGAGGAGGGCCGCGTTCAAGGCGGACCCGGCCACCGAGGTCCCCGCCGGGGCGTAGCTCGGTCCCGTCGTCTCCACCACGCTGACGTAGACAGGGAGGTTCTGGCTGGTTATCAGGAGCGCGACGACCTGCGTCGCTATGACCACCCCCGCCGCTACGAGGAGATTCTTCGGAGTGACGCGCTTCGCGTCGGGTGCGTCTTGGTCGCTCATCTTCGAAGAGACGACCCCATCCGCCGCCTAGACGGTGAATTCCTGTCCGGGCATCGCTGCGGTGGCCTCGGCGCCGAAGCCGTCGTGGAGCTCCTTGGCCAAGGCGAGGCACGACTCCTCCTCGCCGTGGACGGTGAGGAACTTCGGGTTCCCCTGGACCCCCTTGAGGTCGCTGAGGAGCGTCGACCTCCCTGAATGCGACGAGAAGTCGAAGCGCTTCACCTCGGCCTTCACCTTGGCGGGCTTGCCCCTGTATATCGTCAGCCCTTTGTCTATCAGTGTCCTCCCGGGGGTCCCCGGGACCTGGAAGCTCACGATCCCTATCCCGTTCTTCTCGTCCATGGAGAGGTGCTCGTTGTAGAATATGGACGAACCGCCCACCAGCATCCCCGCCGGCGAGATGATCACCCCTGGCTTCTTCACGAGCCGCCTCCTCTGCGTCCAGCTGGTGACCTCCTCGATGGTCTCGAGCATCCTGCGGAGCGCCGCCGGGTCGCGGAGGAACTCCTGGTACCTGAGGAGGATCCCGTTGACCTTCAGCGCCATCCCGTCCATCGCGATGGGGTGCTTGAAACCGTTCTTCACAAGCGTCATCGCCACCTCTTGGGCCCTACCGACGGAGAACGCAGGTATGAGGAAGACGCCCCCCCTCTCCACTATGGTCCGGGCGAACTCGACTAGCTCCTGCTCGGCCTTCTGCCTCCCGGGGTGGTCGGCCTGGGCGTAGGTGCTCTCAGTGATAACCATGTCGGCCTCCCCCAGGTTCTTCCACGAGCCTGGCATGAGGTTCGTCTCGTCCCCGTTGATGTCCCCCGTGTAGATGAGGCGCTTGTTCCCCGCTTCCACCGAGATTATCGCCGAGCCCGGGATGTGCCCCGCGTCGTAGAGCTGGATGGTGAAGTCTCCGACCTGGAACGGCTCCATGTAACCGTGGTGCACTGTGTTGGAGTTCATCGCCATCAGGTCGAGGAACTCAAACGGGAGGTACTGCCCTGAGATTTTGATGAAGTCCTGGATGAGGAGGTTCGCAAGCTCTGACGTGATGGGGGTCGAGTGGAGCTTCATGCTCCCGCTCAGGAAGTTGAGCGGCGCCGCGCCCGAATGGTCTAGGTGCGCGTGAGAAAGGACGATCGCCTTGATGTCCTTGGGGGGGACGTGCATGGGGAAGCCAGGCACCTTCGTCGTCATGGCCCCGTAGTCCAGCAGGATCTTGCTGTCTTTGTGCGTCACAAGAAACGCGGAGCGGCCGACCTGCCTGGCGGCTCCCAGAACCTTCACTTCCATCTGTTCGTAAACTCTTGTCGCCTCGCGACCTTCGACTCTAGTTAAGCCTTTCTCCGGGTCGCGCCGAATCTCAGTCGGGCCGGGGCCGGTCCCGGGGTGTTTCGGGCTCCTGGGATGCGCTTATATTTCGGCGCCCGGCGCCACATCTTCCTTGAAGATTTCAGGGCGCAGCCTCCTCCCAGCCGCAGCCCTCGCCCTGATCCCGCTCATGCTCCTCCAGCCCTTGCCTGTCCTCGCGGCTCCCCCCGCCAAGGGGCCGTCGGCCTCGCCTGCTCCGTCGGCTCCGGCCACCTCCCCGAGCTTCACCCCCAGCTACGAGATACTAGGGAAGCTGGACGGGGCGCGCGTGGTCCAGTCGAGCCTCCCCAACTCCGTCCCGCTCGACCAGGGGATGCAGTACGCGGCCACCTACTACACCCCCAAGGAGATCCAGTCGGCTTACAACATGACCGGGCTCATCTCGCAGGGGTACGGCGGGAAGGGGGAGACGATAGCGATAATCGACGCCTACGGCGACCCGACCATCTACCAGGACGTGGCTTCCTTCGACAAGCAGTTCGGGCTCCCTCCGGTGAACCTGTCGGTCATCCCGGTGGGTCCGTACCAGCCCTCCAACGGGATAACCTTCGGGTGGAACGCCGAGGTCGCCCTGGACGTGGAGGCGGCCCACCTCGCGGCCCCCTACGCGCACATCAACCTCCTCGTCGCGGCGAACGCGAGCAACGCCCTCTACGAGGCGGTGAAGATGGCCGTCGACCAGCGCCTGGGGAACGTGGTGACCATGAGCTGGGGGCTCGGCGAGAACTCCTTCGGGGAGTCAGGGTTCTCTGTCGCAGGGTTCCTCAACTACGCGTACCTCGACTACTACTTCCAGAAGGGGGCCGCGGAGGGGATCTCCTTCTTCGCGTCTTCAGGGGACAACGGCGCGTTCGACGGGACGACGACGGTGACCGCCGACTTCCCTGCAACCTCGCCCTTCGTGACCGGGGTGGGCGGGACGACCCTCTATCTCTCCCCGACCTCAGGGTCGCCCCTGTCCCCGAACACGACCGCGACCTACCAGGGGGAGGCCGCCTGGAGCGTCTCCCCGCAGTACGTGGGCGCGCAGGGGGTCAGTTCAGGAGGGGGGTACAGCACCATATTCGCCAGGCCATACTACCAGGCCGCGGCCGTCTCGTCGGCCGCCCGGGCCACCCCTGACGTCGCCGCTGTCGCCAACCCATACACCGGCCTCGTCATCGTCCTCGAGGGGGCGGACTACGCCATAGGGGGGACGAGCCTCGCCTCGCCGCTCTGGGCCGGGATGACCGCCGACATGAACCAGTACGTCGGCCGTAGCCTCGGCCTACTCAACCCGTACCTCTACTCCATCTACTCAGACAAGGCGGAGTACGCCACCGCCTTCAACCAGATCACATTCGGCTACAACGGCGCGTACCAGTCGGGCCCAGGCTACAACCTAGTCACAGGGCTGGGTTCACCGAACCTCCCCACCCTCGCCGCCGACATCAAGGCCCAAGCGCAGGGGATCCAGATCACCGTGAGCACGACGACCGGGACGTCCAAGTCCGCCCCCGCGCAGTACGTGTACGGCGAAAGCTTCACCATCTCCGCGGCTGCGACCGCCCCCGGGGGCGCCCCTGTGACGTCGGGGGAGTTCACGGCCGACCTGATGGCGCCGAGCGGGCTCGTGGCCTCCGTCCCTCTTTCCTTCAACGGCAACACGTGGACGGGGTCGTACTCCGTGAAGTCGTCTGACCCTCCGGGCTCTTGGACCGTCCAGGTCTATGGGACCTCGGGGACGGCGACCGGCTATGGGATCGCCGACGTCTCCGTCGGCGACAGCCTCGGCATCGAGATCCCGGTCCCCTACCCGTTCGGGAGCGCGGTCCAGGTCGGCTCCCCGTTCACAATAACAGCCATAGGTTCCCTCCCCAACGGCACCGCGATAGCGGCGGGGAGCCTCGACGCCCAGCTCCTCTATGGGGGGGCCCTCGTCCAGAACGTCAACCTGACCTCCGACGGCGGGGGGACGTATTCGGGGACGACGACGTTGTCGGCCACCCAGCCCCAGGGGTCGTACTCCCTCGTCGTGGAGAGCCCGGGGGTCGGGAGCGTCTCCACATACCTCTACGTCGGCGAGGAGGTGACCGGGGTGATGCTGACGCCGCTTGACACCGCGATCCCCTCGGCCGCGCCGGGGCAGCGCGTCGTCCTCTTGGCGAGCACCCAGACCGCAGGCGGGACCGGGGTCTACACTTCGAACGTCACCGCGAAGATCTACAGCCTTTCTGGGGCCCTGATGGCCTCCGTGGACCTCCAACCCGCCCCCAACACCGTCCAGTACGGCGTCTTCAACTTCTTCAAGTACAACCAGGCCAACTACACGATACCCTCCAGCTTCTCCCAGGGCTTCTACCAGGTCCAGTTCATCTCTTCGTACGAGGCCAACCAGACGTCCGGGGTGCAGCTCGGGAACTACACCACGGGCTTCTACGTCTCGGCCCCGACCCTGAGCTACAACGTGTCCGCCCCCGCCGCCGTCTACGAGGGCCAGACGGTCACGGTCCTCGCCCACGTCACCAACTCGACGGGCGGTCAGGTCACGTCCGGGGTCTTCTTCGCGACGGCCATCCCGTCGGGGTACACCTTCGAGTCGTACGTGACAGACGCGCTCGGAGACACGGGGACCCCCATGCAGTACAACTCTTCGATAGGCGCGTGGGAGGGCACCATCCAGGTCCCCTCTCCTCTTACCTCCTTCAACTCGTTCGTCGGGAACACACCCGCCCTCGCCGCGGGCCCCTGGACCGTCTTCGTCAGCGGCCAGTCAGCGTCGGCGGCCAGCGTCGTCCCGGTCGAGTCCTACGTCGACGTCCTCCCCTACATCTACTACGCCAACGACACGCTGACCTCCTCCAACATAGCGAGCGCGCCCCTGGTGGCCGCCAGCGGCGGAGGGTACGTGCTCTCGGGGATACGTGCCAGCACCCTTACCGTGACCGGGGTCAACATCACCCTGGCCGGCGTCTCCATCGGCGACCTGATAGTCAACCACGCCACGGTCACCCTCGTCGGGTCTCAGGTGGCGGAGGTCAAGGCCACGGGGTCCAAGCTGTCCCTACTACAAGGGACTGACGTAGGCACCCTCTCTCTCTCGTCCACGACCCTGACCTCCTCCGGGTCGTTCTACGGCTCGCAGGCGTCGACCTCCCAGGGCTCTGACCTGGTCTACGCGGGGGTGGCTTTGGCCGTCGTCGCGCTGGTTGTAGCGATACTCGCCTACAGGAAGAAGGGAAGGCCGGCCAGCCCTCCTCCAGTCCTGCCACCGCAGGTTTAAGACCGGTTCCGGCCGGGCCGACCCGAAGGCTTTGAAGATCGTACCAGAGGGGAGCAGGCTCGACGGCACGTCGCTAATCGCCGGATTCCACGGGATAGGCGCCACGGGCTACTGGACCGTGAAGTTCCTCGTCACCGAGCTGAAGGCCCAGCGCAAGTGCTTCATAGACTACGAGCACGCCCCCGCTGTGGCGTCCCAGGTCGAAGGGAGGATCGCGACGCCGTACGAGGTCTACTCGGCCGGCTCCCTGTCCCTCCTGAAGGCGGAGGTGTCCCCCGTCAGGGAGAGGGAGAACGAGTTCTACCACCAGCTCGCAGACTGGATAATGTCGTCGGGGGCGAAGGAGGTGGCCCTCGTGGGGGGGCTCGACGAGTCCCTGAAGACTGACGGCGGGAACTACAGGGTCGCCCTGACAGGCGCGATGACCGCCCGCGGGGGCCTCCCGGGGGAGGCGGTCTTCGAGGAGGACAGGATGATAGTCGGGCCCGTCGCTTCGCTCCTCAACGTCTTCGAGATGAACTCCTTCCCGGCGTACGCCGTCTTGGCTTACTCCAACACTGAGAGGGTGGACCCGAGGGCGGCCGCGGTGGCGGTCGAATTCCTCTCGAAGAGGTACGGGTTCGCCGCAAACACCGACCCTCTGATAAAAGGGGCGGAGGTCATCGAGACCGAGCTGAAGATGATCGAGGAGAAGGAGAAGCGCCCCGCCGGTTCCGTCTACTCCTGACCTTCCCGCCAGCGGACACGGACGAGTAGCCTTTCGCCCTGAGCCTCCGCTTCGCCCCCTCGGCGTCCCCCCCGGACTGCGCCAGGGCGGACTCGGTCTGGCTGAACGGGTACTGGAAGCCGAGCTCCGCCGGGACGGGGCCCAGGTGCGGATGCAGGAGGTATGCGTCAGCCCCGGCGGGTGGAGGGCCCCTCCTCTCCCTCACCCCAAGGAGGACGGCCTTCTTCGACGACCTCTTCGCCGCCCCCGCGAGCCTTCGGGACGCCATCGCCAGCTCAGGCCTCAGGAGGTCGACGTCGCTCCGGACGAAGAGCCCCCTTTCCTTCATCGCAGGGGTCCCAGCCTCGAGGTCAGCGGAGTATCTCGCCATCCGGAGGAAGGCGTCCCTCAGCCTCGGGTGCGCCATCGACCTCTCCTCCACCAGGTCCCACAGCCTCCCTTCGGAGATCGCCTCCTTGCACCCCTCGAGCTCCTCCCTCAGGACGTGGAGGTTGTGCAGCGAAAGGGCCCCCGTCCTCCTCTGGTGGTCGAGCTCAAGCAGCTCCTTCACGGTGGTCTTCGAGCAGACGGGGCAGCTGCACGGGAGGTACTTCATCGACTGCAGCGTCAGGATCCCGCTCCTCGACATGTACCTCCCCGCCCTTGCGAAGAGGACGTAGCTGGCCGAGTCGAAGGTGTCGCACCCGAGCGCCACCGCGAGGGGCATGGTCAGCGGGTGCCCCGCCCCGAAGAGGTGGAGGGGGACCGAGTAGGGGATGGCCCGCCTCGCGGCCATCACCATGTCCACGAGGTCGGAGTACATGTAGTTCTCCATCACCTGGACGGGGCTCCCGAGGGCGAGGATGCCGAACCCTGCCCCGACGAGGGCCTTCGCCGACCTCTTCACCAGGTCGAGGTAGAGCCCCCCCTGGATGGGGCCGACCCACGCGGTCGGCCTCCCTCCGAACTCGGCGAGGGTCGCGCGGGCGTTCTTCAGGCTGTACTCCACCGTCTCCCTCGCCACCGGCCTCCTCTGCGGGTACCCCGTCGGCCTGTCCAGGGTGACAGCGAGCTCAGTCCCTATGGCCGCCTGGAACTCAGCCACGTCAGCGTAGCCGACGTCCAGGTCCCCGTACTCGAGGACCTGGTATCCCCCCGAGTCTGTGATGAAGATCCCGTCGAACCCGAGGAGGCGGTGGATCCCGCTCTCCAGCGCCTCGGCCTTCCTCCTCTTCATGAGGATGTAGGAGTTGGTCATGAGCCCCCGGAAGCCCATGGACAGGAGCTCCGAGGGGGGTATCAGCTGGTTCACCGGGTGGATTACAGGGAACATGTAGGGGGTCTCCAGAGCCTTCCCTCCGACCTTCAGCGACCCTATCCTCCCCAGGAGGTCCGACTCCTTGACTTCGAAGGAGAGCCCCAAACCCAGGGGCTCGTAAAGTCGGGGCGCTATAAGCTATGGGTGGGATCAGGTCCGGACGGCCTGGTGTCAAACAAATCGCCCGACCTCCCGACTTTCCCCCAAACGGTCACTGAGGGCGGGCTCCCTGGGAGGACGAAGGGGGGCGCGAGAAGGAGTTCCTCAAGCTCCGCGAGGCGAAGTGAGCTAAGCCCCCCGAGGAGGTGGAGGGACTGAGGGAGCGGCAGGCGCTGGACATGGTCTTGCCGTTCCTGGGCCGGCGGCGAAGTCGAAGGAGCGCTCGGCGATGGGCCCTTGACTCACGGACCAGGGCCCTGAGTCATGTTCGAATCTGGAGTTCAAAGCGGTCGCAGCCGAATCCACGAAGGCTCCGCCTTCTTTTCAGAAGAGAAATGAGTTTGGCCGACCTGGGCCCGCAGGTCGGACGTGAGCCTGCGTAAGCTGGTTCAAAGGCGCGCGAAGACAGCCAATCTAGGCGTTCGGACCCGTACGGAGCAGTGCACCCGCGGTATCGGCCCGAACGCGCCATGGCAAGGGGGCCTGGCGCTCGAATCGAGGGGCGCGCGCAACGTCATCGCTACTGGGGGACGATACGAAGCGCTTGGGTCTCTTCGGCCAGCGACCTCGGAATCCAGTCTTGCACGGTAGCCTGGGTAGGTGCTGACGGATTCTTGACTCGGGTCCGATGCCTAGATCCTGCGCTTGTCCTCTGCTCGACGGTATGAACTACTAATTGTTGCGGAGGCTAAAAGATCGCTGTGACTCGCTCTTACGGGCCCCTGGGATAACTCGTAGCTGTGGGCGAGGCATTTGAGCCGGAAGGGAATCCATCTGCTCTATCCGGTTGGGGACCTCTTTCGTGCGTGAACATGTCTCATCGGGGCGAATCAGAGCGATCACCCGAGTACTCATCGGGCGCGCCGCCCGGATGTGGGAGTCAGAGGCCAAACGCCCGCCTTCGGCGATCCACCCTGTATCTACCAACTCGTAGGCCACTCAGCTATATCGTGTAGTCAGCGTTAGCGATTCAGCGAGGCGGCGAACTTCAAGGCCGATTCGTAGCCACGCGCTAAGAAGTCAGCGAGGGCGCCGTCTCGACCGTGTGAGAGGGCATCACGCCACCTCCTCGACGTAACGGCATGCCCGCCGACGATAATGCTGGCCCTCGAATAGGCTGGCACAGTCCGTATCGCCTCGAGGGTATCCACGAGGAGCGGCAAGCAGGAGGGCATGGTAGCCGAGATGCACAGGAGGTCCACCCTCCTGCCTCGCAAGGCATCAGCACGCCTAGACAGAGACTCTGCCGAGAAACTGGAACCTAAGATGACCGTCTCCCATCCCTGGTCCCTCAAGAGTTCCGAGAACATCTTGAGCCCGACTAGATGATACTCGCCCTCCACAGTGCAGAGAAACGCGAGACCCCTCCTCCTGACGCGCGGCCGGGAGAGGCGCTCCGAGACGATGTCGACGCATTCCAAGGTGACGTTCGTCGCAAAGTGTTCGTCCGCCACGCTCACTATCCCCTTGGCCCACATCTCTCCAATCTCCACTTGCGCCGCAGCCAGCAAATTGAACGCCTCAGCCATGTCTTTCTTTGACTCGAGCATCCGGTCGACGGTCGAAAGGGCGCTGCTGCGATCCCTGTCCAGGACGGCGCCGAGATACTCCCGGACCTGCTCTGGCACGGCGTGCTTTGCCCTGACGATCAACCGGCCTTCATTCTCCTTGCTCAGACTCCGCCCAGAACCTCTCGTACACGTTCCCCATCTGAGCCACGAACTTGGGGTCCTCTACCACTATGCATTCCGAAACGAACGCCATCGCGCTCATTGGTGACAGCGGACCGCGCCTTCGGCGTTCGGTGGCGTATGTGAAGAACAAGCATTGCTCGTCAGCAAGGACGAAGGTCGGGAGCTCGCCTTGAAAGACCCTGCCGTTGTAAGTGTAGCCGCCAATCTCTAGCTGATCCGACGTCAGGCCCTTCTGTGCTCCGTTCTTGGCTGCGAAGATTATTCGCGCGGACTTGGGCTTCTCGGTCATGTACCTGAGGGTAGTGGTCACGTGGTCCTCCGAGTCCTCGTTCACCACTATCTTCAGGTCCTTCCCCTCCATCGCCCTCCTCGCCCACGCCTGTATGTTCGAGACGCCGTGCAGGACCATCGCGCTTCTCCGCTCCTTTCCTTCGCCAGACCTCTCCGTTCTTATCGGCGGCACGTTGGAAAGCCTCTCGGAGACATCGGCTTCCTTGAGGCTCAGGTCAGTGAGCCGACTCTCCTGAAGAGCCACTAGCCGCCTAATGCCTACCTGCGGAGTCACAGAAGAGTAGCTCTTAGGCCGACCAGGCCTGACGTCCACCAGACCTAGTTTAACGAGGCGCTGCAAGATCTGGTACGTCCGCACTCTTCCAAATTGGGTCAGCTCGGCGGCACTTCGTCCCGTGAGGCCTTCGGTCCCCGCGTTCCTCACCCGGTTCAGGAGCACGAATACCTCTGCCTCCTGTTTCGTGAGCCCGAAGCTCGCGAGCCGGGCCGGCAGGTCACTCTCTGGCATCGGCTAATGCTTCGTCTCACACGACCTAAAAAGAAATACTCCGGGTCATTCCCCCACCCGGAGTAGGCGAATCATCGCCGGGAAATAGACCGTCCGAATCACGAAAGTGTCGATCAGCAAGGAGACGAAGAACGCAATACCGATCTGCTCCAGGAACCCGAACGGTACCAGACCGAGGGAACCTAGAGAGACCGCAAGGATCACGCCCAGCGCGGTCACCACTCTGCCAGAGCCGACCATTGCCTTCGAGAGGCCCTCCTCCGGCCCAAGCTTTGCCTGCTCTTCCTTCACCCTCGTGAAGATGAACACCGAGAAGTCGTTGCCGAGTGACATGAGGATGACGAAGAGAACAATCGGGGTGAGGAAGATCAGCTCCTCACCCAGGACGTACCTTGAAAGCACGTAGAGGATACCAGTCGTCCACGTGATGCTAATGAAGACCCCCGAGAGAGATATGAGGGGATATTTCGGAGACTGAAACGAGACACCCAGGATTACCGCTACGACGACCACGATTAGGACCTCCAGCTCCGTGTATGTGACCGCGTCGGAGTTTTGCATGTCTATGATGCTTGAAGTCAGTCCGCCGACGAGGAAGCCGCTGTTCTGTCTGAGCGTACTCACCAAGCCGATTGCCTGCTTTGAGTACGGGCCGAACGACGTGAATACCAAGAAGTAGGCGTTCTTACCTCCACTGAAGACGAAGGCGGTCGACGCCGCGCCACCTGTGGAGGAGACGGGCCCGGCGACCTGCGTGACCCCCGGGGTCGTTGCTATCTCGCTCGCAATCTGTTTCAAGGCATCATAACCGGTCTGCGTCAGCGAACCGTTCGCGGACAAGACGCTCTGTGTGAAATTCACTATGACGTAGGTGGGATACGCAAGGTTCGAGCCAAACTTCTGATCCAGGGTGTTCAATGCCTGCACGCTCTGGAGGGTATTTGGGAGGCCCTCGTTGAAGTTGTATGTTGTTGGCGTGTTGAACCAGAAGTACACTGCGGGAAGCGCAAGAAGCAGAATGACAGCTACGACAAGATACCTCCTCTGCGCAGAGAGTTTGGCCGCCCGATAGAATCTGGAGGCCCGGTAGTAGCGCTTGTCCTCGACAAGCTTCTTTGACCTCGCGAGGAACATGCGAGGTCCGACGTAGCTCGCGAGGGCCGGGAGAAGAGTCGTGACCAACAGAACCGTGAGGAGTATCGAAACCAGTAGGACCGGCCCCCAGCTTCTCAGGCCTGGGACAAAGGAGAGGACTCCCAGTCCTCCCGCGACGGTGATGCCGCTTACCAAGACGGCGAACCCTCCCTTGCCGGTGGCAGCCTTGAGGGCCTCGTCGCTGGGTACGCCTTCCCTAAGACCTTCCTTGTATCTGGAGAGGATGAAGACCAGGTAGTCCGTCGAGATTCCCAGCAGGACCGCCGTTAGCGTATAGGTCACCGTGAAGTCGACCTGACCCACCAGGACCCCCGTCAGATAGATTGCCACATACCCTATCGCCGTGGAGAGGGATACGAAGAGGAGCGCCGCCAGAGGGGCGATGACAGACTCGAGGGTTATCGCGACGGCGATTGCCAGGAAGACGAAGGTGAAACCGAAGATGAAGCCAGACCTAGAGGTGATGGACTGGGTGTCATACGCAATCGCTCCCTGCCCAGTCACCTGTGCGCCGGCCCCGAAGACGCTGTCGGCGAGCGCGCGGACTGCTGGAGTGGCGTTCTGGGCCGGATACCCGTCGTTTGCCGTTCTGTAGCTTTCAGTGACATTGAAATCTATCTTGACCAGGTAAGTCGAGTTGTCCCGGCTGACCAAGCCGTCTGTTATGAAGCCCGGCGCCCCTGCCAGGCCATTCGCCTGCACGTAGGACGCCCCCGAACTCCCACCATTGATCGAGTCCAGGTATGCCTCATAATTGCTGAACGCCGAGGTTGACCCAGTGACAAAGGGTATCTTCATGCTTGCGAGCTCGGACTGGAACTTCAGGATGGCTCCCCCTGTCTGGACCTGGGTAGTATTGGTCTGCACGACGACTATCAGGGTTGAGTTCTGCGGAGAGAGCGCCGCGAGTATGTCGTTGGCCTTCGCAGACTCAGAGTTAGAGAGCGCGCTCGAACTCGACGAATAGTTGACATAGTGTGAGTAGTTCAAAATCAGGGGAGTCATACCGATGAACGCCAACGCCCAAGCAGCGATGACGAGCCTTCTCCTCCTTACTATGACGCCCGACAGCTCCAACTTGCCCTCGGGGTGTGGCTCTTTTCAAGTTAAGAATGCTGTAAGTTATATTACGAAATTACAATCCCCTTAAATGACTTCAGCAGGCTGGCGTGTCTGCGATCTAAATGCAAGACATCGTAAACACGGCGGTTTCGGCAGGCAACTTCAAGACCCTGGTGGCGGCGGTCCAGGCTGCGGGGCTGGTGCAGACGCTCAAGTCTCCCGGGCCATTCACCGTCTTCGCCCCCACCGACGCAGCGTTTTCGGCGCTCCCCAAGGGGACCGTCGAGGGCCTCCTAAAGGACGTCCCCAAGCTCACCTCCATCCTGACATACCATGTAGTCCCCGGGAGAGTTTCAGCGGCCGAGGTGATGAAGATGGTGGAGAATGGGCCCGCAAAGGTGAAGAGCGTCCAGGGCGAGTCGGTCACCCTGAGCTTGCGCGGGGTCCTGAGCAAGCACGTATACGCGAATGACGCCAAGGTGATCCAGGCAGACATAGGGGCCAGCAATGGCGTCATCCATGTGATCGACAAAGTCATAATGCCCGGGATGTGAAGGCATCCCGCTCGTTCTATCGGATCGCTACCTGCTCTGTCGACAAGGTGAGCGGACCTGCCACACGTAGTCCTCTCTGGGAAGCACAGCCTTCTTCGCGTGTTTGACACAATGCAGCGGATGGCCTACAGGGACCCCGCAAGCGGGACTGTGATTCGGACGGACGAGTTCTACATCAACAGGGATTCGAGCGGAGTCCTGGTGAGGACCGTGGTTGTAGAGGAACGTGTGCAATCGTTCCACATATTGATAGAGACGAAGGGGGATGAGTTGGTATTCAGGCTCGACCCAACGGCCCCAGTGGAGAAGACCGGTGGGGTCAAGAAGTCCATCGCCCTCCTCGCTTTACGCGTGATGTCGGCGGAGGGAATGAAGATTGCCAGGACGAATCTCCAAATGTATCTCGAAGGCTTGAATAGACCGGAGGCCAACTCTATTGCGAGTGTGGGACGTACCCCCACGTGAGTTATGCCGGAAACATCTCTTGGCCGAGCACGCGGAGGCCCACGCGGTGTGGTCAGTGATCACCAAGGGACTCCCGGGCTACTCACACCATCCGGAGGTAGTCAGGTGGCGGGGAAAGCTTGCAGCGCTCTATGCCCGACACCGGGAGATAGCCGATGAAATGGAACGCAGAGGATATTCACATTCCTCTCCGCTAGACAAGCTCCTGGCAACTGGGAGTCGGGTCCAGGACCGTTTCGTGGATCCGCCGGACGAGCAGAGAGCGCTACTTTTAGCAAAAGGTTGCGGGTGCGCAAGCCTGGGGCGCTCTTAGCCTTCACGGCACGAATCCGGTTCAAAGATAAGGCGCGCCTGTTCTTGGACCGCTCCGAGCTCTACCGTAGCCTGCGGCTAGGGGCCAGCACCAGGGCACCGCACTGAAGAGCCCTCCCAATCGGAGAGCACAGGCTGGGAAGGAATCCGGCCTCGGTACCATCGCCTCCACTCCCTGTCCTATGGAGTCTCCGCAAGCCCTTCAAGATGCTCCGGACAACGGTCCCGCCACCGCCGAGCGTAGGCGCCCTCGGATCCGTCCTACCATCGGCCCCGGCGGAGGACCGAGGATGTTCTTGCCTGAAGCCAGACCCATTCCCCCTTTGGGCCGGATGCGGCCTCAAGCTCACCGCTTGATACTGGTTCCCCGGCGGAGCGCCTCTTCTTTCTGCTCTCCCTCGGTTATCATTCAAGGACGTGTCAGTCTTCGATTCCAGCAGGAATCACCGCCTGTATTCTCCTGACGTGTTCTACCATTCCGCTCCCGCCACGCTTCTGACAGCTCGGGATTCCGACTTGGCCGAGCCGCCCGTCCCGCGAGCTAATGCGCCAGATAGGCGAAGGCGGCCATCGGCCCTGGGATCGCTGCGAGGCTCAAAGACCTCCCCCCGCCGCGGACACCCTCCCCGCCTGGCGGTAGTCCCCTGTGAAAATCCTGAAGCTAGGAGATAGACTAATCTACACGGGCCTGCCAACTCACCACCATGAGCAGGGTCGCGGACGTGAAGGCCCGCATCTCTTCGGTGGAGCTCCTCGCCACCCTGAAGAAGAGCTACAGCTACAAGGAGCTCTCGGCGGTGCTGGGGCTCTCGGCTCCGATATTGAGCAGATACGTCCGTGGGCACGTCCTCCCGAGCGCGGCCCGCTCCGAGAAGTTCATCGCGACCTTCAGGGAGAAGCTCCTGCGGAAGATGGTCATGGACGCGGTCAAGGTGACCCAGGACGGGTCCTACGACATAAGCGGGGTGGTCAACAACGTCGGCCTCCTGCGGCAGATAGCGAAGGTGGTCTACAGCGAGTTCAGCGTGACCACGGTGGACAGGGTGGTCACAATGGAGGTGGACGGGATCCCGCTCGCCGCCGAGGTCGCAGGGGAGTTCAACGTGAACCTGGCGGTCGTCAGGTCGGAGAGAGAGCTGGGGGTGGAGGAGTTCGTCGAGCAGAAGGCGGTATACTCCCCGTCGTCAGTGAAGTACCTCTACCTCCCCAAGGCCTCGATAAGGAGGGGGGAGCACCTCCTCGTGGTCGATGACCTGGTGAGGTCAGGGACGACCATCGAGGCGCTCGCGAGGATAGCCGAGAAGGGGAAGGCGAAGGTGGTCGGGGTCTTCGCGATAGCCTCGGTGGACCAGTCGATGCAGAAGCTGAAGGGGAGGCTCGGCCTCACCTGCCCCATCGAGTCCCTGGTCACCCTCGAGGAGAAGCCGAAGCGCTATAGCTACTAGTGGGACCCTTGAGCATCAAAATAGACTCGGACTTCGTCGCAAGGGCCATCCCCCCCAGGCGGAAGGACGCCCACAAGAGGATGAACGGGACGGTCTGCGTGGTGGGGGGGAGCAGGCTTTACCACGGGGCGCCCTTCCTCTGCGCCAGCGGCGCAATGAGGGCTGGGGTGGACCTGGTCTTTCTGGCGGTCCCGGCGGAGATCGCGGGCTCGGTGAGGTCGATGTCCCCTGACTTCATCGTCGTCCCCCTCCCCGACTCCAAGCTGACCAGAGGGAACGTGTCGAAGCTCCTCTCCTGGGTGAGGGACGCGGACGTGTTCGCGGTCGGACCGGGGCTCGGCCCCCAGAACCCAGAGTTGGTGGCCCAGGCGCTCAACGAGATGAAGGGGGAGGGGAGGTCGCTCGTGGTGGACGCCGACGCGCTCAGGGCGCAGGTGATACCGTCCATCAGGGGGACGGGGTCGGTCGTCACCCCTCACGCCAGGGAGTTCGAACGCCTCTTCGGGGTGAGGCTCCCCGAGGACACGAGCGGCAGGGCCGAGGTTGTCGCCGCCCAGGCGAAGGCAGGAGGGGTCACTGTCCTGCTCAAGGGTCCGACGGACATAGTCTCCGACGGGGAGCGGGTCGCCTTCAACGACACCCACACGCCGGCGATGACGGTAGGCGGGACGGGGGACGTCCTCGCCGGGATCGTGGCCGGGCTCCTGGCCAAGAAGGTCCCCCCCTTCGAAGCGGCCTGCGCCGCCGCCTACGTCAACGGCGCGG
>JAFMAD010000040.1 GCA_029785195.1 Nitrososphaerota archaeon
AACACTCACCTCCTCGACGAGGCGGAGCGCATCTGCGACCGTGTGGCCATACTCAAGACGAGGCTGATCACGATAGGTAGCCCGCAGGACCTGAGACGGTCGCTTTCTGTGAGGAAGGTGAAGATCCAGCTTCAGCACGTCGACGGCTCGATGGTTGAATCTGTGAAGAAGCTTGGGCATCGGATAGCGGAGGTCACAACGAACAGCTTCGTGGTGGAAATTAAGGAGCCGGAGAAGGAGAATCCAGCGATATTGAGGGCTCTCCAAAGCGCCGGCGGGGACGTGGTGTTCGTCACCGAGGTCGGGTCCAGCCTAGAGGACGTGTATCTGAAGCTGGTGAGGGAGGGGTAGAAGCGCGTGGACATTGGGAATGCGTGGAACGTCGCCCTGAAGGACTTCAAGATATACACAAGAAAGCCCTCTGTGATCTACGCTACCGTCGCCATGCCCCTGATCGTGGGCGTCGTCTTCCCGCTCATCCTTGATTACTCCCTCCACAAGTCAGCCAAGGCCCTCAGCGCGGCGAGAGCCCCGGGGCTGATGGACGCCTTTTCGATCTGGTTCGTGATAGGAGCCGCCATAATCCCGACGGCAATAGCATCTTACAGCCTTGTCGGGGAGAAGATACAGAAGAGCCTCGAGCCGATGCTCGCCACCCCGATGTCAGATGGTGACATACTCCTGGGGAAGACGATATCAGCCCTTCTTCTCCCTGTTGCCGCGCTCTATGCGGGGTCCGTCTCGTACATGGCGCTCATGGACTATTTCACGCGCGGCACGCTGGGGTACTACTACTATCCGAACTGGCACATCGGCGTGATCCTACTGGCCGCCCCTCTGGCTGCGCTCCTCAGCGTAGAGGTGAACGTCACCATCTCTTCCAGGATGACTGACGTCAGGAGTGCGCAGCAGTCTGGGGCCCTGCTCATGCTGCCGTTCATAGGCCTGTTCCTAGCGTCCGAGCTCGGCTTCTTCGTGATGAACGACACCAACCTGACCATCCTGGCGGGCGCGCTCGCGGCGATAAGCGTCGGGATGTACTTCGTCGCGAGGGCGACCTTCCAGAGGGAAGAGATACTCACGCGATGGAGATGACCGCAATCCGAGGCTGACGAGTTCATGCGTGAAAAATCTGGTGCGCGGAATGCAGAAGCAAAGGATGGGCCGTCACGGGCGTACTCCACAGGAGGGGGCGCGCCTGGTACTTCTGCGAGCACGATGTACCTCATCTCGAACCCGGCCAACGCATCGATCCTGTCAGCCCTGATGGGGACCGAGTCGTATCCCCGCGAGCTGGCAAGGCGGCTCGGCATGCGGGAGTCGCATGTCTCGGAGAGGCTCAAGAAGCTAGAACGACACGGACTCGTCAGAGGGCGGTGGGCTCGGATGAGGGAGACTGGGAAGAACGTGAAGGTCTTCTCGTCGGCGGTCAGTTCGGTCAGCGTGGTCCTGGACGGGAGCGGGTTGAAGCTTGACATCGAGAAGCGCGAGGGCTGGAACGAGTCGTTCGAAGTGGGACAGCAGATTTACCAGGTGAAGGTCCCTCCCATCGGCGCGTTCGTGGGGAGGAAGAGGGAGCTCAGTTTCCTGCTGAAGAGCAAGGCAGGGCTCAACGTAGTCACTGGCTTAGCTGGCATTGGTAAGACGACCCTCGTTTCCAGGTTCGCCAGAGAAGCCACAGAAAGGGGACAGAAAGGCGCAAGCCCGTCCTGTCTGTTCTGGCACGGCATCAGAGAATCCGATAGCCTGAGGTACGTGACTGCCAAGGTTGCCGCTTTCCTGAGCGCGCATGGCTATCCCGCGCTCTCCAGCATGATGAAGAAGGGAGTTTCGGAAGAGGGCGCGCTGATAGGCGAGGTCCAACAGGGGCTCGAGCGGGTCAATGCGCTCGTGGTGTTCGATGACTATCACTACTGCAGGGACACCGGGATTACGCATCTACTGCAGCGACTTGGCGATTCGGCGGTGGTCAGGACTGTCGTGGTGTCCAGGACCAATCCTAGCGAGCTCTACATCGGCAGCCGTCTCGTGCCGGTGCTAAATCTGGAGGGGCACACCGACGCAGAGACGGCGGAACTCTTCGAAAAGAACAGCGTGCGCCTCGCAAGGGACGAGGTCGCCCGCGTCAACGCGACGCTCAAGGGGAACGCTTTGGCGCTGAACCTGATGTGCGAGTCTGTGAAGGCGATGGGGAGGGAGAAGGCGCTGAAGGCTGCGCTGTCTGAAGTGAGGGACCACATCTCAGTCTGGCTAGAAAGCGTCCTTCGTCCGCCAGAGTTGGCGACTCTGCAGCGGGTGTCGGTGTTCAGGGGGCCTGTCCCCCTAGACGCAGCACGCGCGGTCGAAGCCTCTGACGTCAGAGACGAAGTTCTGGCGCAGAGATTAGGAGCGCTCGAGCGTGCAGGAGTGGTGACTGGGTTGGAGGGCAGCTTCGCCGTCCACGACGCAGTTCGGGATGCCTTGTCCGTCATCCCTGGCCCGATGGTGGCTGCCCATGCGAAGGCTGGCTCTTACTATGAGTCGAGAGGAGACAGACGCTCGTCCCTCGAAGCGATCTACCACTTCGTGAAGGGCGGCCAGACGGCTTCGGCCGTCCATGTGATCCGTGATGACGACGCGTACACCAGAATCGTAGACGAGGGATATGTCGAGCCTCTGTTGCGTCTCGCGGAGGAGCTGCTCGCCGGCCCGCTGCCGTCGGCCGACGGGGGGAGCAGGGTCAGAGGGTGGCTGATGGTCGTCAGGGCGTACGCGCTCTGGAGGATGCAGAAGCAGTACTCTCTCGTGCTCAGAAACATCAGAGAGGCCGAGGCAGTAGGCAGGCGGTGTGGAGACAACGTGCTCATAGCATGCGCGCTCCTGAACAAGTCATACGTGCTGTCAGCCCGTGGGGACACTGAAGGCGCGGCGCGCGCCTGTCGGATAGCCCTGGACATCCCTGGCATCCGGCGTGAGGGCCCCACGGTGGCTGCTTACCTGATGGAGAACCTCGCAGACATGATGGCCACCGGAGGCAGGTTTGACGAGGCGGTCCGGCTCGGGTCGTCGGCAGCGGAGATATTCGAGGGCAATGGCGATGAGCGGAACATCGCCGGGGCACTTGCCGCTCTCGGCGTCTACCGTTACATGAAAGGCGACTTCGACGACGCCCTTTCGCTCCTCGCCAAAGCGAGACCGAGGGTACCCCCAGGGAACAAGGTCATAGCGGAATACGTCGAGGAAGCGACAGGCCTGGCGCTCGAGCGCACCGGCAGGAGGAAGCAGGCGCTGGCGCACCTGAACAGAGGGCTACGACTGGGAAAGGAGTCCGCGAACAGGCTCGTCCTGCTCGAAGTTCTCTCTGAGCGGATATTGTTGAGGGCCAAGCTCGGCGACTTCAAGGGGGCGAGGAAGGAGCTGAAGGAGGCTTTGGAGGTGAAGCGTGTCACTGAGCGGAAGTACTCGCTCGGGGTTCTCGAGCTGGCCCAGACTGGCCTCTCGCTGGTGGACGGGGACTTGAACGAATGTAGAAGGCACCTCAGGAGAGCTGGTCGGCTACTCTCAGGCGACGCCGTGTCGAGAGCGAGAGTCCTCTGGTGGCGGGGAGTCGTCGATGCCCAAGATGGGAACATGGAGTCTTCTAGGAGACGGCTCACGGAAGCTAAGAGGGCTTTCGATGGGGTGGGGGCGGGTGGCTACGTCCTGCAGGTGGACTCAGTCCGGGCGAAGATCGAGACGTCGCCTCCGAGCAACGCGCACGAAACTCTGGCCCTTGTATGGTGACTGCTGTGGCCTACAGAAAACCCGCAGCAATCATGGCGGTAAATGCCGCGATCATCAGGACGAGTTCCATCATGGAGGCCTGGCCGACCGACTTCTGAGCGCGCATTAGCTCCTCTTCGGGGCCGCCGCTCTGGAGGAGGAGCGTGACCTTCCTGGCTGCGGGAACCAGCTTCGCGAGCGCGAAGAAGTATGTCACCAGGCCCAGAGACCCTCCAGCCAGGACAGAAACGCTCCAGGTGTCCAAGACCAACGGACCGCCCCAGGACATGGCGGCGAACAGGATTCCACCAGAGAGCAGGAGGAGGGGCACCACGAGGTTCAGGAACCGTTCCATCTTAGGGAAGAACATGACCGTGAACTCCGCCCTCGACACGGGGGTGAGCCGAGATACCACGGGCCCGAGCACCACAAAGAACATGATCGAGGACCCGATCCATACGACAGCGAAAAACAGATGGAACCATGCCACCGCGGCGATGAGGAGAGGGCTCAACTCTCCGTATCCACTCTCAACTCGACCTGCCTCCGTGCCTGGAGAGTGGGGGCGCTTCGCTCACTCCCGTCGTGGTCCCAAGGTGTCCATGAACCGCCGCACCGCGTCGTCCACCACGTCGTCCCTGCTCCTGTACCCTAGCCTGGAGGCGATGTCGTCGAGCCTCGAAGCCAGGTCGCGTCTGATCTTCACGTTCACATACTCGGCCTCTTTCATGCCCGCCTCCCACGACGCAGAGCGAATCCGTATGGAGCGCGGCTGGGCTTTGGCACCCGCCGAAATCGATCGTGGCCTCGAGTGATTGTGAAAGACGCCGCGTGGCCTACTACACGGGTCAAAATGGGGATGGCCGGCCCCTAGCCACGCTTCCTCACAGAGAGGATTATGGCCGCGAGGCCGAACACTATTGCGACTCCTAGGGCTGCATATGAGACGGCGCTGAGGGTGGAGACCTGAGAGTTCAGGCTGCTGACGGTTGAGGCCGAGGACGACTGGAGCTGGCTGATGTTGCTCATCTCGCCGCCGAGCGCAGCGAGTGACAGCTGAGACAGAGCAGCCCCCTGGACGGGGACCGTGACTGAGGCGTCGAAGGTGTTGTCGGAGAGGACCGACGTGTCGGTCGCGTTCGAGGCGAGGATGCCGAAGAACTCGTTGTGCACGACGTTGCCTGAGATGGTGGTGTCGGTCACGATTGTCGAGCCGTTTATGTTGCCGATCAGGGTTATGCCCGTGGTTTTCGGGCCAAAGCCTCCGTTGCCGCTGACTGTGTTCCCGACTATCTTGGTCCCCTGGACGACGTCCCCGGGGGTGTTGCTGTGGACGATGATGCCTGGGATGAGGTTGTTCAGCACTGTGTTGTATATCACGCTGTTATTAACTGCAGAAGTGTGAGGGACGTCCGCCGCCACCACGATGCCGCCGGGTAGCCCGTTGACCACGTAGTTGTTGCTGACGACGTTGTCGACGACCCCTTCACCTGGGTTGTACGCCGCCACGACTATGCCGCACCCGATGGTGTTGCCTATCACGGTGTTGCCGCTGATGACGTTCCCGAGGCCTGGGCTCGGCGCCCCGCTCTCGAGGCCGCCAGGGTTCAGTTGGCCCTCGTCGCTGACCCCTATGCCACCGTCCGCCACGTTGTTGACCACCGTGTTATCCACCACCGTAGAGTAGGAGGTCCCGCTGAGCTCGATTGCCTTGTTTTCCTCGATGCAGGGGCCTGAGGGAGGAGCCGGTGCTGCGGGACAGGCGTTTGGATGTAGGCCGTTGCTGACCACGGCGTTGTTCTCGACAGTCACGTCCGAAGCGTCTTGGACGAAGACCCCGTGGTTGTTAGCGTGCTCCACGGTGAGCCCCTCTATGACGGTCCCGCTTGCGCCGCTACCCAGGACTTCTATGCCGTAGGTCTGGCCAATCGCGTTGATGATCGTGCTCGAAGGCTGGGAGGTGAGCGACTCGAGGGTCAACTGCCTGGTTATGTTCACCATTTCATTGTACACGCCGGGCATGACGATGACTATCGCGTGAGGCGGTGCCAGGGCAACGGCGTGAGAGATGGTCGCGTATGGGTTCGCAATCGAGCCGTTTCCAGTCGCATCGCTGCCAGACGGGCTGACGTAGATCCGCGGGGGCGCCTGCTGGGCCTGCGCGGCCGGCGATGCCACGGAGACGGCGCCGATGAGCGCGCCGAGAAGGAGCGTGCCAAGAAGGAGAGCCGCGTGGATGGTGTGTCTTTTCATCTTCGCCGCTTAGGCAAGGTAAGTCCAGTTAAGCGCTGGGTTTCCCTGGAACAGGAAACCTGGCTCAGCCATTGGGCTGATTTCTGCCGGTCAGATGAGCCGACTAGAATCTCTGCGTCGGCGTGCCGTCGAAGTCGAAACGCGCCCGGAATGAGGCCTCAGGCTGACGTTACAAGCCAGAGCATCGCGGGGCCGCAGCGTTGGGGCGTCCGTTCCGAGCCCGGACGCGGTCACAGATTTCAATACTTCAGATGGTAGGCGGATGCGCTTCTTCTCCTTGCCGCGACTAGTATGGACGAGGCGACGAGGACGATGATGATTATCGCGACTAGGACCAGCGTATAATTCGCTGAGAGGGGAAGAGCTGCGAAAGTCGTCGCTGACGATGTGGCCGAAGTCGACTGGGCCGCCTGGGAGGTCGTCGCGGATGCCGTCGTGGTCGAGGTCGGAGTCGCATTGGCCGAGCTGACAGCGTTGGAGGTTGTGGTCGCCGAAGTCGACGTGATCGTTGCCGTTGAAGTGGCCGTGCTTGTCGTGGTCATTGTAGGGGTTGTTGTAGTGGTTGTCGTTGCCGGCGTAACAATGAGCGTCAGCATGGCAGATTCGCTATACCCTCCGCCGCTTCCAGTTACAACGACCGTGTAGCTGCCCGGTGACACGTACGCGGACACGTCTATCGTCAGGGTTGAAGAGCATCCGGGCGTGCACGAGCCTAGGCTGAAGGAGACCGATGTTCCATTTGGAAGGCCGCTCGACGAAAGCGTGACGAGCTGCGCGCTCCCGGAGACGAGCGAGACGCTTACAGTCGCAGTCACGGCGCCCCCCTGTTGCACGGTCACCGTCGCCGGCATCACGCCGACGGAGAAGCTGAAGGCAGGTGGCGGCGGAGGGGGAGTTGCTGGTGGGAGGACCGCGGCCATCGGCGTCCCGCTCAGCTCCGATGCAGCAATCATGCCGCAGACTGTGTCGGGCTG
>JAFMAD010000041.1 GCA_029785195.1 Nitrososphaerota archaeon
GACTACGAGGTCCGCGATGTCTTCGCAGGCGTCTAGGACGTCGTCGAACTTGTGAAGGAGTTCTGAGAAGTGCGTGAATTGGAGGTAGTGCATCTCCGAGGCCATGGCGTAGAGCCTGTCGAACCCGGCGTCCTTGATGTTGTCGCCTTCTTCCTCGATGCGCTGTATGTCCATGCGGAGATCGCGGATCTTCTCCAGACCATCACTGGCGAGCGATGTCTCAAGGATGGCCAACGCGTCGGCTGCCAGCTTCAGCATCTTCGTGAGGGAAGCGTCGAAATCGGCTGTGTGCTCGGAGCTACTTCTGTCGAACCTGACGCCGGCCATCCTGTTCAGCTCTCTGCTGACATAGTAATAGTCGTCGACGATGCTGTCAGCCACTTCGACGCAGGCTAGTAGATTGTCCAGGATGTTGGAGCTGACCGCCCCGTTCTCTATGTCCCCTTTTATCCTGAACGTGATCTCGTCTGACTTCTTTTCCAGCAGCCTAATGTCCTCGTTTCCAATCGATAGAGCGCTTCCGCTAGGGTCTGCCAACATCTCTGACAGGGACTCGTTCGCCTTCTTGGCGATTCTGACGATTTCTAGGATTTCGACGAACGTCTTTCTCTCGCCTATGGCGAGGAAGTTCTTGATTCTGAACTTCAAGAGCTCCCTGCGGAAATGTAGATGCATTTAAGATGTAACATGTCGTCGATGTCGCCGAGTCCGCCGACTGCGATTACTGCCGAGCAGTCGGCATTCGGTTGATCGGCACAGAGCGAGCGACCGCGATTATCCCCTCGGTCGGGGCCGAAGGGGCCGAGAAGATTCATTACGGCGGTTTCAGGACCGCGAAAGCCGTCGACCACCATGCAACTGAACCGCCAGGAGGAGAGGGCCCTGAAGGGCGAAGAAGGAAGGGCCCGACAGCTCGCGATGGAGATACTCACCAAGGTCGGTGATGCGATGGGGGCCGACTCGCTCGTGCCCATCTCATCGGCGCACGTGCTGGCCCATTACAGCAGCCTTCACGAGGCGGGGATAGACATGCTCGAGAAGTACCGGAACGGTGGGGGGAGGTTCGCCGTGAAGACGAGCGTCGACCCGGCCAGCGTCGACCCGGAGAACTGGAGGAGCTTCGGCGTCCCTGAGGAGTTCGCCGAGAAGCAGTTCGAGCTCTCCAGGGCATACGAAGCTCTCGGTGGGACGGCGTGCTGGACCTGCGTCCAGTACCAGACGTGCAACATCCCAAGCCGGGGCGAGACTCTCGCGTGGGCGGAGTCGAACGCCGTTGTCTACGCCAATTCGTTGCTGGGGTGCAGGACGAACAAGATCACCTCCGGCCTAGATCTGGCCTGCGCCCTGATGGGGCTCACGCCCAGATATGGCATGCTGCTTGACGAGAACCGGGTCGCCAGGGTGGCGTTCAGGCTCTCGGTGGGCGACCCGTCCGACCTGGACTACAGGAGCGCGGGGTTCTACATCGGAAGGCACTGCGGCTCGAGAGTGCCCGTCCTCTCCGGCCTCCCAAAGTCCTCGACCCTCGATAGCCTGAAGCACCTGGGTTCGGCCGCGGCCACGGGCGGACCGGTGACTATGATCCACTTCGTCGGCTTCACCCCCGGTTGCGACTCGGCGGCGAAGGCGACCGGCGGAGAGAAGGTCGAGGTCATCGACATAGGCAGGAGGGAGATGGAGGAGGTCGAAGGCGAGCTGAACCAGACGGACGAGAAGGCGGACCTTGTGGCGCTCGGCGTACCGCACCTGTCGCCCGACGAGCTGAGGGTGCTGGCCGGCGAGTTGGCCGGGAGGAGGCTCCGTCGCGGGTCGAGCATGTACGTGTACACCTCGAAGCAGGCGTACGACGAGGCGACGGAGTCTGGGGTCAGGAGAGCCATAGAGGCCTCCGGGGCCAGGCTCACCCATTCCACAGACGGCGAGATCTCGCCGCTGAAGGAGATGGGCTTCAGGACAATCCTGACCAATTCGGCGAAATTGGCGGAGACGATCATGTCGGAGGGGGAGATAAGAATGCGCTACGCCCCGCTCAGGGACGTCATAGCGGAGGCCACATCGTGACAGAGACATGTTCCGTCAGGACGATGACCGGCGGGAAGGTGAAGGGTCCCGCCCTCGTCTCTAAGAAGGCATTCACATTCGCCCACGGAGTCGACCCGAGGACGGGGAGCGTGACCGACCTGCATAGCGACCTGCTCGGGAAGAATGTGAAGGGGGCTGTCCTGGTCTACCCATACGGCAAGGGATCCACGACGGCTTCCGCCTGGTTCTTGGAGACAGCCAGGCTCGGCAACGCGCCCGCAGCCGTGGTCACATCCTCCGTCGACCCGGCAACGGTGATAGGAAGCGTGGTAGCCAAGGTCCTCTACGGCATTGAGATTCCCGTCATACTGTGGCCCGAGGCTCCAAGCCGCGTGAAGTCAGGGGACGCGGTGGAAGTGGACGCTGGGGCGGGGACAATCAGGCTGCGGTAGCTGAAGGCCTAACCCTTCGGCAGGCCGAAGTACCACGGCCTGTCTCCGTAGGAGTAGTCTATGAAGACCGTTTTCTTCTTCGTGAAATGTTCGAGAGCTTCCTCGCCCAGCTCCATCCCAAATCCCGAGTCCTTCACCCCGCCGAAAGGTGCGCCCACCTCCGGCCCCACCGTGCCCTGGTTGACGAAGGTCAGCCCCGCGTCTATCCCCTCTATCGCCTTGAAGACGTTCTTGATGTCCTTGGTGTATATTGCGGAGGAGAGGCCGTAGCGCGTGTCGTTTGCGACATCTATGGCCTCATCGATGCCGTCTACGGGTATTATGGCGGTCACCGGCCCGAATATCTCGTCCCTCGCTATCTTCATGTCGTTGTGGGCCGAGCCGAAGACGGTGGGCTTCACGAAGAAGCCTTTGCGTCGCTCCTCGTCTTCATAGGCACCGCCCCCCGCGAGGACGACTGCCCCTTCGCGTTCTCCCGCCTCGATGTAGTTCAGGGCCCTCTCCTTCTGAGACCGGCTGATTACAGGCCCGACGTCGACGTCCTCCCTCATGCCGCTGCCTACCACCAGCTTCGAGGCGAGGTCGGCGAAGAGCCGCGAGAACTTGTCCGCCACCTCCTCTTCTACTATAATTCGCGAAGCAGCCGTGCATTTCTGGCCCGCGCTGCTGAAGGCGGCGTAGAGTGCGGCGCGCGCGGCCACCTCCAACTCCGCGTCCTTAGCCACAATCAGCGCGTTCTTCCCGCCCAGCTCCATCACCTGCCTTCGGAACAGAGGGGCGTTGACCTCGGCTATGTGCCGTCCCGTTGCGCTCTCCCCGGTGAAGACAGTCATGTCGACCCCCCTGTTCCGTATCAGCGCCTCGCCCACCTCCCCCCCTCCGCCGGTGACCATGTTCAGCACCCCCTTCGGGAGGCCTACCTTCTCGAACACCTTCACCAGCTCGGCGGAGATGACCGCGCTGTTGGACGAAGGTTTGAAGACGACCGTGTTCCCTGTCACCAGAGCCGGAGCCAGCCCCCACATGCCGAGCGACGCGGGGTCGTTCCAGGGCGTGATCACCCCCACCACCCCTACCGGCCTCCTGACGACCATCGTGAACTTCTTGGGCTGTTCGCTGTCAACCACATTGGAGTACATCCTCCTGGCCATACCGGAGAAGTATATGGCGGCGGTCGCGGCTGCGCCCACCTCCCTCCTCGCTTCCCTGATCGGCTTCCCGACGTTTTCCACGTCGACTTTCGCGATCGCGTCCAACTGTTCTCTGATCAGCAGGCCGGCCCTCAGGACATAGTCGGCACGCTGGCTCGCAGGCATGTCCCTCCAGGACTTCTGCGCAGCGTCGGCGACGTCCACCGCGGCCTTGACGTCTTCCTCGTTCCCCATCGGGACCCTTTCGAACTCCTCTCCGGTAGCGGGGTTGACGGCCGCAAACTCCCGGCCTGAGGACGAACCGACCCACTGTCCGTCGATGTACATCTTCATGGATGCCGCTCTCTCCAGCCCAAAGGCACAACGGGCCGCAGATAAACAAATCTCCTCCATGCGAACCATAGCTCGCTTATCGTCTTGGGCGCGTCCTTTTCCCGGTCAGAAGTCGAGCGGCCGGCAGGTGCTTGCTAGGTTACAGTCGCTATTCATTACGGAGACGACAGGCGGGAGGCACTCGCGACGGCACTTCGCGTGAACTTCACGTGATCAAGCGGCGGCGACCGACCTTCGATAGGCGCTCAGTACGCGGCGTGTGATTTGGCGGCGGCGAGCATAGCGTTGCCCTTCTCAATCGCCTTGTTCATCGACTTCTCCGTGATGAAGACCGAGTAGGCCGCTATGAACAGCGCCATGAAGAAGACTGTGCTCGTTATGGCCACCGGGAAGCCGTACCTGATTGCCAGGCCCACGATTATGAGCGAGGTGAATGCGCCCATTATGTTCAGAACACCGTTGTAGAACCCGTAGACTGTGGCGCTAGTCTCGCCAGGCGAAATCGTAAGCGCGTTGGCCGCCCAAGACCCGACGGTTATGTTCATCACACCGCCGGCGAGGGCGAGAAGAATCGCCGTGGGGATGAAAGCGCCCGCTTTCCCGGTGAAGTAGGAAGCCGCTACGAACAGGATCATGAGAACCATCGGGACAAGAGCTGCTATCCTCCTCCCGTTTGCCCGCCCCATCCTCTTCGAGAGCCCGTCGTTTATGGGGCCCGACGCCAGATAGCCTCCCAGCAGGGAGGCGTAGACTGCGCCCGAGTAGATGCCAGTGCTCGTAACGTTGTGGAGGAAGGAGCTGTAGAAGTAAGTGGGCACCCAGGACAAGATTGCGCCGAGTATGTACGCGAAGGAGACGAAGATCAGGAGCTCACCAAACCCCGCCTTCGTCGTGAAGGCGAGCTTCATCGTTATCTTCCACGTGTCCTTGCTGGAGATGTTGGTCCCCTTCGTGTCCTTCCCCCGCGTGCTCTCGATGTAATTGAGCTCTTCCTTGTTCACCCCATGGTGGAGCCCAGGAGAGTCTCTGACGTAGAAATACCACACGGCGACAAGGAGGAGCCCTATGATACCCCAGAAGACGAAAGTCAGCTGCCACCCCCAGAGAGACACCTGCAGCCCTCCGACCACAGCCGCGATGATTGGCCCCACTGCCTGCCCGGAGCCTGCCAGCGTGAACATCGTTGACTCTTCGCTGGGATTGGACCAAGTCCTCGCGTTCCTACCGTTTATGGGCCAGACGGGTCCCTCGCCCGCGCCCATGACGGCCCTCACCACTGCCATCGAGATGAAGTTGAACGTGGCCGCGGTGGCGATGGTGAACGCAGACCAGATTGCAAGGAACGTCGTCATCCCTTTCCTTATGCCCAGCTTGTCCACTATCCACCCGCCAGGGAAATTGAAGAAGGCGTACGCCATCGACCATATGAAGAGTATCAGGGCTATGTCGGTCAGGGCGACCGCGGGGAGGGGGCCCGTGCCCGAATACCAGCCGAACGTCTGCGCGAACTTTGGCTCTGCGATCACCCATATTATCCTGTCGATGTAGTTGACCGCGATTACGGTAGTCAGCAGTGTCGTTATAGCCCATCGTACGTGAGATTTCCGCCCCGGGACCGCGACCTGCTGGGCGACGGCCATGCGGCACACATCGTGTTCTGAAGATATTTAAGCTGGCGCACTGACTATCACCATGGGTCATAGAAGATGGCGGTGAAGACGGTCAACCCCTACACGAACGAGGCTATCGCCGAGTACAAAGAAGACGGCTGGGACGAAATAGCCGCGAAGCTCTCTCAGCTGAAGGAGAGCCAGAAAAAGTGGGGACGTGACCTGCACGGCAGGATAGAGGCGCTCGAGGAGTCGAAGAAGAGGTTCTCAGCGAGCGTAGACGACCTGGCCCGGCTGGTGACTTCGGAGATGGGCAAGCCGATAACCCAGAGTCTCTCAGAAGTGACGAAGTCGATCCAGCTACTGGATTATGCCATCGAGCACGCGGAGTCGTTTCTGGCGCCCGAACAGGTGAAGACCGAGGCGAAGCGGAGCTACATACGCTTCGAGCCTCTCGGGACAATCTTGGCGATTGAACCTTGGAACTACCCCGTCCAGCAGGCTATGCGCGCTGCCGTATGGGCGCTCGCCGCGGGCAATGCGGTCCTGCTCAAGCACTCTTCGATCGTCTCGGGGACGAGCAGGAAGCTGGAAGAGCTGTTCGGCCTCGACGTCTTCAAATCAACAATCTGTGGAGGGGACACTGCACTCTCCATCATAGGCCACGTGGACGGCGTTGCCTTCACGGGATCGGACAGGACGGGTTCCCGCATAGCTGCCGAGGCGGGGAAGAATCTGAAGAAGGCGGTCCTCGAGCTGGGCGGCTCAGACCCGTTCATAGTGATTGACGGCACTGGCCTGGACAAGACGGTGGAGAACGCGGTGACCTCACGCCTGACGAACGCGGGACAGATTTGCATCTCCGCGAAGAGGTTCATTGTACATTCCGACGTGTACGACGAGTTCTACAGCAAGTTGAAGGAAGGCTTCGCCAAAGTCAAGGCGGGAGACCCCCTCGACTCGGGCACCTTCATCGGTCCGCTCTCGAGCAGGAATCAAGCGCAGACCGTCAGGGAGCAGATTCAACGGCTGGGCAAAATC
>JAFMAD010000042.1 GCA_029785195.1 Nitrososphaerota archaeon
ACCGGGGACGGGCCCTGGGGAGAAAAATGGGTGGCGAAGGGCCGCGCTGGTCACGGCGCTGGTCGTAGCCGTGGCGGCGGTGGGTGCCCTCGAGGCCTTCCCCTCACAGACGTACGCCTTCCAGGTGCCTTCCGCGGTGGGTTTCTCCGTGTCGGTCAGCTCGACCGCCGTCACCCCGGATCAGACACTCAAGCTCGCCATGAAGGACGTGAACTACCTCCCGTTCCCGAACGGGCCAAAATCAGTCTTCGCCTTCCCCCACGGCCTGAACATGAGCTCCGGGGTGTGCGCCATACTCGGACCCTTCGGGGTCGCGGCATACGAGGGGCACGACACGCTTGGGAACATCTCCTCGGCGACCCAGGTGACCGTGTTCGACGATTTCGGTTTCTATATGTGCCCCTTCAACTTGGGCCCCTTCGCGCTGGGCCCCTTCCAGTCTGTCACCAGCGCTGCCTACCTCGACGGCTACTGGACGGCCGGTGAGACGCAGGCCCCCGGCGGCGGGTACACCCAGGGGATACTGCACCCTTTCGCCCCCGGGGAGTACACCGTGGCGGTTGGGGACGGGTGGGGGCACGTTTCGTTGGTCTACTTCCAGGTCGCTGCCGGGGCCTGACGGCGACCCTCAGCCTTCCGCCTCGGCAGTCATCAGGTCTATCTTAGTCACGATCCCCTCGACCTTCTCCCCTGACTCCACCAGGACGGCCGGGAGATACTTGAACAGCGAGAAGAGCGCTTCCACGGGGGTGTCCTTCCCTACCACAGCGAACGCCGGCTGTATGTGGTCCCTGACCTTCTCGTCGAGGACCTTCTTCGGGTCCTGGGCGGCCGCCAGGAGCTCCATGACATGGCTGTCGGTGACCGTCCCAACTATCCTCCCCCCGGAGAAGACAGGGACCTGGGAGAACCCCTCCTTCTTCATCAGTGCGGCGCACTCCCTCAGGCTCGCCCCTCCCTGCACCCCGACCACTGGGGACGACATCACCTCCCCTGCCTTCCTGACCCTGCTCCTGCTCCCCGAGTTGAGAGCCTTCGATATGGCCGCCAAGGTGCTGTAGCTCGGGTCCACGGTCCCCGCCTCTATCTTGGCGACGATTGACTGGCTGACCCCTGCCTCCCTGGCCAGCCTCCCCTGGGTGTACCCAAGCTGGTTCCTGACTTTCTTCAGCTGCCTCGGCTCTATCAGGGCGATGGACATATTCCTATGCGAATAAGCCTGCCGATAGCCTATTTATCTGATTACTGTCGGACGACCTCGGTGCCAATCAGGAGGATGATGACAAGGAGCTGGTTCGCGACCATGGATGTCATGGCCACACTCCCGAAGAGCCCGGAGAGGGACGTATGCCCGGGACCACTGCGATCACCTCCTCGACGTCGGGAGGGAGCTGGGGGAGGAGTACGGGGTATAACCCTCAGCGTAGAGGACATGGATCTCCATCTCGACGCCGCCAGCATAGACGTGGGGACCGCTAACGTGTGGGGGGTGGACCTGCACTCCAGAAGCGCGTCGACGCCGACCATGAGGCCACAGTCGGATGGACGGGCCCCCAGGACAGGGAACCGCGCCCTGCTCTACCAGCCCGTCTTCACCGCGCGACGGGGGTCCCTCCCGCATCTTCTTGCCTGTCAATCCATGAAGATGTTTTGACGTTGTTTCATGTTTAATACCGTAACTGTCGGTGGGTGGAGGGCTAGCAAGGCCTTGAAGTGCTCTTACGCTCGGCCAGAGTCTGAGGGGGCAGCGCACACATAGCCGCTGCGCTTCTACAGCACCTCGCCGAGCCTGTCGTCTACGGGGGCGCCCTGGCCGTAACATTCGTCTCCGCGGCCCTGGTGTACAGGCAGAGGCTGACCGCCTACCGCATCGTCAGAAGCCTCGTCCTCGGCATCTACTTCCTGATCACTCTGATGATGCTGCTCGGGCTCCTCAGGGCCACCGTCCTCACGGCAGCTGACATCCCCGTCTTCTTCGCCGCGAGCACGGGGCTGGGTCTTCTGCAGGCGGTCCTACTGCTGGCGGCTGCCCAGGGGGTATACTTCACCCCCGGCTCGACCTACGGGACGTTCCTGGGTGAACTGGCCAGGCGGAAGGGGCATGCCCTCCTCTTCGGCGCCTTCGTCGCCATGGTCGTCGTCGCCTTCTCCTTCGCTGCATTCGTCAAACCCGCGGGCGTCCGGACCGTGGTCGACTTCGCCGGGAACGTCCTCCCTGCCGCCGCCGTCCCGCAGGGCCTGGTCGTCCTCATAGTCGCCCTGTTCACCTTCTTCCTCGCGTATCCCACCGTGCTGATGCTCTTCGCTGCGTCAAGGGTCAGCGAGCAAAAGCTGAGGGGCTCGCTGTTCGGGCTGGGCCTGGGGTGGGTGGCTGTCTCAGGGGTCTACGTCGCCACGGAGGTCTACATGTGGACGGCAGGATACGACGCGACGGCGCTGATGTACCTTGCCAACTCGGTGATATTCTACGCCGTAATCCGGAACTTCAGGCGCTCCGCTTCCCTCTCCGGGTTCGTAGAGGGGGACGCGGCCCCTCTCCAGGACCTGGGAACGGGAGGGGGTGAGGTGGGGATGTCCCGGCTGACTGAGTCCCTCGCAGGGAAGAAGCTGCTCTATGAGGTCGACCCAAGGGCCCCCTACGATGCCACCCTCAGGAAGACGTTAGAGGAGTTCGCCCGGGCGGGGCACGCCGTCTTCGTCTTCACGCCGAAGGCCAGCCCACTGCACGGGGCCCTCGCTGGGTCCGTCGGGTTGAAGTTCTTCCTCACGACAAACGGCGTCTCCTACATGAAGGTGACGGACAACACGGCGGAGATCCTCCTTCCACAGAGCGACACGGCGATATTCCTCGACGTCGTCGACAAGACCCTCCAGTCGAGGAAAGGGCGCGTAGTGTTCCTCTTCGACAGCGTGTCCGAGATGCTGCTGATGAGCGGGGTAGAGAAGACGTACAAGTTCCTCAAGCAGTTCCTCGAGCTCCTCCATGAGTCGTGGTCAACCGGGCTGTTCCTGTTCATAGCGGGGGCCCACGAGCCGAAGGACGTCAACGTCCTGAAGGCTATCTTCCCCAACCAACTCGTCGAAGACCAGGCCGGGACCAGGCTGGTCAAGTGATGCGTACGGCCAGGGTCAGCAAGACCACGCCTTCCAGTTCGATGCGTGAACCAATTTCTCAGCAGCCTCGTGTGGAGGGGTCCCGACATCGCAGTTCGGGACCCACCTGGCACTTCGACCTCTTTCCGCCAGCCTTGTCCCTTCCCGGAGGCCGAGGCTCGCCGGGCGTTCCCTCGGGGTCTGTAGCGACTCCACGAAGCGGGATCTTCCGACCCGGCCGTGGTGCAGGCCTCGTTATCCGGGCGTGTTCGTCCCCAACCTTCGTGGGAAATCGCCCTTGGTTCATCAGGTGAGACAGCTCATCTGCACCGCCCAAAGGCGCGATGAAGCGCCGAACAGGCGGGCTCCTCGGCCCAGAGCGGGAGTCAGGGTCAAAGAAGAGGCGTAGACGACCCGGATGCAGGGCGCCGATCATGCGCCGGCCCCCTGCGGGGTGGGAGGACCGCCAGAAGTGTCGAAAGATCCCTCTCGGTAGACCTAAATAGGACTCGAGGAACCCTCTTCACGAACGATATGACCAAGGAATTCGCATGCAAAGACATAGGGATGAGCTGCGGCTTTAAGGCGAGCGCCAAGACCGAGGCGGAGCTGATGCCGAAGATAGTGCAGCACGCAAAGGAAGCGCACAAGATGGACCCGATCCCCCCGGAGACGGTCCAGAAGGTAAAGGCGGCCATCAAAGAAAAGAAAGGCTGGTTCTGAGTCGCCCCAATCTTCGGCTGGGGTCTCTCAGCTATCACGGTGATGGACGTTCGATAAGGTACTCGTATAGATGTGTGAGATGCTCCCGCGGTAGATAAAAGACGAGGTCGTCGGCGCGTTCAGGGACAATCTATGGCCTGTCGGACATCGATTCTCTCCTAACCAACTCCTCCACGCGACACTACACGGCTTGTACACGATTCCGTTAGTAGCTACGAACCCCTGTCCGCGGGGACAGCCCCGGCACGCAGGACCTCCCTGTTGACCAGGTTCGGGGGGACCTCGCCCTTCAGTGCCGCCACGACGTTCCTTGCGGCCATCATGGCCATCTCCGTCCGCGTCTCCACGCTCGCGCTCGCCAAGTGCGGGGTGAGTACTACGTTCTCCAGCTTCGCAATCGGGCTCGCAGGGCCGATCGGCTCATCTTCGAACACGTCGATCCCAGCCCCCGCTATCGTCTTCTCCTCCAGCGCCCTGACCAGGGACGCCTCGTCTATCACCTGCCCGCGTGAGGTGTTTATGATGTAGGCTGTCTTCTTCATCAGCCCCAGCTGCCTCCCCCCGATGCTCTTCCTGGTCGATGGGAGGAGAGGGACGTGGACCGTGAGGAAGTCTGCCTCCTTCAGCAGGTCGTCGAAGGGGACATAGCTGGCGCCGAGCCTCTCCTCCAGGTCGCGGTTCCTGTTGGAGTCGTAGTAGACCAGCTTCATCCCGAACCCCGAGGCCCTCTTCGCGACAGCGGCGCCTATCCTCCCAAGCCCGTAGATCCCGAGCGTCTTGCCGTACACGTCGTGCCCCACCATCATCATGGGGCTCCACCTGAGCTTCCACCCTCCGCGCCTGATGAGCCTGTCCCCCTCCGCTATCCTCCGCGCCGCCGCGAGGACGAGCGCCATGGTGGCGTCTGCTGTCGTCTCCGTCAGGACGTCAGGGGTGTTCGTGACCATGACCCCCTTCCTTGTCGCCTCAGCCAGGTCGATGTTGTCGAACCCCACGGCCATGTTCGCCACCGCCTTCAGCTTGGCCGCCCTGGCGAAGAGCTCGGCGTCTACCTTCTCCGTCAGGACGCAGAAAAGCGCGTCCGCGCCCGCCACCTCCTTCAGGAGCAGGTCCCTGGGGGGAGCGGCGGCCCCATCGAACACCCTCACCTTGCCGACCGCCCTCATCAAGTCGAGGGCGCTTCGCGGCACCTCGTTGGTCGAAACGTAGATGTTGAAATCTGTCATCGGTGGGCGCAACGCCAGGCCCTTTTCTAAAACCTAGCGACCCGCCTCCTGCTTCGTACGCTGAGCGGCGCCCCGAGCCCTGGGGCTCATCCTCGAGACCATGACCAAGGTCTATGATGTAGGTCACCCCGTCCGAAGCGCGCCAAGGCTGCCAGGAAGACGTAGTAGCCGAGGCGACCGCCATTCGCGACTAGCCCCATGGATGTCGACAGGACTGAAGCCAACACAGGGGCACACGCCCCCATGGACGGCTTGACGCGCGTATGGGACCTGAAGCAAAGCGATACCATGAAGATGGGAGGAACGAGAGACAGGGCGCGGCCGCGCTCAACCGGAACGCCTGCGCCGCATATATGGGGGCGAAGGCTGCGAACGCTGCGAACGGGGGTAAAACACGAACGAGACCATGGTCGCGGTCTAGGTCCCGTTCCTAGACCCGGGGGTGGGCTTGCTCCGTCGGGCCTCAAGGCTGATTCCTACACGAATAAGTTCGCCAACAAGGTATTTATCGCGTTACTGGAGGGCGCCCACTCAATGCCATTCGGAGACGCTGCGGCCCGGCTCCCGGCCTTTGCCCCCGAAGGTGTAGGCGCATTCACTGGAGAGCCAGACGGGGAGGATGACGTCGTGGATGGAAGGAGTCCGCGGGGGTCCGTGGGCCTGCGCCTCCGTCCGCCTATCCAGGCGCTGCTCCGCTCTCCCTGCCTCTCTGTTGCTGACGTGGCTGTCTTTCTGGCCGTGCCGGATTCGTCTGAGGGCCTCGGCGGGGCACGCATTCTGTGGCCGGAGCCGTCACGGGACGCCGTCAGGGGCTCGTCGATATGAGCCACCACCTGTTCACTTCAGAGAGCGTCGCAGAGGGGCACCCCGACAAGGTCGCCGACCAGATCTCCGACGCTATACTAGACGACGTGCTGCGCCAGGACAAGAAGGCCAGGGTCGACGCCGAGACCCTGATAATGCAGGGGACGGTCATAGTCACGGGGCAGATAACCACCGCGGCCTACGTCCACGTCAAGGACGTGGTCCGGGGGGTCCTCAGGGACATAGGCTTCAACAACGCCCGGGACGGCCTCGACTGGGAGACCTGCGGGGTCCTGACCTCGATCGAGGAGCAGTCCCCCGACATAGCCCTTGGGGTAAACAAACCCGTCGAGGAGATCGGGGCCGGGGACCAGGGGCTCGTTTTCGGCTACGCCTCCAAGGAGACGGCGCAGCTCATGCCCCTCCCCATAGCGCTGTCGCACTCGATAGTGAAGGCGCTCGCCGACGCCAGGCACCATGGGGTCCTCCCTTACCTCAGGCCGGACGGAAAGTCCCAGGTGACAGTGGAGTACGACGACGGGAGCCCG
>JAFMAD010000043.1 GCA_029785195.1 Nitrososphaerota archaeon
AGGGGGGAGAGAATTAGGCTCCGATTGGAGGATGGACTCGGATCCGGTAATGATATGGCCAAAAGAACCAAGGTACCCTCTTCTTTTCTAACGACGCGGCATCTAGTTTGGATTCGATTGCCGTATTGCGAATCTAGGGAAAGGAGCGCGGCTATGCCACACATCCCCTAAATCCCTCTATGTGCGCTCGGGAATCTCTCGGTTGCTTGAAAGGGGAATCGGAATCCACATGAAATATGTGTATCTGTGATTATTCGAAATGCAATGCATATTAAGTGCGTGCCTTCATAAGACTTGTATATGAGGTCGTCTGGGACGAGATTCCTGCTTTTCGAGTGTCGCGACCATAGCCTGGTTGATTGTGGTGCCAGGTCTTGGCTTGAGCGGCATCGCAGCTTCTGCGAATGCACAAACGAACACGCCGTCTACCCATTTTAGGCGTGGTGTTCCTGACAGAAATGAAACGATGGTAGTCAATCAGGTGATTCCTGCGCCATTGCCTTGGAATGTGAGCTCTCCTTTTGTCCCAACCTTTTCGCTTACTCATCGTAACAGTACAACAGACCCTCAAACACCTTGTTCCAATAATGAAGGGAACTTTTTGACGTCGAGTTGTGGTTCTGTTTATCAGGCTGCTTATGGATACTACGAATGCGTTTCGAATGCGTGTCCTAATCATTACGACAACAGCAATTTTGCTGGCACTATTTACTATGTGAAGGCGTCAGTATCTTTCAAAGGTACAAGCCCGTCTTCGGCGCTAACGTCTGGTAACTGGATGTCCGGCGGGTTGTCAGTGACCGAACCTGTAACCACGGGAACATGCGGGACTGGATGCAATGGAATGGATCTCAGTTACTCTACTACAATTACCTTACCAACACTGGCAGCGTGGGAGTTGCGTGGTACATCATAGTTGCTTGCGAGTTCACAAACAACCTGGCACTCAATTCGTATTGCAGGCCGTCACCGACACCTCCCAATTGTGTTCTTGACATTTATGGCCGTGTTGCATACTGCATCTTGGATTCGAATTCTGCCACCATCCCAGCAAACTACGCCACTGATACCGTAGACCTCACATTATATTGGTGCACCACAAGTGCCTGCAAGTCAGCTGACAACGGGGTAGGGGTCATGGTATTGGATTGGCACGACGCCAATTACTCACCTTACACCTATACGGTGGAAGATTTCTCTCCGCCGACTTGGGCCTTGGACAAATTCTACTTTGGAGTTGCCTACGTATGCAGTTCCGGAATCTGCTTCAACCCCCCATACGATGATTCGTACGGATATCAAATGGGGTTCGTTTCTTCTCAAAGCCCCCTGTCGACATCAAACTGGGATGTGGCGATTTCGAACACCGGTTTCAATACTAACAATGGAGGAACAATAACTTCGTACTTAGTCCAGCATGCGAAGACAATCGGCGCAACTCAGGAGTATTGCAACGGGGTTCCTTGTGGTTGGGGTGATGCGTATTGGCACGATAATTGGGCTTACGGAGGTTCTTCACCAATGGAAGACTCCTTGACGGTGATAGAGGATACGCCTATCGACTCTCTTTCGGCTCCACAAACCAATACACAGACCTTTACTGCTATTTCGTCTAGAACCGTGTGCGCAGAGGTGACCAACTTCAACTCGCTGAAGAGCTTGGCAGATGGCGCAGGCGAAGGGAGTTGGCAGATTGGAAGATTCATCGCAGCTCATCCTATCGATGATAGCGGTGGTTATTGGACGATAGTGAGCCAAAGTCTTTGCCAATCTCTCACTTGGACATACGCCAATGGGAACCTCATCTCAGATAACTCCGTGCTCTGGTGAGCCCCATGAAGTATACACCGATTCTTGTTCTGGCGCTAACCCCCGTTATTCTTCTGGTAACCCTGGGTGCGGTTGTCTTGGTAGGGTTCACCCCAGCAACGTCGAGCACACCAAGTGCTATCATAGTCGGGTCGGAAATCTTGGTACCACTGACCCTGGTTTTCACCCCGCTGCTTCTCTTTGCCTATTTATCTCCGCGGCTGGACCGACCTAAGATTAAGGCATTCTCGGTGCTCGAGACGGCAACCTACGTAGTTTCCTTCGTCGTATATGTAAGGTCGATTGGTGCGACTTATGCCGACGCTCCCTTCTTTTGGTTCAGCATACCTGCTTTCGCGACTCTCGCACTAGGATATGTACTTGCGCGAACTAAGCAAGTTTCTGCTACAGGAGTATCCCAGTAAGGGCGATAGTACTACAGGATTCGCTTAACGAATTAACTGCATCCCTTCCGGCCCATCTGCTTCACTTCATATTTTGGAGTCAATTCCCTGCCAAGGGAGACAGTAGCAGGCCGGCGAAGACCATCCATGACCCGACGGGAGCGCCGGGTCAGACGCCTTGGAGGAGCGAATCCTTGAAGAGCTCCTTGCGGTCCACCCTGAACGAGGTCCTGGTGCCTATCTCGAGCTTCTCTGGAGCCTTGAGGATCACCTTGGCCCCGTCTTTGGTGGAGCAGAAGACATAGTGGCTGTCTGCAACGGTCTCCCTCGACTCGACCACGCAGTCTATCCCCGCTTCACCCAGCGTGACCCACTCGGGGTTGAAACCCACCTCGACGCCGCCATCCAGGCCCAGCGCTTCCCCCGGCAGGAAGTTCATGGGGAACTCACCCACGAACTGTGCGACCCACTTGGTGCGGGGGCGGTCGTAGAGCTCTTCGAAGCGGTCGACCTGCTCGAACCTCCCCGAGTGGAGGACCCCCACCGATGTCGCAAGGCTCGCTGCCTCCTTCTGGTCGTGAGTGACGTAGACGAAGGTCTGCCCCAGCTCCTGCTGGATCCGCTTTAGTTCGCCGCGTGCCACGAAGCGCGCCCTCGCGTCGAGGTTGCTCAGCGGCTCGTCGAGCAGGAAGAGGGCGGGGTCACGGACCATGGCCCTCGCCAGGGCTACCCGCTGCTTCTCCCGACGTAGTAGCCTGTGCCGGCGGAGATGACAATGATTGCGATGATTAATGCCGCTGTCGCGGCACTCGAAATCGCTTTGTGCTTTCTCATTTCTTCGTCGTCAGATGGGACATCTGTTTACTAATAAGTGTTGCAAGGGACCGAAGTCCCTCTTTCAAAGAGGGGGTTGCGCGCCTTGTCCTTCGCAAGGGCGACCGGACGGGTCAGTCACCTCTCCGCCTGAATCACCTGCCTCACGTTCAGGTTGAGGACGCCGTCTGAGTAGTAGAGTTTGCACAGGGCCTTGAACCTCCTCCCCTTCTTCATCAGCTCTCTCAGCCCGCCGTAGTTGGCCGTTTCGAGCCTCGCGTGCCACCTGTCGTCTATCACCACGACAGCGCTCCCCTGCATCACCTTCTCCACCTCCACCGTCATCAGCCTGGCGCCCGGGGTGCTCTTGGCCGCGAGCGACACCCTGCCCCTCGGGTCGGGGGAGAGGCGCCTTTCCCTCACCAGCCTCTTCAGGGTGGCGGGGACGGCCTCCTTGGGGAACCCTTCATCCTCCATCTCCGAGTAGAGACGTTTCTCGTCGAAGCCCTCGGCGCCCTCCTCTCGGCGGCGTAGAGGTAGGCCATGTCATTCGTCCCCTCCGTGGCGAGTATGATCACCCTGTCGGGGGCCTTCCTCCCTGTCATCCCCCTCCTCTGGATGTACATGATTTCGGGCTGGATCGGCTCGTAGAATATCACCAAGTCGACCTCGGGTATGTCGAGCCCTTCCTTGGCTATGCTCGTCGAGCACAGGGTGTTGATGTAGCCTTTCCTCAGGTCCTCGATGAGCGAGGCCTGCCTGTCTTGCGTGAGCCCCCTGTCGCCCAGCTTCGACGCCTGGCTGACGAACCTCTCCGCGCGCACCCCTTCAACCTTGTTCAGCTCCTCGACCAGGTGGGAGGCCGTGTCCCTGTACTGGGTGAAGACCAGCATCCGCGAGCTCGGGCTGGACCTCACCTGCTCCGCGGCTATCCTCCTGGCCTCCTCCAGCTTCGGGTGCTCGGCGCAGCCCTGGGCGTCGAGGAACTGCCTCACGCTCGCGTATGCGCGGTCCCTGAGTATCGCCAGATGGCTCCTCTTGCCCCCCTCCCTGAGCCTGTCGGAAGCACTTCAGGGTGTACGCCCTCTGGGTGTCGAGGAGCTCGAGCATGTGGAAGATGGTGAGGGCCTGCGACTGGAGGGAGACGGCGGCCCAGATCGGCCCATCTCCTCCTCGATGCTCATCTCGGCCTGGGGGGTACGACCTGAAGTCCCCGGAAAGGCCTCCTCTGGGAGGCACCCGGAACCTCGTCCTGGTGGTTGCCTCGTTTGTGATTTACGCCTTCGCGGTCTTCGCTTCATTCCTTCTGACTTGGTATTTCCTCTGCGCGATTCAAGCGGCAGTAGCCGTACCCTTGTTTGTCCTGCTCGTCACGAACTGGCCGGGCCCTTCCCCTTCGGGCCCTACAGGGACGTACTGCCCTATCCCCGTCTAGGGACCAGGGTGGGAGACCTCGGCGGAAGCAAGGAGTCGAAACCCGACCATCCAAATGAGCGGGCGGTTCCTACTACCGGTGTGAAGCCATGAGCGAGAAGCGCGACGTAGTAGAAAAGATGCGCTTCTTCAATGTCTCCCTGATCAACGCGAACGTGATGTCGCTACCGAAGCTCCCGCAGCAGCAGCGCCTCATCGGCGAACTAATCCATTCGATCGAGGCGGCCAACCCTGACTTCGCGTGGGTCCAGTTCCTCTTCAAACGGGTGAACCTGTCCCAGACTCTGGTCGCCCTCAAGAACTCGATGCACGTGGCTGCAGAGCAGATCAAGACCCCCAAGAGGAGCTGGATCGACGACAGCGAATCCGACAGGCCGGAGCTCTACCGGGACGGGTACAAGCGCTCCGGGGAGAGATTCAAGAAGATCGACGCAGTCGCCAACAAGCCCCATGTTTTGCTGGCGGTGCAGGGGATGTGGGTCGGGGATCCAAGACAGCTCTTCTCGCTGCCCTTCAAGGACTGCTACGACGAGCTCGACCGCCTCGGGACTTTCGTCTACCGCAACCCCTGGATGCTCGTCGAACTGGTCGAGAGGAGGATGGTCACAGACGTCTCATCCTACATGACGAGCTACGCCCGCTCCCGCCCCGAACCCCCGTCGTTCCTGACAACCCAGGAGGAGATCCCCTACTTTCTCCACCTTCCCGTGACCGCGACGGAAGGCTTCCTGGACTCGCTCGGCAAGAAGAGCCTTTACTCCCCCGACATCCGACCCGGGCACGTGGAGGGGGGACGAGGACGGAGGGTCGCCTGCTGTTGGAGTCTCCTCGCGGGTGCAAGTCCTGGGGCTCGCGAAGGTCTCGAAGATAGGAGAGCCCCTTGAGGACAAGCGGCTGGAGAGGGCGGGGGAGGAACCGATCACGAGAACCCCGGTGGTCCTGGCAGCCGACGAGTTCCGCGACATTGCCCAGCTGAGGGTCCTCAGGACAATCCTCTCTCAGGCGCGCAAGTACGGTCTCTACCTCTGGATGGTCGCCCAGACCCTCTCCGAGATCCCCGACGACCTGATGGGCTACATCCAGTCCAACGTGGGCTCGGTCCTCGCCTTCAGGAGCAGCCCGGACGACTCGAAGAAGCTGGCCAAGCTCCTCTATCCCCAGAAGAGTGGGAGTAGGAGCGTCCATCCCCGGCATGGAGGACTGCGCCGTGGTGGTCAGGGAGAGGGCCGTCGGAGGAAGAGGGCCGAGCCGCCAACCAGGGTGACCTTCCTAAGACTGAAGCTGCTGGCGAGCTTCGGAGGCAGCCCATCACATCGAGGAGGACTTGCTCTACTGCGGGGGGTCAGGAGCATCGTCAACGAGGAGCTCGCAGTGGCGAAGGGACGAGGGATCGCCCTCTCGGAGGGGACCCTCCGCAGGATTCCCCTCGCTTAACTCTACATGAGAGGGCAGAGTCGCGGGCCAGGGTCAACCCTGCCTGCTCACTCCGCCAGCCTGGGCGCGGACGACAGCACGAACCTCGGC
>JAFMAD010000044.1 GCA_029785195.1 Nitrososphaerota archaeon
CTGAGATACTGCGGGCCCCTGACGCTCCCCGTCTTCTCGGCTTCGTCGATGAGCCTCGATACGACCTCGCCGTACGGCTCCCGCCTGTGGAGCTTCAGCCTGTCGAGCCTGTCCCTGTCATAGACTGCGATGGCGATCGTGGTCATGCGCGGCCTGAGCCCCGAAGCGCCCTCGCTTGTGTCGCGTGACACGGTCCCGGTTGGATATATGCCGTTATAAGAGGTTATAGCAAAAGGGAGCGCTTAACTATCAATCGCACCAAGGCGCTCTGGCTTGAGATGGTGGTCGACATAGTGACAAAGCGGGAGCCGAGCCATAGGGTGATCGTCAGGACATACATTGGACCATGGACCGGCGGGGACATGCTCCGCCCCGAGTTCGCGGAGCTGGAGTCCTGGGCGAAAGATACCGGCGTCAAGACAGGCAAGTGGTTCAGGATCTACCTCGACAAGTACGAGATAGGCATGCCTTCGGACCGGCGGAGGTGGTGGGCGAGCATCGAGTGCAAGGGGAGGGTCAGCGCCACCCCTCAGAGCATCGAGGCGCGGAGCCTCCCCCCCGAGCTCGTGGCGAGCGTGACGTTCGACCCTGAGGTGGTCTCGGACAGGCTGGTCTTCCACGGGCTAGAATGCTGGCTGGACTGGAGGACGAGGCTGGGCGAGTTCGAGGAGGCGGGCCCTACCCGCGAGGTCTTCTTGGGGAACCCGTGGACCGACCCCTCCGCGAAGCGTCAGATCGAGCTCCAGGTCCCGATAAGGAGGACGAGGGCGAGACACTGATAGTCTATGTCATGAGACACGCCCGCATCCCCTTCGGCGAGGGGCTCCCCAAGGTAGAGGAGCGCCACATCACCCCTGAGGGGAGACGGTGGGCCGAGGCGATAGCGGACACGGCAAGAAAGGAGCTCGGGTTCAACCCGGAGGCTATAATCTCGAGCCCTCTGCTCAGGGCGATGGAGACAGCCGAGGTGGTGGCCAAGACGCTCGGCAGGGGCTCCGTCGTTTCGGGGGATGACTCCCTTCTCCCTGAAGGGGATCCGGCCGGGGTGTACGCCAGGCTCCGCAAGTTGAAGGGGAGGGCGAGCGTCCTGCTAGTCTCCACTCAACCCCTGATCGACAACCTGATTTCAGACCTCATAGGAGGAAGGTCGAAGGTAGGCCTGTATCAAGGCTCGATCGCGGGGATTCAATGCAAGTCTCTCCCCGGCCCTGGGAAGGGGGAGCTCGTCTGGCTCCTCCCCCCGAGCGAGCTCTTCGACGGCAAGAGGTGGCCTCCATGAGCCGGCACGCTGACCGTAGGGGGGCGGGCGCATGACTAGAGTCAGCATCATCGGCACCGGTGCGGTGGGGAGGGCACTGGAGGCAGGGCTCCAGGGAAAGGGAGGGTACGAAGTGAGGTCGGCGTCGCACGACGAGAGGGAGGTCAGAGACGCCGCGGCCTGGGGGGACGTGATCATCCTCGCAGTCCCGCTGGCGGCCGTCGACGACGTCCTGAAAACCATCGGGGACGGGGGGAGAGGGAAGGTCGTCGTCGACGTCACAAACGACTTCGGCGAGACACCCCCGACGAGCCGAGCCGAGGAGCTCCAGGCGAAGGCGCCCGCCGCGAGGGTGGTGAAGGCGTTCAACACGGTGTTCGCCAAGCACATGGCCTCGGGGAAGGTGAAGGGGGAAGCCGTCAGCTTGTTCGTCGCGGGCGACGACGCGAGCGCCAAGAAGCAGGTCATGGACCTCGGGAGGTCCATCGGGTTCCTCCCTGTAGACGCCGGCCCCTTGAAGAACTCCCGGTTCCTTGAGTCTCTTGGCATGCTAAACATCAAGCTCGGTTTCGGGCCGTCGAAGTATGGCGAAGACATCGGCTTTCGGCTGGTAGGGGCATGACGCGCGCCAAAAGCGCGCCCGGGCACCCCCGCCGCGTCCGGCCTGAGTTCCCGGCTGAGTGGCACGTGCCGAACGACCCGAGGAACTGGATCACCTGGGACCACGCGGACGGGAAACTGGAGAAAGAGGAGGTCTACTGGGTGTCGACCACCCGCCCTGACGGGAGGCCGCACGCCGCCCCGGTCTGGGGGATCTGGACCGACTGCGCCTTCTACTTCGAGACAGACCCGCAATCGGTCAAGGGGGTCAATCTCGCAAGGAACCCGAACGTAGTCGTGCACCTCCAGGACGGGAACGACACTGTGATCGTCCATGGAAGAGCCTCAGTGGAACGCTCCGCCTCTAGGCTGAAGGCGCTGCAGGGAAGCTACACCAAGAAGTACGAATACACCCCCGACTGGTCCGGCGGGTCGGGGCAGGTAGTCTACCGGGTCGCTCCGAGGGTAGCCCACGCCTGGAAGAACCCCAGGATGCACCGGAGTCTCGTCAAGTTCTTGTTCTGACGACCTTGTCTCTTGCTCGTCGATGCTGGTCATGCAAGGAGCTTGGGCTTGGCTCGGGGCTCCCCGACAGCTCGCATGGTCCAGGGGCGAGCATCACTCGCCGTCGGACGGTACCATGAACGCCCCTAGGCTCGACCCTTTCCTGTAGAATGCCCGCCCCCCAGCCTTCTTGGCATACTCGAAGAGCGATGGGTGCCGGACCCCCGCTTGCAGTCAAACTGACGGCCTCAGCCGGACCTCGGAGCTGTCACCTCTCAGGCGGCTTGGCCCTCCAGGCCACCGGAATCGCGGCGAGGGCGATCGCGTTCCCGGCATTCCCAATATAGGAGGCCCACCCGCTGAAGACCGCGTCGAACCCCAGGACCGGGAGCAGGAGGAGCCTCGGGACGCAGGCGAGGAAGAAGGAGACCCCCAATATGGCAGCCAATGGCCTCCTGCTCGACAGGGAGACGGAGTAGACGAGGGGGAGGAGGATCACCGCCACGGTCATGTCAGACATGAAGGCCAGGAGCCCCCAGACTGTGTGGGTGACCGCAGGGGAGGAAAGGGTGACCGCTGTCACGTTCCACGGCCCGCCCCTTACTAGGTCCCCAGAGCCGTCAGCAGCGTAGAAGACGGCGATGAAGGTCCCCAGGACCGCCCCCAGCTTCCAGGCTCTGGTCGAGCCGGTGTAGAACAAGTATGCGAGGGCGACGAAGACGAGGCTGAACACTATGTGCCCGACGAAGAAGTCGAAATAGTTCCCGACAAGCGCGGGGATGGTCAGCAAAAGCCACCAGCTCCCCCTGGAGACGTTCCTCCCGCACGCCCCGGCGCCCCTCGCCGACGAGTCCATGTACAGCGCGACGGCGATGACCGAGGCGATGACGAAGGCTGCAGACGCGAAACTCACCACCGCATCAGCAGAGAGCGCCCCTCCGCCGTCAAGGTAGGCGTTCACCGCGTCGGAGGCGCTCGCGGATCCAGCTGCCGCCCCGGCGACTGGGCCCAGGACGAGGAGGGCCGCGTCGAGCGCCAGGACGGACGCCAGAACCCTCTTGGCCCTGGGCGGCATATGTCCTGCGCTGCGGTCGTCGCCTGCGGCAGACACTCCGCCCCTGTTGAGTACGGCAGTCGATTTAAGTGAAGCGGGGCTGGTCAATTCCGGCCGCGGGTCGTGTCTGCTATCCGGACCAGGACTCGGTCTGGTTCCTCATGGTCGTGCCTTTCAAGCGGCACCTCCCATCCAGGCCACCTTCCTCCCGCTGGTTTCGCCCCTGGTCGGCACCACCGCGGTCGCCATGCATATGACCGGTATGAGATAGGCGGTCCCCAGGACTACCAGGTTCGGGGCTGCGAAGTACGAAGCCGTGGCGAGCGCCCGGTCCAGGAACACGAAATGGGGGATGGTGGCCCCCAGGACGCTTATGGCTAGGAGGGTTAGCGCCTTTCGTTTGTCTTTGATTGTGGCGAAGACAAGGGGGAGGAGCACGATCAAGATCGTGACGTCGGAGGTCCGTTTGAGAAGCCCCAGGGCCTGGCCGGTTCCGAATCCGAGGAAGAAGTGGTCTGCACCGTCGGTGGCGGTCAGGCCCGATGTCAGGATTCCGACCACGGCCCCCACCCCCTAGCGTTCTCCTTCCTCTCCCAGAACCTCAGGGCGATGGCTAGCCTCACCCTGTGGTGCGTCCTGGGGTCGCCTGCGAACCGCCTGGCCAAGGCGTCCGAGTATATCATCGTGGTGAACTCGCTTCCGTCGAACTCAGCGTGGATGTATCTCAGGTGGTCCCGGAAGTCGAGAAGCGCCATGTAGGATATGTGATTGGATATCCTATTTGGCGGCCAACGGGATGCCATCCAGGAGTCGGAGTAGGTTCAGGGAGAGGACCGGCGTGGGACCGCGGGGACGTAGCCTACCACCCGGAGCTCATACTCCTTGGAGGCCTGGTGCTGACGCGCCCCGGAGGGCCTGCCCTCACGACGTAGCTCCCGGGGCGGGACTTAGCCGCGGACGCCGGGAGAGAAGACCGGGTCTCTTTCGTCCGTCTTCAGGACGATGGCCTCGACCCCAGGGGCTGTCCTTCGGATGTAGGCCGCCAGGTGGCAGGCCTGTAGGTAGGACATCGAATACATCTTGGCGTCCATCGTCCCAGATGATGACCGGCCGGAGTAGATAAAGCCGAAACCGTTGGCGCGGGTGACCCCGTCCGCTCCATCGAGCAGAACACCCTGCACATCTGGTCCAGCCTATCGTTTCTGCCTTCGAAGGCCCTGACCGTGTACTGCATTTTTCACAGCCACTGTGACATGCCTGAACTTCTGGCTCCTCAGGCCATAGAGCTTTGCCGAGAAGATTGTCACGATGGAGATCATATCTTCGACGAGCTCCCGCATCGCGTCCTCCTTCTTCACGTCGCCGTTGACTACCTCGACCGACGCACCATAGCTCTCGGCCAGACTCTTCAGGTAGTTGAACCCGAACCTCGACAGCCTGTCCTTGAACTCCACCAGCACCAGGTCTGCCCTCTTCTCCTTCAGCATCCTGTAGGCAGACTCGAGATTCCTCCTGTTCTCGTTGAGGCCGGAAGCCACCTCTCCGTAGACCTTGACGCCGTCGTATCCTTTCTCCTCGGCGGAGCTCTCCAGGCGCTTAACCTGACTGGCCAGATGGTCCTTCTGCTCGCTGGAAGAAACCATCGCATACAGGATTGCTTTCTTCCTTTCGACCGGCCTAGTCCCCATCAATCTGTACGCCTCGGATTATGGTATAAGCCACCTCCCTGCTACGTTCCTCTGGGCGGCTATCTTTCCCTGGTGGATCCATCGGAGCATCGTTATCGGCGATACGTTGAGGAGTCTGGCCACCTGCCCCGTCCTGTAAAGCTAAGCCTATGATAAGGAAGATGAGTATGTAAATGGAGATGATGATTCTGGGCGACTGCTTGTAAGACTTCCATGACGTGAAGGCACCCCAGGCTACAGTCCGAGCCTGCCCGGGAGGTCATGCGGAGGAAACTCCTGACAACTTCCGTGCCCCCGAGAAACGCGATTTTGAGGCGTCATTCCCTGATTTCATAGCGGTTCGAATCTCATTTCAAAGCGAAGCGGAATCGCTTACCGAGGGCGATAAGCCTGGGAATGGGTGCCGGTCGTCAGGAATGTCAGCACCCTTGGCGACACTCCGAAGACCACGAGCAGGTTGGCCCTGACCCTATGGCTCCAGTTGCAGAAGTACGCCTTCCTCTCCAGATGGTGAGCCAGCAGCGTCGGGTCCTCGGTAGAAAGTATCAGCTTGACGGCTTGCTCGATCTGCCCGCGCCGCGACGGGGCGAGCTCACGGTATCTTTTGACGAACTCGTCGGTGTATCTTGCCCGCCTCGGCATACTTCACGCCTGCCTTGCAAGTTCCCTCAGGAACTCGACCGCGTCACGCCCTTTCGGGACCTCGTGAACCCTCCCCTTGCCGGCGTCTTCCACCCCTGCCATGATGCTCTGCTCAAATTCCCTGTCTAGCATGAGGAAGACATTCGTGAGTATCTGATCCTTCGGCTGCCCTTCCTTCGACGCCCTGGAGACGTAGTCAATCACTTCGAGAAGG
>JAFMAD010000045.1 GCA_029785195.1 Nitrososphaerota archaeon
TACATCCAAGTCAACTGAATTAGGCGGCTAGCTAAGATGGAGTTAGGATTGCCTGCTTCGAACCACGGCGATAGTTACGAAGAACACGAGAGAACTCAGGAAGCGAAATCTGCGACACTTTGAGATGGTGCAAGCGGCTGGTGACACGTCTCGATTGGCCAGCCACCCCACAGATGGGGGTCTTCTGCACCGGATGTGCGACTGAGCCATACTTTCCCTTCTGCGCGCGGAGGGGCAAGCGCCTGGCATCACGTCTGTGGCGGTCCCGTTACCTCCGCCAGGGAGAGGAGGCTCACATGCCTGGAACTCCTCGTGGAGGCACCAGGGACACGAGGCGCACCGTAGGATTTTAGACAGGGCTGTGTCGACAGCGACAGGCCCGGGCATACATACTTCCATGGTGAAAACGGCTTATTCTCCAAGCAACCCACGCCCGCTCAGCCATGAAAGAGAGCCATGCCACGGTACTCGGATTTGTTTCTCGTTGGGAATGGCCTCTCAGAGGTTCGAGAATAGATGCCGTGACTGAGCCCCTTCGCTCGCGCGGAATAGAGCGCTGACAGAGCTCGGCTTACCATTCGAGGTCTCAAACACCTCGGTGATGCAACGAGCTGACTTGCACCCCCTACCATTTTGGCCGTGTGAGGGATTTAACGCAGACCTTGTTGTACTCGCATGCCCTGCACTTCGCTATGCTCTCACTCGATGTTGGTTCCCTCTCCCCTATCCAATAGCCTCGTTTGGCCGCCACCGCTGCTTCAGCAACGCTCTTCTCGTGCCGGAGTGTGTCAATCTTCATTGAGCCTCGATGCTCCCGTTCGAGCTCCTCTATCGTCCCGTCCACTAGGGCTCTCGACACCTTCGCTATCCAATCCCCTTTCTCTCCATCGTCCAGCGCCCCGGACCTCAACCTTACTACAGCCAGTTTCAGGTTCGAACAGTCGAACCCCATGCTGTCCAGCAGGAGGCCATAGATTCTTGCCTGGATTTCCTGGTCGCGCCATAATAGATTCGGATCTCCCCTGGTCGTCTTGAGTTCCATCAGCCATATGGGACTCCCATATGACCAGATCATGTGGTCAGGCATCCCGACCAGCCGCAGACCGCCGATTACACCCCAGAGGCCCAGGACGGCATAGTTGGGGCCCTTCTCACTCACTAGTCTTGCGAAGTCTTCCGGGGCGATTTCCTCGATTGGCATTAGCTCGTCGTGGAGGTCTGTCCCCGATTCCTTCACTTCGGAGGGGACCTCTCCGAGGGCGAATTCGTTCTCTACCTTGTACTCGCAATAGAACTGGCCCGAGAGCGTGGCGACTCCTACAAGGCCGGCGCCATGGCGAAACTCCGGCTTGATGGAGCGCATGAATTCTTTCTCCCGCGCCCATAACCCAACCCAAAACGGGTCCAATCAGAAGATGGGCGCCAATTTGGTATGTAACGGTTGCCTAATCGATGCGCTTGGTCAATGAGTTGAAGGCAAGCCGGATGCGTGCCCCGGCTCCTTCTGCGAAGCCCGGGACGCAGGTGCGCCTCGTAGGGACCTACGAGCGATAGAGACTGCCGCGCTCGAGGGATAGGAGCGATGGAGCTCCAGATCGCGCACTCACCCAGCGCCTGGGACGTGATTGAGGATACGCCAGGCCAGGTGAGCGGTCTGCAGCATTGCGGTCGCCGCCATGGGGATCTGTGAATGACGAGCCGGGGCACGGCGCCGGTTTCAAGGGGGCCGCATCCCTGCGTCGTGGCAGACGGTTTACAGCGTCACCATGTGTGAGGCGATGCGCAGACCTTTGCAATCAACTGGGCACATTGTCCTCCGGCAAGAGCCTTCGGAGCTCTTTTGCGTACTCTAGCACCAGGCCGGTTGTGACCCCGGCTATCTCTGCCAGCTCCGCCGCAGTGACCTTCGACTTCATGGGGTCATCGAAGGCGGCCACGCGTATAAGCGAAGGCTGGTTGCGAACCCATGCGCAGTGGGAGGCAGCGTCGAAAGTGAACCGAGGAAGGAGGACTATCCCTTGGGTGCCTCTGGTTGAGTTCAGTCTTCCCTCGCCACAGAAAAGGGCGCGCCCCACAACAGACAGTGAAGATACAACACACAATCTTACAAAGTTGATGGAAGTAGTGGCCATGAGCGAGGCCAGAGCCCGCGCCTCCAACGAGCGGCCCATTGTTGACATTGGTTGCCCAGAGTGAAGGGGAGTTATGAAAGGGAGCGCCGGCGGGCAACGACGCCGCGGCGAAGCTGACGGTTGTGACAAAGGGGAGCACAGCGATAGGAAGGTGCCGCCTCAGGGGATGTCGACCCATACCATGGCCCGTGGTGAAGTCATGGTTGCCTAACCCAAGCGGTCCGGACCAGTCCGGTACCTGAGGGGGGCCATCGCCTCCAGGAAGTACCCTGGGAACAGCTTTCGGTGTGCCCTGACGAAGCGTGTGAAGTTGGAGTCGAGGACATAGGAGACTGCGTGGTCCGCTTCGCTCCTCACACTTCTGCCATAGGTCTGCACCAGTCTCAGGGCGGTCTGCCAGTCGTACCATCCGGGATCCTTCTCCAGCTTGATCCTAGTCCTTCTCTCCGAGAGGTCAGGGAAAGGCACTTTCACCAAGATTTGGAACCTGGATAAGTCGTCCTTCAGGTCAACTCCCTGGTACAGACTGGGAGAAATCAGGACCGATTCATCCCTATCCCCGTGGGCCCGCAGGAGAGCAGACGTAGAAGAGACGTTCTCAGTGCTGGAGAGCCTCGCCCTGTTGTGCTCTGAAACGTGGTCCATGATGTATCTCGCCTGCTGATAGGATGTGGTGTGGATGATTCCTCTCTCCCCAGAATGCCGGGACATCACCTTGTCCACCGCCTCCGCTATCGCCCCCATCGATGCTTCCATAGTAGTCCTGTTCAGCTGGGCTGCATCGAGCGCGTAGATGGGCCTGTTCTCTACAGGGAAAGCGGAACCCTCCACCCGCACGAAGGTCGCTTCGGCCTCAGGGATGCCGAGGGCCCTGCAGAAAGCTTCCTTTGAGAAGACCGTTGCCGACATTAAGAGCACTGTGTCCGCCGAGTCAAAGAGCCTAGACGTGTAAGCGCCGACGTCCAGCGGCTGGAAGACGACCTCCTCGACCGTAGGCTCTCCTTCGGCTGCCAAGGACTTCCTTATGCTGTTGACGACCCAGTTGGATGGCTCGGCCCCGAGCTCCTCGGCGAACCCGTTCAGCGACTCCAGGGCGTCCTTGCAGGAAGCGACCTTGTCCTGCATCTTCCCGTTCTTCTGGTTCGCCTCGATGAAGCCTTCCAACGCCCTTTTGGCGTCGCCGATTGGCCCGGCCCATGCGCTAGCATCTTGGAGCCCCATGTCGGGGATGACAGGGCTGGACTCTCCTGGAGAGTTGCTCCCGAGCGTCGACCTCCGTAGCGTGTAGGACGCGAACCCAACCATCTGTCTCTCTAGGTCGTGGGCTTCGTCGCACACGAGGAGCGTCCTATGTTGGATGTCATCGGTGTAGCTCAACTCTGAGAGGAAGAACGAATAGTTGGCCACCATGACTGGAGCCCTGAACGCGTCCCACTTCTGTTCGTAGTAGGGACAGAGCCTTCCGTCCTCGAGGCGCCTGCACTTCGAATTCTTGTTGCAAGCACCCCTCGTGTGCTCGCCGTACTCTTCGAAGGTCAGGAAGTGCGGGCACTCGGAGAGAGTCCAATCCGCCTCGCACCTTCCCTTGCTGCAAGGCGGGAAGTTCCCCCTGGTGGTGGGGACCAGACATGTGAAATTTGACTTCCCTGTCACCACCGGAAAGCCAAAGTCCGACGAGTATTGCGACTGGAGCTGTTTCGTTGATGTAAGGAGATAGGCAGAGCCCAGGTGGCGACAAAGGGCCGCGGCGATTGCAGATTTCCCAAACCCCACCGGAGCCTCAAGAATGATGTACTTCTTCGACTGGGAGAGCGATGTCTCAATATGCGCAAGGACTTCTTCCTGCGATGGTCTCAAGGCGCGGAAGGGAAAGCTGTCGAGCAGCCCCCTCGGCGCTTCGCGACCCAAGGCGGACCCGCAACTGGGGCACTTCGCCGACCTTTCGATGCCAACCCTGATTCTGGAACCGCATGCAGGACAGAACTTCAACGTGGAGGGCTAGTCTACCTGTAACTGGTATAAACTAACTCTGAGGCGGGGCCGCCGAGGCAGTCTGCATTTGAAAGTGGACCGCCGAAGACATCTTCACCTCAGGATGTTTTAGGGCAGGGGCCGGAGGATGTTGTTAGCGTACGTTGACGACTCCATGTCCTGAGACCAGGGCGGATAGAGTTCAGGCTCCCAGAGCCCGTTCCAGGGTGCGACGATGAGAGAGGCCTCCTGCGCCGAGAGTTCGAGATTGAGCCCGCGATGTCGTCCTGGCCTACCTCTCCGGGCCGCTCTGTTCAACAGATGGATGAAGGGCGTCCAGCGGCGGACTAGCGTGTGTCGACGTTCTCTGAAGCGACTTGGCGGATCCAGAACTTGGTGCGGCGTGGGTCTGCACGCGCCTCTGGCTATAGGATGAGAGACTCACCTAAATAGCGGAGATCGCACCTTCTGACAATGCGCTCGATTGCTCTCGTAAGGCGGGTGGAGCTCAGCCATGAGGAGGCGGTGGTGAAGCTGAAGGAAACGCTCAAGACGAACGGCTGGGGGGTCCTCACAGACATCGATCTGAAGGCTACGCTCAAGGAGAAGGCAGGTGTGGATGTGGAGAGATACAACATCCTAGACGTGTGCAACCCCAAACTTGCTGTCGAGGGCCTGAAGGCCTCGAAGGAGGCGGGTCTAGTCCTCCCCTGTAAGATGGTGGTTTACGATAGAGCGGAGGAGACCTTTATCGGTCTGTACTTGCCTACCAAGCAGCTCCCTGAAGAGCTGCGGAATGTAGTGGCGCTTCAGAGGATTGCTGAAGAAGCTGAGGCCTCCCTGAAAGCGCTGATGCAAGAGGTCTGAGACTTGTACCAACGGAGCCGCTCCGCGTCTCAGAAGGATTAAATCAACCCCCTGGAATGAAATACATGAAGTAGATAATGAAAGTCGAGTGCCCTGGCTGCCACCACTTGTTCAGTATCGTCACGGAAAGCAAGGAGCTGATCGAAGACGAGAAAGTCGAGGATTTCAAGGACGACCTGACGGAACGAGTCGAAGACGATCTGGAGATGCTGAACCCGTTCAGCGTGAGGGTCCCAGGCTCCCGCGGCGAAGATGTCGCTGCCGACGACCTCACCTACGAATACCGATTCAAGTGCACCCACTGCGGGCGCGAATGGACAGAACTCAGAGAGAAGGAACGCACTACGAAAGGCTAGGGGTGGTCGCTCTGGGTGGTGCCATGGTGGTGTGTGCTATCTGAAAGAAATTCGGTAGGCTTCCTGCCCATGCTCAGGGTACTCTTTGGTTTTGGCTATGGCTTCCTGGAGCGCTATGAAGGCTTTCAGGGTGCGCTCGGCACCCAATACGTGCCCCATCCTGATGTTGCATAGGGTCTCTCCCTTCCAGGCGGCTTCAGCCATCCTCTTTGCCCCTACCACCGCGTGGCCGATAATGGTGAAGTCTCCTGCGATCTCTTCCAGTGCGCACCGGCCTGAGTCGACCCCAAGGGCCAGCCCCACATGGGCGGGCAGGTTCCTTGCATTCTTTCTGTGCGCTGGGAAGATCTCGCCTTCGAAGGCCTCGTGAGCACGCCTGCAGAAGTTCATGACCTCCCTGAGGAACCTGGT
>JAFMAD010000046.1 GCA_029785195.1 Nitrososphaerota archaeon
AACCTTATGTTGAAGAGGGACGCCTTCGCCGAGTTCCTGACCATCTCGTCGGGGTCAGACTCCGCCTCCATGAGGACTGCCTCCGACTCGGGGCTTCCGACCGAGCCGAGGGCGGCCGCTGATTCGTGCCTGACGATTGGATCCTTGTCTTCGATTACAGCCTTGGCCAGCGCCTTGTTCCCTTCCGAGAGCCCGATTTGACCGAGAGAGAAAGCCGCTTCATGGCGGACCAAGGGGTCGGGATCATGAAGCAAAACGTCCGCCAGGGCTGGGACAGACCCCTCCCCTCCGACCTCCGCCAGAATGCAGACGGCGTGGACGCGGAGGACCAGGCTCGGCTCGTTCCTGAGGACTTCGATGAAGTACGACTCGTCTTTGCGCCCCCACGCTTCTTCCATCCCTTTCATGACCGTCATGGCGTGGGCCTCGTCGTCTACTACCGTGCTTGTGTACAACTTGCGAAGGGCGGCCTGGCTCGGCCTATAAACGAAGCGAAATTTTGGCTTGCTTCAGAGCGTTAGGAGGATTTTACCCTGCACCTGACGAGACTCCATGATCTCGTGGGCTTCCCTTGCCGCGCTGAGAGGGAGCTCCCTATAGATGGAGGGTTTGAGCCTCCCTGCTGCAGTCAGTTCCATGACGCTCCTGATATCATCCATTGACTGACCGTAGACTCCCATCAGCTTCAGCTCGTCTTGGTACACCCTACGAACGTCGACTTCGGACTTCACCCCTGAAGTGAGGCCGAGTGTCACCATCCTCCCTCCTCTGGCAAGGCAGTCGAAGCTGGTTGGCCACGTGTCCCCACCCACGTGGTCGAAGACCACCGAAGCTCCGAACCCGTCGGTGAGCGAGCGGACCCTTTCAACGAAGTCGTGAGACTTCGAGTCCACCACTGCATCTGCCCCCAGAGACTTCACGAACTGACTCTTCCTCTCGTCCCCCACTGCGGCGATGACCCTGGCACCGAAGTGTTTGGCAATCTGGACAGCAGCGTGGCCGAGCCCACCCGCGGCCCCCCAGACCAGGACCGTGTCCCATTCGCCTACGTTGGCCTTCGTCACGAGGCCGTTCCAGGCGGTCCCGAAATTGACCGGGAGGGCTGCCGCAGTCTTCGGCTCAAGGTCGCCCAGAGGGAGGAGGTTAGCTGCAGGGACCTTCACAAGCTCTGCGTACCCCCCGTCGGTCGCAATCCCGACGAACCCCCTAGCGAGGCAGAGGTTAGGGTTACCCAGGCGGCAGTAGACGCAAGTGCCGTCTGTAAGGACAGGGTATACTAAGACCCTTGCTCCTGGCTCGACCCCCTTGGTGCCCAGGCCGATGGAGACTACCTCTCCGGTGATGTCGGTCCCCGCGATGTGTGGGAGGGAGGTCTTGTACCTCCCACTCCGGGCCCAGACGTCGATTCTGTTAATACCACAGGCCAATACTCTTACCAGCGCCTCACCGCGACCAGCCTCAGGGTCCGGCGCCTCCTCGAGTTTGAGCACCTCAACCCCCCCTGGGCTGTGGTATCTTACTGCCTTCATCCCCTGAGAATCAGAGAAGGGCGTACTTAGGACTACGCTGGAGTCACTGGCGCCGCTGCAGCCCGCTTCGGCGGTAGCACGAGGCTCCACACAATCACGATGGCTAGGTTGATTGCAAGGGCGATCAGGCCGATGTAGAGAATCCCCAGAGGGGAAGGCAGGGCGTAAGTCGAGTAGTGCCAGATTGAGAATTTGTTCTTCAGCTCCATCAGGTACACACCCACCACCTCCCCCACGAGGAGGCCGGTGATGAGAGAGTGCTTGTTCATCCGCGCCGTGAAGAGACCGATGAAGACGGCCGGAAGCGTCTGGACGATCATTATGCCGCCGAAGAGCTGCAACTGTATGGCGTATGTGGTGGCCACTAAGAACACGAAGCCGAGGGCTACGAACTTGAAGACGACTGAAGCCCACTTCGAGAGCCGTGTCTCCCCCTGAGGAGTCATATTCGGCCTGAACTCCTTCACTATGTTCCTGGTCAGCAGGTTAGCCTGAGAGATGGCCATGATTGCGGCTGGAACGAGCCCACCAATAAATATCCCCAGGAGAGCAACCCCAGCAAACCAAGAGGGCAGAGTGCTGAGAATCAGGGCCGGGACGACCAGGATTCCTTGTGAGGCAGCCGGATACTGGTGCAGGAACGACAGCGCTCCACTGTTGCCGTATATGAGGACGCCGAACATCGCGAGCGCCCCGAGCCCGAGGCCGTAGAATGGCAGGAGCGAGGTGCTCTTGCGGACCTTCTCGGAATCTTGGGCGCTGAGAACTCCGTTTACAGCGTGCGGATAGAGGTACAGCGCTAGGGCGCTTACGAGGAAAGTGCTCCAGTATGCGTTGGTGAGCGTTACCGGCAGGGTCGGCAACACAGCCTTCGAACTCGCCGCAGAGGAGAAGGCGCTACCGAAGCCTCCTGACGAGACTACGACCGCCAGAACTCCGATAATCCCCAGGAAGATGAGGATGTCCTTCATGACCGCTGTCAGCGTCGCACCGCGGAGGCCGCTGGTGTATGTAAAGGCGGCTAGAACGACAAAGGCGATGATCAAAGCGACCTCTGAGATGGTGGTCACGTCGCCCACGCCGTGAATCATGGCGATGATGACAGCCTGCATCCCCACTATTTGCAGCGCGATATAAGGAAGCTCTGCGATTATCCCGACGATTGCCACCAACATGGCCAAAGTCCTGCTGTTGAAGGTTCCCTTCACGAAGTCAGCGGCCGTTACGTAGCCCTTCTCGTGTGCGACCTTCCAGAGCTTCGGCATGACCACGATAGCGATGCCGAACGTTAGAGCGACGTAAGGGACAGCAAAGAAGTAGAATGCCCCCGTTCCCGGAGCGCCGAATATGCCAGCGTAGACGCCTGAAGGCACGGAGATGAATGTGTACGCGGTGTACAGGTCTGCGCCCACCAAGAACCAGATCAAAACAGTCCCCAGCCGCCTCCCAGCCAGGGCCCACTCGCCTAGGTTGCTCATGTCCCCTCTCCTCCACCGACCTCCCCAGAAACCGAGGAACACGAAGACCACGAAGAGCGCCATGAAGATGATCATTCCGTCGATGGCCAACATGTCAGGACTTCCTCCCCAGCAGGTTGGCAGCCGTGAAGAACAAGACACCGCATATTACCAGCCAGACCAACTGGTACCACCAGAAGAACGGGACGCCCCCCCACTCGGGATTCACGGTGTTATAGGATGGGATGTCGAATAGGAAAAAGAATGGGATGAGAATCAAGACGGCGGCAACGACGTCTCTTGACTTCACGCGCGACATCCATTCGACCATAGTTCCGATATAAGCCTGAGGACAATGTATTCGGTTCGGGCAGAAGTTGAGCACTTGTCGAAGTTTGTACCAGGCGGCTTGGTATCGGGTGGGAGGGGCTGCCGGGGGAGACCATTGCTAGTCAGGGATTGGGGTCTCCTCCTCGCCGTCCATCATCTTGCAGTAGTACCATCGGTGGCCGTCTTGTCAAGTAGTAATCATAGAGAGACGTGCCCGGTCTAGAACCCTAGCAGATACTCGTGAATCTTCTGGCCTGCGTCCCTCCCCTTGGCCATAGCTTCCACGACGAGGGTCTCCCCCGTAACCACGTCCCCCGCCGCTAACACGCCTGGAGCAAGGTGATGGAATGGTCGTCGACAGCAACCCCGTTCTTGCGACCAGACTTGAGCCCCGCCAGCTTTCCGATGAACGAGTTCGGGCCGCGGCCTACGGCGACGATGACCGAATCGCATTCGAGTTCCATAGTCTGGCCGGTAGGTACAGGGTTCCCCCTTCCGGAGGCGTCGACTCACCTAGCTTCATCATCGACATGGCCGCCTTGGTCACCCTCCCCCCCTGAATACTCATTCGGCGGGAGTAGGAACCTAAGCCGAAGCCTCTCTTCCTTCCCCTCTTCGATCAGTATCTTGTCGACCGGCATCTCCGCCTACGTCTTGCGATAGACCATAGTGACTTCGCCCCTTGTCATCCTCAGGGCGGTCCGGGCGCAGTCCCCTCCCCTTGTGACAAGGATGCGCTTGCCGAGTTCATACTTCGGGTGGTTCAGGTACTTATCGACCCCGTCAATGAAGACGTCCTCGAGGGACTTGTACCCGTCGTAGACGCCTTTCAGGTCAGACCCGGGGGTGTCGGACTTCGGCACATCCTTGGCCCCCGTGGCGATGAGCATGGCGTCGTAGTCCGCGCGGAGGTCGTCTAACCTGACATCCCTGCCGAACTTCGTCCGTGAAATCGCCTCTACACCCATGCCCTCTATCCTGGCCGCTTCATAGCGGAGGACGTCCTTGGGTAGGTGGTAGTCCGGAATCCCGAACCGGGCCGTCCCTCCCAGATTGGGGAGCTCGTCGTAGATGGTCGCTGAACGGCCGAACCTTGTGAGCAGCTCCGCCGCGGCCAGCCCCGTAGGGTCCCCTCCAAACACCGCGACCCTCCTGCCGGAAGGAGGTCTCTAGACGGGGTCAGGCTGCCTGGACACGACCCTGTCCCAGTCTGCAACGAAGCGCTGTATCATCCTCGAGGTCACAGCTTCTCCTCTGGTCAAATGACGCACGCGGCTTCACATAGACTGTCCAGCTGAGGACAGCGGCGGGCCGTGGTCCCGAGGAGGGGATTGATATCGCGTATCCTGCGGTAGGCGGTCGCCAGGTCTCCCCTAGACACGGCCTCGCACATGCCCATGTTGTCCCCCTGGAGGGGACACACGTCCATGCATACCGGATTCCCGAAGGTTACGCATCGGCTGGCCCCCTCCATGGCATCTTTCATGGTGTAGGGGAGCTGGACCCAAAATTCCCCACCCTAGCCTCGGCGTCCAGTTTGGGGAACGGGAACTTGGCCGTCCTCTCTGTCTTGAGAGACGATTATCTAAGCCTGCGCCGCGGGGTTGAGCTAATGGGAGACTGTGACGATTCTCAGGTTTGGAAGATATGGGACCCCTGGCAGAATCGTGGACTTACGTAAGGTGTTGTGGCGGGCCCTGTGGGATTCGAATTCGCGGGCGACTTTAGCGCCTCCCACGGCATGCTGGTGACTCCCACAGCTAG
>JAFMAD010000047.1 GCA_029785195.1 Nitrososphaerota archaeon
AAGAAGTTGCGACCTGCGCAGCCCTTGGGATCTTTCCTCGCGACGGAGTGATTTTGGATGTCGGCTGCGGTTCCGGGTCTGACGCGGTGTTCTTGGCCTCCCTGGGCTTCCGGGTCAAGGCGCTTGATGTCAGTTCCGTGGCGTTGGACCTGGTGAAGAAGAAGGCCGCCAAGGCTGGCGTGAAAGTCGAAGCAATCCACGGCGACGCGAAGAAGATGCCTATCGAAAACGCGAGCATCGACTTCGCCCTAGATCGAGGACTGCTCCACAACTTGGACGACGACGATGGGGAGGAGTACGCACTGGAACTCGCAAGGGTCATGAAACCGGGAGCTGGGTTCCTGCTCAGAGGGGCCCGAATCGGTTACAACGGAGCCTTCAACCCAATCACCACAGAACGTCTTAAGCGCACATTCACCGACAAGCTGTTCTCTCGCGGCCCAGTGGTTCCCATCACGATGCTCTCTGACGCCGACAAGGACCCTGCTCTCGACGGCGCAATCGTGTTCATCCGTCGAAGATAGCGAGGCACCTCCGTGACGAGCTATGCCTGAACGCTAGGAGGAGGTATTCCCGGCCCAGGCGCAATGAACCCTATACACGGCACCACGGCCTCTATGGCTGACCAGCGGCCAGTATCGTAAGCCTCCTTTTCAGCTCTGCAATCCGTTTCAATTTGTCGGATAAATCGCCTTCTTCCAATCGCTTTGAGTCATTGATGAGAATATCCATCAGATACTTCTTGCTGACGAGTTGACCAATCAATTCGTGCCATTCACGGCTACCGAATTGAACAATTTTGGCCAGCTTGCCAAGAATCCTTTCCGGCGGTTCCCAGTACAGTTTCCCACTACAGGGGTCCCGAACTTCGACGCTGCCTCCCGGATCGAAGCTCGAAACAACACCGTGATAGAACCTGACCAACTCTTTACTGTAATAGAAAACAACTAGGACGTCTCCTGTCTTCAGCCTGGTGGTCATGACATAGATGGCGACATCGCCGGGGCAGAGAAGGTATTCGTCGTTCTCTCCCACGACGAATTTGTCGGACACTCCAACATAACCCTCGTCCAGAAGCAAGAAACCGTGCTTCTCGGCGTGCTTCTTCGCTGCGATGTAGACGCTCCCGGGGTGTGATTTGGCCAGCTCCAACAGCACAGCAAGCAGGGATCTCGTCACGTCCTGAGAAAGGCCCCTAATCTCGTCTGCAACACTAGCGTATCTGTCAACCTGTTTGGTGGATCGTTCCTCCCCGCTGGCCGTCTGTTCCAAATGACCTCTCGACGAATAGGGCGCCTGTGCTTATAGCACCCAACTCAAGCGAAAGGGCGTACCGGAGCCAAGGCATGAAAGAAACCAGCATCGTCCGAGCAGAGAAGGGTGGCTGGGACGCGGTAGCCTACCTGGAGAAAGACCTCGTCCGTCCCAGAGACCACAGGGAGACGGCTCAACTGGTCACTCTGCGGGGACTAGCTGCCCTTTCTCTATGGCCACCTTGCCGTGCTCCATGGCGTAGTCGGCCATGGCTTAGGTGGGTTTGGATGGCCTTCCTAAGGTTCCGCCTAGTTTCTTCCCTGTTCGCACCCTAGGTGGTGATTCCCAGCTCAGGGGCCCTCGTAACGAAGCATCTCTCGCCCTTATACACCCTGACGCTGAACTGCATGGCCATCAAGCGCGAAACCACCCGCTGACGGCATGAGCCGACACCCGTCAGGATGTTGGGAGACAGGAATCCTCGAGCCCCTGGATGGCGTGGACGATTTCGACGGCGAAGCAACCGATTACTATCTTGGGACCACTTTCGTCAGACTTGTCAGGGTCGGAAAGCTGGTACATCTGATGTTCAGCAGCCGCTAAGACGCGCTAGCCCACTACGCCGAAGCGAAACTCAGGACAGACTTTCGTTGAAGATGCCGGAGAGAAACACACACGAAACCAGGACGCACGCCGAAGCTTCTACGGACGCTCTCGTTGCGGCCGCAATGGCCTCGCGAAAGAGACACGAGAAGACGGTAGGAACCGCTCCACGAGCGAAGTAGCCTACTGGACCACCCGTTCATGAAACGTCCATCCGGCGCAGTTATCATGGTTGGTCTCTTTCAAGCACAAGTCCGTAGGCTTCTTTGAGCGCACCAATTGCCAGTTTCATTTTCCCGAGGCCATTCTTTTTCCATGCAATCTTAGCGCCTATCGTGTAGATTGCTATGTTACGAGTTCCATCGAATCTCAGTTCCAGGTGTATCTCGTGTCGCCTTGATACTCGTCTCAGAATCCTGACCCATTCATCAAATCTCTTGGCAATCAGTGGAAATCTTGAATTGAATGACAGCCGGACGTCGCGTTTCGTGAAGTTGGAAAGGTCCATTTTCATCAGGTCTTTGGCGCCTTCCTCTCCGTATTCTCTCTCAACGAGCCCTATCGTATCGCCGATTTCGGAAGTTTCTAGCCACACGTAGTCGTCGTGACTCTTCCAAACGTACTTGATGTGACCAACTTCTCTAGCATAGGCCATATCAGGACACCACACGAACCATTTCGCGTTCTGTTTGACTTCGCTTCGAGATTCAGGCACTTCCGCCACTTCGAACGGTGCCCGTACTGACCACGAAAGATAGTCCGCAACCACTTCTTGCTCTGGTTCCTCAGACATTCGAGTTCACCATCTGTCTCACTCGTCTGACATGGATTCGTATCGGGTCATCGTTCAGATTCCAATCCATCGCCATGACATATCCTCGCTCGATTTCTTCGCCCTGATATTTCCGTTGTCTATCGTAATAAGTTCCCACCTGAATCTCACCTCGTTTGAGGGCACTCTCTATCTGACCCCAATACTTAGATTCGGAAATCGATAGCTTGTGGTCAGGGTCCCGAAATACATGGTCAGTGCCGTTTCCTGTGGCTCCGACCTTTCGCTTCTCATTGAAGGGGTGCCTTTCTATTCTCTCCCAACCAGCCAGATTCATCAAATTCGAAATCAAACCTTCACCTACTTCTCCCTTGACTACGCCGTACCTTCTTGTGCCCTCTTCCATCGCGCCTTCAAGGATCGACCTAACCGATTCCTGTAACCTCTTGTCCACAGCAAAAGTGTAAACCCCATCCGTCCCCTCTGGTGCATCAAGAAGTCTGGCAAGTCGCAGGGCCTCGGGCTTATCCAGCTGTCCTAGCGAGAGTTTCCTATCACCAATGTCGGGATGGTCAAGTGACTGCCGATGCTCGTGTACCTCATTCTTACTCTGAACATACTTCACCACAAGTTCATCTCCCTCCATCCTCATCCCTTCCACAGGGTAGTCCCTGCCGAACTTCACCGCGGCCCTATGCCCATCGAACTCCAGCTTGCAGTCGTCCTTTCCCTCGAGCTTCCCCCGCAGGACAAGGTGAGACCCGCTCGTGGACATCTTGTATCCCTCGAGCTCCGCCTGACGCCCATCCACATTCAGGAACATCTTCCCCTCCTCGTGCTCCAGCCTTACGTTCTGCAGGTGCTCGCACTTCCCCCACTCGAAGTCCTTCACCATCTTGTCCTCGCCGACACCCTTGGCCTCGACCAGCTCGTACTTGCTCCCCTTCGCTCCCCCGATGTCTCCCACATAGGCCTCCGCCCTGCGGTCTGAGGCGTTGTATCTTGCGTACACAGCTTCCACCTCGTCTCCCTCAATGGGCCTCAGCCCCAGCTGTACGATCGTGCTGTGGTCGGGCGGGCCGTAGCCTGCCTGCTCCAGGTCGCCCATGGGAACCCGCACGTTGGCACCTTTGCCATAGTCGACTGCCTCGAGGACCCTCAGAACGTCTTCCCGCTCGTTCTGGTCCTGTAAACGCCGCAAACCCGGCGTTTCCGTCCTTTCTTCCATCCCATGCCCGGGCCCAGCACGTTCAATCACAAGCACCTGGCCGTCGTTCCTTGTGTAGCTCTCTGGCTGTGTTTGGGAAGGCCCGTCCGGTTTGATTTCAGGCGATTTTGCAGGCTCGGCCTGGACCTCCACACCACTTTTCTGTACCGGCTTGGGTTGCTCGGAACATTGGGACATGCCGCCGGCAGTTGGGTCCTTGTCACCGGCTTCTGGTCGTCCGTCTCTGACCTCATCCTCGCCCTTGGGTTCAGCAGCCTCGGCCGGGGCCTTATCACTCCCTTTCTCCTGATCCTTGGGCTCCTTTCCTTCGTCGCCCTCCTTATCACGGCCATCTATCGCTTTGGCATCCTCCTTGCCGGGTCCTGCCTCCGCCTGGGCCCTGTCAACATCCACCTCGCCCTTCTCTGGGTCTTTCACAGCCTCAGCTGTTTCGCCTTTCGCATCGTCCCTCTTCTCTCCCTCCTTACCAGCCTCGCGAGACCTCACGCCCTGCCCATTGTCCTTGTCCGACTCCCCTGCGCCTTCGGCGAGCTCCTTCCTGAACCCCTCCAGGTCGTCGTCCTTCGACCCCTCGACCTCGTCGGGCGCGCCCGACCCTTCACGCACGGAGCCCCGCCTCCAGCTCCTTCCTGAACAGCCTGGGGAACTTCTCCCTCTGCTCGGCGTTGAATGGGAGGTAGAGCTCCGTCGCCAGGCAGAGTATCTTAGAAGCCGCCTCCGCCCTCCCCTCCCCCGCCACCCCGCCTGCTGCCTGGAGGACGAAGTCCCTCAGCGGCCCCGTCTCCCCGCTCTTCACCCAGACCCTGTACGCAGCTACGAACCCGGCCCTGAACTCTTCCGACCCCACCAGCCTCCTGGTCTTCTCCTCCCTCTCTGCGGGCCGGTCTGCGGGGAGCGGGTGCTCGATGTAGAAACTCCTCATCCGCCTCCTGACGTCCCAGTCTGTGACCTCCCCCATGGGGATGGCCATCCTCGAGACCACGTCGTCGACCGCTACCCTCACCGGGGCCGGGTGCCCTTCGACGCTCACCACCGCCTCCCCGGGGCTCAACGCGAGGAAGGCCTCCGCCTGCTCCTTGGTCGCGTTCATCGACCCGGCCAACAGCTCCTTGTCCGCGGAGTCCGCGACCCTGTGCACCACCTTCGTGGCCGAGTTCCTGATGGCGTCCCGCAGCA
>JAFMAD010000048.1 GCA_029785195.1 Nitrososphaerota archaeon
CGCCCAGACCAAAGCCAGGTTCAGCCTGGGCATCCTCGTGGTGATGTTCGCGCTCCTCTTCCAGTCGGTCTTCCAGTACCCCCTCCTGCTCGGATACGTCGGGACGTTCTCCGAGGTGTTCGGGCCCTACTTCTCGGCGGCGGACATCTTCACCGTAGTGGCGTACACGATACTCCTCTACCTGAGCCTCGAGTGAGCCGGAAGAGGAAGGGCCGGCGAAACCGGTCCGAGCAGGCCTGGAATGGTCGACTGCCAGCGGTTCGCGCGGAGGACACCCCGGCCTCCAGGACACGCCCGCCCTGGTCTCCTTCAGATGGCCATTGACGAGCTCTTCCGCGGTACTGGCAGGGAGGGTGCGCGGCTGCTCGCGTTCGGTGTATACTCTTCGGCGAGCCGCGAAGTCCCACCGGCTCCAAGAGGTATATACGCCAGCGGTCGCGTCGTCCTGGCGCGTTTGGCTCCCCTCAGACGCGCCTACGGCTTGGCTGCTGGATCCCCTTTGCCCATGCCCTCGGGAAGGGACGTTCCTCCGCGGATGTCGGACACCGGCGCGTCGGAATCTAGGGCTAGGCCGCCTTGTCCCATATCTCACGGACATCCCGCAGCGCACCGAGGGTTCTCTCTTCTTCCTCGCCGCTCATCTTCCATGGACCGATGAACAGGCAAGGCCATCTCCTGTTAGGGAGTCCCCCGGCTACCCCGCCCATGAGCACCGGTCTGCTTCTCTCTGCTCGGAGGCCGCCTGCGATCCGACTGACGGCCCCGTGAGCTATCTCGCCCACCTTGACGGTCGCCATATTTGCAAGAGACTCGGGCGCTCTATGGCTGCATTACCGCTTCCATCTCGAAACCTGGGAGACCACGATACAGACTACGTTGAACGGAGCTCGTCTTGAGGTGTCTAGACGCTGGCCGGAAGGGACTCGCAAGTCTGTGCTTGTGGGACCTAGCATTCCTCCTGCTTAGGACGAACTGTAAGCTACCACCGTAGGTTCCCGCGCGTGCATTTGATAACACTATGGTGGAAGACCTGACAGAGCAGAGCTGAAACTGACAGGAGTTGCTCGTTGGTCTTTGGCTTCTCTGTAGAATGAGGTGGAAACATCCTCTAGTGAGTTCATCACCTCTTTCGTTTTCGCCTGCTTCATTCCAGCGCCGGTCAAGAGGGTACTCGTGAACCTCGGCGCGTATCCCTGGGAACTCCGATTGAGCAGATCCTTCTCGGTCAGGACCGCCTTCCTTCGCAATGAAGAGTGGACGAGAGCTGCCTCGAGGGCCACAGGAGGCGAATGGATCTGAAAGTTGGTCCAGTTCTTCGACCGGTAGGCATTACGAACCCTGCCCAAGTCCTCGACCATTTCCTCGAGGCCTACACGAACAGCGTTCCTCCAGCAGACAATCGGGAGATCCTCCGACTTCCTCTTCAACCTGCGAAAGCTGCCAGATGGGTCATGAATGACCCGCATCGACTTCAATGAACCCACCACCAAAGGGAGCACGTAATTTGGAGAAGTGAGCTTCTTCAACCAGTCTCCTTCAGTCTTGCAGCGACCGAGAACAGACCACCGCGAAGGACGAGTCGGTGAGTAGGTATTCTTCCGGCCTGTTTCACGAGTACGTTGAAATCGATGTCAGAGTTCTCTGCGTCGGCTTCTCTTCCGACTGACCCTGTGATGCCCGCCGCCAATACCTCCCTTTTTGTACTTCTTGAGAATCCGCTCAGTGACTAGAAGACAAGCGTCCCAGCGCTGTTGGTGACTCATGGCGTGCTTCCAGGAGGAACGTTCGAAGCCTCAGATACATCAATGCATCGTCGTCAAACAGCTTGCGGCTTCTTTCCGAAGGATACAAAGAGCGGTGGGTCATTCTGGACTCGCTGAGAATCGCCTGATTTGGACATCATTCATCAAACAGAATTCGCTCTGAGGTTATTTCAGAAATGGGCCGGAAGTGATTCGTCAAGTTTCCACGACCAAAAACCAGGCTCAAACCTGTGGCCTGACAAGGATTCGGGTCGGCTTGGATTCGAATGCTTTGCTCCTGACGCCCTCCAGCGCAAGACAGCCGACCAGTGGATAAGGCAGGAAGTGCTGGAAAACCCGAGATTTCGTAGGCGGCGCCAGACCGCGTTAGATGTTATATTCTCGGACCATGTGATAGACGGGCAGTCATATACCTTGGCTGAAGAAATCAAGTACCCTTCGCTCGACCAAGTCTCGAGGCTCTACGACCGCACTGTCGATGAGACGGGAGGTGAACGAGGCTATCTCAACAAGTCGAATCTGGAGTATCTGCTGGACACCGTCAGGGACGTCGGCGAGAGGCTTCCCAGACGGCAGGCCATCATCAAGAAGGCGGGATTCTTGCTGTACAATGTAATCATCGTGCATCCGTTCCTCAATGGCAACAAGAGAACCGCATTCGGCCTGATGGAAGTGTTTCTTGAATCGAACGGTTACAAGGTCACCCTTGATACCACGGAAGGCTTCGAATTTCTTGTCGGAGTCGGCGCTGGACGAGTCTCTGAAGGCGAGGTTGAGGACTGGATAGCAAGGCATTTAACGGAGCTGAGGGAGAAAGGAGAAGAAGATGGCCCAGAAACTGAGAATAGCTAAGGAGATACCCGACAGAGAATTCGATAGGTTGGCAGAGACTATCATACGGGACAACAAAGAGCTGCTCGAAAGGCTAGCGAAAGTATAAGCCCCTTTCTGCGTCATCCTAGTGAACGGAGTTCATTCTGAGTTAATCAATCTGGGCCGGAAGGGACGCAGTCAATCGATCAAGCGAATCCTACCTCTTACAGGCAGAGAGAGCCCAGGTCGACTACCACCTTGCCCAAGACCCAGTTGATGCCCTCCACGGGGGTGATGGACGAACCACTGCACAGTGGCACGCGTGTACTGAACAACCAGAACGGGAATGAGAGGTCAAATCTGATTGCGGCGCGCGACACTAGGGCCTGACTTGCGGCCTCACACTGCCGCGCGCTCACTTGAATAGAACGCTCATGAGGTTGCTTCCAAGAATCGACTTGTTCTGAGAGGCGGTGATAACTTCCTGACTACGGCCATCGAGCGACATCAAGCGCCAGTATCGTGGCTCTCTGTCTCACACTGACGACAAGACCTATCAAGCCTTCCGGCTCTTAATCACCAAAGGGTTGGAGGAGCCAGTCATGCCCGATCTCCATGAGAGCCAGAGGGACACTGTTCGTATCATCATGGCGATGATTATGATTAAACTGGCATCACTGGCTTTCATTCATGCAGTGGTGGGAGGGAGCATCCTTGAACAACTCTCTACCAAGTGGGATTCTGTTTACTATGTTGGCATCGCTCAAAATGGGTATTCGGCGGGTAGCGTCACGGCCAACTATGCCTTCGCCCCTGGATACCCTTCACTGATATGGCTGGCGAGCCTAGCAGTAGGGAACGACCTCCTGTCAGCCGCCATCGTCTCGAACGTCTTTTCTGTGCTGGCCGTACTGGCGTTCTACCGCCTATCCAGGATGTATTTTGGCCCGCTTGGCTCGCTATGCGCGTCCTTGGCCTTCGGCTTCTTTCCGACCTTCGTGACCTACGGCCTGGTGTCGTACAGCGAACCCGTATACCTCTTCTTCGCAATATTGGCGGTCTACTTCTTTCTGAATGCGAGATACTTCTACACGGGAGTCACTTCCAGTCTAGCCGTTCTTTCAGGTTACGCCAGCCTCCTATCGCCCCTATCTTCCTGTCGATCATCATCCTGAGGCTGATTCTTCCGCGATTCAAACCACTCCAACCGCCCCCTGCGGGGCTCCACGAAACAGAAAGCAAAGCGGGGAGGCTTTCGAACTATAGGTTTGTCTGGCTCTTCATGCCACTTGTAGCCTTCGGACTATGGATGTACTTCCTCGATGTTAGGTCTGGGGAGTTGTTCTCCCTGTTTGCGGCTCAAGCGCCCTGGGGAACTGGGATAGCGAACCCAATAGCTCAATTCCAAGCTTTCTTTACTGGAATATTCGCGACACAAGGAGACCCCGTTCAGCAGTTGCTGCTCAGATATCCCTACACCCTCTCCTTTTTCGCTCTTGTTTATCCTCTGTGGAAAATTGACAAGGCACTTTCCTTTTACTCGTCAGCGTTCATGCTCTTCGTCCTCAGCCTGGTCGGAACGGCCTATATGTCTGGCCCTAGGCTGATGCTCTCAGCCTGGCCGGTGTTGCTGGTCTTCGGTAGAGCAAAGAAGGAATACATCATTCCCGTGCTAATCCTGTTTGCCGCAGTATCGCTGCAGAGCACCTATGCCCAACTGACGAGTTTTTGGACTTGACACCTACTCTGATATTCAACTCGCCAATGCGCTTACCCTGTCGAGCATCCAGGTGAGCCGGAAGAGATTCGTCAAGTTTCCACGGCAAAAAGCCAGGCCCAAACCTGTGGCCTGCCAAGGGTTCGGGTCTGACGTGGTTCGAACGTTTGGCCTAATCCACTCTGCGAGAGGTTAATGAAAGCTGGCTGGTTCAGGCCACGACGACGGCCCTCAAGTCGCTCGTCTCGGGGATGCGGCAAGGCGACCCTTCAACCCGACTATGGTAATGCCCACAAGCTCCCCCTTCCCCGTCCTCAAGACGACGCCTTCGCCAGGCGGAGATCGTTCTGAACCTCAAGGCGTCGTGGATGCCAGCGGGGTCAGGCCAGGTATGTTCGTCTGGGTTATCCAAATGTTCAAGG
>JAFMAD010000049.1 GCA_029785195.1 Nitrososphaerota archaeon
AACTCGTCACCATGGCCGACAGCACGATGACATACAAGTTCGTCACAAAGAACGTGGCGAGCCAGATGGGGATGATCGCGACCACGATGCCCAAGCCTATCTTCGGGGACAACGCCGTCGGGATGCACGTCCACTCCAGCCTATGGAAGGGCGGGAGGAACGCGTTCTTCGACCCGTCCGACGATTATGCGGAGCTGAGCCAGCTAGCCAGATACTACATAGGGGGGATAATGTCGCACAGCCGGGCCCTCTGCGCCATCGTCGACCCGACGACCAACTCCTACCACAGGCTGGTCCCTGGATACGAGGCGCCGGTCTACATAGCATGGAGCAAGATGAACAGGTCGGCCAACGTCAGGATCCCGGCCTACGAAAGAGGATCTGAAGGGGCGAAGAGGGTGGAGTTCAGGACCCCGGACCCCTCGTGCAACCCCTACCTCGCATTCGCCGCGATTACGGCCGCGGGCCTGGACGGGGTACGGAACAAGATAGACCCAGGCGACCCCGTCGACGAGGACATCTACAAGCTCACCCCGGAGAGGCGGAGGGCTCTCAAGGTAGGAGAGCTCCCCGGGAGCCTCAAGGAGGCGGTTGAGAGCCTCGAGAGCGACTCCGGGTTCCTGGACGGGATCTTCCCGAAGGACCTGGTCGAGGTTATGGTCGAACTCGAGATGGAGGCATACAGGAGCGTGGCGGCGCGGCCTCACCCCTACGAATTCAACCTCTACTTCGATTTGTAGCATCACGTTGTGAAACTCGTGAATATGGTGGGACGGGTTGAAGCCCGAAGAGATTACTCGTCAAAACCGCCTCGGAGCCTGAGGTCAAGCGCTAGCGCGCGGCCAACCGGGAAGCCGTATTGGAGCGACTCCGGAAGCTCTCTGACAAGGCGTACCGGCGGAGCAAGAGCGAGAAGTCGAGGTCGAACATCCTGGACCACGCCTTCATCTTCTGCTCATAGCGGGAGGAGCTCCCCGAGGAGGTCCTCAGGGACGCAACGGAAGGGAAGGTCGACGTCCACTCCACGTTGGACGACTACGTGGACTGGCTCACCAAGGCAGGGGTCAGCTCCGTCACTGTGACGAACTATCTCAGCAGGGCGTGCAAATTCGTTAGATTGTACCGCGTCGAGGTCAACCGGGACCAGCTTCAGGCACACCACATCGAACCAGTACCAAGAGGTACGTTCGACCCGATGGTCGTACACCGGGTTGAAAACCTACAAACCCTTTGTTCAAACTGTCATAGCAGATTACCCAGGACGCAGAGAACGCCTCAATCAGTTACGTCCTAGTTCAGATCCAGACTACCCTTCTATCCTACAATCCTAGCTTCTGCGCTGCCCGAACTTGAACCCGCGAGCCGTTGTGTCAATAATGTCGAACGGGTTTCCGTCTGGGTCTGCAAGAGTCACGTAGTCCTCCCCCTCTCTAGCAGGCTGCACCATCGTAGCCCCCAATTTCAACAATCGCTCCACTTCACCCTGAGGGTCCGACGAATAGAGGTCGAGGTGAAACCAGTAGACTTCTCCCGGCCCGTTTGGGTCCTTCTGGAATGCGATGTTGGGCCCCGAATCGTGAGGGTCGTAAAGCAGGGCCCAGTCATCCGAGGAAGGACGCCGGAGCTCATAGCCGAGCGCGGCTTGCCAGAAGGCAATCATTTCATCGAACTTCTTGCAATCAATTACAACAGACCCTACCCAGAGCTTACCTGGTTCAGCCACGCAGACACAGAAGATTGTCTGAGTACTTGAATGTATAACCCATCCTGAATACATTAACGCGAAACAATCCCACGACAGACTTTTCCCCGTACAAATCACGACCCGAGTAATCCATCAATCTGAAGCACAAGAAGAGGACGGAGGGCGTAGGGGTGAAAGCCCGGTGATGCGAAAGTATCACGCCGGGTTTGGGAGGGAGGGTGCGTGCTTCCTGCCCGATTTGTTGGGCGTGGCGGCGCACTCTTACCTCAGCCCAAGAGCGGCCACGGCCAGGAGCTTGAAGCGGTGACCATAGCCCAGCTTGTCGCAGCCACGCTCGCCAGGGTCTACGGGAGGTCCGCAGACGGCTTCTCATGGACCTACATCGCCAGCCAGGCCAGGACAGGCAGCCCACAGCAGGTGGGGCGCATGTGCATGCGAGTCCTCGACAGGGCGAAGAGGGTGCTGGACCTCATATATCAGGCTCCGGCGCAGCCCTGACAGGGCTGCCATTGCGGATAATTTCCCTCTCCGCCACTTCTCTTTTTTTGCCCCGTCCCCACGGGTATACGGCTGCGCTCTTAAGCCCCGATGCGCTGCGCTGTGCCGTGGAAGGACCTCGCGAAACCAGAGGGTCGACACTGTTTCTCGCAGCCCTGCTTCTTTCCGCTTTTCAGTGGGCCGTCCAGATGGCAGGGCAGAGGCTGCTGTTCGCGGGCCCTCTGGCCGACTTCGCCGACCCATCTTCCCTGCTCAAGCAGTTCCTCCTGGGGGAGCTTGCGCCGTTCCTGGTCAGCCCGGTCCTGCTCTTCTTCGTCTTCTACAGGCTGGGGAGGGGTGTTTCCCTCGCTAATAGATACAAGCGCGTGGCCGGGTTCCTCTTCGCGGGAGGGGTCGTCGGATCTGGGACGACTTTCTTTCTCCTGCCCTTGGCGTTTGGAGCGACCTGGGGGTATGCCTTTCCCGACCTCCTTTCGGCCCTCACCACCGTTGCGGGCTCCACCCTCATGTTTGTCGGCTTCGGCCTAGGCGCTCTTTTTCCTGGATTCGTCGCAATTGCGGTGGCCAACTTCAGAGGCAGAGAACGAAGCAGTAACTCGACGATGACTTCCGGGTCTCCCACGCAGTAGGAGATACGACCCGGATGATTCCCTCTCTGCCCCTCTTCTTTTTTTGAACGGATTAGCGCCTATGTGCAGACGAGCCCCTGAGGGAGGGAGTTGAGACTCCTGTTCTGGGGCCTTCTCTTCCTCCTGTTGCTCTGCGGGTCGGCCGCCGGGGTAGCGTCCTCGTTCTCCGACCTCGCCCTGGCCGCAGCCTTCGCACTGCTCTTCCTGGTCTCCCTGGTCCGGCTCCTCGTCACCAGCCCTGGTCTGTCTACTCCGTTCCGTCCGGTTCGGCGCCCGGGAGACACACGGCCAACCGGTATTGACCCTGCGGAGGGTGGTCTTAAGGAGCAACTCGGAGAGGGTCATCGCCGATTACTTCAGCCGGCGCGGAATCAGGTACGCCTACGAGCACCTGGCCAGGAACAGGTGGGGGTTCAGGAGGATAGGCCGGCCCGACTTCTACCTGCCTGACTACCGGGGTCTACGTCGAGTTCTGGGGCCCCGGCAATTTGCCCGACGACTCCGCCCGATCAAGGTACGAAAGGAGCATGAGGTGGAAGATGGCGCGGTATCATCGGAACGGCATAAGGTTCGTCTCTCTGTACTCGAGCGATCTCAACAACCTTGACGCGGCCTTTAGGGCCAAGCTCGAGAAGGCAGCTGGCAGGGCCAAGGACTTGTCTGCGGCGGCCCACTGCGCCAATTGCGGGCAGCCAGTCTATGCCGGGGGCACCTTTTGTGCCAAGCGCGGGGCCAAGCTGTGAGTGCTGTGTGCCAGGCGCTTCCAGTCTGGGTCGGCGCCCTCTCTGGAAGTTCGGAGTAGGTTCCATCCTTCGCTCTGTAAAGGGCCACCCTCTCCAGGGTATTCCCGTCGCCGTCGAACCTCCTCAGCTGGACGCTCACGACTTCGCCCTCGGGATTCGACCTACCCTTCTTCTGCGCTCGCATGTCTGTCGAATAGGTCTTTCAGCTCAGCCTGGTTGGCCTCGAGCTCAGAGGCAGACATGGAAGCGAGGCCGTCGACCTTCTTCATCAGCTGGTATATCGGTCTGTGCTGCTGGAAGACCTTGATCTCCTCCGCTGCCCCTCTGGCTCCCAGCTTCTCGACCAGCAGCCCCAGGATCTGGGACTCCTCGTCGGCGATGTGCTGCCTGAACACCGGGTCCAGCTTCTTCAGCTCCGTCCGCACGGCTTCGTAGTCGTTCCGGGAGGCCGCATCCCGCGCCCTGGCAAGCCCTTCCCCCATAAGGGCGTGCTCTCCGACGAGCGTAGCGTCCTGGCATTAAATATCGCGGGACAGACCTCACATCCCTGTCGACTCTGCGCCCAGCGCACGTCGCTTCTTGGCATCCAGTCTGTGGAATGCGAACCCAAATGAATGGGGTCCCTCGGGTTTGAGGGTCTGTGCAGCTACATCCCATATGCGAGCGTCTCGACTCAATATGCATGGGCCGTTTAATTGTCGAGCATCAGATAGGTGGGTCACGGGTGGGGGGGCTTCCGCTAGCGAAAGTGGTAAGAACTCGTTTTGACCTGGAGCCGCGTGACGAGGTCACTCCGAATGAAGAAACTGCCGCTGTTACGGGTCGCCGAAGTCGCCTTCCTTACCACAAGGACAGAGGAATGCGCGAGATTCTACCGAAAGATCGGTCTCGAGTTTCCAGCTCGTCCGGACAAGAAACACATTCATTTCGCTGACGTAGGCGAACAATACTTCGGCTTTGCCCACGAAGACAGAGGATTCATGAGCGGGTACGGAGACGAGATGGTCAAGGCCCCTCTGCACGTGGCTTTCGAAGTCCAACCTGACGAGTTAGACGAGTGCATTCGGTTCTTGGAACGCAAGGGCATAAAGTGCAGCCCCAAGACCGAAAACTCGAGAGGCTGG
>JAFMAD010000004.1:0-34599 GCA_029785195.1 Nitrososphaerota archaeon
CTTTCAGCTTCAAACTCTTAAATACGGAACCAAGGTCGCCTGTTCGCGAATTAAGATGGAGTACGTTTACGCAGCTCTCCTGCTTCACAAGCTGGGGAAGCCGGTCAACGAAGAGAACCTGACAAGTGTGGTTAAGGCGACCGGTGCAGCCCCCGACGAAGTGAAGATCAAGGCACTGACTTCTGCCCTCAGCGAGGTGAACATCGACGAGGCGCTGAAGAACGCATCGACGATGGCTGCAGCCCCTGTGGCCGCTGCCGCAGCGCCGGGCGCACCAGCAGCGAAGGCGGAAGAAAAGCCGAAGGAAGAGGAGAAGAAGGAAGAAGAGGCCCTACAGGGTCTCGCTTCACTCTTCGGGTAAGCCAGATACCATTCTAGTCTCATCTGTCCCAGCGTTAGCTGTCCAAGATGCTGATGCACTCGTGACCGGCTTCGGCCCAGCCCATCAGTCAGGACCGCGGCTATTCTCTGACAGCATCACTGTGTGAAGCCCCAGCAGTGAGGAGGCACCAGTTCCAAGAGCGAAAGACGCCCTGCTGTCCGAGGGGACGGATCTACTTCAGGCCTTTTTCTTTGGCCTTGGATTCCAAGGCCGCCGCCTCCGCCTCTGCCCGCCCGAATATCATCGGTGCAGTTTCCTTGTCGAGGAAACCCGCCTCCACCTGGAGGCTCAGGGCCTCCCTGTAGGCCTTTGCGAGTATGTCTGGCGCGGTCTCCTTGGTGACGTAACCGACGACTATCGCCAAGCCTCTGGAGGAGGCGTAGGCGTCGAGGATGCTTTTCCTGTACTCGTCCAGGTTGATCGCGACCACATCCCCCGCGTAGATCAGCCCGTTCTCGTAGGCGAGCGCAATGGCCAGGCCTGCACGGATTGGCTTGATGTTCAGCTTGGAGAGGAGGCTGGCGAGCTTGGGGGTGATCTCCGCGCCCTTCTTAACGGCCACGGAGTCTTTGTTGACCCATATGCTCCCACCTTCAATCTTGGTCTGGATGCCCGCTTCTCTGAACTCGCTCAGGACCGGGCCTGCGGGGAGGCTTGTGTTGCCCGCCGGGACTATGATGTCATCAGGGGCCTTGTCGCCGGCCCTGGCTGCGAGGTACACCTTGTTCTTGTCCAGGGCGAGGAAGAGCTTGAACGGGTCGTTGGTCGAGAAGATGAGCGCGTTCTGCCCCGTGAGGTGTGACAGGAGCTGGTCGGCGTTCTTAATCCCTGCCTTCTGGAGGCCGCGTATGGCCAGCTTGTTCTTGACGACGAAGACCTCGGCGTGCTGCCTCAGCGCCTTGCGCACAGCCATCAGCTGGCTAGCCCTCACCTTCGAGAGGCTGGTTACCGCGAGGACGGGGTACTTCTGTGCGAGAGCGGCTACACGCTCGACGGTCTCTGCCTTCTTCGGGTTAGGCTGATGGACCTGGACTGTCTTGCTCAACTAATCCACCGCCTGCTTCGCAGGCTTCCCCATGGTCGTCTTTACCATGACCGTCTTGATGTTCCTGTCGCCGTTGGGGAGCTTCTTGGACACCGCGTTGACCACGGCGACTATGTTCTCCGCCAGGTCCGTCTCAGACAGCTTGCTGTCTCCCACCATGGCCGTCACCCCCAGCGAGCCCCTGCTCCTGACCCTTATCGCTGTCCTCATCCTGTTGATCATAGCCTCGATGGGGGAGTTCGGCGGGACTGGGGACGGTATCTTCCCCTTGGGGCCGAGCGCCTGGCCCAGGACCTTGCCGACCCTCGGCATGAGGGCTGTGTCTGCGAGGAAGAAGTCGTAGGACCTGGCGAGCTTCTTGGCGTCCCTCTTGCTCCCTCCGTAGTTTTCCAGCTGAGCCGGGTCCATGACCAGGTTCGCGTTTGAGTTCTTCGCCCTGACTGCGAGGTCCCCGGACCCTATGAAACAGACCCTGGCCTGCTTCGTTGCCGGGTGCGGGAGGTACACTATCTCGTTGATGTTCAGGTCGGTCTTCTTGGGGTCCACTTCTTTCAGCGAAATCAGTACTTCGACCGACTGGGTGAACTTCGTCTCCTTGGACTGGCCCTTACCCTTCTTGACCAGTTCCGCGAGCTGCTGGTTCGAGAGCACGCACTATTCACGAATTCCTTGCGGAGCCTTGGAACACCGGATAAAAGCCTTCTGCCCGTCACTGGAACTTCGAGTCCCACTTGCCGTCGTCAATCTCTTTCATGAACTCCCTGGGGTCCTTCCCTTCGATCTTGACCCCCATGCTCACGCAGCTCCCCACTACCTCCTTCGCCGCTGACCTGACCGTCGCCGCGTAGGACCCGGCTATCTTGCTCCTGGCTATGGTTACGACCTTGTCCATGGTCAGCGTCCCGACGAACTCCAGGTTGGGCTTGCCTGAGCCCTTGGGGATGCCCGATTCCTTGGCCACCAGCGCTGAGGTGGTAGGCGTCCCGACGGATATGGTGAACTGCTTGGTCTCTTTGTCTACCTCCACCTTCACGGGGACCCTCATCCCCTTGAAGTCTCCCGTCTGTTTGTTGATCTCGTTGACGATGCCGAGGACGTTCACTCCCAGCGGGCCCAGCGCTGGGCCGAGCGGAGGTCCTGCGCTCGCCTCTCCTCCTGTTACGAGGACGTTGATTGTCTGCTTTTCACCCATCCAGACTCACTTCTGCTCCGGCTTGGCCCTGGCAACGAGCTTGGCATAGGCCGCGTCGATTGTGATGGGCATGGCGAAGGCAGTGTCCAGCAGCGAGACCGTGATCTCCTGCTTCTCCTTCTCTACCCGCGAGATCTTCGCCCGCATCCCCTTGAACGGTCCCGCGACTATCTCGATGGTGTCCTCGGTGTTCAGCTCCGCCACCATGGACTTTGTGACCAAGAACTTCTCGATGTCGGAGTACTGCATCATGCCGGGGATCTTGCTTCTGACGTGCTTGAACCCCTGGATGCTCTCGTCTACCACTTGGCTGTTTGGGGCCTCGAAGAGCACGTACCCCTTCCAGGTGTCGAGGGCGAGGACCGAGTAGATGGGCTTCCCCTTCTGGACGGCCCTGTTGGCCACGAAGGTCGCCACGGTCCTTTCCTGACCTCCGGTGGTCTTGACCGGGAAGATTGAGCTGTTCCTCTCTTGGTCGCTCAGAGCCGACAAGGTGAAAAAAGCCCGACTTTCGTTGGCCTAATAACCTTTTGACCTGCGAGCACGTCGCCGTAAGCCCGTCAGAACCACAGGATCATGCCGGACGGGCTCACTCTGAAGGCGCCGAAGGCCGCACCGCATAGCCCGCCGCCACGACGACTATCTTGCAGACTGTAACGATAGGTCAGGGGTCGTGACAGCAGAAATCTAATCCAGTGCCTAGGGTCCGACGCCCCTTGGAGGGCCTAGACGGCTCCCAAAACCCCCGTCGTGTTCTCGGGGAACAAGGCGAGTCAGACGTCTCCCAATGAGCGCGATGCATCAGGGTGAGCAGAGGCAGGCGCCTGCACTTACAGGGAAGACATAGCTGCGTGTTGGCGGGAACCGCGTCTACCCGAAGAAAATCGTCCCCACCAGTTTGATGAGGAATCCTATCGTCCCGACCACGGCGATGCCGAGCGCGACCAGTTTGAGGTAGAGGGTGAACTCGTCCGTGTCGCTCTTGTGGGCCAGCCTGAATATGGCCCTCGATGACTTCAGGAAGTCCCGGAACCCCATGGTCGTACATGATGCGGCGGCCTTGGTCGGCTTATATGTCTAATCCTCCGGAGAACCACATCGGAGGCGCAGGACGCCCCAGCGTTAATACCTGGTCGCGCGGCCGGGGAGCCATGAACCCCCAGGGGGAGCCAGCCACTGTGATTCTGGCGTCCACCACCGACTTGGCGTCGAAGACGCTCGCCTCCGCCTTGGTCGAGAGCCAGGGGTTTGTGTCGACCGGGGTGAAACTCCTTGGAAACCCGGTTTACCAGAAGGAGTCATACCTCCTGGCCTGGTTCGAGGGGGCGATCGTCACCCCGCCGAGCCTGGACGAGTACTTCAACCCCCAGGCGTACATCTTCCTGTCGAGGCATAGTGCGGAGTCCGGGATTGCCTCCCTGACGGTCCACACCACGGGGAACTTCTCCGAGGAGGCGAAGTTCGGAGGGGCAGGGAGGGAGCTGGGGAAGGCGGACCCGGGGCTCCTCAAGAACTACCTGGTCGCCCTCTGGGACCACAGGGCGGAGGTGGGCGGCTACGAGATTACGATGGAGGCGACGCACCACGGACCTACCTCGCTGCAGAAACCGATACTCTTCGTCGAGCTCGGATCGACGGAGAAGCACTGGGGAGACGCCGATGCCGCGCGGGTGGTGGCGAAGGCGCTGATGGAAAGCCTGTCGCAGAAGCGCGTCTGGGACAAGACAGCGCTGGGCTTCGGCGGGACCCACTACCCCGAGAAGTTCACCAAGCTCCTCCTTGAGGAGGAGATGGCCATGTCCTTCGTGGCGCCCAAGTACGCCCTGGGGCAGATAGACGAGAGGATGATGGGACAGATGCTGCAGAGGACCACCTCCCCCGTCAGGTACGCCGCCCTTGACTGGAAAGGCCTGGGGCCCCACAAGGAGAAGATCGTGGGGCTGGTGAAGCAGTTTGGGCTGGAAGAAATCAGAGTATGAGGTCAGCCGACGCTCATGGTGACGAGCTGCCCTATCGCCTCCCTCGCCACCTCTATGCCGTCCAGGTAGTCCCTGATGCGGACCGCTTCCTCCTCGGTGTGGCTGGTCCCCGATAGCCCCGGGCCGTAGGTCAGGCAGGAGACCCCCTTCCTGCTGGCGAAGGTGTTCATGTCACCGGTCCCGGTCTTCCTGACCAAAGAGGGCTTCTTGCCGAGACGGAGCAGGATGGCCCTCTGGAACGCCCTTACCAGCCGCGAGCCGACGTCCGCTTCGTAGGCCTCGGTGGGAGGGCCAGGGTTCAACTCCGCTCTGACCTCGCCCCAGCGGGCTTCGACCATTGGCCTGATTTCACCGAGAACCTGGGCCGAGGAGAGCCCCGGCGGGAGGCGAACATCGAAGGTCGCCTCGCAGAGGCCGGGGACCACGTTCTGGTAGGAGCCTGCGCGCACGAGCGTGGGGGAGATGGAAACGGATCTGAAGTGGTCATCCTGGACCAGGTGGCCGGCCTCGTACTCCCTCAGCCTGCTGAGGATGGAGGTGAACTCGTCGAAAGCGCTCCTGTGGGCCCAGGGCGACCCCGCATGCCCCCCCGGGGTCCGCACCACGACCCGCAGGCTCATCCTCCCCCGGTAGCCTATGGTTATCCTGTCTGCCCCGCTGGGCTCGCCGAACACGGCGTAGTCATAGGGGGCCGCCTCGTTGGCGAGCTGTTCCACCCCGGCGCCGTCCCCCTCCTCCTCGGTCGCCCCCGCGAAGGTTATCCTCACGCCGGCGTCCGCGGCCCTCGCCCCCGCCAGGAGAAGCGCACACAGGGGAGACTTCGCGTCGGCGGCTCCTCTCCCGTAGACTGCCTCTCTTGTCCTCCTGACCGGGAGCTTCCCCGGGACGGTGTCCATGTGGCCGCAGAGAAGGAGCCTGGGCTTCCCCTTCCCCACCTCTCCTACCACGTTCCCTGCGCCGTCGAGCCGTACCCTTGAGTACCCGAGGCGCTTCATGCTGTCCGCGAGGAAGCCGGCAAGCTCCTCCTCTCCCTTCGTGGGCGAATAGATTCTCAGCGAGTCGACGAGGAGCTTGACAGCCTCCCCGTCAGGTCGGTTCATCTCCCTTCGGCGGCCGCCTGCCCGCCGGAGCCTGCCGCTGACGCGTCTCGTGCAGTCAGAACCTGCCCGCCTCCGCCTCGCCTATGACGCCGTCGACGACCTCGAGCCCTCTGGCCATCTGTGCGTCCTCTATCACGAGGGGGGGCAGGAACCTGAACGTGTCCCTCCCCGAGTAGGCGGTGATCACCCCTTTGGCCTGGGCCGAGAGGAGCATAGAATGTATGTCAACCCTGGTCTGCAGTGCGAGCATCAGCCCCAGTCCCCGCACTTCCTTCACCAGCCTGTGGGCCGACGCGACCTTGGAGAGCCCCGCTTTCAAGACGTCACCTTTCTCCTTCGCCCTGGACGGGAGGTCGTTCTTGGCGATGTAGTCGAGGGTGGCCGAGCCCGCGGCACAGGAGAGCGGGTTGCCGGCGAAGGTGCTGGTGTGCTCGCCGCCCTTCAGGCTCCCGGCAACCTCGTCGGTGGCGAGGGCCGCGCCAATCGGGAGGCCGCCTCCAAGCCCCTTCGACACGGTCATTATGTCCGGGACGACCCCCCAGTGTTCCGAGGCCCACATCTTCCCTGTCCGCCCCAGGCCGGATTGAATCTCGTCGAGGATCAGCAGGGTCCCGTTCCTGTCGCAGGTCTCTCTCACCTCCTTGAGGTAGCCCTCCGGAGGGACGACAACCCCGCTCTCTCCCTGGACGGGCTCCGCGATGACTGCCGCGGTGTCCCCGTCTACCATGGACTCCAACGACCTCGCGTCGCCGTACTCGGCGAAGCCGAACCCGTCAAGGAGCGGGCCGAATGGGTCCCTGTACTTCTTGCTCCAGGTGGCCGAAAGGGCACCGTAGGTCTTGCCGTGGAAGGCGCCCTTCATCGCCACGACCTTCTTCCTCGAGGTGTGCCGCCTAGCAAGCTTGATGGCCGCCTCCACGGACTCGGTCCCCGTGTTGGTGAGGAGGGCCTTCCCCAGCCCCCTGGGCGCCGCCTTCACCAGACGCTCCACGAAGCCTGCCCTGGCGTCGTTGTAATAGGAACCGTGGCAAGTGAGCAGCTTCCCGGACTGCTCCCTCACCGCTTCAATCACCGAGTCGTTGCAGTGGCCGACCAGGGCCACCCCGATGCCCGACATGAGGTCGATGTACTCCTTCCCTTCCGAGTCCCAGACGAGGGACCCTTTCCCTCTCATTATGGCAATGGGGAACTTGTTGAAGGCATGGGCCTCGTAGGCGTCCTCAAGGCCGCGGATCTGCTCAATCATCGTGTGATCACCGTGCACCCCTCGTGGGAGAAGGCACTGGAGAGGGGCCCCTCCCTCGTCCCCGAGCATATCACCGCCTCCTTGACTCCTGCCCTCACGGCATCCACCGCAGCCATGACCTTCTTCTGCATGCCGAACCCGATCTTCGGGAGGCTGGCCGCAGCCTCTTCTGCGGAGAGGTGCCCGACGAGTGAACCGTCTAGGCTCAGCCCCTCGACGTTGGTCGCGAACACCACGGCGTCCGCCCCTGCTCCGACGGCCACGGATGCCGCCGCCCTGTCCCCGTCGATGTTGAGCGGTTCCCCTTCCTCCCCCATGGCCACCGGCGAGATTACAGGGACGTAACCCCGGCCGAGGAGCAGGTCCAAGAGCGAAGGGTCCACGCCGCGGACCCTACCCGTATACCCCCCCTCGATGGCGACCTTCCTCCCCCTCTCGTCTATGATCACCAGCTTCGACTTCCGCGTGGCTGTGATTAGTGACCCGTCCCCGCCTGCGAGGGAGACCCCCTTCAGCCCCGCTCTGTGGAGAGCCTGCACCAGGCGCTTAGCCAGGAAGCCGCTCATCACCATCTGGTAGATCTCTGCTGTCTCCCTGTCGGTGTACCTGCTCCTGATCCCGTCTGGGGAGACGACGAAACGCTGCTCCTTCCCAAGCCTGGTGGCATACTCTGTCACCACGTCCCCACCGCCGTGCACCAAGATGAGCTGATTGGATGGAGACAGCCTGGCTGCGTCATTGACCAGAGGCTCGGGGACGCCGGCCTTCATCAGGCTCCCTCCGACCTTGACGACCACCCTCATCGCGCTACACCGGATGCAGGGGCGCCATCTCCAGCCCCGCTTTCTCGTCGAAGCCCAGCATGAGGTTCATCGATTGGACCGCGTTCCCGGCAGCCCCCTTGACCAGGTTGTCGGTCGCGCCGAGGGCGACTATCCGGCCAGTCCTCTCCTCCGTCTCGAACCCTACGTCGCAGAAGTTTGAGCCTACGACCAGCTTAGGGTCTGGGAGCCTGAAGGGGCCCTGCCTGTCCTTGACTATCCTGACGAAGTAGCTCCCGGAGTACGCGTCACGATAGGCCTTCCACAGGTCGACCGGCTTGAACTCCCCTGAGGCGAACAGGTGCGAGGTGCTCAGGATGCCTCTCACCATGTTCACGCCGTGGGCCGACATCGAGACCTTGATGCGGGTCCCGGCGATGGACGAGAGGACCTGCTCTATCTCCGCCGCGTGCCTGTGGCCAGCCGGCTTATAGGGCCTGACCACGCTGAAGCGCTCTGAGAAGTGGGTCGCGAGGGAGGGCTTGCCGCCGGACCCGGACGAGCCTACCTTCGCGTCGACCACCACGTGCTCCGGGTCCACCCCCAGGGACTTGGTCCTGAACAACGGGGCTAGGGCCAGTATGGTGGTGATTGCCATGCATCCGGGCGAGGCCACCAGCCTGGCCCCCCTCACCTGGTCCCGGTTCAGCTCGGGGATCGAGAGGACGAACTTCTCCAGGAGGTCCGGGCGCGGGTGCTCGTAGCCGTACCAGAACGGATACTGCGAGCTGTCGCCAAGCCTGAAGTCGGCGCTCAGGTCGATGACCTTCAGTCCCGAGTCGACCAGCTGGGGGACCACCTTCACAGACTCGCCGTGTGGGAGGGCCGCGAACACCACGTCCGCTGAGTCTGCGAGCTTGGACGGATCGAGGGCGACGAACTTCAGTTCGGTGACCCCCCGAAGGTTCGGGTGGACCCTGAAGACGTACTCCCCCGCGTACCTCCGCGAGGTGGCGAAGGACACCTCTGCCTCGGGGTGCTGGAGCAACAGCCGGAGCAGCTCCCCCCCTATGTACCCGGAGCCTGCGAGCACACCCACGCGGACCATGCTATCTCCTCGCCAGCCCTGCCACGTAGCCGATCAGCCTTGAGGGGATGTCTAAGCCCACGGCTGACTGGGCCCCCTTGAACTCGACGGTGTTGTTGACCTCGTGGACCAGGTAGCCTGACTCTGGCTCCATGGCGTCCACCCCCAGGATGCCTCCCCCCACGGCCTCGGCGGCCTTCAGGATGACCTCCGTGAGGTCGGCGTCTGGCTTGAACGCCTCGGATGTCGCGCCCCGGGCGACGTTCGTCCTCCACTCCCCTGGCGGAGCGACCCTGTGGACGCAGGCGACGATGCTGTCCCCGGCCACTATAGCCCTGACGTCCCGCGGGGGCCTGTTGACGTACTCCTGCATGTAGTACATGTGCTGCTCCTGTGGGTTGGCTAGCTCTTCCTTGTATTCGATCAATGACCGGAGGGTCTCCCTGTCCCGGACGACCGTCACCATCCGCCCCCAGCTCCCGGTGAACGGCTTCAGCACTAGGGGGTAGCCGAGGGCCTCGGCCGCTTCCTCAGCAGCCTCGGATGTGAGGGCGAGGAAGGTGCGCGGCGTAGGCACCCCCGCCTTCGAGAGCGCGATGGTGGTGGCGAGCTTGTTGCTGCAGACCTCAGCCACCGCCTGGCTGTTGACTACCTGTATCCCCGCCCCTTCGAGAGCTCGGGTGAGGTTCGACGAGCGGTAGTGGCTGATGCACCGCTGGAGGACGACGTCCCCGAACTCCTGCCGCCTCTTCGGGACTTCGAAGACCAGCCCCTTGACGTCGACCAGCGTAGCGTCTATCCCGGCAGCCGCGGCGGCTTCGCTGAGCGCCTTCTCCTCCCACCTCAGCCTGTCGAAGGTTATGGTGAGCTTCACTATTCTCCCCAGTCCTCTCCGACCTTCTCGGCGGCCTTGAGCAGGGCAGTGCCGTTCGATATCTCCGCTACCTCGTACTCTGACGAGCAGTCCTTGCACGAGACCAGCTCCCCGACTATGGCATCGTCTGGTACGGCCAGACCGGCTCCGCACTCGTTGCAGCTTGTGTTCAATCTCCTGACTTCACCTCCCGGGCCAGGCCCATGGCGGTCGTGCGCAGCTTCTGTTCCGACGCCCTCAGCGCGGCCTTCCGCTCGGAGAGCGAGGACCTAGTGGAGGCGACGTCTCGTTGGCGTGCGTCGAGCTCCTTCGCTATCAGTCGCGGGTTGGCGCCCCCCTCGGTCGCGACCTTCGCGAGGAAGCGGGCGGGGTCGAGGATGGCCTCGATGGTCCGTCTGTCCAGGGCCACCCTCTTCCCGAAGCCTGCAGAAACGTTCGCCAGTTTGGACGCAGCCACTTCCTGAAGGGGCGCGCCTGTGTCCGCCGAGATGCGGACCAGCTCCCCTACCACGGCGTGAGCCTGGCGGAAAGAGAAGCCGTGCTCCCTGACAAGATGATTGGCGAGGCCGACGGCCGTCGACCCGTCCCCCTGGACCGCCGAGGAGAGGCGCTCCTTCCTGGGCGAGGCCGAAGCGACCATGCCTGCGAGGAGCCTGACGGCGCTTGTCACGTCGTCCATGGCACGCCAGAGGTGCGGGGTGACCTCCTGCAGGTCGAGATTGTATGAATAGGGGAGCGCCTTCAGGATGGCGCAGGCGGCGACCAGCCCTCCCAGGACCGACCCAGCCTTGGCCCGGGCCATCTCAGCGACCACGGCGTTCTTCTTCTGGGGCATTATGCTGCTTGACGCCGCGTATGCGTCGGCGAGCTCCAAGTACCCGAACTCAGACGAGCTCCACAGTATCAGCTCCTCCGCCAGCCTGCTGACGTCGAGCGCCGTGATGGTGGCGCATGAAAGGGACTCGACCGCGACGTCCCTGGCGGAGGCGCCGTCCATGGCGTTTCTGACCAGGCCTGAGAACCCGAGGAGGCCTGCGACGTACCTTCTGTCGACCTTCACCGACGTCCCCGCCATGGCCGCCGAACCCATGGGAGACTGGTTGACGCGCGCATAGAGCTCCAGAGCCCTCTCGACGTCGCGCTGGAGTGCGTCGAAGTGGGCGAATAGATGGTGGGCGAAAGTCACGGGCTGCGCCCTCTGGAGGTGGGTATACCCAGGCACCAGCACTGCGCCGTTCTTCTTCGCCTGCCCCAGCAGCGCCGCCTGGAGCTCGGCGATGGAGCCGGCCAGGACCAGTACCGACTCCCGCAGCTCCATGCGTATCGCCGTGGCGACCTGGTCGTTCCTGCTCTTGCCGTAGTTGAGGAACCCGGCGGTCTCAACCCCGAGGAGGTCGACGGCCTCCTGTTCGAGCTGCTGGTGGAAGTCCTCGGACTTTACGCCGGGCGGGATCTCGGAAGATGCGCCGGTCAGGAACTTCATACATTTCGCTCCGACCCGGCGGTCCACCTCCCCCGCCCTGACCAGGGCTGCCATGTGGGCCATGTTCACCGAGATGACCTGGCGGGCGATGCGCCCGTCGTCGGCCATCGAGGAGGTGAAGGCGAGGGCCTCGTCACTGGGCTTCCTTAGCCTTGTCCCTCTGATGTCCATTCTCTTCTTTTTCCTCGGATTGGGCGCTGAGCCCGGAGGCGACCCTCGACTGGAGCCCCCACAGCTCGATGAATCCGACCGCGCTCATCTGGTCGAAGGTCGAGCCCCGACCATAGGTAGCCAGGCCGACGTCGTAGATGGAGTAGTCCGACGACCTGCCGACGACTCTGGCGCCCCCCTTGTAGAGCTTCACTTTCACAGAGCCGGTCACCCTGTGCTGGGTGGCTGCGATGAACCGGTCCAGGGCCGGCCGGAGCGGCTCCAACCAGAGCCCCGAGTAGACCAGCCATGCCCACTCCCTTTCGACCTGCGCCTTGAACGCGAGCTCGTGGCGGGTGAGGACGAGCTTCTCGAGGTCTCTGTGTGCCTCTATGATCACAGAGGCTGCAGGGCATTCGTAGACTTCACGGGACTTTATCCCCACCAGCCTGTCTTCGATGTGGTCGATCCTCCCGACACCGTGGGCGCCTGCGACCTCGTTGACCCGGCTGACCAGCTCGAGGGGCTCCATGGCCTTCCCGTCCATCCTGGTGGGTACTCCCTCCTGGAAGCCGAGCTCCAGGTATCCCGGCTCGTCCGGCGCCTCCTCCGGGGAGGCCGTCCACTCGAAAGCGTCTTCTGGCGGCTCGGTATCAGGGTTCTCGAGGGGGCCGCTCTCCACTGACCTCCCCCATATGTTCTGGTCGACGCTGAAGATTGACTTCGAAGGCTTGACAGGGAGGCCGCGCTGCTGGGCGTAGGCTATCTCCTCGTCCCTGCTCATGTTCCACTCACGGACAGGGGCTATGACCTGCAGAGAGGGGTTCATCGCCCTCACAGTGACGTCAATCCTCACCTGGTCGTTCCCTTTGCCCGTGCAGCCGTGGGCCACGGCGGTGGCCCCTTCCTTCTCGGCGACCTCGACAAGCTTCTTCCCTATGAGAGGCCTCCCCAGGGCGGTGCCGAGCGGATACTTCTCCTCGTAGAGCGCGTTGGCCTTGACAGAAGGGAAGACGTAATCGCGTACGAACTCCTCCTTGGCGTCTATGGTGTAATGGTTCCTGGCGCCGATCTGCCTCGAGCGCTCCTCTATCCCGCCCATGTCGTCCTTCTGGCCCAGGTCGAGGGTTACAGTGATGACCTCGGCGTCGTACTTCTCCTGGAGCCACTTGACGCACACCGAAGTGTCAAGGCCGCCGGAGAAGGCGAGGGCTACGGTTCGGCGCAAACTTCAGGCCGGACGGCCCAGATAACGCTTTTATAGATTTTGGACAAGAAAGTGCTGTTTTGGTCAAACGTGACCCGAAACTGGTCAAGACCGCCTCCGTCATGAAGGCGGTCAGGGACGAGGTGGACGCCGACCTCTCGGTCCAGGACGCCCTCGCCAGGGACTACGCGAACCTCAGCGCCCTCGCCAGGATGCTGGCCCCCAGGGTCGCGTCCAGGACGGGGAAGACGCCCAGGGGGGTGAGCGACGTAGGGGTGGCGACGGCCCTCAAGCGGCTCCGAGGCGCATACTCCCCGGCCCCGCCCAATGTGGGCAGGGTAATCGCCGGGAGCGTGGTCAACGTCAGGACCCACGTCTCCAGGGTGTCAGTCGAGAAGACCAAGAGGACCCTCCAGGTCGTGGGGACGCTGCTGTCAGCTCACCACGAAGACTTCATCCAGGTGTCGGAGTCGATCTCGTCCATCACGCTCATCTTCGACCAGAGGCTCCACCGGATGGTCAAGAGGGCCCTGGGGAGCGCCGAGATACTGGACGAGGGCGAGGAGGAGGCGGCCATAACGGTCCACAGCCCCGGCGAGATAGTCACGACCCCTGGGTGCGTCAGCACCCTCTACAACCAGCTGTTCAGGAAGAAGGTCAACGTCGAAGACACCGTCAGCTGCTACACGGACACCATCATGGTGGTGGGTATGAAGGACGCCAGCCGCGCGTTCGAGGCCATGACCGAGCTTGTGAGCGAGGAACGGAGGAGGCTGGGCGAAGAAGCTGACTGACGGGGGGCGGAGCGCCGGCACCATGAAGGCCACCGTCTGCGAGATGCCGGACGACAGGTCAGAGTTCGGCGAGTGGTGGGAGCGGCTGGGGACCCATGTGAAGCACGAGGGCAGCGGGCTGGTCCTGCTCCCGGAGATGCCTTTCGTGCGTTGGATGTTCGCAAGCCGCAGATTCAGCCGTGGCGTCTGGGACCGGTCGGTGGAGGAGCACGGTCGCTGGATGGGGAGGCTCCCGGAACTGGGGGTTGCCTTTGTGGCCGGGTCGAGACCGGTGGAGGTCGGCAGGAGGAGGTTCAACGAAGGGTTCGTCTGGAGCGCCGGGGGGAAGGTAGCTGGGCACCACAGGAAGCGCTACCTCCCTGACCAGCCCGGGTTCTACGAGGCTCCCTGGTACACCAGGGGAGAGAGAAAGGTCTCCGCCTTCGAGGTCCGCGGCTGGAGGGCCGGGTTCCTCATCTGCAGCGACCTCTGGTCTGTCTGGAACGCGAGGGCCTATGGGAAGGAGGGAGCCGACGTGATCATGGTCCCCAGGGCGACGGGGCTCGGCGTGGACAAGTGGCTTGCCGGCGGGAGGGCGGCCGCCGTCGTCTCCGGCGCCTACTGCCTCTCGTCGAACAGGTCGAGAGGACGCGGTGCCGCGAGGTTCGGCGGCTTGGGGTGGGTCGTGGACCCGGACGGCGAGGTCCTAGGGCTGACGAGCAGCGATGAGCCCTTCGTCACCGTCGAGATAGTCAGGGAGAAGGCGCGTGAGGCGAAGAGGACATATCCCAGGGACTCCTTCGGGACCGACTAGGCCAGCAGCGACCCTAGAAACGCCTTGGAGTCGAAGGGGGCCAGGTCGTCGTACCCCTGCCCTACCCCCAGGAAGAGGACTGGTTTCCCTGTCGTGTAGACTATCGAGAGGGCTGCCCCGCCCCTGACGTCGGCGTCAGCCTTGGTCAGGACGGCGCCATCGAAGCCGACGTGCTGGTTGAAGAGCTGAGCCTGGGAGACGGCGTCGTTCCCGGTCAGCGCGTCGGCCACGAATATGCGGAAGTCAGGTTTCACCACCCTGCCTATCTTAGACATCTCTTCCATCAGGTTCTGGTTGGTCTGCATCCTCCCTGCCGTGTCGATCAGGAGGCAGTCGACGTGGTGCGCCTTCGCGTAGAGAACGCCGTCCCGCCCCACCGCCGCCGGGTCCGCCCCATAGCGCTGTGAGACGACCTTGATGGAAAGCCTCTCTGCGTGCTCTGACAGCTGCTCGATGGCACCGGGCCTGTGGGTGTCCCCGGCCGCACAGACGACCGAAAGGCCGCTCTTCTTCAGGAAGTTGGCGAACTTGGCCACGGTCGTCGTCTTCCCTGTGCCGTTGATCCCCAGGAACAGGATGACATAGGGGTCGCCCGCCTTCGACTTCTCCTTGATGTTCGACACGATGTCGACGGACCCCGCCTTGGCGAAGGCCGCCTCAAGAGAGGCGCTGAGCCGCTCCCCGACCACTTCCGCGGGGTCGACTGAGCGCTCGACCTTGATCCCTGCCAGGCTCTTCTGCACCTCTGCGGTGAGAGCCTCGGCGACGGTCTGGGCGACATCGCTCTCGATCAGCGAGATCTCGAAGTCGAAGACGGCCTTGTCGAGGTCCTGGCCGCCGAGCTGCTTCTCCTTTACCGCGCTCGTTATCGAAGAGAATGCCTGCTTCAGCCGGTCGAACAAAGGGCTACCCCTGCTGGCTTCGGGCCATGTAGCTGTTCAGGACTTCCCTGTCCGAGTTCAGCCGCTGGGCTATCTCGTTCCTCTGATTCACCAGCGAAACAAGCGTCTTTTCGATGTCCCTCCCCCTCTCTTCGAGGATGGCCACCGCCTCGTCCCTGGACTTCTCGACCACCACGTTGGCGCCGATGCTCACCAGGACCCGTTCGGTCTCGGGCGGGCTGGACCTGAGCATGATCCCTCCCCCGACCTGAGTGAGTACCTCGCCTGAGTCCTGACCAGACAACCCCTTTATCGCGTCGAGGGCGGCCCTCCCTTCGAGCATCGCCCGCTCGAGGAGGTTCTGCCTCGCCGAGAGCTCGTTGTATGTGCCTTCGAGGACCCTTATCTCGACCACGAGGGCGTTTACCGCGTCTTCGGCCGTGGACATCTCGCTCATTTCACTTGTTTCAAACGCTCAGCGCCCGCGTTATAAACACAAGCTCAGGTCCGGTCGTCTGGCTCCCCGCCACGGCGTTCCCCGAGTTGGCCACCAGGCCTGAGGAGACATAGGGGACTCCGCTGTTGACAGACGTCGGATAGGCGTCCACCCCAAGCGCAGCGCCCAGCCGGGCGACCTCGGCCTCGCCCATCCCTGGGTACACGGCAGCTCCGCGGTTGGTGGCGACCGCCAGGGAGCCCACCTGGTAGTACTCTCCGATGGCGCCCTGTTCCACTTCGGTCCCCAGCACGTCCCTGATCTGAGTCAGCGCCTTGGAGTCCAGGGCGGGGGAGGCGAAAGCTCTTTTGTCGTTGGCGACGACCAGGTTTCCCACCGCGGTCAGCTTGGAGTCAAGGCGGGCGACGTTGAGGCCGGTCCCCTCCCTGATCTCCCTGATCTCAAAGTCTTCCGCCAGCCTGGACACCAGGACGCCGTTGTCGTTCATGGAAGTGAGCGCCCCCAGCAGCCTAGACTCCCCGATTGAAGAGGGTACGGCAGAGACGTGGAGGTTCTCACAGAGCTTGTCCGACTTGGTCTGGGCCAGCCCCTTGGGGACGAGCAGGAACCTGTCGTTGACTCGTAGGAAGATTCCTATGTTGGGGCTGCGGTAGATGTCCATCAGGTGGAGACCCATCGGGTCACACTTGTTCTGACTCTGGGAGGCTGACCGTGACTATGCCGTCCTCGTCCCTCTCCATCTCCAGGGTGATGCGCCGCGGAGGGTGCTTGATCCCCCTGGCCCAGATCAGTTCGTTGACCTCGGAGTCGATGCTGACCTGGTTGGCCTTCATGTGGCGGGTCGTGAATTCCCTTATGACAGCTATCGCCTTCTTCGCCCTCCTGTAGGGAGGGGCCTCGTAGACGACCCCCAGGGGGACGACGTAGGTCCGGGTCAGCTCTTCCATTCTCCCTTCAGACACTCATGATCACCTGAGCTTCAGCTTGCGCTGCCTCCAGTACCTCCGCTTGGGGTTCGACCTGACCTTGCGGTTGGTCCTTACTATGACCCAAGTAGGGACCGAGCGGGCCTGCTTCCCGGCCTTCGTGAGCCTGTTCTTCTTCGATGTGTCCTTCACTCGTGCCAATTCAAATCCTCCTTATCTTGATCTCCCGCTTCTTCTCCTGCAAAGCGCCGAGCATCTGCTTGACCTGCTCGTCGTCGACGGGCTTCCTGAGCTTCCCGGACGAAGCCAGCTGGATGACGTACTCCTCGATGGAGCCTGCGAGGTCGGGCCTCACCATCTTCACGTTGGCCAGGCGCTGCCTTGCGTCGGAGGTCAGGGCCATCCTCAGGGCCGCGTCCCTCATCATCTTCCGCTCCGCGGCTTCCTTGTCTGGCTGCTTCTGCTGTTCGGACATGCCTAGGCGTACCTCTCGAGTGCCTTGTTCTCCTTGCTGAGAGCCGTGAAGAGCTCGTTGCTGGTCTTGTCGAGCATGGCGCGCCCCTTCGAGGTGAGGACCCTCCCCTTGGAGGTCTTGGAGACCAGCTCGGCCTGCTCCAACTGCTTCAGTATGACCCTGATGGAGGAGCCCCCGGCGTCCCTGTGGTGCTTGGGGAAGTAGTGCAGAGCCTTGGTCCCGCCGTAGACGCGCTCTAAGTCGCTCAGCCCGACCGGACCGTGGAGGTAGACCTTGCGCAGCAGCGAGGCGGCCCTGGCGAACCACCAGTCGGGGCTAATCGGCGGGCGTTCGGCGTGGGAGCCTGTCTTGACGAACTTCGCCCAGTCTGGCTCCTGGACCGACGGGACCGCCTTCATCTGCTCCGCTAAGGCTGAGATGAGCTTCCCTGACGGGACATCGTGGGCACTAACCATAACCTTTCACGCGGTGTTTTTCGAGCCCTGCTAGACGGTATTTAAGCTTCCTACACTACTTTCCGATTTACATGGCCGCAGTCAAGGCAGGTCACCCTGACTATGGTCTGCTTCCCGTGACCCAGGCGGACCCTGGCGTTGATCCCCGGCACTAGGAGGCCCTTGCACCCGCGGCAGGTGAAGGAGCGGAGGTGCGGGTCCAGCCGGACGTTGAACCTGAGCTTGACTTTCCGGGCGAGGGCCGCCTGGGCCCTGGCCATGGCGGGATCGGTGTGCGACAGCGCGACCGCCGACTCGGTCAGCGCCTTCACCACGGAGGCCGCCTCCTCCTTCGCGCCGCGCCGTTTCACAGCCGCCGGGGGGAGCAGAAGGTCTTAACCGTGCTCCCCGGAGCGTGGAAGGGGTTGCTGAGCTTCGTCTTGGCGGAGGCCGGGCTCGAGCTGGTCCCGAAGGAGATTTGGAGGAGGCCCGCCGTGGCGGCTGACGCCAGGCGCAGAGGGAAGGAGCCGGCGGAGATGCTCCTCGACAGGAGCTTCCATCACTCGGCCATGGCCAGCCTGAGGGACGCCGAGAAGAGGGGGAGGCCGGACCTGGTGCACGCCACCCTGCTCAGCGTGACGGGGACGCCGCTGTACCTGGATGGGAGGGTGAAGGTGTGGATACACACGAGTGCGGGGATCGCTGTCGAGATCGCCGAGAAGACCAGGGTCCCGAAGAGCTACATCAGGTTCAGAGGGCTGATGGAGGAGGCGCTCGCAGGCGTGACCGAAGGGGGGCTGGTGCGGGCCCGGGCCATGGGGATGAAGGAGCTTGCCAGGAGGTTGCGACCCGACAGGGTCTTCGGGCTCTCGGTCCTGGGGAGGCAGGGGAGCGCCGAGGGGCTCGCGGCTGAGGTGGCGGCGATGAAGGCTCCTGCCGTCGTTGTAGGAGGGTTCCCCCGGGGGCACTTCTCAGGGACGACCATGGCCGTCATCGACGAGCTGGTGAGGATCCACCCCAGACCCCTGGAAGCCCATGTGGTAGCCGCCAGGGTGGTGTATGAGGTAGAGAAAGCAGAGGCCCGGTTCAAGGATTAAAAACTCGTGATGACGCTCGCCGGGTCGTGCGGTCGTCGTCCAGTTCTCTCTGAGAGGACAGTCTGGTCTAGGACATCAGCCCTCCAAGCTGGTAACACGGGTTCGAATCCCGTCGACCGCACGCTCTTCACTAACTCGGGCTGTGCTTCTCTTCGCGAGGGGAATGATTGGAAGCGGGGCGGTGTTTTGGTTCGCTCCACTTGGTCTTGGCGAGACTCCAGGAGCGGCGCTTCCCGACCTACTCTCTATAGTCGTCGCGGCCGGGAGTTTCGCATAGATAACCGTCGGCTTTGGCTTGAGTGCTCTTTTCCCTGGGTTCGTCGCAATAGCGATTGCGAACTTCAGATATCGGACTCGGTGAGGGCACGGGCGTACTGTAGGGACCGGACATACTCCGCACAGGATAAGCTTAGGGCGAGCCGCCGCCCTGTCTGCTCTGACCATACTCCGTCGAGCCCCCCCGCGGCAATGCCTTGACGATATGCTCGTACACCGAGTGGAAGACAAGTCCCACCAGCAGCGTCAGAGACCCGATCACGAGGGACTGCTCGCCGAGGCCGAGCATCAAGGCACCCGAAAGCACGACGGAGAATATCTGGACGTAAGGATAGCCTAGCGAGAGGTAGCTCCCGCCCATCTGCCTCTTCCTCGTTATGGCGACCTCTACCCCGGAGAGCATGTACGAGAATATGACACCGAAATTCGCCACGAGCGCGATCGACTCCACGTTTCCGAGCGCAAGTGATGAGAGCATCACCACGGCTATGACCAGTGTTGGCACTCTCGAGCCCCTGCCCAGAAAGGAGGGGAGCATCTTGTCCTCTCCCATCTGCTTGGCTGTCCTCGAGCCAGCTATGATGAGAGAAAGCGTCACGGTCAGAGTCGCCGTCAGAGCGGCCACGCTGACGACGCTGGAAATCGGACCCGGGGCTCGGACCGCGGCGAGGGCGAGCGAGACAGGGTTCGAGGCGGTCCCGTAGCCCGTCCATCTCGTAGCGTACAGCAGCGAAAAGACCACCAACATGTAGAAGGCGGAGCTTATCCCGAGAGAGGTCATTATCGCCTTGGGGACCTTCTTTGCCCCGTCCTCCACGTCGGGGGTCAGGGTTGCAATCGTGTTGAAGCCGGAGTAGGCAAAGAAAGCCAGGCTCGCAGCCTGGATGACTCCCAAAGACCCGAACGGAAACAAGGGGGTAAAGTTACTGGGCGAATACCTCCCGAAGAAGAGAATCGCTACGACAGTCAAACCGAGGCCCAAGATCGTGAAAATCACAAGCCACTTTTCGAATTCGGAAGCAATCTTGATCCCCCTCATCTCGACAAGGCAAAGGGCTACGATGAGGGTCGCCGCAAGCGGGAAGTATGCCAGCTGGGGCAACCCAAAGTCTATGAGGTAAGCCGCGAAACCAAGGGCGACCGCCGCGCCGCTCACTGCATAAGATATGAGTCTGAACCAGCCTACGAGGAAGCCGATGGTGTCCCCGAGTGTGGCCTTGGCGAAACTGTAGACCCCTCCCTCTATGTCCGGCAGCTTTGAAGCGAGTTCCGCGCTGTTCATACCGACCGTAGTCGCGAGGGCGGCGGTGATGACGAATGCCACCAATGCGCCGGCTCCGGCTTCGCTGACAGCAACCCCAGCCATCACGAATATGCCTGCTCCGACTATGTTCCCCAGCCCGATGGCCGTGGCTTCCCAGAAGCTCAGTTTCCTTCTACCCATGCACTATGTTTCACCTCGCAACCCTAGCTCCATCTCTCCTTTGCTCAGTGTTGTCCCTAGGTGCCGTTTAATCACGCTATCCGTGACCAGTAGGGGCAACGCGCAGCCGACCCTTGGCCGTGTTCATAATGGCTTCTTCGAATGAATGTGGGGTGGACAGTGTGAGCACGTAGCTAAGGCCTGAGGACTTTCTTGGTCAGCCTCTGCGGGAGGGGAGGATGTGGGACGCCCGAGAGCTGCTCGAGTCCGTCGGTGGTGCAGACGACGAGCTGGAAGGCCGCGGAACGATCTGGTTCGACGCCCCAAAGGGATGGTTTGCTACTCGTTGCCGTCAAGGGCCTTCTTCATCACGCTGACGTGCTCCTTCATCAGGGCAATCGCCGCCTCCAACTCTCTGCAGGCTCTTTCCTCCATCGAAAGCGCTTCCTGAAGATTGGCGACTTTGGCAGGTGCGCTCCCCATGTCATGCACAATCTCGCCCAACGGAGCGTAGTCCAATCGCCTAGGCATCCCTGAAAACAGCTCCCGCTGCACCTGATTGATCTCCCTGAGCTTCACCTGGTCCGTGGCCGCGAGCCATGAAACATCCCTCCCGGCCTGCAGGGTCTCGTAGAGCTGGTCTTGCAACTTCGTGTAGGACTCCCAGTACTTCATCCACGCGTCGTTGAAAGCGGTGAAGACGTCTGCAAGCCTCGCATGACTGGTCTCCTTCGTCTCCAAATCATACCTCATTGGTGGACCCGACTAATAGGACTTCCACCCCTTTAATAGGGCCAAGAAAACAGTGAGCATCGTGAGTCAGACCCAGCCGGAGGTATGCATGACCCACCGAATCAGGCTTCAGTCTGATGGCGAGTCACCTAAGCCTATCTGCCCAGTATGCGCTCAGATGAATAACCAAGAGTCTCTTCGAAGACGCTCACGAAGACGCTAGTCGCGTCAGCTCGCCGGCAGTTCGGCGCTCAGTCCTCACCGTCCCCCTGTCATAAATCAACCCCTCGCCCCTTTAATAAGGGACCCACCAACACTCGGCTATCGGATGGAATAACGGTAGGACAGGTGATTCTATTGAGTTTCGGTCAACGAGGAGGATATGGCAATAGGGGAGGGTTCGGAAGAGGTTCCGGGTCCAACAAACCGGTTGAGGTCGGGAAGGAGTACAACGTCTCCATCTCAGACACCAGCAGGCGTGGAGAAGGGATTGCCAAAGTCGAAGGGTTCATCATCTTTGTCCCTGGTACGAAGGTCGGCCAGAATGTGAGGATAAAGGTCACCCAGGTCTCCGAGCGGTTCGCTTCAGGGCAAATCGTAGAGACGGCGGCGGGTTCTTCGGCTCCACCCTCCTAATCCAGCAGGTCGTCCGCTGACTAGAACGGCGGAAGGCCGTCTGATTGTCGTTGGTCGGTTCCAAGAGTCGACCAACTTCCCTTATCATTACTCTACTCAATGCTTGACTTGACCGGCTTGGGCCAGGCGGCAGGGATGTGAGCTCGGCTGAGTCCAAGAACTGCCAACCGCACGCTCTTCGTCATGTGGGCAACGTCCGTAGGAAGGGCAGCGCCTAACCTTCCGGTTTACTCGCGTTACCGGCCGCCTCAGGCTCGGACCTGCTGGCCAATGGAACGAAGGACTTCCTCGACGTCCTCGGTCTCGACCCCGAGGTTCACGGCCATCAGTTCGGGGGACGCGCTTGGGTTAGACCCCCTGGCCAGCCCCACCAGCTCCTTCAGGTAGTCATGATATGACTTGGAACTGGGGTTCCCCCACTGTCCCTCGAACTCGTTCGAGAAGAGCCTCGCCACGCTCTCGGACGTGATGGTGTACCCCTTGCGGGTCGGCTCGTTCTTCCCGCTCCTTTCAGGGACCCCGATCAGGACCACCTTCCCATCGATGCAGGTGTACCGAGCGTCGCTTATGAGGACCGACGGATTGAGCTTCACCTTCGCACCGCTCGCGGTGTACAACTTCGCCATCCTGAGCCGGTCGGGGGCCAGGGGGAGGAGATAGCGAATGGCCACCCCCGACTTGGAAGCTTCGGTGATGGCGTTGAGTATCTGTGTGATCACTTCCCCCTCTTCGCTGGAAGGAGGGCTCCCCGTGACGCTCCCGCTGAGGGACTTCTCCGCCCTCTGTATGGCATCGACCACCGCCACGAAATACTCCTGCCTGGTGATGACGTCCGACACCGAGGTGAAATGGCGCATCAGTTGCTCCCTCGCCCTCATCTCGCGCCTGTTCAGCACGAGAAGCGAGAGGGTTGCGACCAGGAGGACCAGCTCCACGGCCAGGAGCAGTTCCTGGACAGTCGCTGTATCCAGAGCAAAAGCCACGTTGGCCCGGCGCCATGGCCTTTCAAAAGCATTCTCCGGCCCCTGGCGCCTTCGGATTCACCAGAGTGCACATGCACAGAGCCTTCGCGTCCGGTAGTCCCAATAACATAAGTTCGAGCCGGATTCTGATGGAGGTTGGGACGACGCTGGAAGGCCGTCCTAGGGAAGACTGCGATGTCCGAGGGGAGTGGCGGGACACGATGGCATCCTGAATACTGGACCGAGTGTGGAGCCCGCGACTGCGCGCAGCCTTCGCATGCGCGCCGACAGCAGGCGCCGAGTCTAGGGAATTATCTCGCAGCCGTTGTTGAATTCGGGGTAGAGGAAATCATCCCCCCTGATCCGACCGCCGTCGACCAGTGCCCGGACGCGCGGGAGCGCCCTCTGAAGCTCAGACACCAGGTGCTTCACAGTCCCGCAGATTTCAGCATATGCTCCGTCCCGGAGCAGACCCTGTGACTGATTGACGAAGAGGCACCTGCCGCCGCAGATGCCGAATATGTCGCAGGAGGTGCAGGGTTCCCCGACTTTCACCTTCGGGAGGGACTCTGGTGTATGGGTCCGCAGCGACCCGACCACGGAGAAATCGAAGTCCACCGATACCGGGCAGGCCGAGATCCTGCCGTCTGGCATTATGGCGTAGAAGTCGTCCCCGGAGCCGCATCTGAGCCCTGCCTTCGTTCCTGAGAGCAAAGAGCGAGTGATTCCTATGAACGGGACGATACCCGGGACCACGCCCGTCCGCTCCATCTCGTCCACCCACCAGGCGACGAGCGAAGATACCCCGGCGTTGTATCTGGAGAGCCACTCCTGGAGGCCCGGCTCCGTCACGTCTGACCTCCAGAACATGCTGAAGCTGAGCTGCCAGTGCACATGGTCGAAGAGCCCGGCGCCCAGCAGGTGGGTGACGCTCTCGAAGATGTCAGAGCCCTGGACGACCGTCATCCTGGCCACCACGTCGCCGCGGTAACCCGTCTCCCTGACTGCAGCAACGTTCCGCATGGCCCGTTGGTACACTCCTTTGCCCCGTTCCCTGTCCGTGACCGATTCGGTCCCGTCGATGGAGACCAATATGGTTTGGAGCTTCCGGAGCAGCCGCGGCTCCACCCTGTCGAGGAATGTCCCGTTGGTCTGGAGCGCGAAGCGCCCCCTGGTGCCGTTGACAATCTTCTTCATGACCGCCATGCGGAGCAGCGGCTCGCCGCCGTAGAATTCCAGAATCGGATCAGGGTCCTTGGAGAGGAAGGACTGGAGCTCCTCGAGGCTATACTGGATCTCCTTGGGCGGGGTGTCGCTCCCGCCCCCGCAGTAGGCGCAGAAGAGGTTACACTCCTTGGTGAGTATGACGAAGTATTGCATCGACTGTGGCCTTCGGAGGGGTCCGGAGAGGCGCTTTTGAACCCCCTCGCCGTTTCCGGTCAGCCTGACCGAGACGGCCTGGGCGGCAGAGACCCTGGAAGACACGGCGAACCCAGGGAGAAGCTATAACTGGCGGCCGCAGGCTGAAATGACGTGCCCTTCCATCAGGTCGACATATCAGAGAAGCCTGTAGTGTACCGGGAGGCGGTCGCCGCGGGACGGATCAAGCTCAAACGGTCCACCATCGAGCTGATCAAGAAGAGGAAGCTGGAGAAGGGGGATGCCGTCTCTCTGGCCGAGGTGGCAGCGATCTCCGGGTCCAAGAGGACCCCTGAGCTGGTGGCGCTCTGCCACCCGCTGAAGATAGAGGAGGTCCAGCCTAGGGTCAGGCTCGGGGACGGCTGGGTGGAGGTGACTGTGAAGGTGGCAACCCACGAAAAGACAGGCGTCGAGATGGAGGCGCTGACAGCCGTGTCGGCCGCCCTGCTCAACATATGGGACGTGACGAAAGCCTACGAGAAGGATGCCGATGGCCAGTACCCCGGGACCGCCATCGAGTCGATCAGGGTCGTAAAGAAAGTGAAGAGAGCGAGGTAAAGCCGCGAGTTAAGTAGTTCGGAAGGCCGAGTTGGAGCTCGACGGCCATGGTGGGACATGGCCGTAGCATCGACCGTCCCTGGGACTAACCTGCGGACACTTCAGGAGCGGTATGTCGCAGTCCCGTCGTGCATTACGTAGGTCTGCTCTGCGAGCCGTCCGTCCTCTTCGTTCTGGCTGGTGAAGATCAAGTCGATGCCGGCACCCGATGCTAGCGTTCTGTAGGAAGTGACGAACCCATCTTTGTCGTGGAGGAGGGAGAAGACTTCATCCACAAGGATGACCTTGGGTGCCGAGAAGAAGGCGGTGGCAAGTGACACCCGACCTCTCATTCCGAGGCTGAGGCTCCTGACTGGTCCCATGAAGTCTATGCCCAGCTCTGACTTCACCTTAGCAATCTCCTCCTGAGGCGGGACCTTGCCCTTGAGCTTCGCCCCCCATCTGAGGTGGGCTTCGACGTCGAGGTGAGGAATGCACGACGACGGCGTCACCATCACTATTCCCTTTTGTTCCACTGGGAGCCTGGAGATGTCTTTCCCGTCCACCCTGACTGTGCCCTCGGATGGGATAAGTCCTGCCAGGGCATTCAACAGAGAGGTCTTCCCCGACCCGTTCTTCCCCGCCAGGCACGTGGTCCCGCTGCACCGGATGTCGGCCGACAGATGGAATTCACCCAGCCTCGCCTTCACGTTTGCCTCTATCAGCTGCGGCCCCTCCTGCCGAAGAAGTGCCCTGCGACGGCGACCGGCAGTGAGACCAGGATCATCATCGCCGACGCGGTCACAGCCGCGTCCAAGCCTCCGGGTACGGCCCCATTGAAGAGCTGGAAGACCGTGACCGAAGCAGGACTCACGCCGTAGAATGGATGTTGCAGCACGTAAAACGCGATTATCGAGATCGAGCCGAACTCCCCCAGCGCCCTGCTCATCGCCACCAAGGAGGCGCTTGTCACTCCCGCGGCTGAGTCTGGCAGGACTACAGAAACCAGCGTCCGGAGCCTCGATGCGCCCATCCCCATGGCGAACTGCTCGGCTGAGATGTCCTTGGACTCGAAGTATGGCTGTATGGACTTCACGTAGATGGGCGCCGACATGATGACTAAGGCTATGACGAGTCCCAGGATGGTGTCGAAGAAGTTGACCCCCAGGTGCAGCAGGAACTGGCCGGTGGGGGTCAGCGGGCTGTCCAGGATGAGTAGCGCTACCCCTATGATCGGGTGGGGGACCCCTACCGGTATGTCCACCAGTGCCTCCAGGAACGTGTCGCCAGACCTCGCCAAGTGATAGGCGAGGGGGGTGAAGAGCCCGAAGTCTATCAGCGCCGCCACTGCGGACGAGACGACGGAGAGCTCTATGGAGCGGAAGATGAGCGGGGCGAAGCCTGCGGGCGAGCGGAGCGGCCCCAGCCCATAGTAGAGCAAGACCAGGATAGGGACCAGGAGGAGGAAGACGACGGCGAAGGACATAGCCCTGAGCCAGTTCATGCGCAGACCCAGACTAAGGCAGCGGACCGGAGTCCTTCAAGAGTCCTTGTGAGACCATCTGGGTGATGGGGCCAGGCGGGGTAACGTTGCTGTAAAGCTGGGCAGGGACCAGCGGAACCAGCCCGTAGGACGAGAGGCTTTGTGCGTTCGTCACTACGTAACGGACGAATTTGAGGGCCGATGCCTGTTGCGAGCTGTCCAGCGGGACGGTGATGCTGAGCACTATGGCCGAACCGACAGTGGTCCCGGCGGAGTCGTGGAAAGAGAACTTCGAGTAGAACGCTGCCAGCGACGGATTCCCGAAGCTGACCTGGGGTTCCAGCTGGACGTACCCAAGATGGTCCGCGATGGCTGCGGACTTGTAGATGAAGAGGAACTGTATCTGCCCAGACTGGAGCGGGGCGACAAGGGCGGCTGCGGATGTCCCAGAGACGTTCCCCCCCGCCTTGGTCAAGGCGGAAGCGTACGCGTTTGTGTTCCCTCCAGAGTAGAGGTAGCCGGCAGCCTCCAGGGCGAGCCAACCTCTGAGTCCCGCAGGATCAGAAACCGGGTCGGCGATCCCTACCTTCACATCTCCGGAGACGAGCGAGGTGAAGAACGCATTCCAGTCCGAAGTGGTATTGGTCCGGGCCGCATTCACGCCCTCCGAGACCACGTTCGACGTGGAGGAGTTGGAATAAGCCAGGACGAGCTGGTCGGAGACGAAGCCCACTGCCCAGCCCGGCGACTCGCTCTTGAGGTACTCGGGTCCCGTGGCAGCCAGGGCGACAGAGACGAAGATGTCGTCTGGGGTTCCTGACGCGATCTGGCTGGCGTCGGCGAACGAGCCCCCTGACTTTACAGGTGCCACAGGGATTCCAGTGCTCTTCGAGAACGAGTTCAGGAGACCTGTGGTCTCTGCAGCATAGGCGTCTGCAGAATAAGACAGCAACGGTGACTGGCTCTTCGAGTTCTCGTAGTATGTGTACGCCACCACCCCCACCGCTACGAGCACAACCACCAGCAAGGCGACCACAGTGGGGTGGCGCCTCCTCTCGACCTTGGACAAGGTGTTATGCAGGCATCTGCATAACGGGTTAAATAGGTTTCGAAGCCAAGACTTAAGTTAAGCAGCAGGGTCGACCGTCCCGTGTCGCGCCACACCGGGGTTGAGCCGGTCCCGCACCTGTCCCTCCAGAGCGACCAGGAGACGATACTGGACGAGACCGACGCCATGCTCCTTCAGGCATTGGCCGAGAAGAGCTCCTTGACCGGAGCGGCCCGCGAAGTCGAGATCTCCTACAGGAACGCCTGGGACAGGATAAGAAGAATCGAAGCGAGGTCGAGGAAGAAGATTCTCGAGTCCAGCACCGGAGGTCCGGAAGGCGGCAGCTCACGGCTGACGAAGGATGGCCAGGCGCTGCTGAGGGAGTACAAGAGGGTCAAAGACTATCTGTCCTACGCCCTGGACGACAGAGAAGCCGCAGGGAACGTACGCTACAAGCTCAGCGCAAGGAACGCCTTCGACGCAAAAGTAACCAAGATTGAAGGAGGGGAGGTAACCTGCCTGGTGAGGATGTCGTCGGTCTCACCGGTTCGCCTGACGTCGATAATCTCCAGGGATGCCGTGGAGGACCTTGGCCTAAGCGAAGGAGACGTGGTGAAGGCGGTAGTAAAGGCGACCGAGGTCATGGTAGCGAAGGCGCTTTCTCCGCCCAGGGCGAGGAATGAGGCAAGAGGCGGGACCGAGAGCAGAAGACGATCCAGGAAGCGGTAGAACGCCCCCGCCCGTCCATAGATTCGGAAGCCGGTTCTCGCTTGAGAGCATCTGAGTTTCGGTCCTGCACACGACCGCTCCCAGGCTTGTTGAATAACTACTGTGTCTATGATAATTCTACCTGGTTGTCTGGCGAGCCACTCCTGTGCGACTTGACATAAATCTGGCCTGGTTCGGAGTTATTCAACAACGCTCCGCTCCCGCGATGGTTAAATAGGACCGACTTCTTCTGTCCATCAAAGGCCGAAAATGATCGGAAATATAACCGATTGGGCAATACTGGCTGTCGTAGTTATCGTTCTCTTTGGCGGTGCAAAGAAGATTCCCGAGTTGGCTCGTTCCATGGGCAAAGCCATGGGCGAATTCAGGAAGGGCCAGGCAGAGATAGAGAAGGAAGTTGCGGATATTCGGGCTTCGACCGACATTACAGCACCTGCCAAGAACATGTCCCAGCAGTCTGTGAAGGATGCGACCCCACAGGCACACAAACAGGTTAACGAGGACACTGAGTATGACCGCAGACGCATATCGCAGCTCGAAGAAGAACTGAAGGAACTCAAAGAGAAAGCGGGCGCTTAGCGGCACAGACAGCCTTTAGAAAACGGAATTAAGGGCCATCTCCCGGTGTGCTCGAAAGCGGATGAGGTTGTCTATCGGGACGGCTGAAGTGAGTCAGAATGAGCTGCCGATTCTTGGGCACATAGCCGAGCTCATCCATAGGTTTCTCATCTCGCTGGCGGCGTTTTTCGTGTTCTTCATACTCTTCTTCATCTTCAAGCCGGTGTGGGTCGACGTCGGATCGTTCGGTATATTCTATCCGTATCCAGATCTGTTCCAGAGCTTCGCTACTGAGTTCTTCAATTACGCCAGGCAACAGCTGCTCCCCCCGCATATGCTTCTGATCAATCTGAGCGCCTTCGACACCTTCGTCGCAATCCTCTACACTTCGATGGCACTCGCGGCGATCTTCTCGTCGCCGGTCTGGTTCTATGAGACCGCCTCGTTTCTTGGACCTGCGCTCAAACAAAGGGAGAAGCGGCTGCTACAGCTGATCCTGATCCCCGCATCCCTGCTCTTCATGGCAGGCGGCTTGTTCGCCTACAAGATCGTGTTACCCGTGATATTCAAGTTCCTGTACATTTTCACGCTGTCCACCGGCGTCGAGCCCACCCTGGGCGTCGGCACCTTTGTGTCCACTGTGATTGCGTACATAATCGCCCTGGGGCTGTCCTTCGAGATTCCGATAATCATGATAGCGGTCAGCTACGTCGGATTGGTGTCCTATGACACCTGGCTGAGAAACTGGAGGTACGCCATAGTGGGCTCGTTCATCATGGCCATGCTCATCTCCCCAGGGGCGACAGGAGGAATCATAGAGACCACGATCGGGCTGACTCTCACAGCGCTCTACTTCGGCGGCGCCATAATGTCCAGGACCCTGGCGCTGCGGAAGATGAAGCCAAAAGCGCCGGAAGACCAGGACTAGCGAGGGGCCGTATCGGTTCGCGCGGGCAGGCCCGCCGCGGTCCCTGCACGCGACCTTGAGCCATGAGAGGGCGTCGGAACGAACGTGGACCCCGACTACCTTATACGGCCCTGCCCCTGCGAAGACCACTGTGACCGAGGAGGAAGACGTCGATGAGTCCAGGAGGAAGATGTTCGTCAAGTTCCTGCCTCACCTTGCGGTCTCGGCCATAGGGTTTGGCCTCTTCTCGTCGCCCACCAAGCTCCTCACTTCGGCCTTGGACAGGTACAACAAGCAGGCGGATGAGACGACCAAGAAGATGAGCGACCTCTATCCGATGCTCCCGTGGCTCGAGAGGCTCCAGCTCAACGTGGAAGGCCCGCGCACGGTCTCGCTGGTGATGCGGAAAGAAGACATGGACAGCAGCCTGGAACAGTATCTCATCAGAAGATTCCTGGCCGAAGGAGCCGGCAGCGCGAAGCTCGGTGCGCCCCCCGGAAAGCGCGAGAAGGCTGAGTTCGACCATGTCCTGCGCCTCCCGGGCAAGAGCGTCTACACGAAGACTGCCGGGACCATGACTGGTTCCGACAGAGAGCGCTACATGGAGATTGCGAAGGAGCTGAACCCATCAGAGGTGTGGCTGCTGGTTGACGGCGGGGAGGCGATAGACGAGTTTCTTGAGCCGGTCTTCGTCAACGAAAACACCGTGCTGCGTGGGAGGCTCAAGACTGTCACGACCGCGGAGATGCTTTCAGACCTCTTCGGGAAGGAGTTCGATGTCACGGTAGCGCCGCAGGATGACGGCTCGGACAAGGTCGTCCTCCGCCTGCGGAGCTAGAGTCGGGTGGCCACCGGGTCGGCGCTACTATAGCAGTAAGCGGGGCGCGGCAGGGCTGACTGCAAGGCACGGCTTCCACGAAGGTTAAAGACGCGCCAAAGAGGCTTCTGGCTGAAAGCTCCCTTGGTGGCCCCTGTCTCCGATTACGTCCATGTCAGCCAGGCCCTCGAGGACGTCCTCGCGCTGACGACCGGCGCGAGGCGCACTGATGTGGTGAGGGCGCGCGAAGCCTACGGCAGGGTCAGCGCCGAGGACGTGAGGTCCCCGTCCGACGTCCCTCCCTCCACCATCTCTCGGATGGACGGCTTTGCCCTCAGGAGCGCAGACACCACACGAGCCTCGCAGGCCAGCCCTGCCGTTCTGAAGGTGGTTGATGACGTGGCTCTGGGGGAGCAGCCCAAAGCGAAGATCAGGCCCGGCGAAACCGCGAGGGTGGCCACCGGTTCATTCACCCCGGACGGTACGGATGCCGTGGTCCCGGTGGAAGAGGTCTCGGTGAGAGGGGACATCCTCGAAGTCACGCGCCCGGCAGAGCGGGGGAGTCACTGCTTCGCGACCGGCGCGGACGTGCAGAAGGGGAGCACAGTGGTACGGAGAGGGTCTCGGCTGAGGGCCCAGGACGTCGGCCTCGCCATCACGCTCGGGATCAGGAAGATCGAGGTCTATCAGAGGCCCAGGGTTGCCATACTGGCAACAGGGAGCGAGCTCACCGACTCTGACCTCGAGGGCAGAAAGACGCGGAACAGCCACGGCCCCTTCTTCGCCATGGTTGCCAAAGCAGCAGGGTGCGAAGTGATTGACCTAGGTATAGCGCGCGACAAGAGGGAAGAGATACTGGAGAAGCTCAGGAAGGGGGTGTCTTCGGCAGACCTAGTGCTGACCACCGGGGGTACGTCCATGGGCCCGTTCGATCTTGTGGACGACGTGGTGAGGCGCCTGAAACCGAGCGCGCTGTATCATGGGATCAAGATGGACCGTGGGAGGGTCACCGGAGTGGCGGTCGTGAGGAGGAAGCCGGTTGTGATGATGCCGGGACCCATCCAGGGCGCCCTCAACGCTTTCATCCTCTTCGCTCTGCCGGTCATCCAGAAGCTCTCTATGGTGGGAGACGAGACCATCAAGGCGAGAGCTAGATTGACGAGGCGCTGGGAGGCGAGGCGGAAGTTCTCAGACTTCACGAAGGTGGTCTACTTGAACCTGACCGAGGGAGAGGGTGGGCTGAAGGCGGAACCTCTCTCGGCCGAGACGGAGTCGATGTCGCTGCTGGTCAGGTCTACGGCGGTCACCGTGGTGCCCGAGGAGGTCCGTTCGATGGAGGCGGGCCAGGAAGTGGAGGCGATGCTCATCCCAGGCATCTCATACTCGGCGTAAGGGGAGCCGGGCCAGGAGCCGGCTCATCTTCCTGACGTCTGCCTGGACGTTCACGTCGAGGGTCACCCCCGGGTCGTCCACAGCCACCTCCAGGACCATTGCTGCGTTCCTCTGTAAGAACGCCTTCGCCCCCTGGTCTCCTCTGAGCCTGAGCAGTCGGGGGAAGAGAGCGCTGTCGAACAGGACAGGGTTCCCCCTGACCCCGCGAAAGGTCGGCACCACGATGGAAGCGTGTGACTCGGTACGGGCAAGGATCAGGGCGTCGATGGTGGATGCATGCAGGGCCGGCTTGTCCCCCAGACCTACCAGGACCCCCCCGGACCTGGGGTCCAGGCTCCTCAGCCCGACCCTCAGCGACGAGCTCATCCCCGCCGACGGATGGGAGTTCACCACCACCCTCGCCCCTGCGGGGCTCCGCCACCGGGCGCCAGGCCTTACCACCACCAGTACTTCCTCCACCCTGGAGGCTAGGAACGCGCTGACGGCGTAGTCCAGCATCGGCCGCCCTCGAAGAAGTATCTGCTGCTTCGGCCGGCCCATCCTCCTCGACAGGCCGGCGGCAAGGATCAAGCCGCTGAGCAACGAAGGCCGAGACCCGGCGCACTACTTCTGCGTTCCTGCGGCGGCCCGCCCAGACAGGGACGGCGTGACACGACGTCGCCCGGGTCAGCGAAAAATAAATAGTCCGCGGACGCGAAGACGCGAGTTGAAGCAGTTCGAGTTTGCCAAGGTCGTAGCCGACCTGGTCGAGAAGGGCCAGCCCTTCGCGGTGGCGACCGTAGTGAAGACCGTGGGTTCGTCTCTGGGCAAGCCTGGGTTCAAGACCGTCATCTCGAAGGACGGGGACGTGCTTTATGGGTCGCTGGGGGGTGTGTGCCCTGAGTCGGCGCTTGCCGCCACCGCGAAGCAGACTTTGGCGAGCGGCCAGCCGAAGACTGTGACCGTCTTCCTGGAGGACACGGAGAAGTTTGTGGGTAGCGCTTTCAGCGCCAAGGGAGACGACGAGATACACGTAGAGACGAACTGCGGAGGGGAGATGCAGGTGTACGTCGAGCCGTACCTTCCAAAGTAGAAGGCGTGTCGGCGAGGGTAACGGGGAGGCCGATGGGCTACTTCTTGATCGGTGAGCCCTCTACCCACCGATTCTTCCCCTTGATCTTTTCTCTCTTCCAGAGTGGCAGCGTCGTCTTGATCCTGTCGATGGCATACCTGCACGCTTCGAAGGCCTCCGCCCTGTGTTCCGAGGAGACGGCCACGACGACGCTGACCTCGCCTACCTTCAGGAGGCCTTCCCTGTGGACCATGCTCACCTGTCTTACGGGCCACTTCTCTCTCACCTCGGCCTCTATCCGCCTTAGTCCCTTCTCTGCCATCTTCGCATAGGCCTGGTATTCCATCGCGTCCACGTTCCCCACCTCGCTCGTCCTCCGGACGGTCCCGATGAAGACCACCGTCCCCCCCGCATCCCTGTCGGCGACTTCGGCCATGATCTTCGTGGGGTCGATGTCACGCCCGGTGACTTCCCTCGTCGCAGAGCGCGCCAGCCTACCCACCCGCCACCGGCGGAAGCACGCCTATTTCGTCGCCGTCGGCCACCGGCGCAGAGGCGTCGACGACCTCCTGGTTGACTGAAAGCCTGATTGTCGCCTTCATGGGACGAAGCCTAGGGTAGTCCCTGAGCAAGCGGTCCAAGAAGTCCCCTGCCGTCGACAGGCCGTCGAGGCGGACCACCTCGCGCTTCTTGCCTACGGCGTCTCGCGCCCCGGCGAAGTAAAGTACTGTCACTGACCCCATTCTCGCCTATCCTCCTATGGCGTTCATGTTCCTCGGCTTCGCCCACCCGTCCTTGATCCAGGGCATGTGCCCCACGCCTTCCGGCTTCTTGCTCACGACATCCTTCATGAACTTAGCCAGTTCGGCGTCCGACCTCCCCCCTCTGAGCAGGGGCTTGAGGTCGTAGTATTGGGTGTCGAAGAGACAGGAGAGCATCTTCCCGTCCGAAGTGAGCCTGATCCTGTCGCAGTCGTCGCAAAACGGGTCGCTCATGGGCGTTATCAGCCCGAGCTTCTCCCCGTCGTTGCCGAAGGACCAGAGCGAGGCAGTCTTCCCCTTTTCCCGTCCGATGGGGCGGAGGTCGTAGGAGCGCTTCAGGATCGAGATAATATCCTTGCCCGGCATGATCGCGTCAGGGGACCATATCCCCAGGCCGTCCAGAGGCATGAACTCGATGAACCTTATCGATAGCCCCCTGGAGTGGGTGTAGTCCACCAGGTCTACGACCTCATCGTCGTTGTACCCCTTGATCGCGACCGAGTTGACCTTGACGGGGTCTAGGCCTACCCGGACAGCCTCGTCTATGCCCTCAAGGACCCGGGGGAGGGCGTCCATCCCTGATATCTTGCTGAACCGACCCCTCTTCAGGCTGTGGAGGCTGACGGTCACGCCACGCAGGCCCGAGTCCTTGAGCAGCCGGGCCTTCTGTTTGAGGAACCAGCCGTTGGTCGTCATGTCCAGCGTCTCGACCGCGTCGAGCCTGGAGAGCCTGGCCACCAACGCCTCCAGGTTCCTCCTCAGCAGCGGCTCCCCGCCGGTTATCCTGATCCCGTCTATCCCGAGCACCGAGAGCACTCGTGCTGACCTTTCGATTTCGTCGAACGTCAGTTGGTCTGCTTCTGGCAGCCACTTCACCTTGCCTTTGTCTGGCATGCAGAAGAGACAGGCAAAGTTGCACCTGTCCGTCACGGAGATTCTGAGCTTCTTCGCCGTCCGGCCCTTGCCGTCGATCAGCCGGTCAGCCATCTGCTCTACTGATGTCATCTATGTGAAACCTTCAGGCGGTGCACAAAAACGTTGCTCAGCTGCATCACGCCTACCCGTCGCGGAGCATCCCCCGGCGGTCTGCCCCAGGCACCTCGCGGGCAACATGCCACATCTGCGTGCGCCGATGCCTTCGGAGGAAGGTCTCCGCACCAGTTAACTGCGTCCTAGCAGAACAGGCCTTACCTTATGCTGTAGTCCGGCCTGATTCTCAGGTAGACCATCCCATAGAACAGGGATATCAGCACGGCCGCAGTCGGCCCATGGAGACTTCGAACCAGGGCCTCGAAGGCATAGGAGTTGAGCCCGATCAGACCGAACGGGCCGATGGGCGAGATGGTTCCTAGGAGGTAGAGCCCCAGTATCCCCTGGAATATGACAATGATGGCCAACACCCAGTACAGCGCCTTCGCCTCTACGAATCTGGCACTAATGAGCCACTGCTTCACAGTCAGCTTCTTCGTTGCAATCCTCGCAACCTCGAGGACGACTATCGCAAC
>JAFMAD010000004.1:34692-104867 GCA_029785195.1 Nitrososphaerota archaeon
TACGAATCTGGCACTAATGAGCCACTGCTTCACAGTCAGCTTCTTCGTTGCAATCCTCGCAACCTCGAGGACGACTATCGCAACCCCCGTCGCTATGAGAAGCGAAGCGAAGGTTGCGTGGAGATTCAGAGCGAATGGTAATGTCGCACCAGTCAGGAACCTGAGGGGTGTGAATATCTCTGGCGACGCGACCATTGTACCGGTAAGATACGAGCCGCCCACCTCCAGTAAGAACGCCACCTTCAGTGCCATCTCCAGGCCAATGGTCTTTGTCACTTTAGCCGGCTCGGTTGCAAGTTGTCTTGGCTTGAAGAATCTTGCCACGTAGTGAATCGCCATGAGAATAACGGCAATAAGATAGATGTCCGCCTCGAAGGAGAACGGATATCTGTATACTGCGGTTTCGAAGGAGGTCGAAGGAAGCACGACCCCCTCGTAGAACACCCCCAGCGCCAGGATGAACAGACCAGAAATCGTCAGCCTTGTTTTTGTCCAACGCATCTGAACAGCGGTCTGAACAGCACTTGTTGAATTCATTCCAGCTTAATACGTTAGGAGAGGCCGATATTAAATCGTTTTGAGCTAGGGCCTTGTAACACTAACAGCTGAGCAGCGTCGTCACGAGGCCCGGCTTTAGGTAGCCTAGGTACCCGGACCTCCTGATGCTGTGTAGGTACCTCCTGAGCAGTTCCGCGACCGGGCCCGGGGTGGCCTCGACCTCTCTATGGCCTTGTAGTCGAACGCCCTCAAGATGCCCAGCTTCTCCCTGAACATTCGGGCCAGGCCCGCTGCCATCCTGTCTGACACGCCGGAGCATGACTGCAAGAGTGGGGCCCTGGCGACGTCTGACGCCGCACGTCGTCTGAGAAACAAGAGCCTAGGAGATGGAAAGAGACTTTGCCTTCCCATCATAGGTGACCTTGAACTTGTCGAGGAAGGACCTCCCGAGAACAACGTCGTAGGGCAGCAACAGGGATGGCTCCGCCTCGAGACAAACCGCAGTCACGTCTTCGACCGCAAAAGGACCCAATGAGACCTGCTTCAGCCTAATCAGGATAGCACGCTCCACCCCCCTGAAGGAGATTAGATAGGGCGCCTTTTCGGGAAAGAGCCCCCTCCACTCCCTGGCCCTGTTGGCGACGTCAGAGTATCCCAAGTAAATGGCGTCGTGGGCGAACATAAGGCAGTGGGTGGAGTTGAAGTCCAAGAATGCCGTCAGTTCCCTCGCATGCTTGTTTTGCCCCTCTATACGACACACCACCCGCATGGGACCCTTGACAGGGAACGTCAGCTTCTTGCTGCCGAACATCTAGCTCGCCTTTGAAATCCTGAGCAGCTTGTGCTCCCAGTCTAGGGTGACAGAGGCGTGTTTCAAGAGGCTCTTGCCGATCACAGCCTCAAACCCGACTTGCTGAGGAAGATCGACTGCTGCGAACTCCACATGCTCAAAGAAGAGCCCGCCTATTTCCACGCTCCCAACCTCGAAAACGACAGTCTTGTTGAAACCGCCCCCCGTAATCAAGGTCCGGGCGTTGGGCGGACCGACGGTCATCTGTTGGAATGCCACCTCCGAATGGCCGAAGAGATATGCATCTCCCTTTGGGATTACACAATACTCGTACACTGGATCTATCAGAGCCCTGTACTCCCTGACCTTAGAGTTGATTCCCTTCACTCTGGCGAAGACGGAAGGGAACCTTCCCAACTCGATTTCTGTCAAAGGAGCAGTGGATAAGGCGTCTCACCTGTGTAGAATATGCAGACTTCGTCGTGCTTAGCCAAGCTTTGCCTCAGCCTGTATCTGTCGACATCCTGGGTCACAATCTTGCCCTTCGTGGGTTGCGAGTTGGCGTCACGAGCGGTGACTACGATAGCAACCCATCGGTCCTTGTACTTCCCGGCAATCTGGGAGAGGGTCAGCTCTTCCGACTCGCTCCCTTCCTGAAGATGACCAGAGCTCAAGTCCTTTCAACTCGAAAAGGCAGGGTGTGCCTTCCTCACGGCACCCCGCACTCCGTGGGCTCTTAAGCCATTGCCAGCCGTCCGAGGGGGCTCCGACCCGGCCGCTATAGCCGACGGGATTGGGCGCATCTAGCTCAGTAGAGTCAAAGCCTTAGTCACGGCCCCCTGCGTAAGGAACACTCTGAACGAGTTACCTGTGCCGGTTGTGAGTGGGGCGGCTCCTTCGACTGCTTTCACCGCTGCTTCTTGTATCGTGCTGGGTGTGAGGCTCTGCCCGACCAGATAGGACTCTGCGGCCGTCGCCCTGTGCGGGGCGACATCGACGCCTCCTAAAACCAAACTGGCATGGGAAATCGTGCTGCCATTGAAGGTCAGAACGACCGCAGCGCTCGCGAGCGCGAAGTCGAACGACTGCCTGGCGCGTACCTTGTACCACGAACTCTTGGAGTTGGCGGGGGGCGGTGGGACGTGAATCTCTGTGACCATCTCGTTGTGCTGTAACGAGTTCTCCTTCACCTTTCCGTCCACGATGGCCTCTCCTGGGAGGAGCTGGCTGATCGGCATGTTGGTGGTTCCGCCAGGCCCCTGCACCGCGACATCAGCGTTGAGGGCGAAGTACGCCACTGGGGTGTCGCCTGGATTGACAGCATATGTGAGCCTGCCACCGAAGATTGACTGATAATACCTGTTGTCGCCCAGCACGCCGAAGCAGACGTTGCCGCCGTTCTGCCAGCATGGATAGTTGTTCCTCAGGTACCAGCACCAAGTGTCTTGGATTACGTCACCAGCGGCGGTTCCCTGGTTACGGAGTTGGGGCGCAGCCACTGTGTTCGCTGCCTGATTCAGAACTGGATAGTATTGGGCGATGTTTGGGTCAGACGCGATGGATGCGATTGGGGTTGTTGCCCCGATTCTGAGCCCATCTGTTGCATCGTAGTTTATGTAGTTCAGAGGGAGACCTGAGATGTCTACCACATACTCGGGGGTCTTGTACTTGACCCCGTTTTTCATCGTGTAGAGGAGGTCCGTGCCTCCCGACATTATCTTCGCCTGACCGCCATATTGTGTCAGGAGAGAGACCGCCTGCTCTGTTGTGCTTGGCACGAGTAGGCCGAATTTTGGTACCTCGTTGTTGCTACTCATCTTCTCACTCTCTAGGACGTCGTACTCGACGACGTCGTACTTGGCGCCGCACCCGCATTGCCATTCATCGCCTGTATCGCTGCGACTACGTCCTCTATGCGGACGGGGGTTTTCTTGAATCTGTACCCTCCCAAAGCGTTGCTCAACGCGTTGGTGTAGGTGACATCTGCGCCTATTATGGTGTTTTCTCCTATTCCTGTAGCGCCAAATGGGCCGGTTGGGTCGATGTTCTGCACAGGTATTGCGTCCGCTGTGTCAGGGTTCTCCATTATAGTAGGAATCTCGTAGTCATGGTAGTTCGGGTTGAGGAAACTCCCGGAAGTGGGATAGCCAGGTTTTGGAGTAACATCCTGGCTTGGATCAGGGATGATTTCCTCGTAGAAAGCCGAGCCGACTCCCATCACTGAGCCGCCCATCATTTGATGCATGGCACCCTTGTAGAAGATGGTCCTGCCGAGTCCCAGTGCAAATGAGTGACTCACTACGTGCACTTCGCCAGTCACGACGTCTACCTCCACTTCGGCTATCCTGGCGCCGGTTGATCTGTAAGCCACGTCCTCGGGAATCTGCCAAACCCCGAAGCCCTTCACCGAACTCTTGAGCAGGGCTGCCGCGTTCTTGAAGGAAATGCTGTTCGACGGGTTTGTCTTGTCATAGATGGTGTCGTTTCCGAAGACCAGGTTGTCTGCGCTCGCGCCCAAGCTCTGAGCTACCGTCGGGAACCACTGGCTCTTCAAATCCTCCACGGCGTAGAGTAGAGAATGCGAATTGTGTGTGGACTGGCTTCCTGCTGTGACGCTGGAGTTGGTCGTGTACCTCGTATCAGACTGGATCAGCTTGACGTTATCCATCGAGGTAAGACCGAGGGCCTCCGCGGCGATAAGCGGAAAGGTCGTGTTTCCGCCCGCGCCATGGTCGGTCAGACCAATGTAGACTGTGACCGTCCCATCCGGGTCTACCTGCACCTGCGAGGTGGACGGAGGGATTGGTGCGCCCTTCGCTGCATTCTGAATGCTGACTCCTATTCCTGTCCGCTTAGTGCCATTGACAGAGGTGGGGATGCCCCAGCCCTTCCATTTGCTGGTCCAGTTAGAGGCACTCATGACTGCCTGGAGCGATTGGGGCTGCGCGATGGTGGTGTATGGCTTCTTTGCTACTGGATCGACTGCGTTGGCGCTGGTTCTCATGTTCTTGAGTCTGAATGCGGTTGGGTCCATGTTGAGCTTTTGTGCCAGCTCGTCCATCGCCGACTCCATTATGAAGTGCCCTTGCTCTTCGCCCACACTCCTCATGAAGGCACCTAGAGCGAATTTATTGGTGTTGACTGGTATGCTCGAGATACTGACGTTGGGACAGACATAGGTGTTGTAGAGATCGCTCACTGCGTCTGATCCCTGGGCGCCTCCTCGCCCGCCGACATTGCAGTAGTACACTGCGTCGATAGCCGTCAGAGTGCCGTCGCTCATGGCTCCGAGCTTGATCTTGGCTGTTATTGGCCACCGATTCGTCGTGGTGAGAGCATGCGTCATCCTGGTGTGGATGAACTTCACTGGAGCGCCTACCTTCTTGGCAAGGACAGCAGCCAGGACGTACTCCTCCCCGCTGGTCTTGTTCCCCAGGCCATTGCCGAGGGCCCCTCCATCCTCGTAACCGCCTAACGAAGTGGTGACGATTACATCTGAGAGAGGTATCGCGAAGTAGTTCGCCAAGATGATCTGGACAAGCCAAGCCCACTGTGTCGTGGCGTGTACGGTGAGTTGGCCACCTGACCAGTATGCAATCGCCCCTCTCGGGAGGATTTCAAAGTGTTGCTGTACTGTGGTGACAAAGGTATCTTCGTAGACGACGTCTGAGTTCTGCAGTGCGGTCGCAACGTCTCCTAAGCTTACGTTGACCTCCGCGGATATGGCCTGGCGATTTTCAGAGATTCCGCCGCCAGGGACGTTTCCACCCGGCCAGAGCTGAGGCGCATCGGCCTGAAGCGCTTCCTGGGCGTCGAAGACATAAGGGAGCAGTTCGTATTCGACCTTGATTTTGCTCAGTGCGTCGACTACCTCGTTGGCGCTAGGCGCAGCGACGGCAGCCACTGGCTGGCCAGCGTACAACACTTCGCCGCTGACCAAAGGAGGATAGGCTCTTCCTCCAGAAAACAGGCTGCCAACTGGCAGATCTGACTCGACTAGAGTCACGTACCCTGCGTTCTGGGCTTCACTTGTATCGATGCTTGTCACTATCGCGTGAGGGTGAGGCGCAACGAGGAAGCCTGCGTACCACATGCTACTTGCCCCGATGTCGCTGGGAACGATGTCCTGGGTATACTTCCGCTGGCCGGTAATCTTGGCGTATAGGTCCCGTCTCGTTACGGCTGGGTTGCCTACCAAGGCGAACTTTGCATTGGTACTCAGATTGTTTTCGCCGCTGCTCTGGCTGCTGCTGCTACTGCTCATTACGCGCTACCTCCCTGAAGGTTCTGTGCGGCCAGTTGAATGCCGGCGATGATGCCTGCATAGTTGCCGCACCTGCAGATGTTTCCGCTCATAGCGAATTTTATCTCGTCGAGGCTAGGATTCGGGTTGCTCTTCAAAAGAGCGGTAGCAGCCATGACCTGACCCTCCTGGCAGCCGCTGCACTGCCCGCTGTCGGCTTGCACCCAAGCCTGCTGTACCGCGTTAAGCACCGGATCGACGTTATATCCTTCGACCGTGAGAATCGCGTGCCCAACCGCACGATAAGCAGGGTATGTACACGACATATGGGGGACGTCATCAATCAACACGGTGCAACCTCCGCACTCTCCTCTGTTGCACGGTCTCTTAGTGCCTATCAGGCCGAGATAATCGCGAATCACGTTGTTCAACATGTCTCTCGGCTCTACCCCCACTTGATAGCTCTGTCCGTTTATATTCAGTGTGATGGACTGAAGTGCGAAGGGATCCGCATTGGACGTACTAGGCACGGTCTGAGTCGGAGGCTCAAGTACGGTGCTATTGTTGCCCGCGCTCAAAGCGATTCCACCTAAGCCGACTACCCCGGCGGAAATCGCACTCGCCTTCAGAAATTTTCTCCTGTTCATTTTTGTGTCCAATGGATTGGACCCGGTTTCTTCGTTGTGGAAATTATCCCCTGTAGAATCCTCTCCATCCATGCCTAATCGGTTAGGAGGGGACGTGTATAAACAATCCGATTTGAAGTTGAGTTGTCCAACAGAACCGATGACGCATGGCATGCTTCAATGGAAACCCCGGGCCACCCGGCCTGTTGGAGTCATGCACAGATCCCTGACCACATGCTCGACTCAAAATTGAGAGTCGGGCATTGATACTTCGCCCCACCTTTAACAGGAACTGGAGCCTGGATAGAACATCGTCATGTCGGACTGGATATCGCATGATTGCCGCACGGACGCCCTCGGAGTAACGTTCGAAGGCAGCGACAGTGTCTTACTGGATTGGACGGCTGCATCAGGGGCGTCTCGCCGAAGGGGCCACAGTAGTCGGCACCTCTCCTGGCTTGGCAAGGCTCAACGCCATGAACATGGCGAAGATCGCAAAGGCGTTGAGGAGATGGAACCAGGCGATGGCGTTGCTTAGAGTGGGGACACTAGTCGTAGCCAAGGCGGCGAATCCTATCAAAGCCTGGATGAGAATGTCGACTCCCATCCCTATAGTGAGGCCGAAGAGCCTCTTGGGGCGCGGTGACATCCTGGCGACATATACGAGAGACGCGATGGCGAGAATTCCTACCACTATCCCCCAGATTATGTGCGCTGAGGCGTCGAGGAAACCGAATGAGACAAGCCCTCCAAGCGCCACCTGGATACCGAGGGCGGCACCGGTGACTCGAAACACAAGACTGGAGTTCAAAATAACTGAGGCCGAACCGTCATGGGGCGATTTGAACTCTTCGGCGCCTGATCTGGCCGGCTGAACCGTCGCAGGCCTGACTTCCTATCAGTCTCAGCCGCGCGAATTCCCTCACTGGCCTCGGGTCAAAGGGTGTGGGGAAGAGCTGGGACCTGATAAGAAGGGACGAGCCTATCGGAAAGATGTGCGCGAGATTCGGACGGTCACCCTGGGGCAGTGAGCCCAGGCTCCCGGGCGAGCCTCCTTGGGTCAGTCCTTTCGAGGATCCTGGTCCGTAGCTGGTGCATCCCATCCCCTCGGACCGCCGACACTTTGACGGTGTTATACTCCTTGAAGAGCGGGTCGAGTTCGATCTTGGACCTCGCCCTGGCGTCCAAGAGGTCAACCTTGTTCAGGACTACGAGGAGTTTCGAGGGTTCGACTTCCAGCTCGTTCAGCGTCTCCCTGCAGCTCCCCAGTTTGATCCCGATGCTCTCGGCCGGCTCGCTGACGTCAATCATCAGCAGGATAAGGTCAGCATAACGAAGCTCGTCGAGGGTCGACCTGAACGACTCCACGAGGTAAGTGGGCAGGCGCGAGATGAAGCCTACGGTGTCGGAGAGGAGGACCTTCCGTTTGGAGTTATGGAAGGTGATCATGCGCGTGGTGGTCGAAAGGGTGGTGAAGAGGTCGGGGGACATGTCCTTCGACTCGGTCGTGAGCCTGTTGAAGAGGGTGGTCTTCCCGCTGCTGGTATAACCCGCGAGCGACACGAACGGCACCCCCAGCTTCCGCCTCTCCGACGTGTGGAGCGCCCTGACTGTCTTCGTTTTGTCGAGCTTGCTCTTGATGAAAGTCATCTGTCTCTTGAGCGCCCGGAACTTCACATCGACCGCATACTCCCCCATGCCGGAGAACCCCGCCTGCTCTCCCCTGACCGAGTGTCGGACCGCGTCCCTCGCCCTGGGAAGCTCGTAGCGCAGCTCGGCGAGCTGTACCTGGAGTTTGGCCTCGGTCGTGGCGGCGCGTTTGGCGAAGATGTTAAGGATGAGTCTCTCCCTGTCGACCACGCGGGCGTGGGTGAGACGCGAGAGGTTGTTCGCCTGGGAGGACGTCGTGCTCTCGTCAATGATTATCGTGTCTGACTCGGTGTCTGCGACCAGCCCCTCAAGCTCCTGAGCTTTGCCTGAGCCAACTCCGTACTTGGAACGGCCTAGGTCTCTGTATGTCACCACCTGTTTGACGTCATACCCTCCTGCCTTCGCAAGCTCGACTATCTCACGCCTGGCGAACTCGTCCGGGAAGGTGACCACCACGGCTTTGGTGCCATAGTCGCTCAATTCAGGTTCTGGAGTGCCGGAATGGCTCGATAAAATAGTTCTCCAAGCAACGGGGGATGCGAAGCGCCTACGCGTGGACCACTTTAGTACCCATGTAGTGGTCGCTGTACTTCTGCTGGTACCCGTGCGAGATGGCCAAGCCCACTATCACATCGAGGAGCAGGAGGAGCCAGTAAATCTTGCTCAGGTTCCTGACAAAAGCCTCCGCAAAGGTGGGGTTCGAGCCGCGCCTGGAGGCTACTTTCAACTTGAAGAGCTTCTTCCCGATGCTTGCGCCGGAGGACACTTCCATAACGGCGTTATAGAAGACGAAGATGACCCCCCAGAGGAGGGCAAAGCCCCCGAACACGACCCCGAAGAATGCGGCACCGCCGGTGAGGAGGGCCGGGATGGCGACGATCGCAGTGGCGATGCCGAGAACCACATAGACGATGACGTAGTCGATGATCAGCGCAATCAGCCGTTCCACCCAGTACTCCTGCGCGTTATGATCTCTGGTCAGAGCGTCGATTCCGCTCGTGTGGGCATCTCCCGTCCCAGTCTGGACCGCGGCCCCGCATGATGGGCAGAAGGTAGCTCCATCAGGCAGCTCTTTCCCGCACTTTGCGCAGAACATGACAGCTATTGAGCAGGCCACCTCGTTTCACCTCATTTATGGGTTGGCCTTTGAATGGCTACGGCGCCAGCGTGGGGAGGAAGGCGGCCGCCAGGGCGACCAATGATGCTACAACACAGAGTGAGATAGTTTCTGCGACGAGCTCCGTGTTCACTATTGTCACGTTCCTGGTGAATGCGGCCCCCAGCATGTCTCCAATCAAGCGCTGTGTTATTGAGACCGGGAGCGCCAGCTGGGTTCCCGCCCATGCCAGCAGGGAGCGCGAGGTGGAGGCAGGAAAGACCCCCTGGGGCTGGGGCGAGCATCCTGTCCCCCATCGTCCCGCCGAGGGAGTGCCGCCCGAGGACGGCAACCCCGATTATGGCCGCGGCGGGCGGTAGCTTGGAAATCGTGGATTGGTTCCTCATCGCAACAGCCCTGGGCTTTATCACCCTGCGAGACCCCCAGGTCATGGGCGTAATTCGTCACCTCGACGGAGAGGTCGACGCCCTTCTCCGCCTTCCAGCTGTACCCGTACTTCACCAAGTGGTCGCTCGACGGCATCTCCATGACGACCCCGTCTACGTCGACGTCGAGGGCGCTGTCGATGTCCGTCTTCATGCTGCGGGCAAAGGCGTAGACTTTGGCGTCGAGCTTCAGATGGGCGATCCCCTTCACGGCCTACTTGTCAGATGGGGATACAGAGGGGGCCAGCTTCGATCGTCTTTACTCCGGCCTAGTCCGGGGCCCGGGCAATCTTCAGCTTGTCCTCCCGCCTGAAGATCATCCTCGTTTGCTGCTCACCGTCGTGGAGCGTCACGTCAAGGAGGATGACCTTCTTCGGAAGCTTCAACCCCCTTTTGGTTTCGGGGGGAAATCATAGAAGCTTATGTGGCGCTTGCTGGATTTTTATTGCCGCGGCACCGACAATTGAAGCTCTTCCTGAGCCCCGTAGCTAGAGCATACCCAGAAGGATCCCGACTTCTGACGGGAACCCGCGGCTGCACTAGCTGGATCCAGTTTTCTGAAAAGAAGCCCTGTGCGAGTTCTCGGCGCCGCAAGAGCAGATAATGGAACCGAGGGTGGTGAGGGTTGCGACCTGACCTGAATGCCGCGTCATATGTCTGTGGTCGCCCCTGGTGATCTTCAACGAATGGGACAAGAATCGGTTAGCCTGTGGCACGGTTTAATCCAAGAACGATGAAACCTAGGTTACGGCGCAAAGTCTTAAGTCTCTCCGCTGGCGGCGCATGTGTCGTGCCGCGGTAGCTCAGCCTGATTCCTGCTTGAAGGCTAGGGAGACCTCATAGCTCATCAGCATCCGGCTGAAGACCGGAGTGTCGTCGGCTCAAATCCGACCCGCGGCACGCCTATGCATGCTCAAATCGCCTGTTATGGCAGTATTCCCTACCATATGGAATGTTTTTCTACCAGCACCCCTGACCTGCGGAATAATGTCCCTCCACGACTACCTGACCGAAGTCCTGGGCAGCAAGGCCAGCATCAAAGTGCTCAAGACCTTGATCCGCTACAGGGGGAAGGTGTTCACCATAAGGGACCTGGCGAGGACGGCCGGCCTGTCGCACCCCGAGGTCGCCCTTGTGGCCAGGACTCTGGAAAAAAGAGGGGTTGTGAGGCTCCAGCCTGTCGGGAGGGCCCAGCAGGTCATCCTGAACGAAGAGAGCTACGTGCTGAACTCGATAGTCTGGCCAGCGATAAAAGCCGAGGAAGATACCCTCGATGCGATCTTGTCCACGATCAGGCCGTTCTTTGAGGATAAGTCGATCAGATCGGTGGCCGTCTTCGGGAGCGCCGCGAAGGGACTCGAGGGGAAGCAGAGCGACATCGACATATTCATCGTAGCGGGTGACAGAGAGCTCGCCAGCGAGCGCGTTGCAGACGCCTCCGCCGAAACTGCTTCGAAGTTCGGATTCGGGCTGTCACCCTTGATCATGGACGAAGCCACGTTCGCCAGAAAGAAGAACAAGGATTTGGGCAGGTCAATCCTCGAGTCCTACAGGATGGTCCGGGGCAAAGACCTGAGGAAGATAGGAGATGTCCAAGCCCGTCAATAGGAGCCTATACATGAACTACCTGCAGAAGGCAGAGGAGACGCTCGACGTCGCGGAGTACGCCGCGAAACAGTCGAAGAACAACGCCGCGGTGACGGCGTCTGTCCATTGTGGATGAGGCTCGCCTCAGGCAGACGCTACGCCTTTACGGAATCGGTGCCCGGTAGACTTGGTTAGCTCGACGAGCTTCTGGGGTTCCTGGAAGAAACATAGAAGGTCATTGAGCGATGCGTAATGCTCGTCGATGTCGGCGGATAGTTATGGTCCTGTAAGAGTTGGGAGACCCGCTATCGAAGAGACCACGTTAAGACTCCTCTCACAGATGCGAAAACCAGTGCAAGGTTCATTGTGCCCCCGTAGAGAATACCTTATCCCAAGTTGGGCCATGGTGGACCGGCGATAAGCGGCTCCTAGGGGGAACCTGGGCGCGGAGATGTATCGATGGTACTGCCGCATCTGCTGCAGAAGTTACCAGGTGGTGCGACCGGTGTCCCACACCTGGCGCAGTACCGAGCTTTCCCAGGAACAGGATGCGGTTTTGCCGGCAAGTCGAACCCGACGAGTTCTCGAAACCTGGTCCTGAAAATCCAGTCCAAGTTGTCGAGGTTATCAGGGTAAAGGCTGACGTACCTAATCTTGTTCTTGCGATACTCTCTCATCTTGAACCTCATTGTGCGCCTGTATTTCTTGCTGACCTTCGCCAGCCCCCAGAACTCCACGTAGATTTTGTAATCTGGAAGGAAGAAGTCGGGGTGGGCAAATGTACGCTTGAAGATCAATGCGTCGGTTTGGGCGCCCCATTCGTAGAGGTAGCGGATTCCGTTTTGGGCGAAGTAATCAGCAATCCTCTGCTCGGACCTGCTCCTGACGTCCTCACCATGCATCGTTTTGGAAGGGGTGCCGTACTGCTTCTCTTGGTTGCTGGAGAGGAGCCTAGAGAGATCCCTGAGCAGGCCCATGCCCGTAAATCGAGGGCTGGGCTTTTAACAAAGATAGACCCGGAGTCTATGATAGTCCTAGGCGTGGGGGGTTCCGGAGAGTGAAGTAGAGGGTCATACGTTGTCGTAAAGTGCCTTCACCCTTTCGATCATGGCGTCGTAATCAAAATCTCTCTTGAAGACAAGGCGAGCAAGCCCGCTCTTCTTGTTGGCGTTCAGCTTCATGGTGTCGAGTTGCCTCCGGCACTCACGGATGTGTTCCTTGGTCTTCAGGACGTGGCCCCTTACAGCGTGTTTCTCTGCCCGCTGGGCGAACAGGTTTCTGACCAGCTTCCAGTCGAGGCCGCGGTTGCTCTCGGTGATTCGAAGCGCGTCGTAGGCGTCGAAGTGGTTCCTCTTCCCGCGCCTCAAATCGCCTATTATGAAGAGCTTCGATGCCAGCTGCTCTTCCAGACCAACATGTTTGATCATGAGCGGTTCCAGCCCAAGCAACTTCAGGTTCATGATTGTGGCCATCTCGTTCTCTTCGGGTGCCTGGAATATCCTGCATCTCTTGCACAGCTCAATCTTCGGCCTCTCTTCAATCGTGTAGCCGATGCGACGGAGGATATCCCTGTAGTTCAGTTCTAGAAAGAGGAGTCGGTCGTCGTTCTTCGCCAGGTCAACCCGGACGTCGCACCTTCTCAGACCGGCATACCTCGTCAGGTCCGTCCTGATTTCGTCGACGTCCCCGAAGCTGTAGCCAGCCACGGAATTGGGGTCGTAGTCGGCGTCAAAGGAGAACCTGTGGTCCAGCAGGGGCACGTGGTTCCTGACCGACATGCCGCCCTTGAGGACCAGCCTCTGGTCATAGTAGCCACTCTTCATCCGAGCGACGCTGTATATCATGTCTAGGGCACATATCTCGGAGTAGATCTTCTGAACAGACTCTGCGTCTGCGAAGTACTCTTTGTACTCGTCCTTCACCAGGTCCCTGGGGTCGGTGCCGATGACGGCATCGTCAGCTATGTTGAAGAAGATCCCCATGGCAGCTACCTCGGCAGCCTCGCTTTCGCGTTGAACGGGAGCCTGTCGACCCAGACGACCCTGGCCGAGGGATTGCCGACCAAGACCTCGACGTTCTTCTGGTATTCGAGAAAATACCTTACCCCGTTGACGATAGATTCCCAGAAGCCAAGGTAGGGGGCCCACGTCGCAATGACCATGTCTGCCCTGCCGATTGGCCGTCCGACCTCGTGGTGGAGGGCGAAGTAGGCCCTCGGCCCGTCAATGTATGCCGGTACCGCCCGGAAGAGAACCGAGATATCACCGGTAACGTTGACGTGCGTCTTGCAGGCGTCTAGATATCCAGACAACCATGTCTGCGCGCTCCCCGAAGACGATATTTCCATACCGTTCCTTTGCAGCAGACCTGTCTTGAGGAGTCTAGAAGCTGCATGATAGGTGCTGCTTCTGCTCAGAGCAAGCGCTCTTGATAGGTCTCCGAGACGCCTCGACCCAAGCACGGAAGCCAGGAATATCTTGAATGGTACTTCGTCGCAGAGGATCTCCCTTTCCTTCTGGCCGACCACCTGCGGCAACTCGGCCAGCCAGACGTTGGGTGCGTTCTCTACGAACTTTCCGTTCGAGTCTAGAATTCCTTCTTCCATTAGCAGCTTCTTTACCGCGTAGAACTGAGTGCTGTACCTCGCGTATCCCAGCTCTTGAACGAGCCCCGTTGAGACCCTGTTACTGGTTCGGCCCCGAAGCTTGTAGAACACTCGCACCGCTTCTGCGTACCTGACTTGGTTGTAGAGCATCTGTCCAGTTGGAGCACAGAGACTATATAAGGACTCATCTGTCATAAGGAACACCGACGTGACGAACCCCATGGAGACGCAGTCAGGAAGATTCCGCGAAACTGCCGATTTCGACCTGATCATGGTCGTGCATAATCCTGATTTGTCTCGTCCCGAAGTCCATCAGAGCATAGTGGCGTTCAGCAGGACTGCTGTCGATTCTAAGAATGGTCGTGTCCCGCAGCTTTGACAGGGTATACGGCCCGCTGAGGTGCCCGCTCACCGAAAGGGGTGGGTTCACCTGTGTCAGGACCTGGTCTAGAACCTCGAACTCGTCGGAGGCGTGGTAGCGGCTACCGTATTCGGGAAGGTAGGGACTCGCATGAGTGGCCAAGACATCGACGCCGACCAGCCTCGCAGCGACGGAAAGGAAGTCTTCGGCAGACTGCCTGGGGACGCCGTCCTTGGCCTTCGTCTTTCCCTTCTTCGCCATTATGCCGTTGATGAAACCCACCTTCAGGCCTCCGATTGCCCTGACTTCGCCGTCTTCTGCCAGGACTCTGGTTCCGTCCTTGTTTCTCGCCGAATGGAGCACCTCCAGGTTGTCGTGGTTCCCGTAGATGGCATGAACTGGGACCAGGTCGGTCAGGCTCTTCCAGTCGACAGGCCTCCACGCATGCCCGAGGTCGCCCAGTGCGATGAGGGATGCCGACTTGGCGCTTCTGACCATCCGGAGCAACCAGTCGTGTGCCTCTCCTTCCCATACCCCGTGATGGTAAGTCTGTTCGTAATGGATGTCGCTGATGATCATTATCGGCTGACCGCTCTCGACCAAGTTCTCCTGCCATGCAGTGGATGTCTATGGAAGGAGAAAAAGTCCCCCTTCAGACGACGACTTTTGCAACAAGGAACCCTTGCGGCACGCCTGTGTTGGTCGAAACATTGGGCGTTATATATCCGGTTCAACTTATAGAGTGTGGACCAGTCAGAAGAGTCGTCTGTCGCGACCCTCAGGGCGTCGGGGAAGCTCGCGCATCAGACCAAGGAGAACTACATCCTCAGGATAAGGGCGTACCTCAGGCGGGTGGGTATGTCCCCCGACCAATTCATCCAAACTGTCAGCCGAGACCCGAAGGCGTTCGAAGAGGATTTCGTCAAGTTCATCGCCGTGGTGAGCGGGACCTCAGCGTCCTCCACCACCGCATTCTGGCGGGACTCCCTCCGGAGGTTCCTCGAGATTAACAGGGTGAAGGGGGTCGACTGGGACTACGTCAACCAGTTCATCCCGAAGGTGAGGAAGTCGGGCCAGGACAGGGCGCCGACGCTGGAGGAGATTCGCAAGGTGGTGGCGGTCGCAGACCTCAGGACGAAGTGCCTCATACTCTTCCTGACTTCATCGGGCGCGAGGATCGGTTCGATAGAGTACCTCCGCTGGAGGGACATACAAGAGGTGGAATTCGAAGGATGGAAGCTCGCCAAGGTCACCATCTACAGGGGTGAACCGGAGGAGTATGACACCTTCGTGTCACCGGAGTGCTACGAGTATCTCCTGAAGTACAGGGAGGTCCGCGAGAAGGTGGGGGAGGTCACTTCGCCTTCGTCCCCGGTCTTCGTCAGGGAGGTGAACAAGAGGAGGTTCGACCAGAGCAAGGTGAGGCCGGTCGGCGTCAGGACCCTGAAGAACCAGATGGGGGAGCTCCTGAACCAGATGAAGATGCGGGAGAAGCTTTCCGATACTAAGAACTACCGGAGCTACGAGTGGAAACAGTGCCATTCTTTCAGGAAGTTCTTCAAGACAAGGATGGAAATGTCCGGGGTCAAGCCTATCATTACGGAGATGCTGATGGGGCACACAATCGGCGTGTCTGGGAGCTACATGAAGCCCACTCAGGATGAGATGGTCAGCGAATATGTGAAGGCAATCCCCAACCTGACGATCCTCGGCGCGTCGGGAGAGAGAGGAGACAGGAATGCCGAGTTCAAACGGGAGATCCTTCTCAAGGTGGGTGGTTACAGCAAGGAGGAAATGGATAAGCTCAACCTTGCAGAAATGGAGGACACGACTATTCAGAAGATGGTACGGGAAAGGCTGCTTGGGGCGACGGCGAACAACGGGAACCACCAGAGGGCCATACCAGTCAGCGAGGTCGAGGCCTATCTGACGGAAGGGTGGGAGTACGTGGCGACGTTGCCTACCGGAAAGGTCGTGCTGAAGCTTCCCAACTAGGCAAGGCGCGCATCTTGGCCCCACTTGTCGCCTTCTCGGGCAGGGAAGAAGAGACCGCAGCAGGCTTCGTCCTCAACAAACTCTACACACTGAAGTGTTTCGCAAAGAGGAACAACCTCAGGCACGGGAGGCACACGGAGCTGAGCAACATGCAAAAGGGCTACCGTTTCTCTAAACGTGTATCTTCGTATACACATCCAGATTCGGAGCGCTGGCAGCATCGGTCCCACCCGCTCCCGCAGCCTCAGGCGTGCTGCGGGGGTACGAGTATTCATCCCTCATCTGCTCCCAGGAGGCGTCCGCACTCACGGCAAACGGCGTCAGGCCGCAGAGGCGCAGGCCGCGGCAAAGGATTGCCAGACTGGCGAGCCTGTCCCTGTCGTAGTCCGCGCCGCATGTCCCGCACCTGCTCACAGCCCACGCCGGGTGCTCCAATTTGCCACCGCAGACGGGACACTCCGACGAGGTCCCACGCGGGCTCACGTATACGGTGCGGTTCGGCGACTTGTACTCCACCATGGACTGGTAGAGCCTGTACGGCCATCTGTTCAGGTACGTCCTCAGCCTCTTGCTCTTCTTTGCCTCCCTGCTCGTCCTTCGTATCCCCTTCAGGTCCTCGAACACGAACGACGCGCCAGGGTTCTCCCTCGCCGTCCTCGTGGAGAGCTTGTGGAGCGCGTCCTTTATGCGGTTCCTCTGCCTCCCCCTCGTCTCCTCCAGCTTCTTGGCACGCTTCTGGGGGTTCTCGACGTGCTTCTGCAAGGCCCTCCTCCTTCTCGAGAAGTCGTCCTGGACCTGCACCATCTTCTTCAGCGATTCCGTCATCACGCTTTCTAGGGCAGGTCCGCTCCCGATCCCTGCCGAAGTCGAATCGACGCTCTTGAAGTTCAGGTCCTGGGCGATGAGCTTGTCTCCAAGAGGCTTCTTCCCCTCTCCTACCACGAAGGTGAGGCAGACTTTCGAGTTCGTGATCAGGAGCTCGGACGCCCTCCCCCTCGAGTACTCCTGGTAGTGCTTGTTCGAGGCGTTGACGGGGAGCCAGACGTACCTGTTCGGCTGCAGTGTCATCCTGATGCGCCCGTCCATTACCCTGAACAGCTCACCGTCTACCCTCATCGCCAGCCTCCTCACTTCGGGTATCCTCAGCTCCCCGTGGTGGTTCCTTCTGTACGACCTGAGCATCGAAACAGCGGCCCTGCAGACCGGGTTGATGTGGTGCCTGGCGTAGTCGTAGTGGGAGTAGAACCACTCCCTGACCTCCCTCCTCAGTGCGATCGGAGAAAGAATTCTGTGCCTCTCATCGGCGACGGCGCCCCTGTACGCCACCTGCAGCACGTACCTGACAGCGTCCCGCATTTCAGTTAGATACCGGAGCACTTCTTCCGGCTGGCTCTGTTCCCAGAAGACCGTCCTCTTGTCGCCAGTGGACCTCCAGGGGTGGCTCAGTGTCCTTCTCCCTGTGAGACAGCCCGGGGCTTTTAACGCCCCATGAGCGTTGATAGGACGTACACGTTTCTACATATTTTCAGCGGGCTGTTATCAGCCCTCCGGACAAGCGGGGACACGTGAACTCGGCGTGCCAGAAGATGAAGAACAGGCTCGTCTTGGTCTTCCGTTCCACCGGCGGTGACCACATCTGCGCTTTGAACGAGGACGACGCGGTCGCGGAAGGTCTGGAGCTATGCAACAAGTACAGAAAGGGCGTAGGCCTTTCCCCTCTGACCCGCTTCTTCACGGAAGACCGCAGTCCGCCCCAGGAGAAGCTGCCGGCTACCAGTCGGGAATCCGACAAAGAGAGGAGGTCCAGGGAGTACCGCGAGAGGACGAAGAAGATGATGGACGACTTGGGTCTGTCTAGTCAGTCCGAGTGAACTGGTACTTCGTCGCCCACTCGATCAGCTCGTGCAGGTCGTCCTCGACCCTGAACTGGTAGGCCTTGGCGTTCCCGATCTTCCCTGCGGGAGCCACGAAGCCTTTTCCAGAGAGTCTCTGGAGGACCTTCTGGACGGTCTTGAAGCTCAGGCCGGTCGACTCCTCGAGCATAGGAATCGTCTGCTTCATGTTGCCGACCAAGAAAGCCTGGTCCAGGATCCGCGCTTCGGGGCTGGTGAAGACGGAGGACAACGGACCGGCGGTTTCGTACTTGACCTTCATTCTCCAGTCACCTGCCCGCCTAGGCCTAGGGCTCCTACTTAAGACTTTGGAATTTATTCCAAAGTGTCTTTGTAGAGAAGTCATGATCGAATCCGCGACCAGGTGGTTCGGCGCTTGCCGGGAGCTCGCCTCTGATAGGACCAGTTCACCCCGACGGGTAATCAATGCCCAACGTTTGGATGAGCCTGTCCCGGCGGATGCGCAATGGGTCCTTTCGCCCCCCGCACTGGTCGGACACCACGGTCGTTGGTGGATACGGATAGTTTGAGCACGGCCCACGCTCAAATCATACGGACGCATTACCAAATACGCCCGTAGGCCGCAGGCCTCTGTTGTCCGCGTCCACTCCAGGAGAATCGGCGCAGAAGGAAGGCGTGGTCGCTGGCCAGACAAGCGTCTCGTCCGATAGACGCGAAGTAGACATCAGGGCGCTGAAGCAGTCTGTAGCCAGCAAGTTCGGGTCGTACTCGCTCATCGGGAAGGTGATGCTGGTGGAGCCCGACTTCGTCCCGGTTACGGAGATTGTGGGGAAGGTAGGAACTTGGCTCACGGTCCTCAGGGAGGACCTGGAGGACCGACCATGAACGACCTATTGCTGTTTCTTGTCACCCTTATCCCCCTACTCGGGTACATCGCGAAGGACATCGGAGCTCGCTTGGAGGAGGGAACCGCCCACGAGACCCGAAGGAGGGTGGCCACTGTATCCGCCATGGTCGTGCTGTACTCCGTGGCCCTGACCGCGATCGTCTCGGAGGTCTCCAGTTCAGTCCCGTGGGGGCTACTCCAAGGGTCGGCCCTGTTCATCATACAGCCCGCCTCTACCATCATCCTCATCATCTTGGCGTCAGATTCCTTTGGTGCGGCCCGCGACACCTCGAAGCGAGAAGAAGCCAACAAGGTGAAGGTGGCAGACTACATCGACCAGCAGCTGGCGGGCCGCCTGAAGCCTCTAGAGGACGCAATAGTCGGGGTCCAGAACGGCCTGTCTGAGGTCTCGGCGCTGAAGCCGAAAGTGGAGAAGATGTCCGAATCCGTCGACGCCCTCACTGCCACCGTGTCATCCCAGGCGGAGGCTACAAATGAGATTGCCGAACAGTACCAAATGAGGGAGGCCTCTTACAGGGACATCGCGGTCCAATACGAGAAATGGTACAACAAGCGCGCAGAGGCCGACCTTGCGCTGAAGGACCTAATCTTTGAAGCCGATGAAATGCTGACCAGATGCTACATCGTCATGGACGAGATGGACGACCTCATCGACCTGGTGGAGCCAGAACCGCCAGTGCCGGAGATGGCTGGTAAGACCGAGGCGGGGGGTCCACAAAGGCAGACTGCAAACCCGCCCATCAGCGGCGAGACTCCTCCGGTCATTCATGGCAAGCTGACCAAGTTGCAAGGGATGGCGAACAGGGAGAGGGGGAACAAGGCCCAGCTGAAGTTCGCCGAGGAGATCCTCCGCGGAGCCGGGAAGCTGTACGACAACAGCATAAAGGAAGGGACCCCAGACTACGTCTTCTATGCTCCGGGATCTCCCGAGACGCGGAAGGCCAAGGCCGTCGGCGCGTTCAAGGCCCTGACGCTGAAAGAAGACGGGACGAGGCAGAGGCACATACCCAGGAGGAAGGTGCTCGCGGAGCTGCGGATGGCGACGAAGTACGCCGTCCCCATGATCCTGTTCGTCATGAACTTCACCAACGGGAGGATATGGGCCAAGGTCATACCCGTGAACGAGCTGAAGGACTTCACAGGACAGACCACCCCGCCGATGCTGGTAGAGGGAGATCCCCAGGCGGAGAAGACCTGCAAGGAGACGCTGCAGATGGCGCTCAACCTGCTTTGAGAGGAGTTCGGCTCACCGTTGCACGGCGTTGTCGCGACAGACTAAAGCTGCCCCGCGTTGCCCGGCAGCTACCAGCGACACACCCTTCTTTATTATCAAGCAGAGCCCCTTTTGGCCATAACCCGCTTCGCGACAACCCGTGCACCCTGACTCCCCGTCCTTGTTCACCCTACCAGGGCAAGACAAGGTCTGAACCTCACCCGAGAATAAGAAGCGCACACGGATAGTATGGTGGGCTGATTGAAGAGGGGTGCGCGTAGCCGGGATAGTCCGTCGAGGGAAGACGGATGATTCAGCCGTGAGCTACCTAGGTTCAGGAGGACAACTTGACCGGGCTCGTCACCTTAACCTGTATGCTCGCTCCGCTGGACTGAAATGGCGCGCAGAAGACCAGGCTGTAGGAGCCGCTCTCGACATTCGTCGTTATTGACCCTCGGGTGGCGTTTGCGAAGAGCGGCGCGGCTGAGGAGACAGGGCAGTACCCCCCGCCTTGGTCGAACGAGACGAACTGGCTTGAATTCAGCACGTACACATCCACGGGGGTGCTGGAGTCAAAGGCCCCGCTGAGCGACGCGCTGTGGGTCGCCACGAAGGGTATCCTCACGAAGCTGTTGTTCGGATAGAAGGAGAAGCTGTTCCCGGGATAGACCAGGACCCCGCTTGCTGCCATCGAAGCTGGGACGACCGCCAGCCCGACAACGAGGACCGATGCAAGAGCCAGCGAATACAGGCCGGAGTTCCTCAATGGAGCGCCTAAGTTCATCCTGTGCGAGACGAACTCGCTCATCGCCGCTGATGCGAGGATGGTCACTCCGAGCCAGAACGCATAGTCCACGAGCACATAGAACTGGTTCACGTACACGCATCCGCCGGTCGATGTGGTGCTATCGCACATGCCGTAGGCGAGGTAGGGGTTCAGCGGTAGGTGGAGGACTGGAAGCTGAAGCAGCGAGCCGGCCGCCTGTATGCCTACCAGGTTGAGGAGGATGGCGGCCGCGGGGACGGAGCCGCCGACGAGGCGCGCAAGATTATCGTGCTTCGTTGCCCCTCTGCCATTCCACACGGGCATGGAGAAGAGCACGCACCCGACGAGGGGCACCCAGGCGAGGAGATTGTATCCCAAGGCGAGCGGGATGTTCTGGACGGGGAAGTTGTATCCGGTGCATGAGAACCCGCTACCGCGAGCAGGATACCCACTGCTGTTTGTCGTGTATGAGAAAGTCGTGCAGGAATAGGAGGTAGAATTAGTGACGTTGGTCGCGGGATAGCCATTCCCCCCCGACAGTGAGTAGACGCCGCCAAGCATCACCAGCGTCGCCACCAGCAGGATCATGGCATGACCCCTTCTCCTTGGGCTTGCGAACCAGACGATCGAGAGAACAATCGCGGCGAGGTAGGCGATTCCAACCACCATGAACCGGCCGAGCGCCCAGGGGTCTTCATTGAAGACCAGGAACACTGAGAACGCGGTGACTAGGACAAGGGTGAAGACGAATGCCGACGAAGTACGTGGAGGGGCTTCGGTCATGCCTCCCATTCACTGTAGTGGGCTGATAATACTGCTTCTGAGAACGCCCAGAGTCTGCTGTTTTGAACGCCTGCCGGTGTCAGGGCCTGCTACGGCTTTTCTATTACAACCCGCTTTCCGTCTATCCTGGCGACCAGCTCCTCCAGGGGCTTGAACGGGAAGGTGCTGTCCCTGACGAACTCGCCGGGGAGGTTGATGCTGTGCCTCCCGCCGGACACGTAGATCTTGACCTTGGCTTGGGCTGTCATAGGAGGACCTTGCGTAGGTTCGTGATATAACACCTCGGTACACGGAATGGGGGTCGTTATAGGTATACGTACGCTTATACTCTCGTGTATATCATAGGATGATCGAGAGGGACTTCTACGGCGTCCTTGGCGTCCCGAAGACGGCTTCGGGTGTAGAAATCAAAGCAGCTTACAGGAAGCTGGCACCCCAGTACCACCCCGACCGGAACAGTCCTCCGGAAGCGGAGGCAAGGTTCAAGGAAATCTCGGAGGCCTACTTCGTCCTCTCCAATCCCGAGAAGCGGAGGCTGTACGATGTGCTTGGTCCCGAGAAGTACGACGACCCGCGGGAGGTCCTGTTCTACCGGCTGAACCAGGAAACGGCCAGGCGCGAAGAAGAGAGGGAGTGGGAAGCCAAGAAGTCAACCCTCGACAGCAGCACGGCCGGATCGGTAGCGTTCATCGTATTCTTCCTGTTGATCCTCGACTTTGCGATACCTTCGTGGGTCCTTGGCCCGTGGTTCTACATCATCAACGTCTTTCTCATATTTGGTGTGGTCGTCGGAGTCTATGACTTGGCCAAATAGTGATACGGAACAGGGGAGGAGCCACGGTAGGGAGGATGCGACTAGAGGCGCCAGGTGGCTTAAATGCGCTGAGCCTCTTACTTCGTGATGTCTGCAATCGAAGCGAAGGAGAGAGTCATCGCAACCCTGCGGAATTTCGATTTCACTCTGGACCAGCTGCAGCGAATCGAAGAAATCCTAAACGAATGAGAGTCGAACCAACCTTTTTAGTTCTTGAGCAAATCGGCCCTGCGTTGGACGAGAAGACGACGGTTTCGACCTTGAAGGGGGAAGTCTCTCGCTTCAGGGACGACCGCGATTGGCTCGGGTTCCATAACCCAAAGGATTTGAGCATCGCGCTTTCGATTGAATCGTCCGAGCTAGAGGAGCTCTTCCTCTGGAAGGACGCCGAACATGTGAAGAAGATGCCGAAGGACAAGGAACAGCTCCAGCGAATCAAAGAGGAGATGGCTGACATCGGAATCTATCTGCTGAGTCTCGCCAATGTTCTCGGCGTGGATTTGAGCGATGCGGTGGCTGAGAAGCTGGCTAAGAACTCCAAGAAATACCCCATCGACAAGTCCAAAGGATCAAATAAGAAGTACGACGAGCTTTAGCCACGAGACTCTACGCCGGTACAACCCAGCAGTTCATCGAGGATACCTTCCAGAACCAAATCGCGGAGAAGCTGAAACTGGCGTTCTTCGACTACTACCGGTACCGACCCTCACCGGGAGAAATCAACTCGTGGAGGAATTCCCTGAGGGCGATTTCGCAGGTCTTCCAATACGCCAACCTGGTTGACCATGGCGTCATCCTCGAATATCAGCTACCGCTCACTTCGCTGAGGCTCGACTGTCTGATTTGCGGCAGAGACGGCCACAGCGCCGACAACGCGGTCATAATCGAGCTGAAACAATGGGAGAAATGCCAGGAAGCGGATGGGGAGAACGAGGTCTCGACTTGGGTCGGAGGGGCGAGACGCGAACTCCTCCATCCATCGGTCCAGGTCGAGAGATACAAACTGTACCTAGAGAACACCCATACCGCCTTCTATGAAGGCCCGAACCCGATTGCTCTGAACGCTTGTACCTACCTCCACAATTACAGCTATGACTCCGGCGACCCCCTATTCTCGCCGAAGTTCGACGGACCGAGAAGCAGATGCCCTGTGTTCACCGCCGACGACGTCCCGAAGCTAAAGGAACGCCTTGTCGAGAGGCTCGAGAAGGGACAAGGGATTGACGTCCTGGGGCGAATCGAGGCCAGCAAGTACAGGCCGAGCAAGAAACTGATGGACAGCGTGGCCAAGATAATCAGAGGCAGGCAGGACTACGTGCTCCTTGACGACCAAGTAATCGTCTATGACAAGCTGCTCTCACTGGTTAGGCAAGGATTCCACAACCGACGGAAGGCGGTAGTCATCGTGAAGGGCGGACCAGGCACCGGGAAGTCGCTCATCGCAATCAATGTAATGGCGACCCTCCTGTCTGAAGGATACAACACTCAATATGCCACCGGGTCACGCGCTTTCACCGAGACCCTGAAGAAGAGGATTGGGTCCTTCGGCGGGATACAGTTCAGGTACTTCAACAGCTACTCTCACGCGGAGAGAGACGCGGTGGACGTCCTTCTGGCCGACGAAGCGCACAGGCTCCGGGAGACGAGCGTCAGCAGATTCATGCGGAAGGAAGACAGGACCGGCCTCCCCCAGGTCGAGGAGCTAATCAAGGCGGCCAAGGCCAGCGTCTTCTTCGTCGACGACCTCCAGATAGTAAGGCCGGGTGAGATTGGGTCGGCCAGGTATATCAAAGAGCAGGCGGAGCGGCTAGGTTGCGAGATACTGGAGTACGAGTTGCAGGTGCAATTCAGATGCGGCGGATCCGACGCCTTCGTGAACTGGGTGAGCAACACCCTCGGAATCCAAAGGACGGCGAACGTCATCTGGGAGGGCGACGAGAACTTCGACTTCCAAATCGTCGACTCGCCGGAATCCCTCGAGCAAGCGATAAGAAACAAAATCAACCAAGGCTTCACTGGCAGGGTCAGTGCCGGCTACTGCTGGCACTGGTCCAATCCCGATGCCAACGGCAACCTCCCCGACGACGTGGTGATTGGCGGCTACAGGAGACCCTGGGACGCGAGACCTGAGGCGAAGAAACTCGCTCCCGGGATTCCCAAGGCGACGCTCTGGGCCGACGACCCTAACGGGATGAACCAGATTGGTTGCGTCTACAATGCGATGGGTTTCGAGTTCGACTACGTCGGGGTGATATTCGGACCGGACTTGAGGTACGACTTCGACCAACAGGCATGGGTCGGGCATCCGGAGAACTCGCATGACACCATCGTCAAGAGGTCGAAGGAGAGGTTCGTCGATTTGACCAAGAACACATACAGAGCGTTGTTCAGTCGCGGGATGAAGGGGTGCTATGCATACTTCGTGGACAAGGACACGGAGAGGTTTTTCAAGTCGAGGATGGAGCAATGAGCCTGCCTATAATGTGCAACTAAGCGTCGCCTCGTCAGAACGGTTGTCGGGTACTGCGAGACATTCGTACCAGTCCCTAACCCAATCGTTCTCCACCACCGGGACGGTTTTATTGTTTGAAGACGTAGAGTGGGGTGCAAGTCCTCCGCTCCCCAGCTTCGCTTGGGAAGATAAACGAAACCGAACGCCTTTCAAAGCGGTTACGGGTGGTGGATTTTTTCTGTGGTGCCGGGGGATTCTCACTCGGGTTCAAGCAGCTCGGTTTCGACATAGTCTATGCCGTCGACAATTGGAACCCAGCGGTCGAAACATACAGACTGAACAACCCGAACACGAAAGTGGAGAGGGCCGACGCCATAGTGCTCGCCCCTGAACGAATACCCGAGGCCGATGTCGTCATCGGAGGACCTCCTTGTACCGAATTCTCGGGCTCGAAGCTAGGTGGAGGAGGCAACATTCAGAAAGGCATGGCACTAGTCTACAGGTTCTTTCATTTCGTTCAAAGGCTCAGACCCAGGTGGTGGGTGATGGAGAACGTTCCGAGGCTTCTTCATTCTCTACCGCCAGCTCTCCCGCTGAAGAACCTTGGGATTTGCCAGGAGGGCCTTTTTGATATTCCCAAAGTCGCGGTTCTTAACGCTGCGGACTTCGGCGTCCCCCAGAAACGAGCGAGGGTCTTCCTGGGAAAATATCCTGACCCTGTTCGCTCGCATTCCGAAAAAGGAGTGACGGAACTAGACGGGACGACATACGAGTCTTGGATTCCTATGCGACGAGCCCTTGATGCTTTCCCCAGTCCTTTGGGCAGGCCCGAACAAGGACGGCTTGTGCGAGATCCTCTCTATGACCTGGACGTTGACGAGGGGGAGCTCCGCGACCACTTCGGGCGTGAGTGCGTGTTGACGGAAGAAGATGCGATGAAGAACAGGCGTCAGAAGATGGAACACCCTTACTATGGGAAGATGAGGTTCCCAGACGATGTGGACAGACCAGCTAGGACTGTGATGGCCACCCAAATCAAGCCATCGCGAGAGATGATGGTGATTCAGGAGAGTGTCGACGGAAGCACGTTGTTCAGAAGGCCAACGGTCAGAGAATGCGCCACGCTACAAGGATACCCAATCGATTACGCCTTCGTCGGGGGTTCTCTGTCTACTCGATACAGATTGGTTGGTAACTCTGTGCCTGTCGGACTTTCGCGGGCCATAGCTGCCGCGATAATGCAAGAAGCTTTGTCGAGTGTCGGCGTTTAAGAGAGCGTCCGCGCGTGACATGCGGTCAAGCTGATTGAAAGGCGATTGCACCTAGGGAGACGCCTAAATTCACCCCGACATCACCTCCCCTGTTGAGACGCGCTGTGCTCGGCCCTTCGCCGCCGGCAAGCAACCTCGCGACCCACAACGTGATGGTCTCGAACAGGGGACACAACACCGGGCTCGAACTGAAGTTGAGGCGAGCGCTCCGGGCGGCGGGGATTCGTGGATTCAGAGTGAACTACTTGGTCGGCGGAACGCGAGTTGACTTGGCCTTCCCGTCATCGAAAGTCGCTGTCCTCGTTAACGGGTGCTTCTGGCATAGGTGCAGCATCTGTAAGTTGCCGTTGCCAAAATCCCACAGGAGTTTCTGGACCAGGAAGTTTCGATTGACGCGTCTTAGGGACGCCCGAGTCCGCAGCTCAATCAGAGAGAGCGGCTGGAGACTAGTCGAGATATGGGAACATCAGGCGAGAGACGATCTTGGAGGTTGCGTACGATTAGTGCGACTCGAGACCGGTCATTGAATCCGTGGTGTCAATCAATTCTGGCCAGGGATTGCAGCGAGGATTCGTCTTCCGAACGAGAGGAATCATCGGGATGCTGGAGTGAATCCATGGCGGGATTTGCCACGTAGCGATTTCGCCAGTTTCTTCTGAGCCATTGTGTCCCTTCGTTTGCCAACTTCACCGCAACGCAAAGTGACAGGAGCGAGCACGCCGTGTATGCGTCGACATTCTTATTGTGCCACCTTCTTTCATCTATCTCATCTCCGTGGGCAATCCTCCGCCCCTTCAGCAGTCTCGCAAGTTCGGAAGCCTTCACACCTTCGCGACTCCGATCAGGTCCTCCCGTGACTTCCTCGGCGATTTCGGCGACCTTCTGCAATATCCAGTCTGGATTCTCGTCCAGGTCAGTCTTGCCAGCCCAGCTAGCTTGCAAAGATGTCGCGTCTGGAATCACACCAATCAACTCCGAGATTGCGGTCTTGGCCGCCCTCTTGGCCAGTTGCTCCCCGATTGCGCCTTCAATCTTTTTGACAATCTCGAGCGCCGTCTTCAGGTCTACGCGGAACGCCGCGTAGTCTTTCGCGTACCCCAGGAAGAGAACCGTCCGCCAGCCCACGAGGTGGTGTACTCCCCTTCCGAGAGGGTACGCAGGATGTCTCCCCCCATTGTCCAATCCCACTCTGCAATACGGCAAGGTCCCTTCGACCGAGAACTCGTAGGGTCGCCTGATTGGATGGACGTAGGTCTTACGTTGCCTCGTGGGAGCCGAGTTAGTAGGCGACTCGCGGAGTGGGAAGTCCGGCGATTGCAGAGGCGGCATGCCTTCCGCTCTGGCGATGGCGAGCGCCAGGGACCGAGCGAGCGGTGGGGGGACAGAGTTGCCAATCAATCTTTGCTTGTCAGAGGGGCCGCTGGCCCAGAATTGGTACGTGATTGGGAAGCCTTGAAGGCTAGCACACTCTCTCAAAGTTGGCACCCTGTACTTCCGTCCCATCCTTTTGTCTAGGATGACGATGCTTGCCCTACTCGATTTCGTGGCAGTTGCTGCGATTGTTCGACTGGGTCGTTTCAAGGAATCAGGGAAGCTCATCTTCCCGTACCAAGGGTGATGCTCTTTCCACCTCCTGGCCATCTTGACCTGTTCACGGGAAAGTGTGGTGTCGTAGAAATGGTCAGTCAACCGACTGGTCGGAAGACTTATGGAATTGTAGAGCGGATCGACTACCTCACCAGGCAAATTCTGACCGTCCGCCAACGGGTTCGGCAGCCCGACGACGATGTTGCTCATTGGTATCGGGTCGTCTCCCATCCTGAGCGGCTCGGGGAACTTCCCCGCGAACATCCTCTGACGTGATTGGGGGACACCGTACTCCTCCGCGCGGAGGACCGGCGCCTTCTCGAAGAATTTCTCCAGTCGCTTCTTGGAGAATGCCTTCTGGTCTTCGTGCCGTTCGAGTATTGCTTTGAGGTTGGGCACATTCTCCATTATCCAGTAGCGAGGGTTCAACACTTCCACTGCATCGATGAACCTGGCCACCAGGCTCAACCCGAGCTTCAAATCTCCGTTGCCGCCTTTGTTCGCCAACGAGAAGTGGGTGCACGGCGGTCCCCCGATGAGGATGTCGACCTTCTCCAGACTCTTAGGGTCGACTTCCTTCTTCTCGAGGATGTCGCCTTGAATGACGTTTGTTCCCGGGAAGTTCTTCCTAAACGTTTCGACGGCTGGTCTCCAGTTGTCCACCGCCCATTCAATCTTGAACCCTGCCTGCCGGAATCCTTCGGAGAATCCGCCGGCGCCACAGTAGAGGTCACCGACCGTAAGAGGTCCTTTTTTCGACGTTTCATTCACCTAGGGTCACGGGCACTGTCCCGTGAAACTTGTCTCGAATGGATGTCAGAAGGTCTACGTATGCTTGTGTACCGTAGGGGGCGTAGCTGACTATCTCCTCGTTCGCTCCGATTCCTCCGAGGGTGAGGTTCGCTGATCCCTCTATGACGCCCAAAGGTGTGGCAATGGCCTTCGGATGAATCTTGCGCGCCGGGTCCGCGAGGTCCTTGCTCACGACAACGCATCCCGAAGACCGCAGCCTCTTCACGAAGCTGGCGACGCCGCTCTGCCTAAGCCTTCCCTTGTCTAGGCAGAAGGTTACCTCGAACCCAGACTTTGACAACCAGGCCAGCATGTCTGACAACCGCTCTGGTTGCTGTGCTGTAGATCTGGCCCCGCTCACCCTCGCGTATTCTACGATTGCATCTAGCATCCTGGGGGAGACTCCTACGTCCTGGAACTCGATGTCGCGGGCGTCGTAGAAGACCGCCTCCACCTTCCTCCTCTCCTTCGGCAGTAGTCCCAGCAGGTCTAGGTAGGCGGTCATCACTAGGTCGTGCCAGAGTAGCCTCCTGAAGCCCAGAGGTCCGATGCCATGAGCGGGTTGCTGTCCGACCCTCTCGTAGAGCGACATCCCGTCGATGTCGGAGGTCCTGACGATGAGTCCCGGAGCCGCCTCCGCGTCGGAGCCTACCTCGACCCCCACAGTGTATGGGAGCGAGACTGACCGTATCCTTCGGTCCGGACGGTCGATCACAACCTTGGACAGGTCGCCGAAGGGAATCTTCGCCCTCCCCCCTGCTAGGTCTGCCGGTAGAACCTGTAGGTACTCTTCACTTCTGCCCCTGCCATGCCTGAATAGTTCGTCGAGCACCATTTTGTCTAGGAGCGCTTCGCCCATCATCCCGCCTATCATGGACTCGCCATTCAGTATGCATTCCGGGCAGCCGTTCCAGCATATGGTCGTGGCCCGGATTAGGTCGTCGACCTCCAGCCCACTGGTCCTGCTGAGTTCCTGGACCTCCTGGCGTAGGATGGGTAGCCGCCACGCATCCTCTTTTCCTCGGATTCCGATTTTCTCCCACGCCGCTCCCGAAATGGAGAGCACCTCCCGGGCGTGCTCTGCGACGTAGCCCAGCTCGGGGATGCCCAGCTCACTCTGCTTGGCTCTCCTCTGCTTCAGCATCTCGAGGGCAGACATGTCGCTGTGGTGCTGCGGGCATTGCAGGAGCTCCTCCTCGAGGAGTGTCAGGAAATCGTCGGAGGGGAGCAGCTTCGAATCTACGGTTGTTCCGTGGCGCTGCGCATGGAGTATGTGCATGAATTTCCTGCCTACCTCGGAGCTCCCGCTCCCGTTGACGTCTTTGTCATAGAGGTAGATTCTGAACTGCCCCTTGTCCACGCCATCGAGGTCAGGCGCGTACCCAATAACGGAGTCCCCGACGCCTGCCAGTCTTTCGAGGGCGTTCGTCGCTGCGAGACCGAACGAGTTCAGCAGCACGTCGTAAACCCATCGGTCCACGGACGAGGCGAAGCCGTCTACCCGTGGCTCCAGTGATTCTGCGGCCTCCCTCAAGCGCTCGATTCTCGCTTCGAGCTCCTCCATGCCCTTCTCCGTTCCTCGGTTCCCTGACGAGGGACCGAAAGATTCCTCGTCGCTCGATTCAATCGATGCGACGTCGCGATAGAAGGAACGGGCCAGCTGCTCAAGTTGTGGGGAGCCAGCCACTAGGGACTTGAAGGCCTTCGTCAGTGCTTCGGGTTTCCATCCTGCTCCCTCGCGTTCGACATACGTGGAGAGAATCGCCATGAGGTCACGGACGACGAAGGACCCGATCCCTGCGCTTCCTTCGCCTCCTACCGCTGACAGGTAGGCTGTAAGACACTTCAGCATGCTCGGCTTCCAGATATCCCTCCCTTCGACGAGGCCTCGGACGACCACGTCGTGGGTTTCCTTCACCAGGTCGGGATTGAGGTCAATCGAGATTCCCTCGGTCTGGATGCTCTGCCCGAACGCAATCCTCCCCCCCTCGCCGGTCTCGAATACTAGTTCCATCCCGGAGACCTGGGTAGAGGTGTACGTCCGTGACGCGGAGTAAACGAACTCGGTTGCGTCGATTCGCTTGTGCCAGGATACCTTGTCGAACATGGCAGCGGCGAGCGGGTGTTTTATGTGAGGGAGGGCGCCCTCCTTGCTGGACTCCTCCATGCCGTCCCTATCTAGGACGGCCAAGTACTCCGTGTCAAGCTCGTTCACGCGGATAGGCGAGCCATCGTCGCTCTGGACGTGGACCCATCTATTCAGGTATGACTTTGGAATCTTTACCCTCTTGTAGTCATCTCCCTCGCCCTTCACCGTCTGCCCTTCGTCGCCGTCCAGCACTGTTCGGTTCTTCAGGTCCAGCGTCACGTACTTGTCCCTGGCGTCCATGAGTGCGAGCCGAGTTGGCCTTACCACCTCGAACTCAGGGAACCCAGGTGGGCCGCGCACATTTGGCTTGACGCGGACGAACTGGCTCCCCTGCTCGTTGAGCTGGTCGGTGTCGATTCGGAGAATCCCACCCTCGGAGACCACCACCTGCCCAGCCCTGACCTTGACCGCCTTCTTTCCGAGGCGGTACGTCCAGGTGCCTGGAATCATGCTGAACAACGCTTCGTCGAGGGGAATCCTTTGCTCTTCCCGACCGAACCCGCTCAGTTCGACCTCCTCTTCGTATGGGTTGCTGAAGAGATTCCTTATCCTGACGAAGGCAGGATGCACCCGGCAGAGTCGGAATATGTCTAGGTTCTCCATCAGGAAGGACAGGTAGTGGGCCATCGGCTTTTCCTTCCTGACGAAGGCGTTGAATTGGTCATAGAAGTACAGGGGTATGGGGTTCACGGCCATTCCTGACAGTAGGTCGTTCATGTCCTCGAGGCTTCGGACGACACGCCGTAGGTTGACCTTCTGGTTGGCATCCGTGAGGGAGGAGAGTTTTGCTTCCAGCTTACCGATGTGGCGTGCGACTCCGTCCTTGGTCCAGCCCGCCCGTTGCATCGCGTCCAGATGCTGGAACTCGTCCGAGAGGCCCAGGTCAAGCGGATCTAGCCTCGACCTGGCATCCCGATAGTCGCCGGTCAGTGCCTTCATTTGCTGCAGGGTGTTCGCCAGCTTTCGCGCTGGCACAACGCGCCGCCCGTGCTCGGAGAGGAGGTTGGGCACGACATCAGCCAATCGGGAGACCCCTGGCTCAAGAATCCCCTTCACGTCAGTAAGCAGGAGCGATATCTCCGAGTCGACCTGAGCGATTGCCGAGTCGATGTATGCCTCCGAAGGACCGTATCCTCGTGAGACCTGCCGTAGATGCCCTTTCACCCCGGCAGCGTCCCTCCGCAGCGCCGCCAGTGACTGTTCTAACCTTCTGCTGAATTCGGAGTCGCCCTCGGCGATGCCCAGCGGGATTGCTTCGGGGAGCGCTCCCTTGATCGCTAACCAGTCCCAGACCGCGGTATACAACCCGCATCTCAGTATGTATTCGTTGGTATCCTTGAGCGGGATTGGATCTAGCTGCGCCAGACTGATTAGCTTCCTAGGCTGCCTGTAGTAGTGAAGGTCGATAGGCCGGCCGTCGATGAGCGTCACGTTCACCGCGTCTGACCCCTCCTCTCTCCCGATTCTGCCTGCCTTCTGTCTGTAAGAGGCCACGTTGCGGATTGCGTGGAACATCACGCTCTCTGTCACCTTCTTCAGGTCAATTCCCACTTCAAGTGACGGCGAAGCAAGCACAACGTCCACCTGCATCTCCGGCTCTGACCAGGAGTCCAAATCGTAGACTTCGGAGAGGGATCCCTTGAACACTACGTCTGCGAGGTCCTCACCGAACCCGCCTTCCCCACTGGTCTTGGCGGTGTGTAGCTTGGAGCGGACGACGCTCTTCCACTCGTACTTCCTCCGTTTCTCCGAGATAGCCTCGACATCGTCGTCGTCCATGGGGAACCATTGACACGCACCCGCCCTGAGGTATGGGCAAAGGTCGAGAGTACCTATCTCCTGCGCCTTGCCGTCGAAGACCGAGCTGTTCCGTATCCAGTAGGCCTTGACTTCGTCCTTCGGTTTGATAGGGTCCCTGTAGACAATCTTCTGCAGCTCGGCAATGACCTCGCCGGGCTGGACACCGAGGCTGACCCTTTCTCCTGCCCGGCACCGCTCACAGAGCTTGTCCCCGACATGCTCCTGCAGTATCATGGGGTACTCTTCCGCGGAGCGGACATCTAGCCTCCTCTGGAGGGGGTTGTGGAACCGGAGCGCATAGGGGAGCTCGCGTTGGGTTGCCCCCCAGCCATCTGGAGAGGTGGCGAACCGGTCGGGACCGTCAGGGTGGTCACGGTTCCTGCTCCTCTCGGTCCTTTCGTTCTCGCGCAGGTCGGCGTTCCACCTTCCTAGCAGGTCGAGGTTGTCCGCGAAGCCTATGGTCTTCGGGTTCTGGTCCCCTCTCGCCCGTCGGCCCACGTTGACCCTTCTGTTGTGCACCAGGATGCTGGTCGCGTTGACCAACGCGCCCAGGGACGAGATTTTGCCGCTGGGTCGGATGAAGACATGGTGCGCCAGGCCTACCGTCTCCATCTCATCCTCGTCCGGAGCGATGACATGTACCTTGGACGTGGGGAGCCCTAGGACCATACCCACGTGTGCGTGGGGCGAGGCGACCGTCGCCGACGATGCGGTCCAGAGCAGCGTCGACCCGGGTCTCATGAGGGCAGAGGCGGCCCTCAGCCTGTCCATGAGCCTAATCACATTCCCTCCCCCGAGACCCTCGACCAGGTGGACCTCGTCGATGACCACCCTGCTCAGTCGAGACGCTACCTTGCTCGCGAAGAGCGGATGGTTCAGCCTGCGTTTGAGAGTCTCCAGTGTCGTGACAATCACCGCGGGAGGATTCCTTTGGTACACCCTCTCAATCCCTTCCTTCACGCTCTCCTTGTGGGGTCCGCTGGAGTACCCTTCGTAGTGCTCGAAATGGGCTTGGAAGTAGTCTATGTTGGGATTGTCTATCTCTCGTATCACGTCGGAGAACACGCCGTGCTGGTCGCGTGCCAAGGCTTTCCTCGGGTATAGGATGATTGCCGACTGCCTCGCCGACATGTCGCCTTGGTAGAGCCTGGCGAGCGCCGAGACGAGGGTGGGGATTAGGAACCCGTGCGTCTTCCCGCTCCCGACGCCTGCCACGATGACCTGGGCCGGCCTTTCCTGTCCGTCGCCGAACTCGGCTAGCAGCATCCGCGTCGCACTCTCGAGTTGGAACTTGCTGAACCTGACCTCGGAGGCTTCACGTGCGGGCGGCCCCTTCGCTATGACCCTGGCCACAGCGTTGACGACGTCGGGTATCGCGTCCTTGAGGCTGCCTCGCCATTCTTGCTTGCCAGATTTCTCGATTGCGGCCTGGAGGTCGGCGACGAACCGCGCGACGGGGATTTCCCTGCGTGGGACCTTCTTGTCCTCCAGGAGCCACCTGACTGCCTCTATCCCGGGCCTTCCCCTGGGCCAGTACTCCGGGGTGTGGCCCAGCAGCCTGACGGTCTCTCCTACACGTGTGATGAACCTTGGGGGCATCCCCGAAACCTGCACCCGCATCGCGTGCCTGTTAGCTACCATCCAGTCCATCACCTCCACGAATCGCGCCTGGTCCTCCCCCCCGCTGACGTCGTCAAGCGACCATAGGACGTCCCTGATGTCCTTCCGTGAGGATGCGGGACCCGACACCCGAGCGGACTCGAACTCGTATATCGCCCTCAGGGTACCCAGCCAACCGTGCCTTGACCTCGGGAGAGATATGCTGCCGGACTCGGACATTATCCCCTCACTTCGAGTTTTCGACATGCTTGATTAGTCTCTCCAGGATTGCCTTGGCGTGATCTGGCGTCACCTTCAGGGACCGGGCGTTCCAGTCCTCCTTCTTGTCCAGGGGGTTGTCGTAGTTCCATTCGTACACCTCGACGTCGTCGAAGTGCCACATCATATCCCCTTCTGGCACCTTCCTGTGAGCGTCGCGCAGCGACCCTGACACGGCTATCTTGTTTCTCTGCCAGTCCTTCGTAAACTGGAACCTGACCAACCCCCTCTGGAGCAGTATCGCGTGTCTCGGGCAGAGGTAGAGAGAGTTCGCGGGTTCGTACGCGTCGAACTTTCCTTGGAAAAGCCCCCCTCTGTTAGAGATGATACTCCTGATGTTCTCAGCCGTCTCGTAACCTTTGTCGTCCTTGGGGGTGACGTCCCCGCAGAGCTGGCACGCGTGGTACCAAGAGGCCAGCCTCTGGAGCGTCTCTCCGTAGCCATGCCTCTGGCGTTCCACAGCGTAGTCGTAGTCGAGGGCCTCCTCTCTGTCCTTGTAGAGCTGCGAGAGCATAGGAGCCATCCCTTGCTCCCTATCGGGTCCCAGCCCCTCTCCCACGGCCCAGGACACCAGGGCCCTTGCCCCTGACTCGTCGAGGCCTTCCATGCCATCCCGAAGCAGCAGGGCCAGACGGCCTCTGCCCAATGGGACCACCGAGGGGACCGAGAACGGCCCGTGGTGGTCGCCCAAGGAGTATCGCTGAATCGCCTTGGGGACCTTCCAGACCTCTATCCCATGCATCCAGGAGAGGGCATCTAGGTCGCCCGAATTGAATGCCACGACCCTGGTGTACACCTCGTTCATTATCGCTTCTATGTCATTGGCCCTCGCTTCGGGTCTTTGCGGGAGGTCGGGATAGGAGACGCCATCCAAGGGCCGCGCCTTCCATCGTGTCGCCAGAGACCTAAGGCTCCCTTGGTGGCGCCCATTCACCGTCGTTATCGCCTGCGGGATTGAAGGGAAGAGCTTGACGAGCGACTGGTTCCCTACGAAAGCCTCCACCGGCATCTTCAGGCTAATCGAGTTCGATTCGCCCACCGGCCACGGCACCGCGTCCATCGCAACGGCCCACCCCTTATCTTCTGCAATCGACAGCAACACCAGGACGGCTTCCGTCTGCTGCGAATCGACTGCCATCCCCTTGACGAGCATGCGCAGGAACCGGCGTGTCGCATCACCGTCCAGGCGCGAGACCCTGAGGGCTCCAAGCCTCTCCGATGCCGACTGTGCGCCGGTCGTCATCGGGATTACCGCCCAGGCGCCGAGGCTCACGGGTTGGTCGATGACACCTCCGTCGTCCAACAGGACGTCCCCCGGTCTCAGCCAGCTGCCCGCGACGAAGACCACCCTCTTCTCGCCGAAGAGCTCTTTCGCCTCGGGTGGGACCTCCTCCGAGTGGGAGTCTAGCACCTTCCAGATGGCCTCGTAGCTTGCCCTGGACCTCGGCCAGCTCGACCCGTCCGACCTCGCCTTGTCGGACATCAGGACCAAGGCATCTAGCAGGTCCACCGTCTGCATCCTCGAGGTCGCTCCAAGCGCGTCGAGCAAATCTCTCAACGGAGAGGCTTCGTCGGGAGATAGCACGAGGAGCCCTATCGAGTCGGGTGGGACCGGGAACGCTTCCGGCTTGGCGACAATCCTGACCTTGGCCCCGTCGTACCATCTTTCACCCCAGTACATGGCAGGCTTCGCCAGCGCGGACCTCCATCTCTCGCGTTCCTTGAGGGGTAGTTTCCTCAAAGATGCCGACAGGCCAACCAGGAGCGAACCGGGGGGTTCTCGACCGTTCGCGGCGCACTTGGAGTACACCTCCGTCATCTGTCCTAGGGACGGCGAGATTGCGAGGCCCAGGTACATCGCCTTGGCCCCTCCCTTGTCGCCTAGCGCTTCGACCTTGGCGCGCACGTCGTCGTCCATCTCATCGAGGTCGACGTATGACGCATTGGTCTGCCCCAGAATCGAGACTTTTTCCGGCGTGGGAAGCATCGCAAGACCCGGCTGGGCGACGCCGGTGATGCCGACGGGCACCCAATCGACCTCCGCCAGTCCGCCTCGGATGGACTCGAGTTGGTTGGAGTCGTACTCGACCAGGAGGGTGCCGAAGATGTTCGAGAGCAGGCGTCTGTCCGGAGGACGCTCCCTCGACAGGCCCTTGATTATCTGGACGACCTTGGCAAGGTCCAGCTGGACCACGGCGCCGAGCGCCTCGAGGGTCGAATTCTTCCATCTCTCCGAATCGAAGTCCGGGCTGAGCTGGTGCAACCCCAAGCTTGCGAGAATTGGACCTGCACCCCGCGCCATCCTGCCGGCCGGATACCAGTCCCCTTTCGGGTCGTAGAGGCATGGCACCTTGGCCATGTCGTCCGGCTCCACTCCCCTCTCCGTCTTCTTCTTGTCGAAGTAGACCTGGATGGCAGCCAGCATGGCCTTCTTCTGGGCCTTGAGGACCTCCTCCTTCTCCACGCCAAGGAAGTCCCTAAGCATCTTGTGCTCGAAAAGCGATCCTAGCCGGGGCGAGATGAAGCTGCGCACGAAGTTCGTCGGGTCGCCAGGCTTCTCCGCCAAGGCCACTATGTCGAGGCGGCTCGCCACCCTACGCTTGTCGGAATCGGAGTAGCCCTTCAAATCGAAGATTCTAATTTTCCGCTGCATCTCCGCTGTCAATCCGGGTACGGCGAAGGGCATCACGAAAATCCACTCCCTCCGGTAGTTCTCACCTTCGTGCCCCCGATGATCGCGGACGTCTGGAGGCGGGCCCAACGTCCTGACCCCGTCCAGCACGAACGGGACGAAGCTCTTGCCTATTGCCTTGTCCAACGCCCACGACTCGTGGGTGACCACCTTGAAGACGAGGCGAGAAATCAACCTGTAATCTTCGTCCTTGATGTCCTCGAATCTCTGGGGGTCATCGTGGAACTCGGTGTCTATCCATTGCGGGACCTCGTTGAAGGCCACGTCGTGGCGCCACGAGCCGTCCCTCTCCAGCTCTGTAATCACTCGTTGGATTTCGGGATGGATTCGACGGGTCGGCGAGAGTATCGAGTCCAACTCCGACAGTTCGGACGGCAGACGTGGGAATGAACCCATCGTCCGGAAGGTGCCTTCAGCGTCCGGGACCAGGGACAGTCCCCTTAGCGCCTCGCCTCCCTTCGCGGTAAGCGCGTACCTGAGGACCGACTCGGTGTTGGGCCTGTCGAGCCGCACAGAGTTCGCGCCTGTCGTCCTTCCGTAGCGCAGCGGGCCCTTCGTCTCGAGCACCTTCCAGGCGTCGACGAAGTGTTGTACCCCGAAGCTCACTGCCTCGGCCCTGTCCTTCAGCCAGTGAATCTCGTCGAACTTTGAGGTGAACGCCGCTGGCATAGCCGCCTTTCCGAGTAGCTCGACCACCCTTCTCTCGACTTCGTTTGAGACGTAGTACGACTGCCGTGGCGGGTGCCACGTCCCATCGCCTGTGACGAGTATGGGTTGGCCGAACAGCCAGTCCCTGAGCTCCTTGCCTTCCTCGACTCCCCATGAGATATCCTCCTTGTCAGGTCGCATCCACTCGCGAATCTCCCCTATGGGGAGGGACTGGAGCACCAGGGCTTCGGCTTCCGCTGGCATTTGGCCAAGGGACCTGACAGATGCAAGGAAGGCGGGGAACGTGTCCTTGTATAGTCTGGCTATCGAACGCATGCATTCTCGGTACCACTCCCCGTTGACCTCGTCGTTCCCTTGGATGTCGACCCCCGTGCGGTTCTCTACAGGGAACAGGTGGGCAGAGAACGCGAACCTGTTCCGGCCCCTCGAAGGCAGGGGAATGACGCTGTAGAGGTACTGTTTCCTGGCAGGGAAGAGGGGGAATAGGATGTGCACGTGGTTCTTCTTTATCGGCAAATCGGTGGGCCCCTTCTTCAGGTCTATTCGGATCACGCCTCTGCTGCCCCTCAGCAGGAAGAGCGCCTTCCCTTCATCGTCCTTGACCGACGCCGAGGCCGCGAAGTACCTCTTCGCATCAGGTGTCTGGTAGTCCCACCCGTTGGAGTCGAAGGAGGGCGGGCAGGTGCCTATCTCCACTGCTTCGTGTGGGTCCCAGCGGTACCACGTCTTCCCTGAGGCCGCCAATCCCTGCTTGACTTCGACGACCCGCGCCTTCTCGAGAGGCATGTTCAGGCCGAAGTCTCTTTCGGCCTGGTACGCTTCAGGGCGGTTGTCAGCGTTCCAGACGATTCGAATCGCCTTGAGCCTCTGGCAGCACAAGAGGACGTCGCAGAGGTAGCCCTTCAGGTCGTTGTAGAACGACCTCACGTCCTCAGGGCCCCATCGAGGGAAGTCCTTGGCCGCGAAGGGCCTTTCCCGCGCACCAATCACCTCCTTCGCGGCCGTCTCGTCTCGCCAGGGGAGCCTGAAGAGCACACCCTTCGCCTTCTCGTCTTTGCTTCCCGCGTACGGGGAGTGGAGATGTCCCTCCAGGTTGTTCCACTCCATGCTGAGCGGGTTCAGGGCCCTGGAGACGACGTTCGAGTGCACCTCCGGGTGGTTCGTGATTGCGTACACCGTCTGGAACCCGCTCCCGAAGTGGCCGGTCGATTCCAAGTCGTATTCCTTGAAGCGCTTGAGGACCCTCGACGACCTGTCGAAGTCGCACCCCTCATATGACCCCTTTGGCCCGATGGTCGTGAAGGCCCTCCCGTTGTTTGCGATGTAGAGGGCGTCCTTCTCGAACCTGAGTACCAGAATAGTCGCCCCGGCGTCGTCTGCGTTCTGCACCAGTTCCCGGATGACGAACTTGCTCCTGTCCTCGTCCTCCGTCCGCGTGACAGCTATCCTCGTCTTGATCCAGTCGAGGAAGTTCAGCGAGTAGCCCTTGTCCATGTCGTCCTGGCACATCCACCTGCCATCGGGCGCGGTAACTTCGTCAGGGAAGGGTGGCTCTTTCCCGCAAACGACACACACGACCTTTGCCAAGTCTAGGAGCCTGACCTCTCTGCCGCGCTCGGGCGGATTGTCGCTATATACTCTAAGGACGCATGCGGTCCCGCCGATTCTTCGGTGTCGTCATGCCCTCCCTTTCTTGTCTTGACCCATCTTTCGAAGTCGGCCTCCACCTCCGTGCTGACGTGTCGGGGTAGGAGAATCGAAGGCGCGAATCTGAGCGGAGCAGTCTCCAGGGAAGAGACTGTCTCTGCGAGGAGAGTTCCCGTCAGCTTCTCGGCTCTACCATGGGAGTCGGACCAATACGTGATGTTGGCCTCTGTGCCCAATCGGCCTCTGCAAGAGTACCTACAGATTGTGACTCCAGAGGTCATCCCGTTCCATTCGAAGCCGAGAGGTTTTCCGCTGTCAGGGGGGTCGTTGAACGAATTCAGCGTCACGACGGAAGCCAGCTTCACGAGCGGGCTCAACGGCGTCGCGAACAAGCCCTCGCGCGCGGCGTGCTTCGCAAGAGTAATCATCAGTTCCTTGTCCCGGTAGGAAAGGAGCTGTGCCCTGACCCGCTCCTCTAGGCCGTGTCCGGTGGCGTCTTTGATGGCTATGACGTCGTCGTCGGCGACGGGCCCGATTACTACGCCCCCTTCGTCTTCGAGGGCGACTTTGGCTCTCCCACCAGAGAACACGGAAAGCAGCCGGAGCACTGGCAACCAACTCAACCTTCCGAGGTCGCCCGACCGCTGGGCCCTGAGCGTCCTGGTCTGCTCGTCGAGTAGGTCCTCCACCCCTGCTAACGGTCCAACTTCGACGAGTTCCTTTTCGGTCGCAGCCCGCCTCTCTTCGACGATTCTGGCTTCTGCTTCGCCAGTCCCAGTAGCGGCCGACTCGAGTACCGCAGGGGAATCACCGATGGCCCTTGCGAAAATCTCGAGCCTCGTATATAATGTTCCGAGTATGTGTTCGTCCAAGGAGCCCTCGACGACTAGGTTGTGGATGGAAACCTCCTTCGAAGCCTGTCCTATCCTGTCGATTCTCCCGATGCGCTGCTCCACCCTCTGCGGGTTGTATGGGAAGTCGTAGTTCGCAAGCGTGTCGGCTGCCTGGATGTCCAACCCTTCGGAAAGGAAGTCGGTCGAAATCAGCACCGCAGGCCCCTCCCAGGACTTGAAGGCACTCAGTGTCTCCTCCACCTTGAAGTCGCTGTCGTCGCCAGAAAGCGCGAAGGCCCTCATGCCGTCCAAGTCGCCGAGCCTGCGGGTGAGGTAGCCCCAAGTGTGCCTCCATTGCGTGAAGACGATTGCCTTGTGGGGCCTCCCATCGGACCGAGGTTCTCTCAGCTGAAGAAGAATCGAGCGCAGCTTCTCCAGCTTGCTGTCGGTCCTTAGCAGCCCGAACTTGGCGACCAACTCCGAGCATTTCTCCCGGGCCCCGGGCGGGAGGGAGCCTCGGACCACGTGGAAGCCCTCGGCGTCGTCCCTCTCCTTGACAGAGAGGGGGCTCTCGATTTCATCCCCATGCTGCCAGACGTCGAAGCCCTCCATGCCCCCGTTGAGTAGCTCGACCGTCGCGGGCAGGCAGGAGGAGAGCTGCATCCTGTGCACGTGGCTGAAGTGTGATTGCAGCAACGAGTCGACCTCGTGGTACAGGCTCGACTCCGACACTCTATTCTTCCCTCGATTGCCTGTCCTCGAGCGGGGACGTCTGTTTAGGGCCACCGAGTGGTTGGTCACGACCCGGGTCCGGGACTCCCCTACGTCGCTCCTGCGAGCCCTCGTCATGATGGCTTCGAATGGGTTCAGAAGGGCCAGTCGTTGGGCGAGGCCGGCCCTCAGGTTATGGGACGATTCGGTACCATAGCTTTCGAGCAGGGATCCGACTTCGCCGTCGTTGGCACCTTCCGCGAGGGAAATCAGCCTCTCGGTCACGCTAATCCCTAGTGGCCGGCCAGCCAGTACGTCCCGTATGGTAGTGTTGACGAGGGCTGCCGAGGATGCGTCCCGGTCGAACTCGGCCTTCTTCACCTCCCTCCCGAAGATGACCTCGAGCACGCGGCGGAGATCGTCCATCTCGAGATGGACTGGGGTCGCGGAGAGACCCACGGCCGCCTTGGCGATGGCCGATATCTGGAACGCCATCGTCCTCCTCTGAGTGTCCCCGCCCCGGCCAATCAGGTTGTGGACCTCGTCGATTACCACCAGGTCGATGGACGGCGGCGTGCGTGCCTCGGCTGCGGTGCCTTCCCAATTCGAGTCGTAGGAGACGATTGCCCTGAACCCGCCCTTCGTGAACAGCAGTTCCTTGAGCCGTCTGCCGCTCGTTATCTCGAAGTACAGCCCGAACCTGCGCCACAGCTCGTCTCGCCACTTCAGTCTCAGGCCGCCAGGGCATAGGACTAGGACCCTGGCCGAAGGCTCCGACGTGAGTTCCTCCACCAGTATGTACGCGGATTCGATGGTCTTGCCCAGGCCTACTTCGTCTGCGACCAGGATTCTACGCGAAGGCGACCGCAGGTACTTCAGCAGAGGGCGGAACTGGTAGGCGTTGAAATCCACCTTAGCGTCGAACGCCGCCCACGTCCCGACGGCCTTCGACGACATCCTCGCTACGATTCGCATTAGCCCGTCCCTCGGTGAGGAGATTCCCTCGAGCGCGCAGATTTCGAGCCCGGACTGCTGCAGGGGTTGTGCCAAGGACGGAGGCAAAGGCTTGACTCTTCTCAGGTGGAAAGTGTCTGCGCGCTCGGCGACGCTATATCCTGTCCCCGTGACGACGTAGATTGGCCCTTCCTTCCCTTTCGGACACACTAGTCTTCCAATCTTGGAGTCTTCGGGCCCAATCATCTATCGTGTTGCCGCGCGTCGAACGGCGCCGTTCTCGATATAAGATTGGCAGTGTTCCCGTCGGATTTGTCTGGACAATCCCGAAGGTGTGCTGTGTCATGACAGCTCCGTTCGACAAAATCGCATCAATCTGACGGACGCGTGTTTCACGTTCTTATGTCGCGACCGAAATCCAAAGAGCGTGGCGACATGGCTGGCTGTCGGCCATCCTGACGACTGGCGGACGGCCAGAGAAAGAGGGATTTGGGGCCTCGCCGAAAGGCACGTCCGACTCTGGCAGGAGACCGCTCCGGGCGACGAAATCGTCTTCTACGCGACATGGCCCGTGCGAGGGATAATAGGTCACGGGCGGATTGAGTCCAAGTTCAGGTCCGGCGAGACGGTCTGGCCTCGGGAGCTGGCCGAGAACAGGGTGATATGGCCCTACAGGCTCAGACTCAGAATAGAGTACCTACTTCCGGAGGAGCTGTGGGGGTTCCGGCGCGTTGAATCCGAGCCGGCCAAGAGGAGGGCGCAGGGAGGGTTCCAACGTCTCGAAGAGAAACTCGCCAGCCGTGTAATCGCCGAGCTGGTTGAGCGAGAAACAAGCCCAGAGTTGACTCCCGTGCTCCAGGGCTTCTTCCGAAGCGTGCAGAGCGTGCTGGAAGCATCCAGTGGAGCTATCAGATGGCCCGAAGATGAGTTCAGAACTCTCCTTAAAGGCATGACAGAGGTGCTAATGGATAATGCGTTCATGATAACCGAGAGAGGCGACCGTTATGGAAGGAGTCATCAAGTGACGCTGCTGGTCATGAAGGAGGTCGAGGTATTCACCTCAGCGGTCGAAAGGGACTCGAATCAACCGATGAATCCCGAGCTCGTCCGCTCAAGGGCCGGGCAGGCGAAGACCATCAAGGACACGTTAGAGGCGCACCTGAAAATCCCCTCCTTCCTGAAGGGCGTCTTCGAAATCGTCAATGAACTCCTCAACATGGTCAAATGATGGGGACGGTTAGACACTCAGGTCTCTCGAGTCTCCAAGCCTTAATATTCGAGATTCGAATCACGAGTGATGGACTCTGAGCACGAGTGGCTAACGGGTCTCAGGTACGAGGACTTGTGGGCATACATCAAAACACAGAAGGGGAACAATGAAGCCCAAAGGAGTTACAACGCGGGGATAGGGGCGCTACTAAATGAAATCAACAAAGTCCCGCAATTCAGGGGCAAAATCTCCCCAGACGACGTAGATTACGCCTTCAAGGAGGCGCTCGAAAAAATCAAGGAACCTCTGAGTAGGACGGGCAAGAGAAAGCTGGAAGCCATCCTGCGAAAGTGGATGGGAGTGGAGCGTGACTACGACTTCCACTTTGACTTGGGCTGGCTGATTGGCTTCCCTGTGGGCTTCCAGTTCGGCTATGGAGAGTTGAGGCCCTTCTCCAGGTTGCCAAGGATGAACAGGCCTTACGTCGAACGGGGCTTTGAGATGGCAGCGGCGAGGCTGAAAACGCCAGCCAGGATTGATTTCGCTCCTAGTGAGGTCGAACGATGGTTCCTCTGTATAAGACAGCGGACGATTGGATGGCATAACGCGGCAGAGAGAGCAGATTTTCTCGCTACCCGGAGCCTCGCAGCGTACGAGCTCGTGACTGGAGTCGCAGAAATCGAATCCTGGTCTTTGGCAACTCCTCCTCGCCACGACCTTGTCGTTGTTTGTCACGACAGGAAGCGGACGGGAGGCCGCTATCACGCTCGCCCACCCCTCCAACTCGTCATTAATTTCCCCGGTTCAGGTTTCGATGAACTGATGAACAAGATGACTAGGCTGATGAGGAATGAGAACCGCACCGAAATTGAGAACAGGATAATGGCTGTAGTCGAAATCTTCGCTATGCTCCAGGGAGGGGTGCAACTGGAGGCAAAGTACCTGCTGAAAGTAATCTCGCTTGAGGCCCTTTTCCTATCTGAGGACGACCGTGACTATCTCGGGTACAGACTGGCCGAAAAGATTGCGTTCCTGCTTGGTGACGACAAGCTCTGGATGGCCATAACCTACGAAAGGCTACCACACTTGGGGTTCAGCGGGAATCTGAGAGAACTGGGAGACCAATATATCGACGACAAATTCGCGGAGACCAAGAAGTCAGACGCGCGGCGCCGTTTGAACAGAGAGGTCGTTAGGCTTTATCGCAAGAGATCGGCATTCGCTCACCAGCAACGAAGGAACTTGGAGAGCCTCATAACCCCGTACGATTACGATATGGTCTCATGGTTGCTGAGACTTTCAGTGGTCAAGATGCTTTCCCTTACAGAAAGAGGAGTAACCCACCTCAGGAAGCGGAGCGACGACGACCCTTCGAGCTTCGACCAACTCGTTGAGAAGCTGAAGTACTGAGGAGGATTGCTTCATCGTCAAATCATCGGCGAAGCATGTTCGAAGCGCGCGGTAGTCAAGCGGTTGAAGGCGGAATGTCTTTTATCATCCAACAGATTCGGCCTTGCCTGCTACTTTGTCTGAAACCGATGAGGATTCTGGTTTTCTGGAGCCGCTTGAGGACGAATTGGAAGACATGCGCAGAGCAGTACGAATCGAGAGCAAGCTGTACTCCTATCCGGCGGACTTCCCCCTGCAAGTCCTCCATGAGAAGATAGACAGCGGAGAGATAGACTTCCCTCCGTTCCAAAGGAAGTACGTCTGGACAAAGGAGAAGGCGTCCATGCTGATTGACTCTTTCATGCGACGCCTTCCTGTGCCTCCCGTGTACTTGTTCACCACGTCCAAGGGTACTCTGCTTGTGGTAGACGGCCAACAGAGATTACGAACCATCAAGCGGTTCTTCGAGGACAGGTGGGAAGACGGTGAGGAATTCGAACTCGTCTTAGCAGACGACAACCCTCTGAACAACAAGCGATTCCAAGACCTCGACGAAGCAGATCAGAAGAAGCTCAAGAATGCTGTGATGAGATCCATGGTGATAGAGCCCAAGTCCGGCAGATATGACAATGCGATGTACGACATCTTCGAGAGGTTGAACACGGGTGGGATGCTCCTGATGCCTCAGGAAATCAGGAACTGCGTGTACCACGGAGCCTTGAATGACTCGATTATCAGACTAAACAGACTGGCTGATTGGAGGACTATAGTCGGCACCGCAGAGGAGGACAAGCGCCTCAGAGACGTCGAGCTCATTCTGAGAGGGGTGGCCCTGTCGAATCTGGGGAAGGACATCGGCCCCGAACCTCCTTTGAGGTATAAACCATCCATGAAACAATTCCTCAACGACTTCATGAAGACTATGCAGGATCCGAGCAAGGAATGGGTTGGTGACATGGAATCGACTTTTACGACGACTGCTCGGCTTATTGTCAAGACTTTGGGTGAAACGCCGTTTCATGTCACACGAGCGATGAGGGCGCCCACATACGACGCTGTGTTCGTCGCCTTCGCCAAGCACCCCGAATCAATCCCCCCGGATATCAAGGAAAGGTACGAACTGCTTAAGGCAGATGCCGATTTCAAGAAGTATACCGAAGAGCGTCCAACCGGTGCGAAGAGTGTCAATGGACGGCTCGACCTAGCGGAGAAAGTGCTTTTTGGGGGATAGCGATGCCCTTCAGCGACGTGACGGACCGGCTCAACGAAGACAGCTTGGTCCTCGACATGCTCCGGAGAAGCAGGATCGACCTACGAACTATCTCGAAACTCGAGAACATGATGGTAAGAGACCTGCTTATCGTCATGTACACGACCTACCAAGAACACGTGGTCGAGGTGGTGCTGAAGAAGGTGAAACGCCACAGCGATAATCACGAAGCCATTGTGAACTTCGTCCGGCGCAAGATTGAGGAAACCAACATCGACACCTTCGCTTTGAAGAAGCTGCTGAAGCAACTACTTCCGAGTTATGCGTCAAACTTCGAGTTCGCATTGAAAGACAGAGAGACCACTTCCGCTTACATGAACATAATCACAGGGAGAATAGATGTAGCTCATCACCAGGGGAACAACCTCCAGATTGGTTCCCTCGTCGAAATCGCAGAAGCTCACGTCCATGCTCAACGATTGCTACAATCATTCGAGAGTTGCATGTATGCATGATTCGCATGCTGGATTCTGTGTTCCATCTCAATCGTCGGGTTCGGGTACGTACCATTAAGTAAGTAGCCTGCCGCCAGTTTGAGAATTGGAATTTCAAAGGATAGATGACATCCAGGCAAGCACCGTGAAGGTATCCAGCGATGCGGGGGAAGGAAGCGGTGTGCTTCTCGGAAAAAGTGGGCATGTAGCTACTTGTGCCCATGTCGTAGGAGAGAACAAGAAGGGTGAAATCCTATGGTTCGGCGCCCCCGACCTCAACACAGCTTACCAAGTCGAAGCAATCGACGAGGAATGGGATGTCGCTGTCCTCAGAACGGACCCCAACCTGTTCGAGCAACTGAATGGGACCGTCAAGGTCAATCCGCTAACTTTCGTCACAACCAGGGGTGAAATCAAAGCAGGAATGGTAATCGGTATCTGTGGCTATCCGTGGGTGACAGGATTGCGCGAGAAGCCGGACATATCTAGGCATCCTCCTTCGATTACACTTGGAATCGTATCCCTTTGGCGAGGCGAACTCAGCGAGACAATCATGCTCGGCGCGAATCTTCACCAGGGAAATAGCGGCGGTCCGGTGTTTAACGAATTCGGTCTGGTTCTGGGGCTTGCTTCGCAGAGCACGGTGTACAAGAAGGAGGAGATTGGAAGCGTGCTTTCGATGGGTTTGCCGCTGGGCTACGGCGAAATGGTCCCGATGCAATTGGTAAACATCCTGATAGTGAGGGAGAGGCTCAAGGTCGAGTGGACCCCAACGAGTCGGATAGGTAGTCATTTCAGCAAATCGTAGTGCTAGATTACCTTCATCGCAGGTTACCCTTGCACCAAGGGCCTCCCAAATATCTTGCTTTGGTGCCACATGAGGAACCTCTTCGCAGGTGCCCCTTTCCCTAGCTTCCTGAAACTCAGAGTGACCAATCTAACCTGTCTCAGGGTCGCCGGGGTGAAGGCCTTTCGGCAATAACTCACCCGGTAAGACGGGTACTCTAAGGTGATGAATCCCTCCCCGAAAAGGTTGTCATGAAGGGAACACATGAGGATGACATTCTCGTCCTGTCCTCGCTCCTTCTCACCTTTTGCCCAGCCCTTGATATGGCCGGCTATCAGGAGCGGTGGGGAATCTATTTTGCAGAGTGCACATTGGGTGCCATAACGAACAAGGGCACGTCTCCTAATTTCTCTCCTAGGACTGTTTTCGGTCCGAGTCCCGTCGGAATCGAGTCTGACTCGTTCCTAACCTGACAGCGGACTAGCGTTCAACCCCGACTTGCGTCTGCGGCAATCAAAGCTTGGTTGTCGATTCGAATCGCAAAGTTCTCCGGAATCGTCATTAGTTGTGCGATTGTTCGGCTTTTGCCTTATGCGAATCGGATTTGAACCCACCTAGGTAGTGATAAATCCGACCCGCAGCAAGCGGTCAACGTTCGGAGAGGCGGCTTTGTGTGCCGCAACGGGGAGCGGTTCGCAGACAGACCACAGTTCGACGACCAACTCAAGCAGCGTCCGGGCAAACTCGCCGTACGCGATTGCTGTAATAGGGCACTTCCAAAGGGGTCATCGAAGGTCGATGAAAACGGCACCTTCGCTTCGACAAAAGAACGCGCTGACAACGACGTGCCTTCTCCCAACACGTGTTGACTAGACTAGCTTTGTCTTCCCAAGTCTCACGCCTAATCCCAAGACAATCCGCGCCTCCGATCCTATTCGACTCATCATGATTCTGCCTCAAGTCCTGAACGCCGTCATTCTCTGGGTCCACCTCCTCATGGCTGTCCTCTTCGTGGGCGGCTCGTTCTTCATGTGGCTGGTGGTCGTGCCTTCGTCCCGGCTGACGACGGCCGACGAGTCGGAGCGGACTCGGATTACGGGGGTGATTGCAAAGCGGTTCGGAAGAATGACCAACATTGTCCTGGTCATACTCGTCCTCACAGGCATCTACAACGCGTCCTGGTACCTCCCCTCGACCGCTGCCCTCTTCGACACCCCCACAGGGAACATCCTTCTCCTCAAGGTGATACTTGTAGGCGCGCTCGTTCTCCTCATCTACGTGCATAACGTCTACTTTGGGAAGAAGATCATCCAACTCGCCAGGGAGAAGAGGCTCGAAGAATTGAAAGCGCTCAGGAAGAGGAGCCGGTTGGTCTCGGCCGCCAACCTAGTCTTGATGCTGGTGATTCTACTCCTCGCAGTCATGTTGCAGATGCCCTTCTAGCTATGCCGCCAAGACACGGGCGGACATGCGGGGTCCGACGCCAGTTAGCCCCGCGGATTCCTCTATCGCGTTTTTCGACAGGGACCCGGGGCGCTGCTCTCGGCTACGTGTAGCTCAAGTCGTCTTGAGCAGGATGTGCTCTCCTTCAACCCGCACCTCGTAACATGGTTGGGGCTTTTCCGCCGGCGACCGGACCACTGCTCCCGTCCTGACGTCGAACTGCGAGCCGTGCCACGGGCAGGTCACTACGTGGCCCTCCAATCTCCCTCGTGCAAGAGGTCCGCCCATGTGGGTGCACGAGTTTCCCATCGCGAAGAACTCTCCTCCGACATTCGCCAGCATGATTTTGTTCGCACCCACGCTGACTTCCTTCATCTTGCCTTCTTGGACTTCGTTTCTGCTTGCGACCCTCACGAATTCGCCAGGCAACTTTCACTTACCCCGCCGCGACGTCTCGGCCCTGCTGTGCGCTAGTCCTAGTTCCTCTTCTGCCTTCATAGCCTTCTCCTGAAGGTCATCGATGTTTTGCCGTGTTGTCTCCTCGAAGAGATTGCACCAGTCGCGTCCTGAGACTATCAGGTTGTACTCCCTTAGCTTCGGATGAACGCACTTTCCGCGCTCCAGCAAGTCGGCGTTGATCGGATCGTTGGGTGAGAACCATGCACACGCCAGGCAATTCTCGTCCTGCCAAGCCAGCCTCCTCAGGCTTCTCCGGAGCTCTGGTTCCGTTCCTTTCGTTCGCATGAGACTATCCAGCCCTCGAGGTCCCCTCTATCGCGTCTTTCAGGAGAGACCTGTGGCAGATTGTCGGGTCCTTCTCTGTACAAAGCAGCGTGATCGTTCCCTTTCTGGACTCTTCCGCCAAGCCCCTGAGAAGCCCCTCTTTCCCTTTCAGGCTCTCTTTGTATTTGGCCGCGAATTTGTTCCAGGAAATCTTTCCGTCCTTCCATTGCCTTATCAGCTCCTTCGGGGTCCCGAGATCCCTCATCCAGACATCGACCTTGCTTTTCGAGATGCCTCTCGGCCAAATCCTCATCACGAGGATTCGTTTTCCGTCCGAGGGCTCGGCTTCGTCGTAGATTGACTTCTGTATTCTTATCATCTATCTCAGGGCCCTCGATTCATCCCCGACCGCCGAAGGGTCGGCAATCGCCTTTCTCCGCTCGACCAGGGCCTTGGCCTTCTCTATCTCATCCCAATCCCGATTTATGGAGAGGACCCCGTCGAGGACATTCCCGTTGAAGTAGAATTGTAAGAAACCCGCGCTGGAATTCAGGCCCCCCCTGAGGACTGTAGACGTCCGGCTGGACAGGTCTCCGTACGCGTTTATCTCGAGGTCGTACTGGTTGGAGAAGAAATAGGGAAGCTCCTCGAAAGTAGCCCTTCTGCCCGCCATGTTCGACCCAGCGACGGCGCCCTGCCTCTCTGCCAAGTCGTAATGCTCCACCCTCATGACGCGCTTGAGGATTGGGCTGTAGAACCTTGCGACATCCCCAGCGGCATACACGCCCGTCGCGCTCGTCCTGAGGCGCTCGTCGACGACGACGCCCCTGTCCACCTTGAGGCCCGCCTCTTGGGCAACCTCAATATTCGGTATTATGCCCACCCCCACAACCACGAGGTCTGCGGGGACCACGAGGCCGCCCCCTAGCTTCACGCCCGTCACCCGCCCGTCCTTGCCAACGAATTCGTTGACAGTCGTCTTGGTCAGGACCTTCACACCCTGTTTGGCGTGATATCCCTGAATCCAGCCGGCGGTCTTTTCGTCGATCGCTGCCCCTAGCAGATGGTCGGCCAGTTCCACGAGGGTAACCTTCAGGCCCCTGCCGCGGAGCGTCGCAGCGACCTCACATCCTATGAACCCACCCCCGACGATTACGGCCTCGCCGGCCCCTGACGAAGCATTCCTTATGGCGTCGCAGTCTTCGAGCGTCCTCAGGTAATAGATCCCAGCGAGGTCCGACCCGGGCAACTGCAGCTTCCTGGGGCGCCCCCCTGTCGCAAGTAGCAGCCTTTTGTAAGAGAACGCCTGCCCGTTGTCAAGCCGCAGTGTCTTGCTCGAAATGTCGAGCGCCTCGGCTCTGCGCTCCCTGATTACCTCCACCTTGTTCCTTGAATAGTACGAGTTCCCCTTGAAGAAGAGCTCCTTTCTCTTCCTCTTCCCCGCAAGGAATTCCTTGGACAGAGGGACGCGGTCGTACGGGAACTGCCTCTCATCGGAGACGACCACTATCCTCCCAGTCCTGTCGTGCTTCCTAATCGCATAGGCCGCATGCCCTCCCGCCACGCCTCCGCCGACGATCAGGTAATCCGCATGATCTGGCAATCGGGCTCGCCCTGCCTCTCGTTCACGCGACCTCAACCCCCTATGGTCAACTCCTTCAGGAGGCTGGAGAGGTCCACCGCCGACTTCTTGTTCTGAAGCTGGATCTGTTGGGTGGCGGGGGGTTGGTCGAGGTAGAAGGGGACCCTGCGCATTATCCTGTCTTCGTAGGTGGGGACGTTCTCGTTCTGGTAGAAGACGCCGACGGGTATCCTGTCCCCCCATTCATTGGATATCCTGATTACTTCCAGCGTCTTCTTGTCCACGTCTTCGTTTGTCATGTCTGTCGTGATCAACGGGTTGTAGCCTGTCTTCTCGATGTCGTAGACCCGTGGTACCGGCCTGTGAGTAGACGGGTCGGGCCTATCCTCCCCGCTGTAGAAGGCCTTGGTCTCGATGTCGTTGTACGTGGGGCAGGGCTGAAGGACGTCCACAAGGGCTAAGCCTCGGTGGGCGACTGCTCGTTTGATTGTGTCCTTCAGGTGCCTGTTGTCGAAGGCGTAACTGCGAGCGATGAAAGTGTACCCCGCCGCGAGAGCGAGCATTATGGGGTTGACGGCGCTGTTTATGTTCGGCTGGGGGAGGGATTTCGTCTGCTCGCCTAGCTTCTGGGTCGGAGAGGCCTGCCCCTTGGTGAGCCCGTAGACTCCGTTGTCGTGGACGATGTACGTCATGTCCACATTCCGCCTCCCCGAATGAACGAAGTGCCCCGCCCCGATGCCGTAGCCGTCCCCGTCCCCGCTAATGGCGATGACCTCCAACCCGGGGTTGGCGAGCTTCGCGCCCTGCGCGAAGGGGAGCGTCCTCCCATGAAGTGTGTGAATCCCGAAGGCGTTGGTCCAGTGGACGATCTTGCCATGGCAGCCTATCCCTGAGAAGATGACGACCCTGTGTATGTCCACGTTCATCTCAGTCAGCGCCATCTGAAGCGACGCCTCGATCCCGAAGTCACCGCAGCCGCTGCACCAGTCGTTGTGTAGGTCCGTCCGGACGTCGGCCAGCTTAAGCGCCATGTGTGAGGATCACCCTTTCGTTAGCTTCAGGTCTTGCCACGATCTGTCTAACCGAATCATAGATTTCGTTACACGATATCGGCCGTCCGTTGAACTTTACAACCCTGTGCTTGATGTTGATCTGTGTCTTCTCCGCTATGACGGCCGCCATCTGGGCCGAATAATTCTGCTCTATGTCTATGACCAGCTTCGCCTCTGACAGCCTCTCGCGCACCGCCTGCGCGGGGAACGGGCTTGCGAGCCTGATCTGGAGGAACTCTGCCTTGATCCCCCTCTTCTCCAGCAGTTCCATCCCTTCGAGGATGGCGCCCTTCGACGACCCCCAACTGACGAGGGTGACGTCAGGACGCCCCGCGGCAGCGTAGAAGCCGACCTTCTCGGTCACAGGTATCTCCCTGTCTGCGGTTTCCAACTTCGACATCCTCTTCTTCATCATCCTTATCCTGTTCTCGGAGTTCTCGTTTATGTGGCCGAGCTCGTCGTGCTCGTCTCCGGTATTCCAGAACCTGTACCCCTTGAGACCCAACACTGCCCTCGGCGAGATACCATCCTCGGCGGGCGCGAACCTCCTGTATTCCCCGTCCTTGGGCGCACCACCGCCGCTAGTCAGGATAAGCTTCCCCCTCTCGATGTCTACCAAGTTCGGGTCGGGGGGCAGTATCGTCATGTTGCTGTTGGCGAGCCCCTTGTCGACCAAGTGGATGACTGGGAGCTGATACCTCTCCGCGTAGTTCATGGCCCTGAAGGCGTCGTAGAAGCACTCCTCCATGTCCCCCGAGCAGAGGACCATCCGCGGAAACTCCCCGTGAGAGGCGTTCAGGACGAACTTCAGGTCGCCCTGCTCCGTCCTGGTCGGCATGCCGGTCGATGGTCCGCCTCTCTGGTACAAGGTAACCACCACAGGCACTTCGTTCATCCCCGCCCAGCCCATTCCTTCGACCATCAGGGAGAAACCTGGCCCGGAGGTAGAGGTGGCCGCCCTGGTACCGGCGAGCGCCCCGCCTATGGCCATGGTGACGGCTGCGATTTCGTCTTCCGTCTGCACGACCACGATCGAGCCTTTGCCGTCGTTGGACTCCCCGCCTAGCAGGTCGAAATTCTCATGGGCTTCGAGGAATTCGCTCTCGTCGCTCGCCGGGGTGATGGGATAGTAGGTCTGCAGCCTGCAGCCCCCGGCCATCTTCCCCAGGGCGACGGCCTGGTTCCCCACCACGAACATCCTGGGTTTGTTCTGGATGGGAGCGAGTCTGATAGGAAGGCCTCCCTCGCCGAACTTCTCTTTGGCGAACTCGTAGGCCCTATCTACCCCGGCCAGGTTCATTTCTACAAGCTTCTGCTTCCTTGAAGCTGCGAAGGCCTGGCGCACCGATTCCTCCATGTAGCGCCTGTCGAGACCTAACAGAGAAAGAGAGACGGAGACGGCGAGGACGTTCACAATCCTGTTGAGTCGAGTGAGCTCTGACGTCTCCAGGCGCTTGGCAATCTCTTGGATCAGGGCGCCGTACGGGATGGCGAAGAGCTTGACCCCCCTCCCTTTCGCCTCCTCCAGAATCGCGTCGACGTCCGAACCGAGTCCCTCCTGGGCGAGCCTGGCCTGAATCTGCCTCACCTCGTCCTTGTAGAGCGTATCGACCTTCTCGATGGGCGTCTGGGAGACCGCAGGGTCGTAGATTATCCCGCCATCCGGATTGACTGCGTCTGCGTGCCTGACTACGGTTTCAGCGTCGAAAGTCGCGAGAAGGTCCACCCCCTCGACCTTGGACCTTATCTGCCGGCCGCTCGTTCTGATCTCGAAGTAGCTGTGCAGGCCCTTGATGTTCGAGTAGTACTCCCTAGTCCCGTAAACCCAGAGGCCCGCGAGGGCGCACGACCTGGCGAACGAACTGGCTGAGAGGTCGACCCCACTCCCCTGGGCCCCCCCGATCATCCAATTGAGTTCGTTCACAGTCTTCGAGCTCATCCTTCTATCCTCCCGTCGCCATGTCTCGTCCTATGGCGCAGTCGCACCCCTCGACCTGGCCGCACGACGGACAAGCGCACCTGCACTGGTCGATGGGGTCCTGGCAGCCGGGACAGACGTCCAAGCGCGTTTCGTCAGCAACCAATTAGTCTATTCACACCTCTAATCGCTTTAGGGCTGGGTGATCTTGATGGCTTGGGTTGGACAGCTGGTTTCACACGCCATGCAGAAGATGCAGTCCGGCTCCCTTATCGGTTCTGACTTATCGGTCCGGTAGCTTTTCCACTCGTCCGTGTTCTGTTCGATTATCTTGTCCTTCCCCGTCCCTGCCTGGCCGGGGGTGAGGGCCCATTCGAAGACGAAGACGGGACAGACATCCATGCATACTCCGTCGGCGATGCACGTCTCCCAGTCCACCGCCACCTGACTGCCATGTATCCCCTGGGTGGTGGGATAGGGGCTGCCATCGCCGCTCGTCCTCGAAAGCCCCTGCGCCCTGACCTTGTGGCCGTTATGCTCACCGGTGATCGGGAACTCGTCTGGCTTTGAGAGGAAATCAGGGTCGATGGGTTTCGTCTTGTAATCTACTGGTCTTACCATGCTCCTCTCCCCTCATCTCGAATCCGAAAGCGCTCGGCTTACGTTTCCCAGCGACTGCAAGATTGCTTTCTTCTGGTGGCTCTCTGTGAAACTCGTCTCTCCGAATCGCCTTCCCATCGCGCCGTAGGCGAGGCGGTATCTGCCCCCGTAGTAGGTAGTGAGGTTGTTTTCCACCGACTCGAACAACGACTTTATGTCTCGCGGTGAGACTCTGTATGTCGACATGAGCTTGTTCACGCATCGACTCAGGCTGTGCTCGTCTGTCCCTCCGTAGAGATACGAAATGACCTGCCCCTCAAGCCATTTCGTCGCGCTCTTCGCATCATGGATGCCCTGCACGGCCCAAGGTATGTCCGGAGCAGATATGGGAATTTTACCTAATCAGAATTAGGCATATTCGGCCTTCGTGTCAGGCTTTAAGTTTCGGAAGGCTGAAGGCATTGAGGCTTGGATCTAATCGAGGCCACGATTCTTGTAGAGGGTCACCAGAAGTGGATCGACGCGGTGACGGGACGGTACGGAGCGAGGTTGAGGCTGCTGAACTCCAAGGGGACGCGGAGGCGAGACGAGATACTCGAGCTGTTCGAGATTACAGTCGACCGGAAGCTGGAAAATCGGCTACTCAGGTACCTTCGGAACAGTCCGGACATATCTGAGCTCGAGATAACGAATTCGAGCCACGGCAGACTTGTCGGCATAGTGCGAGCGAAAGGAGTGGTCATGAGGTGCGTGGCGGACTCGGACTGCTTCCTTGTTTACGCATCGAACGGGTCGGGCAGGGAGATCGCGTGGAGGGTGCTTGGGACGAAACATTCCTTGAGAGAGCTCATGGCGAGGTTAAGGAGGCTGAGGGTCGATTTTAGGGTGAGCGACATTTCAGAGGTGAAGAGGACGAGGGCGCTTACCACGCGACAGGAATGGCTCATCCGCTCTGCCTACGAAAACGGATACTTCGACTACCCAAAGAGAATCCGCATCGGACCCCTAGCAAGAATGATGGATGTCGCGCCTCCCACGCTTTACGAGTCGCTGCGGAAGACGCAGAAGAAGCTGTTGGAAGAGCACTTCAGAGGAGGCCCTCCCCTAGGCATGTGAGGAGCCCGCTTCGGAGAGGGACGCCACAAGCGCTACGGCGAAGGGACGTAAACGCTCACCGCCACATCCGTCCGGTCTCCGAAGAAATTCCTGCAGTTTCTGTCCCCGTATTTGTCCCTGAAGATGTCCATCACCTGCTTCACCTTCTCCTTCTCCCGAGTGGACTGCGCAGTGCCAAGGTAGACGTGCCCGGCTATTGTGATCTTCACGCCCGGGTTCTTCGAGACGTTCCTGTACCACCTTGTCGAGGAGCCGTTGACGGGCAGGAGATGGATTAAGCCATCCGCAACGACGAACCAGACCGGGAACGTCACCTCTCTGTTTGTCGTTCTAGTGGAGACTGTGAGCTGCCCTTCCGCAATCCCCCGAGACTCAGCGAGGCTGAACTTCCTTGACACGCTGCTCTGCGCAGCCGCCTGTTTCGGCCTTCCTATCCCTCGGATCATCACCAGGAACCACCCCATCGCCACCAGCACCAGGGGGCCAGACACGGACTCCCAGAGGGGTGGGGCTCGCGCTGTCAGTGTCTGGAAATCACCGACGATTCTGACCAGTACCCCGGCGTTCAGGATGACGATGGGACCGAACGACAGTCCCGTAACCGGCCCCTTGTGTCCCAAGAGTCCGGGCAGGAGCATAGGCGCGAAACAGGTTATGGTTGACCCCACGAACCCGATGGCTATGGCGTGGATGAAAGAGTCCTTGACAAAGAAGGTGCCCGTCCCGGTCGCCAGCCAGACCATCCCCATCAGCGACCCGAACACCAGCCACCCGGAAGCCAGGAGCATGCAGACCTCGTTGTATCTCATGATTCTGAAGTGCATCTTGGTCATCGCGGGTCTGTACATCAGCGGGTGCGCCAGCTCCAGGATCTTGATGGACACCAGCTGGCTCAGGGCCGCACCGAGGAGGAGGACCGCTCCGAGCAGTGAGAAGAGGTTGCTCCTCGTCACCACCCCCGTGAACATGCCGCCTATGCCCAGCCCCTGCAGGACCCAGCACAGGTTCGCGACCTGCTTCCTGTAGTTGCACTGCCTGAAGCTGACCGACCTGATTTCGACCGCATAGATCATGGAACCGGCGAACCCAACGAGCGCGAGATAGACCATCTGCGGAGAGAACGTCCCGCCCGGGAGCGGGTATCCCGCCGATCCGGCGACCAGGAGGAGCGATATCATGACGAGAGAAATCGACGACAGCATGATCAGAGGATTGGCCTCTGGGAAGCCTCCTGAGGGCCTCGTGACCAGGATGACCACCTGTGAGAGAGAGATCGCCGAGCCAGCGAGCATGAGCAGGGCGCCGGCCGTCACGTACTGAAACGAGCCGAGTGGAAGGATAGAGTAGAGCAGAAAGAAGGCATTGGCTGCGGTGATCGAGGCATAGGCGGCATACCCGAGGACCAGCGAAGGGAGTCTCCCCACCTTGAAGCGGGGCAGGAGGGAGTAGTCGACGCCCATGACGAAGAGCGCGATGAAGCCATAGATCTGCAGGAAGGGGTGGCTGGGAAACAGGCTGGCTCCTGTTTCGATGGGCAGCCCGGACAGCTGGCCCAAGAAAAGGGCGCCGACCGTGCTGCCGATGAACGCGAACAGTACTCCGGTCGAAACTGAGAGGAGAGTGAGCGTCCGCTCTGGCCTCTGCGCGGCTTTCGGCTGTGTGGAGGGGACAGATCCCTGGCCGGTGCCTGCCTGACTCCGATTCAACATGGATGTCCCCTCAGGTCCCGAGCTCTGTGGCGGGCTTACTGTGCTTTCCGTCGCCCTCCTTCTGCATCATTTCGCAGTCGGCCCTCGAAGGCAGGGAAACCCTGAAGGCGAATCTTTTCGACGCGTTCGCGTAGTCTTCCAGCGAATAGGCGTGGCTCCCAACACGCCCTCGCATGAGCCAGTAGTGGAAGGTGCAGTACTCCAGCTGCGTCGCGCGGTACCACTCCGACGGGGTGACGACGCCAGAAGCCGCGCACAGGGAACAGAATCTCGGCTGCCTAGCCTTTGGCCCTGAATGTCGAGGGTCGGCCATAAGGAGCACCCCTCAACCCGTCGCGAGCGGGAAAACCTTCTCTTCTTCTGCAGGCTGGTGCTCGCGCAGGACGGCGGCGAGCTCTTCAAGGGCCGCTTGAAATTCTATGAAGTTCCCCAAACGAAGGGAAAGCTCCATCTTGCCGAGCGAGGATGTCACGTCGTGATGCTGCTGCATTATGGAGCTTATCGCCGCATCGAATAGGTTCTTTCGCATGAGTTCGGGATAGACTTCGAATTCCTCCACCAGCATGTGATCGGTCAGGCTGTCCTGCAACCGAATGAAGAGCTCTTTGACCAAGTCGGCTTCGTCTGCCTGGACCTTTGCTTCGAGTCCGTCGATGTCGGACGCGAACTTCTTGTGTTCCCTTTCCAGTTGACTAACCAGCGCACGGAGTTCCTGCAGATGTTCTATCGGCTCGACGACGCTCAAGAGACCTTCGCCTTTGCCTTGCCGCTCGCGAACGCTCCGACCAGCATGGCGGCCGGGTAGAGAACCTCTTCTTCCACTTTGGCGTGGTGCTCGAGTTCGTCCATCGCCGCTACAACGCCGCCTTTGCCTTCCTTCCTTGCCGCCGTCCGAACGCGCTCGATGAGCTTCTTCACCTGTGCATGTTCCTTTAGCATCATCGGATAGTCTGACGAGAACCTCTCGTGAAGAGATATCGCTTCGGAATAATCACGTATCGCCTTCCCTTCGGAGAGCGGCCTTAGGGCTCCGAGAAGGGGCATCACAGCTTCCTCCTCCTTTTCGAAGTGCGGCTCAAGGACCGCCAAAAGCTCGTTGACGGCTTTTCCTGTCTTGCCTCCCTCCGACTCCAGTTCCACGAGTTCGCGGAAAAGCCCGCGGTGTTCCTCCGCAAGGGAACTCGGAGCTTGCAAACCACTCATGAGGACAGAAGGGAAGGGGGTGGAGTTAGCGTTAACCCCAAACAATTATGGCATCAGAGCTGCTATTGGCTTACCCTATGGCTGGCCCCCGGAAGGGGGTTTGTCAACCGGAAGCATTGCCGACCCCACGATGGCCCGCGGCAGGCGGAGCCGAAAGCTGAGACGTCATTCCCTGGCGGTGCCGAAGTGGTTCGAGATGATGTTCTTCTCCGCTCTCCTGAGGATTTCGGAGAGGGTTCCAGGCGTTATTCCAAGCTTTTCCGCCAGTTCTTCAAGATGCATCCTCTTCGGGAATTCAAAGTATCCGAGGTCAAGGGCCACCCTCAGGATCTCCTCCTGCCTCGCGGTAATCTCCTTCTTCTGCGCATGGCGCGAAACCTCAAGGATATCGTACTTGACCCCGTTGGCATCGAGCCTCCCGCAGAGCTTTTTGAGGTCGGTGTCGCCGCCGATGAAAAGCCTCCACTCCATCTTCCCGTCATCCCTGGTGTTTGCCGAGATGAGAAAGCAGTTCAGTCCGGCGAAGGTGGAGCAGATGGGGCAACTGTGTGTAGAGACCATGCCGATTACCCTGTTCCTGTCGACCTTCGTCATGTCGGCCGAGAGGACCCCCGCCGTCGCCCTCAGGTGAGAAAGTATCTCCTCTGGTGAAAGGCTCTCCGACGAGAGCTCCACGAAGTCTTCCACGACTCCCTTCCTTTCCTTTACGTCGACTATCTTGACGCGGGCAGACTCGGCCAGACTCCCTACCCAGTTCGCCGGGTTCTGGATTGCCAACCGGACCTCTATCATTCCAAAAGAGGAGGCATCATGTCCTATATTTCAGGTTGAATCCTAACCAGAGGAAAACTTTCGGTGGCCCGGAATCGTGGGAAGGCAATCCACAGCGACCACTACCTCAATCAAGAGCGCGGTTCCAGTACCCGTAACTCCCGCCTCTGCCATTGCAGCGCTTGCAGGGGAGCTCGATGGACCTGTTCGTTGCGGTGTATCTCTGAGGGGCTGCGTTCGGGTCAGACCATTCGGCGATGACGAGATTGAACTCGCCACGCCCCCCGCACACCGTGCACGTGGTGCCCAACTCATGTCTATCTCGAGGAGATTGCACTCGTACATACATGTCACCCTACGGTGTTCGGGCCCGCCGATAATCCGTGGACGCACCCGCCAGGTTACCAGTGGTGCCACGGAGGAGATGTCGCTCTCGAGAGAAAATGGTAAATACGATTCCCGAATTCAGGCGGCTTATGCCCGCAGAGAAGAAGGCGTTCGACTTCATCAGGATAGACATGCCGCCCAAGAAGCCCAGGCAGGTGGGCGTCGTCGAGATGAGGGGGCCTTACTACACTTCCATCAGCTACGGTTACCTCAAAGACCTCCTGGACGACTGGAGCGACTATGTGGATGGGTACAAGTTCGCCGGCGGGTCGATGCGGCTTCTTAACAGAAGCAGGGTGAAGGAGACCATCAGAGCCTGCCACGCGCACGACCTCTACGTGTCGACTGGCGGGTTCGTAGAGCGGGTGATAGTCCAAGGGAAGAGGGCCGTCGACCGGTACCTAGAGGAGTGCAGGAAGCTGGGGTTCGACGTGGTCGAGGTATCGAGCGGCCTCGCACCCATCCCCCTCAAGGACAAGTTGGAGATCGTCGAGCGCGTCAAGAAGCTAGGGATGAAGCCCAAGCCCGAGGTTTCGATGATGATAGGCGCGGGGGCAGGCACCCACGTGACAGGCTACGATGAGTCCATGAGGATGAGAGATTTCGGCGAGTTCTCGGACGAGGTCCAGGCCCATTTGAAGGCCGGCGCCAAGATGATCATGGTGGAGTCGGAGGGTCTGACCGAGGACCTCCCCCCCGAAAAGTGGAGGAAGGACGTGATCAAGAAGCTCGTTGACAGGTTCGGGCACAAAGTGTTCATGTTCGAGGCGTCCGACCCTCCGGTCTTCAAATGGTACCTGACCACCTTCGGGCGCGACGTTAATCTGTTCATCGACCACTCCCAGGTCGTCGAGTTCGCGGCCTGGAGGACCAGGCTCTGGGGAGACAAGGAGATCTGGGAAGGGAAGAAGGTCGAATACGCCTGATGCGGCGGCTGACCCGACGCCGGTGAGGACAGGAACCTGACAACAGGGAAGGCGGGCCTATGACCCTAGTCGAGGAGATGGCTGAATTCGTTTCATCTTCTACGTACAAGGCTCTCTCAGACGAAGCCGTCCTTCAACTGAAGGTCCGGGTCCTGGATGCCATCGGCTGCGCGATAGGCGCTCTGTCGGCAGAGCCCGTGGCCAGGATACGCGCTTTCGAAGACGACTTCGGGGGCTCGCCCCTCTGCACCCTGATAGGAGGCGGGAAGACGAGCCCGGACAGGGCCGCGCTCTATAACGGGGCACTGATCAGGTACCTCGACTTCAACGACAGCTTCCTCGCGAAGGGCGAGACCTGCCACCCCAGCGACAACGTCGCCCCTGTTCTCGCCGCCTCTGAATACTCGAAGGCTTCCGGCAAAGACTTCCTCACGGCGCTGGCTGTAGCCTATCAGGTCCAGTGCAGGATGAGCGAAGTCGCGCCTGTGAGGGCGAAGGGGTTCGACCACACGACCCAGGGGGCTTACGCAGTGGCCGCGGGCGCCGCACGGGCCCTCTCCCTCAGCCCTGCGAAAGCAGCCAATGCGATCGCCATCGCCGGCACCACGCTGAACGCCCTGAGGGTGACGCGGACGGGAAGGCTCTCGAACTGGAAGGGGCTCGCCTATCCGTTCGTGTCGTTCGGCGCGTTGACGGCTGTCTTCATGGCCATGAAAGGGATAACGGGCCCCCTGGAAGTCTTCGAGGGGAACAAGGGGTTCATGGACTCGATCGCTGGCAAGTTCGAGATTGACTGGGAGCGGGAGAATCTCGAAGCCGTCACCCGCACGATAGTGAAGAAGTACAACGCAGAGGTCCATTCCCAGTCCGCGATAGAGTGCATCTTGGCCATGCAGGCAGAGTCCAAGTTCAAGGCCGAGGACGTCGAATCGATCGATTTGAGAATCTTCGACGTGGCGTACAACATCATAGGGGGCGGCGAAGAGGGGAACAAGAAAGTGGTAGAGAACAAGGAGCAGGCTGACCACAGCCTTCCATACATCCTCTCAGCGGCTCTCCTCGATGGCGAAGTCATGCCGCGCCAGTACCTGCCAGAAAGGATCGCCAGGGAAGACATACAATCCCTCCTCAGAAGGGTCGAAGTCCGCCCGGACGAGCAGCTCAGCTCCAAGTTTCCGAACGCCATGCCATGCATCGTAGCCGTCCGTCTGAATGATGGGAGGTCTCTTGAAAGATCTGCAGATGACTACGAAGGGTTCTTCACTCGACCCATGAGCTGGGAAAGGGCCGCCGAGAAGTTCCACAGGCTGGCGTCCTCCCGTGTCCCCGAAGGCCTGAGGATGAAAATCGAGGACGCCGTGAGGCGCCTCGACCAGATGGAAATCAAAGAGCTGACTCCCCTCCTCGGGAGAGCGGGCAGGAGAGGGAAGGGCTGAGCAAGGCGCCTGCACCCTTACCGAAAATTACTAGGTCACTTTGGCGCTTGGACGGCGCCTAGGTGGCGCTCCGCCCCGCTTCGCCTGGTCCCGCGGAGAATCTCAACGAAAAAGGCCGCGACGGCGAGGAGGACCAGCCACCCTGAAACCGCAACGGAGAGATTGAGCAGCCAAGCACCATCGTACAGAAGCGCAAGCTCAGAACCTATCCTTGTAACGAGGGCGACCATGAGGATTGCGAGTGGGATGGAGGAAAGCTTCGCGTTGTCGAACTGCCTGCGGGTCACCATGGGGAGTATTATCGGGCCGTGCGCCAGGAACATCAGCCCGATGAAGCCCAACGCGAGCGAGTGGATGAAGGCATCGTAAAAAACGAACAAGGGAGAGAGCGAATAGGCTACCCCAAACACAGATCCAGCCAGACCCCAGACGTAGGCGAGCTCGACGTGGTTGCGCACATATTTCTGGAAGGGCAAGGCTGTCGCGTTGGGACGCGCCTTCCTCTCATTAACCAAGAAGAACCCGAAGGTGAGGCCGGTCAACCCGAACGCGACGAGGGTCATCGAAGTCAAGGACCACGCATCCAGTCCGAACAGGCCGAGCGCCACCGCGACCATGATGAGCGCGGGGACGAACCTGTCCGAAGAGCTCTTGGTCGCCAGGCTGGTCAGTTCCACTCTTTCGCCGAGTACAAAGACGACCGGGAACAGGAGAAGGGTCATCACGAAGCCCACGTTCCCAGCAGGGAGCGAGAAGGCCGAGAGGAGGGCAGAGAGCAGCAGAGCGACGCCGGAAACGACCATGAATAGGACCGACATCTTCTCGCGCCCCATCGTAAGGAACGAGCGCAGCAATGAAAGGAAGAGGAGAGATGCAACCACGAGCAACGCCGCGCCGACATAGCTAGCCAGGGCAAGATCGAAGAGAAAGCCTAGCATTTCAACCGCCATCCCTACGAAGATGAACGGAGGTATTGCGAGGGAGAGGCGAGTCTGCTTTGTATGTGGCAGGAGTTCGACGCCTGCTATCCTCTCAGTGACGATCATCCCCGCTATGAAACCGAAGACCATCAGCAGAGGGTGTAGAGCGAAGAGGTTGCCCAGCACCACGGGACCGACCCCGTTCTGGGCCATGAGGCGGAAAATCCCCGCCATCAGCGCGAGGAGCATGAAAGCAATGGAGGCGCCCATGAAGGGGAGGGCCATGTTCCTAGGCGTTCATCATCCCTCGGGTGGTCACTCGAAGGAGCCGGCCGCTATCTTCCGGGAGACCTCTTCGTGATCAGAGTCGCCGGGAGGAGGAGAGACCACATGGAGCGCTTCCATGTCGGTCTCGGCCAAGATCCCGCGCCTGACTCCTTTGGGGACAATTATCACGTCTCCAGGGGATATTCTCTGTCTCTCGCTCCCGGCAACCACCGTGCCTTTCCCTGACTGCACCACAAAGATCAGGTCGATGTTAGGCGTATGGACAGGGATGAACTGCCCGGCCCTGATGTAGGTGAGCAGCACCCGATACGAGGGCGTCGCATAGACCGGAACCGGCGAAAAAGAGGAGTCACTGTATTGCCTTTCTCTTCCAAAGCTCGTCATGACCGGACCAGCCCTGTCTCCAGCCACGCCCACGCGTTTTGTGAACACCCCCACCCACTCACCCGACCTCCTTTCGTAGGCCCTGTACGCTTCAGGGTCGAAGTCCCTGCGCTCATGCTTCATGAACGCCACCAGGTGCACCGGCTCGTGGTCGTTCACCACCGAAAGAACCTCTCCTGGCTTCAGTGAGTCGAAGAGCTCTAGCACCTTGCCATGTCTCTCATGCGGTGGAAGGCCCCGGACGTCTATTTCCTGCCGGGTCGGCTTCTGGGAAGACATCCGCCACCCTCGTCCCGGCCTCTTCTGTTATTGGTTGGCCCAAAGATGTTTGGGGTCGGCCGCCTCTGTCCCTTGCCGAGGCCAACGCAGGTCCGCTCAGCCTTTCGGACGAATCCTTGGTTCAGCTGCTTCCGCGGGATAGGACAGAGCAGTTCCCTTGACTCGGGCGAACGGGGTGAGTCTGTGGGGTCGACCCTCCCCTCTGTTCGCAATGTGGATGACCTTCCCGCCGCGCACGGTGAGGGCGTCGGCCACAAGCGACCTGTGGCACCTGAAGGGGTTCCCCTCGGCGCACATCATGGCGATTCTCTTTTCCTTTGCGAGGCGCCCGAGCTTCTCCAAGCCGGCCTCAAACCCCTCAGTCTGCATGTAGTCTGCGAAGCCTCGGAAGCTCGCGTTGCGCCACCCTGTGTTCTTCGAATCCTTGGCAGGACGGCGGAGGCCCCCCAGTTCCTTGAGGTGGATGTATCCGATCCCTCCTTGGCAGAGCGAAAGCGCGAGGTCGTTCCCGTTGAATTGCGGGTTGTGCCTTGACTTTGGAATCGTACGTATGTCGACCAGAGTGTCCACGTTGTGGGCTCGCAGTATTCCGATGAATTCCTGGATTTCCCTCGTCGAATGCCCTACAGCGTAGACCGTCGTTCCTTTCAAGGCCTGCCGGCCACCGGTTTCCCGACGAGCGTCCCTCGTCCCCAATGGTCCTTCTCCAGCCCCTGGGGGAGCCAGGAGCTCCCTTATGCTCTCCCCCAAAGCCCTTCGGGACGTCGAGCTTACATGGGTATGGCGAGATCTGCCCCGAAGTCCTTTGGCGCACATCTTATAGAACCGAAGCGGCGCGGTCCCAATCCTATGAAAGCGAGGTTGAGCTATGGAAAAGTCGCGCCCGGCGTCCGTGAGGCGATGTTGGGCCTTGAGAAATACGTCGAATCCAGCGGCCTAGGACCTGGGCTCCTGAACCTGATCAAGATCCGCGCGTCGCAGATCAACAGGTGTGCCTGGTGTCTCGACATGCACACGAAGGACGCCCGAGCGGCCGGCGAGACAGAGCAGCGGATTTACGCCCTTTCGGCGTGGAGGGAGACGCCATTCTATACCCCCAAGGAGCGTGCTGCGCTTGCCTGGACAGAGGCGGTCACACTTGTGGCCGCTTCGGGTGTCCCTGAAGATGTGTTCGAAGAGGCGCGCAAGCATTTCGCCGAAAAGGAACTCGTCGACCTCACAATGGCCGTGATCGCAATTAACGGATGGAACAGGTTCAATGTCGCCTTCGGCACCGTGCCCGGCGACTACCGGCCGACCCCCTCGCCCAGAACCGGAGTCCCGAAGGCGAAGGCAGATTGAAGGTCAACGGGATAGAGCATCACCCCCCGCCAGTCCGAAGATCTGTGGGCTCGATTTCATGCCGGTCCCGCACGAGGATGCACGGAGTGGCGCTCGTTCCTGCGTTAGTTGCTATCCCCTGGCGGGGGCGGTCGCCTCTATCGATGTGTGGTAAGAACAGAGGTAAGAGTACAAACCAGCTTGGGCGAACGTGAAGGACCATCCCTGCTGCGCTCAGCGTTCAATTTCGACCTCCAATCGACAGCGAATCAAAGGTCAGGTAAGAGATTACCCTGAAATCCCCAGTGGAATCCTAGTACAAAACCGGGGAGGATGAGGACACGTGGTTCTGGTCAGACCACCGTGACTCATCCTTTGTATTGGAGATAGAAGTTGGTCGAGTTCACCGTGAAGTGCTCGAAGAGGTTCGTGTTGGCGTTGTTGAGTTGGACCGCCGTAGCTGCGCCGGGGACTACCACCTGAGTGGTCGGCCCTCCGAGCGTCTGCCAGATGGGGTTGTTGGCGTCTATCTGGGAGATTGCGGAGTTATGAGTCGTCAGAGCGTTGACCAGCGCTGAATAGTTGTTGAGGCAGTCGGCTGTGGCGTTGGCGAGGGACGAAGGCACGATTTCCGAGCACTGCCCAGTGACAGGGTTCGGCTGGATGTTGGGATCGAAGTTCAGGACGACGACGGTGTACCAGGGGATGACCTGGAAGCAGCAGTTTATCAGGTGGTCGTGGGCCGGAGTGGGCAAGACCCCTTCAGGGAGGCCGCCGTAGCCGTTTGTAATGCCGAGGTGCTGTTCCACGGCTGTGAAGAACGGAGAGTACAGGAGCAGGGGGTGGTCGGGGCAGCCGGAGGGCGTCCCGCTCGCGCCACAATCGGTGATTATCGTTTGGTTGTCGAAGACTGGATACCCCTGCGGAGAAGCGCCCAGGGCTTTGACGCCGAATACGGATAGTCCTGCGTACGCAGGGACGACGACCCACAGCGGAACGGCCCCCGCCTCAGCGTTGCCGTTGCCAGCGCCCACTTCACAGCTCGTCTGGGATGCTGCAGCCGTCTGGTTGGGGAAGAAGGTCAGCAGGCTGGGTGTGCAGGCGTATTGACGCGGATAGACGAATGTCACGACCTGCCCGTTATAGAGACCGCCCGTTTCGAACCAGACTGACCGGTTCGACGTCAGCGTGGTAGTTTCGACCGATGTGGCCGTTGTGGTCGTGACGGCGCCCTGCTTGGTTGTGTACAGAGCGAATCCACCGGCGGCAATCACCAGGAGGATTATTGTGACAGATGCGAAGATGACGTTCGAGATTGCGATTTTACCTTTGGCCAATTATCTTCGTAGTGGACGTCCAGAACTTCGTATATTATGAGGACGTGTAAACCGTAGCATAATATAACAAAGTGTAACCTGAGAAACTTCCTGACCGAACTTCAGAACTCGATGGTGACCGAATGGTCGGTCGAGGAATACTTGGCTCTTATGCCGACCTGCTCGAGGACCCCTCCCGCATAGTGCATCAGGAACAGGGAGCCTTTCGGGCCTAACTCGTGCATCAAGGTCAGCGTCCTCACCCCTCCCTCTCCGATTTCGCTGTACTTGTAGAGGTTCGCGTAGTCCCCCATCATCCTCAGGAAGTCTATCGCTGTATGCAGGGTCATGGAGCCCTGTTTGGCCGAGATTATGGCCTTCGGCACGTCCTTTCCAGCATTCCTCCCGGCGTTGACAATCTCCTCCTCGGAAGCTGACTGCAGGAGGTGACTGAAGGTGGGGTGAGCGATCTTCATCAATCCGAGTTTCTCGAAGTATCTGTCGAAGTTCACGAACCCAGACGCGATTTGGTTCATCAACGTGTTGGTGCTGACGTTCCTTCGCTTCGCCTCCTCTTCGAGCCTCTGGAGGACCGATTCGTCCAACCTGAAGGACCTGATTACACTCTTCCGCGCCTGGGCCAAGCCGGTCGCCTAAGGGCCAAGGGTCGTTATTTCTGCGTTCCGCGCGTCATAAACCCGTCTCAGAGTGCTTCCAGCACTTCCTCTGCCTGTGACGCGCCGTGTCCTGTCGGATACCCCTTACAAGATGGGTCTCCACGATAACACAGATTGTTACAAATTACACGACGAGGTCAAAAGCGGGTGGATGTCTAGAGTTTCGGTGAAAAAGAAATGCCGGCAAAAGCGACTCAACTCAGCTGTTGCGGGGTCAACTTCAGGGAAGCTGGAGCGTACGCGAAGCACGTCGAGACCATTCACGGGCAGGACAGGCTGACCTGCTGCGGCGTCACCTTCAAGAGCGCGCCAGAACTCTCCGAGCACCTGAAGTCAACCCATGGAGCGAAGTAGGGTAAACCTACTTCGTCCTTTTTGGTGATAGGGATGGCCAACTTCTTAGCGGAGCCTAATCAGGACGGGAGCTTGAACCTGACAGACGCGCTGGGTAGACGGATTCTTCTTTATACGAAATCCGAGCCGTCAGGAAGGAAAGCAGATCTGATTTTGCGCCGGCCCATAGACAGGGCTGTCGCAAGCTCGCCAATAACGCTCGCGTTCGCGCTTCGGCTCAACGATTCGGTCCGAATCCTGGACAGGTTTGTAGGAATCGTCAACGCCCAGGAGGCACACTTGGTGCTGCCTGACCTCGTTGGCAGATTCAGGAGCGGCCAGATACAGAACGCAGAAAACCTGCGGGCGCTGAGAAGCATGCAGTATGACGTCATCTTCACCTTCGCGTACCCCCACGACAATCCATCTCTGGCAGGAGCGTTGCGCCACTACAACCTGCCTTACGCGACCATCGACGCCTGGTACGAGCCGAGTCTCTTCGAGAGGATAAGGTGGATGGAGTTCATCGGCTGCTTCTTCGGGGTCGAGGACGAAGCGCGCCGCACAATCGACAAAATCCGCGAAGACGTAGACCGCACCGCCTCTGAGATGAAATCTGACAGCCGCAAGGTCCTCTGGTTCACCGACTTCCAAGGGTACCAGTTCGTGACAGGCGGGAACTCTTGGGTGGCCCACGAAATCTCACGTCTAGGGTCGAGAGTCGTGACCCAAGATTCGGGAGCGTGCGGCAGCGCCGAAACATCAAGAGAGTGGATTGGCAACAAGATGGGCGACGCGGACGTCATGGTGTTTACCATGGTGAGACCGTCCATGCAGCATATTTCATCGATGTATCCAGAGATTGTCGGTTCTCCCGCCTACAAAAACAACCGAGTCTTCGGGTTCGGCGTCGGTTACTGGCAAGAGGGCGCCTATGCCCCCGAGAGATGGTTCAGAGAGCTTGCCACGATATTGCAACCAGGCAAAGGCGACCTCAGAGACCTCAGGATATTCTCGCAGGTGGCTGGGAAGTGAGGCGCGAACGACGATGAAACTGTTTCGACGTGGGAAGGCTGCGGCCAAGACGGAGCCGACGACTGCTGCTCAGGACTCGCTTTCAATCCTATGTCAGGGAGACGAAGAGCTGCACTACGCCATGAGCTACCTTGTGTACCTCAAACCTGAAGAGCAGATCGCCCTGATAGGGGCGACAGAGCTGCAGGTTCAGAATGCAGCGGAAGCTATAGAGAGGGGCGACAGGACAACGGCGATAGTCGATTACGAGACCGCGGCCAGAATCGAGCTGTACAGGGGCAACAAGGAAAACGTGAGGATGTACCTGGAGAAGGCCCGAGGCCTTCAGGATGGAGATGGACGAGAAAGATTGTCCACTCTGCTCTCGAATCTAGAAAAGGTCATGGCCATCGCCAAGCGCTACTACCATCGTGGCGATGCCCCTAGTCCGACGGACGGCGGCACTTCCGAGCAAATGGTCGCCGTGACTTCCTGACCGGGTCATCGAATCCGAAGGCGTAGCTCAAATGGCACCGACTGATGAAGTCCTTCAACCTCTCGTCCAGTTTCGCGGCAACCTCACCGAATGGCGACGAGTGAAGCTCGTACCTTGTTCCTTGCAGGACCTTCGGGGAGCTTCCCTTTGCGACGGAGAGGAGATATGAATATCTCCTCTTTCGACCACGCGTGACGAACCTCTTCCACCAGATGCCGCCGCTCAGATGAACCGTGAGCGGTAGCTCGGGGGCCTCGGCTTTCAGGGGGGCGGATTGACCACGGCCCTGATTTTCGCCCCGAAAGGACGGAAGTTCTCCGGGAAGTCGAGGGGCTCGATGCTGTGCACACAGAACTGGGGCGAGGGTCCCAGGACCATCTGCCTCCGCCAGAGGTCTGACTTCGTCTCCCCGAGCAATTCCTTCACCTCCTCATAGTACGACTGGTAGGGTGTCCCCATGGTCTTCTCGATCCATGTGGCATATCTCGCCTCGCGTAAGGGGATGCCCCCCAGCACCCGTTTGAAGACCCCGCCGGCGCCCTTAAGATAGTCCCCGGCCACCGAGTCGTGGAAGCGCTTGGTACTGCCCGTGACGGCGGCGTCGTTGAGAGAGCCAAGAGCCGAGAAGCCTTCCACCAGGTACCAGTCCTCGAAGAGCGGGGAGTCTCTGGGGCCCCATGGGAGAGAGTCCACGCGGTAGGACAGGAGGTCGGCGACCAGGTCAGGCCTTCCGGCCCTCAGGGATGACTGGAACGAACCTAGCTTCCTCTTGTACGCGCCCACTGTAACCCCCGGGCGGGGCCAGTGCCAGAACACGTAGGCAAGATCAGGCGCCATGGCGACGGCGCACCTTCCGAATACCGTTCGATTAACGCTTCGGCCGAATCGCAGGCTAGGGCGGTCGTCGAAAAGGGCGGAGATTTTCGTTAATGCCGCGCTCGAGCTCCCAGGCGCGTAGGGGGTTCATTGCGCCTCTGCCGGGAGTACCTCATCCTAGGGCGGGGGATGGGTGCCGGACAGGCTGCACTGGTCGCCGAGGCTTGCGACCGCCTTGAGAGATCAATATGCTGGGAGAGGCGATATCTTCAGCGCCCTCTTCCCGAATCTGACTTCTTTGAGGGACAAGAGAGACTTGTCCATCGTCACGAAGCCCTTGACCCCGTCGGATGACAGGTAAGAAGCCAAGACGAGTGCGTCTCTGCCTCCCAGAGAATGCCTGAGGGCAAGCTTCAGGCCGCGCTCTACGATAGCAGGGCCAATCGGCAGGCAAGTTGCTAGGTCCATGTAGTCTAACAGAGCCTTGACCGTGTCCGCCGGGCTCCTTCTCAGTTTGAAGACGCAGGCGTGATAGGTCTCGTGAATAACTGTCGGGTTGACCGCGTGGCTTTCCCGCGCCAGCGCCCTGGTGCGTTCATGGTCGGGGTGTTCGGGGACCAGGTACGCGACCAGAACGTTGGAATCTATCCCCAGATTGCCTTGATCTCTTCCGGGGTTGGCCAACTTGCGACCTCGCCTCTCTTCTTC
>JAFMAD010000050.1 GCA_029785195.1 Nitrososphaerota archaeon
GGACGCGAAGCCACTCTAGCGTCGGTTACGGCTCACTTGAGGCGAAGGCGAATAGAGATCTGCTGTCTTGTTGCCGAAGTCCGCTAGGCAAATTGAGAGAATCCCTCTTTATTCGGTCTACAAGATGACCGAACTTTGTAGCTCGCTCGGTCCGGAATTCGTTCCCTACAAGCCTGCCGCGCTCCCCAATCCGGCTAGATTCTACTGTAGATCATCCGAAGGGAGTCGAGCTGACTTTCGAGTGGGACCTTGCCGTCGGGGCTGGTCGCAAGGACCATGTATGTGACGCCAAGGCTGGCGAGCTCTTCAATCAACCGACCGGTTTCCTGCCTGTTACCTGAGAGCATCACCCTCCTCTCACCTTGGGGCCCGACGTATTCTGAGTTGTCGCGCCTCGAGTCGACGCCGATGCGGACACAAATATCCTTCCTCTCGCCCCCTGGCATGCCCCTGAACCTAGCGACCATTTCTTTGAACTCGTCCAAAGGAAAGACGTTGGGGTGCCAGGCGTCGCCAAGGACGATGGCACGCTTCATGGCCGCTCCGCTCACGCCCCCGACCCACATCGTGAGCTCCCTCTGGACAGGCCTTGGCTCGAATACAACATCCTCTAAGCTCAGGCGCCTGCGCTCAGGATCTTGGAGCTCGTCTTCTCCGTTCCACAGGGTCCTGATCAGCTTGATTGACGCATCGACCCTCCTCCCTCTATCATGAAACGACGCTCCCAGGTTGGAGAACTCCTTCTCGTTCCAGCCGGCACCGACGGCCAGCATCACCCTGCCAGAACTCAGGTTGTCGATTGTGGCGAGCTGCTTGGCCACGATGACGGGGTTCCTCATAGCTACAATCAGCGAAGAGACCCCCAGCTTCACCCTCTCGGTGATGGGGGCTAGATAGGCCATGCACGTGAGGGCCTCTAGAATCCGCTCGTAGGGAGTGCCCGAGTTCTTCGACATCATGATGTGGTCGGTCAGCCACACAGAATCATAGCCGAGCGTCTCTGCTCCGAGAGTGACCATCCGAAGGTCCTTGACGGAGTAGTTCCCGTAGTTGGGGATGCATACGCCGAACTTCATCAGCCCCGCGGGGTCTCAATCGGATAAAACATTACCTGCAGGCCAGTAGAAATCGAAGCCATCTAAACTCCGCCCGGGTGTCGAATCACGGCCGGCGAAAACAGAGCTGCTTCCTAACAATTGAGTGAAAGGGTCAGTCGTACTGCCCGTCCTCGAGAAAGAGGAACGCGGACCGAAGACTTCGACGACACGGTTGAGGCGCCCTGGTTGTGGGAATAAGTTTTATCGCAAGCTCGACGTCGTATCACATCTAGCACACGCCGCAGACGATGTGCCAGTAAATCAGCTCCGACGGCAGAACGTTCCGCCCTCGTCGCTCAAGAAGAAAAGGTCTAGGACGAATATTATCCTAAACAGATACAGGGAACCACGCAAGGTGGCTGATGTGAGGTAAGCGCCCGAAAACCCCCGAAGAAGACGGCACCGAGGTACGCATCTGCGAGGTTTCTATGTTCTTCGTCACTGCGGCGATATGGCGTGTCCATGAACCGAAGATGTACGGAGCAATGAGGCTGAGAGAAGCGATAAACAGGCTTGCCGAAGTCTACACGTCAGACAGGATCAAGTAGAATCCATTGATGACGTGGGCAAGAGCTCGGATGGACTCGAACAAGTTTGAGGTAATAACCTCCGACGAGGCATTAACCTTATTCCTCGACAGGACGGTCATCGAGTTCATCGACGAAATGAACCGCTGATACCTACATCCCACGCCGGGGCACCAAACCCTCCGCTAAGCCTAGTAAGGACTTTTCAGTGCCTGTCTGGTTAAACTCTTAATACAATCATGTGCGAAATATTGAGCATTGGCCTCTCACCGTATAGGACGAGAGACATTCCACTACAAGTGGGACAGCGCTCACAAGCCGGTACTGACTATCCGGTCTGGGGACATAGTCACTTTCGACGTCAACGATGTCCTGAGCTGGCAGCTGACCGAGAAGTCCACGTCTTCAGATTTGAAGTCCTTGACATATTGGACGTGAAGGTAGATGACTTCGGTTGGACAGCGATACTCCCTGGCCTAGGTCTGCTGGAGGAGTTCAAAAGGCCGTTCCTCTACAAATGGAACTTAGGCGGCAAGAAGCATGTCCACTTCAAGAGGGGGATTAGGATTCCAATCAGGCCTTTCTGCGGCGTCCTAGGAGTGGCCCCCGCAGAGGGGGGCTCTTTCGAAGTCATGCCTCCCGGGAGGCACGGCGGGAACATGGACATCAGGCACACAACCGCAGGGAGCAGGGTGAGAATACCAGTCCAGGTCGAGGGGGCCTTGTTCTCGACTGGCGACATCCATGCGGCAATGGGGGATGGGGAGATTTGCGTATGCGCGATCGAATGCGCCGGCTCGGCGAAGATACGCTTCGGCCTCGAGAAGAAGGCAGGCCTGAGCTATCCTGATTTCCGTTCGAGAAGGGAGAGGACCTCGAGTGCAGGGTGGTACACGACTACAGGGATTGCGAGCGACCTGATGACGGCGGCCAAGGAGTCGGCCAGAGGGATGATCGACCACCTAACTAGGACCTACGAGCTCTCGAAAGAAGAGGCCTATGTCCTCTGCAGCGTGGCGGCCGATCTTAGAATCCACGAAGTCGTAGACTCGCCCAACTGGGTAGTTGGAACAATGATTCCACTCGATATCTTTCCTAACAATCCCGACAAAGGTTTATAATTACAAAAGGAGACGTTAAAGCGTCCGGTTACGCATATCACAGACCTACCGCGCTGCTATTTCGCGTACAGTGACCGCCATCATAATCATCGTCATCATTGTCGTCGGCGGCGCGGCCGCTCTTTACCTGACCACACCTCATGCTCAGTCGACGACCACTAGCACGACGACGCCATTAATGGCGACCACTGCGACTACTCAGTCGACGATTCCCTCCGGCAAGGTCCCATCTTCCATAACGTACGAGACTGTTTCAACAATCCAGTTTCTTGACCCGCAAGTTTCCTACGACATCTACGGCGCTTCCGTCGAGCAAAATGTCTATGAGAACCTTTTTGGTTCAACTGAAGCAACACCACCCCCATTCCGTGGCTCGCTTCGAATTACACCATCAGCAACAACGGCCACACCATGAATGTCAACCTGAGGAGCGGGATCAAGCTCGCCGATGGTGAAACCCTCAACTCATCTGACGTATATTTCACTTACAACTGGCTCTTGGTGATGGACGGGAGCGCCCCCATCGGCCACGGGACACAGGCCTCATGGATACTGCAGCAACTGCTCAACACCAGTCTGAGCACGACTCTGTGCGCCTGCGCGCAAACCTATGGCAACTCCTACGTCAAAGCCGTTCTCAACGAGAACTTCGTGCAGATGACTGGCCCTGAGTCTGTCTAGATTAACATTATGCACCCGAACGGCGCCGTCCTTTACCTATTCGGTAATCTCTGGACAAGTATAGTCGCCCCTGATTACGTCATGTCCCATGACCTTGCCCTCTGGGACCAGCCCAGTCTTGGGTACCATCTACCATATCCGAAGCTGGCAGGCAACGTCACCCAACAAATGAACGAGTACTTTGATGATTATTCAGCTACCTGCAACACAGGCGCGACACGGCCTCTAACATCATCGTACTCCAGGCCAACCCCAGCTACTGGGGCGGCCCGACCAATTCAATCCACCCGCAAATCAAGACGGTGACCTACAAATACGTCCCTGACCAGACGACAAGAGAGATAGACCCCAAGAACGCAGCCGCATCAGGACGGGCTATGATTATCGACGCGGCCAACACCAACATCTACGACGTAGCCAACAGGATCGCGTGGCTCCAGCAGGGCCATCTCGAATCGACCATTCCGGGAGTCACCATCTATGGGCCGTATAGCCAATTTGCTACATATTTCATCCCATTTGACACCAATGTGACTAACCCGTTCACAGGAACCTACTATCAGTTTCAGCCCTTCGCCGACCTGCGTTCCAGACAGGCCGTCGCCGATTCCGTCAATTTGACGTTGATTGACCAACAGGTGAACAACAATCTAGGACAGGTGGCCAACGAACTAGAGCCGCCGAACGTACCACCCGCGGAATCACACACTTCATCTCTGGCCGCGGGCTACAGCTACAACCCCGACGCGGTCCAGAGCCTCGTTCTCGGCGCAGCATCGACGAGAAGTCATATGAGCTGTTGATCGCAATACCTATCTCCAGGCTTTGAGTCCCAGAGACAGACGTTATGGTGGTTTTTAACGAGAAGCCCGAATCTTAAGGGAAGGGTAAGTGGTGGTGTTTAATCACTCAGTCCGGGAAAGCATCGGGTCTATTCTTCAATACGGGTCAAGAGATTCTACCGAAATGTCTCAAGGCGCTGGAGTGAGAAGTGAAGAAGCAGAAAGAATGACAGGATTGAGAGCTTTCCTTAAGCAGTGCGAGCCGTGGAAGGTGAGTTTATCATAGTAAACGTGATGGAAAGAAGGGGTCATGGTACACGGGGTCAGCAATACAACAAATTTCAAGAACAGCGTTCCAGCGACCAGCCTAGATATACCAAGAATCGCCGTCGGCTATCTGATTTCGATTCAAAAGAGATGACAAGGCCCCGGCCCATTGTAGCTGCCTTCGTCGGTACCTGCGACCC
>JAFMAD010000051.1 GCA_029785195.1 Nitrososphaerota archaeon
TGAGGAAGTTCACGTACTCGTGGCCGAGCTTGGAGATGGGCGCCCGCACCCGGACGAGCGCCGGGACCGTCGTGAAGGTCGCCTTCTTCGCCTCGGGGTCCCATTTCAGCTCTGGCAGGTCCCTCAACCTCAGCCCGTCAGTGGTGGAGCCTACGACCTCTGGCCTTACGGAGGTGAACGCGACCAGAGCCACGGCCACCTTCGCCCTGATGTCCTTCGCCGCCAGGATCCTCGACAGCTCCTCCCTCGTCGGAACCACCTCGTTCGCTATGGTCGGGGTCTCGTTCAGCCTCGGGATCTTCACCCTGATCTCCCCCACAGGCCTCAGGTTGAACCTGAGCCAGGACTTCACCGCCTTGACCGCGCTCTCGATGTAGCCTCCGGCGTTCCCACGGGAGTCCATATCGTTGATCATGTCCACAAGGAAGTCGCGTATTCCTCTCCTGTCAAGCTTCGCCACGTCATGAGGTGTGGTGTGGTAGCGTTCGCAGGAGTAGCCGAGCCCCCTCAGGTAGACCTTGGCCGTCTTCTTCGACCCCTGAGAGACCTGGCTGAACCAGCGTGCGACATCCCTGTCTTCGAGCATTTCTGTGTATTTGCTTTTACCTCCCTGCATGGTCAGGTCAACTCCCGTAGATGGTGACGGTAGGGGCGTTTAACGGGCAGGACGGAAATAGACCCTGGAGGATTTGGGCCGGAAGGGATTCGAACCCTGTAGGGTCGCTTTTTCCGTACCCAAAATTCCGTATTTGCGGGCCCGACAGGAGTGGAACCCCGGGAGTTCTAGTCTTGGATTCCTCGGAAAGCGCGGGTTATGTCACCCCAACTACGTGAGTGGCTGCATAAAAATCGCCAGAGCGATCCTCGAAGAGCTCACAGGCAACTATGTACGCAGCTAGTCGCTATGCTTTCGGAAACTGCACTGTGTAAATACCCAGCAACTGAATCTATCCTGACGGTCGATGACAGATTCAAAAAAGGAGCGCTGCGGCTAACTGCTGCGGAGGACTGAGTGCCGTAGCGTGCACGGTCTCGATGCTCATCCCGGTTATCATCAGGACGGCCGGAGCCGGCGCCTCGCTGGCTGGTTCCATGGCGGGAATGTCGGGTACGACTGGAGGTTCCCAATCGATCGCCTATTTCCTCATCGACAGAATCAATTTCGCAGGACCGGCCATCCTTGCAGTGTCAATCGGCTTGGTTCTCTACGGGATGAGAAAATTGGGGAAACTGCCTCTCGCACTTTCGGGGTTTGGAGGAGTTTTGCTTTACTCGTCCATGTACCTGTTGAACATGTCCGTCCCTCTCATCGCACTATCCTCAATAGTCCTGGTGACAGCCTACGGGACCGCGTACCTTCCTTTCATCAGGAGGGTCCTGAGGCGTTCCAGGCCCGTCCCTCAGCCCATGTAGAGCTACTGCACGGTCTTTCCGAACTGACGTGGACCCTCTTTCTTTCTCAGAACTGATTGCAGTATGATGCAGTCCTTGTGGCTGGACCTGTCTACAGCCCACCTGATGACAGGTATTATCGCCTCCCTGAGTTTCTCGCCGTCCCCTGTCAGAGAGTACTCGACTCGAGGAGGTATCTCGTTGATTGCACGGCGGTCAATGATCCCCGACGAGGAGAGTTGCTTGAGCGTGTCGGCCAGAGTCTTTGGGGAGATCCCCCTGAGCTCGTTCATGATCTCATTGTACCTCATCTTCGGGGCGTTTCCCAAGACGCCGACGACGAGAAGGGCCCATTTTTTGCTCACCACGTCTATCACTCCCTGAATGGGGCATGTGTCTATCAACTTGCTTTCTTGGCTCATAGTCACCATGCAACTATAAACTTGATAGTATAAATAGTTTCGTTTTGATAGGTAGTCCGAGGTGAAAGAGAGCAAATGAGCGAAAAGACGGTCATACTCAAGGTGAGGGGAATGCACTGCGAGGGATGTGCGAACAACATAGGCAACGCCCTCCGCGCGGTCGGGGGCGTGAGAGAGGCAAACGTGAACTTCGGGAAGAAGAGGGCCACAGTCGTCTACGACACCGAGCAGGTCAAGCAGGAGAGGCTGGAGAGGGCGATTACAGACGCAGGCTACGAGGTAGAGTAGACTGGCCAGCTTGAGGGAACCCGAGATGGCAGGTCAGCGAGAGAGGCATCTCGCGAAGCACCAGGTGAAGATAGGCGGGATGCACTGCTCCTTCTGCGCGAGCAGCATAACCAAGGCTGTCGCGACTCTTCCCGGCGTGGCCGACGTCAACGTGAGTTTGGCCCACGAAGAGGCACTGATACACTACGACCCGGCTAGGGTGCAGATATCTCAGATAGAGGACGTGTTCCGTAGCATGGGCTATACGGTGAGGGACCCGAAAAAGGTTCGGAGCTTCGAGGAGGAGGACAGAGAAGTGCGGAGAGAGGGGAACAGGCTCCTGGGCTCGGCAGCGCTGACATTCATCGCCCTGGGAATAATGTCGTTGACATGGCTGGGGATAGTCCCGATCCCGATGCCTCTCTGGGGAAAGGTGACGATGATCGGGCTGGCTTTCGGCAACGTCCTGGGCTTCGGCTATCCGATACTAAAGATGGCTTACTTCTCCATTCGAAGGAGAATTCTGAACCAGCACGTCCTGATGGAGCTCGCAGCTTTTGGAGGTATCGCCGGTGGGTTCACGGGGCTCTTCCTCTTCAAGAGCTTCCCTGCCCCAGATTTCTTCGCCATAGCTATCTTCATAACTTCGTACCATCTTCTGGGAGGGTACGCTTCGCTCAGGGTAAGAACGAAATCCTCGCAGGCCGTGCGCAAGCTGCTCGCCCTCCAGCCACCGACGGCCAGGGTCGTCAGAGATGGGCAGGAGCTAGTCATACCGATAGCGCAGGTGAAGAAGGGGGATGCGGTCCGCGTCAGGCCGGGTGAGAGCGTCCCTGTCGATGGCGTGGTCTTTGATGGCTATTCCACTGTTGACGAGAGTCTGGTCACGGGAGAATCCGTACCGAGCGAGAAGCCGGTCGGGAGCAGTGTCATCGGGGGCTCGGTCAACCAGACGGGGAGCATCCTAGTCAGGGTGACGAAGGTGGGGGAGGAGAGCTTCCTTCAGCAGGTCGCGAACTACGTAGAGGAGGCGAGGGCGATGAAGCCCGGGGTGCTGCAGCTTCTGGATGTGGCCCTGAAGTATTTCGTTCCAGGCGTCATCCTCGCTGCGGTCTCGGGTTTCCTGATATGGAGCGTCGGCGCCTGGGCAGCGTCGGGAACACCAGACCTGCCGAGGGCTTCCTTCGCAGCCCTCGCAGCGCTGGTCATGGGATATCCCTGCGCGCTCGGGATGGCCACGCCGCTCGCAATGATCAGGGGAGGGGGGATGGCAGCCGAGAAGGGCATCCTCTTCAGGAGCAGCGAGGCCTTCCACATCTTCAAGGACATCGACATCTTGGTCCTTGACAAGACGGGGACCATAACGCATGGGAAACCTACGGTGACTGAAATACACCCCCTGAACGACTACACGGTTAATGACATTCTGACGTTCGCCGCGAGCATCGAGGACCTTTCGGAGCATCCTCTCGCAAAGGCGGTGGTGAAGAGGGCAAGGGAAGAGGGACTAACGAGCCACGCGGTCGCGGAATTCGAGGCCGTCCCAGGCGAGGGGGTCAAAGGGGTCTACGAGGGTAGGACGATGGTGGTGGGCAAGCCCGAATTTGTCCTTTCATCCAGTTGCGCCCAAGCAGCCGACGAGCAAAAGTTAGCGGAGGGGATGCAAGCGAAGGGGCAGACCGTGATCGTGGTGGGCTACGACGGGAAACTTGCAGGATTCATCGGGCTAGCGGACACCGTGAAGCAGGACGCGAAGGAGACAATCGCGGCCTTCAGGGAGGCGGGAGTCGAGACAGTTATGATAACTGGAGATGATGAAGGGACGGCCGAAGTCATCGCCAATGTGGTTGGTATAGAGAGGGTCTTTGCTAGGGTTCTGCCAAACCAGAAGGCGGAGAGGGTGCGGGGGCTCCAGAGAGAGAGGCGTCGCGTCTTGATGGTTGGCGACGGGATAAACGACGCCCCTGCGCTCATGCAGGCCGACATAGGTATCGCGATAGGGGCTGGGACGGATATCGCAATCGAGTCCGCAGACGTGATAATCGTCGGGGATAGGTTGATGGCAATCCTCGACGCGTACAACATTGGGCGGAGCAGCTACGGCAAGACGAAGCAGAACCTCGCGATAGCGTTCGCCTTCAATGGTGTTGGCGTCCCGGCTGCGGTAACGGGGCTGGTGAACCCCATCTGGGCGATGGTGGCCATGGCCCTCAGCGTTACAACGGTGATAGCAAACTCGTTTGGGGGGAGGCTGGTCCCCAAACCTGCCGGGAGGGAGAGGCCAGAGCCAATTGAGAGGGCGAGGAAGGTAGCCCTCGAGATTCCCTCGGCGCACTGCCCCGAATGTCTTTCGAACGTCATGGAGTCAATATCAGATATGGACCAGGTGGTCTCAGTTGAAGGCGACCAGGAGAGCAATGTCATCGTCGTGAGCTACAGGGGAGGATCGGATGTCGAGGAACTTGTGAAGGAGAAGATAAGGCGGTAGGGTCATGCAGCCGAGATACACTAGCTGGGTCTCAAGCCCCGGTTCGAGATAGAGAACCCGAATATTCGTTCGGGTTCATGCGGCTGCGGCGTTCACAG
>JAFMAD010000052.1 GCA_029785195.1 Nitrososphaerota archaeon
CCGGCGAAGAAGGTGCTCGAGATTGGAGCTGAAATGGCGCTATAGCCGCAGGCGGGACCCCCCGGTGCCGGTGATGGAGCTGACCCTGGAGAGGTTCCCCGTGGAGGTCGCGGTCGACACGGGCTTCGACGGCGAGGTGCTGATACCCTTCCCCCTCTTCAGGTCGCTGGGGTTCCTGAGCGCGCTTTCGCAGGACGAGTACTCCCTCCTCCTCCCCGACTCCAGGAGGCTGAGCCTCTATTCGGCCAGGTGCCGGGTCAAGATGGGGGACGAGAGCTTCGAGACCGCCGTCCACTCCTCACCGGAGGTCGAGAAAAAGCTGGTCGGCCGGGCGTTCCTCCGCGCCTTCGTGGCCTCGCTGGACGGCGGGGCGGAAGAGCTGGCCATCAGAAGGGCTACGGGATAGGCGCCTCTCTGGGTCTCCCAGCACCGGCCACCGTGACCGCCCCGATGGCAGCCCTTCGCCGGCCGCATGGCCCTGAACCTAGGCCGGCGCCGCACACGGCGGGAGTCCTGCCCGCCCGCTCCTCCGCTTCATGCGCCAGATTTCTCATGGTCGTCGTCCGGACGGTCAGGGCGGCCGCGCCCAGGGCCCGGCGCCCGGGCCCCCTCACCATCGTCCGCGAAACCCGTGGGTCGCCTAGGTCCTCCCCCTGGGCTCCAGGTGGGCCTTCGACGCCCTCTGGACGATGACCCCTTTCGCCCTCAACAGCCGAAGGTTCTCTACGACCAGCGCCCTGAGGCCGGAGTCGATGAACCTGTCCACCTCGGACCAGTCGAGGCTCCTCCCGAGCCCCCGGATGAATTGCGAAAGCCTCGCCGCGTTGAACCTAGTTGTCCTCTCCGGCGGCCTGAAGGCGAGCCCGGACGCCAGCATAATGGTCGAAACCTTATCAGCTTTCAACCACGTGTCAGGCTCCGTCGGTATGGAACTGGGTGACTGACCGTGGAAATGGTGTCCCTCCATTGCAGGGGGTTGACCCTTCAGGCAGAAGAGCGTAACAAAAAAGGGTGGGGGATCGCTCCCCCATATCGTCCGGTCACATCACCGGCCGCATAGCTTCCTGGAGCTTCTGCGCGACTGCTGCCGGGACTTCGTTGAGCCCGTGTGCCTGCTTGGCGTGAGAGACCACTTTCTTGGTGACCTCCTCCGCGTCGGCGCCCTTTGCCGCCCAGCTGCAGCCGCAGACTTGCTTCAGGTCTGCCGAGTATTCAGTCATAGGATTCATCGCCGGCCTGACCTAATTAGTGGTTTGCCCAAATCGCGCCCAAATCACCGGGAAAAATAGGGGGCGGGGCGCCATGCGCCCCAGGCTTCCTATGCGTAGGGGTTCTGCGGGTTTACGCTGAAGAAGAGGAAGAGGTTGCTGTTGGCAGGAGAGTTCTCTGATACTATGGTGACGCCAGGTATGGACACCTGGGTGGACACGCCCCCGAAGGTGTCGTAGATGGGGTCGTCCTGTGTAGCGTTGGCGTTGGCTGTGGCTGTGGTCTTCGTGTTCATGGCGTTCTCGAGCGCTGTGAAGGAGGTGAGGCAGTTGCCTGTGGGGTCGGTGAGGTTGGAGTTGACGACCTGGCTGCACTGCCCTGTGATGGCGTTGGGGAATATGTTGGGGTCGAACACCAGGACTGCGACTACGTACCACGGGATCGAGGTCGAGGTGTCGAACCCGGCTATGTGGTCGTGGGCCGGTGTCGGAAGGACCCCTTCAGGGAGCCCGAACACCCCGTCCTTGATGCCTAGGTGCTGTTCGACGAGGGTGAAGTCAGGGGAGTAGAGGTATGTCGGATGGTCTGGGCAAGCCGAAGCGCTCCCCCCGCCGCCGCACTGGGTGGGTATCACCTGGTGGTCGAAGGTGGGGTAGCCCTGAGACGAGGCGCCGAGCTGCGTGACCCCGAACACCGACAGCCCCGCGAAGGCTGGGACGAGGACGAACACAGGGTACGCGCCTGAGATGGCTGTGCTGTTCCCTGCGCCGACGAGGCACGTGGTGATTTTGGAGGCGTTCTGGGCCTGCGCGTCGTTGATGAACGCGGTCCCGGCCGGGGTGCAGACGTAGTTCTTCGTGTAATCGAACGTGGTGAGATTCCCTGCTACGAACCCGCCGCTCTTCAGCTCCTGCACTAGGGAGCTGGACACGGTCGTGACCGTAGAGGTGCTGATGGCGGTGGTAGTAGATGTCGAGGTTGTTGATTGGGATGAAGTTGTCGAATAGAGATAGAATCCTGACGCCGAGACTACCAGCAAGAGTATGGTGACCCCGCTGAAGATGGCGTTCGAGATTCCTCTTCTTCCTTGTTGTGTTTTCACAGAAAGCCGGTCCTCCCCACCGTATATAGTGAAATTCCCACTTCCGGCCCAAATCGCCCCCAGATTGCGGGGGCCGGAGAGCTACCCCCAGGTGATCCGAACCAGGTTGCCCAGCGCTACGCTTTCGAGGAGGTTGATGGCCGCAAGGTACGGGGCTGCCCCCGCCACCACCCCCTCTGCAGTCGGGACGAGCCCGTAGAGGACGTACCAGAAGATTATGATCACCACGTTCTGGACCAGGAAGAAGGCGGCGAAGGTCGCCAGGGAGAGGCTTATGCGCGAGCGCATCCTGGTCCAGCTCTGGACGTACAGGGCCAGCAGGACGACCACGAACGCCACGTTGAGGAGCGCGAACACGGCGGCCACGTTCATCCAGAATATGTCGAACGCCATTACCGCCCTTCTGGCCTCCTCTTCCTATTTCTCGTTTTGCCCAATTCCAATCCACATCTTCTCCACGGCGTCGTAGTATCTCTCGAAGTACGGTGTCAGGAAGTAGATCGCCCCATAGCTCCCCTTCGCGTTTGGTACTATCACCCCGTTCTGTTCGAGGAGCTTCAGGTGATGCTGCACCGTCTTGTAGTCCAGGCCGAGCCTCTCCGACAGCTGGTTGGGGTTCGCCGGTTCCCCCTTGAGCGACTCGACTATCCTTACCCTGTTCTGGCCCCCCCTGGAAGCTACGAACAGGTAGACCATCACTCTGCGGAAGGAAGGCTCGAGAGGGGGGGCCGCGGCGGGCGAGGTCCCCTGGATGGGCTGGGCGGAAGAAGGCGGGGGGAGCGTCCGCCTGAGCGCGCCAAGCAGGCGTGGGGCGAGGGCCCAGCCCGCGAGGGGCCTCTCAGAAGCGATATACCAGAGCACGCCGCACCGACATTCCTCAGATTCGGGCGCTTTTGAATTAGTCTGTCCTGGGCTCCAGGGCCGATCCGGGGCCTGGCCGCGGCTATAGCGCCTTTTCTTCTGTGGGTGCACCTCTCTGACGGGCGCTTCGGCTCCCCGGGTCCAGAGGCGGAGAGGGAGCCCCGTCACTCTGACCGACGATTCTTCATTCATCACGGTCCCTCTGCACCCAGAGCTCGACAGAGTGACGCTGAAGGCGCCGCCGGACGATGGCATGCCCGTCGAGAAGATTTCCTGGAACATGTCAAGGATTCAGCGGAGAACAAGTTCACTGACTGAGTAGGACGTTGGAGAGGGGGCGGCGAGTGACCCGGTGCCGCCGGGTTGGAATCGAGATGCGCCGCGGGGTGGGCACGGCGCTACCCCCCTGGCGCGGCCGTGTGGGTGACGGGTCCGCCGTCCCGTAGCAGAGGTGGCGCAGTGCTGGTGTGCCCGCCGCAAGAGGAGGGCCGTGGTGCTGCATGTGACAGTTGTTGCTTCAGCTTGCCTTTCGCCGAGGTTGAGACCTCGCAACCCATAAAACGGCTTTTCCGGTGAGCGCCCCGTTCCAGCCTTGGGAGCCGCCATGGAGCCAGCGCCTGCTCGTCAGCAGCGAATTCGCGCTTCGGCTCGTCTCCTCGCCGTGGTTTCGCTGCTGGGCTCGGTCTACTTCGGCCTTAGCGTGATTGCGCTGCACTTCCTCCCTACGGGGTACAATCCTGTGAGCCAGGAGGTGAGCGACTACGCCGTGGGTCCCTTCGGGGCCTGGATGGACTTACTTGGCTTTCGCGGCGGCCGGGGTGGGCGGCATGTCCTTGGCTGCGGCCCTCTCCCTCCCTAACTCCAAGGGAGCGTACGGGGCAGGGGCTCTTCTCCTCTTCATAGCGGGGGGAGGGACACTCGTCCTCGGGCTGTCCCCCATCGACCTCCCCGGTGCGGCGGCCACAGCCCACGGCGTCGTCCACTCGGTTGCGTCGCTGCTCGTGTTCGTCACCCAGCCTGTAGGGGCGGTGCTCGTGTCGCGACGGTTTGGTCCACGCGAGCTCTGGGCCACGTTCATCGCCTTCGCCGTGGCCGCAGCCGTGTTCGTCCTGAACAACGCGCTCTCCCTCTGGGCGACCGGCCTTTCAGAAAGGGTGTTCCTCGGCGTCATAGTCTCCTGGTCGGCCCTCGCCTCTGTCCGGACCATCAGAAGATAGCGCCTCTTTCGCCCTGCGGCGCCCTACATGGCAGGACGCATGCAGAGGGGGGAGGTCAACACGGGGCGGCCCTCGCTCTGGCTTGGCCCTGGTCGACGGCGGGTGGATGCGGCGGAGGCTATTCCTTCAGCATCCTGGCGAGGGCCCTGCTGATAAGGTCCCTCCTCAGGGATGTGGACGAGAACCTGACGTGCCTGGTCGACTCGTTGTGAGGGACCCCGAAGTAGTGGAGGAGCTCGTGGGCGAACGT
>JAFMAD010000053.1 GCA_029785195.1 Nitrososphaerota archaeon
TGGTTTCCCGGTCAGCTGATACGCCTCGGCATACGTCCTGGCCAGGAGGGCGTTGTCGTAGAGCATTTTCTCGAAGTGAGGGACCAGCCACTCCCTGTCGGTGGAGTAGCGGTGGAACCCGCCCCCGAGATGGTCCCTTATACCACCTGCCATCATCCCGTCCAGCGTTTTCAACGCGCTGTCCTTGGCCAGCTCCTTCCCTGTCCTGAAGTAGTACCTCATGAGGAACCCCAGGGTGACAGGCAGTGGGAACTTCGGGGCGGTGCCGAACCCTCCGTGCGTGGAGTCAAAGGTTGACATCAAACCTGCGTAGCACTCGTCCATCGCCCCGCTCGCTGGCTCCGCCGCCCCCCTCTCACTTGCATGCAGGACCCTCGACAGCTCCCCCGCGTTCGCTGACACCTCAGCCCTCTTCTCCTTCCATAGGTTCGCGACGAACTGTAAGACCTGCATGAAGCTAGGAATCCCTTGGCGGGGCTCGGGGGGGAAGTATGTCCCCCCGTAGAATGGCTCGAGACTGGGAGTGAGGAAGACGCTCAGCGGCCACCCGCCCCGGCCGGTCATCGCCTGGACGGCGGCCATATAGTAGGCGTCGACCTCCGGCCTTTCCTCCCTGTCGACCTTTATGGGGATGAAGTTCTTGTTGATGAATGCAGCTGTCCGTTGGTCTTCGAACGACTCCTTCGCAAGGACGTGGCACCAGTGACATGCAGAGTACCCAACGCTCAGGAATATCGGTTTGCCGTCGTTCTTAGCCTTGGCCAGCGCTTCATCGCACCAAGGCCACCAGTCCACCGGGTTGTAGGCGTGCTCCAGCAGGTATGGGCTCTTCTCCTTCGCCAGCCTGTTGGGTGTCCTGTCCTCCAACTTCGTCAGGCCGAAGCTGCGCGGGCTAATTGAAGTTGTCTCTAGGGAACAACGTTTAACATTCCTCAACCGGCGGCGAGCTAGAGCCATGGTGCCCGCGTGACCTCCCTTGCAGTACAAGTGGACAGTCCTTACGGTAACCACGGTCGGGGTGCTCATGTCAGGCATCGACTCGCGGATTATCGTGATCGGCATCCCCGAGGCCGCCGCCGCCTTGGGGGCCGGGGCAGAGCAGGCGATTTGGTTCACCCAGGCTTACGTCTTCGGCAGCACCGTCGCTCTCCTATTCATCGGGAGGGTGAGCGACATGATGGGGAGGGTGAAGATATACGCCGTCGGGTTCCTCATATTCACCCTCGGGTCCTTCCTCACCAGCATCTCGCCCTCCCCTGACTACGTCATCGTCTTCAGGGTCCTGCAGGGGCTTGGGTCTGCGGCTCTCTTCGCAAACAGCGCTGCCATCATCACTGACGCCACTCCCAGCGACGAGCTAGGGCTCTTCCTAGGCATCAACCAGGTCGCTTTCAGGGTCGGGGCCATGGCAGGCCTGACCCTCAGCGGCCTGATACTCCTGTTCCTGGACTGGCGCGCCCTATTCTACATCAACGTCCCCATCGGGATCTTCGGGACGTTTTGGGCGCGCCGAAGGCTGAAGGAGCTTTCCAAGCCGGAAAGGGGGATCCCAATGGACTGGGACGGGTTTTTCACCTTCACGGCAGCCATAGTCCTCCTGCTACTCACCCTCACGTACGCGGCTTACGGCACCTTCCCTCCAGAGGAGCTTGTCCTCCTGCTCGCAGGCGCTACCGTCTTCTTCGCCCTGTTCATCCTGAGGGAGCGCAGGGATCCCTACCCGCTGCTCAACCTCGGGCTCTTGAGGATCAGGGAGTTCGCCGGAGGGGTGACCGCCCAGATGATCAACTCGCTCTCATGGGGTGCGGTCATACTCCTGCTGAGCCTATATCTGCAGCTGGTGAAGGGGATGGCCCCCTTCGCCGCCGGGATCGCCATCATCCCTTTCGACATCGCCTTTCTCGCGGTCGGGCCCCTCAGCGGCCGCCTCTCGGACAGGTTCGGGCACATGCCCTTCACCACAGCCGGGCTGGCGATAATCAGCGGATCCCTCCTGCTCTTCTCCACCACCGCCGTCTCCACCCCATACCTCGTGCTGGCAGGCTATCTGATAGTCTTCGGGGTTGGCCTGGGGGTCTTCAGTTCACCCAACATGAGTTCAATCATGGGCTCCGTCCCGCCGTCGGTCAGAGGGGTGGCCTCGGGGGTGCGCGCCACCTTCTTCAACGTAGGATACGTCCTTAGCTTCAACGTCGCCCTACTGCTGATGACCACGGTGCTGCCGTACTCAACTATAACCGCAGTGATATCCTCTGGCAACCCCGCTGCAATCGCGGGTCTGGACAAGGCGCTGTTCGCCAGGGGGATCGACTACGCCTTCGAGGTCCCCGCCGCAATCAATGCGGTCGCCATTCTCCCCTCCGTCCTCAGAGGAAAGCGGACCGCAGGCCTCACTCAAGGGAAGGCGGAGCGCGTCCGCGGCTTCGAGCCCGAGTGACGCGGGGACCGTCTGGCGCGCTTCAGTCTAAATTCAAATAGCGGGGTCGAGCCGCAGCGAGACGACTGCTATGCCACATGAGAGCTTTGACGTCATCCGAGAGAAGTTTGACTCCCCTTTCGGCAGGGCGACGGTCTATAACGTCCTCCGATTGAAGGACCTAGGGTACGACGTCGAGCGTCTTCCTTACTCCATACGTGTCCTGCTCGAGAACGCCGTCCGCCACTCGGGGAGGGTCGACGGTGCCCTCGAGGCGGCCCACTCGCTCGCCGAATGGCCCAACTCCGTCGGAAGAGAGACACCGTTCATGCCACACAGGGTCCTCCTCCAGGACTACACCGGGGTCCCGCTGGTGGTGGACTTGGCTGGAATGCGGGACGCCGCCAAGGCGGCTGGGATCGACCCAGGCGTCGTCAACTCGCGGGTCCCCGTCGACCTTGTCATCGACCACTCGATCCAGGTCGACGCATGGGGGAGCGTCTCGGCCTTCTCCCACAACCTGGAGAGGGAGTACGAGCGCAACGCCGAGCGCTATTCGCTCCTGAAGTGGGCGCGGACCGCCTTCAAGGGGATGAGGGTGTTCCCCCCTGGGAAGGGCATTTGCCACCAATTCAACCTTGAGTACCTCTCGCGGGTGGTGGCTACGTCTGGCGAGGGGGACGGGCTCGCCGCCTACCCTGACACGCTGGTGGGGACAGATTCGCACACAACCATGGTGAACGGCGTGGGGTGTCTCGGATGGGGGGTCGGCGGCATCGAAGCCGAGGCTGTCATGCTCGGCGAACCGTACCACATGCCGATACCGAAAGTCTTCGGGGTCAAGTTCACCGGTGCTCTCCGCGAAGGGGTCACCCCCACCGACCTCGTGCTCACCGTCACCGAGCGCCTGAGGGAGCGGGACGTGGTCGGAGCCTTCGTCGAGTACTTCGGCGAAGGGTACAGCCAGCTGTCAGTCCCAGACAGGGCGACGATAGGGAACATGTCCCCTGAATATGGGGCGACCGCAGGCTTCTTCCCAGTGGACGACGCCACCCTCACCTACCTAGCCGCTACCGCCAGGCCAGCGAGGCAGGTAGAGCTCGTCTCAACCTATGCGAAGCGGTACGGGTTCTTCGTAACCGACGTCGAACCTCGCTACACCGAGGTGATACACATCGAACTCGACAAGATCGAGCCGTCCATCGCAGGCCCCCGCAACCCCGAGGAGAGACACGCCTTGGTGTCTGTCCCTTCGCTGGTCAGGACGCTCGCGGCCAAGAGCGACCACGGCGGCTCCAGCGGGCCGGCGTCGGGGCCGACCCGGGGACAGGCGGTCGTCCAGGTGGATGAGAGACGCTCAGGCTTGTCGGACGGCTCGGTAGTGATAGCAGCGATTACGAGCTGCACAAACACTTCAAACCCGACGGTCATGGTCGGGGCCGGCCTGATAGCTAAGCGGGCGGTGGAGGCCGGGTTGACTGTCAAGCCTTGGGTGAAGCCCAGTCTGGCCCCAGGTTCCATGGTGGTCACAGACTACCTCACGAGCGCCGGGCTCATACCGTATTTGGAGAAGCTTGGCTTCTTCCTGGTCGGATACGGGTGCACGAGCTGCATAGGCAACTCGGGGCCACTTGCGCCCGAGATCGAGAGGGCGATCAAGGAGAGGGACCTCTACGTGGTCGCAGCCCTGTCTGGGAACCGGAACTTCGAGGGCCGGATCCACCCGGACGTCCGCATGAACTGGCTCGCGTCGCCGCCGCTGGTGGTGGCCTACGCGCTGGCCGGGTCGATGACGGTGGACCTCCAGTCCGAGCCCCTCGGCCACACCCCCACCGGCGAGCCCGTCTACCTCCGCGACCTCTGGCCGACCCCGGCGCAGGTCGCGGAAGTGATCCGGGAGAGCATGTCGGAGGACCTGTTTC
>JAFMAD010000054.1 GCA_029785195.1 Nitrososphaerota archaeon
TTGCAGAACGTGAGGCCAAGGTCAAGCGAGTCGTACCCTTCCGCCGCCGAGGGAGATCGCCCTGACGCGGGTCGCCTTGAGGGATGCGAGGAGCTGAGCGTCCACAGTCGCGACGACCCCACCCAGCGTCATGGCGGCGGAGACTATCTCGTCGTCGACCTCCGCCCCCCCGCACCGCTCCGGCGAGAACTTTGAGGAGAGTTCGAGGGCTACCCTGGCGGTCCGGGCCCTGCTCCCGCCCTCTGACGCCAGGCTCTCCAGTTCCGACTTCACGCACTCTAGGAGTATGGGACGGAACCCTCCGACGATTTCGACCGTGTCCTCGAACCAGGTTGTCGGCGCCTCCGCCACAGCCATCAGGAAGCTGCTGTCGAAGATTACCTTCTGCAATATCACACTTGCCCCTGGTGCTTATCATAAGGCGAATCAAATATATGGTGTTTGCGATTTTGTATGGTCATGACGGAGACTTCGACAGTGACGAGCAAGAGCATGGTCAACATCCCGGCTTCTATTCGGAAGAAGTCTTTTCGAAAGAAGTATGGCATCCATAAGGGTGACAAGCTCGCTTTCGTCGAGACGGAGCACGGGCTCACCGTCATCTGGATACCTCCCTTGTCAGAGGTCTACGGCAGCGGGGTCCACGAGCGGCATAAGATAATCCAGGCGATTCACGAGCTGGAAACAGAGCATCGAGGGGAGGCTCACGAATGACATCTTTTGTCTTTGACACCGGTGCGCTGTCCCCCATCTACGCCAAAGATGAGCGACTCCGCGCTGTCGTAGAAAGAATCGAATCTGGCGAAGCCGAGGGCCTCATCTCGTCGGTTACACTGGCCGAGTTCTATTACAAGACATGTCAATGGTCGGGTAAGGACGTCGCGCTCCTAAGGTCCCGACAACACGTAGAACGCATGACCGTGATGGAGACGAGCGTAGGGCAATCCAGAGCGGCAGGTATGGAGAAGTGCCGGAACAGCAGCCTGTCGCTTGCCGATTCATTCGTCCTGGCACTCGCAAAGAGAACAGAGGGGGACAATCCTCACCACAGACGGTGAGTTAGCTAAGGAACGTGACGTAAAGGTAAGGTACCTTCAGGTATAGGCCGCACGAGCGCCTGTCATCAGTTCAGCAGGCGGGCAGAGAATGGGCCTTACGCGCTGGCCTGCGTCGGTCGATGTCGACGACTCCGTTCGCGGAGCCTGGAATGTTTCATTGATTCTTCATTGGCCGTTTCATGATCAAAGTTCACGGGGCGGGCAGGTCACGCAGCGGGGATGTTACAACTCTTCGTTGAGCATGCTGAGGAAGAACGAACTGAAGAACGTCTGGAGGCCGAAGATGATTAGTGTGAACGAAATGATGTCGTCTCCGTTCAGAGGGAGTTCTACGAATCCGCTGGAGACCCAATTCGCCGCGAGGGTGATTGCGAGGGCGACCCCCGCTAGGAACACGACAGTCCCGATTAATGCCCCCCTCTCCAACGTCAGATGACCCATGACGAAGCCAGTGGTCCGGTCAGGCTCGAAGAGCTCCATGCGCACTCCGTAGACCTTGGAAAAGAGGCCGAGTAGGAACACCTGGTAGCCTGCCATCAGGAAAAGGGCTCCCAACACGAGGGTGTGGACGCCGGGGACATAACCGACATTGATGCCAAAGCGCCCTAGGAACATCATCCCGACGCCTAGGATCCCGAGCGAAAGAGAGGGCGCGAAGTACAGGTAGGACGGGGCGCGGATGAGCATGAACTTCATGTGCCTCCACCCGTCAGAGAACGATCCGAGCTTGGAGTCCCCTGACCTTCTCGGATAGTATGTGATCGGTACCTCCCTTATTCTCAGCTTCTTCCTTGCTGCTTCCACAATCATCTCGGAGGCGAACTCCATCCCTGAGGCCTCGAGGCGCAGCTTCCCCAGGGCGTCGCGTGTCAGCGCCCTGAACCCGCAGTGCGCGTCAGATATCCCCGCTCCGAAAAACAGGTTGAGTGAACCAGTCAGCAATGGGTTCCCGACCTTCCGGTGGAGCCAAGGCATCGCCCCGTCCTTTATCTCACCTCTCAATCTGGTCCCGACTACCATGTCAGCCTCTCCCTTCATCAGGGGTTCGAGGAGCTTCCCCATCTCGGCGAAGTCGTATGTGTCGTCCGCGTCCCCTAGGACAACGTACTTGCCGGAGATGTGGTTGAACGCGTACCTGAAGGCGTTCCCGTAGCCGCGCTTGTCAGGGAAGACCACCTTAGCGCCGTGCTTTTCGGCTACATCCCTGGTGTTGTCTTTGGAACTGTCGGATACCACGACCTCTCCTCTCACCCCGAGAGCCTCGAACACAGCTTGCGCCTTGTCGATGCAGGCTCCAATCGTCTTCTCTTCGTCCCTGGAGGGAATCACAACAGATACCTCCACGGTCACGCTCCCCTTAACGCCAGCCGAGACGCTACCTCACCACCAACTGTACCGACCCCTCGCGCCTGCATTCGTGTCTCCGACTTGCGCGGACTCGCTTCGACAGGCGCCTTGCGACCAGACCTGCACCGCCGGTGACCGCCGCCATAAGGGCATCTGACGTCGCTGCGTTGGTCACCATCCCCTCCGGGTTGCGAACCCAGCATAGACAAGCTCGACTTTGCGTGTCTGATTGTCCCAGTCGTATCTTGCCGCGAACTCCGACGCTTGTCTGCCAAGCCTTTCTCGGAGCGCCGCGTCCTCAACTAGGGTCGCAATCTTCATCGCCAAGGCTGTGGGAGTGAGCTCCTCCAACAATAGGCCATTAACCCCATCCTGGACAACGTCAGTACTCCCCACGACTGGTCCGGCCCTCGTCGTGATTACCGGGAGCCCAGCGGCGTTCGCTTCCACCGGAGCCAAAGCCCAACCACCGAGCGGGGCGGCTGGGTACACGAACATTTTAGCAGCCTTCATTAAGGCTATTACCTTCTTCTCATCCTCTACGCGGCCGTAGAACTTCACCCTGTCTCCAACTCCTATCGTCTGGGCCACGTGCTGGAGCTCTTCCTTCTGGGGGCCATCTCCCACAATGGACACCGTCACTCTCTTCCCCCGCTCCTTCAGGACTCCGATGGCCTCGATGAGCACCCTTATCCCCTTGTAGCCCGTCAACCTCCCCACATAGATTACATCGGCCGTTTCATCCGCTCCCGCGGGTGAGACAGAATGGACCATTCGGTTGTCCACCCCGCTCGGTATGAGTGCGATTCTGGACACGTCGAAGCCCCATGACTTCAGCCCCAGCCTCGTGTCATCGCTCTCGACCACCATCCAGTCTGGGAGCTTCACCGTGAGCCTCTCCACCACTTTGCCTATGGTCCCCATCCTCCCAGCGTACTCGCCCCAGTACGACCCCCAGAGCTCCCAGCATGAAAAGACGAGCTTGCTTCTCCATACAATTGAGGCAACTTTGGCTGATAAGCAGGAGAAGTAGGGGAAGATGCTGGCGTTCACTACGTCGTACCGCTCCTTGAGGAGCGGGAAGAGGACACAGAGTCCGAAATAGACGGCCGCGCCCACAGATCGCCTCCCCTTCACGTAAACCTGCACCTCAGGACATACCCCAATCATCCTTACTCCCTCCATTTCCATCACCTTGTCACCCTCCCACTGCTTCATGCTGATGATTGTCACCTGGTGCCCTTTCTGCGCGTGCCTACGAGCCATCTCCCAGGTCCTCCGCTCCACTCCTCCCTTCGAGAAGGGGTATGCTCTATCGAATACATACGCGATCTTCATGGGTTGGACCCTCTTCTTTCCTTGCATGTCTCAATCATAACCTAGGGCGCGCAGCCTCTGCGCCACCTCCGCTTCATCGAACTTGTCCATCCCTGCCTGTGAGACGCTCCGCGCCAACGCCTCTTCGAGGACTGCCTTCGCCGCTGAGGCTTCCTCCTTCCGGCTGGCCAGTACGTTGACCTTCTCCCCTGGGTCTCTCTCTAGGTCGTAGAGCTCCTCGGAGATCCATTCACGTCCGTCCAGACTCTCTTTCCTGATGTATTT
>JAFMAD010000055.1 GCA_029785195.1 Nitrososphaerota archaeon
TCCCCAAGACGACGTACCGCTGGACGCCTAGTGCAATCCTGGCGACAGCCCTCGAGATTTTCCTTGTCACGAACGTCTCCCCTCTTCGTGGGCTCTCGTGGTTGAAGAGGATGCCGTTGGCTATCCATATCCCATAAGCATCTCTGTAGTTCACGCAGAGGTGATACGCGGCAACTTTAGCCACAGCGTACGGGCTACGGGGGGAGAAGGGGGTGGACTCGTTCTGCGGCGGCGGGGAAGACCCGAACATCTCGCTGCTGCTCGCCTGATATATCTTCGAGCCGAGACCCAGTGCCCTGACAGCCTCCAGGAGCCTTAGGGTGCCAGTCGCGTCGGTGTCGAAGGTGTAGGTTGGGATTTCGAAGCTGACCTTGACGTGCGTCTGCGCGCCAAGGTTGTAAATCTCGTCAGGCTTGGTTTCGTGGAGGATCTGGATGAGAGAAGACTGGTCGGTGAGGTCCGCCCTCCACATGTCGAACTTCGCCTTCGGATCGGCGATGAGTCCGTCTATCCTCGCGGTGTTGAAGGAGCTGGACCTCCTCTGAAGCCCCCAGACGCGGTATCCCTTGGAAAGGAGGAATTCGGCGAGGTAAGAGCCATCTTGCCCCGTGACACCGGTGATTAGCGCTACCCTCTCTTTGTCAGCCAAAGCCCTTTGTTCGCCCCCGGTCTACCATCCGCCGCGAAGGCGGGCGCGTTCCCATCATCGTGATCTCTTGGCGTAAGCCACTATCCGCCCGCACACGTACTCTACCTCCTCTTCGGTCAGGTCGTTCCCCGACGGGAGGTTCATCCCTTTCATAGAGATGACGTCTGCTACGGGAAAGGCGCCGGGGACCCCGAGGTTGGCATAGATCGGCTGTGCGTGAACTGGGTAGAAGAATGTCCTCGTCTCAACCCCGTCCCTCTCCAGCCTGTCCATCAGCCCCTGCCTAGAGATCCCGAAAGAGTCCTCGACCAGGATTGAGTACATCCAGTAGATGTTCTTGGCCCAGGGGGCCTCAGGAGGGAGCGTCACCTTCCCTCCGAGCTCCTTCAGGATGGAGTTGTAGAGGGAAGCGTTCCGGCGGCGGAGCGCGACGAACTCGTCGATGTGCTCCAGCTGTCCCAGGCCCAACGCTGCCTGGAGCCCTGAAAGGCGGTAACCGAACCCGAGGGCCTCGTGGTAGAAGTGCTTCCCCTCCCTTCCAAAAGCGTGGGCGCGGAGCCACTTCGCCTTCTCCGCGTACTCCTCGCTGTTAGTGACGAGCATCCCACCCTCCCCCGTCGTGATGATTTTGTTCGCATAGAAGCTGAAGCAGCCTATGTCAGACAACCCCCCTGTCCGCCGCCCCCTGTACTCCGCGCCATGGGCCTCGGCCGCGTCCTCGACCACGAAGATGCCCCTCTCTTCAGCCAGTTCCATGATGGGGCCCATGTCGGCCGGATGGCCGTAGGTGTGCACAGGCATTATCGCCTTGGTCTTTGGGGTTACCGCGTCACGGACCCTGCTGACATCTATGTTCCAGGTCCTCTCTTCAGCGTCCACCAGGACAGGCTTCGCCCCGGTGTAGCTGACCGCGTTGGGGGTCGCTATCATGGTGAACGTGGGGATGACGACCTCGTCCCCTCTGCCGATGCCTAGCGTGGCGAGTGCCAGCTGCAGGGCTGTGGTCCCGCTGTTGCAGGCGACCCCGTATTTGGCACCGCAATAAGCTGCGAAAGCAGCCTCGAACCTCTCGACGTATGGGCTGATGCCGCTCACCCATCCGTCCTTCAGGCACTGGTTGACGACCTTGTACTCGCTCTCCCCCAGCTTGGGCCTGCATACAGGAATCCTGTAGTCACCCTGGTGGGTGCGGGACACGCGCTGCCGCACTTCGAGTGCAGTCATAAGTGTTTCAACTGAAAGACGGAGGCCGGACGTATTGAGTTAATATGGGAATGTTGAGGGAGCCAGTTGACTTGAGGGGCGGCTCTGGTGCACCTGAAGTGGGAGCTTCGGCTTTGAAGGCCGCATTTTTCAGATGCTGGACCCTCCGTCGAACGTGGGCCGGGGCACATGGAGCGTTCGCGCGGGAGTGACGGATGAAATGATTGAACGACGTAGTTACCCTGTCTTCTTGGTGGCCCTTGTTGTGGTGACTACCGCCCTTGCCAGGTTTATAATCCTCGGCGGCTATCCTACTGCCACCTCCAACGACGCCGGACAATGGTTGACTGCTGCGAGGGTCGTGCTGGGAGACCATTACGTCGCCTTCCACACCAACAGGTTCTGGCCCTTTGGCCTAATCTCTCTCTACAATCTCGAGGCCCCTTTCATCCCCGTCCTCCCCTTGGCGCTCCTCGTCTCAGCCTTTGGAGCGCTCCTTGGCCTCAAGCTTTTCATGATTCTTGCCTCAGTCCTCCCTATCCCGGCAGCATACTACCTGTTCCTGAAGCTGGGGATGAACCGCCTGGTGACGGTAGTGGCAGGAACCGCCTTCGTCTTCATACCGACTTACGCTACCATGTTTGCGTGGGGAAACTTCGATGGACTCTTCGGCCTGACCTTCCTAATGTTCGCGATGGGATCTGTCATCTCGTACCTTGAGCTGCCGGACAGGAGGGGGCTCCTCGTCACGGCGGCCGCCGTGGCCCTCACCGCGGGGTCTGACACTATGTACTTCGCAATCCTCTTCGTCACTCTAGGCCTCTTTGGAGCGTACTTGGTCCTGAAGAGGAAGCTGCGGGAGGTATCACTTTTGGTCAAGTCGACAGCCCTTGGCCTAGTGATAGCGTCGCCATTCTTCCCAATATACCTCGACCTTTATCTCGCTAGGGGCGCAGCCACGAGCCAGGTCTACTCCCCCGCCCAGGTCCTGGGGACGCTCTACAGCTCTTACGTCGCGGTTCTCCCTGAGATACTCGTCTTCATCATCCTTGGCATCATAGTTGCTATGTACGCATCCCTCCTCTATTGGCGTCACAACGGCATAAGACTGGCGCTGACGAGTGCGGTCATATTTGCCGGCCTGGTTCTGACTTTTACGATACTTTCGTTCAGGGCAGTGAGGTTCTGGTACATACTCCCGGTGCCGGCGTTCATGATAGGCGGGGTCTTCTTTACGCGTCTAGAGGAGAAGATTGCTTCAGTGAAGGCACCAAGAAAGAGAGAGGTCTTGAACAGGATAGTCGCGGGCCTACTCATCATCCTCCTGATAGGGACCGTCGCCACTGGAGTCGTCTTCACGGCCCACGCATACAAGTCCTATGAAGACCTCAACCAGCCGCGGCTGGACGCCCTTTCATGGCTCAGCGCCAACACGCCGGCGGATGCGACCGTGCTGACCTCCGCTGCGAACGCTACCTCGCCGCACTTCAACGAGTGGGTGAGCGGGATAGCCGGCCGGAACGCGGTCGGGGAGGAGTACTCCTTCATCCCATTCCTCCCTGACCTCACCTACGCCAACGAGCAACTTAGAGCGCATCTCGCGGCCCTGGCTCTCAAAGGGAACCTAATGATTCAGAATGGGATGGTGATGATGGCTGACGGTTACCCATACGCTACCCCCTATCGCCCTCTGGTGGGAGTCTACGTTGGGGACTACCAACCAGTCGCATTCGTAGATTGGAGAGCGACCAACCTCACTCTG
>JAFMAD010000056.1 GCA_029785195.1 Nitrososphaerota archaeon
GAGTTCGCGAATATGGTAGTGGAGAGGGGGGGCGTCCTGCTCATCCCTGCGTTCTCGGTAGGGCGCGCTCAGGAGGTAGCCATGACGCTTGTGAAGAACGGCTTCAAACACTCGGTAGCCATGGACGGGATGGCCCTGAAGGTCAACGGGATATTGCTAAGGTACCAGGAGTTCCTCCGAGACCCGGCGGCCCTGAGGAAGATGCTCGAAAACATAGAGGAGGTCACCAGTTGGACCCAGAGGAGGAGCCTGGTGAAGAAGCCTGGGGTGATTATATCCCCTGCGGGGATGCTGGTGGGGGGGTCGTCCATATTCTACAACGAGCGCCTTTCGATGGACGAGAAGAACGGGATAGGGATAGTGAGCTTTCAAGTCCCAGGGACGCCGGGGAGGACCCTGTTAGACAAAGGGCTGACCATCTACAGGGGGAAGCCGACCAAGGTGAAGGCAGAGGTGAAGCGCTTCGACTTCTCGTCCCACTCCGGGAGGTCCACACTCCTCAGCGACCTCAAGGGCATCCAGGGGAATCCGAGGTTCCTAACTGTCCACGGCGAGGAGGAATCGTGCCTGGCGCTCGCCAAGGAGCTGCACGAAGGCTTCGGGGCGGAGGCGACCGCGGCCATGCCCGGACAGGAATTCACCGTCTAGGCGGAATATAGAGGTCGTCTCCTTAGTTGAGCGACCAAGCGCCCCCCGACGCGAAGAGGATAACCCCTGCGAACCTGCTCATAGCGACCGCAATCGTCGTGGCGATCCAGGTCACGTCCCTGCTGATCACCAGCCAGAACATCCCCGTGTACTCCGTCGTTGTTGCAACCACGGGGCCCAGCTACGCGCCTGCAGGGACGTCCCTCGCTGGGTCCGCCCTGAACGCGGCCCTCCTGGTCGCCTTCGCCTTCGTGCTGACCCTCGCCCTCGTGTGGATGCTCAGGAGGAAGATGGTCCTCCCGTTCAAGGTGCTCATCTTCGGGTCTGTCGCCTTCTCGGCATTCATACTCACCCTGGTGACCGCAGGGCAGTTCGCATACAACTACCTCCCCGCTGACATGGCGCTCCCTGTCGCGTACGGGGTTCCGGCGGCGGTGGTGGCCGCCATCGCCTACGTCATATTCGTGAAAAACGTCAGCTGGGTTGCGACCGTCACCCTAGCGTTCGTCGGGGCCGAGGTGGGGAGCTTCTTCGCCATCACACTCCCCACCTGGACCGCGCTGGCGCTCCCTGTGGCGTTCGCGGTCTACGACATCTACGCAGTGTTCAGGGGGCCGTTGAAGGCGCTCGTGGGGACGAACCAGGGGATAGCCCTCGTCGGGATGTCCATCAGGGCGGGGGAGTTCACCCTGGGTCTGGGGGACGTTGTCTTCTACACCCTCCTCCCGTCGCTCGCGCTCTTCCAGTTCTACAATTCGTCCGGGGCGGTCCCGGCCGTCCTCACCACGGCCGCCATCGACGTCGGGATGGTGATCACCCTCTTCCTGCTATCGAGGCGGAGGCTCCTCCCCGGGCTCCCGATACCCATGCTGCTCGGGGTCTTGGTGGTGCTGCGGTATCTTGTCTAGAACTCTACGACTGGCTTCTTGACCCCTTTGATGAGGGCGTCTGCCTCTTCGGAGGTGGTCCTGAGGGTGTAGAGCGCGTCCCTGGTCCTTAGCTTGACCTTCGCCTGGTCGCCGTGGCGCGCCACGCGTATTTCAGTCGCACCCTCCAGGAGCTTGATGAATTCGTCTTTGCCTTTGAATTCTTTGGGCACAGGCCCAACCCCAGGCGGAGGGGGATATGAACCCTGCCAGCCGGGGTGACCGAATATCGTAAATATCAACTGATGGTAAGGCGCGCCGATGAAGAAAAACCTGTTATTCACTGCAATTGCATTTTCCGTCATCTTAGCCGCCAGCCCCCTTGCCCTCGCCGTGTCTACCTCTGGGGGCGGCGACTTCAACTACATACCTATGGACATCTACACATTGGCCAGCACGCAGACTGTGACGTCGTCCTCCAACTTCAATCCGCTCACTTTTTGTGAAAGTGCGCGCCTCGTCTGCTATTCCCCCCAGTTCATCCGCTCGGCCTATGACTTCCCGAGCAACCTCGACGGGGCGGGCCAAACGATAGTGATCGTCGACGCTTACGGCAGCCCCACGATCGTGAGCGACCTCGGATTATTCGACACCTTCTTCAACATACCTCCGCCACCTTCGTTCACAATCATCTGCCCGCCAGGCGGCTGCCCGACGCCTTCGTACAGCTCCAAGAACCCCCTCGGACCTTTCGGCTGGTCGATTGAAACCAGCCTCGACGTCGAATATGCGCATGCCATGGCCCCAGGGGCCAATATAGTCCTCGACGTCGCCGCGTCCCCTGCAGGTAACGCCATCAACGTCGCCGAGAGCACCGTGATACCGATGTTCCCAGGCGCCATAATGTCGCAGAGCTTCGGCATCCCCGAGTATCTGATCCACAACAACAACGCGCAGGTCCTTCAGGCCGAACAGAACTACAGGACAGCGGCTGCGTCCGGGTGGACAGTCTTCGCTTCGGCAGGGGACTCGGGTGCCACCAACGGCATAGCGACACCCAACGCCAACTTCCCAGCTTCGGACCCGCTGGTCACGGCGGTCGGCGGCACCATGGGGGACCCGTACCCTGCGGGGTTGGCCGCTGGCTCGTGCCCTCCCAGTGGGGGCTGCACGCCTTCCGGGTACGGCGGGGAGCAGGTCTGGAACGAACCTTCTTTTAACGCCGCAAGCGGGGGAGCCGAGAGCCTACTTTTCTCGACCCCCGGCTTCCAAAGCGGCCTCGGGCTGACGAGCAGAGCGACCCCTGACGTGTCGTACAACGCGGCGGTTAACGGCGGGGTACTCGTAGTGTGGAGCGCTTGCCCCGCGTGCATAGGGGCCACCGGGCCTGTCTTTTTCATAGTGGGCGGGACAAGCGCTGGCTCTCCCCAGTGGGCCGCTATAGCGGCACTAGCTGACCAAGCGGCGGGCCACCCGCTCGGCTACCTCAACAATGTCATCTACGCCATCGGGAAGGACCAGAAGACGTACGCCGCCTCGTTCCACGACATAACCTTTGGGAACAACCAGCTCGTCGGGACACCGTTCGGCTACGAAGCCGGTCCCGGCTGGGACGACGCGTCTGGCTGGGGAACTCCCAACGTAGCCAACCTGATTCCGAACCTCGTTTCACCGCCATCGTAACCAATGGGAGGGCCCCAGCCCTCCGCCCCCTGTTTTTCTGATCTTCGTGCGATTCTGTTTCGGAGAGCCGTCGGCGTTTCCAGTTTCGGAAGCAGTCAGACTGGACTGGGTCGGAATACACAGGCCAGGTGTCTGACGATGTAGCCGAGCGCGTACCGAGGCAATTTAGAATGATGGCATGTAAGAGTGACTCGCGATCGACTCCGGAGCCCGGACTAGTCAAACTTAATAACTTGCGGAGAAGGGCGGGGATTCAGCGGCACCGAAAGCAGCTAGGATGTGAAAAGACGAGTTTCGGACGAGGAGGCTACGGGCGGAGCAGCAGCGGCGGAAGCGGCGGCTTCAGGTCCTTCAAGCCAAAGCCTGTTGAGGTCGGGAAGGAGTACGACGTT
>JAFMAD010000057.1 GCA_029785195.1 Nitrososphaerota archaeon
GACGTGAAGAAGTCCGGGGACGCCACGGTGGTCCTCATAGGCCTCCCGAGCGTAGGGAAGTCGACGCTCCTCAACAGGCTCACCAACGCGAAGTCCAAGGTCGCCGCCTACCAGTTCACCACCCTCGACGTCGTCCCTGGGGTGATGGAGTTCAACGGGGCCAGAATACAGATCCTCGACCTCCCTGGTATAATCAAGGGGGCCTCGTCCGGGAAGGGGCTCGGGAAGAGGGTCCTGGCGGTGGCCCGGAGCGCCGACCTGATACTCTTCGTCGTTGACGTCTTCCAGCCGGAGGCGAGGGAGCTCCTCGAGCGGGAGCTCAGAACCACAGGGATCAGGGTGGACGAGCGCCCCCCGAACGTCGTGATAGAGAAAGTAGACTCCGGGGGGATAAGCGTCACATCACAGGTGAAACTGACGAGGGTGAGCGAGTCTCTCGTGAAAGACATACTCCGGGTCTACGACGTCACCGGGGCGAGGGTGGTGATAAGGGAGGACATAACCGACGAGCAGCTCATCGACGTCCTCTCCGGGAACAGGGTCTATGTCCCTTCGCTGACGGTGATGAACAAGATCGACCTGGTTAACGCGGGGTTCACAGGCGAGCTGGGGCGGAAGCTTGGCTACGGGTTCGTCCCGGTCTCGGCCGAATCTGACATAAACGTCCAGGCGCTCAAGGAGGAGATCTACAAGAGGCTCGACTTCGTCCGTATCTACATGCGGCGGAGGACTGGGGAGACTGACTTCGAGGAGCCTATGATGCTCCGCGGTGGGGCGACCATCGCCGACGTGTGCGACAAGGTCCATAGGGCGATGAAGGACGAGTTCAGGTACGCCCAGGTCTGGGGGAAGAGCGTGAAGTTCGGCGGGCAGCGGGTCGGCATCGCCCACAGGCTGATGGACCAGGACGTGCTCACCATCGTGACGAAGTAGCGCGGCTCCTTCCTCCGGCGGCTTATACGACGTCGCGAAATTGCCTACTGTGGCGTCATTTGGCGAAGGGGGTACGATGACCCGGCGCCGGCCAAGTCTCGAGCGGCCCTGCGCGCTTCCGAGACACCAAACGTTCGCCAGCCGTCGGCGTCGTTCACTGCTGGCCGCTCTTCTGGTCCGCTGGCGCGCCAGAAGACTCTGCCGCGACGAACTGCGTCCCTTGCCCTACCATCTGCTCGATTTCGCTTGTCCTGTACCCTGACATCACTGACCAGGCGTAGAATATCAGGCTGACGACTATCACCGCTATGAAATCCACCGGGAAGTTTAGGACGCCTATCCCGCCGTACCCCGTCTCTCCGATGTAGGAAAGTACAACGAGAGCAACGATGTAAGCCGGGACCCAAATCCCTGCCTTCAGGGCCTGTGAAGTGAATATGTTGATGACATCTTTCCTGTTGAGAGCTGCCAAGACGCCGTAGACTATCAGCCCTAGGAATATCGCTGCAGCCACGTACCCGACGACAGGCCAGCCTGACCAGTAGACGATAAGAGATGCCCCCACAAACGCGATGGGCGAGATTATACTGGAGCCTGCGAGCCTGAACGGCCTCTTGAGCTCAGATCCATGCTTCCTGAGGACCATCAGCGCGGACCCGCCGACTATGTAGGTGAAGACGGTAGAGCTCGATATGAACCCTACCAGCTTGTACCAGCTGGGGAACGGGGCGAAGAAGAGGAACCCTACGAGCGTGGATATCACGAGCGGGAGGATGGGGACCCTGAACCTCTCGTGCACCCTAGTGAGGGACGCGGGGAGCGACTTCAACGTCGCGAGGCCGTAGAGCGTCCTCTGCGAAGTCCCGAGGTAGACGTTGAGGGTCCCGGAGGGTGAGACGTAGGCGTCTGCATACAAGATGTAGGTGAGCGCGACGAGACCGGCCGCGGACGCCGCCGTCGCGAAAGGAGCCGTTATGATAGGTCCTGACAGAGCCGACCAGTCCCCTACCGAGACCCCCGCGGGCCACGTGACGTGGCCGATGAAAACCACCTGCAGGAGGGTGTAAAGGGCGATTCCGATCAGGACTGAGGAAATCGTGGCTATGGGGATTGACCTCTGTGGATTCTTAGCCTCCCCGCCGTAATCAAGCGCCTGTCTGAACCCTAGGAAAGAGAAGATAATCCCTGCCAGCGAGATTGAAGAGAACACCGCGGGCCAGCCGTACGAGACGAAACCTGTCGCCAAGGTGAAGTTCGACGCGTTGAAACCTGCGACGAATAGCGCGACCACTGTCCCTGCCGGGATTATCAGCTTCCACCACGTTATCCCGGTGTTGACCTTCCCCATCACCCTGATCCCTACGTAGTTCAGAGCGAAGAAGAGGCCGGTCAACAGCATCGCAAGGACGATCCCTTCGGCCGTCAGGACTCCGTTCGGGTAGACGAGCCCGTTTATGTAAGTCCCTGCGTAGGTTATCACGGCCTCGGCCTCTATCGGGGGGACAGAGACCGCGGAGAGGAAGTAAGCCCATCCGAACATGTATCCGGCGAAGCTCCCATGGGAGTATCCTCCGTATCTCACGATGGCCCCGGAGCGTGGGATCATCCCGCCCAGTTCAGCGTACACAAGGGCGATGAAGAGGACTATTATGCCGCCTATCAGCCACGCAAAAATGGCGGCAGGACCAGCGAGGGTCACCGCACCTGCAGCGGCAAAGAGCCACCCAGAGCCTATAATCCCACCGAGGCTCAACATCAGCAGGTCCGTCGTCGATAGCGCGCGTCTAAGCTTCCTGTCGCTTTCTCCACTCTGAGACAATGGGCAGGTTTCCTGGCCCGGGTGTCTCTCTCCTATGATATTTAAGACTGAGCCAACCGAACGCCCACGAACATGCGTTCGCCGTGCTTGCGGAGCTGGCTCGGCGCTGCCACAAGGCTACAGGTGGTCATGCAGGCGAAGCGCTCGGCCAAAGCCGTGCCTGAGACCGAGCGACGCGAGGAGTGTTGCTGCCACTGCATCACTTGGGCGATGGCGGACTGTCTGGGACGACTAAAGGACAGGCGCGTCCGCGTGCGGCGGCGGGTTTGGGGGCACGCGGAGACCAGGCGCTTGGCCCGGTAGGGCCTTGAGTTCGGCTTCATCACGCTTTTATATCTGGGTGGGCTCCTTCGCCTCCTAAACATGAGCTCGCCCCCCGACATGGCACTCATCGAGTCGATGCTCCAGTTCATCGGGGTGTTCGTGTCTTTCTCGGTGGCATATGTCGCCCTGAAGGGGGTGAAGCATACGGAGAGCATGTCCCTCATGAGGCTAGGGCTGGCTTTCGCGTTCCTCGGGTTCGGGTTCTTCGTCGAGAGCCTGGTCGGGCTCGGCCAGCTCGTCCCGCGCCTCTCGATCACAGCGACAGACGTGGTGGTGGGTGGCCTGCTCTTGGAGACCACGGGCTACTTCTTCCTCGCCTTCTCCCACGCCGTGGACGTGGTTCTGTCGAAGAGGATGGGGGCGGCGCTCCTGATCCTCCCCGTGATCTCGATCAGCGGACCGGACCTGGCGAACATACTCTCGATCCTGTCGTTCTATTTCGTCATGTACGGGGTGGTAGAGACCTTCTATTCCTATACTCGGACGAGGAAGCCTGACACCCTCTTCATA
>JAFMAD010000058.1:0-262 GCA_029785195.1 Nitrososphaerota archaeon
GGTGGAGCTCGTCCGCGACTTGGACGCGATGTTCGGCACCATGTCGAGGTATCTGTATGCACAGCCCAAGGGCGAGTCTTGGTTGGTCTTCCTACCCACAAGGCGTCTCGTAGAGAAGTACGCGGCGAGCTATGGCGGGGTATACATCCACGGAGGGCTGGAGGGGTCCGAAGTGAACAAAATCCAGCGGAGAGCCGAGCAGGACAGGGACCTCAGGATCTTCGCCACAAACGCCATCGCATCATCAAAGAAAAATTACGTG
>JAFMAD010000058.1:272-3532 GCA_029785195.1 Nitrososphaerota archaeon
CCTCCTCCAGATGATGGGGCGGGTCGGACGGTTCAAGTCCGGGCGGGCCGTCGTTCTCACCAGCACACCCGTACCCAAGAAGATCGACCCGGTCCCCGTCCACAAAGACCTTGAGACAGAGACTCCGTTTGATCTGGTCCTCCTGATGGCCAAATACGGTCTAGACCTCTCAAGCCTTGAGTTCATGTCGAGGTTGAACCACAAGGAGATAGGCTTCGCCGAAGACTGGTTGGCGGACATCGGGGCAATAACGCTCAGCCCGCGCGGCATCACCAGGAAGGGCCTCCTGATGAGCGAAATCCCATACGACCCGGACTTCGCCCACATGATATCAGACGCGCTCCTGTCGAACGACTATGACATGGCGAGGTTCTTCCTGGCCTGTGGAGCCTTCGGCGACTCCCTTAACCACGCCTACAGGGTCGACTTCGAACACGCCGCCAGGCAGTTCCTATACAGGATGGACAGAGCCAATGAGCTCAACATAAAGGCGCATCTCTTGAAGCAGTATTCAGAGGACACTGACGGCAGGTTCGAGGAGAAGATGTCCGCCAACGGAATATTCCCACGCTTCGTCGAGGAGGCCTGGAAGAACTATGGGGCCGCAAGAGACGCCCTGAACGACCTCCTCGCCCCGAAGAATGGACCCATCCCGGCGGAGGTGGTCACCGACCCAGACCTTGCTTACCTGGAGTCATATCTCATAGATTCGCTCTCCTTTGAGAGGTACGACTTTCATGAAAGGGGTGGGTACGACCTCAGGAACTTGGTAGTCGAAGACAGATTCTACGCCAGGGGGGTGAACATCAACTCAAGAAAGATACTCTTCGACGTAGTCGCTTTGCCCCGTCGGAGGGACCGTCACGGCCGGCGGTAGAGCAATCGATTCAACGGCGCCGTCCCACGCGCCTCCGCCGGGGGCTCTGGCAGGCGCACTCAAACCCTCGCTGTATCCCATTGTCAGGCCGAAGGCTCCCCTGAAGTGTATGGCTCCGCACCAGCAGCTCCCTCGCTCTCGCCTTCGCTTCGTAGCCACATGGACCCTCCAGGCATGTGTTGATGAGGACGGGTCCGGAAAGTCGAGTCCCAGAGAAAGTTAAATCAGCTCTCAAACCCGTCGGAGGCATGGTCGTGGACCTCCACGAGGACATCGGCTACTACTACCTGATGGGCGGGTCCGTGCCGCTTTCTGAAGACGCACGCGGCCGCCAGGCGGACATCCCGAAGTGGCGGGAGGGCAAAGTGTCCTTGGTCCTCGGCTCTGTCTTCCCGCTTCTGGGGGGCCTCAACCAGAGGAAGATGGCCGCCATGGAAAAGATGTATGGGCGATGGTCTCCTTCGTCCTCCCTCGTATCTCCCAGAGACGTCGCCATAGAGCTCATCAAGATATACTACTCCCTGGAGAAGATGCACCAGAAGGACCTCAAGATAGTCAGGACCTTGGATGACATCGAGTCTCTCGGACGTAGGGTCGGCATCGTCCTACACATAGAGGGGTGTGAGGCGTTAGGGGAGCCTGAAGACCTCGAAGTCTTCTTCAACCTCGGGGTCCGCTCCATCGGTCTCACCTGGAACTATGACAACAAGTTCGCAGCTTCATGCCTCTCGACTAAAGACTACGGGCTCACCGGCGAAGGCGAAGCGCTTGTCGCTGCAGCGGACAAACTTGGGGTTCTCGTAGATCTCTCTCACGCTTCACCCAAAGCGTCGGAGGAGACCCTGAGTTCCGCGGAGCTCCCCCCCTTCTTCAGCCATTCGGACGCCGCCAGCATCCAGCCCAACCAGAGGAACGTCTCGGACGACCTGATTCGGGAGACGGGGAGGAGGGGAGGCATAGTCGGGCTGACTTTCATCCGGAGCTGCATCGGCAACCCTTTCACTCCGACCAAGCTCGCGACCCACGCGAAGCACTTCATAAAAGTGGGCGGCGCGGCAGCACCCGCCCTCGGTACAGACTTCCTGGGGATGTCGAGCTCCCCCGAAGGGATGGACAACGTCTCGAAGGTGGGGAAGTTCCGGCGAGCCATGGTCGACGCCGGGGTGCCTGCAGGTCAGGCGGACGATATCATGCATGGCAATGCCTACAGGTTCATTCTCGAGCGAGCCTCGCGCTGGTGAAGACGCGGTCATGGTATCTCTATTAGCCGGGTTTCTCCCACCGTTGCTATGGTAGCCTTCGACACCCAAAAGTTCGACGACCTGGTCTTCGCTAAGATGAGCGAGACCAAGATCCCCAGCGTATCTGCCGCGGTCATCGAAGGCGGAAGGGTGGTGCATACGAGAGGCTTCGGCTGGAAGGACGCGAGTAGCGCTAGCCCTGCGACCGAGCAGACACTCTATGGCATTGGCTCTATCACGAAATCCTTCGTCGCCCTTGCCGTCGGCAAACTAGTCGAATCGGGTAAGATGGACTTCCACGACCCTGTCACTAAGTTCATCCCTCTCAAGCAGAAGGCTTTCGAAGGGGTCGAGGTGCACCACCTGCTCTCCCACACGAGCGGGATACCTGGGCTGGGCTCGCTGGAGGTAATCCTGTTCAGCGCATTCAGAGAGTACCACCACTGGCTCCCCATAGCCAGCCTCGACGACATGTCCTCCTTCCTGGACGGTGTGGACGACTGGGTGGTATCTAAGCCGGGGACGAGGCTCCACTACCTCAACGAGGGGTTCGTCCTACTCGGAGAGATAGTCTCGAAGGTGAGCGGCCGCCACTGGTTCGACTATCTAAGAGCAGAGGTCCTGGCGCCCCTGGCCATGAAGAGGACTTTCCTATCGAAGGCGGACATCTCTGGCGACATAGACGTCGCCACCCCCTACGCCATCAGAGGCGCTAAGCTGACGCCCACCCCTGTCCCCTACGGCAGCGGCGCCGCTGGAGGGATCATGAGCTGCGCCGCGGACCTTTCATGCTACGTAACCATGCTCATCAACGGCGGGGAGTTCGAAGGGAAGAAAGTGGTTTCCAAGGAAATACTTTCCAAGATGGAGACCCCCTACGCGAAGTGGCCCGTAGAAAGCTACGGGGGGGACTCCTATGGATACGGCTTGATGATAATACCTGACTTCCGAGGCCACAAGGTCGTACGCCATGGCGGGTCGGTAGACGTCTACACATCAGACATGGAATACCTCCGCGACATCAGGTCGGGGGTCGTCCTGCTATCCAACGGCACTGGCTACAGCATGGGGCTGCTCGGGATGTCAGCCGTCTCACTCCTGACGGAGGGCGACCCGGAGGAGCTGAGGGCGGTCAAGCTGGA
>JAFMAD010000059.1:0-1342 GCA_029785195.1 Nitrososphaerota archaeon
AGGGAGGATAGATACCATGAAATGGAGCCCGGCTCTATCCCTGCTTCGGTGGGTGAAGGGCGCTCAGACTATGAGCGTGAGCCTGGGGTTGAGTGGGTCATCCGGAGCGTGGTCGATTGAGTATGCCGGGGAGGCAGGCTTCTCACCCAGTATCACGACGGACCTGTCCATGGTGATGAGCCGGAGGTACCTGTTGCTCATGGCTAGGATCCTGCTGGCTATCGGGGAGTCGTGCTGGATAAGTAGCAGGTAGGCGTCGACGCCGGAGGACCGGACGGCGCCCGCCCTCTTCCCTGCCCCTTCGACCACCGCGTCGATCCTCGACGCGAAGAGGGCCTCTAACGTCCCCACGCTCTCAACGATGAGGACGCTCCTGGCGCGGGACCGCGCCCGCAGCTTGGCGACTATATCGGTGATCCTCGCCGAGGCTTGCCTGGGGTCCGCGTCGTTGATAGAGTAGAGCGGGGGGCCGGTCTCCGCGTCTCCTCCCAGAGACCCCAGCGCGAGGCATCGGGCGTAGAGCTCGGGGTCGACGTATGGACGGACTGCCTCGGCTAGCTCGCTGTTGGTCGCTCCGGGGAGGGGGATGCCGAAGACCCCCTTCCCCGTGTTGAGGGCGTTGATGACCGCGCGGATGGAGATGAGACGTATGGCGTCGTAGGGGACGCGCTCGTCGTACACCACCACGAAGGTCCCGCCCTTCCTGAGGCCCCCGAAGGCGGCATCAAGAGCGGCGGACCCGAAGGAGGCGAAGGGGCCGCTGTCCTGGATAGGGTCAGGACGCCTCGCCCCCGCCGGGACCGCTGAAGAGTACGGCGGGATCAGGGTGAACCTCCCGTCTTTGAGCGTGTAGAGGTACTTGTGCTGCTCGATCAGTGTCCCCCTCAGCTTCTGCACCTCTATCTCCCTGATTACCCTCCCGTACTTCTCCTCCCTAGTCAGCTCCACTATCCCGTCCACCAGGAAGTCCATGGTCGTGCGCTGGGGCTCTTCGCTGACGAAGATAACCCGGGCCCTATGGGAGTCGGCGACAGCGATTAGCATCTTCTCCGCCTTCAGCCTCTCATTCGGGTCCATCTCCTTCGCGATCCCGTCCCATGTGTCCAAGACGACGGCGGAGTTGGTGGTGCGCTTCGAGGTTATGGCGCCGACTATCTCCTCCAGGACCGTCGAAGGCGAGCCGAGCCGCAGGTCAGTGAATCCCCCGGCGGGAGCCGCGCCGTTCTTGCCGAACCGGGCCCACGGGAACTCTCGCTGGAGCTTCTGCAGCGAGACCCTGGACGAGACGTAGACCCCGCCCCCGTCGGGGGCGAGCTCCCGTAGGATTTGGAGGGCGAGCGTG
>JAFMAD010000059.1:1352-3478 GCA_029785195.1 Nitrososphaerota archaeon
GCCGATGTCTGCCTCGCGGACTACGCGGTGGGGGACTTCTACGACACGGTCCCCCTCTCCCTGGAGGTGAGCGTGGTCCCCACCGTCGTGGGCTTCGTTCCCGGCCCCAGCGTACCCCTTCACGAGCAGGGTGTTCCCCTTCTGCTTCAGGAACGTTGAGAGTCCGTCCACGGCTGTGAAGGGAACCTCTTCTACAGCTTCTTTGCTGTCTCCCTTGGCCCTTGACAATCGCATCGGTTGGGTGGTCTGTCGCACCTTCACCACTCCTTTTTTATCCGGTAACCCTTCCGTGCCCTAGCCACGTAGTCGGCGAAGGTCTTGCTCTCCCCGGGGTCGAAAGCCAACCCAGCCTTCGCGTAGAGGGTGCGGAGGATAGACGACTCCAAGCACGGTGTCCCCATCCCGAAGATGTCGACCAGCTTCTTATGCACTTCTGCCGCGCCAAACCCGCTGGAGAGCCGTAGGTGGAACAGCGCGGCCCTCGCCCCAGCTGAGCCGAGGACCTCTGTCAACCCCACCAAAACCGCGTCGTTGAACAACGTCTGGAACGCCTTCCCCTCGCGCGCTCCGCTCCGGGATTCTCCGTCACCGGAGGCGAAGGACTCGACGCTGTGGCTCAATTCGATCCCTTCCTTATGGGGCCGCCGTTTCGCATGGGCGACTGGCGGCGAGTTTGTACCTCGATCCCGCTCCTGACAAGTGCACCCCACTGAACTTTAGATTTCGCATTAAAGGGTAGTTGCCGAAATCCAAAAGCCTAGTGTCCCGGTCCGGCGCCACCTCCTCAGCCAACTCGCCCAAGACGGCCGCGGCAAGGCACCGAGGGCAACGAGGGGCCGCGCCTGGCCCCTGCGGATGTTCGTCCGGGGGAGGACCTCTCGCGTCCCGGCGCATGGCAACGCGAGCTTGCCGCGTCCGCTCCGATTTTGCATCCAGACGAAGCCCGGCAGGGATGAGGGACAGTTTATTATCGGACGACAGCGGGAAGGTGATTCAGGATAGGTGCTCCAGGTGGCCCTCGAAGAGGACGACGGCAGACCTGCCCAGCGGCGGTCCAGGGCGGAGATGGCATGCGACCTCATGCTCGCCATCTCGAAGGGGGCCGTCAGGCCGACGAAGATAATGCAGCGCGCCAACCTGACATGGAACGCCCTGCTTGTATATCTCAACTCGCTCGCGGTGAACGGCTTGGTCAGGCGCGAAGAGCGAGGGAACGTCTCGACGTACCATTTGACCGAAAAGGGGGTAGAAACCCTCCAGGCGTACCTGACGCTCAAGGAGAGGCTCCGGCCGCTGGCCCTGGAGACCACGGACCTAAAGTCGATGTTCGGGAAGCTCAGGCCGCCAGCCCCGTCACCAGCCGCCGCTCCCGACGTCAAGGCAGTGGTGGACAGGCTGAAGGGCGAGGGGTGGACGATACTCGCTGGGTCGGTCACAGGGAAGTCGGGCGTCACGCACAGCTTCGACGTGGTGGCGAAGGACAGGAGCGGGGGCGTCCACGGATATGTCTTCGCAGGAAAACCCGACGAGAAGCTCGTCTTGGGCCTCTTCATGATACAGCTGGACACCGATGTGAAGGTGCACATCGCCCATACCGAAGAGCCAGAGAGGGGGGCTGCTGAGCGGGCGAAAGAGTACGGGATCGAGATGGACAGGCACCCGTCCAGGCAAGCGGGGCGCGGGGGCCTCGCGTAGGGGCTACTTGCCGAGCAGCCAGGGGAAGTACGCCCCCGGCTTCCAGTCCGGACATGAAGCCCTGTTGCTCGGACGGAGGGAGATGATGCAGCGCAGCTCGTCCCCCCTCGTGATGTCGACGTGTTCGTTGACGTACCCCCTTCCGAAGACGGCGCTAGCGGCGCCTATGGCCACACCCGCCATGAAATCGCACTTGTCACCCCCCGGACTGGCGGGGCAGAAGGCGCAGCCAGCTACCTCGACGGTCAACGGTCCACCCGCAAAGTCTCCGCTCACTTTGACGCGGCCCCACCCCGCGACCGAGGCCATCTCCTCCATCGCGCTGAACGCCTCCCTGACCCCCGCTCCCCCCGCAAGGATCCTGAGCGCATAGGCCCGGCCGAAATCCTCGGCGAACTTGGAGAGGACCACGTTGACCGAAGAGCCGTAGG
>JAFMAD010000005.1 GCA_029785195.1 Nitrososphaerota archaeon
CAGGCCCCGCGACCAGCCCCAGGGCCCTCGGGGCAGGCATTATCTCCACGGTGACGCTCCCTGCCTTCCCCCTGATCCTGTAGGGGACCGAGTGCGGCCTCCCGTCCCGGCACTCCCAGGAGCCGCAGCCGAGCTTGACCGGGATGATGTTCAGCAGAGCAGCGGTGGTGGCCTTCTCGATGGCTTCCCTGGTCTGCATCGCCTTCCCCTTGCCCACCCCGAACCAGCCGGCGCCGTTCCCGACGGCGACCACGGCCAGGAAGCGTGTGAGCTCCCCGGCGTCGGTCTGCTTCTGCACCACGCTGACCCCCACTACCTCGTTCCTGAGGTCAGGGAGGAGCTTCTTCACAATCTCTGCTTCGCGGACCCTCTGGCCGCTCTTGAAAATCTCGTCCAGGGAGGTGACCTTCCCCTCGTTTACCAGCGTGCCGAGCTTCGTCCGCGGCACCCAGACCTGCTCCTCTTCCTGGCGGTCGCGCCTCTGGTACGGCATTACTTGCGCCCCCCGGCTATCGTAGCCTTGACCTTTTCGAACTCCTCCGCGTAGTCTTCAGGCTTGAAGCCCGCCTTCAGTAGCGCGGAGAACGCCCGGGCGTAGGCGTCCTTGTCCTCGGCGGCGAGCTTCGCCGCATACTCGGCGATGGGCCTCCCGGAGAGCCTGTCCTCGTCAGGATAGGCCTTTTCTCCCACCGGGACCGCCAGGCCGGAGTCGACCACCCCTTTGAGGAGCGCGGCGACCCTCGACCCCCTGATGAACGGCGCCAGCCCGTTGTAGACTACGGCCTCCTTCACCCCCGCCGCAACCGCCTTCTTCCCGGCGAGCCTCCCCAGCAGGTAGCAGGCGGGGGTCGACTTCGCTGAACCGTGCCATCCCAGTTTCAACAGTTCCCTGGAGTGGGAAGACGACAGGACAACGTCCCCCTTGAACGTGGGCTTCACGAACTGAGCGGTGACGTTCTTGTTCGATATCCTCACGACAAGTAGGGGCTTCTGCGAAGTGATGGCCCGCTTCCTCGCCCTGTAGTCTGTGACCCCCTGGCGCCTCCTTCTTAGGAGCTGCACGTGACCTTGCTTCACTTCTTTACCTCCTTCATCAGTTCGAGGAGGTGCTTCACCCCCCTCACCTGGCCCCCCTTCACCTGCTTGTAGAGCCGCTTGTAGGCGTCGTGGCTGATCTCCTTCCTCTCCTTGGCCACCTTGAGGCGCCACCTCAGTGCTCTGACCTTGGAGACCCACTGGTCTTTCCTCGGGTTTCTGGCTGTGGCACGCCCCTCTGTAGACCCGGCCCCCCTTCCGCGCTTGAGCTTCTTCGACCTTGTCCTGAACCTCCCCCTGGAGACCCCTTTCTCCGGAGTGACCTTGATGGCCCCGAAGCCCACCAAGCCGCGGATGGTGCTCCGGGTGATAGCGTCTTGTATCAGGTCGTTGTAGTCGTCGTCGAACACGATTCGGTCCACCCCGACACCCAGGACAGATGCCGCCAGTCTCCGCTTACTCTTTAGATTCAATTATCCTCAACCCGGTCGGATTCACGACCCTTATCCCTAGCTCGGTGGCTCTCTCTATGATCGCGGCCCTCTTCTTCGCCCCTACCGTGCCACCGATCCGCGCCACATCCCGCCCTGGCACCAACGGCGCCAGGTCCCCCGGCCTGTGGACGATTACCTCGAAGTGGCCGCTCGGGTGCAGGCCTCTGGCGGCGGCAGGCCCCCGGTAGCCGACCCTGACGAGCGGCGGCCACCCCTTGTCCTGGCGCCTCATCTTGCTGTCTACGCCCTTGGGCTTACGCCACTCAGGGTGTATCCGGACATAGCGCCAGCTCTCCTGTCTCACGAAGGCAGGCCTCGAGTCGGCCACCTCCTTCCGCTTGGCCACCAGGCTCTTCAGCCTGTTCTCCTCAGCCTGCTTCCCCTTCGACATGGGTTTTACGGCCCCTCCTCCTTATGGTATATGTATACGCCGTCGAGGAAGACCCTCTGGTCCTTCCTCCTGACCTTGGTGGCGAGTTCTATGTTGGCCGCTGTCTGGCCGACATCCTCGAGGGAGACCCCCTTCACTATCACGTCGTCCCCCTCGGCGGAGACCTTAGAGCTTCCTACAATCTGAGATACCCTGGGAGACCGTTCCCCCATGAAGTTCTCGACCAGGACCTGGTCCCCTTTCACCTTCACGGAGATGGGGAAGTGGGCGTAGACCACCTTCAGCCTGTAGGTGAAGCCCTTGGTGACGCCGGCGACCATGTTGTTCACTATGCTCACCACTGTGTTGACTATCACGTTGTCCTTCTTCTTCGCGGAGAAAGGGGATAGGAGCACCCTGTTCCCCTGGACGGCGAGGTTGATGTTGACCTTGTCGAAGCGCTTCTTGGCCTCGCCGAGCTTCCCTTTGACAGAGAGAGTCCTCCCGTCGAGCCTTACCGTCACCTCATCGGGGATGACGACTGCGGTCTCCTGGACCGCCTCAGTAGACAAACCCTACCAGCCTCCCGCCTATCTTCTTCTCCTGGGCTTCGACGTGGGACATCACTCCCTGCGAGGTAGAGACGATGAGGGTCCCCACACCGACCGCCGGGAGATATCGGTGCTCCCAGTCCACGAGCTTCAGCGACCTGACTGGGAATCGTGGGGATATGACGCCGCACCTGTTGATCCGCCCGAGTAGTTGCACCCTCAGCTTCCCCCCCACGCCGTCGTCGATGAACTCGAACTCCCCGACGTATCTGCGCTTCTGCAGGACACGGAGGACTTCGCTGGCCAAGCCCGAGGCTGGGATCACCATGCATTCCTTCTTGTTCCTCATCTCCGCGTTCTGCAGGCTGGCGAACAGGTTTGCTAGGATGTTGGTCGCTGGCATCTATCTCACCTAGTCGTACTTCCTGAAGCCTAGCTTCTCCGCGACCTCCCTGAAGCACTGCCTGCACAGGACTAGGTCGTATGACCTGATGACGGCGCCGTACTGGCCGCACCTCTTGCAGTAGTGAGTCGACTTGCCGTACTTCCTCACCTTAGGATGTCTCTCCTTCATTGGACGGTCACCCCGAATTTGTCCTTGAAGTACTGCATCGCCTCGTCTCTGGTGACGCGGTGGGATCTTCCCACCCTGGACGTCCTGCGGTTACGCCGCGAGACCCCATACCCCGGCCTCTCGAGGAGGATGGAGACGTTCATCCCGAGTATGCCGATTGCGGGATCGTATCTGATGCCAGGGATTTCGATGTGCTCGCGGATCCCGAAGGAGATCGAACCTTGAGGGTCGAAGGACGACCCTGCCAGCTTCTTCTCTCTGGCGGTGAGCAGCTTCTCGATGAGCGCGGCCGTGCCGCCCCCCCTCACCGTGACCACCACCCCGATGGGCTCCCCCTTGTGGATACCGAAGTCCCTCACCGACTTCTTGGCGCGGGTCTGCGCCGGGTTCTGGCCGGTCACCTGTTCCAGGACCTTCTTCCCCCTCTCTATGGCTTCCCCCGACTTCCCCAGGCCTATGTTCACCACGACCTTGCCCACCCTGATCTCCCTCATGGGGTGCGCCTGGACGGTTGATTGACTCATGAAGCGCCTACCCCTACCGTGATCATCGGAGAAGAGGTCCCTACCGGGAATACAAGGCGGGAGGGCACCTCCGCTTCGCCGCTCGGGAGAGCGATCCTCACCATTTTCTCGCGCGAGACGGTCCCCTCCTTCACCTCGGCTATCATCCCAAGCTGCCCGGCCCTGTCCCCGCCGAGGACGAGGCCCAGCGACCCCTTGGCCAGCTTGACGTTACCCAGCACCTTCTGGGAGGGAACCTCGAGCAGCACGGCGTCCCCCGGTGCGAGGTTCAGGGCGTCGTCCAGGACCGACCTCCCGTCGTGCAGGCCATACTGGATGTGCCCGCCCCTGATCTTCGTCTTCGTGTTGATGCTGCATAGCTTCTTCGATGCCTCGCTGGAAGTGACCTTGGCCAGCCTCAAGCCCTTGCGACCTGGGACGAGCCGGTAGTCCGCACCCTCGGCGGGGACGCTGACCACGTTGAAGAGCCCGACAGGGAAGCGCGGGGTGTGCCTCTCAATCCCGTCGACCAACACCTTCCCGGTCTTGACCATGTACCTCAGCTCGCGGGACAGGCCCGCCAGGGAAGCAAGGTCGCGTATGACGACGCCGAGCGGGTAGGACGACGAGATCGAGTGCGGCCCGGGGACAGGCTTGAAGACGAACCTGTCTGACTTGCGCGAAATGTCCCATGTGCGCGGGGCCGCCAGGCGCTTCATCTTGTTCCTTCCTCCCTTCTTCCCCACTACGCCGGCACCTCCAGTCTCCGCTTCCTCAACTTGTCCTCGAGGACGAGGGCCGTGACGACTACGTTTGAGGAGCGTATGGGGACAGGGGCAGTCCCCCCCTTGAGTTTCTCGTGGGTGACCCCCTCCACGTTCACCACCCCGGTGAAAGAATCGACCTTGGTGATCTTCCCTTCGATCCCCTTGAACTCCCCCCTGACGATCCTCACCGAGTCGCCCACCCTCGGCCTTACGCTGCGCTTGCCGTGCTTCCCTCTGAGCTCCGCCGACAGCCTAGACCCGAACCTCATCCATTCCACCTATACGATTATCGATGCGAGGTTCGCGATTCTCGGCCACTTTTCTGCGGCCTCGCTGGCTACGGGTCCCTTGATGTCTGTCCCCTTCAGGTCCCCTTCAGGTGTGATGATCACTGCAGCGTTGTCCTCGAAGACCACCCTCTGCCCGCTCACCCTCCTCACCGGGTACTTCTGCCTCACTATCACCGCGCCAAACACGGTCTTCTTCAGCTCCGGAGGGCCCTTCTTAACCACGCAGACCACCGAGTCCCCTACAGAGGCGGCTGGGACCCTGCTCAGCCTCCCCTTCGCCTTCGTGACCTGGACCACGCGCAGCGTCTTGGCGCCGGTGTTGTCAGCGCAGGTGATGACAGCGTACAGCGGTATCGACCTCGTGATGTAGTTCTTGAACTCCTCGACCCCTTTCGCCGAGACTGCACGAGACTTCGTTGACATTAGGCGCTTCTCCTCGATTCTACCACGACGAACGAGATGGTCTTGGACAGCGGCCTGCATTCGCCGAGGGTCACCGCGTCACCGTCCCTGACTTCGATGCACGGGGGGACGTGGGCGCTGACGCGGCTCCTCCGCCTCTCGCCCCGGTTGAACTTCGGGACCATGTGGAGATACTCCATTTCGACCACCACGAAGCTCTTCCCAGCGGTGGAGACGGCCTTCCCCGAGAGAATCCTCCCCCGAACCTTGGCGTGCCCGTGGAAAGGACAGCGGTCGTCCTGGCACTTCTTCCTAGGGACCGTCACGTCGAGACCCGCTGAGCTCATCGTCGCGCTCTCCCTAGCCTGTCCTGTAGCCTCCCGGCGATCTCAGCGCCGGTCACCCTCTTGCCTGACCCCGTGATGAAAGCCGCCCCTTCCTTCTCGACGGTGACGGGGCGCCCGCCGGAGTCGATTATCAGCGTGTTGGCGGTCTCTAGGAGCACTCTCCCGGCAATCCCGACCTTGGTGGGGTCCGGTGAGTCGAGCACGGTCAACATGCCTCCTATCAGGTTCACTCGGTTACCCCCTTCTCGTGCATCACCGTGATCACCCTTGCTATGTCCTTTTTGATCCGCCTGATGTTGCCTACGTCCTTCTTCACTATTCCACGCTGGGCCTCGCCTGACAGCTTGGAGAGCTCCGACCTGAGGTCGAAGAGCGTCTGCCGAAGCTTGTCAGTTCCCTGGTTCCGGAGTTCCTTCGGCTTGAGTTGTGGCATCTTCTTTGTTCCCTTCGTTGTTCTCTTCTTTGATGTCTTCCTTTAACTGGAAGTCAGGAGGAAGCGCGTCCCGAAGCGCTATCTTCACCTTGATCCCGTAGAGGCCGAGCTTCATCAGGACGTCGGTGGTGGCCTGGTCCACCGATCTGTCGGCCGTGTCGCCGCTCTTGGGGACCACCCCCGCCCTGTACTTCTCTCCGTGCGACCTGTCGCTGCGGAGCTTCCCCGCGACTGAAATCTCGACGCCGGCGGCGCCGGCGCTCATTATGTTGTTGACGGTCCACTGGGCAGCCCTGCGGAACGCTGTCCCACGGGACACGATCTGGGCGATCCTGGCGGCCATGATCCTGGCGTTGAGCTCCGGGCTCTCCACCTCGGTCACGGCGATCTGGGCGTTGGGAAGGGCGAAGCGAGCGGTCACTTTGTCTGTCAGGTCCTTGATCCCTGTCCCCCTCCTGCCGATGGCGAGGCCCGGCCTGGCCACGTAGACCTTGAGCGTCGTCCCCATGGGAGACTTCTGCACTTCCAAACCTCCATACCCCGCATCACGAAGCTCCTTCTCGAAGAACTCGTCCAGGTCAGCGTACGACATGCTCGACGTCAGGATCGACTTGACCGTTGTACGCTGCTGGACGGACATCGCTATACTTCCTTGCCCACGACTTCGATGTGCACGAGTTGATGGAAATTGGGGGAGCTCCTGCCGAAGGCCCGCGGGTAGTAGTCCTTCACGGTCCTGCCTGCGTAGCCGGCGGCGTGGATTATCTTCACCCTCTCGGGGTCTAAGCCTTTGAACTCGGTGTTCCCCTGCAGGTTGTGGAGGACGTTGAGATACGCCTTGGCGGTTCTGACCGGGTAAGACCCGGTCGGGAAGCCTTGGAGCTCGCTCCTGTGGCCGACCTTCAGCTTGTGGCGCCTGAAGGCCACGGGCATTTCCTTGCTCTCGACTTGTTCGAGCAGGTCGATGGCCTTCGTCAGCGGCATCCCTTTGATGGTCACGGCGACTTCACGGGCAGCCTTGGGCGAGATGTTGACTTCTCTCCCGCTAGCCCGGACATGTACCGCTGGGTCGAAACCCTGGAAACTGTAACCATGGTGAGGCACTTTACCCCTCTCGTAGACCCGGCCGATTGTTGATGCGGTTATAAAGATGTCCATGATGAAACGCTCTTCAGACCGAAAACAGGCGTTTGCTCTCCTGCCGTCTCCGTTTGCAGTGTCTCTGTCGCCTTGCCCTCCCATGAGATGGGGCGGGAACATTACGGAGGAGGCGCCAACTGCGCTTATGGGCCTTCGAGCCCAGGCTCGTCCGTTTGACCGTGCCGCGACCGGGAGCCCGCAGGCCCTTCGTTACTTCGTTTCGTCGGCTTTGGCCTCGCCCCTGAGGTGCCTGTAGACCCAGAGTATAGGGTCGTAGTGCCTGTCAACAACTCTCTCCTTCTCAGGTATTATCGCGTCGTCGGTGATCACGATGTGCTCGGGGCAGATCTCTTGGCAGCACTTCGTTATGTTGCAAAAGCCGAGCCCCCCTGCGTCCTTCATGAACTTCGACCTGTTCAAGCCGTCCATGGGGTGCATGTCCAGGGAAGCAGCCTTCACGACCCATCTGGGGCCTATGTAGTCCGCTTCGTGCTCCCTCACTACGTGGCAGACATCCATGCACAGGAAGCACTCGATGCACCTCCTGAACTCCCTCGACCTGTCCACGTCCGCCTGGTAGAACGTGAAGGTGTCCCCCGCGTCGGCCTTGGGGGTGAACGGGGGTATCATTGCGGCGACTTTCCAGTTGGCGGTGACGTCTGTGACCAGGTCCCTCAAGTGTGGGAATGCCTGCATGGGTTCGATTGTGATGTCGCCGTCTATGGAGTCCACCCTAGTCTTGCACATCAGCTGTGGCCTGCCGTTTATCTCGGCCGAGCAGGAGCCGCACCGCCCTGCCTTGCAGTTCCACCTGACCGCAAGAGAAGGGTCCAGATGGGACTGTATGTAGTGGACCGCGTTCAGGACCACCATCCCATCCTCGCGGGGGACCTCGAAGGTGTCGTAGTGCGGGGGAGCGGTCCCGCGACTACCCCCCCTCTGGATCCTCAACCTGACGACCCTCTTCTCCTTCGGCCCCCCGCCTGTCACTCCCAACGTTTCAGTCATCCTCCTTGATCAGGCTCTGGAGCTCCGGGGGAGGGTTGGAAACCGGCACTGTCCGGCGGACCATCTTCCCATTCTCCTGGACGGTGATTATGTTCACCAGCCACTTCGGGTCCTTGGCAGGGAAATCGGACCTCGTATGCGCGCCGCGGCTCTCCTTCCTCTCCAGAGCGGACCGAATTATCGCCTCGCAGACTGTCAGCATGTCCAAGACCTGGAGTGAATCTGTCCAAGACTGATTGTATGCGCGCCCCCCCACCGCCTTCAAGCCTTTCGCCTCCTCCTGGAGCTTCTCCAGTTCGGCTAGACCTGCCTCGAGGTCCTCCGCCTTCCTGACTATGCCTACGTGCTTCCACATGTTGGACGCGATTTCCTCCTTGATATGGAACGGGTTAGCACCCCCGGCTGACGAAAAGGGCGACAATACCCTGGATATCTCCTTCTCGACGTCTCCCCTGTCGACCGATGGGAGGTCGATCGCGGCTGCGCTCCCCGCGGCTGCCGCCCCAGCCCTCTTCCCGAAGACAAGTATGTCCGAGAGGGAGTTCCCACCCAGCCTGTTTGCACCGTGGAGTCCGCTAGCCACCTCGCCCGCGGCATAGAGCATCTTTACGCTGGTCTCAGCGGTCTCAGGGTTGACCCTGACGCCTCCCATCTGGTAGTGGACGGTCGGTGCCACCTCCATCTTGTCCTTTGTGATGTCTATGTCAGCGAACGCCAGGAACTGGTCATACATGCTGGGGAGCTTCTTCTTGATGTAGTCAGCCCCCCGGTGTGAGATGTCGAGATAGACCCCCCCGCCCTTGCTCCCCCTCCCCGCCATGATCTCTGTGTATATCGACCTGGCCACGACGTCCCTTGCGGAGAGCTCCATCCTCTTTGGGTCGTATTTGGACATGAACCTCTCCCCTTCAGAGTTGGTCAGAATCCCTCCCTCCCCCCTGACAGCCTCGGTGACGAGCATCCCCCGCACACCAGGCGGATAAATCATCCCCGTAGGGTGGAACTGAATCATCTCCATGTCCATCAGCTCCGCCCCTGCCCTGTAAGCCATCCCTATCCCGTCGCCTGTGCTCTCATAGGAGTTGGACGTCACCTGATAGACCCTCCCTGACCCCCCCGTCGCAAGTATGACCGCCTTTGCCCTGAAGAGGAGGAGCCTCCCCGTCTTTATGTCAATCCCGAATGCCCCTGCCGCCGTCCCCGTCTTGGAGTCCCTGAATATGCAGGTGGTCATGACCTCGTCTATGAAAGGCACCCCCCTGGCTATGACTTGATCCTGGAGCGTGCGGATTAATTCGAGCCCCGTCCGGTCCCCTATGTTGCAGAGGCGTCTGTAGGTGTGGGCGCCGAACGCTCGCTGGCTTATCTTCCCCTCTGGGGTCCGGTCGAAGACCGCCCCGTACTTCTCGAGTTCGTAGACCCTTTCGATCGCTTCTTTGGCGAATATCTCTGCCATCCTCCAGTTGGAGAGGTGCTGCCCTTCGACGATGGTGTCGGAGAAGTGGACCTCCCAAGAATCCTTGGGGTCGACGTTGCCCAGTGCCGCGGCTATCCCTCCTTCAGCCATGACCGTGTGAGCCTTACCGAGGAGTGACTTGCAGACGACGAGGGTCTTCGCGCCCCTGTCGTAGGACTCTATGGCCGCCCTGAGTCCGGCCCCTCCGGCTCCGATTATGAGGACGTCGCAGGCCTTTTCGTCGTATCTCCGGTCACTGATGTCAACGCTGTCTTTCTCTTGTCCAGGAGCCCACAAATCGAGTACGCCGGGTGCCCTTGGGCCGTTCCCTTGACGATAATAAGTTCACTCCCTTAGCTGCCACCGCATCGATCTGGACACCAGAGCCTGATATCCGTCTGGCTTCCGGCACGGGCTAGCGGCCCTACCCGTCCCGGGCTCCCCAGGAGGCGTCGGCGACTCAGCGGATGGCCACTGAGAGCACCATCAGGAGGAAACCGACGCCAACCACCGCTCCAGTCGCCGGAGCGCCGGTGCTTCCTAGGTGGGCCGCAAGGCCGCCGAAGAGTGTCACCGCAAGCCCGACAACGAAGACGGGGTACCGAGCTCTCTTGGGCATACGGGGAGCCATCTCTACAGCTTCACCAGGGTGAAGTCGAGCGGAAGACCCGCTGCCAAGCCGCGGATGTAGAGATCGGCGAAGAAAATCGTGAGCAAGCTCACCCACGCGAGCGCCTCGTGGTATCTGTTGAGCCAGCTCTGCCTTTCGTAGAAGGCCTTCCTCGCCCCACCTGCGGTGACGCAGCTGTAGCAGTCGATGTTCCCCCCCGTGAGGTGCCTGAACGCGTGGCATGAGCCTGTCCACGCCGTCAGCAGGAGCGCGTTCGCGAGGAGGACCAGGCTCCCCACCCTCAGCTCGAAGCTGCCGCTGAATACAAGCGAGTGGTAGAAGTCGTAGTAGAAGAACGGTAGAATGGCGATGCCTGCGTAGAGGAAATACCTGTGGAGATTTTCGAGCTGGAACAGGCCGTTCTTCTCTCCGGTGTAATGCCTCTTGCCGGAATCCCCTCGGTCAGCGTTGGAGCAGCCCAACGGATGCTTGAAGAGGTGACGGTGGTAGTCCTTCCTGTACGCGTAGCATGTGAGCCTGAAGAGCCCAGGGAGCGGCACAATCAGGATGGTCGGGCTGTAGAACGGGTCGATGTACCCGGCGTACTCAGCCACGGGGAAAGAGACGAGCGCCCAGAAGCCCACCACCAAGAGGCCTACGAACGACCAGAATCTCCAGTTGGGCTCGAAAATCTCGTATGGAAAGAGCGTCTTCCAATTTACCGCCAACGGCAGTCTCCAGCACCCAGGTCAAGTTTGAGTGCGTAAAAGTGCTTCCCCGAACGGTCCTCGGCACCTGGCGTGCCCCCGGCCACACCGAGGCCCCTGGCTATGGCAGGTCAGACTCTTCAGGGTCGTCGTTGTGCGCCCCGAGATACCCGTACGCACCCGTCTTCAGCACCTTCATCCCCAGGAGCGCGCACTTCACCCGTGATGGGCCGAGGTCAGGGTTCCCGAGCATCTTGAAGACATCCTCCTTGGCCAGCAAGCGGACCCATTCGAGCGGCTTCCCCTTGGCCAGCTCTGTCAGCATCGAGGCCGCCGCCTGGCTGATGGCGCACCCCTTCCCTGTGAACTTGACATCCTCTATCTTCATCCCCTCCCCTACCTTGACCTGCATCTCGATCTCGTCCCCGCAGAGCGGGTTTGTGTCCCGAGACGCGATGTCGAACCGCTCCAACTTGCCGAAGTTCCTCGGGTGCCTGTAGTAGTCCAGGATGATCTCTCGGTAGATGTCAGCGCTGCTCATACCTTGAACAGGCCTCCAGCCTTTACAATCCCCGCCTTCAGTGCGTCTACGTCGTCATGGGCGTTGTAGATGTAGAAGCTCGCCCGGCTGGTAGCTGGGACGTCGAGCCAGCGCATCAGGGGTTGGGCGCAGTGGTGTCCGGACCTTATGGCTATCCCCTCCTCGTCGAGGATGGTAGCAAGGTCATGCGGGTGGACGTCGGCGTAGTTGAAGGAGATCACCCCCGCCCTGGAGCGGGTGTCGGATGGCCCGTAGATCTTGAGCCCCTTGACCGAAGCGAGCTCTTTGAAGGCGTAGTCGAGGAGCCTGAGTTCGTGGTCTCTGACCCTCTCCATCCCGATGGCGTCGAGGTAGTCGACGGCAGCGCCAAGGCCTATTGCGTCGGCGATGTTCACGGTCCCGGCTTCGAACTTGTACGGCACGTCGTTCCATGTCGAGTGGTCGTCGAACACCTCCCTGATCATCTCGCCCCCTGTCTGGAACGGGTCCATCTCTTCGAGGAGCCCCTTCCTGGCGACCAGCGCCCCTATCCCGGTGGGGCCTAGCATCTTGTGCCCTGAGAAGGCGTAGAAGTCGGACCCTATCTCTTCCACGTCAACAGGCATGTGCGGGACAGACTGGGCCCCGTCGACCAGCGTGGTGGCGCCTGCCATCTTCGCCATGGAACAGAGCTTTGTCACATCGTTCACGGTCCCCAGGACGTTGGAGCAGTGGGTGAGGGCGACAAGCCGGGGGGCCTCGCGGAGCAGGTCCTCGAAGCCCGCCAGGTCGAGCGTTCCGTCGGTGTCTAGCCCGACGTACTTCAGTGACGCGCCGTTGCGCTTCGCGAGCTGCTGCCAGGGGACTATGTTGCTGTGATGCTCCATCTTTGTGGCGACTATCACGTCCCCCTTCTTCACGTTCTTCTCCCCCCAGGCCGACCCTACGAGGTTGATCGCCTCGGTCGTCCCTCTGACGAACACTAGGTCTCGAGGCTTGGCCCCGACGAACTCGGCGGTCTTCTTCCTGGAGCCCTCATAGGCCTCCGTGGCCTCTTCGCCCAGGGTGTGCACCGACCGGTGGACGTTCGAGTTGTAGGTGCTGTAGAATCTTACGAGGGCGTCGATCACCGCCTGCGGCTTCTGGGTGGTGGCGGCGTTGTCCAGGTAGACCAGCCTCTTCCCATGGACCTTCCTGCTGAGAATGGGGAAGTCCGCCCTCATCCTTTCCGCGTTGATGGCCTCTGACTCGAGCATCCCTATGTGGACTCCAGCAGGTCGAAGCGCTCTCTCATGCTTAAAAGAACTCCCTAAACTTCGACGTAGACAGTCCCCCCGTCGACCCTGGTCCTGTAGCGCTTCAGGGGGGCCGTCGCAGGAGGGGTCACAGCCTCCCCGGTCTTGAGGTCAAACTGTGACAGGTGCAGTGGGCACACCACTCTCCCGTCGAGGACGAAACCCTGGCCGAGGTCCGCGTCCTCATGAGTGCACGCCCCGGACACCGCGAAGATGTCCCCCCCTATCTTGGATAGAAGCACGTGCTCCCCGTCGATGTCCACCGCAGAGATTGAACCTTCGGCGAGGTCAGCAGCCTTCATGGCAGGCCGGAAACTCCCCAAGCGACCTACCTGTACTTGTAGTGGCGCTCGAAGATGTCTTCAGACTCCTTGACCTCTGGGGTGAGCTCCCCCGTGGCCGCGAGGAGCGTCTCCCTGTCTACGAGGCGGCGCTTCTCTCCTTCCCACTTCCCCTCGATCATGAACCTGGCCCCTTCTCTGGTCTGTTCAATAGGGACCCTGGAGAGGACAGGTTCGAAGAAGCCTAGCACCACCATTCTCTTCGCTTCGTCTGGAGGGAGGCCGCGCGCCGTCAGGTAGAAGAGCTGCTCTTCGTCGACTTGGGCCACGGAGGCTGAGTGGGTCGCCTTGACCTCGTTGTTGTCTATCTCTAGGCTTGGGATTCCGTCTGACTTAGCAGTCCTCTCGAGTATCATGACGTGGTGGGCCAGGTAGGACCTGGCGTTCTTGGCCTCCTTCACTATCTTGATCATCCCCTTGAAGATAGACTGCGACTTCCCCTTCAGGACGCCCCTGGCCTGGGTCGAGCCAGTGGAGTCAGGGGAGTTGTGGACGAGGTTGGTCTCGTAGTCGTAACGCTGTTCCCCGTCTGTGAAGAAGATCTCGAACCCTTCAGCGAAGGAGCCCCGGCCGTTCAGGTAGAAGTTGGTCCTCGACCGCGAGACAGACGCCCCGAGGGACAGGGAGCTCATGGTCGCCCTGGCGTCGTTGGACACTCCGACCCCCCTGTTCGACAGGTGGGTGGTCTGGTCGTCGAGGAGTTGGATAGACGAGAAGTCGATGTGCGAGTTCGGTCCGGCGAGGATCTCGGCCGTCGACGCTACGAAGGCAGGGGACGGGACGCCTTTGGAGTACTGCTCTTCTAGGTACACGAGCCTCGCCTCCTCCTCAGCGACGACGAAGGTCTGCTCTATCACCGGCGTGCGCGGCGAGTCGAGCAGCAGCATCTTGCGGAGCGGTTTGTCGAGGACGACCCCCTTTGGCACTCTGACGAAGGTCCCGCAGTTGAAGAACGCGTTGACGAAGGCAGCATATTTGTCGGTCTCCGACTTCACCAGCCTCCCCTCGACCAACTTCCTGACTGCGCCCTCGTCCCGGCCGAGGGCATCGTGGAAAGACATCAGCTCCACCCCCTTGGACGACACGTTTCTGCTGAGCTCTGCGTGGACCTGGGTCTCGTTCCCCTGGAGCAGGATGTCCGATTCGTTCCCAGTAAGGTATCCTGTGAAGAAGCTCCGGAAGTCGATTTCGCTGCCACCCGGGGCCGCCTTGAACCTGTCCAGGCCGATGTCGAACGTCTTGGCGTATTTCGTGTAGAGCGGACTCTTCTCCGAAGGGAGGGCTACGAACTGTCTGAAAGCCTCTAGCCTGGCATCGGTAAGCCATGACGGTTCGCCTAACGAAGCCGAGATCGACCCTACGAGGCCCTCGTCGAATGAGGTTAGTGACGCCTGAGGCATTCCACGCGACTCCGGCCGGGCCTAGCCGACTGCGTTCGTCATTTCGAGCGACATGAGGCGGTTGAACTCCACCGCGTAGGTCATTGGGAGCTCCTTCGCAAAAGGCTCCATGAACCCGTTGACGACCATGCTCAGGGCGTCGCCTTCTGATATCCCCCGGGCCATCAGATAGAACAGCTGCTCTTCCCCCACCTTCCCCACGCTCGCCTCGTGCGTCACCGTGGCGTCGTCCTCCTGGATCTCCATGTAGGGATAGGTGGCTGTGGTGCTGATCGGGTCCAAGAGGAGGGCGTCACAACGGACCGTCGACTTCACGTTCTTGGCCCCCTTGGCTATGTGCAGGAGCCCCCTGTAAGCGGTATGGCCACCCCCTTTGGAGACCGAGCGGGAGATGATCTTGGACGTGGTGTCTCTCGCCAGGTGGATGGCCTTGGCACCGGTGTCTTGGACTTGTCCCGGTCCTGCGTAGGCTACCGAGATGATGTCCGCCTTCGCCCTCGGCCCGAGCAGGTAGACAGAGGGGTACTTCCTGGTGAGCTTGGCGCCCCCGTTGAAGTCCACCCAAGAGACCGTAGCGTCTTCGTGAGCGTGAGCCCTCTTCGTGACGAGGTTAAGGACGTCCCTGGACCAGTTCTGCAGCGTGGTGTACTTCACCAGCGACCCCTTCCTGGCGATTATCTCGACGATGGCCGAGTGCAGTGACTGCGAAGAGTACACAGGGGCTGAGCAACCTTCGATGTAGCCCACCTCGCTGTGGGGCTCGGCGACAATGAGCGTCCTTTCGAACTGGCCCATGTTCCTTTCGTTTATCCTGAAGTATGCCTGCAGCGGCATGTTCACCTTCACCCCTTCGGGGACGTAGACGAAAGAACCTGCGCTCCAGACGGCAGTCTGGAGGGCAGCGATGTAGTTATCTTGGTATGGGACCACGGTCCCGAAGTACTTTCTCATGATGTCCGGGTACTCCTTCAGGGCCGTCACAGTGTCCGTGAAGACGACCCCCTGCTTCGCCAGCTCCCCCTGGATGCTGTGGTAGACCGACTCACTTTCGTAGATTGCGCCCACCCCGGAGAGGAACTTCTTCTCTGCGTCGGTGATCCCGAGCTTGTCGTAGGTCCGCTTGATATACTCAGGGAGCTGGTCCCAGGATTGGGCGGCCTTCTTCGTGGGGTTCGCGTAGTAATAGAAGTCCTGGTAGTCAATCTCCTTCAGCTCCGGTGCCCATGAAGGAGGTTCCCGTTCCAAGAAGTGCTTCAGGGCATTCATCCTGATCTGCTCCATCCAGGCGGGCTCGTCGTGCAGCCTGACGATCTCCTGCACTACCCGCTCGCTCAGACCCTTGGTCCCCCTTACTACGTATTCGTCTACGGGGTCGCTGAACCCGTACTTCTGCTTGTAATCGTCGGTGACTACGTCTGTCTTAGAAGCCAAATCGAGAACCCCTGTATAACATACGTTATTTTCCCCCTATAAGGTTTGCCCAACCTGCGGGGGCGCCTGCTCCTCTTCCCTGTAGCCCCTGATCCATGTGTACCCCTTCTCCTCAAGGAGCCTCGACAGCTCCTCGCCGCCGGACTCGATTATCCGACCTTCGAACATCACGTGGACGAACTGTGGTCTCACGTACTTCAGTATCCTCTGATAGTGGGTTATGAGGAGAGAACCCATCTGAGGGCCGGACACCTTGTTGATCCCTTCGGCCACGACCCTGAGAGCGTCGATGTCCAGTCCTGAATCGGTCTCGTCCAGAACCGCGAACTTCGGCTGCATGAGCGCCATCTGAAGGATTTCAGCCTTTTTCTTCTCCCCGCCAGAGAAGCCTTCATTCAGATAGCGGTTCAAGAAGGATTCGTCCATGTTCAGGAGCTTCAACTTCTCAGCTACGACTTCTTTGAACTCGAATATGGTCGGGGACTCCGAGCCTGCCGGACGGGAGTTGTTGTAAGCGGCTCGAAGGAAGGAGAACATGCTCACTCCCTGGACGCTCACCGGGTATTGGAACGCGAGGAAGAGACCCTTCTTCACCCTCTTGTCTGGGGGGAGGCCCACCACACTCTCCCCGTCTATCAATATCTCACCCGAGGTCACCTGGTACTTGGGGTGCCCCATGACGGTGTAGGCGAGGGTGCTCTTACCGGAGCCGTTGGGGCCCATCAGCGCGTGGGTCTCCCCCTGGCCGACGGAGAGGTTGACTCCCTTGAGTATCTCCTTGCCTTCGACTGAAGCATGGAGCTCCTTTATCTCTAGCTTCATAACCTGAATCGCCGAACCCCGGTTCGTATTTAAGGATTATAACGTATGTTATTGAATTCTGGCTACCAGACGGCACTGACCTTCTTTGCCATAGCTTCAAGGAACTCCTTGTCGACCGACGAGAACGCGTCCAGTTGATCGCTGTCTATGTCGATCTCCCCCACGACCCGTCCGTCGTGCAAGATCGGGACCACGATTTCCGCCTTCGTCGAAAGAAAGCATTGGAGATACCTCGGGTCCTTCCCTACGTCAGAGACTATCTCTGTCCTCCCAGCCTTGGCGGCGAAGCCGCACACGCCCTTCCCTATCGGGATGCGGGTGTGTTCCGTAGGTGAAGGCCCAGCCCAGGACTCTAGGACCAGGTCGTTCCCTTCGACGGCATAGATCCCTACCCACGAGTAGGTGGAGACAGAGGCGTTCAGGAACTTCGCGACGGCGTCCCTCGCGGCCCTCCCATTGGAATTCCCCAGCGCGGAGTCAAGGCCGACGAGGATTTCCTTTGCCTGCTCCCTGCTGAGTCTTCCCATCGTGGACTTCAAACTCCTCACTATTCTCCTGATTTATCTGTTAGCGACCCTTTTCAGGCTCTGCTCTCTATCAGGTACCTGTAGACCAGCCCGGCGGCGATTCCACCAAGCACAGGGCCGACGAGATAGATGTACCAGTAGCCAGGGTAGAACCCGGACGCGATCATAGGGCCAAACGCCCTCGCCGGATTCATTGCTGCGCCGGTGAGGTTCCCAGCAACCAGGACGTCAGCCACCACTGCAAGCCCTACGCCCAGTCCGCCTATCCGTGGGGCCCTAGGGTCGACCGCCGTCCCGTAGACGGCGAAGACGAGCACGAACGTCAGTAGCCCTTCGATTGCCATCCCTTGAGCGGCTGTCAGGGCGCTGCTGAGGGTCGGCGAACCCCACTTAACGCTGTCCCCGAGGGCCGATGGGAAGGAGGCCTCCAGCGCCAGTCCGGCGGCTGTCGCCCCAACCAGTTCCGCGATTATGTACGGCACTACGTCTCTGGACTTCAGCTTCCTCCCCGCCCAAAGACCCAGGGTGACCGCCGGGTTCAGAGCCCCGCCGGAGACGGCCATGGTGGCCGAGATCGCCACCCCGAGCCCGAGCCCGTTCGCGAGGGCAGCGATGAGTATCGCAGCGGCCGAATTAGGACCGACCAGGCTTGCGGTGCCGACGGCAGACCCAGCGCCGACGAGGACGAAGACGAAGGTCCCCACAGCCTCAGCCGCGAGCTTCTTCGAAAGGGTCGGGGTGGCGGACAAAACGTTCGGCGGCGTCCTTAACTGGCCGCACTTAAGAATTCCCTCTCTCCGTACGGATGTGCTTCCTCGACCCGGAACAACTCTTATAAACCATCGGTTGTATACCGGACTTTATGTCAGCGACTGGACAGCCTGTCATAATTCTGAAAGAGGGTTCCGGTGAGTCTAGAGGGAGGGAGGCTCAGAGGAACAACGTCGCCGCAGCGAAGCTCATCGCCGAAGTTGTCAGGACTTCACTGGGGCCGCGTGGTATGGACAAGATGCTCGTCGACTCCATGGGAGACGTCACCATAACCAACGACGGCGCGACGATGCTGAAGGAGCTCGACGTCCAGCATCCGGCGGCGAAGATGATGGTTGAGATAAGCAAGGCCACGGACAACGAAGTCGGCGACGGGACGACGTCAGCGGTGGTGGTGGCAGGGGCGCTGCTCGAGAAGGCAGAGGAGCTGATCAACAAGGACGTCCACCCCGTGGTGGTGGTGGACGGGTACGGCCGAGCCGCAGAGAAGGCCCAGGAAATCCTCGAGGCGATAGCGGAGAAGGTCAACCCCGAGAGCAGGGCAGACCTGCTGAAGGTAGCGAACACCAGCATGATGACGAAGCTGGTGAACGAAGACTCTCCACACCTGGCCGGGATAGTGGTCGACGCAGTGCTTCAGGTAGCGGAGAAGCGCGGGGACGGGTTCAAGGTGGACATAGACAACGTTAAGGTCGAGAAGAAGCCGGGCGGAGCCCTCACGGACACGCAGATGATCAAGGGGCTGGTGCTGGACAAGGAAGTCGTCCACTCAGGGATGCCCAAGCGTGTAGCCGAGGCGAAAATCGCTCTGGTCAACTCGGCCCTGGAGATCGAGAAGACTGAGTTCTCAGCTGAGATAAGGATCAACGACCCCCAGCAGATGCAGCAGTTCATGGACGAGGAGACGAACATCCTGAAGGGGATGGTGGAGAAGGTCCGGGCGGCCGGGGCGACCGTTCTGATCTGCCAGAAGGGGATCGACGACCTCGCGCAGCACTTCCTCGCGAAGTCAGGGATTCTGACGGTGAGGCGCGTCAAGGAGAGCGACATGACCAAACTGGCGAAGGCGACCGGCGCCAGGATCGTCACCAACCTCGATGACCTCACCTCGAAGGACCTTGGGTATGCGAAGCTGGTGGAAGAGAGGAAGCTCGAAGAAGACAAGTGGGTGTTCTTAGAGGGGGCTAAGAACCCGAAGGCAGTGAGCATCCTCGTGAGGGGAGGGACCCAACGGGTGGTGGACGAAGCCGAGAGGGCGCTCCACGACGCGCTGATGGTGACGAAGGACGTCGTCGAGCTTCCTGCGGTCGTAGCCGGCGGCGGTGCTCCCGAAGAGGAGGTCTCGATACAGCTACGCAACTGGGCGCAGAAGCTCTCTGGGAGGGAGCAGCTCGCTGCCCTGAAGTTCGCCGACGCCATGGAGAGCATCCCCTTGACGCTCGCAGAGAATGCGGGGATGGACCCGATTGACACGCAGGTCGACCTGAGGGCGAAGCACGGCAAAGAGGGGAAGTGGTATGGAGTCGATGCTCTCAACGGGAAGGTTACCGACATGTACTCGAAGTCGGTGTGGGAGCCCCTCGCGGTGAAGCTCCAGATACTCCGCGCGGCGACCGAGGCGGCGTCGATGATCCTCAGGATCGACGACGTGATAGCGGCGAGCAAGATGAAGGCCCCCCCTACCCCGCCAGGAGGCGGAGGGATGGGCGGCATGCCGCCCATGTAGGGTAGAGGCTCAGACTAGCTTCACATCAAGGAAGGTCCCGCCAGCCCTCGCCAATTCGTACAGCGCGCTGGCCACGGCGACGTCTTCGATGGCCGCCCCCCCTGACTTGAACAGGGTACGTCCCTCGGGCTGCCGCCTCCCTGCGACCACCTCGCCCAGCTCCACAGCTGAGTCCCATGAGAATTGCCCCGCTTCTGCCGCCCTTATTAGCTCCCCGTACTCGAGCTTGGCCTGGGCGAGGTCGTCGACTGCCACCGTCTGGAATGACGCGACCGCGTCGGTCGAGATCTCGGCGTGGGTCGGGACGTTGGCGCCGCAGATGTTGGCGTGAGATACACCCCTGAGCATGGCACCATCCAGGAAGGGCAAGGTGGACGAAGTGATGGTGGTGGCAATCTGGGCACCCCTGACGGCCTGCTCAGGAGAGCCGAACGCCTTTGCGGCGAAGCCTTTCTCTTCCAGCGCCCTGGCGAAGGCGCCTCGGCTCCTTTCGTTGGGGCTCCAAATCCGCACCTCCTCCACCGACATGATGGATCGGAGGGCGAGAATCTGGGTCAGCGCCTGCTTCCCTGAGCCTAAGATTGCGACCGACCCAGAGGCGTTCCTGTAGAGATGTTTCGTAGCCACGGCAGAAGCGGCCCCAGTCCTGAACCTGCCGAGCATGTCCGCCCCCATCACTGCGAGCGGCTTGGAGTCGGCTGCGTCGAAGAGGACGACCACGAAGTTCGTGCCGGACTTAGAGGAGAGGTAGGCTTTCAACCCGGCGCGCCCGAGATATGGCATGCTGGCGTGCATCACGCTCAGCGTGGACGATGCCCCTCTAGTCCTAGTTCGCATGAAGTTCTCCGCTTCGCCCTGCCCCTTCCTCCGGAAGGCCTCTTCAACGACACTCACCACTTCGTCCATGTCGAGGAGGCCCTCGACGTCCGCCTCTGACAGGATTAGCGTCAAGCCCGCTGCGCTTCTTCTCTGCGTTCCTCCGCCTCGGGCGTCCCCCAGCGGCCTACCCGGGGGGGGTTCTTCGTCCGGAACAGTGCCATCCCCTGCTGATATCGCTGGAGCTCTACCTCCAGAAACTTGATGTCTGACGCCACTGACGCCGAGTCCTTGTCGGTCCCCTTCTTCCCAGTCAACTCGGCCAGCTTGGCCCTCTTCTCTTCCAGCATCCTTGAGAGCAACTGTTCATACTCCGTGGTCAAGGGGACTTGGGGACGGCGGAGCCTCGAAACTATAAAGACGTTGTCAGTGGGCTGGAGCTACGATGTTAGCCACCCCCAGGGAGGTTTCATCGGTGAGGGAAGGCGGACCAGTCAGGGACGAAGTGAGCTTCCGAGGTCACCCGATGGTGAGGTCCACCCATGCTACCACCATGGAGGTCACCACCGACGGACATCTGACGGAGAAGGGTGACTGCATAATAGGCGTCGGGGCTGACAAAGGGTGCGCCGGGATCAGCCAGGCTGTGAGGGAAGGGTTGCGGAGGACAGGGGCCAAGGTCACCATCAGGATTAGAGTCGGAGGGCGCACCTTCCAGGCCGCGGCTCAGGGGGACTCCAGGCTCGAGCTTTCCCATCCGCATGATATCGTGATCAGGAAGAGCGGGTTCGTCAGCGACAGGACGCTAGCGGTGGGGGCGAGCGCAGCCGCGAAGGACATCCCCAGGGACATGGTCAGGCTGCTGAGGAGTCCTGCGACCACGGGGACACTCGAGATAGAGGTGGAGTGACGTTGGCGAGGTTCAGGGCAGAGGCGTACACCATGCAAGCGCTGGTGAAGTATCACGGCCTCAAGGACTGGAAGCTGAGGCTCCCGTACCACGACAGCATCTCAGTCAACACGACTTGCATGAAGACGGAGGCGTCTATCACAGACACAGAGAGGGGGGGTGTCTTCATAGAAGGAAGGCAGAACGACTCCGCCAACGTCCGGCTCCAGGGGGTCGTGTCTAGTATGGACCCCTCGAAGAGGGTCGTCGACCTCAGGATAGACAGCCGGAACGTCCCAACAGGGAAGGCGAAAGGGATAGGTTACTCATCATCGGCTGGCGCGGCGCTGACCCTCCTCGCCCATAGGCTCCTGACCGGGACCACCCCCGACCTACCCCGACTCTCCAGGAAGGCTCGGCTGTTCGCAGCGTCCGCCTCGCGGTCTCTGGTCGGCGGCTTTTCGAGGCTGTATGCGGGGAAGGATGACGAAAGCACCTACGCCGAGAGGTTCGCCGACGCCAAGGTGATGGACCTGCGCATGGTGGTCGTCCCCCTCCCGTCGAGGGTACGGACAGAAGACGCGCACAGAGAGGTGCTCACCTCTCCCTTCTTCCAGGCGAGGGTGGAGTCAGCCCAGAAGCGGTGCGACGAGATGGAGAAGGCCATCCGGGGGAACGACCTCGACGCCATCGGCAGGCTGGCAGAAAGGGACACCCTCGAACTCCACAGCCTGACCATGACCGGGGACAGCGGTCTGGTCATAATGACAGAGGACTCCATCAGGATAATCAGGAAGGTGAGAGACATGCGGGAGGACGGGATAAAGGCGTACTACTCCATGCAGACCGGGCCGTCGGTCTTCATCAACACAGACGAGAAGGACCAAGACAAGGTTCTGAATGCCATGGAGAAACTCGGTTACAGGGCGTACCTTTCCGGGGTCGGTGGAGAGGCGAGGATCCTGTGAGCGAGACCGTCAGTGTACGCGACTACCTACGGCAGCTGGAAAGGACCAAGTCAGGGAAGGACGAACAGGTGAGAGAGGGGCTGGAGACGTTCATAGGCCTATGGGAGAAGGCGATCGAAAACGGGGTAGTCAGCGAGGCCGACAGCGTGGAAGCCGCGCTGGCGAAGCTTGAGAAGAAAGGGGGGCTCTATCGCGCAGCGGGGGCCTAGCGGGGTGCCTCTCCCCCGTCGAGGGACACCACCTGCCCGGTGATGTAGCTGGACTCGTCGCTGGCCAGGAAGAGCGCGAGGCTGGCAGCCTCCGACGGCCTTCCGAACCTCCCCAGGGGGATGGCGCCGAGGTAGGAGCGCTTCTGTTCTTCGCCCAGCCAGCTCACCCAGGAAGTCTCGATCGACCCGAACGCCATGCAGTTCACCCTGATCTTCGGGGCGAGCATCTTCGCCAGCATCCTGGTCATGGAGACGACCGCCCCTTTGGCCGAGGCATAGATTAGACCGTCGGTGTCGCCCACGAGGGCCGGTATCGATGCGACGTTGATTATGGAAGAACCGCGTTCCATCAGCCTGGCTGCGCCTTTTACGCAGAGGAAGGTGCCGAAGGCGTCGACGGCGAAGACCCGCTTCCACATTTCGAGGGTGGTGTCTTCCAGGCTGAGGCTCCACAGCTTCGGGTCTGCCAAGCCCGCTGTGTTGACCAGGATGTCCAGGCCCCCCAGCTTCCCACTGACTTCATCGAACATCGCATCGACGCTTGAGCTGTCCGAGACGTCGGCGTGGACAACGAAGGCCTTCCCACCAGCGCTCTTGATGGACCGGAGGACTGGTTCCCCGTGAGGCGAGCGCCGACGGTGGTTGATTGCTACCGTCGCCCCTTCTTTCGCAAAGAGCTTTGCCACCCCCGCGCCTATCCCCTGAGAGGAACCGGTGACAAGGGCCCTCTTCCCCTCCAGCCTCAAGCGGTCCGACGGGCCGGCTCCCATGACTTAAGGGTTGGAGGCTAGGGTCTGGGGGCCCTGTCCCTGGCTGTCTCCCCTGAGGAGGAGTACTGCTTCAGGAACCTTATGTTGAAGAGGGACGCCTTCGCCGAGTTCCTGACCATCTCGTCGGGGTCAGACTCCGCCTCCATGAGGACGGCCTCCGACTCGGGGCTCCCGACCGAACCAAGGGCGGCTGCTGATTCGTGCCTGACGATTGGGTCTTTGTCTTCGATTACCGCATTGGCCAGCGCCTTGTTCCCCTCCGAGAGCCCGATCTGACCAAGAGAGAAAGCCGCTTCATGGCGGACCAAGGGATCGGGATCATGAAGCAAGACGTCCGCCAGGGCTGGGACAGACTCCTCCCCTCCGACCTCCGCCAGGATGCAGACGGCGTGGACACGGAGGACTAGGCTCGGCTCGTTCCTGAGGACTTCAATGAAGTACGATTCGTCCTTGCGCGCCCACGCTTCTTCCATCCCTTTCATGACCGTCATGGCGCGGGCCTCGTCATCTACTACCGTGCTGGTGTACAACGTGCGGAAGTCGACCCGGCTCGGCCTATAAACGAAGCGAAACCCTGCTGTGCTCAGGGTCTCAGGAGGACCTTCCCCTGCACCTCGCGGGACTCGACAATCTCATGGGCCTCCCTCGCCGAGCTGAGCGGGAGATTCCTGTATACAGCGGGCTTCAGTTTTCCTGAGGCAGCAAGCGTCATGACCGCGCTCAGGTCTTCCCTGGATTGTCCGTAGACCCCCATCAGCTTCAGCTCATCCTGATACACTCTGCGGACGTCCAACTCTGCCTTGGCCCCCGAAGTGAGACCGAGCGTCACCATCCGCCCTCCCTTCGCGAGGCAGTCGAGGCTGATGGGCCACGTGTCCCCTCCTACGTGGTCGAAGACCACCGAAGCGCCGAGTCCGTCGGTGAGGGCGCGGACCTTCTCTACGAGGTCGCCAGACTTCGAGACGACCACGGAGTCTGCTCCCAGAGACTTCACGAACCCGCTCTTCTTTTCATCGCCCACCACGGCGATGACGGTCGCTCCGAGGTGTTTGGCGACCTGGACCGCTGCATGGCCCAGCCCGCCGGCGGCCCCCCAGACCAGGACCGTGTCCCCTCCTCCGACGCCAGCCTTCCCCGCGAGGCCGTTCCAGGCCGTCCCGAAGTTTACAGGGAGGCACGCAGCGGTCTTGGGGTCCAGGCCACCCAGAGGGATGAGATTGTCAGCAGGGACCTTGACGAGCTCTGCGTAGCCTCCGTCTGTCGCGATCCCGACGAACCCCCTGGATAGGCAGAGGTTCTGTCTGCCCTGGCGGCAATAGACGCACGACCCGTCGGAGAGTACAGGATAGACCAAGACCCTGTCCCCAGGCAGGGCACCCTTGACCCCCGGCCCTGATGCTACTACCTCGCCGGAGATGTCTGTCCCCGGGATGTGCGGCAGAGACGTCTTGTATTTCCCGCTCCGTGCCCATACATCGATTCTGTTGACGCCACAGAAGGACACGCGCAGGACGACCTCTGAACCACCAGGTTCGGGGTCTCGGACCTCTCTGTAGGAGAGGACCTCCGGCCCTCCAGGCGTTTCGAACTGCGCGGCTTTCATTCTTCGACCGCCTGGAAGGACGGCTACTTACACTAAGCGCCCTGCGTCACGACGGCTTTAGGCCTTGATACCAGGGTCGCGACCAAGACTATGGCCAGGTTGAGGGCCAGCGCTGTCGCGCCTACATAGAAGGCCCCGAAGGGCGGGGTGTTGAAGAACGAGGTCGACCACGTGCCGAACTTGTTCGCATCCGCCATCAGGTAGATTCCGAGAAGCTCGCTCGCCACCAGGCCGACGATGAGCCCGTACTTGTTCAGCCTGTTCGTAATCAGGCCTCCGAAGATTGAAGGGAGAGTCTGGACCACGAGTATCGTCCCGAAGAGCTGCAGTTGGACCGCGTATGTCGAATTGACTACGAAGACGAAAGCCAGGGCGATGAACTTGAAGGCGACGGACGCCCACTTCGCTATCTGCGTCTCCCCGGCCGGAGACAGGTTGGGCCTGAAGACCTTGACGATGTTCCTCGTGAGCAGGTTCGCCTGGGAGATGGCCATGATAGCGGCCGGGACGAGGCCCCCGATGAAAATCCCCAGGAAGGCTATACCTGCGGCCCAAGGCGGTAAGACGCTCTGTATTATGGATGGGACGACAAGGAGGCCGCTCCCACCGTTCGCCTTCACGAAGTGAAGGGCAGCGGAGTTTCCATAGATGACGACCCCGTACAGCGCGAGCAGCCCGAGCCCTACGCCATAGATCGGAAGGAGCGCGGAACTCTTCCTCACCTTTTCTGCGTCCTGTGCGCTGAGGACCCCGTTCATCGCGTGTGGGTACAGGTAAAGCGCCAGCGCGCTAACGATGAATATGCTCCAGTACGCGTTCTCCAGCGCCGGAGCCAATGTCGAGTAAACAGGCTTGGCGGTGAAGCCAGCGGAGAAGCCCCCGCCGATTGCCACCGCCGCTATCACTGCTATGACCCCTCCGAATATCAGGATGTCCTTCAGGACCGCCGTGAGGGTGGCTCCCCTGAGCCCGCTCGTGTAGGTGAATGCGGCGAGGACGATGAACGCGATGATGAGCGATATCTCTGAGTCGGTCGTCACGTTTGACACCCCAGCCAGCATCGTGGTCAGGATGGCCTGCATCCCGACTATCTGCAACGCGATGTAGGGGAGCTCGGCGACTATCCCAACTATGGCGATCAGTATGGCCAGAGTCGTGCTGTTGAACGTCCCTTTCGCGAAGTCGGCTCCGGTGATGTACCCCTTCTCGCGTGTGATGCGCCAGAATTTCGGCATGAACAGGATGGCTATCCCGAACGTCAGAGCGACGTAGGGGACTGCGAAATTGTATATGGCGCCCTTCGCATAGACCCCTGACGGAATCGCGATGAAGGTGTACGCTGTATAGAGGTCCGCGCCTACGAGGAACCAGACCAGGTACGTCCCCATCCTCCTCCCCGCGAGCGCCCACTCGCTGAGGTTGTTCATGTCGCCCCGCCTCCAGCGTGACCCGAAGAACCCGAGGGCGACGAAGACGACGAACAGCGAGAGAAATGCGATCACTCCGTCTATAGCCATCATGTCAGCCCTTCCTCCCTAGTAACAAAGCCGCGATGAAGAAGAATACGGCGCTGATGGCAAGCCAGACGGTCTGATACCACCAGAAGAAAGGAACTCCCCCCCACAACGGGTTCACCACATTGTATGTTGGGATGGCGAAGTACACAAGGAACGGAATCGCGATCAGTATGCCAGCCACGGCATCTTTCGACTTCACGCGCAAGGGCTCCGTACAAGGAGCTGATATAAGATTTAGCGAACGCCGAGTTGCATGGGGGGGAAGTTTGACAACTGTCGAATCAGGACCCCCAGACGGCACTTCATGGGCGGAGGGGTCGCCGGGGGAGGACGGGCTAGTCGGGGGGTGGGGCCTCGTCCTTGCCGTCCATCATCTTGCGGTAGTACCACCCGGTGGTCCGTCTTGTGAAGTAGCAATCATAGAGAGAGACGTGCCTGGTCTCGAGCCCAAGCAGATACTCGTGAATCCTCTGGCCAGCGTCCCTCCCCTTGGCCATAGCTTCCACGACCAAGGTCTCCCCCGTCACCACGTCCCCCGCCGCGAACACGCCCGGGAGCGAGGTCATGGAACTGTCGTCGACAGCAATCCCACTCTTACGACCAGACTTGAGCCCGGCCAGCTTTCCGATGAACGAGTTCGGGCCGCGGCCTACGGCGACGATGACCGAGTCGCACTCGAGGTCTATCGTCTCGCTGGTTGGTACAGGGCTCCTCCTCCCGGAGGCGTCGACCTCGCCTAGCTTCATCATCGACATGGCCGCCTTGGTCACCCTCCCCCCTCTCCTGAATACTCCTTCGGGGAGAGCAGGAACCTAAGCCGGAGCCCCTCCTCCTTCCCTTCTTCGATCAGTATCTTGTCGACCGGCATCTCCGCCTCCGTCCTACGATAGACCATAGTGACCTCGCCCCCCGTCAGCCTCAGGGCGGTCCGGGCGCAGTCCAATGCGCTGTCCCCTCCCCCTATGACAAGGACGCGCTTGCCGAGTTCATATTTCGGGTCGTTTAGGTACCTGTCGACCCCGTCAATGAAGACGTCCTCGAGGAACTTGTACCAGTCGTAGACGCCTTTCAGGTCAGACCCGGGGGTGTCGGGCTTCGGCACATCCTTGGCCCCCGTGGCGATGAGCACGGCGTCGTAGTCTGCCCGGAGGTCGTCGAACATGACATCCCTGCCGACCTTCATCATTGTAATCGCATCTACACCCATGCCCACTATCCTGGCCGCTTCGTAGCGGAGGACGTCCTTGGGGAGGTGATAGTCCGGAATCCCGTACCAAGCGGTCCCTCCCAGGTTGGAGAGCTCGTCGTAAATGGTCGCTGAATGGCCGAACCTCGTGAGCAGCTCCGCCGCGGCCAGCCCTGCAGGGCCCCCTCCGATCACCGCGACTCTCCTGCCGGAAGGAGGCCTCGAGACGGGGTCAGGCTGCCTGGACACGGCCCTCTCCCAGTCGGCAACGAAGCGCTGTATCATCCTCGAGGCCACAGGTTCTCCTCTGGTCTCGATGACGCAGGCGGTCTCACAGAGACTATCCAGCTGAGGACAGCAGCGGGCCGTGGTCCCCAGAAGAGGATTGGTCTCGCGTATCCTGCGGTAGGCGGTCGCCCGGTCCCCCCTAGACACGGCTTCGCACATGCCCCTGATGTCCGTCTGGAGCGGACACACGTCCATGCATACCGGATTCCCGCAGGTGACTTACCGGCTGGCCTCCTCCATGGCCTCTTCCATGGTGTAGGGAAGCTGGACTTCGAAATTCCCCGTCCTAGCCTCGGCGTCCAGTTTTGGGAACGGGAACTTCGCCGTCCTCCCTGTCTTGAGCGACAATTGTCGAAGTCTGCGCCACGGAGTTGGGCTAATAAGGCAACGTGACGATTCTCAGGTTTGGAAGATGTGGGACCACCTGCAGAATTGTGGACTTGTGTAAGGTGTGGTGGCGGGCCCTGTGGGATTCGAATTCGCGGGCGACTTTAGCGCCTCCCACGGCATGCTGGTGACTCCCACAGCTAGCTAAGAGCCAGCCGCTCTAACCTGGCTGAGCCAAGGGCCCACCGAAGGTGCGGCCGATTGGCCAGAATTAAAAGGGTTCCCAATGCCATCGACCAGCCAAGTGACACCTGATAGGCGGTCGACGCATCATAGCAGGAGACGTGCGCCCCACGAAGCCAATCTGGATTGATATAATGGGCCGCGTCGGGCAGACCCATGGGCCGTCTCGCGTTTGTCGGACTGGGCCTCGGGCCTAGGGGAGCATCACTAGAAGCAATCGATGAGCTGAAGGCTGCCGATGTCGTATACCTCGAATACTACACTACGCCCCATGAGCCCGCCCTTCTAAGGGAGATTGCGAAGGCCACAGGGAAGGAACTGACAGTCGTGGATAGGGAATTCGTTGAGAGTGGGAGCAGAATACTGGATGAGGCGGCGAACAAGAGCGTCGCGCTAGCGACGCTGGGAGACCCGATGATAGCAACCACCCACAACGAGCTCAGGGCGAGGGCCATCAAAAAGGGAATCGAGAGCCGCGTCGTGCACTCGGCGACCATAGCCTCCGCGGCCGCCAGTGAAAGCGGGCTGCATTCGTACAAGTTCTCCAGGACTGTCACTGTGACAAGGGAGTCAGTGGGGAAGTTGACCCAAGCCTACCACATCATCCACTCAAACCTGCTGGAGGGTGCACATACCCTTCTCCTACTCGAATACGATGCCCAGAGCGGAGACGGGGTGGCCCCAGGGGCCGCCATGGCAGGGCTGCTACTGGCCGAGGCGAACTTCAAGCGCGGGGTGGTGTCTGAGAAGACGTTCGCCATCGTTCTTTCGAGGCTCGGCCGCGAAGGATACAAGCCAGCCGCCGGGAGCATTGGTGAACTTTCCAAGATTGAGTATGGAGAGCCTCCCCACAGCGTCATAATCCCGGGACGGCTGCACTTCTCCGAGGTCGAAGCTGTCGCGGCCATATTCGCCCTCTCGGATAGGGATGTCAGGAGCAACTCGGATGGTGTGCTCAAAACCGCTCAGGTGCTGGTCCCGAGATACGTGGCCAAAACGAGGAAGGCACTGGGGACGTTGAAACCGAAGCTGAGCGCGCAGTACGAGCACGTTGTGGAGAACGCGGAGCTCTACGTGAAAGACGCCGAGAGCTTCTTGGCCAATGGAGAGGATGAGATGGCCATGCTGAGCATCGGGTACGCCGAAGGGCTTTTGGACTCCCTGGCGTTCGCAGGCGTGGCAAAGATAGACTGGTGACAGATGAACAGTAAGAGGGTCCTCGCCGCCGTGTATTCGTTGCGGGTCACCGGGAGGAACGCGGGGGTAAGGGGGCTCGCTGCGAGGCTCGGTCTTGGGCCGAAGGAAGCAAGAGGCGAACTCGAGAAGCTGTCGAGGCTCGGGCTGGTGAGACTCGGGGGTAAGGGAGCCGAGCTGACTCCCCGCGGGAGGAGGGCGATCAAGGTCGTTTTCATAGGAGGCGGCTTCGAGGTGATTCACTACGGGCATCTGTACACCATAAAGAAGGCCCGGGGTCTGGGAGACGCGCTCGTGGTCTCCGTCGCCCGGGACAGTACGATCAGGAAGAGGAAGAACCGGGAACCCCTCGTTGGGGAGGGGGACAGGGCGAGGCTTCTCTCGGCCCTCAGGTACGTCGACGCCGCCGTACTAGGAGTCGAGGGGGACATCTACCTCACACTCGAGAGGACGGGTCCCGACGTGGTCGCCCTAGGTTACGACCAGTATCACATGGAGGAGGAAATCGCGAGGGAGGCGGCCCAGAGAGGAATGAAGCTCAAGGTAGTGCGCCTCGACTCCCCCTACCCAGACATCAAGACGAGCAGACTGCTGAAGGACTTCTAAGTCGGACGCCCGAGCTTCTTCTCCAGCCGCGCCATGGAGCTGCTGACAGAGTTCCGGCCAATCTCCTCGGCGAGCAGGCCCCTGGTGTCCTCGACGAGCATCCGTGCCACGTCGATTTTCCTCCGGACCCCGTTCACGACATGGTCATAGACGGCGAGGGGGGAGCACGCAGCGTAGAGGTCCTCCATGACCTTGAAGTACTTCTTTGCGCCCTTGAGGTCTCTCCCCAGGATCGAGTCTAGCACCAGCCTCTTCAGTTCCCCCACCGAGTCAAGAAGTCCGAGCAGATAGGCCTCTGGGGAGGAGTCGATGCTCTCCATCGGAGGGATTGGTTTCCCCTTCACGAGCGAGATTACGACGGAGGCCTCCACCACCTCGGTTTCAGGGGAGATGATGTACCTCGACAAGGAGCCGTCTGTGCCCTGTTTGAGCTCTTTCAGCAGCGACTTCGCCCTCGAAAGCTCTCTTTCACCGTCCTTGATCTTTCCCAGATGGACAGATATAATCGCCCGTGAGGACGCCGAGATGACATCCCTGCTCCCCTTGATGACCCTGTCACGACGCTCAAGCTGCTCAGAGAATCTCACCTCCGTCGCCTTTAGGGAACGTATTACCGCTTCCAAGCTCAACTGGGGTGGAAACCGTCGCGTCTTAAGTCTGCCAGGTGGCCAGCCTCGGGTGCGCGCAGTTTTAGCGTCCTCCGGTCGGCTCGCGGGGGGCCGTCAGGGTTGGCTTTTATCTGCCTCTCGGTCTGTGCTTCGCCTGCGACAGCCGGCGAGTTCAATCAGCGTGAATCAAGAGTGTACACATTGACGGCCACGGAGCACAGGCATGGCATCCATGGCCAAGACAGCCTGCAGCGTCCACATGTTCAGCCCGATTTCCCCAAATACCAGTCAACTCCAGCCAGTGGTTCGAAAGCAGAACCCATGCACTTGTCGGAGCTGGCTCCACCTGAATAGCAACTATGTGAAGGGCAGGTCTCGAGAGTACCAGGCAATGTCGAAGCTGAAGAAGGAGGGCTGGATGGTATCCAGGAGCGCCGCTTCCCACGGGGCCGTCGACGTCTTCGCAGCCAAGGATGGCAAGGTCCTGCTGGTTCAGGTCAAGAGCGGGAGGGCAAGGGCGACCAAGGAGGAGCTCGGGGTGCTTGCGGAGTGGGGGAAGAACGCGAACGGAGACGCTGAGGTGTGGCATTATAAGGGGAGAGGGGAGCTAGTCAGGAGGAGGGTGTATGCGGCCAGGGGAGGGGTGTCCTGAAGCCGAAGTGCTACTTCTGCGACACCGAGCTCGAAGTGGCGTTGCACACATTCAAAGTCGGACCGAGGGACGAGCCTGTCTGCGAAGAGTGTTACGTGAAGACGGCCAATAGGATGCAGGCGAAGGCAGAGGAAGACGAGCGACGGGACTCAGGCTGAAGCGCATTCCCGCCTGAGCTCGTGGACCAGGACGGAACACTCGGCGATTCGTTCTTCGTCGTCGCTCTCCCGGTAGCAGTACAGGGCCTTCTCGTACTCGAACAGAGCGCCGAGCGCCCTGACCGCCGGCGATGCGCTCGGCTCCGAGAGTATCAGCCGCCCCGCCGTCGCGTACCAGCCGCCCGCGTCGGCGTACTGTTCGAGCTGGAGGAAGCAGACCGCGATGGACTCGCAGGCCTCGACTTTGTGCGGGGAGGAGGGGAACTTCTCGAACTGCTCCTTCAGCTGATAGACCGCCGCGTTTCCGCTTCTCATCTTGCCTGCCCCGAAGCCCTCAGAGATGTCGCGCAACAGCCGCACGTGGGGCAGTCGCCCCTATGTGCAGGATGCTCTAGTTTTGTTGAGCCTGGAATCAAAAGAGGGGTGCATCTCAGTTGCTGTCCATTACAGCCTGGGTAGCCTCTCGGAGCCTCCGCCTTGCGAGGCCTTCGTTGAACCGCTTCTTCTCAATGCTGGTCACCGGGTTGAGTGGCGGTATGCGGGTCGGCTTGCCCTTCTCGTCCAGCGCCACGTAGGTCAGGTAGCAGGACCCGGTGTGCGTCCCCTTGCGGGTGGACGGGTCCACGGCCTCGAGCCTCACTCCGATCTCCATCGAAGTGGTACCGACATAGTTCACTGCCGCTTTGAGTATCAGGAGGTCGCCGACAAAGACGGGGGCGTAGAAGTTCATTCTGTCGATGGAAGCTGTGACCACGTTCTTGCCTGCATGGCGCCAGGCGACGATAGCCGCTATCTCGTCCATGTATCTCATGATTGCCCCCCCGAAGACGTTCCCCAGCACGTTGGCGTCGGTCGGCATCATGAGTCTGGCGGTGGTCATTTCGGACTCCGCGGGCCCCTTGGCCTTCGACTTCGCCAACTAAGGACGAACTCCGGCTGAAGTTGATAAACGTAGAGGCAGGAAGTCCGGCTCAGAGCGGCTCAGCCGAACCACTTCTCTAGGGTCTCCGTCTTGGAGGAGTCGACACTCGAAGACTGCACCCGCGCTATGGCGGCGTCGACCCTGTCTCGGGAGAAGGAGTGCTCCCCGACCAGAAAGGACACAACCCTTTCCTTGTCGAGAGGCTTCCACTCGGGGCGCACCCCCTTGATTGAGGGAGGGTCGAGGTAAAGCTTCCGAATCTCCTGGTAGTTGACCTCCTGCAGGGGGCCTGCGAGCTCCTTGATTTCCTCCAGCCTGCCATACTTCCCAAGGTACCTGAGAGCCGTGGCCGGCCCTACCCCCGCGAACCCGTCAGGATTGAAGTCGGTCCCGAGCAGGATCGCGAAGTCGACCAGTTGCTCTCTGGACAGCCCTGTGGCGGTCAGCGCATCCTTGAGGGTTATCCGCTCCGGGACCACGTTGATCACGATTCCCTTGCTCGGGAGCCTTCGCTTGCCCGATACTGTGACGTTGCGCACAAGGACGGGCGCCCCGAATACGATGGAGTCGTGGTCCTGGGATGCCACGGCGTTCACTGTCCCCTCGATCGCCATGACCGACGCTTGGGCCTCGCCTTCGGATGGGGCATCCACCCATGGTATCCCCATCGCGTCCAGGAGCTCCTTCGCGTCGGCGACCATCTCCCTCCTGAGGACCGTGGAGGCCTCCGCATATTTCCTCGCCTCAGTCATCTCACCCGCTTGGAGGGCGCGGAGGTACTGGTCCTTGGCTTCCCTCCGCTGCTCAGAACGCCTCCTGATCTCCTCCATCTTGAGTTCGGGGGGGCGGCCGTCGAACACATAGACAAGCCTCATGCCAAGTTCCAGCAGGTTGACGTTCCTGTAGAAGAGCCCAGAGATGTGGGAAGTGACCCGTCCCTGCTTGTCCTTGAGGTGGCCGCCGTCCATCCCGCGGATGATGGCAAGGAACTGGTAGAGGGTGTTGTACCCGTCGACGGCGAGCTTCCACCCGGCGATGTCCTCGAGCTGGATCTTCTCTCTCGGTACGGCGTCGCCGAAGTCTACGCCCATTAGTGGATGAACCCACACCCGCCCGATTTATCGGTTCGGTTACTCTCTTATCCGTGGCATGCGCAGGTCTTCGGCGGGCTTGTCCTGAAACTCCACCCGCCGTTTGTCCTTGGAGACCCACCTTATGCTGATCAGGCCCAGGATTTCGAGTTGCATCAGCGTCTTGTCAAGCTCGTCTGGGGAGCACCTGCTACCGTTCTTGTTCAGAGCATCCAGGATGTCTTCGTCCGTAGTGCTCTTCTTCTCCTTTATCCATTCGTATGCTGTGTATCTAAGAGGGAATCTCATCAGTCCATCACCGTGCGGGAGAACGGCTGACGCAGGGGGGACCCCGAGGTATAAAAGGTATCAGACGACGCAGCTCTGTGGCTGCTACTGCGGCGGGAGCTTGCTGGACATCCTGCTTACCCCGGTGACTTCGCACTGGCTGACAAGCGGGGATTTGGACACGGCCTCCTCGATTCTATCGACCGCGCCTTCCTCCTCGGGGACGACCAGATCGAGGATCACGGCTGAGAGGCCGAAAGCGATCGGCTCTACTTTGTGCGCCCTGATCTGCGCTGCCGCCGGGAGCAGCCCGGCCACCGAGTCAACCAGTTTCTGATGGTCTGTCGTTGTATCAGGAGGGAGGAGTTTGAGCCTGATAACGTAAGAGCCCAAAGCGTCTTCCCTATGGCCCTTCGAAGCCGCAGTTGAGGCACTTGTACCTCCTTGAGAACTTCCTGCATTTCTCAGACCTCCATATCACAGTCTCATGGCAGTTCGGGCAGCTGAAGTGGACTGCCCTCTCGGCAGGCTTTATGGGCCTGTTACACGAGTTGCATAGAGGGAGAGTCACGACACCCTGCGACATTTCTCGGGAGCCCTTTCTGGCCCGACAGATATAGGTTGCTGCGCGTGGACCGGCTTCACCGCTCTAACAGAAGAGAACGCACCTCTGCGGAAGCCACCAACCCTGCAATCCTCAGGAGCCCAGGTACCCCCAGAGCGCCCAGGAGGGCTGTTGCGTGGAAGTCGAAGTCCATCTTAGAGAGCTTCTGGGCCAGCTTGGAGGCGGCTAGGACCGAGAAGACGCCCTCGAGATCCTGGTTCGACAATTTCTCGAATACCCCCCTCAGCCTCAGCATGGCCTTCATCTCCTTCATGAAGTCTCCTTCCCACTCCATCTGGTAGCCGGCTGGCAAGGACGTCCGACCCTTGTGTATGCTGGAGGAGACCCACTTGGCAGCTGCCGCAGCCCCGGCGATGGATGTCATTATCCCACCTGCGGTGGTGGGCTTGACCTGCCCGGCGGACTCACCTACGTATATCCGCCTCCCTCTGACGAATTTCTGAGCCGGTCCGCCGATGTATATCGGCGCAGCCACCTTCCTGAGCACCGTCGTGCTGCGACCCTCGAGGAACCCGTCCAGCGCCCTGAAGGGGCTCACGCCCCGCCCAGCTGCGCCGACCTTGGCCTTGTGCTCCCCGAAAGGGATGACCCATGCGAAGAACCCTGGATACTTCCTCACGTCCAGGAAGACCTCGACCACGTGCTCCCTTATCCACTCCCCCTCGACCTCGTATTTCGCCGCTGGCAGGATGCCATGCTTCGGGCTAGAAGCTGGCCCTGTGGCGTCGACGAGGAACTTCGCCTGGACTTCTTCGTCCCCCGCCTTCACAGTGACGGAGTCGCCTGTCTCAGTTACTTCTCCCACCCTACGCCCGGTCATGATTGACGCCCCCGCAGCCTCTGCGGCGGCCGCGATCTGCTTGTCGTAGGCGCTCCTGTCGAGCACGACGACGTCCAGCCCATCGGCGTTGACTGTGAAGCGCTTCCCCGATGGAGAGTGCAAGACCGCAGAGTCGATCCGGTCTTGGACCACCCCCGCTCCAGGAGGGTACCCGTACCTCCTGAGGCCCCTCAGGCTCACGAGGCCGTCGCACTTCTCGGGCTCGCCCACTTCGGGGTGCTCCTCGGCCACCAGGACGCTGAGCCCCAGCTTCGCAGCCTCTGAAGCAAAGGTCAGGCCCGCGATGCTCCCGCCGGCCACAACGACGTCGCAGGTTCGGGACAAGGGCCAGGACTCTGTAAAGGCTTAATCGGACTTGTAATAACCGTTGGCAAACCACCGGGCATGAAACAGGCCATCGTCGTCCGAACTGATCTCGGGATGGGCAAAGGGAAGGTCGCCGCCCAGGCCGCACACGCGTCGCTCTCCGCCGCCGAAGCGGCGCAGCAGAAGAGGCCCGGATGGTACGGAGGGTGGAAGGACGGGGGTCAGGCCAAGATCGTCTTGAAGGTAGACTCTGAAGAGGCCCTGCGAGAACTCTTCCGCAAGGCGAAGAGCGCGGGACTCCCCGCCGCACTGGTGGAAGACAGGGGGCTCACCCAGGTGGAGCCTGGGACGACCACCTGCCTGGCGGTAGGCCCCGCCCCCGAGGCCGAGGTCGACGCGATCACCGGGAAGCTCAAACTCCTCTAATACCGCTAGATAAAGCAGACTTCTGACCCCTTTGAGTAATCAGGTGTCAAAACTTGCGAGAAGTGGCAGACATCGGAGAACCTGTCGGATAAACTTGACTGATGTTCACACCTGGGCGGGCAGGCTGAGACGCGCTCCCGTCCAGGCATAGAAGTACAGGAACGGGTTCGGGCCCGACGGGACCCGCTTCTGGATTGCCCAGCAGATTACCGAAAAGAAGTGGTATTCGGACGTGAGGCCGATGTTCAGGGACGCCGAGCAGAAGGCAGGGAAGAGGCCGAAAATCCTCATCAGCGACGGGGCCCACAACTTCGAGACGGCCACCCGCAAGGAGTGGTTCTCGCTCCGAAGGGAGCGGAACGTCGTCCACGTCCGAGACATCAGGCTCGGCGGCGAAGTCCACAACAACAAGATGGAGCGCATGAACGGAGAGGTCAGGGACAGAGAAAAGACTATGCGGGGGCTGAAGCGGGAGGATACTCCGATACTGAAGGGCCACCAGCTATTCCACAACTACATCAGGCCGCACGAGGGACTTGGAGGGAGAACCCCTTCAGAGATGGCGGGAATCAGGGTCGAGGGGGAGAACAAGTGGGTAACTCTAATACAGAATGCAAGGAAGGCAGAGTCAGCACGTCAAGATGAGCGATGAGGAGAAGACCACTAAAGAACGCATCTACACTTGGTGGCACAGGTTAAAGCGTAGGATAAGCCCGTCCAAGGACTACTTGGAGGCCTACGTTGACAAGCAAATCAAGCTCATCTCTGAGGCGGAAGACTATCAAGAGTGGATGATGCGCGGCACTTGGGAAGAAATGGACAAGAAGAGAGATGAAGAAGAAGACCCTGAAAAGAGGCTCTTCGAAGCGAATACAGATGCACTCTTGGAGGCCGTGCAAAAACGTTCTATTGTCCTCCTCTACAAGTCGAGCAAGCGTCTTGAAAGACTAACCCAAAGGTTGTTCTTGGTGACGATTCTTCTTCTCTTGATTACAATTCTCGCGATTATATTTGCTGGGAAGGTGGTTTGACTTCTCATGCCGTGGCCCAGCAACCGACGCTTAACACCGAGACGATTCCGAGCCAGCTACCGATAACTTAACAGAGCCATGGTGACTTAAACCAATATCTGCTCGTTCTCCCGCCCACATACTCCTTTGATGCAACCCACAGAAGCCGAAAGGGAGGCAGGGATCCTGTGCTATGCGACTGCGGGTCCCAGTTGTGCGGGGAGGGTCAAGAGCGCCCCGGATGACTTCCACGTCGAGGAGGTGATCGACACGTCCAGGATGACGGCCGAGTGGGCGGATGGGAGGTATCCCCTGTACAGGGTACAGAAGGAGTCCATCGACACCATGCACATGGCCTCAGAGCTCGCCGCCGCCCTGAAGAGCAGGGTGAGCTACGCCGGGATGAAAGACAGCAGAGCCGTCGCGGTCCAGTACGCCACCCCCACCAGCATGAGGTCTGAGCGCCCGGCGCTGGTGAACGGAGGCAGGTTCACGGCGACCCGCATCGGGTTCCTCCCCCGGCCCCTTTCGCGCTCTTCGGTTCTGGCGAACAAGTTCGAGGTCACTGTCAGGGGGTGCTGCCCTGAGGTCGGAGCCAGGACTTCAGAAGCCTTCGAGCTCGCTGCGGCTGGAAAGGTCCCAAACTACTTCGGGCTCCAGAGGTTCGGGGCGTCAGGCCGTGGGACCCACGAAGTGGGGAGGGCCCTGGTCAAGGGCAAGTTCGAGCAGGCGGTAGGCATCCTGCTGGCTGTGAGCCCCGAAGCCAGGGAAGCGGCCGCGGCGGGGAGATACAGGGAGCTGTCGGACCTTCTCCCCCAGGGGAATGACGTGGAGAGGAGAGTAGCCAAGGCGCTCGCGACGAGGCCCGGAGAGTGGGTCGGGGCGCTGCGGGCGGTACCGGTCAGGCTTAGGCGCCTCTACGTCCAAGCGTATCAGTCGTTCATATTCAACAAGACTCTCAGCTCAGCGCTTGAAAGAGGAGAGGATATCTCGAAGTACGCCGCGGGGGACAACTGGGGGGAACGTGGCCCCGACGGGCTGACGGTCTACGGCGTGAGGGGGGTGAAGGAGGCGCCGACAGAGGGGGCGGTCCCTTTGGTCCAGCTGGTGGGCTACGCCTACAGGGACTATGGCTCCAGGTTCGATTTTTGTGTCCGCGATACACTCGCGTCAGAGGGTGTCGAGCCCCGTTCGTTCTATGTCAAAGAGATGCAAGAAGTGTCATCAGAGGGCGGGTTCAGACGCCCCCATCTGGCCATGAAAGACGGAACATTCGTCGTCCAGGGGGACACTGCAATTCTCCTTTTCACTCTTGCCAGAGGGCAGTACGCCACCATTTTGCTCCGTGAAGTCCTGAAACCCGACGACCCCATAGCATCAGGATTGGCCTGACCCACGAATGCTTATACATGGAGCCCGGAGGTCAGGGCCGAGTTCCATGTCCGGCGACGTCTATGACATCACGATTGTAGGCGCCGGGCCGAGCGGCCTGTTCGCGACGTTCTACGCTGGGCTCAGACAGATGAAGACGAAAGTAATCGACGCCTTGGAAGAGCCCGGAGGGCAGGTCGCGGTGCTCTATCCTGAGAAGTACATCTTCGACGTCCCCGGATACTCCAAGATACTGGCGAAGGACCTGGTCAAGTGCCTGGTCGAACAGGCGTTCCAATATGGGGCTACTGTGGCCCTCGGTGAGAGGGTGACATCACTCCACAGGGACGGCGGCGTCTTCGAGCTCGAGACCAACAAGGGGACCAAGCACTACTCGAAAGCTGTTCTCATAGCCGCAGGGGTTGGGGCCTTCTCACCGAACAGGCTGGAAGCTCGCGGTGCGGCGGACTATGAAGGGAAGGGGGTGTACTACTTCGTCAAGGACAAGAGCGCCTTCCGAGACAAGAGACTGCTCATCGTGGGTGGGGGGGACTCGGCTGTTGACTGGGCGCTGAACATGAAGGACACGGCGAAGAAGATCACGCTGGTGCACAGGAGGGACGTCTTCAGGGCGCACGAGGGGAGCGTCGCAGAGCTGATGAAGTCGGACGTAGACCTCAAACTGTTCTATGAGGTCAGTCAGGTGAAAGGGGACGGGTCGAATGTGACCCAGGCGGTCGTGTTCGATAACAGGTCGAAGGCCGAGACGGTGCTGGACATCGACGCCATACTCGTCAACATAGGGTTCAGGGCTGACCTCGGTCCGATAAAGGACTGGGGGCTACAGATCGACGGCAGGGAGATTAGGACTAACGGGAAGATGGAGACCAACATCCCCGGGGTCTATGTGGCTGGAGACGTCGCCGGCCCCCAGGACGGGATAAAACTGAACCTGATTGCGACGGGTTACGCGCAGGCAGCCGTGGCGGTGAACGTCGCCAAAGCCTATGTCGATCCAGGGTCTAAGGTGTTCCCCGGTCACAGCAGCGAGATGAAAAGGTAAGCTCAGACCGTTATCCCGAGCGCCCGTCTGTAGTCGTAGTCCCGTCTGATCGCAGGATTCAGCGGATCCACGAGGATGCACTCATACCAGGCGTGCATTCCATCCTCCCAGACAGGATAGGACCCGAGGACCTTCATGTTGGGATGCCTCTCCTGAACCCTCCTCTCAGCGACCTGTTTAGAGGACACGGCAGACTTTATCTTGACAACCCCCATGTGCTTCGGCCTCCTCCCAGAAGTAGGCCGCTGCTTCCGCATCCCGCCGCGTGAAACGCGCATCCTGACCACTATGACCCCCTCCTTCGCCTTGTAGCCGAGGGCCCTGGCCCTGTCCAGCCGCCAGGGGCGGTCCACCCTGACAGCAGCAGGCTGCTTCCTGAGCTCGACGGCCCTGGTCTTCATGTCCCCTCCCTTTTCGTGGAAAATCTGCTGCCAGGTCTTGGAGATCTGGCTGTACATGGGCATTTGAACGCCTCGTTCCCGGTCGGCAAATAAACGTTCCCGGGGCGCCTCAGGGAGCTTTGAAGAAAGCCCTGACCTTCTCCCCGACTACTTCGATGGCGTTCGCCTGAGCCTCCTCGGTCTGCCCGCCGATGTGGGGGGTGAGGATGACGTTCGGAGCAGAGAGGATGGCCCCCGACGGAGGCTCCTTCTCGAAGACGTCCAAGGCTGCTCCGCCGATGCTCCTCGCCCTCAGGGCCGAAGCCAGAGCGTCTTCGTCCACCACCCCCCCTCTCGACATGTTGACCAGCACGGACGTCTCCTTCATCGTGGCGATGCGCGGGGCGTCAACCATGTGCGCGGTGTCTGGGGCCATGGGGACGTGGAGAGTTATGTAGTCAGAGGACGCGAAGAGCTCGTCGAGCGGCACCATCCTTGCGCCCAGAGGGCGCGCGACGTCCGGAGGGACGGCGACGACGTCGTAGGCCAGTATGGTCATCCCCAGAGTCTTACCTATCTCGGCTATGCGCCGCCCGATCCTGCCAAACCCCACCACCCCTAGGACCTTCCCCCTCAGTTCCCTGCCGACCAGGGCGTTCTTCTCCCACTTGCCGGACCTAGTCCCCGTGTCCGCCTGTACCAACTTCCTGCTTAGGGCGAGCATCACCAAGACCACCTGTTCGGCGACTGCCTCCACCAAGGATTCGGGGCTGTTCGCCACGGCCACGCCTCTCTCCTTGGCGAACCCCACGTCAACGTTGTCCAGGCCAGTCCCAGGGCGGGCGACGAGTTTGAGCCGGTTCGCCTTCTCTAGGACCTCGCGGTCGACCTTCGTCCTGCTCCTCACGACAAGCACCTCGTAGTTGCCCGCGACCGAGAGCAGCTCCTCCCTGCTCAGGGTCGGCCTGTAATCCACCTCGAAGGACGGCCCAAGCGAGAGCCGCTTGATATCTATCTGATCGCAGACTAGCACCCTGACCATGACGCAAGCCCCAGCCTAGCGGTGTCTGACACCACAGATATATCGCTTGAACCAGGGTGCGCGTAAGCCAAGGACCTCAGCGTAGCTGAGCCTGAGGCTGATGAGCCGAGGCCGCCCGTTGGGGAGTCTGCTGGTTCGATCACCTCCGCGCCGATCACCCTCCCGGTACCGCGCTCATAGACCAGGCTACAAGCTGAACAGCCGCTCCACCGCCGCCCTACCTCCCGGACGTCCATCCCCAATGACTCGCACGTCGGCGCGTCTGGGCCAGTCCTGGACCACCTCAGCCCAAGGACCGACAGAGACCAGGAACGGACCGAGCCGATGCTGATGTTCCCGCCCGCGGAGTTTGCGCCGGCAGTCCTCCCGGACAGCCTGGGCTCATCGACCAACGTAGCCCTAGGCGGGAGCGACCCGTCCAGCTCAGCGCATCCACCAGCCGCGAAGACCCCAGGCGCCCTCGCCCTCAGGTATCTGTCGACCAGGACCCCACCGCTACGGCCGGGCGGCGCGGCAAGGCGGATGGCGACAGGGACCCGCCGGGGGATGAACGCGAGGACATCGCAAGGGACCACGTCCCCTCTTGCTATCACGGCCTCCGTGCGGGCGAAGCCGACAACCCTGCTGACCGTCCCAGGACCGAGACATATCCCCCTCGCATGTGCCGCGTCAGAGACGACACCCAGCACCGGCGAGCTTGGACCCCCCCGCTGCCAACACGACACCATCAGGGAAGGCCTCGCCCCTCTGGCAGAGAGCCGTTCGGCAACTTGCAGCCCTCTGGCGCCCTCGCCACAGATGAGTATCCGGTCAGCTGAGGCGCTGGCCGAACCGAATTCTTCGTACCGAGCAGCGGAGTCCAACACGAAGGAACCATGCTTGCGGATCCCTTGGGCTGTGGGCGGCTCGAAGGAGGAGCCAGCCGCGATGACCACGGAGTCGGCGCGGAAACGCGACCCGTTGGACGTGACCACCTCCCCCTTGCGGACCGCTACTACTTCGGTCCCAAAAATCGAGGCAGAGGGACGCGCCTGATGGAGAGGACTGGAGACTGTCCGGCTCTGGCCCTCGAGACCCATCAGGTCTGGCCATGACGTCCATGGCGGTTCTGGTTCGTCCAGGCGGTCGATCACCGTAGCGTCGATCCCTTGCGTGGCGCACTCCTCGGCGGCCGCCGCCCCTGCGGTGCCGCCCCCCACTACCAGGACCCTGGACATGTAGGCTGACCGTCCCCTGAGATGTTATAACCGGCGGACCCGGCGGAGGGGGCATGTTAGTGGGGGTCGTCGGCAAACCTAATGTCGGCAAATCGACCTTCTTCGCAGCTGCCACCCTGAAGGACGTACAGATAGCGGACTATCCATTCACCACGGTAAAGCCCAACGTAGGCGTGGCAAGCATCGTCACGGAGTGCGTGTGCAAGGAGATGGGAGTAGTAGACAACCCCAAGGGATCGAGCTGCATAAGGGGGTGGAGGCTGGTCCCCGTGAGGGTGATCGACGTCGCGGGCCTCGTGGAGGGCGCATCCGCTGGGAAGGGGCTGGGGAACCAGTTCCTCGACGACCTGAGGCAGGCGGACGCTCTGATCCAGGTGGTCGACGCGTCAGGTTCCACCGACCTCGAAGGGAGGAAGGTCCCCCCAGGGGTCCATGACCCCGTCGAGGACGTCGAGATGGTCGAACACGAATTCGACCTGTGGATGTATGGCATCCTGAAGAGGGACTGGGAGAAAGCTGCCCGGTCCCTGGAACAGACCGGGGGGAAAGTGACGAACCACCTGGCTGAGCGGCTTTCCGGCCTGTCTGTGACCCTTGCAGACGTCGAGGCCGTCGTTCTCCGTCTACGTCTCCGCACGGAGAAACCGAGCGGCTGGACGGACGACCAGCTGATGCAGTTCGTCGTGGAGACGAGGAAGCTGACCAAGCCATCCCTGATCGCAGCCAACAAGGCGGACCTTCAGACGTCGTACCGGAACATCGAGAGACTCAGAGGGGGTGGGAGGCAGGTCGTCCCCTGCGCTTCCGAGGCGGAGCTCATGCTGCGCAGGGCCGCCGAGCGGGGCCTTGTCGCATACACCCCGGGGGACAAGGGGTTCACGGTCACGGACCCGGTAAAGCTGTCTGGGGCCCAGGCAGCAGCCCTGAAGATGGTGGAAGAGAAGGTGATGAAAGTCTACGGTGGGACGGGAGTCCAGGAGGCGGTCAACGAGGCCTTCTTCGGGCTCCTGAAGGCCATAGTAGTCTTCCCGGTGGAGGACGAGACTAAGCTCACCGACAAAGACGGGAGAGTGCTCCCTGACGCCTTCGTGATGAGAGGCGGGTCCACAGCGCTGGACCTGGCTCGGACGGTTCACAGCGACCTGGCGGACGGCTTCCTATATGCGGTCGACGCTAGGACAGGGAAGAGGCTGGCTGGAGACTACCTGCTGCAGAACAGGGACATCTTGAAGATTGTGTCAAGCGGCAAGAGGGGCTAGCTGCTCGACCTTCCGCGGCTCCGGCTTCGCGATAAGTTTGCTCTTCCTAACCCCTACATGCCTCAGGTGGGTGATCTTCTTGGCCTCGTTGTAGACGTCCGACGCTACTTTCTGGAGCACCAGCTCCTGGACGAACCCTTCGTAGTTCATGCCTGCGGCCTTCTCGCCTATCACTTTGTCCATGATCAGCCTTAGGTCGCGCTTCTTCGAGGTGTTCATCTTGCCCTGGGAGAGCGCCGTGCAGTAGACCCTGACGACATATCCGTCCTTGGTGGCGTAGTCCTTGATGAAGTCAGACATGGATGAGCCTCTTCGTATCAGGCTCCTGAGGAACTCCCTCGAATATTCGTGCCCCTTGAACACTGTGTAGGCGGTCTCGCCTTCGACTCTGTCGATCTGGAAGAAGAGCTTGAAAGCGTAGTGCTGAGGGTCCTGCTTCAGTATGTCGTAGAGGGTAGTCTCTATGACCCTGCCGGCGGGCTTCTCGACGTCTGTGAGAGGGACGCGTGCTATCGGGGCGTTCCCGAATGAGGGGGACGCTGTTACAGTGACCCAGGACTTCAGCTTCCATTTGTCCCTGACCTTCGCCACCTTCTTAGGCAAACCAAAGCGCCCCTTTCGAATCTCGCTTATAATGTCAGCGTCGCTGGAGGCGGTCGACCCCTCCCATGTAGGGGACAACGGGCTCCGGGATTGTCACAGTGCCATCCTTCTGCTGGAAGTTCTCGACGATGGCTACCAGGGCCCTGGTGGTGACGGCGGTGGAGTTCAGGGTGTGGACCAACCTGGTCGTGTCGTTCTGCTTGTCCCGGAACCTTATCTTCAGCCGCCTAGACTGGTAGTCGGTGCAGTTGCTGCACGACACCATCTCCCTGAACCTACCCTGGACGGGCATCCAAGCTTCGAGGTCGTACTTCTTCGCGGCCACCGTCCCCATGTCCCCGGTGCAGACGTTGACCACCCTATAGCGGAGCCCCAGGCCCCTGAATATCCCCTCGGCGTTCGCTATCAGCTGCTCATGGAGGACCCAGCTGTCCTCCGGGCGGGCAAAGGCGACCTGCTCGACCTTGTAGAACTGGTGGGTCCTGAAGATCCCTTTGGTGTCCTTTCCGTGGGCGCCGGCCTCGACCCTGAAACAGGGCGAGAAGCCGCAGTACTTCAGCGGGAGCTCCCTCCCGGACAGTATCTCGTCTGAGTGCATGGCCACCAGAGGGTGCTCCGAAGTCGCAATCATGTACAGATCCTCCTCCTCCACCTTGTAGATGACCGGCCCGAAGTCGTTCATGTCCGTCACCCCGCCGTAGGGCTGCCGCCTCATCATGAACGGAGGCTCCACCGGGATGAACCCCTTTGCTGAGACGGCGTCGATGGCATACCTCATGATGGCATGCTCGAGCTTCACCGCCTCCCCCTTGAGGAAGAAGAACCGGGAACCAGAGATCTTGGCAGCGCGCTCCATGTCGACCATCCCCAGGTTGGCGAGGACTTCGACGTGGTCCTTCGGTTCGAACTCAAACTTCTGCTCCGTCCCCCAGGTCCGGACGGTCACGTTCTCTGTGTCGTCCTTCCCTACCGGCACGCTCTCGTGAAGGATGTTCGGGAATGACATCAGGGTGCTCTCCAGGGTCCGCTGCTCTTCGTCCTGGGCCTTCGCGAGACCGTCGAGGCGCTTTGAGAGTTCAGCGACCTTCGACTGCTCAGCCTCTATGGGCTGCTTCTTCCGGGCCAGGTCGGCGATGACCCTGTTGGCCTCATTTAGCTCGTGGCGCAGGACTTCCGCCCGGGTCTTGGCCGTCCTCCACGCGGAGTCCGCCTTGATGGCGTGGTCCACGAGGTGCAGCTTGTCGAGCATCCCTCTCTTCCTGAGATCTGCTCTGATCACTTCTGGATCCTCCCTCAGTAGCTTTACGTCTAGCATCGGGTTGCCTCAACCCCGCCTCGGTCGCGATAAAAGCCATATCTCCTGGAAGAGCGTCGCGTCTCTCAGGACTGCCAGGGCGGTCGATAGAGAGCTGGAGGCGGAGTCGGATTCGACCGTGAACGTCAGGTGGTCCGCCTCCACCGCCGAAGCCAGCTTCATCCCCCTCGGCGCGCCCTCGTTGTCAGGCGCGAGGACCGACGCCAAGCACTTTACTGTCGAGCCGTCCCTGCAGCCGATCCGCAGCTCTACTCGGGTCCTCAACCAGCAACTCTCGCCAGCACAGCCCTAGAGAAGGTCTCCGTCCTTGATGAAGGTATCTTGGCGCCCGCGGCCATCTCATGCCCTCCCCCGACCCCCTCCACGGCTTCCGCCGCTTCCTTCATCACCAGGCCCAGGTTCACTTCCCCCGCGAAGGCGTCCCCTACCCTCGAGGATATCTTGACCTCCGCGTCCCGCCCCGTCGCCCTCCCCACCACCACTTTGTCTCTGAACTCGGGGGTGGAGGTGAGTATGGAGATCACTGGGCCCAACAGCTTTTCGTCTACCAGCCCTTCCCCGTTCACGAAGACGACGCTGCCGTGCCGCTCCATCCTCGACGGTTCCGAGGCGAGGCCGCTCAGTGCCTTGTTTATCCCTCCCCGGTACTCTGACAAGGACTTCATGGCGGCGCTCAGGGCGTGGGACCTGTCTCCTAGGCAGATCGCGATTCCTATCCCCGGAACGCCCATCCTCCCGCAGGAGTTCAGGAGCGTCCCGAACTCCCTCGCATCCCTCAGCGGCGTGAAGGCGTCCTCGAACCGCAGCGTGTACACCTCCCCAAAGATACCCGCCAGCGCGTCGCTTGCGCCTTCCTGGGAGCCCAGGGCTGCCGCGAGGGTTTCGACGAGGCTCTCCTTCTCTCCCTTGGAGAGGGATGAGACGGTGCGCCAAGACCCGCCATCCTTCAGAGGGAGCCCGGACTGGTGCAGCAAAGCGAGGACCGCGTCCTTGCTCCCTGTCAGCCCCTTCAGGAGAGGCGTGGAAGTCAGGGCCACCGCCTCGTGGATCGGCCTAGTCTCTCGCCCGGTGAACATCAAGTCGGTGGTCACGGACATCAGCCCGCGCGACTGAGCATCCGCAAGCGCTACCCTGTTGAGCCCCGTCAGCGACCTCCCAGGTCCCGCATCTTGGCGGTCTGCTACGGCCCCCACCACGGCTAGAGGCGAGAGGTCCGCGTTGGCCCAGTCGAGGGTTACAGCGAAGAGGTAAGCAATAGCCGAGGAGCACGCGTCCTTCCCCCCGTCGAAGCCGTAAGCCCAGGCGTTGACAACGTTTGGGCTTCTTATGTCAGCCTCTGAGATCTGATGGTGGTCCATGACTAGGAAGTCTTTCCCGAAAGTCCCCTCGAGCTCCGTGACCAGGGTTGACCCCAGGTCGGTGAAAATGTGGAACTCGTATCCCAGTCCCTTCAGTGACCCGATGGTCTTGGCGTCGAGGTCGGGGACGGTGCGTAGGGCGACGTTGGCGCCCTTACGCTTGAGCGACGCGAACACGGCCGACCCACTGCATAAGCCGTCCGCGTCTATGTGCGTCACCACGAGGATCCTCTTCCCGTCGGTGGCCATCTTCAGGATGTTCGGAGCCAGGGCCCTGTATCGCGTGGTGAGCCCTTCGATGTCGGCCACGGGCCCGCCCCTGTTTTAGGCCAGCTGTGCGACGACGGCGGCGTACTTGAAGTCCTTCGAAATGGCACCTTTGTCTTTGTAGTATTTTGAAAGCCGGTATATCTTTGCCTCGATGAGCTCAAGAGAATGCACGTTCTTCCTGTCGCTGCCGTGCACGTCAAGATGCTTCTGAACCCGTTGGGCCCTTTCAATCAAGTCCTGCAGGTCCTGGGGCATCTTCGGCGCGAGTTTGCCTTCTGCCAAGACCCTCCCGATCGACTTCCCCGCCAGGGGCTTGAACAGCGGGACACCGTAGTCGTCCCTGAGCGTCTGTCCTATCTTGCTCGGGGTGAGCCCTTCCTTGGCGAGCTTGAGGACAACGTTCTTTGCCTCGTCAGGGGTGCTGGTCACCCAGCTCGGATTGCTCCTGCTAGGGGGCCTGGTCTGGTGGGACTTGCCGTGCCTGTGAGAATGGATTCGGGCCATGATTCAGAAGTTCAAGTGAGTCCTCCGGGTTTGACTGATAAACGTTGCCCGCCATGTCCTCGTCTCATGCGACTCGGGCGTACCTCCCCCTCCGCTCGATGTTCCGGAGCTGGCTGTGGACCCTCCGGAACCTTGGAGTTCCGGCCTTGGCCTCGTAACCTCTGAAGAATGCGTCCAGGGCTGCCCTGGATATCCCTGGATGGGCACCTACGAGCGTCTCTTTGATCAGACGGAGATCCACGGCGTAGTCCTCCAGCCTGCTGGTGCGATGGGCCAGGCCGAAATCCAGGAAGACGAGGGACTCCTCCCTGGAAACAACGTTGGCCGTGGTGAGGTCCCCGTGCATCATCCCCGCCGCGTGGAGGCGGGCGACCCCTTCCCCGAACTTGAAGAACGGACCCTCCACTTCCTTCTCCGCCATGTGACTCGCCAGGTCCCTGAGCATCTCCCCGCCGATGTACTCCATGACCATGGTGGACGCCTGGAGGTCGAGGTGGTAGAGGAAGGGGGTCGTGACCCCGGCCCGCTTCGCATGGCATATCATCTCAGCCTCGTGAACCGTCCTCTGACGCCGGATCTCCTGGTCGAGGGATGCCAGCCTGTAGGCCAGCGGCTTTCTGACTTTGAACACGGCCGGGAGGCCCTGCCAGTCGCCAAGCACCACATCCGCCTCGGCCCCCCTGTAGAGGAGACGGCCTGGGACCCCTTCAGCCTCGCCAGGGGATGTCAACTACATCGAGCCTCCACGACTGCCTGACCGTCGACTCGGCCACCGGGACCTCGATACCGCTCCCATGGGCGAGGACCCCGGTCCAAGCTATCTGAGCGCCGCAGTCACCGCTGTATTCTAGAGGGACCGCCAGGACCTTCGCCGCGTGCCTCTCAGCCATGGCAGACATCATCTGCGACAGGCGCTTGTTCGCAGCCACGCCCCCCACTATCATGACCTCTTTCTTCCCCGTGAACGCAAGTGCCCTCTCGGTGACCTCGGCCACCATCGAAAACGAGGTCTCTTGAAGAGAGTACGCCACGTCCTCGAATGAGGCCCCAGCGTCGAGGAGGGACTTCGACGTGGTCAGGAGCCCTGAGAATGAGACGTCGTTCCCCTTCACCGAGTACGGGAGCCTGAGATAGTTGTTGGACCTGGACGCCGATTCTTCGATGGCACGCCCGCAGGGGGATGCCAGGCCGTGGTGCCTCCCGAACTGGTCGAGGAGCTGCCCGAGAGTTAGATCCAGCGACTCCCCAAGGATCCGCCATCTCAGTCCAGAGTAGGCGATGATCATTGTATGCCCCCCGGAGACGAGGAGGACCACCGGGTCCTTGGCCCCTGTCAGAAGGCACCCGAGCTCTATGTGCCCGACGGCGTGGTTGACAGGGACGAGAGGGACTCCAATGGAAGCGGCCAAGGTCCTGGCGGCGACGGCTCCGACGCGCAGGCAGGGGCCGAGTCCGGGGCCCATGGCGTAGGCGACCGCGGAGAGGTCGCTAAGCCCCGCCCCTGAGGAACGGAGCGCCTCAGATAGGACCGAAGGCGCCGCGGCAAGGTGGTTCTGGGAGGCCTCGAATGGATGAATCCCACCCCCCGGAGGCGCCTTATAGACCGACTTCGGGTTCGAGAGTATCTCGCCGTCGGAAGAGACCACGGACGCTGAGAACGTGTGTGCTGTGCTCTCCACGCCGATGACTATGCTCTTCATCCCTGGTTACATCCTTCGCGTCTGGCGGTAGAGGTCGCCTAGAAGGTTGACGTAGGGTTTGACCTCGACCAGGAAGTCCTCGAACTTGGCCCTCTCGAAGGTGACCGCGTGCTTCCCCCCCTCGAATACGATCTTGGCCGCAAGCACGATCCCTCCGCTCCTGTCCGGGTCGGACTTTAGCCTAGGAAAGTGGATCAGGGCCCCGTAGCCTGTCTTCTTTTCCCCTTTAGTGAACACGACGTTGTAATACATGCTTAGGGTCTTGGTGAACTGGGCCAACTGCTTCTTCCTGCTCTCGCTCCGCTTCACCTGGTCGAAGTCAGCCGCCGCCAGGGTGTCTATCATCTCCTTGAGCAGCTTCATCTCGCTCACCTTCCTCGTGTAACCAGCGTATTCAATCGGCATCTGATAGACGCTGTTCATTACCGAGTCCCAGTCGTCTAGGACCGCGAATGTGTCGGTGTCGAGGTTCATCTCCCTCTTCAGCTCGTCCGACAGCACGTCTTCCACGGTCAGCTTGCGCGGCACACCGGGAGCGGCTACCGACGCATAGTTAATGTTGACCCCGGCAGGCCGGCCCGAAGGGGGTCCTTTCGTCCACGAACTTATACACACAGATCCCCTGAGGAAAGGTGTTGAAGCCCCCCATAGCGTCAGTCGAGGTTTCATATCTGATACACGCCACGGAGGACGAGAAGAAGGTCGGGGACGCTGTGGCGAGGCTTCTGGGCGGTAGTCCCGTACTACAGAGGGAGGTCCTCGAAGGTCACTTCGGGAACCAGATCGTCAGGATAAGGATCCACCTGACAGGCGACGTGGCGGCCTCGGCGTTCAGGCATATCGTCGCGGGGCTCCCGCCGCAGGTACGGGATGCCATCTCCGATGAGCTTGCAGCCCTCGTCGACGAGCACTCGGCGCTGTACCTGCGTCTGGACAAGCAGAAGCTGATCTCTGGGGCCCCCGAAATCGGGACAACTGACTCCATCAGAGTGAAGGTCAAGCCGAGGCTCTATGCCATGCAAAGAGGAGCTCTGGAGTTCTACTCGAAGGAGTTGGAGGGGACCTAGATTGCCCAAAAGATACCTCCTCCTGATGGCCGAAGGAGCGGTCCTTGAGGAAGAGATGAAGGCGCTGGCGAAGGTGCTTGGGAGCGAGTTCGGCGGCGTGAAGGTATTTGGGGTGGACGGGAACCCCCGGGCGGTCATAGTCAAGGGGACGGTAGAGTCAGCCCGACGGCTGAGGGAAGCTTGCGCGACGGGTGCGGTCGGGGGGAGGAAGATGACACCTATCCTTACGTCTGGTGCAGTAGGTAACCTCAAAAGGCGAGCGAGAGGGGCAGCGACCCCATGACCAAGTTCATGAGCGATGAGTACGTCGCCCAGGTGCAGTCCACGCTCGCGGCCGACCCCAAGTGGGCCGAGACCACCAAGGGGTTCAAGACGAGCATAGCCTTCAACGTCGCCGACTCCGGCCAGAGCTACCTGATGACCGTGGAGAATGGGACGACGGCGATCAAGAAGGCTGAGCCAGGCGCGAACGCCGAGTTCTCTTTCGATGGAACCTACGATTCGTGGTGCAAGGTAGCCAAGGGCGAGGTAGACATCCAGTCTGCTGTCTTGAAAGGCCAGCTCAAGTTCAAGGGCTCCCTCCCCAGGATCATTATGTACAGGGACAGGCTCGTCAGGGTCGCCGAAGTCATGAGGGACGTCCCGAAAGAATTCTAGGCAGGGACGAAGACGTAGTAGGGGCTTCCGTCCGACCTTGTTCTCGCCTCCACCTTAAGCTTCATGCCAGGGGTTGCGTCTTCCGCTCTGACCCCCTCGAGCCAGGCGAGGACCTTGACCCCCCCTCGAAACTCCGCTATGGCGACCGTGTATGAGCCTTCAGCCGAGAAGCTCGCAGGGACCGTCATAACCTGGGTGTACGTGACAAGGGTGGCGCCCTGACCCAGGTCGACCCAGTGAAACTCGCTCCCCATGCACCTGGAACAGTCTGACTGCGGCGGGAAGGAGACGTTCCCGCACTTCGAGCACTTGGTGGTGACGAACCTACCGGTCCGCAAGGAGTCCCAAAACTCGTGGGTCCTTGATATGGGGATGTCGAACCTGAGAGTGAGCGGCCGCCTCGAGTGCAACGCAGGCGCTTCTGACATGCCTCAGTCCCTCGAATAGACGGTCACGTAGGCGTAGTGGCCCGTCCCCCCGATGTTGTGAGTCAACCCCAGTCCCTTCTTGATCTGAGCCTGGCGCCTCCCGGCTTCCCCCCTCAGCTGCTTTGTAATCTCGACAGCCATGGAGACCCCTGTGGCCCCTATGGGATGCCCCTTGGCCTTCAGCCCGCCGTCCAGGTTGACAGGGATCCTCCCGCCGAGTTCGGTCTCGCCTTCGCGGACCATCTTCGCTCCCTCCCCTTTCTTACAGAACCCTAGGTCTTCGTAGGCCATCAACTCAGCTATGGTGAAGCAGTCGTGTGCCGTGGCGACGTCGATGTCCCCGGGCGAAACCTTGGCCATGGCGTAGGCTCTCGCAGCGGCTTCGACGGCCGCCCGGAGCCCGACGTAGTTACCTCTCCTGCTGAGGTTCGCTGTGTCGGATGAATAGCCCACCCCTCGGATCCAGACAGGGGTGTCGGTAAGTTTCTTGGCTGCCTCTTCTGAGGCCAAGACCACCGTGGCCGATCCGTCCGACAAAGGACATGCGTCATAGAGTTTCAGCGGCCAGGCCACCATCTGTGAGCCCATTGCCTTCTCCAGCGTGATCTCCTTCTGGAAGTGTGCAAGCGGGTTGCTGGCGCCGTACCTGTGCGCCTTCACAGACACCCTCGCGAGGTCCTCCTGGGTGGTGCCAAACTGGTTCATGTGCGCTACTGCGTAGAGCGCGTAGTAGGCCGGGAAGGTCATCCCGTAGTTCTCGAATTCCCATGTATAGGAGCCGGCCCTCCCGATGAGCTCGACCGAAGTAGGCGAGTCCACCTCGGTCATCTTTTCCACCCCAACCGCCATGGCCACCTCGGTCTCGCCGCTAAGGATGCTGTTGTAGGCTGCCTTGACCGCCGCGCTCCCGCTTGCACAGGCAGCTTCGACCCTCATGGTCCCCGCGCCGCTGAGCCCTGCGTATTCTCCGACCACGACGGCGGGGAGAGACTCCTCGTACCAGCCCCCGGCGCTCCCCACCACGACATTGCCTATGTCCCTACGCTCGACGCCGGCGTCATCAATAGCCTGCTTGATAGACTCGAAGGCGAGTTCTCCTATGTTGACGTCAGTCCGCCTTCCGAACCTGCTGTGGCCGATGCCGACCACGGCGACCCTGGTCACCGTGAGGACACCCCGGAGGTCGACATAGCTTCTGTCTCCATGGAGGCGGGCTCAGCCCAGGACGCCCATCTCTTTCGCTACTTCCTTCATGATGGTGAGCCTCTGGATGTCGTTGGTCCCTTCATATGTCTTGATGATCTGCGAGTCCCGGAGCATCCTCTCCACCTGGCTATCTGTGGAGACGCCGTAGGCGCCCATGATGAGCATGGCCATATGGGCGTTCTTCTCTGCGGCCTCAGTGGCAGTAATCTTCGCTATCGACGACGCCTTGATGAAGTCCTTCCCCTTCTTCGTCAGGGTGGCCGCCCAGTAGGTGAGGAGCCTGGCCGTGTGGACCGCGGCAGTCATCTCTGCTATCTTGAACTGGACCTGCTGGTAGCTCAAGAGGTAGTTGTCGAAGGTCTGCCTCTGAGTCGAATACCGCAGCGCCGCTTCGAGTGCCCCCTGGGCTAGGCCCGTGCCTTGGGCCGCGACACCGACTCTCCCATGGTCGTAGCAGGTCAGGGCGATCCTCACCCCTCTCCCAACTTCCCCCACCACGTTCTCCTCCGGGACCTCGAGACCATCGAACATCAGCTCGACCGGCTGGTCCCCCCTGAGCCCGATGACGTCGGTCCGCTGCCCGACATTGAGTCCTTTCATCCCTTTCTCGGCTATGAACGCAGTAATCCCCTGGTGCCTCTTCCCTCCCTCCATGGGGCTGGTTCTGGCGAAGATCAGGAAAGTCTCAGCCTTGTCCCCATTGGTGATGAACATCTTCTTCCCGTTGATGACATACTTGTCACCCTCCTTCTTGGCGCTGGTCGAGATGGCGGCCACGTCGGAGCCGGTACCCGGCTCGGTCATGGCGTGGGCGGCTATCTTCTCCCCCTTCGCGATGGGGACGAGGTACTTCCTCTTCTGTTCCTCGGTCCCGAACAAGAAGATCGGGGTGGAGACCAGATAAGTGGCGCCGACTACCGCTGAGAACGCCGCGGAGAACCGGGCGATCTCTTCCGTGGCGATGACGAGGGAGAGGTCGTCTCCCCCCCCTCCGCCGTACTCCTCTGGGAAGGGGACGCCGAAGAGGCCCAACGCGGCGGCCTTCTTCACGAGGCCCATGTCCATCTGGTTCTCCCTGTCTATCCTCTGGGTCACCGGCGCGAGTTCCTTCTCCGCGAACTCCCTGACGGCCTGGCGGAAAGCCTCATGCTCCTCTGAAACTGAGATCACGTAGTCGGACGAGCTCGGCGTTAAAGTGCTCATTGGATTGGTTGTCCCTCGGCCATATATACGCGATTACTTTTCGTAACCTCGCTTTCCAGTGGAAAGAGCCTTAAGCCGGCCGCCCCTGCGTCCCATACCATGGCCATCGAGAGGGTGACGGTAATCGGCGCCGGGGACATGGGCCACGGCATCGCAGAGCTCTTCGCGGTCAATGGGTTCCATGTGACGCTGGTCGACAAGTTCCCGCAGGCGCTGGAGAAGGCACAGGGGAGGATATCGTCGAGCCTGGACAAGCTGGTGGAGAAGGGGAGGGTCACCAAGGAGCAGTCCGAGGACGCGAAGTCGAAGCTGGCGTACTCCGGAGACCTGGGCAGCGCGGTGTCGGCAGCGGACCTCGTGGTGGAGGCCGTTCCAGAGTCGGTCGACCTGAAGAAAGTGGTCCTCAGAGAGGCCTCGGCGTCGGCCCCGCCAGGGGCGATCTTTGTGTCGAACACTTCGAACATCAAGATCTCTGACCTGGCCGAAGCCACCGACAGGCCGCAGAGGATGGTCGGGATGCACTTCTTCAATCCCCCAATGCTGATGAAACTGGTCGAGGTGATTCCTGGGACAAAGACAGACCCCGCCGTCGCCCAGGAGGTCTTCGACCTCTGCGGGAAACTCGGGCGTACGCCTGTGAGGGTGCTGAAGGACTCCCCCGGATTCATAGTCAACAGGATTAACGCAGCCGACACCCTCTTCTTCTGCCTGCTCCTCGACCGAGAGGTCGCGAGCCCCTCGGAGGTTGACACGTTCGCCAGAGGGCAAGGGCTCCCCATGGGTCCATACGAGCTGCTCGACTTCGTCGGAGTGGACGTAGGGGCGGACTCGCTCGCATATTTCGCTTCGGTTCTCTCACCGGAGTACCGCAAGGGGACCACCTTCGCGAAGATGGTGAAGGACGGCCGCCTGGGGAAGAAGACGGGCCGCGGGTTCTACGACTGGTCGAAAGGGAAGGCTGAGATACCGAAAGCAGACCCCACCGACAAGGTATCAATCATGGACATCTTCGCCCTCGAAATCAACGAGTCAGTGAAGCTGATTGAGGAGGGAGTGGCTACGCCAGACGACATAGAGAAGGGGGTCGTCCTGGGGATGAACAGGCCGTTCGGTCCCATATCAGTCGCCAGGGACCTGAGCAGCGCGGAGGTCAAGGCGAAGCTCGAAGAGCTCTCGACCAAGTATGAGTGCGGCGTATTCGCCCCGGCTCGCTCTATAGCAGAAGGGAGGCTCCGCGACGCCATCGAGGGGAGGATCCACTCGGCACCCGGTCGGGACGCGCCCTTGGCCGAGGCGAACGCGGCGACACCCACCGCGGCACGTGGGGCGATCCGCCTGGAAAGGCTCGAGGGTGGGGTCGCCAAGATCGTGATAGACAGACCAAGGCTGAACCTGATCAACGGCGATGTCCTTGACGGGCTGGATGGGATGTTGACCGACCTGTGGAACGACCGGGAGATCAGGGCGATCGTAGTGACGGGGGAGGGGACGGTGTTCTCTGCCGGCTTCGAGATGACGAAGTTTGTCTCGAGCGCGGCTGGGATGATGGAGTTCGCCAGGAAAGGAGAACGGACCATGAGGCGCCTGAGCGAGATACCCAAGCTCACGATAGCCGTACTGAAGGGATATGCCCTCGGAGGGGGCCTCGAGCTTGCCCTGTCCTGCGACCTCAGACTCGCCACCGAGGACGTGGAACTGAGGTTCCCTGAGCTCACGCGCGGCCTGGTGCCCGCATGGTCAGGGACTCAGAGGCTCGGCCGACTGGTCGGGCTGTCACGGGCATCGGCCATGATACTGGCCTGCGAAAGCGTCACGGGGAGTCGGGCGCACGAGATGGGGTTGGTAAACCGGCTCCTCCAAGGAGGAGACCCTGACGAGCAGGCGGTGAGATACGCGAAGGAGCTCGCGTCTTCGGAGGCGCCGGTGGCCGTCATGCTGGCGAAGAAACTGCTCAACAAGGGGGCGGAGGTCCCGATGGATGTGGGGCTCGAGATGGAGGAGATGGCTGCGGGCGTCCTCTTCGGGACGGAGGACCTGAAGGAAGGGATATCCGCGTTCCTGGGCAAGAGGAAGCCTGAGTTCAAGGGGAAGTGAAGGGACGTGGTCGAGCTCAAAGACGCATACGTGGCTGACTACCTTAGGGTCCCTTTCTCGAGGTCGAAGCCATCCCAGCCAGAGAAGGATGTGTACAACTCGGTCAGGATGGACCAGGCCCTGAGCCTCCTCATACGCAAAGTCTTGGACAGGACGGGCTTCAAGCCTGACGAGATCGGAGACGTGGTCACCGGCTGTGCATTCCAGACCGGGGAGAACTGGCTCTACGGCGGGAGGCATCCGGTCCTGCTTGCCGGCCTCCCGGTGTCGGTCCCAGCCATGGCGATGGACAGGGCATGTGCCTCGTCCATGAACGCCGCGGCAGAAGGCGCCATGGAGATCATGACAGGGAACTCAGAGGTCGTCCTCGCCGGAGGGATGGAGCATCTCACTCACGTCCCGATGTCGAACAACCCCGCCCTGACACCTAACACGCGGCTACTCACGAGGCCGGAGTACATGAAGTACCAGATGAGCACGGGATATTCGATGGGGCTCACCGCGGAGAGACTCGCAGAGATGGAAGGGTTCACCAGGGATGAGATGGACAGGTTCTCCGTGGGTTCACACGCGAAGGCATCGACGGGGGTAGACGAGGGATGGTTCAGGGGCGAGCTGCTGCCGATGAGAGTAGAGTTCGAAGGGGAAGAGCGGGTCATCGAAACTGACCAGAGCATAAGGAAAGGGACTACAATGGAGCAGGTCGCAGCCCTCCAGCCTTCGTTCAAGTCAGGCGGATTCATCACCGCAGGGAACTCCTCTCCTCTCAACGCTGGGGCGTCCATGGTCGTCCTCGCCTCGAAGGAGAAGCTGGAGGAGCGCGGAGTCAAGCCCCTGGCCAAAATAGTGTCCATGGGCTGGGCAGGGGTCGAACCGAGCGTCATGGGGAAGGGTCCGGTCCCTGCGTCCAAGAAGGCGCTCGCGAAGGCTGGGCTCAGTGTGGACCAGGTCGACGTATGGGAGATCAACGAGGCGTTCGCCGTCGTCGTTCTCTATGCCATGCGGGAGCTGCGGCTCGACCCGGAGAAGGTGAATATCCACGGAGGGGCGATAGCCATCGGGCACCCGCTAGGGGCGTCCGGCGCCAGGCTTGTGGGGACGCTGGCGAGGGAGCTCGTCCGGAGCGGCAAGGAGTACGGCATGGCCACGCTCTGTGTAGGGGGCGGGCAGGGGTTCGCCATCCTGATGCAGAGGGCGTAACAGCTACTGGACTGCGCCTCTGGACTTCATCCTCTGCGTAGCCTCAATGGAGTAGCCCAAGGACTTCATGATGGAGGCGGTGTCGTCTCCCAGACCGGGGGCCGCGGTGCAGGGCCTCTTCCTCATAGGAGGGATTGCCCTGAGCGGGCCGTTGAGGACCTCTTCGCGTCCGACTCTTGCTAGCATCCCTAGGCTCCTGGCCCAGTCGCTGTCAAGCGCCTCCTTTATGGTCAGTACCGGCGTCACGCAGGTGTCCCTGCCCATGAGCGCCTTGGCCCACTCATCCCTCGTCCTTGTCGCGAAGACGCGCTCCAGCTCTGAGGTGACGAGGGCCCTCTCCTCGGCAGTCCCGGACCTCAGGGGCTCGAGCTCGGGGACGCCCAGGGCGGCCAGCAGGTTCCGCCAGAAGACCGGCTCGATGGCAGCGACCGCCATGTATCCTCCGTCGGCGGTCCTGTAGACGTTGTAGTAAGGCGTGGAACCGAAGATGAGGCTGTCCCCTTCGCTGGGCGCCCGCCCCGTCGCCAGGTAGACAGAAGCGGGGAGCACCATCCAGGACATCAGGGAGCCGACTATTGGAACATCTATGAATGCCGGCCTCTTACGGCCAGAGAGCGCCCCCAGAATCCCCAGGGCTGCGTACATCCCAGAGGCTATGTCGCCCAACTGGAGGAACGGGACCCCCGACTCTGTGGAGTAAGCGAGCGTCCCAGCCATTGATTGGAAGTTGATGTCGTGTCCAGGCATGGAACTAAGCGAGCTCTCCTGGCCGTAGGCCGATATCGAGCAGTAGACAATCTTCGCATTGACCTTCTTCACCTGGGTGAATGACAACCCGAGCCTGGACATTGCCCCGGGGCGAAAACCTTCTACGAACACGTCGGCAGTTCGGAGGAGACGCCGCATCACGGCCTTCCCTTCGGCGGATTTCAGGTCTATCCCGATGCTCTTCTTGTTCCTGTTGACAGTCGCGTGCACAGGGCTCCTCCCGCGGCTGGTAGGAGGGGTTGCCCGCATGTAGTCCCCCAGCCCAGGCTGCTCCACCTTGATCACCTCGGCCCCCATGTCGGAGAGGAGCATTGTGCAGAACCCTCCGGGGAGGAGCCGCGTGGCGTCAACCACCCTCACCCCATCCAGGAAACCCAATGTTCTCCCGTTCCTCGCTGAGCAGATAAAGGCTAAATCCCGGCCCTGGCCCGAATTTCCTGACGATGAGGTGAACGCCGTCCCAGTCATAGTCCGGAGTAAGCTCCCGGACAGATGATGAACTCGCGACGATACTGAGTCAAAAACAAACGAGGACCGAGCGTTTTTGGACACATTCGAGCGGCTGGTTGCTGAAGCCTGGACCCGCCAGTTCCAGGGGTGGGACTTCGAGTTCCTCAACGGAAGATACGTCGAAGGGAGGACATCGTGGAACTACGTGCGGCTGCTGGGGTTGAGGCTGGCAGGGGCAGGAACGTACCTTGATCTTGGGACAGGGGGCGGCGAGCTCTTGTCCTCAATGGCTTCGCTACCTCGTCGAACGGTGGCGACCGAAGGGTATCGGCCCAATCTTCAGGTGGCGCTCAAGAGGTTGAACCGCCGAGGCGTGGACGTCGTTTTCTCCTTTAGCGACGACAACGCTGCCACAGGGATGCAGCGGGGGACGCTCCCCTTCAGGGACGCGACAATCGACCTGGTCAGCAGTCGGCACGAAGCCTTCGTGGCCAAGGAGACGGCGAGAGTGCTCCGCCCAGGCGGGACGTTCGTCACGCAACAGGTTGGCCCTGGCAACGACGAGGAGCTGGCCCTGCTTCTGGGCGAACGTGAAGACGAGAGGGGGCGTTGGGACCTCGCCGAGGCCGTGAGGCAGGTCAGGGGTGCTGGACTGCACGTGACCGAGAGCGGCGAAGAGAAGGTCCGCTCCAGCTTCCTTGACATCGGAGCTCTGGCGTATTATCTGAAGGCCGTAGGTCCTCTGGAGTTCGACGCGGCCAGTCTCGCCGAACTTGAGAGGCCCCTGAGGGAGGCTGACTCGAAGATACGGACTATGGGATCCTTCGATGTCACCACCTCGCGCTTCTACCTCGTTGCCGAGAAGCAAGGAAAGGACCCGTCCCAACATTAATAGCGCCAATGCGGATGATGAGTCAGATGGGCAGGAGCGTCAAGGTCCATGACGACACCCACCGGACGCTGATGCAGCTGAAGGCTAAGCGGAGGAGCGCAAGCGTCGACCAGGTGATACGAGAGATGATCAGGCAGTCGACTGGCACCTCGGTGGGGGAACCCCCTCAGGGGGCGGAAGACCTGGCGAAGTATTCGGAGTGACGGTCCGGCAACACAGAAATACGAACCCGCTGAGCCTCCCGACCCATCAATGGCAAAGTTCGACGGCATAGTGGGGAAGGCCCTGCTGACTGTGGAGGAGAAGGAGAACGAGCTGACCCTAGTCTTCGCTGACAACAGGTACCTCTTCGTGAAGCTCGAGAACGGGAAGATGAGCTGCGTGAGCGTCCCCGAGTAGCCTACTCCTGTTCGAGTATCTTCACGGTCTTCGAAGCGCCGAGGAGCTTCTTGAACCTCTCGGCATCTGCCTTCGTCCCCACGATGGATTGGAAGTGCATCGGGACGACGACCTTTGCCTTCATCCCCTTTGCCGCCTCGGCCGCCTCTTCCGCGGTCATGACGTACGTCCCAGAGACAGGCAGGAACGCGACGTCGACGTCCACAGACTTCAACTCCGGCGTGGCGTCACTGTCCCCGGCCTGATAGAACCTCACCCCATCGACGGTGACAATGTACCCGACCCGGCCGTCCTCCCTTGGGTGGAATACCTTGCCAGGTTCCCTGAACTTGTTGAGGTTGTAAGCTGGGACAGCCTCTATCTTCACACCCTTCGCTTCGATGCTCGACCCAGGCTTCACGAAAAGCTTCTCTTGCCCGTAGGGCTTCAGGGGCTCCTCGCATATCTTGGGCGCGACGATGGTCGTCGACGGGGTGACGAACTTTCTGATGTCTTCGTCGCTCAGGTGGTCGAAGTGTTCGTGGGTGATCAGCAGCACGTCGGCCTTGTAGTCCCCTTTCGCCTTGAATGGGTCGATTATCACAGTCCTTGACCCAGACAGGACAAAGCCGTCGTGCCCTAGCCAGCGTACCCTGATGCCTTCGTATGTCCACATGAAGAACCGCCCCTACAGGTCTATGCCTTCTTCCTTGATGCCCGTCTTGTCGACGGTCAAGATATCAATCCCGTTGCCGCTCATGGCGTCCCTGGCCACCGCCGCCTTGATGGCAGATATCGCGAGGTCTCGTGCCTCTTTCTGGGCCATATTGGGGTCGTACCCCGCTTCGATCACCCCGATGGCGGTCTCCTCGCCAGTGCCAACGGTGGCGTATTGGTCTGAGATCACGCTGCCCAGCGGGTCGAGGACGAAGACCACCGGCTTGTCGCCGATGCCCCCCAGAATGACCTGCGTCAGCAGAGGGGCGTACCTGTTCTGGAACATGAGAGTCGACATTAGCTTCGCGACAGAGTTAGGCTTCATCGACTTCCTTGATTCGAGCTCCTTCAGCTTAGAGTAGACGGAGACCTCCTTCACCAGGTTCTGCATGTCAGCAATCATTCCGGCGCAGACCGCACCGACGTTGTCGGTGACCTTGAAGACCTTCTTACCAGACTTGCTCCTCACGAAGTTCCCTAGGGTTATCCGGCGCTCCGCGCCCATGACGACTCCGTCCTTGTAGGCGATGCCGACGGCAGTCGCCCCTGGCATGAACTGTTCGTAGGACATCGGAAATCTGATGAGGCGCCTGTGCCCGCCCTTTTAGACATTGTGCCGTTCGGCGCGACGCCATCCCCCCACTGGGGTCACCGTGACCATGACCCCGTCACCTGAAGGCTCTACCTTCCAACGGCACCCGGTAAAGAGCCCCGCCAGCCTGAGCCCCGACTCAAGGTGCGATGTCATCGATGGGATCTTCACCCGCGACTCTCGCTTCGCCATGGAGAGGAGCGGGAGCAGCATGTCCGCCAAGTTCGCATCCAAGCACCCTCCAGACCGCTCGGCTGCAAGGAACGCCGCCGCTGCTTCCCTACCCACCCCCTCTGCGGGCTTCCCTTTCGCCCCTATGGCGTCTGAGCCGAGAAGAGCCTCGCTGCTCACGCGCGCGACCAGCACCGAGGTGCCTGGGGAGGCAGACTCCGCGGCGACTACCTCGGACTGCGCGTCGATGTCTGCCTTTCGCAAGAGCTCGACCGCCGAATCAGCCTGGCGCTGGGCGACTGCCTTCGGGAGGCTGCCACAACGACTCAAGAGTCGGACAGACTTCACCGGGGGCCTGGAGGTCATGTCCAGGGCGGAGACGCCCCCGCAGGGCTCTATGGAGGCAGTGATGACGCCACCGCCCCGCGGGTAGTAGCCGCGGCTGGATGCTTCGACCTCGAGACGCATACCGAGTTTCCCGTATCCCGCTCTCACGACTTCGCGGAAGTAGTCGAAGGTCGGGCTCCAGGGGACGTCTGTCCCTCCCACCAGTTGGAGCCGGAGGTGCGAGCCGCTCAGCGCGACCGCGGGGACCACGGCCTGGAGGACCAAGGTTACGCTCGCAGCGGTCCCCATGTCGGCCGATACGGCCTCGCGCCGCGGGTACCCTGGGGCGAACTTGACCTCTTGGGATCCTTCGGTCGCCCCGCTTAACTCCCCGCCGAAAACATCAGCTAGGACCCTCAGCGCCGAGAGGTGCTGCCTCTTGAGCCCCGGGACCTCTCTCCCTGCCCTGATATTGACTACGCGGACGGGGACACGCCCAGTCGCAGAAAACGCCAGCGCCGAACGGAGGATCTGCCCTCCTCCCTCGCCCTGCGAGCCGTCCACTTCGACGTAGCCCATGGCGAGCCTCGTCAGACCACGACCTGTTAAGCTATGGCGCTGGTCTTCTTAAATAGAGCCCGCAGGGGCGGGCCGAACGAAGTCGGATGCGGGTCGGTCTTCTGGTCGGCCGGTTCCAACCGTTCCATCTTGGTCATCTTGGAGCTGTGAAGTACGCCCTGCGTGAGGTGGACTACCTCTACGTGGTGGTAGGGTCAGCCCAGAGAAGCCATGAAAGGGACAACCCTTTCACGGCAGGGGAAAGGATTGCGATGATCAAGGCGGCGCTGGACGGTAACGGAGTGGACCCTTCAAGGTGGATGGCGATACCCATCGCGGACGCCGATTCGCACTCTCTGTGGGTGTCCACCGTGGTGTCCATGGTCCCTAAGTTCGACAGGGTATTCACGAACGACGCGCTGACGTTCCTGCTCTTCAGAGAAGAAGGCATCCAGGTGAAGGCGGTGCCATACCTAGACAGGGAGAAGTACTCGGCCACCAACGTCAGGGACAGGATTCTTGAACGCAAGGACTGGAAAGCACTGGTGCCGGCCCAGGTGGCCAGGCTGGTTGAGAAGTTCGGCGGAGTGGAGCGCGTGAGAGCGCTTATCCGCAAGGACCTGAAGGGTGGCAGGCATGGATAAACAGAAGCTGATCATGCTTCCTGGACCCACCAACGTTTCAGAGAGGGTCATGCGGGCGATGCTCAACCCTGTCATCAACCACAGAGGCAATGAGTTCACTGAGCTCTACAAAGGGGTCCTCGACAAGACGAAGCGCCTCTTCCAGACGCAGGGAGAAGCGGTGGTACTTTCCTCGTCAGGCACAGGGGGGGTAGAGGCTGCGGTCTGGAACCTCATACGGCCAGGGGACGTAGCCGTGGTACCTGTCTTCGGCGAATTCAGCATGAGGCTCGCGGAGACCGTGGAGCTAGCCGGTGGAGTGGCGATTCGGGTCTCGTCTGACTTCGGGAAGGTTCCGACCCTTGAACAGCTGAAATCTGCCATGGAGCAGCATGAGAAAGTCAAGGCGATGTTCTTGGTGCACAACGAGACCAGCACGGGGGTGGCGGTCCCCTACGTCGAGGAGGCCACAAGGCTCGCCAGGGACAGTGGGGCCTTCGCAGTGATAGACGCCATCTCCAGTCTTGGGGGGTACGCCATCCCTGTCGACAGGTGGGGGGTGGACGTTTGCATCACCGGGAGCCAAAAGTGCGTCGCAGCCCCCCCTGGACTGGCGCTGCTCTCGGTGAGCGATAGGGTGGCAGATTACCTGAAGGGATCTCCACCAAAGACCAGATACTTCGACCTCCACAGGTACCTGGAGTATGGCGCCAAGGGGCAGACGCCTTTCACACCGGCCCTCCCACTTTACTACGCGCTGGACGAGGCTTTGGAGGAACTTCTCGAAGAGGGGCTGGAGAAGAGGGTCGAAAGGCACGACCGCATGTCTGTGGGCATATACGACGGCCTGGCGAAACTGGGCCTCAAGGCGGTAGCGGAGAAGTCCGTGAGGTCCAAGACGGTCGTCGCTTCGTACTACCCCCAAGGGGTTGACGACTCGAGGTTCAGGGAGGAGCTAGCCCAGCGCAAGGGGGTCGTGATAGCAGGCGGATTCGGCCCGTTCGCGGGCAAAGTGTTCAGGGTAGGATGCATGGGCCAGATCAACGAGGCCTACGTAGAGACCACGCTGCGGGCCATAGGAGAGACCCTTGCCGCCTTCGGGAGCTGAAACTCTTTAAACCCAACCTGGAGGCTGGTCGAAATCCATGGCGTTTGAGAAGGGCAGCCTGATATTCGCAAACTACACCGCGTGGGTGAAGGATACCGGCGAAGGCATCGAGTCCACTGTGGAGTCCGAGGCCAAGCAGCTCAAGATATACGAGGAGGCGAGGAGATACGAGCCAAGACTCGTGGCCGTGGGCGAGGGGTGGCTCATCACCGGCCTGGACGCCGAGGTGGCTAAGCTCTCAGTGGGGGACAAGAAGGAGATCGAACTCTCCCCGGAGAAGGCGTTCGGCAACAGGGATCCTACCCAGCTCCGCATGATCCCGCTCCGGAAATTCGGGGATAGGGAGCACGAGCTAGCCGTGGGCGATAGCGTGGACGTTGACAACAGAGTTGGCATTGTGAGGTTCATCGGGTCTGGAAGGGCGCAGGTTGACTTCAACCACAGGCTCGCTGGGAAGTCGATTGTCTACGACTTTGAAGTCCTCAAGAAAGTCGAAGCAGACGACGACAAGGTGAGGGCTCTAATCGACAGGAGGCTGGCAGGAGAGGGGAGCAGAGCAACGTTCGAGCTGAACGGCGGCAACCTGACTGTGACGGTCCCGCAAGACCTGTTCTTGGTCGAAGGGCTCCAGATAATCAAGAGAGGGATTGCCAACGACGTGTTCAAGTTCGTTCCAGCGATCTCTTCGCTCGCCTTCGTGGAGACATTCAAGAATGAGAAGGCCCTTCCGAAGGAGGAGAAGAGCGAAGGGGCCGGGGCTGGTAAGGCCCAGCCGGATGATGAAAAGGCGCCGGTGAAGACCGGCACGAACGCTGAGACTGCCTAGATAACGCCGGTAGCCCTGGCCAGCGCCTTCGCGCTCCTTTCGTCGAGCCTCCTCTCAGAGAGGATCGTGTACCTGTCGGGCCTGATTGTGCTCGCCTTGGCCAACGACTGGACCACAGGCGAATCACCGATGCCTATTGCCGAGGCCTCCACCGGGGCGCCTACGTTCAGGAGAGCCTCCCTCACGCGCCTCCAGTCAAGCCCGTGGAGCCGTGCCATCATTATCGTCCCGATCCCGCACTTCTCTCCATGTAGCCCGACCCCTGGTTCCAAGACGTCAAGGTAGTGGCTGAAGAGGTGCTCTGAACCGGAGCATGGTCTGGAGCTCCCGGCTATGCCAGCGGCCACACCGGTGCTGATCAGCGCTTCCACAAGGTCACGGACACTCGCTTTCCCAAATCTCCCCATGGCCTTGGACCCGTTCAGGACCACATCGGCGCTCATGAGCGCCAAGCTCGCTGAGTATCCTCCATAGTACTCCCCGGTAGCCTTGTGCGCCAGCTGCCAGTCCTTGACCGCCGTCAGCTTCGACACGAGGTCCCCGCACCCCGACGCAAGCAGCCGCTTTGGCGCGGAGCCGATCACCTCTGTGTCGGCGAGAATTCCCACGGGAGGTTTGGCCTTCACAGAGTAAGGCCTGTCGAGCCCCCTGAGCGACGCGAACGGGCTGGATATCCCGTCGTGGGACGCGCTGGTGGGGACCGAGTAGAACGGGACCCCGAGCTGGAACGCGGCCAGCTTCCCAACATCCACGCTCTTGCCGCCCCCCACCCCTATTATCCTCCCGGCCCCCTTAGCTGCGCGCGTCACCTTGTCCACGTTCTGCGTGTCGGCCGCCGTCACTTCAACCCAGACAGGTCTCTTATCCAGGGTGCCGTCCACGGTCGCCCTCACCTTTGAGGTGACGTGGGAACCTGACGATATCACTGTCTTCCGGGGGCCTTTGTCTGTCACAAACCCGCCCAGCTTCCCGATGACCCCGTCCCCAATCAGTATCTTGGTGGGGAGCTCCATGAGGTGGTAGCCGGGGTCCATGTGGGGGGCGCCTCGCGTAGTGCCTTAAGGCCACTTCGGTGGGTCAGGCGTCGCACAGAGGCGACTCGCCGGGGGTCTTGGCAGTTGCCAAAGCGGATTCGTCCAGGCGCCGACCCTTGGTCGAAGCATGGGGCATCTACTGGTCGTCAGGCGCAGCAGGGGCACTCGTGAAGCCGCATGCGTTGTAGAAACCTGCAGCGCTCGGCTCGGAGCCCACATGAGCCTGCTCCGGACCCTCGCTCAGGGAAGCCTCCCGGGAGTTCCACAAGCCCCCCCAACGCCTCTTCTGCGGAGAGGTGAGTGAAGGGCAGCCCGGGGGGAAGGCGCTGGCCTGCTCCCCAAGCAAGAGGAGCAGACCCGCGAGCTCTTCACGTTCTAGAGCGCAGGCATGCACAATGTTCGCCCTCGTGTCGGAGGTGATGTCGGAAGGCTCGCGTCGAGGCCACGCGCCGGCATCGATGATAGAATCTTGGTCGGACGTTCGCGGAGAGGGTCCGACACCAGACGGCTACGCCGAGTCCCTCCGTTTCTCCTTGTGCGTCGAAAATCTGTATCAGCGCGTGCAGGATGCCCATGCAGGGCGACTCCCGACGCTCGGCTCCGTTCCCCCATCGCTGAAGGATTGAAATCCGCGGAACTTGGAAAGATTAAATAAGCAACAGGGAGCGCGGCGTCTGTCCGTTCTGAGGGGTTTGTGGACAAAGTGTCTAGAGAATACAACCAGACTGGGGGTAAGATGCTAGGGTCGGCCACGTATCACGGCACCACCACTGTTGGACTGGTCTGTCCCGATGGGGTAGTGCTGGCGACAGACACACGGGTCACAGCAGGCGGATTCATCGCGCACAAGAGAGGCAAGAAACTTATCAGAATCGACGACAACATCGCGATGACCATATCCGGCGGGGTGGCGGATGCCCAGAACGTGACCGACACAGCGAAGTATTACTCGAGCATGTACAGGATGGAGAAGGGGAGGCAGATGCCAGTGAAGGCGGCGGCACAGGTGGTGTCGAACATGCTCTTTTCATCGAGACTTTATCCTCTGATAGCAGACGTGCTGGTTGGGGGAGTAGACTCTACCGGTGGCTCCCTTTTCAACGTCGACATATTCGGTTCGCTCAACCAGGAGAACATGATAGCCACGGGGAGCGGTTCGCCTGTCGCCTACGGAGTGCTGGAGGCGGAGTTCAAGGCTGGGATGGCGGTGGTGAAAGCTTACCCGCTGGCCGCCAAGGCGATAATCGCGGCCACCAGTAGAAACGTGGCGACGGGGGACCACTTCGACGTAGGGATAATCGACAAGGGAGGGTTCCGCGAGCTGACAGAAGCTGAGAAGGACAAGCTCCTGGCCCAGTTTACAACTAAAAGTTAGTCTTGGAACAGAAAGCCAACGGCGTGAGCCTGATGAGCGCTATTCTGAACAATATCCCAGCGGAGGCTCAGATCACAAGGATAGAGTATGAGGGCCCCAGGATAGCCCTCTATACAAAGAACCCAGCCTACCTCCACAAGAACAGCTATGTCATTTCAGAGATAGTGAACTCCCTGAAGAGGAGGGTCGTCACCAGGACTGAGAAGTCAATAAGGAAACAGGAGAGCGATGCGAGGCAGGTCCTCGAGAGGACCGTCCCTCCGGACGCGGGGGCGTCCAACTACTTCTTCGACGACGCGCTGGGCGAGATAACCATCGAAGCGGAGAATCCCAGGCTGCTCTCTCAGGACGCTGGTTTCGACCTTGGCAGCGCCATGGAGAATACGGGATGGAAGATCAAGGTCCGCAAGGCCCCGCACATAAAATCCACCGCCATCCAGAACGTATACTTCGCGCTGAAAGCAGGGTCCGAGATAAGAGAGAAGTTTTACCGGGAGCTGGGCGAAGCGATATTCAGACCACGGATCGCCGCAGAGGAGCACGTCACCATCAAGACCCTCGGCGCGTTTCAACAGGTGGGAAGGTCGTGCGTGCTCGTCGAGACGGCGGAGAGCAAGGTGCTACTTGACTGCGGCATACATCCTGGCTCGAGGAACCCTTGGGACGCCTATCCGCGCCTCGACTGGGCCGACATATCGCCAGGAGAGATAGATGCCATAGTGGTGAGCCATGCGCATCTCGACCACCAGGGCTTCGTCCCTGCCATGTACAAGTATGGCTACGACGGACCTGTGTACTGCACGGAGCCGACCCTCCCTCTGATGACCATGCTGCAGAACGACTTCGTCAAAATCGCCCAGATCGAAGGAGGTAGGCTGATTTACGACCAGAAGGACATCAGAGACGAGATTCAGCACACTATCACCCTCCCCTACGGCATGGTGACGGACATATCGCCCGACATCAAGCTCGTGTTCAACAACGCCGGGCACATCTTAGGGTCCGCGACTGTCCACCTCCACATCGGGGAAGGCGCGCACAACATAGTCTACACCGGGGACTACAAGTATGGGAGAACCCAACTCTTCGACTCGGCTACCTGGAACTATCCCAGGGTAGAGACTCTAATCACCGAGAGCACCTACGGTGCAAAGGAGGACATCATGCCGGTACGTGAAGAGGTGGAGATGAACTTCGTCAACGCCATCAACGGCACCCTCAGAAACGGAGGGAAGGTGCTGATCCCAATCCCAGCCGTGGGGAGGGCACAGGAGATACTTCTGGTGATAGATCAGTACATGAAGAACAAGGTGCTCGTGGAGGCGCCGGTCTTCACGGAAGGGATGATCTCGGAAGCCACGGCGATTCACGTCTCCTATGCCGACTATCTTTCCAGGGAGCTGAGAGCCAAGATACTCGAAGAAGGGGTGAATCCGTTCAAGTCTGAGTACTTTACCGAAGTAGAGCACCCGAGCGACAGAGAAGAGGCGTACAGAGAAGGGCCTGCCATCATCATGGCGACATCGGGGATGCTAGAGGGAGGGCCTGTCCTCGACTACTTCGAACACCTCGCCCCCTCAGAGAAGAACAAGATTATCTTTGTCTCATACCAGGTGCAGGGGACCATAGGAAGGAGGATCCTCGACGGGGGGAGCCAGGCGAGCCTGATGGGTCAGGACGGCAAGATAAAGATCGTAGACGTCAGGGCTTCGGTCCAGAAGGTGGACGGCTTCAGCGGCCACAGCGACTACAACCAGATAATCCGCTTCGTAGGCAAGGTGAGACCGAAGCTGCAGCTGGTGCTCGTGAACCACGGAGAGAAGAGGAAGACGGAGAACCTCGCATACGCCATACAGAGGATTTACCGGGTCCCCGCGATTCACCCCGCAGTCCAGGAAGCAATCAGGGTCTACTGACACTGGCTCGGATCCGACAACGCCCCTGGGTCTGAAGTCCGTCCCCGCGACTGGTTCAGATTCGTGACGGGGAGGCCCGGAGGACGTGGCTCGCAATCTGTTCGTGCCGTTGCCCGCCTTTGTTGGAGCTTACGGCGGAGGGCCGCGTAGCCGCACGTGCTTGTATGAAAGCGGCTCAGGTATTCATGATACGAGGGGCCTACTGGAGGCCGCGCCAGATCCTCACGCCCGGAGGGGTGATCACGACCCTTTCGTCCCCAAGCCTGGCGATGTCCCCACCGACCGAGGTGGCGAACTCGTATAGCTGCTCGACCGAGGACTTTAGCTCTTCGAGGCTCTTCTGGGCCAGCGGGGTCACTTTGAGTATCACTATGGTCTTGTTGGAGACGTCTTCCTGAATCTTGGGCAGCTCCTCGATGCTCTTGAGCGCCAGCGCCTTCAGAAGAATCTCCTTGCTCTTCCCTTCGAGCTTCCTCTCCTGCATCACACCGGACATTTGAAGTGGTTCTCCGTGACTCATGGTCATTATTAAGGGTAGGGCGGCGCCAGCAATTCTATCGCAGCCCTGAATTAGTTAGACACCGTTGTAGAGAATAGTTCTCTGGGCGGGGATTTCCTTCTCAGCTTAAAAGGAGAGGGGAGCGCGAAAGTAAAACCGATCAGAGGGATTTGTGGGCGTTCCAGTACCGGTCTCCCACATAGTGCATGTTCTTCACGCACTCGCCCTTGGACATTGACTGAGCTTCAGCGCCTGGGACGGTCGCGCGGCCGACCACTATGACGCGCCCCTTCTTCTCCTCCCTGACGACAACAAGTTTCCCTGGCGCCCCCCAATCATCCATCTTCCTTATGCCAGGCCGCATCACGTCGGCCCCGTTGATGAGGAACCTGATGGCACCCTCGTCGACCACGACGGACGGGAAGAGGGCGAGGGCAGGCTGAGACCCCAGGAACGGGAAGAACACCTCTCCAGACTGCACCAGCTCGTAATCTTCGAGCTTAACGAAGACGATTCCTTCTTCTGGTTCCGCACACTCCGCCTGGGCAGACTTTGGCAGGCTGAAGGAGACGCCCATGGACCCCTCCAGCTTCGCGATCATCCCTACCGAGTCTCGGTGTGACAGGACCCATTTTTTCAACTGGGGGAGCGTTCATGACTGCTTTAAATAAATGAATCCAGACGGCAGGTTCAAGGGAACAACTTGTCCGTAGACATGGCAGTCAAGGTCCTTGACGAGAGCTTCGGGAAGGTCGTCTTGATCAAGCTGAAGGGAGGGAAAGTCATCAGAGGGAGTCTTCAAGGATTCGACCAGCACATGAACCTGGCCCTCGAGAAAGCGGAAGAGGTGTCCGACGACGGACAGTCGAGTTCACTGGGTACACTGATCGTGCGTGGGGACAACATAATCATGATATCCCCCCCGCCGACCTAGAGTAACAACACAGCACAACGTCCCGATGAGAGTGCAGTGGCACGCGCGAATCTGCTTTTATACCAAAGCGCCTAAGCGCGGGCAAGGATAGGCGCGCATGGTCGATGCTCTGACGGTGGTGGTCGCCGGTATTGTCGGCCTCGGCCTAGGCGGACTGGCATCGTACGTTGTGTTCTACACGAGGCCGAAGCGGGCGAAGGTGTCCCTGAGGCGGGTCGACGCAGAAGCTAGGACCGTCGAGTCCACCGTGACCACTGCTGACCTGGAGCGCTCTCGGAGAGAGATGAGGACGATTATGGTCGAGAGAGACCTCCTCTCCTCCGCTATGATGAAACTCTACGAAGCGGAGAGCGAAGGGAGGATAACCCGCGAAGAGAGGGAGATGATATCCAAGCGGTACAGCGACCAGATCAAAGACCTCCAGGCTAAGTTGAAGGACGTCGAGCTGGTCGTCGAAGTGGGAGAACTCGAAGGGCTCCGAAACGAACTGGTGACCCTCTTTGAGAGCAAGATACGAAACATCGAGTCCAGGCTGGACGTGGCGAAGCAGAGGCTCGGACCAGCAGCTCCTCAGCCTGTTAAGAAGGAGGCCGCCCCCAAGGTCGAGAAGGCCACCGACCTCGAGCGGGTCGTGGAGAGGAGGGCCAAACCCGAGATGAGCGAGTCAGAGAAGAGGGTCAAGGTGATCAGGGACGAAGTGATGGATGCCCTCACTAAGCTAGAGCAGATAGACATCGAAAAGAAGCAGCAGGAAGGCTGATGGACAAGTCAAGGGACGCCCTGAAGGGAGTGGCCAAGGAGCTTGCCGAGCGGATCTCCCCGGGCATGACTCTCGGCCTTGGCAGCGGTTCGACCGTGGCGGCGCTCCTCGAGGAACTGTCTCCCCTAGTGATGGCGAGGTCGAAGACGATCAGGGGTGTAGCGACCTCGACCCAGATCGAGATGGCGGCGGCAAAGTGCGGCGTCGAGGTCGTACCGTTCAAGGGCTCGGTCGACCTCGTAATAGACGGCGCCGACCAGGTGGACGCTGGACTTAACCTGGTCAAGGGAGGAGGCGGGGCCCTGCTGAAAGAAAAGATCGTCATGGGAGGCGCGAGGTCCGCCGTGATTGTTGCGGGGGAAGCCAAGTTCGCGAGGAAACTCTGCGAAAACGGCGTGAGGGTCCCAGTCGAGGTCGTCCCGATGGCCAGGGAGAGCGCAAAGCTGAAGCTTTCGACGCTCGGCGGCACCCCAGAAGAGAGGCTCCTCCCCAAGGGGTATCCGTACTTCACTGAGAGCGGGAACGTGATCCTAGACACACTGTTCGATCCCATTGACGACCCGAGGGACCTTGAAATGAGAGCGAAGTCCATCCCCGGGGTGGCCGAAGTGGGGATCTTCACGATAAAACCAATCGCCGTCTACAGGCTCGGAGACGACGGAGGCTTCGAGCTCATGTCTAACTCTGGATAGGTCTCAACGAAGTCGTCCTGGGACGAGAGGCGACGTTTGGGCGCGCCTGATGAAGGGAGAGGCGACTGTCACGTCTAGACTCCGTATCACTTATAACTACCTGACGGTGGCGATGTTTGACAGTCATGACACGTGATGTAGGTTACAAGTCTGCACCGATCGACCCGAACTTCCTGTCGAAACCCGACCAGTTCCCAGAAACAGGGGAACACAACGGGCACAAGGTAAGGGCAGCAGGAGTCACGAGGAACGACGGTGAAGGAAAGCCGTATCCGACCACCAATGGGGTCCATGGCACCCAGGTGGCGATCGACTGGGAGTCGTGCGTCGCGGACGGAGTCTGCATGGATGTCTGTCCAGTGTTTGTGTTCGAATGGTTGCTCAACCCTGGTCAGGCGGGCACCGGGAAGGACAAAGTCGTCGAACAGGGGACCCCCGAGTGGAACCAGTACAGGAGCGACAAATGCGACCCCGTGAGAGAGATGGACTGCATCTTCTGCATGGCCTGCGAAACCAGTTGTCCAACCCAGAGTATCAAGATTACCCAACCATAGTGCCTGCTCGGCGTAGTAGGCGGCCCATCCCCGCAGAACAGGGGGTGAGGGCCACGGATTCCGTCCCATTCTGGGTACCAATTGCGTTGGTGTCACCCTCGAACAGAGCCTGACGATATGCGGTAGGGCCTCCACGCCTGGTGCCGCCGGTCAGCAAGTGTTTTATTGCGACAGAAGCCAGCGACCTGAACGCAATGGCTGAAGACACCGACCTGAAGCTCCTAGAGCAGCGGAAGCTCGAGGAGCTTAGGAAGAGACTGAAAGCAGCGGAGCATGCTCCCAAAAAGGAGAAGACCGACAGGGAAGTGGTAGAGGGGATACTCTACGACAGAGGGGCCGAGGTTCTTGAGACGGCGTACTCGTTCTATCCCGCCGAGACGGAGAGGCTGGTCAAAGAGCTCGCGGGGATGGTTCGTGCCGGCCGGCTGAACGGAACGATTGGAGGGGGCGAACTGCTATCCATATTCCGGCAGCTCGGGCTGAGGTTCCGGATGAAGACATCGATCAAGGTGATGGACCAGGGGAAGCTTGTTGACCTGAGCGAGAAGCTCGGGAAGAGGGAGGAATGAGCGCCGCGACGGTCGTCAAAGAGAGGGTTCTCTCGGTCCCAAGGGGCCGGCAGCCTGTCCTTGTCTGCGGGCTCCCCGGGAGCGGCTACGTGGGGAAGCTCGCGGCGGACCACCTGGTGACCTCGCTCAGGCTGAAAAAGATCGCTGAGTACACCAGCGCCGCATTCCCGCCTCAGGTGAGTGTGAAGGAAGACGGGATAGCTGAGCCTCCCAAGGGCGAGCTCTTCTTCGCGTCCATGAAGGGGAAGAGGAGCATCATGGTATTCACCGCCGACACCCAGCCGACGACCTCCGAAGGAGAGTATGAGCTTTCGGACAAGGTGGTAAAGTTCGCGAAGAAGTGCGGGGTGAAGAGAGTCTATACGCTGGCGGCCTACATAACAGGCTCCTTCACAAAGTCTCCAAAGGTGTACGGTGCAGGAACATGCAAGGAGATGGCAGACGTACTGTCTGCCAGCGGAGTCACGCTGATGAAGGACGGCGGGATCAGCGGAATGAACGGGCTGCTCATAGGGGTGGGGGCGCTCAGGGGATTGGAAGGCGCGTGCCTCCTCGGGGAGACGTCAGGCTATGTCGTCGACGCTGCGGCCTCCAAGGCCGTCCTCGAGCTGCTGTCGAGGGTGCTAGACATCCCGATGGACACGTCCAGGCTGAACGAGAGGGCCGAAGAGACGCAGAAGGTGATCAGCCAGCTCCAGGCGATGGCGGAACAGTCTCGTGAGGCAGCTCCACAGTCGTCGCGCGAACAGAGACCAGGCTACATCGGATAGAGTTAGAAGGCGGGGAGGCTGACCCCGAAGACGCCTGTCAGAGCCACGTCCAAGACCATCAGTATGAGCCACGCCAGGACTACGACTGCGACGGCGCCGAGCAAGGAGGTGTGGAATGCCCGCCTGAAGACAGCCAACCAGCCCAGGAGGCCGAGGGCGAGAGCCACCGCTAGCGCCGGTGAGTCCATGACCGCGCCCAGAGCGAAAGCGACCACGAGGTACACGACGTAGTAGACCACAACCCCACCCAAGTTAGCGCCCATCGCGCCGCCGAAGGTGGCCCTGTCTCCCCTTGACCAACTTTTCCGCGAAGTTCACCGGGACTGACACCACCGCCCAAAGAACGGCCAGCCCGACTGAGACAAGCAGCATCACGCCTCCGGTGGGTAGGTGCAGCGTGAGCATCCTAGCTCACCCCTTGATGTTGCCAATGGGCCGGAGCGCCACGACCTTCTTGGAAATCCCTGCCCTGTCCATGGTCTCCACCACCTCGGAGATGTCTTTGTAGGCCATCCCGGCCTCCTCTGCGAGGCCGTCCATGGTGGCAGCCTTCACATAGATGCCTCGGTCCAGCATTCTACGCTGCAGCTCCGCACCGTGCACTTCGCGCCTCGCGGCTGTCCTGGACATGGTCCTCCCTGACCCATGCGCAGTTGAACCGAAGGTCTCCTCCATGGCCTTCTGGGACCCGACTAGCAGGTAGGACCCGGTCTCCATGGACCCTCCTATAATCACGGGCTGTCCTATTCCCCGGTATGGAGCGGGGATGTCCGGGTGCCCCGGGCCGAAGCTGCGCGTCGCCCCCTTCCTGTGCACGAGGACATCAGCACTCTTGCCTTCGTAGGAATGCCTCTCCACCTTCGCTACGTTGTGGCATACGTCGTAGATGAGGTGCATGTCGAGGGCCTCGGCTTCCCTGTGGAATGTCCTGGAGAAGGCCTCCCTGACCCTCTGCACTATGATCTGCCTGTTTGTGAAGGCCATGTTGGCCGCGCAGACCATTGCCCCGTAGTAGTCCTTACCCTCCTTCGACGCGAAGGGGGCGCAAGCTAGCTCTCTGTCCTTGACCTGGATTCCATGTCTCTTCATAGCACCGTCGAAGACGCGGAGGTAGTCGCTCCCTATCTGGTGGCCGAACCCGCGGCTTCCACAGTGTATCATGACCAGGACCTGGTCATCCTGGACGATTCCGAAGTGCCTTGCAAGTTCTTGGTCGAAGTACCTGGCAGGGTCGACCACCTGAACTTCGAGGTAATGGTTGCCTGAACCCAGCGTCCCGAGCTGGTCGATCCCTCTGGTCCGGGCCTGGCGACTGACCTTGGACGGGTCAGCCCCCTTGATGTAACCCCCCTCTTCTACGTGGGCCGGGTCGTCCTCCCACGCCTGGCCATTCTCGGCGCACCACTTCACCCCGTACTTCATGATCTCGTCGAACTGAGGCTCGCTGACCCTCAGGAACCCCTTCACGCCTACTCCTGCGGGGACGAGTTTGAAGATGAGGTCGACTAGCTCCTTTATCTTTGGTTTGACTTCTGAGTACGTAAGATTCGTCCGTATCAAACGCATCCCACAGTTAATGTCGAAACCAATCCCTCCAGGCGAGATTATCCCGTCCTCGATGTCGAACGCTGCCACTCCTCCTATCGGGAACCCATACCCCCAATGAGCGTCGGCCATGGCATAGGCCTGCCTGACGATCCCCGGGAGGCAGGCGACGTTGGTCACCTGCTCGATCACGCCGGTGTCCATCGCTTCGAGGAGCTTGCGCGTGGCATAGATCTTCGCGGGGACATTCATCCCCGGCTTGTAGGACTGTGGAATCTCCCACGAGTAATCTGAAAGCTGCTTGAAAGAGCTTGTCTGTGCCACCCAGAGCCCCTGCCCTTTTCCTTGCCTGCGAGTTGAGCCTTTAAGGGTTTGGAGGTCTCAGATGTCGAGGACGACCGTCGCCATCCACCTGCCCCCCTCGTGCCTGATGCCGAACATGTGCATGGTCACGGCCTTCACGTCGTTCCTTAGTGAGTGGCGTTCCCTGTCGATTAGCTCCCCCCGCGCCGTCGCCCGGAGCGAGCGGCCGTCGGGTGCTGTTTCTACGCTGTACTCCCTGAAGAGGAGCGAGTCCACGTCCTTGGCTACTATGAGCTCAGTGAGGAAGTCGTACAGGAGCCTGTCTGCGTCGTCTGATTCCAGGGATATTTCTCGCGCTACCGCGGGCTTGAGCGTCGCCGGGTCCACCATGATATCAGTTAGTGCGAGGGCGCAGGATTCGAAGAGCTCGCCGAGTGACCCGGCTTCAGCCTCGAACGCAACGTCGGCGAGTGCCACATCAGGGAGATAGCGGAAGGTCAACCTGCTTCTTCTGGCGTCACCAGGCCTAGCTCTTAACCTGTACGCAGTCTAAGCATGGCCTTGAGCAATGACCACGCCGAGCTCCTTCCCAGCGGTCTCGAAGGCGCCTATGGCGAAGTCGAGGTCCTCCTTCGTCAGGGCTGCATTCATGATGGTCCTGATCCTCGCCTTGCCTTGGGCGACCATCGGGTACACGATGGGGAGGGCGAAGACTCCGATTTCAAAGAGCCTGGAGCTGAGCTTCTTTGCCTTCCCGCTCTCTCCGACCATCACCGGAGTTATGGGGGTCTCGCTGTTGCCGATGTCGAAGCCAAGGTCTTTCATGGCCTTCTTGAAGTAACGGGTGTTGTCCCAGAGCTTCTGGACGTGCTGCGGTTCGTGCTCCAGCACGTCTACGGCTGCCAGACAGGCTGCGGCGACCGCCGGCGGGTGGGACCCGCTCAGAAGCCAGGTGCGGGACTTGTTGTAGGCGAAGTTTACGAGGTCCTTCGAACCCGATACATGCCCGCCCACGACGCCGAACGCCTTGGAGAACGTCCCCATCTCCACCTGGACCTTGTCCCTCTTAAGGCCGAAGTGAGAGACAATCCCTCTTCCTCCATCGCCGAGGACGCCTTCGCCATGGGCGTCATCGACATACACCATGGCTCCGTGCTCGGCGCCGAGGGCTGCGACCTTGTCGAGGGGCGCCACGTCGCCGTCCATCGAGAAGACGCCGTCTGTGATTATCAAGATGCGCCTGTAAGCTGGAGCCGTCTTCTCAGCCTCCGCGAGCACCCGGGCAAGGTCGTCCATGTCAGCGTGTTTGTAGACCTTGCGATCGGCAGCTGAAAGCCTGACCCCGTCGATTATGCTTCCATGGTTCAGCTCGTCGCTTATGATCAGGTCCCCCTTTCCTGCCAACTGTGGGATCAGTCCGGAGTTCGCCGCGAAGCCTGTCTGGTATACGAGCGAGGCTTCGGCGCCCTTGAACTTTGCAAGGCGCTTCTCGAGTTCCACGTGGATGTCCATGTTCCCCGCGATGGGTCTGACCGAGCCCGAGCCTGCGCCGTGGGTCCTGATGGCTTCGATGGCCGCCTCCTTCAGCTTGGGGTGGTTGCTGAGCCCGAGGTAGTTGTTGGAACAGAACATCAGGACCCTCTTCCCGTCGACAGTGCACCACGAAGTGCTCGGTCCTCCAAGGATACGGAGCTTCCAGTCGAGCTCCTGGCGGACAAGATCACCAAACTCTTGTGCGAGAAAAGCGGTAGGATCCCTCATTGATGGCAACCGCCCCTCCTTATGGTTAAACGCCTTTCCCCGCACGCCTCAGCCTGGACCTGAGCTTGGCCAGCATGTCGGCCACCATCCCGGCTAGGTCGTACTCAGGCTCCCACCCCCAGTCTCGCCTCGCCTCTGTATCGTCGATGGACTGGGGCCAGGAGTCGGCTATATTCTGACGGGAGTCAGGGGAATAGGCCACCTTGAACCCTGGGACTAGCTTCGCAACCTCGGACGCTAGTTCTCCGGCAGAAAAACTGAACGCAGCAACATTGTAACCTAGGTGTCGAGGGACCTTGGGCGCGGGTGCCTCCATCAATTGGACAGCGGCCTTTAGGGCGTCTGGCATGTACATCATAGGGAGGACGGTGTCTTCACGCAAGAAACAGGTGTACGACCCCATCCTGATGGCTTCATAGAAGATCTCCACGGCATAATCCGTGGTCCCACCTCCGGGAAGAGCGACGCTGCTGATCAGGCCAGGGTATCGGAGGCAACGGACGTCGAGTCCATACTTCGCGTGGTAATAGTTGCAGAGAAGCTCTCCGGCGACCTTCGTCACCCCATACATAGTCGTGGGGTTCAAGGGGGCATTCTGAGGGGTGTTGGTCTTGGGCGCGTCGGGACCGAAAGCGCCTATGGAACTCGGCCAGAACACATGCGAAACGCCGTTGGTCCTGGAGGCTTCGAGGACGTTCCTTAGCCCGTCCATGTTCACAGTCCAAGCTAGCTGGGGGTCCTTCTCCCCCTTCGCGGACAGAAGCGCCGCGAGGTGATAGACGGTGCCGACCTTGTACTCCTTCAGGGCTGCGACGACGGCTGCTTGATCTCCGGTGTCGAGGACGACCAGGGGGCCATCACTGAGAGACGGGTCCCCCTGGGACGCGTGGACAGCCGCGACCACGTTGTCCTTGCCGTAGTGAGAACGGAGACGAGGGACTAGCTCAGCGCCAATCTGGCCAGCCGAGCCTGTGACCAAGACCTTGGGGGCCAACTCAGGAAGGCGCAGGCGTAACGCGTTTAAGCATTAGCGGCTCAGAGAAGTATCTTCATCGTTATAGTGGAGACCACCCCTGGCTTCGACCTGAGATTCTCCGCTATGATGGACTTTACAGCCTGGTCGTCCGCACCCTCCACCATGACGAGCAGGTCATAGAGCCCATACAGCTGATAGACAGACTTTATGCCCGGAGTCCCCTTCAGCGTAGTGATGTTCTGCTCTTCTGAACCTGGGCTCAGGTTCACCAGTACTATCGCCCGTTCCATGCCTCACCAGACGAGCGGGGGCCTTCGATTAAAGATTACGGCAGGTCTCAGGCGCGCGATATCCGCTTGACAGCGTCCTCCAGCGGCATGGTCTCCTCGGTGCGCCCCTTCATGTCCCGTAGGGTGACAGACCCGGCCTTGGCTTCCCTATCACCTGTAATCACGGCCCATGTGGCCCCGATCCGACTGGCGTCTTCTAGCTGCTTCGACAGTTGCCTATCCTGAAGTGAGGCCTCGCACGGGATCCCCGCGTCCATCAGGGCCTTCCTGACCTTCGCGGCGTAGGCCGAGCCTCCACCAGCAACTGCGACATAGACCAGCAGCCCGGCGGTCCTGGTCTGGGCGGCGATGGACAGCGCCATCCTCTCGATCCCCCCTGCCGCCCCGGTGGCCGAGAGGTCTGGCCGTCCGAACATCCTGGGAAGGGCGTCGTACCTCCCGCCCCCGAAGAGCGAACCGAGCCGCGGGTTCCTGTTGTCCGCGGCTTCGAAGACTATCCCGGTGTAGTAGTCAATACCACGCACTATGCTCATGTTGTACTCCACGTTCCGCACCCCTCTGGAATCGAGGATGTCAGCCAAGACCCGGAGGTCCTTGGTCGCATCCTGGCCCAGCTCAGAGACCTTCGAGAGGACATCGTCAGGACGCCCGCGTATGCTACCGAAGCCTAGCAACTCGCGCACCTGTTCAGGGTCGAATCCTTTCCCCACATATTCGCCGGTCAGCTCGTCAGCAGCCTTCTTCTCGACCTTGTCAAGGGCCCTCATCAGGTCGACTAACTGGGTCTCGTCGGTGATTCCGACCTTCCCTCGGATGAAGCTCTCCACCACCCTCCTGTCGCCTATCTTTATCGTAGCTTCCGACAGCCCAAGCCTGCTGAGCATGGTCGAGCATGCGTCCAACACCTCGGCGTCGATTTCGACTGACGGAGGTCCGAACACTTCCAGGTCCCACTGATGGGACCACCTGTACCTCCCGTACTGGGGCTCGTCGTAGCGCCAGATCCCCCCGGAAGCGGCTAGCTTGACCGGGAGCCTCAGCCCTTTACGAGAGCAGACGTAGCGGGTCATACCCACGGTCATGTCGAACCTGAGCCCGATGTCCCTTCCTCCCTTGTCCTTGAAGGCGTAGATCTCCTTGTCGACCGCTTCGCCGCTCTTGGCTCTGAGGACGCCGAGGTGCTCAAGCGAAGCCGGCTCCATCAACTGGAAGTTGTAGAGCCGCGTCACCTCCTCGAAGGCCGACCTCACCCTCGAGTGAAGCGCGTACCTGTCCGGCCCCACGTCGTCTACCCCCCTGGGGAGCGCGAGGTCCAACTCTAGCTTGCCTTCTCCTTCAGCGAGGAGATCTGGGCGAGCATTGCGGTGAGTTGGAGCTCAGGCTGCGACCCCTGCACGAGGCGGAAGTCGTACTCGGCGAGGATGGATATGACCTTGCCTAGTTCTGGGGCCTTGAGGCCCCCCAGGGACTCGTTGGCGTACTTCAGGAAATCTCGCTCCGGGACGCCGTAGACCCGCGTAAGCTCTACCATCTTCGACCTGGCCGCTTCGAAGTCGCCGCCGAGGGCCGCCTCCATGACGTCCGCCACGCGCCCTTTCACAGCGGTGCCGGTCACGGATTTCACCGAGTCTAGGGTGATTTCGCCTGTGGCGGACGCTGCCTGCAGCATATTGATCGCCTGTCTCAGGTCGCCCTGGGTGGCTTCGTAGATCGCGGCGAACGCTGACTCCCCCGAGTGTTTCAGCCTCTCCTTCCTCGCGATTGCCTTCAGGTGCTCCACCACGGATCCCTCACCGTATCTCTGGAACCTGAAGATCGCGCACCGGCTCTGCAGAGGCTCGATTATACCTGACGAATAGTTGCAGATGAGTATGAAACGGGTGTGCTCGGAGTTCTCCTCCATGATGCGGCGGAGGGCGGTCTGGCCGTCGGAGGTCATCTCGTCGCTTTCGTCGAGAATAACCAGTCTGTATGGCACACCTTCCCTCCTGTCTGCGAACCGGGCGAAGGTCTTGATCCTCTCCCTAACCACATCTATCCCTCGCTCGTCGCTGGCGTTGAGCGAGAGCGTGTAGTCCCGCCATGGTTCGCCGAGTATCTGCCTAGCGATTATCATTGCGGTGGTGGTCTTCCCCGAGCCAGGGGGGCCGGCGAAGAGCAGGTGTGGGAGTTGCTCTTTCTTCCGTAGGAGCGCCTCGAGCCTCTGCTTGACCGACTCCTGGTCGACGAGCTCCGCCATGGTGGACGGCCTGTACTTCTCCACCCACATCATCTCTGAAAGCGGCATTCAGTCCATCCCTCGCGTCGCCCAGAAGTTCCGCATTTTCGAGAAGACTGGCATCCGGTTCTTATTTATCCGTTCAAGGAAAAGGAGGCCCTGTCGAGGACAGCGACGCATTCCAGCTTCCCCTGGGCGACATCGGTAGGCCAGAAGTTTCTGTTCCCATACGAGGCGTCCGCCGATGCGCCATGGGCGCCGGCGTCTGGAAGCGGCATATGCGATGGAGTGCAGCGAGGTCTCACGTCGATTGAGCGCCCAATGTTTATTATCGAGGCGAGCCACTTGGTGCCTGGTTTGTCCGATGAACGGGTCGCGCTAAGGCAGATGCTCGAACGCAGGGAGAGGGAGTACCTGCTCGGGACAGCCAGGGCGAAGATGCGGTCATCCCTCGAGAACCTCTATGTCGGCGACTTCCAGGTCGAGAAGCTGTCCGAGGGGGATGCGGTCGAACTCCCCAGATGGGTATTGGACGAGCTGGCTGCACAAGGCATGGCTGAGCCGGCGGAGGTCCCCTTCGAGAACGAGGTCTTCAACGCCCTCAGCAAGGAGAAGATGATGGGACCGCTGCAGCTTTCAGGGCTGGCACAGGATTTCTATTTGAGGATGAGGAGACGCCTGGGCGCGCTCAGGGCCGCCGTGGCCGAGGGGAAGGCAAGGAGAGAGGAACTGGAAAGACTGCGGGTCGTCTGCTACGACCTTATCGGGATAAGGCTGAGCAAGCTCCTTTCGCTCTCCAGCTCGTCGACCCCAGCCTCGACCCTGGCGGATAAGCTAACCCCTGAGGAAAGAGAGTTCTTCACCATATCCCAGTCGCTTTCCAAGGAGTGGAAGACAGGGCTGCTTGGGGGCTCGAGCTAAGTGGCTACGCTCACCAGCGGAAAGCTCTCAGAGCAGTTCGAGGACTTCCTGAAGTCGGTCCTCGACCGGGACGGGACCCCAGTATACAGGAGCAAGATTTCGCAGCTCATAGCGGCGGAGGGCAAGTCCCTGGTCGTCGACTTCGGCGACCTCCTGCGATACAACAACGACCTGGCGAACAGGCTACTCATGGAGCCGGACTCGTCCCTCAGTTCTTTCAAGGTAGCCGCCTTCGAGACCATGAGGAGCGAGAACGCTCTCTATGCCGACAGGGTCAAGCGGGAGCTGACAGTCCGGCTGAGGAACCTCCCTGACCTGGTGCCGCTAAGGAAAGTTGACACTTCGTACATCGACCGTATGCTCGCGATTTCAGGGATGGTGGTAAGGACTTCTGAGCTGAGGCCCATGATGACGGAGGCGGCATGGGTCTGCCCGAGCGGCCATCTCACCTACCAAGAGCAGGACGACATGGTCCTCAAGCGTCCCCCGAAGTGCGAGCTCTGCGGCGAAGTTAGGAACTTTGAGCTCGACAAGAAGCGTTCCAAGTTCGTCGACTTTCAGGTGCTGAGGATTCAGGAGCTCCCCGAGGAGCTCCCCCCTGGTCAGCTCCCGCAGTTCTTCGACGTCAATGTTGAAGGAGATATCGTGAACATGGCGAGGCCGGGGGATAGGGTGATGCTCACTGGCGTAGTAAGAGCAGTCCCAGACTACACCCTCGGCCAGGTAAGAACGAGGCTGTTCAGGTCGCAGGTCGACTGCAACCACGTCGAAGTGAAGGGGAAGGAGCCGGATCAGGTGCTCGTGACGAAGGAGGACGAGGAACTGATCAGGAACATAGCGGCCGCACCGGATGCCTATGAGAATCTCGTCAACTCTATCGCCCCAGTCATCCTGGGTCACCAACAGGAGAAGGAAGCGATCCTTCTTCTGCTTGTAGGCGGGAGCGCGACGTCGCTCCCCGACGGGACAAAGCTGAGGGGAGACATCAACGCGTTGTTCGTCGGCGATCCTGGGACCGGGAAGTCAGAGTTGTTGAAGTTCGCGTCTCAGGTCGCGCCGCGCGGCCTCTACGCCTCAGGAAGGGGGACCACTGCCGCTGGCCTCTCCGCGGCCGTGATCAGGGAGAAGAATGTGCTGATGCTCGAAGCAGGGGTGGTCGTCCTGGCCGACCTCGGCATAGCAGCGATAGACGAGTTCGAGAAGATGAAACCTGAGGACAGGACAGCGCTCCATGAAATGATGGAACAGCAGACGGTGACAATAGCGAAGGGCGGGATTTACGCGACGCTTAACGCGAGGACGGCCATCCTTGCGGCCTGCAACCCTGTGTTGGGGCGGTACAACCCGTTCCAGAACCTCATCGAAAATATAGGGACCCTCCCTATTCCGCTGCTGACGAGGTTCGACATCATCTTCGTCTTCAGGGACCAGCCTACCCCCGCGGACGACGAGAAGCTGGCCAGTCACATCCTGTCAGTGCACGCCCGCCGGTCGTACACAGCTCCTCCGCCGATCGAGTTCAGCCTCCTGAAGAAGTACCTCGCCTTCGCCAAGAGGATTTCTCCGACGCTCACGAAGGGGGCCATGGACAGGATAAGGGAGTACTACCTCGACCTGAGGAGGTCGAGCGGGACAGAAGACTCGATCCCCCCCACGCTGAGGACGCTTGAGGCCCTGATTAGGATCGCGACCGCTCGGGCGAAGGTACTACTCAGGGATGAAGTTACCGAAGAGGACGCTCTCGCAGCCATAGGCCTGATGAACAGGATGGTGGAAGACATCCTCACCGACGCGGCGACGAAGAAGACCGATTTCGGAATCCAGCTCGGGAAGCCGGCTGGAGAGACCAAGAATCTCAGGTCCGCGCTGGAGGTGCTGAAGACCCTGGAAGGCCCCGAGAAGAAGCCTGTCGAGCGCAAGCTGTTCAAGGAGGAGCTTGTGAAGGCGAAATTTGCTGACGAAGACGCGGAGAAGATGATAAGGACCATGTTCAGGGAAGGCATGGTGTACGAGTCGAAGCCGGGCTACATCCGCAGGCTGGGCGCCTAGGATGGAATCGCGAGGTGCAGGGGAGCGTTGGAAGGGCAGAGAGCTATCAGCCTGACTCTCATGGCAGCCAGACGATAGGTGGGCATCCGTGAAGGTAGACGAGATAAAGGCCCCAGAGGAGTTGATCCAGTTCGTAAAGGAGAAGGGTATCACCGAGCTCTACCCTCCTCAGGAGCAGGCGATACGCGCTGGGCTCTTCGAAGGGAAGAGCCTGGTGGTGTCGTCCCCTACTGCCTCCGGAAAGACGTTGCTCGCCCTGATGTCTGCCTACTTCAGGGCGAAGCTGGAGAGAAAGAAAGTGGTGTATCTTGCCCCTCTGAGGGCGCTTGCTTCTGAGAAGTACGCCGAATTCTCTGAACTGGCCAGGCTCGGCATACGCACAGCCATCTCGACCGGGGACTACGACTCGAGTGGCGAGACCCTCGGGAAAGCTGACGCCATAGTTCTCACCAACGAGCGGTTCGACTCGGTGATGAGGCACGGGGTGTCATGGGTCAACTCCGTGGGACTGTTCGTCGCCGACGAAGTACACCTGGCAGGAAACGACAGGAGGGGGCCCACCTTGGAGATGATCCTCACGAAGGTCGTCCACCTTGGCCTGGATGCGCAGCTGCTCGCACTCTCGGCGACCATCAGCAACGCGAAGACGATAGGAGAGTGGCTGCATGCAACTCCGGTCGAGATGGACTGGCGTCCTGTCCCCCTGAAGGAAGGGGTCTACGACTACGGCAGAGTGGTCTTCGCCGACGGGGACGAGAAGCCCATCCCCAGGTCGACCTACGGCTCTCCCATAGACGTCGCCATGGACACGGTGAAGGAGGGAGGCCAGTCGCTGATATTCGCGAGCACAAGGCGCAGGGCGGTGAGCCTGGCGACCAGAGCGGCAGAGCTCACTCAGAGGTATCTTAGCCCTGAAGAGAGGAAGGCTGCCTCCGAGGCGTCCAGGAAGATCCTCGCATCTGGAGAAGAGACAAGCCTGAGCAGGCTCCTGGCCGAGGTAGTGGCCAAGGGCTCTGCATTCCACCATGCCGGACTCGAGGGTGAGCACAGGAAGGTCGTGGAAGAGTATTACAAGGCCAGGGCGATCAAACTTTTGTCAGCTACTCCGACACTTTGTTTGCCAACCGGCGAGGAGATTTTCGGGAATCTAGGCCCGGTACAGATCCAAGAACTCGGCGTCAACGACCGTGTCCTTACGCACGGTAACACCTTCGAGAAAGTCATCGGCCCGACTTCGAGGCCCTACGATGGGCCACTGTTGCGCGTGACTCCTTGGTTCCAGCTTCCAATGAAGATGACACCAGAGCATAAGGCTCTGAGAGTCACAAAGGTACACCATTCCATCCATAGCAAGTTAGAGAACAGGCACTGGTGGACATACTCTGGGCCGGAGTGGACCGAAGCGAAGAACTTGAAGCCGGGCGATATGGTAGTGTTTCCAAGAATCAAGACAGTATCAGACATGGAGAGGCTGACCTTACCGCAGATTGGTCCCCTCCGGAGCCAACGAGGGGCGGTCGGCAGCCATCGGCCGCGTCTGAAAGTGAAAAGCATAGGGTTGACTTCAAGGGACCTCGAGCAACTTGGGATGTACTTGGCTGAAGGATTTAGTGAGCCACAAGGGCAAGTATATTTCACTTTTCGTACAAACGAGGATGAACTCACGTCCCTGACCGTAAAATGGTTCAAAAACCTCGGCTTGGTTCCCACCGTCGAAGACGCAACGAGACATAGGCGGAAGGTATACGTCTGCTCAAAGCAGATCGCCTCTCTGTTCAGGAAAATGTTCGGGACCGAGGCTTCCGAGAAGAGAATCCCACATGAGTTTCTGCTCCTCCCAGTTGAGAAGCTCTCAAGTCTAGTCCGGGGAGTCTGGAAAGGAGATAGCAGCGTGACCAGAAAAGATCCCAAATCGGTAAGACTAGACACCACTTCCAGAGCCTTGGCCAAGCAGCTCTTCGCAATACTCGTCAAGATGGGATACATGCCTTCTCTCAAGGTAAGCCGGAGGGCGAGGAAGAAGCCGAGCGGGAAGCTAAAGATAACGGATCGACAAGACCTCTATACTGTTTCGATATCAGGGAGCCAATACAATAGATTCGCTGAGACAGTCCTCCTCAAGCCCAGACGCGCCGCCGATCTTAACAGGGAATCCGGCAGAGGGTATGTCGACGATGACTTCTACTACATGCCTATCAGAAGAATCGAGCCCGAACAGTACTCCGGGATGGTTCACAACCTCGAGGTTGAGGGGCACTCTAGCTACGTTGGATCCTTTGTAGTGCATAACTCGGCTGGCGTGAACCTCCCGGCACGAAGGGTTGTGATAGCAGACATGACCCGCTACGACGTGGAAAGGGGGGGGAACTCGGAGATTTCGGTGCTGGAATACAGGCAGATGGCAGGCAGGGCAGGGAGGCCCCAGTACGACGACCATGGGGAGACGGTGATGGTCCCGCCCCCCTCGCAGCATGCCGCGGACTTCCTGGCACATTACACGAAAGAGCCCCCTGAGCCGATAAAGTCCAGGCTGTCGGACGAGGCGTCGATGCGGTCGCACACGCTGGCGACGGTAGCAACGGGGAGGGGCCTCTCGAAAGGGGACCTCGACAGCCTCTTCAGGGAGACCCTGCTAGCCAGGGAGACCGGACAGGCTGAGATATCGAGGCTGACCGAGAAGGCCCTCGGCTACCTTCTCGCCGAGAGGCTGCTCGAGTCCCACGGAGGGCTCTTCTATGCGACGGACTTCGGGACCAGGGTCTCTGTCCTCTACATAGACCCGGCGACCGCAGTCCTATTCAGGGATGCAGTGAGGCGCGCCGAGCCTGGGAGAGACTACACCGTTGGACTGCTACACTTGGTCGCCTCAGCGCCGGACTTTGAACCGAAGTTCCCTCTGAGAAGCAAGGACTACGAACAAGCCATGACGTTCATGGAAGAGCATGCACCCGAGATGCTGGCTAGGCATACTACGAGGGAGTTCTCCGATTATGACAGGACCCTCCAGGATATGAGGAGCGTCATGGCGCTCCATGGATGGATAGAAGAATGGAGGGAGGAAGAGCTCTTGACGAGACTTGGCGTGGAGCCGGGTGACATGCACAGAGCGGTCGACAACGCCGACTGGCTGCTCCATGCTCTTGGAGAGCTCTGCAAGCTGTTCAAACTCCCTGACATGGTGAAGCAGTCAGAAACACTGAGGAGGAGGGTGGCGAGCGGTGTCGGGAGGGAGCTTGTGGAGCTCACGACGGTCGGCGGGGTCGGGAGGGTGAGGGCGCGTGCCCTGTACTCAGCCGGATTCAGGACACTCGAGGACCTGAAAGAGGCGCCAGCAGAAGAGCTTGCCAAGGTTGACAAAGTGGGAGGAGCCGTCGCGAGGAAGATCAAGGAACAGGTGAAGAGACGCTGAGCCCCGACTACATTGAAGGAGCAGCCCGCGAGCTCGCCGAGCGCATCCAGGCTGCGGTGAGAAGGTCAGTCGCCGGCGAGGAGAAGGTTGCCGTCGCATTTTCCGGAGGGGTAGACAGCTCTGTCGTGGCGAGGTGTGCTGCGGCAGAGACCCGGCTTGTCGCGTGCACTGCCCACGCAGACGGCTCACGGGACTCGCTACGAGCCCGCAAGGCAGCCGACGCCCTGGGGGTGGAGCTGGTGACCACCAGGCTCACCTCTGAAACGGTGGAGCGAGAACTCGTCGGGGTAGACCTCCCCTTCGAGACCACGTTGATGGACCAGAGCCTCTGGTGCCTCTACTCCGTCGTCTCTCGGAGCGCGAGTGAGGCAGGGGCGCGGGTCATTCTCCTGGGCCAGCTTGCAGACGAACTGTTCGGCGGTTATGCGAAATACTCTGCCGCTATGGCGAAAGGAGGTGCGGAAGCCGCCACCGCCATGATGGGCGCCGACCTGGAGGGATACTTCAGCAGGGGGATGGTCAGGGACATGAGAGCCTGTTCCAGGTGGGTCGAGCCGAGGCTCCCCTTCGAACAGCTCGTTGGGTATGCAGCGACCATCCAGACGTCCCTCAAGCTGACGGACGGGGTCAGGAAGGCTGTACTGAGGAGGGCTGCGGTGGAGCTCGGCGTCCCCGAATGGATAGCACGTGAGCCCAAGAAGGCGGCCCAGTACAGCTCTGGGATCCAGAAGCTGATAGCCAAGGCACCCTTTTAACAGCCCGGAACGGAGGCAGTCCATGATACCTTCGCCTCAGCCAAAGGGGAAGCTCGTCGGGTTCAAGCCCCTGCAAGAGAGGTTCAGCTACTACGCCCTCGATGACGGGACCGTGCTCGGGATAAAGCCGGCTATGGTGAAAGTATACAGGCTCCAGAACCCTGATAACAGCCTAGCCACCTCGCCTGACGGGACCCCGGCGTATTACTATACGACCCAGAACATAACACAGGTGCTCACCCCCGGAGAGTACAAGTCCCTGAAGGAAGACGACCTGACCGAATGAGCGGGGAGCCGTACCTCGCTTCAGAAGACTCTGCGCTCCTCAGGGGAGCGTTGACCGCCTACTCAGGCGATAGCTGCCTGGAGATCGGTGCGGGGAATGGTGGGAACCTCCTCGAACTGGCGAAGAGGTTCAGGACCGTGGTAGGGACTGACCTGGTAAGACCTTCCATGACAGACTGGAAGAAGGACACCAACTTCGTCCTGGCGGACGGGGGGGCGTGCCTTCGCAGCTCATGCTTCGACTTGGTCGCTTTCAACCCTCCCTATCTGGAGGGGGACGAGACTGGGGACGTTGCGGTCGAGGGAGGAAGACCATTGGAAGCCCCGAAGGCCTTTCTGTCGGAAGCGTTCCGCGCGGTGAAGAGGAGCGGGGAGGTGGTCTTCCTAGTCAATGATGGAACAGACGTGGAGGAGCTGAGGGCGGCGTGCGAAGAAGCGGGCTTCACGCTCCGGCTGCTCGCCTCGCGCAGGCTGTTCTTCGAAGTGCTGTCCGTATACGAAGCGGTCAGGCGGTCAGAGGGTTGACCAGGGGGATGCCCCCCTCGCCCGGCCGCGATGAGCCTGGAACCGGGACAAAGTCCTAAACCCGAGGAGCTCGTTCCTAATGCGTTAGGGGAGCGATTCAATAGGGTGATTTCCAATTCTGGAAATCGTCTTTCCCGGTTAAATATACGTTCGACACCCTAACCTGTTAAGCGATGCTGAGACAGATTACGCTCCAGGTGAAGACGGAGAGCATACTCCAGGAGGTAGCGAAAGCGAACGGCGTCAGACTCAGCGTCGTGGATTGCAAACCGTTCAACAAGACTGGGATGTCGCTCCTCCTCGAACTGAAAGGGGACCCCAAGAACGTCCGCTCCGCCGTGACGGAAATCCGCAGGGCGGAGGGGGTCAGGCAGGCGGTCGAAGGGGAGATTGAGGGGGACTCCGTCCCGCTCCTTGTGGTGCTGTCCAGGCCAGCGATATGCAGGGCATCGAGCGACGCCGCCATAGTCTGTCTTGAGTGCCCTTTGAACTCGGAGTCCCAGCCCGCTTCCTGGAAGCTAATAGTCAGAAAGACCAGCGACTTCAGACAGGTGCTGTCGAAGCTCGAGGAGGAAGGGGTGGACGCGAAGATTGAAGACATCTCCCCTCTCGAAAGGAAGGCCACACTCACAGAAAGACAGAAGGAGATCATGTCTACGGCAGTGGCCAAGGGATACTTCGAGTTCCCGAGGAAAATCAGTCTCACCGGTCTGAGCGAAGTGGTGGGCGTGAAGCCTTCGACGCTCAGCGAGATTCTGAGGAGCGCGGAGCGCAGGATAATGTCGAACGCCCTGGGTGTCCCTCTTCAAGGGGAATA
>JAFMAD010000060.1 GCA_029785195.1 Nitrososphaerota archaeon
GCCGGCAGCCTCCCGAAGTCCGACATGCTGGAAAGGTAGAATGAACATGAAAGATTACGATCTGATCATACTCGGACAGGGTTCGGCAGCGTTCGCGGCAGCCATCAAGGCTGATGAGCTCGGCATCAAGACCGCGATGATTGGCGGAAACGCGACCTCGGGGGCGACAGTTGGTGGGACATGCGTCAACGTGGGCTGCGTGCCGAGCAAGAACTTGATCACCGTCGGAAACGCGTTTCACGGGCTGACTCAATCTTCCTTCGGCGCCATCCACTATGACAGGACCAGGCTTGACTTCAAGAAAGCGATAGAGGAGAAGGATGCCTTGGTGGAGAGGTTCAGGAATGAGAAATATGCCGACGTCCTCAATGGTCTGCAAAATGTCGATTATGTGCCAGGGGTGGGACGTTTCGTTTCCAGGAAAGAGGTGAAAGCTGGAGACACGGTTCTCAAAGCGAAGAAGTTCCTGATAGCCACTGGAGCTAGGGCCAAGGTGGTCCCAGTGAAAGGCGTCGGTGGGGTAGGATACATCACTAACGAAGAGGCGCTCAGCCTGAAGAAACTTCCTCAGTCAATGATCGTGGTGGGCGGCAGGGCCCTTGGATTAGAATTTGCACAGATGTACGCACATTTCGGGACAAAGGTGACCGTCCTCCAGCGGAGCGATAGAATCCTGCCTGAGCACGAGCCAGAAATCTCGAGTGCGCTGAAGGGATACCTGCAAGACGAAGGCATCGACATACAGACAGGAGTTAAGCTCACGGAGGTCGTTCAGAGGGGAGAAACGCGAGTCGTCCGCTGCACGGTGAAAGGCAATGAGAAGGTGTTCCAGGCTGACCAGCTGTTGTTCGCTTCTGGGAGGGTTCCCAATACCGATTATCTCTCTGCAGACAAGGCGGGGGTTGAGCTCGATTCTCGTGGCTTCGTGAAGGTCAATGATGAAATGCACACGCGGGCTCCTCATGTCTGGGCTGCGGGGGACGTAATCGGAGAGCCGATGCTCGAGACAATCGCGGCGAAGGAAGGTGCGGTCGCAGTAAACAACGCTTTCGGAGAAGGCAAGAAGAGGGTTGACTTCAAGGAGGTCCCCAATGCCGTGTTCACATATCCAGAGGTGGCGAGCGTGGGGCTAACAGACGCCCAGGCCAACAGACAGGGGATCAAGTGCGCCTGTGGTGTTCTACCTCTGGATATGGTCCCGAAGGCGCGCATCATGGGAGACACAAGGGGACTGATAAAGCTCGTAGCCGACAGCAGGACAAAGCGGGTGGTGGGCTTGCATATCCTGGCTCCCCACGCGGCAGACCTTATCCACGAAGGCGTGTTGGCAGTGAAGTTCAGATTGACGATAGACGACATCATCGACACAGTCCATGTCTTCCCGACGCTCTCCGAAGCGGTCAAGCTGGCTGCCCAGTCGTTCTACAGGGATGTGGGGAAGATGAGTTGCTGCACCGAGTAGAGTCACCTGAATCCGCCGACAGGCGGCTAAAACCGCGGTCTTCGTTCTGAGAAGTGGTTTCAACGGTTTGTTCAAGCGTCGAACGACATTTCTCAAATCCGCTCGGGTTCTTGTATTCCCCTGAGGTGAGGGAAATCCAAAAACAGGTAGTGAAACAGATTGCGGACTGACCTTCGAGGACAACTCCTCATTCAGGGAGCACCTAAAGGAACGGGAGCTAGAGTCTTGTTGTGCATGCGACTACGCTGAAGTCCTGTCACGGTCTTTCGAATTCAAGGTGACACCGTAGTCACCTATCTCAGACCGCTGCGGCTTGGTGCCGCGGCAAAGGGTCTACGGGCTAGGCGCCGCGGCAGGGGTCGCGGTCTGTTTCGTATTCTTCATCCTTCTGGCCAACGGCTTCGCTTCGAGCATGGACATGACCCTCATGGGGATGGGAACTACGATGACTGGCGGGGGTTTATTCGGCCATCTGACTTTCGGCCTCATCCTTGGAGGGGTGACCTCTGCGGCTGCCCCGAAGGAGACGTCCTCCTACCAATGCCCAACTTGCGGCGCCAGCTTCGAAACAAGGAGTGGACCCATCCAACACGGGAAGTCGCACACGTCAGGCACGACAAAGCAAGGGTCCGAGTGTCCCACATGCGGGGCGACATTCGCCACTCAGCAAGAGCTGATGGACTACAAGGCGAAGGCCTACCCTAAGTAAGGGAAGGAGAGATGAGACGGGCTCATCTCCCCCTTTTTGTTTCAGATTCTCGGAATTCATTTACTTATCAGACGCACGGACTCTTGCCGCGGCGAGTAGGGCTGCAAGCCTGCTTCTTCGTCGCATGAACACCACAGAAGTATGACAGAAGTCATCTGTCGGTGTCGTAGCAGCACCTACCTTGCCGCCACTCTTCGACACACTCGGAGGATTCATCTGTGGCGGTCAGATGAGGGCCGCTGCACCGGGGAGATTGGATGAGGAGGTTCGTAAAGAGAGAAGGAAGACCCGGCTGTGGGCGCGACCTAGCAACACTGGCTGCCGCTGGCCTGCTGAACCTGATAGCGACAGGCAAAGGTCTCGGGAAGTAACGACGAAGAGGGCGGGTGCCTCCACGAGTCACCAGTTCCCCGATTGCCAGAGCGGCGAAGAATAGGACGAAGGCGCCGAGGGCAAGATAAATCCTGCCAAAACTAGTCGCCCGCCTGAAGTTGATGTAGAACTGATATCCTGATCTTCCTGTCACTCATGTCGACTGTTCTCTCCAAGTTTCCCTTCTTACCTCGCTGGTGGAAACCAAAGCCACCCAGAGGCTGAGGAGGCTCAGCCCGAAGAGCAATGCTTCGAAAGCAGGGACGCCCAGGCGCGCAGAGAAAGGCGCCAACAAATCCACCAGACCCATGGGGAGAGCCAAACAAAGGAAGAGTCTCCTCCTGAAGACCACCGCCAAGGCGCACAGGAGGCCCCAAGAAAAGTGCACTAAGAGAGAAGAGACCCGCTCCAGGACCGCGTAGCCGACCAGGGGGAGGGCCGCGGATGGAGCATAGAAGAGGGAAGGAGACTCCCTCTCCAGGATGGCGAAGAGTTGCTGCGCACCGGCGCCTCCGCCAGAGAGCAGGAGGGTGTAGACGACATAATCCAAGAGCAAGACCGCCCCAACCAATACTCCGTTCTCCCAAAACGCGAGGCCGACTCCGTAAGCAGCCGCATCGCCAGCCCGTATCTTCCCCTTTGAGAAGGCATACCGCACGACAAGGAATGCGCCCCCTACCTCGAAGATTACTGTCTGAAGACCGAAGTAGGCGCCTAGGGCGACCTGACTCCCGCCGACCGCAGCTTCGAACGGCCGAAGGGTAAATGCCTGGAAGACGACTTTGAGGGCTATCGCCCCCCCATAGGCGACAAGCGAGGTGAGAAGCACCCAGGCAGAGAAACGCCCTCTGAGGCGCAGATACAGCACCAGCCCGACACTGAATCCTATGACGATGATTGGGGTTAGGAAGTAGACCG
>JAFMAD010000061.1 GCA_029785195.1 Nitrososphaerota archaeon
CGCAGGATACTGGAGGACGCCTCCGTGCTCGTGGAGGACGGAAAGGTCGCGGCGGTGGGACGGAGGGACTCGGTCGGAGAGAAGCAGGCGGAGGAGAGGATAGACGCCCGGGGGATGGCGGTGATACCGGGCCTCGTGGATACGCACCTGCACCTGGCGCAGAGTCTGATCAGAGGGTACGCGGACGACCTCTCGCTGATTGGGTGGTTGAGGGAGCGGGTCTGGCCAATGCAGGGGAACTTCACGAAAGAAGACGGGAGGGTGAGCGCCCGGCTCTCCCTGCTCGAGATGATGAAGAGCGGCACCACCTCGTTCGTCGGGGTGGACGTGGTCTCTAGGTACGGGTTCGAGGGGATAGCGGAGGAGGTCTCCACGTCTGGGATGAGGGGAGCACTCGCGAAATCGATAATGGACAGCGGGAGCTACGGCGGGGAGAGGCGCATAATGCACCCCGGGCTGATTGAGGAAAGAGAGGAGTCCCTGGCGGAAGCGAAGTCTATGGCCGGGAGATGGAACGGGGTCAGGGACGGTCGGGTGAAAATCTGGCTCGCGCCCCGCTCCTTGGGAGGGTGTAGCCGCGGCCTCTACGAAGAGGTGGCCGAACTAGCTGTCGGCCTGAAGACGGGTGTCACCATGCACCTGGCCGAGGTCAAAGAGGACGTCAGGTACGCCAAGGAGGAATTCGGGATGACCCCGGTAGAGTTCGCGGAAGCCGTCGGCCTCGCGGGGCCGCACGTCCTCTTCGCGCACATGGTCTGGGCAGACGACAGGGAGATCGGCCGGCTGGCCGCGACGAAGACGAACGTGGCACATAACCCTTCGTCCAACCTCAAGTTGGCGTCGGGGATCCCCCGGGTCCCAGAGATGCTCGAAGCGGGGGTGAACGTCAGCCTCGGGTGCGACGGTGCGCCGTGCAACAACAGCTACGACATGGTCAGGGAGATGAAGCTCGCGGCCGTCATCCAGAAGGCGAGGCTTCTCGACCCGACGGCTATGCCCGCGGAGAGGGTGCTCGAGATGGCCACCATCGGCGGGGCCAGAGCCATGGGGATAGAGAAGGACGTGGGCTCGATCGAGGTAGGGAAGAAGGCGGACCTGGTGCTAATCGACCTCCGCAAGCCCCACCTCACCCCCCACCCGAATGTCGTCTCGAGCATCGTCTATTCGGCGATGGGGGGCGACGTGGATACGGTGATGGTGGAGGGCAAGGTGATAGTGAAGGGGGGATCGAGCCTGACCCTCAACGAAGCCGCCGTGGTGCGCGAGGCCAGCGAGAGGGCCGCCGGGCTGGCGGAGCGGAGCGGCATAAGGGTGGAGGACTAGGCCTGGCCTGGTAGGACGGAGGGCACGCAGAGGGGGGCCACGCCTACTCGGGAGCCGGAGGGGCGCCCAAGAAGGACAGGGGGCCCAACCGGAAGGAAGCCCATAAGCCTCAGCTATCAGGGCTCATTCCGACCCTTCTCCCTCGGGGTCGGGTCCGCGGTGATCAGGGTCCCCGAACCCCCTTTAAGCGCCTCGGCTCCGTTACTGAGCGAGGCTATGACCCCGAGAGCGCCTCCCCGCTCGACGAACCGGACGCAGGCGAGCACCTTGGGACCCATGCTGCCGGCCGGGAAGTGTCCTTCGCCGGCGTACCGCCGAGCTTCAGTCGCCGTCATCCTGTCGATCCCCCTCTCGCCTGACTTTCCATAGCTGAGCTTGACCTTCTCCACGTCCGTGAGGATGAGGAGGGCGTCGGCGTCCACCGCCTCTGCGAGCTTCTCGGCCGCCAGGTCCTTGTCCACGACCGCGTCGACTCCCCGCAGCCTCCCCCGGCGGTCGGGGACTACGGGTACCCCGCCTCCGCCGGAGGCGACGACTATGGCTCCTGACCTGACCAGGGTCGAAATCGCCCCCGCCTCGACAATCCCTATGGGCTCGGGGGAGGGGACGACCCTCCGGAAGGTCCTCGCGCCGCGGGGCTTCACGCGCCTGATGACATACCCCCTCTCCTTGGCGAGCCTCTTCGCGGTTCCCTGGTCGTAAAACGGACCTATCGGCTTGGTCGGATCCCCGAACGCCCCGTCTTTGGCGTCGACCACCACCTGAGTCACGACGGAGACTACAGGGCGGGCAATCGAGCACTCCTTCAGGGCGTTCCCGATCTCCCTCTGTAGGAGATAGCCGATTTGACCCTGGGTCATAGAGTCTAGGACGTGCAGAGGCTGAGGGGGGACGTCGGCCGCCGACAGCTCCTGCTGCAGCGCCAGGTTTCCTACCTGCGGGCCGTTCCCATGGGTGAGGACGACTTGGTGGCCCGCCTTGACAATCTTGAGGATTTGCCGCGATGCCGCAAGCGCGTTACGGACCTGGGCCGCGTACACCCCCTGCCGCGCTTCGCCGTCGAGCGCATTCCCCCCAAGGGCGACGACGACCCTCAAGCGGTGGGGCTCCAGGGGCCTGTCATTGCTGCCGGTGCGTCTTCCGTGATAGTTAAGCCCTTGTCGCGGCTGCGTCGGCTCTGTCCCGTCTTCTTGGTGGTTCATGAGGCTGCTCCGCCTTTGGTGGTGAGTGGGCCCTTATCAGTGAGAGCCATTTGTTTTCTCCTTCCATCCCCAAACCCGCCCTCTGCGCGGGGTCTGCCACTCTAACGCTTGGTGGGGCTTCACGAAGTTATAGTGAATCCTCTAGCCTTCCGCGAGAGGGGTCTTAATGCTCTTCCAACCCCTCTGAACTTTCACCCTCTCTCTGAGTCCTGTTCAGCTCCGTCCGGTTGTTGTTGGCGTGGGTCTTCCCGACCCCTATCCGCGCGACTAGCTCTGGCTTGCTCTCGCCTTCCCAATAGGTCATGGCTTGAGGATAGACGTTCAGCCCGTCCGAGAATATCTTCTCTAGCTGGCTGTCCTTGGCGACCTTTTGCGCCTCATTGAACGCCCCCATTGCTCCATTTACGTTCCTGTGCGTCGAGAGCTGTGAGGCGAAGAGGAATCTGGTCTTCCTGTCCATCACGTTCCATAGGAAGGCCATGTTGTTCTGTTTGTATTGTATGTCCTTCACTCCTCCCTCCATCTTGATGAACAACTCGTCTGCCTGCCATGTCTCCGAGAGTTCTGGGGTCAGCGAGTTCGCGTATTCGCCTATCCTCGGGACGAAGGCCTCAATCCATCGATAGAGCATCCGCAGGTCTGTGGCAGAGTACGCTATAGGAAGGCCAGACTCAGCATAACGCAGATCGCGAACCACCACGCCCCGAACCAGAGTGCGGCCAAGCGGTCGAAGTCCTCATGCAGGTACACGTAGAACATCATCGCCACCGTGAACAACTCAGAGGCGAATAGGGCAGCAAACTGGTTCTGCTGCGTTATGGGGTTGAAGAACCACAACGAAATCCCCACGGCCACCAAGTACACGGAGAGGGGGATCGCTGCGAGGGTCCGCATGTCTCGCCGGACGGTCGTCATGCCT
>JAFMAD010000062.1 GCA_029785195.1 Nitrososphaerota archaeon
CAGGAGGTACAGGCCCCCGCCCGGGACGACAGCCGAGTCAGGGAAATGAGCCGGAGGGGGTGCGCTTAACTCATGGTCCATCGGTGGGTTCCCCGGGCCCGTAGCCCAGCACGGACAGGGCGTCAGCCTCCGAAGCTGAAGTGCGAAAGCTCAGAGACCGTGGGTTCGAATCCCACCGGGCCCGTTATGAAGTAGCTCAGAATTGGCTCTGTTCGACTAACAGAGAGTTCTTCATGCCATCTGCATACGCCCCCACCAAGGAGATACTAAGGTCACGCTGAGAAGAGATGCAATCCGTCCTGTGTAAACTGTTCGAAGTGCTTGACGTCGAGAGTCGAGAGTCTAGCCGACCTGTTGATGGCCACCGCAGCTATCATCGTGTCGATTCTCCGGACAGGTCTGCCCCTCTTCTCTGCCATCAGCTCGAGGCGCGACGACACCTCTGCGTCCTGCTTCTCGTAGGGGAGCACGCGAAGTCTTCCGACCTTCTCCACGGACTTGGCGTACCTTTTCAGCCCGTAGAGGAGCTCGTGCATGTTGATGGATGTTGTCCCCACTTCCTCTCCGGCCTCGCCGAGTGCCTTCAGCATGCGGTCCCCCTCGGAAGACTCCTTGTCGAGAATTTCAATCAACACGTTAGTATCGAGGAGTATCATGCTCTCTTCTGTTCCCTGCGGGCGGATATTTCAGAGAGCAGCCTTTCTTTGTCGGTGAAGGTCAGCTTCCCTCGCATCTTCCTCAACACCTCGACCGAGCTCCCCTGCTCGACGAGCCTTACGAAGAGCTCGCTGAAGCTCTCGTCGGCGTCCTTCACCGCTATTAGCTTCTCGTAGACATCGTCCTTTATTGTCAGCGTCTTGGTCATGGGGCCAATGTGTTTAAACATACATATAAATATGGTTCGTGCGAGAAGCTGGAAAGACGGGTTCGTAGCCCCTGACCCTCTTGGGGGGTGCTTCCCCCGACTACGCCACATGGATTCCGCACGGGGCATTCCTTTGATTTGGCTGCTGTCTTACGAGATTCGAACCCATTTTAGGGTCTAGGCCCCGCCGGGCCCGTTATGGAAAAGACCAAAATGAACTCCACCAACCAGAAGAGCCACATTCCTGCTAAGTTTGCGGGTCGGTAGAATGTCCCTCTCGCCCTCTCATTGGACAGAAGGAGCTCAGCTCGGAGAGCGTGAATCTGGATTCAGGCCCCTGGCTCTGAATCTTCGACGCGTTTCAGAACGCGAAGCGCTGTGAGCGTGATCCATTTGCTTGGCCGGCCGCGGGGCTCGATTACCAACGGCAGTAAACCCTTCTCCGTTGCGTACTCGGATCCTTTGATCGTATCAGGGTGCACGCTTTCAAGAACCCATGTCCCGTCCTGTCGGCGTTTCTCGTTGAGGAGCTCGAGTGCGGGTTTCAGCCGCCGGTCGCCAGAGTATCCTAGCTGAGTGAGCATGTCAAGCCCGACGAGGATATCGTAGAAATAGTGGGTGGGATAATGGAGCCTGAACCACGAAGGGTGCTTCCCGCCTTCCTCGAATAGCTTGCGCTGGAGGTAGAACTCCGCTCCCCGCTGGATCGCCTCCTTCATCTTGGGCGAGCGCTTCGACTCGGGGACAAATGCGAATGATGCGAATGCCGCGAGGGCCTCCCACCCCTCCAGGGTTCCGGGAGCACCTTGTTCGCCGTTCCAACCTCCGTCCTCGCGCTATCCTCGACGAGCCAGTCATAGAGCCTCCTGACGCGGGGGTCGTCGCCGTACCCGAATCGGGTCAGCATGCGTGCCGTGTTTCCAGAGATAGACACCTCTTCATGGAAGTAGTTGAAAGGCGAGCCGAGCCGAAGCCTGTAATCAAGTATGGTCCCTGCAATCTTCCTGATTCGCGCATCTCGCGAATCGAGCCCCATGTCAGCGAGGACTAGGGTCCTCCAATTGGTCGAACGAAACTTCGGGAAGTAGGTGAAGCGCCACCACTGCTGGATGTTGGTGGGCTCGTGGGGTTCCCAGTACCCTTCGGCCCCAGCGAGCGCAGTTGGTCTGCAGCCCAGCCTACTCGTCCTATCTCTGACCGAGCTTTCTTGACTTCAGGGTCGTCCTCGCCCCGTCCCAGAAGCTCTCTGAGCGCGTAGTAACGAACTGAAGGTTGGTCTTCTTCGAGCAGCCAATCAAGCGCGCTCCCTGATGGCAATAGACAACTCAGGTACAATGCGACTTCATGAGCGTTTGGCGAGAAGACCACGGCTGCTTGTGTGGAGCTCGCCCAGGGGACCAATTGCCTTGTTCATTGCAGCCTGAATCAGATTTGCGAGCCCGCGACGTGGACAGACTTGCGGAACCTATGAAGGACCGCTGAGAGCATCGCGCAAGGCGAAGAGAAGTTGTAGACAGGGTCTACAAGACGGGCATTCGTCAGCTCCGAAAGGACCTCGCTAGGCTGAGGAATGAGTTCGTCCAGGACTCGGGGGACGGACTGGATAACCTCGGAATCGATCCACTTCTCAAGCATGCGGAGGCCCTTGCGCTTTCAGACTTCGAAGTATCTGATTATGGGCAGGCAGATGGACCCGATTAATCGAGCCCCTCCGATGCGGGAGGGGGTTTCGTACGGATGTTGGGCCGGAAACCGCCGGGCCCTCTCAGTCTCTCTGGACATCACCTGTGAGCAAGGGGCAGACTCGTGGCCGCTAAAAGGCAGACCGCAGCTTGTTATTTAGGATGGCCAGGAAAGTGCTCGGCTGGCTCGAACTGGTGCTTTCCCCTCAGATAAGCTAGTTGAAAGGGGCAGCCAAAACGCCCGATGCGAAGGTTGACGGATTCGAGAGCAAAGTAGAAGGCGAGTTCAGAGCCGTTCATTCCGAGATAAGACTGATCGACGAGAAAATAGACTCGCTGGACAAGCGAATGGGTGTGACCCAACGCGTCGCGGTCATCGAAGAGAAAATGCGCGAACACGAAACCAAGCACTAGGTCTTTATCTTCACAGTCGGACTCGAACCCATGATAGGTGCGGCTCCGGTATCGCCTTGCAGACCGTGTGTCCGACCCAGAAAAAGACCTCCCGACTCAATCGTACGCCTTGGACCGGTGCCTAATCCTTAGTACCACGACGTCGTCTCCCGAGCGAGCATACACGATCCTGTACTCGCCTATCCTGAGTTTGAGGAGGCCCTCGAAGTCTCCATGAAGTCTCTCTCCTGATTGAGGGTCGTCGCCCAGAACCGTCCGGATTCGGCTCAGGACCCGCGTCACATCATTCGGGGCGATCCTCTTGAGGTCGCGACTGACGGATGACTTGTCGGGTAGCATACCGGTCAAGGTTGGGCAGTTCTTTTTCAGAGACCAGTCGGTCATCCTT
>JAFMAD010000063.1 GCA_029785195.1 Nitrososphaerota archaeon
CGATCAGCTCTCCTTCGGGGCGTTCTTTTGGAACTGGGACCTAGGGAACGGACTGATTGGACTTATCCCAGCCATCGGCTTCTATGTCGTCAAACGGACTGACTGGGCGAAGACGAAGGGGCTGGCCGCCAGCGCGATTCTGGCCGTGGTCGCGTCGATCGTAGGTATTGGTTTCTCTGCCCTCACCGACTTCATCTTCCAGATAGGGTTGACCACGGTCGGGGCGGCAGTAGCGGAATTCATCCCCGCGGCTGTCACTGACGCAATAAATGGCGCCATCATCGCCCCGATATTGATCTACACCTACGTGCAATCAACTGCTGGAAGAGCTCGTAGGCTGTAGCTCTCTGATGATCTACCTGCGATATTTCCGTGGCAGTACGTTCCTCCACAGGCTTGACCCCAGAGCGAAGCTGCTAATCCTCCTGTTCTTCATTTTCGTCGAAATCGCTTTCAGGGACGTCAGGATAATCGTCATCCCGTTCGCCGCGGCCTTGATCCTTTACCTCTCGGCGAGAATCCCCTTCAGGGAGGTGAAGGGGACCTGGAGATTCATGGTACTCCTAATCGTCATCATAGGGGGGATAAATGGGGTCTTCCTCTTCGCCTTTCCCGGAGCCAACGCGCACGTAATCGCCCGCTACTGGTTCTTCACGGTCACGATAGAAGGCATCTCGGCCGCCACTGCCGCCATCCTGAAGCTGTTCGCTGTGGCTATTGTTACGGTCACCATGGTCCTAACCACTGACCCATCCCTCTACGGACCTTCCCTGGCCAAGCTGGGCATACCATACAAGGGTGCATATGTGTTCGACCTTGCAATGAGATACCTTCCAGCCTATGTGAACGATCTTGAGACTACCCTGAACGCCCAGATGGCCAGGGGCTACAGAACCAAGGGCGGAAAGAACATCTTCGCAACCATCATCAACACCATCCCCCTGATCATCCCAGTTTCAATCAATGCGATGCTGTCGGTGTACGAGGTAGCGGACGCGATGGAGCTGAGGGCGTTTGGGGCGAAGAAACATAGAACCTGGTTCAGGACAATAGTATTCAAACAGAGTGACTACGCTGTGGTCGCCGTCGTCCTGGTAGCCCTGGCGGTATTCGTCTACCTCAGAGTCCTGGATCCAGGAATCTGGGTGCCGACCTAGGGCCCTGTCGTGGCGAGAGAAGGTCTGACACGCTTAACTAGAACCTTCTCGGCACCGGACCATGCCTCGGATAGAAATCTATGAGGGGTCTCAGAAGGTCGCCGATGTCGGTCTCCCGGAAAAGAAGTTCAGCACCGGTTCTGTTGGCTACTGGGCCAGCCAGAAGCTGGAAATCAACGGCAAGAGGTACCAGGCTCAGTTCCAACTGGTCGAGATCGGATCCCGACAGCAGAAAGAGTGAACGCTCTGCTCAGAGGAAGGCTGACGGCAGCGTCATGTCCTTCATCGTGTAGAGCCCCGGCTTGAACGCCACGACCTTGGGGACCATGTTGATTAGCATGGCAATTGTGCCGTGGTCTCCGTGCACACAGGGGCTTATCCTGCAGTTCACCGGAGGCACCCCGTCGATTTCGACTTGGTCGTATTCTTCTCCTGAACCCACATAGGCGGAGAAGTTCAACTCAATCCTCGGCTCTCCTCCTACCAGTCCCCTCGCAGCTTGCTTGACCCCCGCAACGCTTCCGGGCCGGATACTGACGTAACCTGCGTTGGTGCCGGACTCCGCGATGACTGGCTCGACCGTGCCTATGTCCACGCTGTCTAGCTTCCAACCAAGCGCACCAGCGAGCATGGAGACTGATTGTTCAAGTCCGACGTGCCCCGAGATGAGGCCGCCCTTGATGGCCCCCTCGAACTCCGCGACACTCAGCCCTGCCCCGACCTTTTTCTGGAATGGTACCCGCCTTGAGGCCGCGTTCATCCGACGTGTGACAACGATTCTCCGTACGCTCTTGCAGGGAGCCGTGAGCGCTATAGGAAGGGCGTCCATCAGGAAGCCCGGGTTTATGCCGGTCCCTAGGACCGTAGCCCCGTTCTTCTTCGCCATCGAGTCGAGAGCTTCAGATAGACCATTGTCAACGACATATGGGTACGAGAGCTCTTCGCATGAAGATACCACGTCTACGCCGTGAGACAATATGGACTCCAGCTGCGGATATGCAGCCCTTAGGTAACTGGTTGTGGTGTGGATTGCTATGTCGGCGTCGCTTAGCGCCACGCCGAGGTCGTCGGTTATTCTTATGCCAACGGGTCGGCCGAGCCCGATGACTTCTCCGACATCCTTCCCGACTTTCCCCTGGTCTATGTCGAACGCTCCAACAAGCTCCATCTGTTGCTTCTCCTCCAAAATGAACTTCACCGCAGCCCCACCTATGACGCCAACTCCGAAAGACGCGACCTTGATTTTGCCCATGTTGAAGATGGCCCCCCTCGTGCGATTTTAAGGGCTCTTCTTAGTCGTCTCACAGAAGGGATTGTTCAAAAGCCCCTTCCCCCGCTCGGATTGAGGATTTAGATGGACCTGCTCAGGAAAGAGGACAGGAGATTCGTCCAGGTCGTTTTCAAGCTTCTCATGGTCGGGTTGAGGTACAGGAGTGACAGGAAGAGAATCCTCAAGGCCAAAGGAAAGATTGCCGACCCGGAGAAGTACAGGGTTCATGGCCGAAAGGCTGTAGAGGCATTCATAGATCTTGGCCCAGCTTTCGTCAAGTTGGGGCAGTTACTTTCAGTGCGACCTGACTTTCTTCCAGAGCCTTACGTCGAAGAGTTCGCCCGGTTGCAGGATGATGTACCGCCTGCCCCCTTTGAACAGGTCAAGCCGGTGATTGAGGCGGGCCTAGGACCAATCGAAAGGGTGTTTGATTCGTTCGATCAGTCAGCGGTTTCGGGGGCGAGCCTCGGCCAGGTGTACCATGCGAGGTACAGGGGAGCGGACGTGGTGGTCAAAGTGAACCGACCTGGTATTGGCGAGGAGGTGTCGGTAGACATCAAAGTGCTCAGACGCCTCGTCCCACTGATTGGACGGTTCATCGACCGTGGGCTAAGGGCCAGCGCAGAGTCCATCGTGGATCAGTTCTCGCTGACAATCAGCGAGGAGATGGACTACAAGAGGGAGGCGGAGCACCTCAAAGCGATCAAGCGCAACCTCCGTGGTGACAAGGGAGTGATAGTCCCCGAGTTGTTCAGCGAACTGTCTTCAGGGAGCATCCTAGTCATGAAGAGGGTGACAGGAATCAAGATAAGTGATGTGAAGGCCTTGGACGCAGCGGGCGTCGACAGAAGGTGGCTCGCGAGGAAGGTGGCCAGGGTGTTCCTGTCTATGCTGCTCGGGGACGAGATATTCCACGCCG
>JAFMAD010000064.1 GCA_029785195.1 Nitrososphaerota archaeon
TTAGGAGCGCCCTTGCTACCCTGACATAATCAGGTCCGCCTATGAGTCCGGCGACCTTCACAAACGTGTCTTCGTATTCAATCTTCAATTTTCTACAACTCTCTTGCCCCGGGCCGAAGGCAAGATTCTAAGCCTGCTTTGGCTGAACGTCCTCTTAAGCTCTTCTCCGCCCTGTATCTCGTGGAGCATTATGGCAAGGGCTGCCACCTCGGAGTGGGGCTGAGAGGTGACTGCGACGTTGTAGTCCGCTTCATGATAGACCTTTCCGGGGACCTTCGGCCCTCCTACGACGATAAGGCATTTCTCTAGGTTGCGAAGGTCTTGAATCACATCTTGTATGGGTATCCCGTACATGGTAAGGTGGATCACACTTCTTCCTTCCTTCTTTGCCTCTCTTATCACCCCCCTCCACGGCGCGCCTAGCATGGCGCGGAAGTCCCCGCCCCAGGTCTTGTTCACCTCCTCGAGCGTAGTCATGACATCGTTCTCGGCGTCTTCAAGATAGATGCACTCGGCCCCCAACGCCCTGGAGACCAGGCAGAGATGTGTGAGCGTCCTTTCGTCCCTCACATATCGCTGCCCTAGCCTGAGCACCTTGATGCTCTTCACCCTGCTCCTCTCGTCCTCCCTCTCCAGCCCCGGTAGATGAACAGTGACATCGGGCCATGGCGCAGCTTTATCGCCCTCAAGTTGGCGCCTCTCGGCGATGGACACTCTACCGGACCGCAGGCTAGTTGCCCTGATGGTAGACTACCTGTTCGGGAAAGGCGTGAGCAGGGCTCTTCCGAGAGGCGTCTACAAGCTCATTCGGTCCAGGAGATCCGGACGGGTGAAGCAAATCAATCTCGACGGGAAGCTCTTCGCCATCGTAAAACCGAACGGGGCCATCGCCCTCTCCATATTTGGAGCCCAAACCCTTTCCCGGAGCCCCAGGTTCAAGGACAACTGCGTACAGGTGTCCGACGACGTTGCGCGGTTTGTACGAGGAGGGAGGTCTGTCTTCTGCAAGTTTGTCACTTGGTCGGGGACGAAAATCTATCCCAAGAGCGAGGTAGCAGTAGTGGACGGGAGCTGGAAAATTCTCGGTGTAGGAATAGCCGTGCTCAATGGGGCGCACATGAAACAATTTAAGTCTGGGACCGCAGTGAAGGTCAGATTAGGCATAGCAGCATGAAAATGGACAACAGGAACGCGAGAAGGATGATGGACCGCCTTGGGATAAACATGAAAGAGATTCCCAATGTACAGGAGGTTGTGATTAAGACGCCCGAAATAGAGATGCACATAACCAACGCGTCAGTCTCAGAAGTCAATGCCCAGGGGCAGAGGATGTTCCAGGTCGTGGGGGAAGTCGAGGAAGTGGAAGTGGAGCGTAAGACATTCAGCGAAGAGGACATCCTCCTCGTGCGGCAACAGACCGGGGCCTCACGAGAGAAAGTTGTGGCGGCGCTCGAACAGTCGGACGGTGAGGTTGCCCGGGCAATCCTGAAGCTCACATCCTGAGCAAACCAACCAGTCCGACTGAGGCCCAATGAGGTTCTTCCTGGGGGCTCGCCCCCTGGCTGTTCCTTCCCTTGGGCACAGCTTCAGCACGGCGCTTAGTGAGAGAGCACCAATTGGAGGGCCAATAGGGCGGTCAGGATCGTATCGTCGAGCCCCTGAGCGCTTCGACCTCCCCTTTGCGGGGGAGGGCGGGGATGACTTCTTCTTTGGTGACCGTGAGGGCTCCAGCGGCGTTGGCGAGCCGGACCGCCTCCTCCACGTCCTCTCCTTCCGAGAGCGCCACTGCGAGGGCCCCATTGAACGCGTCCCCTGCCCCCGTCTCGTCCACCGCTTTCACCTTAGGGGGAGGTACGATGTATGACCCGCTTTCGGTGGCCACATACGCCCCTCTTTCACCTAGAGTGACGATCACCGTCCGTGGTCCCCTCTTCAATATGGCTGCCGAACCGCCTTCCAGGCTGTCGGTTCCTGCAAGCAGCTGGAACTCTTGTTCGTTGGGGGTGATGACATCCACATGCGATAGATCTAGCTCTGATGCAGGTACCGCAGGGGCCGGGTTCAGAATCACCAACGCTCCCGCTTCCTTACCGACCTTGGTCGCTGCCGTGGCTGTCTCGACGGAAATCTCAAGCTGGGTAAGCACCACTCCACAGCCAGAAATGGCCTCTCTGGACTCTGTGATGTCAGCCGGGGAAAGGTCGAGGTTGGCCCCTGGGGCAATGGTGATGATGTTAGCACCAGTGCCTTCACTAACGACTATCAGCGCCGTGCCAGTATGCTTTGCGACCCTCCTGACCCGCTCTGACGCGATTCCCTCTGACTCCCAGAGCAGGAAGGCCTCGTCTCCAATTCTGTCCCTTCCTACACAGCCTATGAATCGCACTTCGCTGTCCAGCCGTCGGGCTGCGACGGCCTGGTTCGACCCCTTCCCTCCCGGTCCCTTGGAGTAGGCAGTGCCCATGACAGTCTCGCCTGGTCTGGGGAGGCGTAGCACCCGTATCGTCTCGCTGGCATTGTAACTCCCGATGACGGTGATGGGTCTCATTTGTGCCATCGCCTTCCGTGCCCAATGGTCACGAGCCGAACGCCCTGGACCAGGATACGAGGCGGGGGCCGGACGGCGCTCCAGCCTGGCCTCCTACTCGCACTTCGAGTAGCCGCACGTATTACAGTGGTAGCACCCGTTCTCGAACACAAGAGTGCTCTCATGGCAGTCAGGACAGGTGCCTGTCCCTCCCTTGGAGGCCTGTTTCCCCTTGGACTCATCCACGAAGCCTGATTCCTTGACCACGCGGTTGAGGGTCAAGAGCTCCAGGGCTTTCGCGATGGCGTCAGGGATGGACTGCAGCTGGGTCCCCTCGTCCCAAGAAACGTACTTCCCCTTTATCCCTTTCAGGGTTGAGATGACGTTCTTGATGTCCCCTCCATGCTGGAGGTACAGGCTGATCAGCCTGCCGAGCGCGGCCGCGTCTGCGTTCTCATCAGCCCCGGACTTCCCCAACGTAACGAATACCTCCTTTATCGCGTCTCCGACGAGGTTCGCTGTAAGGTAGATGCTCCCCTGGGGAAGTTTGAGTTTGAGGGTCCGCCCCTCCATCACCTTGGGTCGCTCGAAGGCTGCCGCAGGCTTCGGGGCCTCGGGTCTTTTGGCGGCCTTCTCTGTCTCAAGAATCCCTTCCCTGCTCCCTTCTCTGTAGACTGTGATGCCCTTGCACCCCATGCGCCATGCGAGCATGTAGATTTTTTCGACCTCTTCTGGCGTTATCTCCTCAGGGAGGTTCACTGTGCTGGAGATGGCGGTGTCG
>JAFMAD010000065.1:0-2501 GCA_029785195.1 Nitrososphaerota archaeon
ATGACAGCTCTACGTCCCACCATAGTGCCGAACCGCCGGAAGCGCCGGCGCTGGCCCATCGTCCTTGGCGTCGTCGCAGCCGTCGTGGCTGTGCTGGTGGTCGTCGTGTTGGAGATGGTGGAAGTCGTCGGGACGTAGCTCTGGCTGAAGTTCAGAACCCCCAGGGTGACCACGAATTCCCCGTCCACCTGGTTGGTCTGGAGGTTCGTCGCGGCCTCGGCGGTGTCGCTCCCAAACTCGTAGACAGAGCGAGGGAGGGCCGACTGGCCGTCGGTGAGGACGTACGACATGTTCAGCACGGCGTGCATCGAGGTGTATGTTGCGTTGGCCCCGTTGGCGTCCCCCCCGAAGTCGAGCTCGCTGTCGAAGTAGTTGTCGCTAGGGGCGTACGCGTCCCCCGTGATCAGGATGACAGCCGACTGCACAGGCTGGGGCTCGGTGATGGTCACTTCATCATACTGGGACGGGGTCCCTGTCAGGGGCTCACCCCCCTGGGCTTGCAGGTAGCTGAAGGATGCGCGGGCCGCGTCCCCTGAATAGGAGACGTTGATCGGGATGTCGAGGGCGAGGGGGAGGGTGTAGCTTTGCTCGTTGGTCGCGTACCCGTAGAATGACTGGTTCCCCGACTCGGACACGGAACCCTGGCCCGCCGTGTAGTTCGCGTCCATCGACGCGCTGGTGGAAGAGTAATTCCAGACGTTGGATACGTAGTAGAAGGTGTCGTTGTTGGTGTAGAAAGTCACGGTGTTCTGTAGCCAGTAGGCGTAGCTGGAGGAGGTGGTGTTGACCAGCATGACGACGTTCAGCTGCAGCCCTGCCCCGTAGGGGCTCGACCCCTGCGGGGGGTTCGATATGGTCGACTGCATGCTGCTGATGAGCGCCGTCCCTGTCACGCCTGTGGCCTTCTCTGTGTAGGCGGAGACCACCCCTGAGCTGTTCGCGACGCCGTAGTCAGCTATCCCGGTCGGGGCGGGCTCGGCGGAGTAGCCGTTGTAGATGTTGATGGCGCCGCCCCCTGGTTGGAGCCGGTGTGGGGCCATGGGGCGGCTCCGCGCCGAGGCGACGGCGGCCAGGGCGGTCGCGCACGCGGGGAGGACGAGGAGGAGGACGAGGGAGAGGGCTACGACCTTGGTCCTATCTAAGATGAATCACTGGTGGAGTCCCTCCTGTAACCCATTTAACATGTTCGAGGGCGCGTCGACGAGGGTGGCGGCCCCCGGGGGGTACCCCTGGCCTGAAAAGGGCATAGGTTCTTAAATGAAGGGCGGGGGTCGGTCTTCATGGTCGCGATCCTTCTCCCGGACCTGTCAGCGACATTCCTAGCCGCCGCCATCATCCCCCTGCTCATCGGGTTCGTGGTGGGGTACATAGTAAGGAACGCCCTAAAGGTGGGGATCGCCCTCGTCGTCCTCATGATACTCCTCATAGCCGCCGGGATAATCACGCCGAACCAGGTCCTGACCCCGTTGGCAGCGCTGGTGAAGTCTGGGGCGAACACGAGCACCGTCTCGGCGTACGCCAACAGGATAGCAGGGTATCTCCCCTACTCTTCCCTTACTTTCATCATAGGGCTGGCAGTGGGACTGCTGAAAGGCTGACCCCCGGCGGCCTGCCTCGGACGTCCTACGTCAGCCTAGGAGCCATTCTGGCGGGGGGCCCTGTCCCCCGGCGCAGTCCACTGTCCCCGTGACCCTGCGCAGGAAAGACGGGCATGCGAAGCAGACAAGAAAGGCCACCTCCTTCTTCACCACCGGGCAGTCCACGCTCTCTTTCTTCATTCGCGCGATCGCCTTCGCGCTCGCGGCCCCCTTCAGCTCCCCGGAGACAGCCTTGGGGACCTTCTTGGGCTTCGGCGACTGGTAGATGTTAACCTTGTACTTGGCGTCCTGGGACACGACAGGTGGTGGGCGCGGAGGGGATAAAAGCGTGCGCCGGGGACGGGGAGGTCGGTCTACCGCAGGCTGGCCTGACGCCTCTCACAGCTGAGGTCGAGGGACGGCCCAGAGGTAGCCAGATGGCCCCGCTGCTTGACGTGTGTCGACAGTGTCAGGGCGCCGGTCACGGCCTCGGACGGATGCTGGAGCATAGAGAGCAACCTGGATGTTTGGGACTCCGTGAACGGTCGACCCTGCGTAGCGGCCCCGCTCCCTCACCTTTGCGGACTGGTCGAGGCGGTCCCGCCGTTCCTCCGCATGCTTTCACAGGCCGTCTCCATCGGTGGTCCCTACCCCTTCCCTGCCTTGGAGTCCTCTGCCAGGGACCCCGCCGCTGCGAGCACCTTCGCCTTCAGCTCGGGGCGTCCGGCGAGGGCTGAATACACCGCCAGGAGCCTCAACTGCCGAGCCACGTCGGACTCCGCCTCCTTCGCCAGGCGCGAGAGCTCCCCCTTCCCCTTCCCAGAGATGATGTACCTCCGCACGTTCCCTTCGCGCTTCGGGAGCTCGGTGATCAGCCCCTTCTTCAGGAGCTCGCCGAGCATCAGGTAGATCGAGCCAGGGCCT
>JAFMAD010000065.1:2511-3219 GCA_029785195.1 Nitrososphaerota archaeon
CGGGGACCGGGAGGATCTCGGCCTTCTTCTCGCTCTCGCGGGCCTTCTCGCGGATCCGGCGCGGCGTCTGGTAACGGATCGGGCGCTTGGGCTTGTAGCGTCCGCGCTTCTCGAGCTCGCGGAGGAGCCGGATCTGCTCGGCGAGGCCTGTCCCCGAGAGCGAGGACTCGGAGAGCATCTTGAGGGCCGCGAGCCTGAGCACCCCCTTGGGGACGTTGATCAACGCCGGTCCACTCGCTCCGTGCTGTTGGACCTCGTCCTCCCCCTCCTGGCTGTTTCGCGCTCGAGGATCCGCCTCTGATTACGGTCGAACGTCTTCAGCTCCAGCCCTGTCATGACGGCGAGCGCCACGAAGATGGCGTCGCGCGGATGCGCCCGATAGCGAGCGGACAGGTCGTAGGTCGCGCTTACAAGCCGGTTGCCGGGCTTCAGGGCGACCAGCCAATTCGACCTCACGAGGTCCGCGAGGGCGGCGAGGTAGCCCCGTCCGTCTGATATCCTCCCGAGGAGGACCTGATGCTTCCAGATCGCCCCCATGGTCTCGTAGATGGCGAGGTCGGGGGCGACCATGTCGTCTTTCCTCAGCAGGGCTTCGTCCACGAGGACCCCTTCTGCTATGTAGCTGCTATCTGCCACTATCACTGTACCTGCCCTCCCTTATCATCCTCACGATCTCTTCCGGAGGCGTCCCCGCCCGGTCTTTCAACT
>JAFMAD010000066.1 GCA_029785195.1 Nitrososphaerota archaeon
TCAACAATTAGTGTCTGAAGTCTATATTATTATAGCAAGAAACGGGAGGAACGCCCAAACTCTTCATGGCGCGAAGAGCAAAGCATGCAAATTGTTGATTCCTACCACGTAGAACAAGAACAGATCGGCCCCCGCCAGTGTGACCAGCCCCGCCAGCTTCAGCGTCTTGACCTGCACTTCGTGCTTTCCAGTCTTGTCTTGTATGAACACGAGGTAGAACAGCGGTAGCATTGGGAGATACTTGAAGGCCAAAGCGAGGAGGTAGCCCTGGAACTGCAAGTTGAACAGCGCAGCCGCGATGGGGTTCTCCTCGTGGAAGAGCGGACCAAAGTCGAACGCCAGGGTCGTGGTGTAGACGTCCAGGAAGGTCAGGCACACGAACCCGATGAACAACGGCCAGACGAACTCCTGCAGAGTCTCGAGGTCGAGCTGCATGATCCATCGTTTGTCCCTTTCTGACGCCATCTTGTAGTGCCAAACGAGCCTAGCCTTCCAACGTCCAAGACGAGCAGGAGCCGCGAGACCCAAAATCGGGATGCTAAGAAGCCCGCGTCGTACTTAAGCCGATTTGCCGAGTTGCCGATCCGTATCTCGCGAGGATATCATCAGCCTCGCCTTGGCTCTCGGCTCACCAGGCCCCACAAGGTCGAAGGGTACCTGGCCACGGCATCGAGGGCGCTCCCGCTTGGAAGGGCGCACTCAGTTTTCAGCGCTCTTGATATCGGCCATTGGCAGGAACACTGGTTTTGCATCTTCAGAGGGACCGTCCCCTGGGACAGTCGGATTCAGCTGCGCCCTAACGAGCCTGAACGGGTTTATCGCCCTCGCGAAACGCGATATCGGTTTCCTCATCCATATCACTATGAAGGCATCGAACCCCGCATAAAGCACCCCGAACCCCAGACCGAACCCGTAGGCCCCGATCTGGTAGGCGAACAGGATGCTGGCCACGTCCACCAGCGAGGCGACGGCGTTCTCGAAGACTTCCGGGTCGCTGGCTCTGAGTCCCACGTCTGAGACTCGTAACCCCATGATATTAAGCGACATGGATTCGCAATTCATCAGAACGCCCCCGAATCACCATAGGCCCCCTCCGCCGAGCGCTTTGCCGTGACATCCTCCCACGACTGAAGCCGTGGGCTTCCAGCGGCGGGCTTCTTGCCGGGCGGCACGATCCACGTCGCGTATAGTTCCTGCTTCCTCGGCCTGGCTTGCGCGTCCCGTTGTCGGGACGGGCAGAGGCCCTGTCTCCGCAGGCTTGAGCTCGGGCATGCCCTGCCCTACCTGAGCGAGTCCTCGCTTCAGCACGATACGTGCCGCGTTCACGTCGCGGTCAAGCGTCCTTCCACAGCTGGCGCATTCGGACTGTCTGACCGAGAGAGGGACCTTGTTCAGCGCGCCGCAGAAGGAGCACTCCTGGGTGGAGTACGCGGCCGGGACCCTGACCACGAGCTTGCCTGCCCTCGACGCTTTGTACTCGGCGAGCCTGACGAGCTGGGACCAGCCTGCGTCGTGGATGGACTTGGCGAGCGCGCGGTTCCTCACCATGTTCCTGACCTTCAGGTCCTCGAAGGCGACGAGGGAATGGCTCTTCACGAGCCCTGTCGAGAGCTTGTGGTTGAGGTCCGCCCTCTGCCTTCTGACGCGGGCGTGCTGAGAGGCGAGCCTATGCCTCGCCCTGGACCGGTTGTTGGAGCCCTTCCTCTTGCGGGAGAGGGAACGCTGCAGGCGCTTCAGCCTCTTCTCCGCCTTCCTGAGAAGCTTCGGGTGTTCGACCTTCTCCCCGTCGGACGTGGCTATCAGAGAGAGGAGGCCGAGGTCCACGCCGACGGGCGACCCGGCTGGCTGCTGCTGCATGGCTGGGGTCCTGACATCCTGCAGCGGCACAACCTCATCGTAGACGAGGGAGGCGTACCACTCGCCGTCAGGCTCCCTGACCACCGTGCAGGTCTTCACCCTCGCATCCTTCGGCAGCGGCCTGTGGAACACCGCCTTCACGTTCCCGACCTTGGAGAGGAAGAGCCGCCTGCGAACCACATCGGGCTTCACAGACCCGTTGTACGCCTGGGGATAGGCGAAGGAGCCAGCCGACGAGAGCTTCTTGAACCTAGGGTGGCGAGAGCGGCCCTCGAAGAAAGCCTCGAACGCCCTGTCGAGCCTGCGGAGGACGTCCTGGGCAGCCTGGGAGTAGACTTCGGCGAGGGCAGGGTCTGCGTGCCGCTCTGCTGTCAGAACCCATGCCTGATGGTTGTAAGATGTCGATTGTCTGAGCTTCTCCCACCTCAGTTTTCTGTGGGCGAGGGCGTCGTTCCAGAGCCTCCTGCACGCCTCCATGGTCCTGAGCATCCTCTCCTCCTGCTCGCTGTTCGGATAGAGACGGAACCTGAAAGCCCAGGGCATCTTCAAGGGGTGAAAGCACCTCATGCGCATTTAACCACCAATGAGGCTCGCTTTCATCCCACCGCTAAAACGTGCGGGTTTTCCCGCTCGCATGTGATAACGGGCCGCAGGATCGGTCCCCTGCATCAAAACCGCCGCGGCAAGAGCGCTCCTACCGTTCCAAGAAATAGACCACGAATCCACAAAGGTATTAATGCCAGACCGGGATGCTTCTACCGTCTTGCAGGAAGAGAAGGAAGCCCAGAATGGAGGAGATTTCATCATCTCTGAGCTCAAGGAGGTCCAGGCCGAATATGCGCAGCTCGGGGAGCTCGAGGAGATGGAGCACGACTACGCCGAGAAGCTCGTCCAATCGCTGAAGGAGGCGCGGGGGGCCGGCGACGAGGGAATACCGGTCGCGAAGCAGGCCCTGGGGCCCGGATACCGCTATGCGAAGGAGGCGTTCCTCGGCGGCGACGCGGTGGTGGTACTGATGAACAACAGCGGAGTGAGCAGCGCCATCCCCCTGATGAAGTTCAAGTCAGGCGAGATACTTTCGATAGTGCAGTCTGCCACCCCCCACCTCAAGAAGGCGATAGCCACGAAGAGGAAGGAGACTGGCGACAGGGTCGAGATCCTCGAGCGGATACTCAAAGAGATGAAGAAGATGGGGAGCTCGGTGAAGCGCCAGGCCCCTCAGCACAGCGCCCCGGTAGAAGACGACCTGGTCTCAAGT
>JAFMAD010000067.1 GCA_029785195.1 Nitrososphaerota archaeon
AGTTCTCCGCTCTTCCCTCCCCCTTCCTCCTGAACGCCTCTTCCACGACACCCACCACCTCGTCCATTTCGAGGAGGCCCTCGACGTCCGCCTCCGACAGGATTAGCGTCAAGCCCGCTGCGTTTCTTCTCTGTGTTCCTCCGCCTCGGGCATCCCCCAGCGGCCCACACGCGGGACGTCCTTCGTCCTGAACAGCGCCATCCCCTGTTGATATCGCTGGAGTTCTACTTCCAGAAACTTGATGTCAGACGCCACTGATGCAGACTCCTTGTAGGTCCCATCCTTCCCAGTCAGCTCTGCCAGCTTGGCTCTCTTCTCTTCCAGCAGCCTTGAGAGCAGCTGTTCATATTCCGTGGTCAAGGTACGCCGGGGACGGCGGAGCCTCGAAACTATAAAGACGTTGTCGATGGGCTGGAGCTACGATGCTAGCCCCCCCCAAAGAGGTTTCATCGACGAGAGAATGCGGACCAATCAGGGACGAAGTGAGCTTCCGAGGCCACCCGATGGTGAGGTCCACCCATGCTACCACCATGGAGGTTACCACCGAGGGGCATCTGACGGAGAAGGGGGACTGCATCATAGGCGTCGAGGCTGACAAAGGGTGCTCGGGGATCAGCGAGGCTGTGAGAGAAGGGCTGCAGAGGCCAGGGGCCAAGGTCACCATCAAGATCAGGGTCGGGGGACGCACCTTCCAGGCCACGGCGTGCGGAGACGCCAGGCTCGAGCTGTCCCATCCTCATGACATCGTAATCAGGAAGAGCGGGTTCGTCAGCGACAGGACGCTGGCGGTGGGGGCGAGCGCGGCAGCGAAGGACATCCCAAGGTACATGGTCAGGCTGCTGAGAAACCCTGCGACCACAGGGACGCTCGAGATAGAGGTGGAGTGACTTTGGCAAAGTTCAGGGCAGAAGCATACACCATGCAGGCGCTGGTGAAGTACCACGGCCTCAAGGACTGGCAGCTGAGGCTCCCCTACCACGACAGCATCTCCGTCAACACGACCTGCATGAAGACGGAGGCGTCTATCACAGACACAGAGAGGGGGGGCGTCTTCATCGAAGGAAGGCAGAACGACTCCGCAAACGCCCGGCTCCAGGGGGTCGTGTCTAGTATGGACCCCTCGAAGATGGTCGTCGACTTCAGGATAGACAGCCGGAACGTCCCGACAGGGAAAGCGAAGGGGATAGGCTACTCGTCATCGGCTGGCGCGGCGCTGACCCTCCTCGCCCATAAGCTCCTGGCAGGGACCACCCCCGACCTACCCCGGCTCTCCAGGAAGGCTAGACTGTTCGCAGCGTCTGCCTCTAGGTCTCTGGTCGGCGGCTTTTCGAGGCTGTACGCAGGGAAGGATGACGAAAGCACCTACGCCGAGAGGTTCGCCGACTCCAAGGTGATGGACCTGCGCATGGTGGTCGTCCCCCTTCCGTCGAGGGTACGGACAGAAGACGCGCACAGGGAGGTCCTCACCTCCCCCTTCTTCCAGGCGAGGGTGGAGTCAGCCCAGAGGCGGTGCGACGAGATGGAGAAGGCGATCCGCGGGAACGACCTCGACGCTCTCGGCAGGCTGGCAGAGAGGGACACCCTCGAACTCCACAGCCTGACCATGACCGGGGACAGCGGCCTGGTCATAATGACAGAGGACTCCATCAGGATAATACGGAAGGTGAGAGACATGCGTGGGGACGGGATAAGGGCATACTACTCAATGCAGACCGGGCCGTCGGTTTTCATCAACACCGACGAGAAGTACCAAGACAAGGTCCTGAAAGCCATCGAGAAGCTCGGTTACAGAGCATACCTTTCAGGGGTCGGAGGGGAGGCGAGGATTCTGTGAGCGAGACGGTAAGCGTACGCGACTACCTACGGCAGCTTGAAAGGACCAAGCCAGGGAAGGACGAACAGGTGAGAGAAGGGCTGGAGACATTCATAGGCCTATGGGAGAAGGCGATTGAAAACGGGGTAGTCAGCGACGCCGACAGCGTGGAAGCCGCGCTTGCGAAGCTTGAGAAGGCAGGGGGGCTCTACCGCGCAGCGGAGACCTAGCGGGGCGCTTCTCCCCCGTCGAGGGACACCACCTGTCCGGTGATGTAGCTGGACTCGTCGCTGGCCAGAAAGAGGGCGAGGCTGGCAGCCTCCGATGGTCTTCCGAACCTCCCCAGTGGGATGGCGTCGAGGTAGGTGCGCTTCTCTTTCTCGCCCAGCCAGCTCACCCAAGAAGTCTCGATCGACCCGAACGCCATGCAGTTCACCCTAATCTTCGGGGCGAGCATCTTCGCCAGCATCCTGGTCATGGAGACGACCGCTCCCTTGGCCGAGGCGTAGATCAGGCCGTCGGTGTCGCCCACGAGGGCCGGTATCGATGCGACGTTGATTATGGAAGAACCCCTTTCCATCAACCTGGCTGCGCCCCTTACGCAGAGGAAGGTGCCGAAGGTGTCGACGGCGAAGACCCGCTTCCACATTTCGAGGGTGGCGTCTTCCAGGGTGAGGCTCCACAGCTTCGGGTCTGCCAAGCCCGCGGTGTTGACCAGGATGTCCAGGCCCCCCAGCTTCCCACTGACTTCGTCGAACATCGCATCGACGCTTGAGCTGTCCGAGACGTCGGCATGGACAACGAAGGCCCTCCCACCAGCGCTTTTGATTGACCGGAGGACTGGCTCCCCGTGAGGGGAGCGCCCACGGTGGTTGATCGCTACCGTCGCCCCTTCTTTCGCGAAGAGCCTTGCCACCTCCGCGCCTATCCCCTGAGAGGAACCGGTGACAAGGGCCCTCTTACCCTTCAGCCTCAAGCAGTCCGACGGGCGGGCCCCCATGACTTAAGGGTTG
>JAFMAD010000068.1 GCA_029785195.1 Nitrososphaerota archaeon
CTCAGCCTGGTCGGAACGGCCTATATGTCTGGCCCTAGGCTGATGCTCTCAGCCTGGCCGGTGTTGCTGGTCTTCGGCAGGGCAAAGAAGGAATACATCATCCCCGTGCTGATCCTGTTTGCCGCAGTATCGCTGCAGAGCACCTATGCCCAACTGACGAGTTTTTGGACTTGACACCCATTCAGATATGCAACTCGCCAATGCGCTTACACTGTCCAGCATCCAGGTGAGCCGGAAGAGATTCGTCAAGTTTCCACGGCCAAAAGCCAGGCCCAAACCTGTGGCCTAACAAGGGTTCGGGTCTGACGTGGTTCGGACGTTTGGCCTAATCCACTCTGTGAGAGGTCAATGAGAGTGGCTGGTTCAGGCCACGACGACGGCCCTCAAGTCACTCATCCCGGGGATGCGGCAAGGCGACCCTTCAACCTGACTATGGTAATGCCCACAAGCTCTCCCTTCCTCGTCCTCAAGACGACGCCTTCCTGGGGTTCGATCGAGTCGTCGGCCGCCCTCGGCTTCCCGACCGAGATGTACAGGACGTCCTCCTTCCTGTCATAGTCGATATCCAGCTTCTCGGGTTTCAGCACTACACTTTCCATTTTACCTCGCCCTTTATCCTCTTCAAATCCGAAGTGAAGTAAGCTGTTATTATAGCCTTCACGCCCTCCTTTTCGCGATAGACAACCACCAGATACTTGCCACCCAGATGTGTCTCCTCTATCCACTTGATGGCCTTCTTCTCGCCCTTGATGCCTCTGACTACCAATCCCGGGTTTGCAACCGCGCCCAAGACAGCGTCCTTGTATCGGGACACCTCTGGATGCCGCTCTCGGATATGTCTCCATGTTCCTCCCGAAAGGGTCATCCCTTGCACCGCTCTAAGGTTCAGCCAGATTTTATCTGATTCTACCCTCGCGAAGGGGGTGTGGGGAGACAGCTCCGAAAGTGTTCAGGAAGAACCCAACCACCTCACTCGTCGATACTTCCGGCCCAGACCCTTGGCCTCTGTGACAAGGGTCTGAATCGGCACAGGTCCATGGCACCCTGCATGACCTGGGCCTCTCCTACAAGAGGCCGAAACTGGACGTGGGATCGAACAGCCCCTCGTTCGCGCGAAAGAAGAGGGAGATCAGACGCTACGAGCGGGTGGCTCCAGCCCTCGCAAAAGGGGGTTCTCGTAGCGTTCGAGGACGAGATGTAGCTCTCGCTCTACTCGAAGGTCGCGGCTGGGTGGATGTCGCGAGTGGAGCATAGGAGGGTCCTCGCGCCTAGGTACAATCGGAGGGGGAGCACGTTCATCACGCTCTTCTGGCCGAAGGAGAACTCGTTCATCTTCAACACCTATCCGAAGAGGAGGAGCATGGAGTACAAGCTCCACCTCTCCAACATCACCCAGCACGCGAAGAGGCGGAAAACGAAGAGGGTGATACTCTTCGCCGACCACACCCTTGCCACAAGACGAAGAACGTGAAGAGGTTCATACGCGAGCGCCCCATGCTGAAGGCGAGATTGCTCCCGAAGAGGACGCCGAACCTCAACCCCGTGGAGAGGCTCGTGAACAAGCCCAAGTCCGCCGTCTGCACAAACCGCCCCCTACTCAGGTATAGACGATGCGACCATGGCAGGGCGCAGATTCCTCACGAAATACAAACGGACTTTCCGAACTGGACTTAGCTGCGGGGAGGCCCATAAGAGTAGTCCTGGAAGATTTCTATAACGCCGCAGGCCGAACCAGCACGTAAAAGCCTGTCTGGAGGTCGGAGAGGGTGGCACTGGCGCCTTCATTCCCGAACTTCCAGGCTGCTGGGTCTTCGCCAGGAATGAGGAGCGGGCGCTGGCCAAGGCGAAGTCAGCGGCATCAAACTGGTACGCCTGGGCGAAACGCCATGGGGAACCGGTCGCTCCTCCCACCAAAATCAAGGTCGAACCCTCCGAGGTGCTGCGCGTAAGCTACAACCCCGTCGAAGCGGGGAAGCCTGAGCCGCTCTTCTGGTCGGAGGTCCTCCCCGTCACGAACTAGGACATCGGGAGAACCCTCCGTCTGATGAATCATTCCCGAAGGGACCTCCTGGAGCTGTGCAGGAACCTGGATAACAGCAGCTCCACCGGAAGCCGAATGGGGGGCCAAGGACCATTGGGAAGTGTCTTAGGCACATAGCCAGCGTCGAATGGTGGTACATCACAAGGCTGGACATAGGCCTCCCCACGGACTTTCCGAGGGACCTCTTCGACCTCCTCCAGTACACAAGGGACCTGGCCGAAAGGGAGCTGAAGAGGCTGACAAAGGAGCAGCGGACACGAATCTTCCAGCCCCATAGCGACCCCTCTCCAGTCTGCAACCTGTGGACGGCTCGGAAGGTCCTGCGGCGTTTCGTCGACCACGAGAGGCTGCACGCAGCCTACATCAGGAGGGCGCTGGTCATGCGGGCGGCTTCGTCATAGACCGCTATGGCGTCACAAGAAGAATGTGAAGGGGGATCATCCAGAACTTCCGATACCGGGTAGTTGGCGCCCCAACCTCGGCAAGGCTAGGCACCCTGCTCCACGGTTCTCCACAGGCCAGGGGGAGGAGGCGCCTGTCTCATTCGCCCAAGGCGCGCAGCGCCTTCGCCACGTCTCGGACCCCCATTACGACCTTGGCCCTCCCGTAGGGGGAAGTCGTCACGTAGACGTAGTCGATGTTGATCTTGGA
>JAFMAD010000069.1 GCA_029785195.1 Nitrososphaerota archaeon
AGCTTCGGGAGCTTGTTCCACGAGGAGAATCCATTGGCGGCCGCCCTGTTCGACCTGCAATTCAGAGGGTACCTCCTCGCTCTCCTCTTCAAGTACCTCCCCATGATTCCGCTTTTCTACCTGGTCTTCATGCAGGACAAGGGAGAGAAGCACGCTATGCAGGTCAGGATGGTCAAGCTTTCCGCGGTGATCGCTCTCACGGGGGCGGACCTCCTGCTGTTCTACGTGGTAGGAATCAACAATTTGCATGCCCTTCTGTCGACCGTCTGAGAAGTTGGGCATTTTCCACCCTTTCTTGCTATAAAAATATAGACTTCGGACACTAATTGTTGATACACAATTCTTATTTAGGCGGGCTGAAAGGTTGGGGTTCAACATGCAGATAACGAACGGTCAAAGAAAAGGTATATCGCCAGTCATAGCCACGGTCATCCTCATAGCCATCACACTCATCGCAGCCATAGCCATCGCAGGGTTCGTGTTCGGCCTGTTCGGGTCGTTCACGTCTACCGCGAGGGTCTCAGGTACAGCTACGTGCGCTTCGGGAACCGCACTTTCTTGTACGCTAACACTCTCGAACACGGGTACGGCTGCCACCACAATAACGGGAGTGACAATAACATTCGGGACAGAAACAAACTTGGCTCTCGGACCTGCTGCTAGTACAGCGGCACCGATAACGGCAGGTCAGAACAACGTATATCCGGGACTTGCCCCAGCTACAAGTACCGCTGCAAACAGTGGTGAGACTTTCCTTATGACGGTGACTCTCGCCAACGGTGGGTCAGTGCCCATCAGCGGAACATTCACCTAGAGCGATCAGCGACACCGGCGACACAAGCATCACTTAAGGGCCTCCGCCTAGAGCAGGGTGGGGCGCCCTACATATTCTTCTTTTCTCCTCAGTCAGACCCCCTTTTTCTGATTCAACGAAAAGACTGCTTGCTATCCGGTGTGCCCTCCTCTTATACGCAGGCGAAGGACGTGGGTATGTCGCAGGGCACTCGGCGCCGTCTGGAATGGTTCCGTCCTGGGTTAGATCGTCACGGTTAGTCCCGCTACCAAGCCATTCCCTGTCGCTTGCAGGGTTGGATCGGGATTGGCCGGTCCAGATCTGCCCGCGCCAGGGGGGGTGCTCTGTCAGCTGTAACATCTGTAACCTCTGTAACATGGCGGCAGGCCGGCCAGACGCGAGCGCTGGAGAGCCTCTACCAGTAATGGCAGAAGGGGGTTATCGCGAGTTGTTGGCCCTGTCGCCGGTCAAGCGTGCCTAAAATCTGCTTGGGACATGTAGGATGGGTCGAAAGGAGGCGAGGAGGCCCAGGCTGATTGAGGCACCGAAGGCCTTGGATTCGAGTCGCCGGTAGCGGCAAGCACGACGGGCCACAGCACGACCAAGCCCTGGCAACTTCAAGACTGTCCGAGGTGATTCCTTGGCGGGGGCTATCTCATGGGTGCCGCTCTCTTTCGGGTTGCTCCCTTTCACACCGCCCCTTTTCAGGGCGCAGGAAGCTTCTCGATGATTCCAGCTTCGGAAGGCCGCTCTGGAAAGGGTTGGAAAGAGAGCGTGACCCTTTCCATCGGCTCTCCCGCAACAGGGCGATGTTCTTCGCAGCCTGTTTGGATGGGTGAACCGAAGGCCGGGCTGGCCATTTCTTGCCGAGGAATCAGATGCGATTGTGTCTTCTTGAAATAATGTCGAGGAGCGAAGACAAACCGCTTCAACCTGACTCGGTCGTGCCGTTTACAGCCGGTTGCGGCCAGGGTTGCAATATCGTGCGGTTCTCCTTTCTGGCATCAAGAACCGCTATCACGGCGAGTATCGTCGCGAGGGGCAGGACGACCTGGAACGGGCCGAGGGGGGTGACCAAGGTAAGCGCCCCGCCGACGACCACAATGACTGATGATAGCCATGACCTGGGCGACGCGTAGAGCAGCGCCCACCCCGGCACGAGGTAGTACCTGTAGAGCGGGTGCACAAGCATGGCGAAGACAATGAGGAACCCGATTGTGGAATAGGCGGACGTGAGCTCGAGGACGTTGTCCTTGTGCCTGGAGATGAAGAGTGCCGGGAGCAGGAGTATCAACAGTGGGATCGTGATCAACGGGCTCAGCCAGTCCACGAGGTTTATCGAGAACGACAGGATAGGATTCGGATAGGTGACCGTCCACGTCTGAAGCGCACCTGTGGAAACGGAGGTCAGGGAAGCCTGCGTGCTGGCCGTGGCCTGGGCGAGGCGCTGGACAGGGTTGGGCAGGAACGAGTAGCTGATTGACGCTATGTATTTGGCCGGCGCGAGCACAAGGAACGGCAGTGAGACGGCGAAGAAGATCAGGGCGAATATCCCTACTCCCTTTAATGCAGCTCGCCTGTCCTTCCTCAGGCCCCACAAGAAGTAGACCGGCAGGATGAATATCGCCTCCTGCTTGACTAGGAACGCGACGGCGAAGGTTGCCCAAGACAGCGTCAGCTTGTCTTCGTACAGGAGGTAGATGCTGAGCAGCATGAAGAACGCCACAGGCTGGCTGCTGACCCACAGGTATCCCTCCTC
>JAFMAD010000006.1 GCA_029785195.1 Nitrososphaerota archaeon
AGGCCGGCCTCTGGAAGTACAACGTGGAGTACATGAACACCCACGGCTATCCGATGGCGAGCTTTGAGGTCCTCAGGAGGTACCTTCAGACCGTCACCAACGACCAGATCAACTACGGGATGAAGCACTTCCTTTCGGAAGAGGATGTGGCCGCGATCACGGAGAGGAAGCACCCCGAGTTCAACCAAGCCAGGTTCATGAACCCAGTCATGTGGTACCGCGTGTTAGGGCAGCTGTCCTTGGCAAGGGGCCTAAGGTACACCGTGAAGAAGAGCGCGGCGCTCGTGGAGATCAACCTGGCATATCCATCGACCCCGCAGGGGTTCGAGGAGTGGCAGAGGCGCCTCGGCGGCGAGCTAAGAGAGACCGTCGAGAGGTTCAAGCCTCTCGACATAGCGAACTAGATATAGCCCGCGGTCGGCGGACGCTCCATGGGTTCACTCACACCTCGGGTCAGGAAGTTCCTCGACGGGGTCCACATCGGCAAGCTTGCCACTATAATGGGAGACGGTTCTCCCCAAGTCACCCCCATCTGGTACATGAGAGAGGGAGACAGGATCGTGATCAACACCACCACTACAAGGGTGAAATATAGGAACATGAAGCGTGACGGCAGGGTTTGCTTCCTGGTCGACGATGGCTATCCCTACGTGGTCATCTTCGGGACGGCGAGGGTCGCCAAGGAGAGGGACACCATGAAGGATATCGAGAGGCTGGCCGTCAGATACACAGGCAAAGAGGCTGGGACCAGGGCGGCCAGGACGCGGTTCTGGAAGGAGCCTCGCGTCTCTGTGGAGATAACCCCGCAGCGGGTGGCTGTAGACCTCTAGTCACTTCATCGCACGGAAGAAGAAGTCGGTAACGAACCTGCTGTATGCCCCCCTGTCCTGGCTCTTGGCGAAGTGGATATGCTGGAAGATCACCCGGTTGAGCATCCCCAGCAGGCAGTCGACAGCCAGTACCGAGTCAGTCCTGCGGAAGAACCCCCTGGTCATGGCCCTCTCGATCATCGTGGCAGCGATGCCTTTGATCTTTTCCAGGTCCTCGGACACCCTTTCTGCGCTCTGCTTGTCGAGTGTCGCGGAGTCGCGCATGTAGAGCCCCATATCGAAGGTGTGCTCCGGGAACGTTGTCAGGTACGTCGATATGAACGACTCCAACCCGTCCCTGGGGTCGGCGGCCTTCGATGCATGCGACAGCTTCCCGATGAAATCCCGCATGGAGATCTGCCTGCGGACCACCGCATCGAAGAGCCCCTTCTTGCTCCCGTAGTAGTAATAGATCACAGGGGCAGTGGTTTCGGCGTCCTTGCAGATGTCTCTGACAGAGACGTTGGCGAAACCCCTCGCCGCGAACATCCGCGAGGCGGCCTGGAGTATCTTCTCGGCGGTCGCGGGGCGCTCCTCGGCCTGCATCGCCTCCCGAAGAGGCAGGTTCTACTATTAAGGGTTGGCGAGGTCTGGCCTAGTCGAAGTCGCCGCCCTCGCCGCCCATCCCTCCTCCCCCGCCGGGAGGAGTGGCAGGGGCCTTCGACTTACCTGCGGCGATGACGTCGTCTATCCTGAGTATCATCGATGCGGCCTCCGTGGCCGACCTGATGATCTGGACCTTGACCGCCAGAGGCTCGAAGACCTGGCGCTGGTACATGTCCTTGATCTTCGCGTCAGCCGCTTCTACGCCGTACCACTTGCCGTTCTCCGTGGCGTGCCTGGCTCTGAACTCCACCTGGGCGTCGATGGGGTCCATCCCCGCGTTGAGCGCGAGGGCGAGCGGGATTGCCTCAAGGGCTTCAGCGAACTTCTGCGCGGCCAGTTGCTCCCTACCTGACAGCTTGTCAGCCCACTTCAGAACCTGCGACGCAGCCTCCGCCTCGGCGGCGCCTCCGCCGGCGACGATGGCAGGCCTTTCGATGACGTCTTTCGTCACCATCAGCGCGTCATGGAGGGACCTTTCCCCTTCATCCACTATGCGCTGGGTCCCACCCCTCACGAGGATGGTCACAGCCTTCGGGTTCTTCGCTTCTTCGATGAAGACCCACCTGTCCTCCTCGACCTTCCTTTCTTCGACGTGGCCCGCGTAGCCCAAGTCCGCCGCCGAGAGGTCTTCGAAATTATTCACAACCCTCCCGCCAGTGGCCTTGGCCAGCTTGGTCATGTCTGATTCCTTCGCCCTCCTCACCGCAAGAATCCCTGCCTTTGCGAGGTAGTGCTGGGCGATGTCGTCGATGCCCTTCTGGCAGACCACTACGTTGGCGCCTACCGAAGCTATCTTGTCGACCATCCCCTTCAGCATCTTCGTCTCCTCGTCCAGGAACTTCTTCATCATGGTCGGGTCGTTGATGTTGAGCTTCGCGTCGAACTCCGTCTTCTCTATCTCGAAGGGCGCGCTGATCAGCGCAATCTTGGCCTTCTCCACCACTTTCGGCATCCCCGAATGGACTACCTCCTTGTCGAGGACGATCCCCTTAACCAGCCTAGTGTCTTTGAGAGAGCCTCCGGGTTTCTTCTCTACCTTTATGTTGTCGATGTCGACGCGGTATCCGTTCTCCGTCTTCTCTGCGACCGAGAGAGTGGCGTCCACAACCATCTCGGCAAGGCCCTGAGCTTCCTTGGAGACCAGCTTGGTCTGCATGCTTGTCCGCGCAACCTTCGTGAGCCACTCCCTGTTGTCCGGCGCGACCTTCTCTGCGACGGCCTCTAGCGCCTCTATCGCCTTCCGCGACGCCTTCGAGTATCCGTCAACGATCACGGTAGGATGGACGTCCTTGTCCAAGAGCTCCTCCGCCTTCTCGAGGAGGGCCCCCGCAAGCACGACGGCCGATGTCGTGCCGTCGCCTACTTCGTTGTCGGTGGTCTTCGAGACTTCTACGAGCATCTTGGCCGCCGGGTGCTGCACGTCTATCTCCTTCAGCATGGTCGCGCCGTCGTTGGTTATGGTGACGTCGCCCAGCGAATCCACGAGCATCTTGTCCATGCCACGCGGGCCGATGGAAGTCCTTACGATCTCCGAGATCAGCTTGGCGGCGGATATGTTGTTCCGCTGCGCGTCTCTTCCTCTGCTCTGGCTAGACCCCTCCTTAAGAATCAGGACGGGCTGCCCCGACTGGGTAACGGCTGGAATAGCGGTCGTCGACATATTGAATCTTGGGGGCGGTATACAACCGGTGGTATATTAGCGTTACTTGGAGCGCTCTTCTCCCGAGGAGGGGGGTTCTGCCCGCCCGCGCCGCTTCGTCCGCTTGGCGCGGACTGACCTCTCAATCGCTCCTGCCAGCCCGAAGTCCAAAGCGGTGACCCCACCGGCGGAGTGGGTCTGAAGGGCCAGCGTCACCTTTGTGTACTTCAAGTGGATATCCGGATGGTGTTCCCGCTCCTCGGCCACCCTCGCGACCCCGCGGATGAGCTCGATCCCGTCCATGAACTCCTCGAACTCGTACGTCTTGGTGATGAAACTCCCATCCCTCTTCCATCCCTCCAGCTTCTTCAGCTTGGCGTCGATTTCAGCCCGGTCCAGGAGCCTTGGCACGCCCCCCTTATCCTCTGGCCTGGTCTTTAATTTAGCGAACCAGCAACGCGATTTGACAAAACGTGTTAACGTGCTCAGCCTCGAATACACGCGGAGCGTTGCAAGACAAGAAGGCGCTGCAAACCGCGGCAGGGTCTCTCGTGCGTGTCGCAGAGGCCAAGTCCGAAGTCGCGAAGAAGACTGAGGCGTCCAACCTGGCCAGGCATGTGGAAGGACTCACGAAGCCGAAGTCCCCTTCGTCGACGATGAAGAAGGCGGGGATCGCGCTGATTGCCGCCCCCGACCCTGTGACAGGCGTGGCAGGAGTTGCCCTCCTCGCTTCTTCGTTCGCCTTAAAGAACAAGGAGCCTACGAAGATCGCAGACATCGCAACGGAAACAAGGAAGATCCTCCGCGAAATCCAGTCGTTTAGGATTTAAGTAACCGCCGCTCCCCGTGCGACTGATGGAGCAAAAGCCGTCGAAGGGGCTCAAGGTCTGGGTCAACGCCCAGCGCGAGGCGATATTTGGGGACGAGTCAGTCGACGTCAAGAAGGTCGTGATAGGGAACGGCGCCAGGGCCGGGGTCATGACAGGCCGCACCCTCGTAGGGTTCTGCGAGGTGGAGATGAAAAAACTCGACGGCCGCAACCACTGGTACCCCATCGAGGACCTCACGGGCGAGAACGGCGAGAAGATAGTGGAGGAAGAGATACCGATTGAGCTCGAGGAAGACGGCGGGCCCGAAGAAGAGCCCTAGCAGCACACCGGAGCCAAGCGGGGCCGAGGCGGAGCTGGTCTTCGTCGTCGACGTGTCTTCGTTCACCGAAGACGGCTTCGTGGGCGCTACACGGTACCAGGGGGACCGAGTGAATCTGGAGTTCGACGACAAGGGCGACGGGATCTTTCTGACATCTGAGATGGCAGTCCGCCTACGGGTGAACGAAGGCTCTAGGTTGACCCTTGTGCTCGAGGGCGCTTCGAGCCAGGCTGTGGAGCTGACGGTCGCAGGCGTGGGCAGTAAGTTGAGAGTCTCTGACCCCAAGGTCTACTACGGCGTTGGGAGGGAAGGGGGCGCGGTCCTCCGCCTCAGGAGAGCCTAACCTACTTCAGCATCGCGTCGCCGTCGGAGTCAGGGAGGTCATACCACTTGGTCCTCTCGCCTACCCTCGCCCGCATCCTCCACCCGAAACTCTTCGGAGCGGCTTCCATCATGGCCACGAGCTTCTGAACACGCGAGCGGACCAAGTCGCCATCTTCTCCAGCCAGCTCCGGCGCTCTGGCCATCACCGACTCGAGGGTCTTCCAGAACGTCGTGTAGATCCCCCAATCCTTGGAGCACAGCTGGGCTATCTCGTCCCCTCGGATGCCATCCGGTCCGGAAGTCACATCGAAGTCACGGAAAGCGACCACCATGTCCTTGTATTCTTTGTCGGTCTTCTCCACGACCTGGAGCTTGGTCATCAGGAGCTGCGTGATCGGCAGGGTGTATGTGCCAGCCAGGATGTTCTCCTTGAAGTTGAACTTGTGGCACATGACGAACTCGTCCAGGAAGAGATCCACCCTCCTCTTGTTCGTCATGTCGTAGTAAATCAGCCTCTGTCCCATGTTCAGCTTGTTGAAGAGCTCTCTGGGCCTGTATCCGAGGTCTTCCAAGACTTTCATTATCGCACGCGAGTCCTCCCGCCTCCCCATGAGGTCGATGTCCTTGTTCTCCCTGAAGTAGCGCGGGTCTCTGGAACTTACGCAGAGTTTCTTGAACGCAAGGCCGCCGAGGAGCCTGAGGCGGACGCCCTTGGACTCCGCAGAGTCGATGATCTGCGTCGCAGCTTCCAGGGCGTCATTCGGAAGCAAGACTAGCCTCTCCATACGAGAATCGAACCGGCATCTTTCTGATTTAAGATGTCTTTTGCATCAGCGTGTTGAACGAGGCCAGAAATGAGAAACCTCGGCAGGCGGCAATGCCAGGTCAGTCCTCTCGGCGAGTGCTCCGCAGGGGTCCCGCGCAAGACCGGGCCCGTCTTCCTGGCCCCCTAGTCCTTCCTCTTTCGTGCGCCTTCGAGAGTCCAGTGTGGCTTCTCCCAGAGTTCTTCATATCCCGCCGAGTCTCTGATGAGCACCCTCTCCCCATCGGAGTCCAGGAGCTCCACCGCTGGGACTTGGGCCCTGAACCTAGCATACTCAGGGTCGGTCATGCCGACGCTCCGCTTCTTCCCGATGCTCGCGTGCCAGTCAGCGCTCGCGCCATCAAGCGAAAAGAGGACCGAGGTAGGGCCCGCCTGGAAGTATATCCTGGCGTACCTCAGCCGCCTGGGAAGTTTGTGCTCTAGCATGAACTTCATCCGTGAATCGGCCCCCGTACCCCCAGTAAGGGTTGTCCCATCACTTTCGCCGGCGTCCCTCCTCTCGCTTTCGGCCCTCCTCCAAAGTTTAAACTCTTTGCCCTTCACGCTGAGTCATTGTCTGGCGCAGACGCCGCGGGTGCAGAGTCCAGGACCATCGCTGGGGTGCAGGCCTCCACCCGCTTCCTGCTCAACTCCTTCAAGGCCAAGATGCGCGCGCTGGAGGACTGCGCCCCGGAGATTAAGGCGCTGCTCAGGTTCGGGGTGGACTTCAAGAGGGCCGCGTCGACTGCCGAGCGTTTCTTCGGAAGCGATACGGTCGGCTACATCGCCATCGACGGGACCAACTCCATGGACCAGCAGCTCGACCTCATCGTGTTCTACGTGGGCGCCTTCGCCTACTCAGGGACGGTGACCTTCCGAGAAGGTGGGGTTGAGGTGGGTGCCCCGCGTGCTACGGACGGTTGCCTTTCAGCTTCTGCGGCGATCCCCCTATCGGAAGAGGACGCGGCACAGGTGTTCGGCCAGAAACGCGAGTCTGGCGTGGAGGTCGACCCGGAACGGCTGCCGAACGCCCTGATGCACATGGCCGAATACTACCTCGCCTTCCGGGGCATCTCGGGAGACCAGGCGAGGGAGATAGTCCTGGTAGACAGGACCATGGCAGGGGACGTCGCCCACTTGGTCTGGAGCACAAGGGATCTCATAGAAGACAGGCGATGTATCCTGGAGGGGCTGGACACACCCTATGGCAAGGTCACAGCACTCGACCTCGAGCTGGCCCGGATGCTCCTTCCGAACGACCAACTCGCCACCCCCACGCCGAGGAGCCAGCTCCTGAAGTTTGCGGCGGTCCTCGCGCTCTTTGGCGGCGAAGCGCTCACTCCTAGCGAGCTCGTCACCCGCTTGGGCGCCGATCCCAAATGGACCGAAAGGCTGAACGGGGACCTCCTCGAGCTCGACGGGCAGTTCGGGGGCTTCGAGCAGACTTCTCCAGCCTTCAAGCTCAAGCCAGGAGCTTCGGACTACTGGGACCGGGTGCTCGCGGCCACCCTCGCGGTCGCAAGCCACGTGTTCGCCCCAGAAGGAGGGCATCCGCTCCGTGTGAAGAACGGGGGGTCAGAGCGCTGGGTCACCGCTGACGACCTCGACTTCATGGTCCTCGTCCTGGTCAGGGCTCTTGTCAGGAAAGCCTGGTCGGACAGAGTCCTCCCGATTGGATTCATCAAGGACACCAACGCCTTCGAGCTGGTCAAAGCGGTCGTCCCCATCCTATCGCATGCCGGGCTGATCGAATCAGAGAGGTTCCCCAACTTCAACAGCGACAAGATGCTCCTGCAGACGAACAGCGTCGTCAACGCAGCAACCATCCCGACCCCCTGGTATACCCCCGAGATCGACGCTTCCTTCAGGACCATGGCCCCCAGGGACGACCCCAGTCTGGCCGGCGGAGAGGCCCGCGTGAACGGCGCCTTCGAGAACGTCATCTACCAGGAGAGGGTCTACCTGAAATCCTACGTCCAGCTGTGGAGCAGCGAGTCGACCCCCAGCGTGAGGAGCCACGTCTTCACGTACGACAGGCCCGTGTACCCGGGCCACGACCACTGGGACGAGGTCACCTTGTTCAACAAGGACGGCCCCGCCGACGTCAGGATCCACCCGGTGCTCCACTTCCAAAGAGGCTCCGACCTCACAAACATGGTGATGGCCATGCTGACTGAGATGGCGGAAGAGGTGATCCCTGAAGCCCTAGGGCACAACTACCCGCTCTTCCTCGCCGACAAGAAGGCCAAGTCGATCCTGGAAGAGACCCGCCAGGCCTACCTCGGGGCCGTGGCGGTAGAAATGGCGAAGTCGGACCTGGACCAGCAGGTGCTGTTCTCCCGCAGGTTCAGAGACTACCGCAGCCAAATAGAGGGACGACGGAGGGGGGGCTGACGATGGAGCCATTCGACGACCTGGACGGCGAGTTCAAGGCCCGGCTCAGAGAGATTGCGACCACCACCCGCTCCACGGTAGACAACTCGACCGTCACGTTCCGCACCGCAAGGATTGACTCCGAATACACCCCCAGCGTAGTCAAGCGACTCGCGATGGGGCAGCTGGTCGCCATCCCCAATGTCCAGGCGCTGGGGGGAAGCAGCTCCTACTCCCTCTATGAGATCGCTGACGTCTATCCCATGCACTATTCGATGCTCACCCTCGACCGCTCTCAGCCTGCGGCGATCAGAACAGAGTTCATGGACCTCATCCAGAAAGAATGGGAGAAGGGCTCAAAGAGCACATGGATAGAGATAGTCGCTGCGCCGATAGGGTATGTGATGAAGACGACGGCAGCAGGTGTCTCCTACGAAAGGGGGGCGTTGGCCCCCCTCACAGGCAGCCAGGTAAGGCTACTTAGCAAGGAGGCGATAGAGGGGCTCATCTGCTTCAAGCCGCAGGGGGGCGATGCGAACGACTACTCGCTCGGAAAGCTGCTAGGCTTCACCGACGGCTCCATACCGTTTTCAGTCAACTTGGAGCAGCTGATTCACTACATGAGCGGCACGTTCGCCTTCACCGGCAGCGGCAAGTCCAATCTCACTGCCACAGTCATACGCAAGGCGCTTCACGCCATCCCAGACCTCAAGGTGGTGATCTTCGACGTATCGGCAGAATACGGGATCCACATCCTCGACGTCCTCAACCGCCTCCCGAGCCGCGTTCTCTTCACCGACTCGTTCAAGGACAGCAAGAGCCCAGAGGCTGAATACTTCAAGCGCCACGCCACCCCCGAAGCGCTTGCCGGGAGAGAGAAGGACTTCCACCCCAAGATCGCCCAGCTCTTTGCGGCGGGGAAGGTAGAGTTCCTCCAGACCCGGATGGCCGGGGAGGAGGACGCAGCGAGGTTCAGCACCTACGAGGGGCTCGTCGAGGTCCTGACGAACACACTCAACGAGAAGTACGGACCAGTCCAGCAGAAGATACTCGTCCCCCAGGTGATTGAGCTAATCAAGGGGTTCCTCCGCGAGAACAAGCTCGAGATAGAGGCCAGGTTCAGCGCCAGGACCATGGACCTCATCCACAAGATCCAGCCGTTGCTCGCAGACCTCCCGGCGAACAGCGCGCTGAAGAAGGCCTTCGACAGCCTGGCCCGGATCGTGGAGTCCATCCCGGAGGTAGAAGAGGAGGAGGAAGGTTACAGCTGGAGCAAACTCTCAGAGGAGATACTCTCTACCGACAAGGATTCACCCAGGGTGTTCGTCATCAATCTCCCAGAGGCTGAAGACGCCAGGCTCGAGACCGCCAACGTCATCAACGAGGTCTTCAGAAAGCGCAAGCGGAGCTTCACCCTCTCCCCCCGGGTGCTGTTCATAGTCGACGAGGCGCAGGAGTTCATCCCCCAGAGCACAAGGAAAGAAGACGGCACGGACGCGTCGAGCAGAGCCCTGGAGCGACTCCTCAGGCACGGGAGGAAATACCATCTCAACTGCTGGATAGGGACCCAGAGGGTCGCCAACCTGAACACCAACGCCCTCCAGCAGCTCCACAGCTACTTCGTGTCGACGATGCCGAGGCCCTACGACAGGCAGCTAGTCTCGGACACCTTCGCCATTGACGACGCCTTCATGGAACGGACGCTCGCCTTCCAGAACGGAGACTGGCTCCTGACAAGCTTCAAGGCGACGGCTACTCAGAACATCCCCGTGTTCTTCCACGCCGAGAACAACGAAGAAATCTTGGAAGAGTACCTGAAGTGAGCCCCGGCCGCCTCACCGGCGGTCACTCGGGCGGGACGCCACGTTCTGAGTTGTATCCCACCTTCTGTCTCTTCGTCATGTAGGCCGGGACCGCGGCGAACAGGCTGATGAAGCCCATTATCAAGAATACGCTGTGCAGCGACCCGACGAACCGTTCCAGGACGGCGCAGGGCCCGGCTGGCGGGCAGATCGAAGAGGCGGTCCCGGCGAAGATCCCCTGGAGGACCGAGGTAGGGACGCTGGTCGCCATCACGGCGAACGCGAGCCCGAGGCTGAGCAGGAAGCCGGTGTTCACCAGGGTCGAGTTCATCCCCGACGCTATCCCCCTTCTAGCCGCAGGGGTCGCATTCATCACCGAAGCCACGTTGGGCGCCACGAACATGCCGCCGCCGGCCCCCGCCAGCACCATGGGGACCAGTAGCTCAAGATAGTCAGACGAGTTCCCGAAGGGGAAAAGCCCGAACCAGAACAGCGCCACCGAAATGACGAGCAGCCCCCCCGTTGTCAGCCCCCTGGACCATGCCTTGTCTGAAAGGTAGCCGCTCAAGGGGCCGAGCGTAACGAAGGCGATCGAAAACGGGATGAGCCAGAGACCTGCCGTGAAGGCGTCGAGGAGGAGCACCCCTTGGAAGTAGAAGACGAGGACCAGTGAAACCCCTCCCCTGGCGATTGAAGCGAGAAGGTTGCTCGCCATCCCCGTGGCGAATGCCTTGATCTTGAACAGAGACAGGTCCATCAGTGGGTACCGCACCTTCGTCTCAGTGACCACGAAGCCCGCCACCATGATTACCCCCACCAGCATCACCCCCAGATAGGCAGGGGCCCAACCGACAAGGGCACCGAGCATCAGACCGACGAGGAATGCCGTCAGACCCCCTGAAAAGAGAACGTTCCCCAGGATGTCCAGCCTCTCGCCCCGGCGCGGCTCAGAAAGCTCCTTGAGCTTGAAGTAAGCCCAGACGGTGGCGAAAGACCCGAAGGGGATGTTGATCCAGAATATCGACCTCCACCCCAGGAACGACCCCGCGAGTATCCCGCCGAGCGCCAGGCCGAAGACAGACCCGACGGTCCCGGCGACCTGGTTGAGCCCCAGGGCCCTCCCACGCTCTGTGGCAGGGAACGCGTCGGTGAGGAGGGCGGCGGCGTTGGAGAAGATGAGCGCCCCGCCGGACCCCTGCACCAGCCTGAACCCAACGAGGGCCAGCCCGGTCGGCGCGACGCTGCACAGGGCAGAGCCGACGGTGAAGAGGGCGAAGCCGAGGTTGTAGAGCTTCACCCTCCCGAAGATGTCCGAGAGCCTCCCGAACGTCATCAAGAGGGAAGCGGTCACCAGGATGTACCCCATTATGATCCAGACCGCCTCGAAGGGGGTCGCGTGCAGGTCCTTGGTAATGGTCGGGAGGGCAATGAGCACTATGTTTGAGTCGAGGACCGCCATGAATGCGCCTATGGTGGTGTTGATGAGGACCACGTACTTGTACTGGAGACCCAAGTTTGGCGTCCCTCGCATGAGTTTCGGATAAGTGTGTCTTATGGGGCGTAGTCTGTCTCTGCTGCCGTGTTTCCAGGGACACAGACCGCCATGGGGCAGATGAACACGGGCTAATCCGCTCCTGTTTTTTGGCGCTCAGGGTCAATGGGGGGCGCAAAAAGACGAATTGCCCTTGGGCGAGCTCAACCAGACCAGTTCAAGGCTGCTTTCAGGGGCCGTCGAGATGTTAAAAGGCGGACGAATGTTCAGCATGTGTCCGGTCCAGGTAAGGTTGCCCTTGCATCTCAGCGGTCGCGCTGAGGACGACGAACGGTCGAAGTCGGAGCATGCCCGCGACGGGCAGAGGGTCTCGTGCATGTCAAGAAAGAACCCGTCCCAAACTGACCGGCCATCCGTACAGGTATCAGACAGGGCTCTCGCAAGGACAGGGCAAACCCCTACAGGCAAGAATGCGCGACTAACTCTCCCTGCCCGTCCAGCCCTGCCAAAGCCAGCTGGACGCAGCGGTGCGGGCACCCTCGAACGGGAAGCGGCTACCTATCAGTGTTGCATGGAGAGCCGCGCCATTCGGTCACTTCCATCCAACCAAGACCCTGTGCTCCACTCGCATGCACCTGTCCATCACAAAGTCTATCTTCGCGTCCGATAGGATCCTCTTCGCCTCCTCGTTCTCCAGCCCCAGCTGGCCCCAGAAGACGAAAGGCCGTCCTGTGCTCTTCTTCATCTCCGCCACCTGCCTGGCTATCTCGGGGAACTCCTCCGCTGGCCTGAACACGTCGACCACCTCCACCTTCTCTGCCACCTCTCTGGGGATCCCAGCGAGCGTCGGATACGCCTTGTTCCCGTTCACCACGTCCGCGGTAGGGTTGACGGGGATGATGGTGTAGCCCTGCGCCTGGAGGTACGCGGGGACTGTGAACGCCTCTTTCTCCGGGTTCTTTGACGCCCCGACAACCGCTATTGTCCTGTACTGCTTCATCACTTCGGCTGGAATGACTGTGAACTTCTCCATGGAGGCTTCGCTCCCTCCCCGGTTAATACGGCTGTCGGGGTTTGCCGCTCCCCGGTGGGAATGTCGAGTCCAAGGCCTCCGTGCCGATCTGGCAGGTCCGGCGGCCTGAGGACCTTCTCACCTGAGGACCAGGAACTCTTTGCTGTTCGGTTCCTTGCCAGCCCAGCGCTTCGACCACGAAGCCAGCTCCAGTAGAATCTTGTAGATTTCATGCCCCTTCACGGTGAGAGAATACTCTATCCTCGGCTTCTCTTCCGCATAGACCTTCCTCTGCACAACGCCGAACTTCTCCAGCTGCGAGAGGCGCTCTGCAAGCGAGGTGGCGCTTATCCCGACTATGTGCCGTTTCAGCTCGTTGAATCTGGTTGGCTCTATCTGGCCCAACATGTGAATCGTAGGCAGGGTCCAAGTCCTGGTGATCTCGTTCCATGTCTGATGCACGACCGCACAAGAGTCCAGAGCCTTCCGGTCGAGCTGTTCTGACTTGACTAGACTGACCATGGCCGAACTCGTGCGGCCCGCGCTTGCTTTAAAGTGTACCTGGGCCCGTCCCACACAGAGCGCCCGAGGCGGAGGACGCAACGGACACGTTTTCCCTGCGCCAAGGTGTGAGCGACATGTGCGCGAAGCCACTCAACAATAGTGCGGTCTGCGACGGGCTCGCCATGGCGCTTTCAGGATTCGAGTACCAGGTGACCGAAGCGGTGGAGAAAGTCAGCGGAAGCATCGTCAGCATATCAAGCACGAGGCTGGAACGGCGGTTCTTCGGCTTGGTCCCATTCGAAGGGCAAGGGTCAGGGATCATCCTGGACAGGGGCGGGCTCATCGTCACGAACAACCACGTCATCGACGGAGCGAGCCAGGTCCAGGTCAGCCTCAAGGATGGCAGGACCTTCACGGGGGCTGTGGTCGGCTCCGACGAGGCCACGGACGTAGCCGTCATCAGGGTGGATGAATCGCAGCTCCCGGCGGCAGACCTCGGCGACTCTGAGTCGGTCCGGGTGGGGCAGTTCGTCCTCGCCATCGGCAATGCATTGGCTCTACCCGGCGGACCTACCATCTCGATGGGCGTGCTAAGTGCGAAGGGGCGGCCTCTCCCGGGGACCGATTTCATCTTCGAAGGCCTCCTGCAGACCGACGCGGCGGTCAACCCTGGCAACAGCGGAGGGCCCCTGGCAGACCTCGGTGGAAAGATCATAGGGATGACCACCATGATGATCCCCTACGCCCAGGGGATGGGGTTCGCCATCCCGATAAACACGGTCAAGAAAATCGCCCAGGAGATACTCGAGAGCGGCAGGGTCAGCCGGCGGTGGATCGGAATCTCAGGGGTCGATGTGACCCCTCAACTGGCCCGCAGATACAACCTGCAGGCCGACCGAGGGTTTCTCGTGGCCGAGGTTGTCCCCAGGAGCCCAGCGTACTACTCGGGGCTCCGAAACGGAGACGTCATAGTAGCCGCCGACGGCGCCGAGGTCAAGCAGACCAAGGACCTCCTGCTGGCGGTCTCGAGGTCCCAGGCAGGCGGCCGCATCAGGCTCGAGGTCAACAGGCTCGGGCGGATCGGGCCGCTTGACGTCAGCCCGACGGACGCGCCTCCTCTCCTGCAGTCCCAGGGGAGACAGGGCTGACCGACCGTCGACAGGACGAAGCGGCTCGCCGTCCGCTCTTGGCGTTCCACGCTGTCGTCTCAGGCAGCCTCCGCGCCCAGCCCTGAACCACTTATAGCGAGGGCTGGCCCCCGCCAACCGTTTATACCGAAAGCCCCGCGGGGGGGCCATGCGCCGTGTCACCCAGGCCGCCATACTATGCGGCGGGAGGGGGGAACGGCTGAAACCCCTCACAGACTACTTCCAGAAGGTCATGATACCTATCGGGCCAAAGAAGCTCCCCCTCCTGGCCTACACCATAGCGATCATGAAGCGCCATGGAATCACCAACATCGCCCTGCTTACCGGATACAGGTCTGAGGACATAAGGCGGTACTTCGGCGACGGCTCGCAGCATGGGGTGAAGCTGTCCTACTCCGAGGACCCGAAGGGGCTGAAGGGGAGCCTGAATGCGGTAGCTCACGCCCTGCGAGACGGCGCCATACGCTGCGACGAGCTCCTGGTCTACTATGGAGACATCCTGACGGACCTCGACGTCACCCAGCTCCTCGCGACCCACCGCAGGACCAAGGCGGACCTCACTCTCGTCCTCGACAGGGGCTACTCCCTCCCCGTGGGGGTGGCCGATGTCAACGACGGGCAGGTGACGTCATTCCGGGAGAAGCCGAGGCTCGACCTGACAGTGACCACCGGACCGATGGTTGTCGGCCCGAGGGGGATGGCCCTGATGGGCAAATTGGCCGGCCGCAAGCGACCAGACCTCATGACAGACTTCGTCCCTGAGATGATCCACAGAGGCGGGAAGGTGAGCGCCTTCTACACCGAGAAGGAGTGGTTCGACGTCGGCACCGTCTCGACCTTCATGAAGCTCAACGAGGAGCTCGCCAGGCATCCGCTAGCGTACGTGGGCTGATGCGAAGAGCCTGTCAGTCCTCGCGCCAACGGAAGAACTTCACAGCCAGGGCGAAGACCACCACTGAGATAGCCAGCAGCAGCGCCATGTCGGTGTAGGCGGCTTCGAAGTTGCCGTAGATCATCACCTCGTTCAACCCGTCGATCATGTAATAGAGAGGCAGGACGTGGGCGACCGCCTGGAGGTACTTGGGCATAGAGCTCACGGGGAAGAACGTCCCAGAGAGGAACATCATAGGGAACGTCACGAGGTTGCCTACGACCGACGCCGCTTCGGGGGTGTTGGAGACGGTCCCCACCAACATCCCAAGGGAGACGAAGAAGAACGGCCCAAGCAGAAGGAACATGCCTATCCCCCAGTTCAGCGCTATGTGGGCGCCGAACACGTAGACCCCGACCGCTGTCATCAGGACGAAGGAGACCACGGTGGTGCAGACGTACCAGATTATCTTCGACAGCAGCCACTCCGTCTTGGTGAGGGGCGTGAGCGACAGCAGTTTGAACACCTTGTCGCGTCGGTAGGTGGAGCTCATGTTGACCATTGCAAACATGGGGCTGGTAAGGGCGGCGAACCCTATGAGGCCGGGGACGAGGAAGTCGATGTACTTGTAGTTGGAAGACACGGCGGTCCGCGACGCTATGCCTACATGATGCACCCCGGTGGCGCCACGCACGTTGAACCCGTTAACCACCTCTGCGACTATCCCTGAGACAACAGCACTTGTGGTCGACGAGGGATTGCCGAAGACAGTCACGTTCACATCCTGGCCCGACTCGAAGGCAAGGCTGAAGTTGGCAGGGATGACTATGCCGTCTGAGGCTGACTTCGAAGAGAGGTACTGCGAGAAGTTAACGTCCGTCGGGGCGAGCCTCAGGCACAGGCCCGCGCTGCTGCTGTTGCTGCAGTAGTTCGACGTGCTGTTCAGGGCGGAAACGAAGGCCGCCCCCACCGGGCCTATGTCATTGTTCTGCACGTAGACCGTGGACTGGCTGACCCCTCCCCCGGAGAAGATCGCCCCGAAGAGCAGGATGAGTATGACAGGGAAGACAAGCGTGAAGAAGAAACCCTCCCTGCTCCTGAGGCTCGACCTGCCATAGACCTTCAGGTCGGACATCGTCCTGCTCAGGCTGAACCTCATCACTCTCCCCCCTCCCCGACGCCCCCGCTTTCGCCGACCAGCTTGAGGAAGACGTCTTCCAGGCTATCCCTCCTGACCGTGAGGTCTTCCCAGGCGGCTCCGGACTCCTCGATGGCGCCGAGCGCCGCCATGGCGTCGGCCTTGTCCCTCAGGAAGATGGTCACTTCGCCCGCGCCGCCTTCCACACGCAGTCTCGTGTTCTCCCTGAGATACTTCAAGAGGTCGTCGCCCCCCTTCACCACCATCCGCTGCCCCGACCCGAACCTTGACTCTATCTCCTCAGTGGTCCCCATGGCGACGATCTTCCCGTGCTTCATTATCGCGACCCTGTCGGCAAGCTCCTCTGCCTCCTCGAGGTAGTGGGTGGTCAGCATCACAGTCCTCCCTTCGTCCTTGAGCTTCCTGACCACCTCCCAGACTGCCCTCCGCGCCTGCGGGTCCAGGCCTGTCGTAGGCTCGTCCAGGAAGATGACATGTGGGTCGTTGACAAGCGAGAGCGCCATGCCCAGCTTCTGCTTCTGCCCTCCCGAAAGGTTCTGGAACCAGACGTTGGAAGCGTCGTCAAGAATCACCCTCCTCAGAAGCTCGTCTGGGTCCACCTTTTTCCCGAAGAGCGCACCGTAGTAGGAGATGGCCTCCTTGGGGGTAGGGTAGTCCAGAAACTTGAACCCCTGGGGGATGACGCCGATTCTCTTGTGCAGCTCGTACCCCGACGCCCATGGGTCGAGCCCCAGGACCTTGGCGGTCCCCGAGTCCTTGTTCCTCAGCCCCTCGAGAATCTCGATGGTGGTAGTCTTCCCCGCCCCGTTGGGCCCCAGCAGGGAGAAGACCTCCCCCTCCTCCACCGAGAACGATGTCCCGTCCACGGCCTGGATGTCGCCGTACTTCTTCTTGAGACCGCTCACTTCGATGGCAGGCACTTCAGGGCCGCGGCTCGCTTTGGCTATAAATGGAGTAGGTGACCTATCCGCGTGCCACGTGCATCCAGCCCCGGGCGCCCCCGCCCAAGAGGCGCCTCCCGAACAGGATCATCGCGATTCCCCCCAGCACTAGGGCCATGGCTACCAACACCGCGAGGAGCTGCAGGATGACCACGATGATGCTCACCACGAAGCCGGCCAGGAGGACGAGTATGGCCGCCCCGAGGAGGATCATCAGCACCCCCGCCACCTGAGACCTGTGCACATGATGGCGAGCATCGGGCGCTATTTATCCTGTGGAGCGTCCCGCCGGACCGATTAATAACATGGCGGAGACGGAAGCGGGCGGCTTGAACATAGGCATCATCGGCGCCCCTGTCGACCTCGGGCAGCAGCGGCGGGGGGTAGACATGGGTCCGAGCGCGATAAGGATAGCAAACCTGGAGGCGCGGCTCGAAGCCCTGGGGCACGTCGTGAAGGATTATGGGAACGTCCCCGTGGCTGACATGGCCACCGCGCGCGTGGGGGACCAGAGGGAGCGCTATCTCACCGACGTCCTGAAGCAGTGCGGCACCCTGGCGGACAAGGTTTCGACTTGCCTGAAGCAGGGGTCCCTCCCGCTGGTCCTCGGGGGGGACCAGAGCGTGTCCGTAGGCACCCTGGCAGGGCTGGCCCGGACGAGCGCAGCGAGGGGGATAGTCTGGCTCGACGCCCACGGCGACTTCAACACGCCGAAGACGACGCCCTCGGGGAACATCCACGGGATGGCGCTTGCGGCCATCCTTGGGTATGGGGACCCCCGACTGACGGGGCTGGGCGGTGTCTCCCCGAAGGCGGTGGAGAAGAACACCGTCCTCGTCGGATGCCGCGACTTCGACCGGGAGGAGGCGAAGGCGATAGCCCGCTCGAAGATGACTGTCTTCACCATGAAAGAGATCGACGAGCTCGGCATGAGGTCGGTGATGAGGGATGCGATAAGGATAGCCGGGACCGGCGTGGACCAGGTCCACCTCAGCTTCGACGTGGACTCCGTGGACCCGAGGGAGGCGCCGGGGACAGGGACCCAGGTGAGGGGGGGGCTCACCTACCGCGAGGCGCAGCTCGCGATGGAGATGCTCTTCGAGTCAGGGCAGGTGACCTCTGCCGAATTCGTAGAGGTGAACCCGATTCTGGACGTTGCCAATCAGACCGCCGAGCTCGTGGTCGAGCTCGCCCTCTCCCTCTTCGGCAAGAAGATAATCGGATAGTCGTCCCCGGCCACCCCCAGCCAGGAGGGGCGGAAGGTCAAGGCGTTTTATAACGAACCCGAAAAGGGGGTGCGAAAGATGCAGCCGCAGCCCACCGACGCGCCGCAATCAGGAGCCCTCTCAGGGACCACCTCCCATCAGCTCAGGGCGCTCCTAGCCATGGTCGGGGTGGCGCTGCTTCTGAACTACGTCGAGACCATGATAATCCCTGGGATTCTCACCATCCAGACTTTCTTCTCTACCACGGAAGGGACCGTGGCCTGGGTGACATCGGCGTTCCTTATCGTTGGCTCTGCCGTGTCTCCGCTCTTCGGGAAGTGGGGGGACAGCTACGGCAAGAAGAGGATGTTCCTGATCGCCCTCGTCTTCTACACCGCCGGGGTGGGGATGGGGGGTTTCTCGCCTTCCATCTACTTTCTCATAGCAGCCAGGGCGGTCCAGGGGATAGGGTTCGCCATAGTCCCGCTGGCACTGGCTATCATAGCGGAGACCTTCCCCAACGAGCGCATCGCAGCCGCCCAGGGGGTGGTCAGCGCGACCTTCGCCATCGGCGCTGCCGCCGGGCTCATAGGAGGGGCGTACATCATCCAGGACTTCGGCTGGCAGTGGGCCTTTCACTCGGCGTTCATCCTGAGCCTCATCCTCTTCGCGGCGGTCGCCAAGTTCCTCCCCCGGGGGAGCCCTGGGACGGGCCTCAAGGTGGGTTATGGGACGGTGGTCCTGCTCATGGCAGGGGTGTCGCTCGTCCTCCTCTACCTGACCGAGGGGCCCTACGAGGGGTGGTATTCCACCTACGGCCTGGCGGCCCTGGCGGCGGGGATCGCCCTCACAGCCGGCTTCTTCGTCGCCGAGAGCAGGAGGTCTAACCCGCTGATCCAGCTCAGCCTCCTCCGCATAAGGAACGTCCTTGTGGCAAACGGCATCGGCATAATCTCGGGGATCGGGCTCTTCATGCTCTTCTTCGCAGTCACCTTCTACGCCGAGGACCCGAAGCCGCTTGGACTCGGCCTGGACCCCATATCGGCAGGGCTCACCATAGGGCCCGCCGCGGTCCTCATGCTCATAGCAGGCCCACTCATCGGCAGGCTCGTCACCAAAGCAGGGCCCAAGCCCGCCCTGGTGGCTGGAGGCGCGGTAGCGATAGTGGGCTTCTCGCTCTTCATCTTCAACAGGGCGACGGCCACCGACGTGGTCATAGCGACGTCGGTATCGATGGTCGGGGCCGTGGCTGTAATCATCCCCATAGTCAACATGATCAGCGTCTCTCTCCCGCGGGAGACGGTGGCCACAGGTCTGGGGCTCAACACGATGCTCAGGAACATAGGAGGGGCCATCGGGCCGGTGGTCGCGACTTCCATCATGGCGACCTACACCGCTACCGTCCCCGTCCTCCACGATGGGCTCCTGATACCTGTCTCCTTCCCCGACTCCACCGCTTTCGACTACGTGTTCTACCTAGGGATAGTTGCGATGTTCGTGGCCATCCTCTTCTCTCTGGCTTCCAGGAACTACGTCTTCAGGAAGCAACCGCGGAGCTAGCCGGGCAGGCACCTCCGAGCCGCAAGGGACGCCTGTCCGGCGCCCCTAGTGTGTGACGCGATCAGGGACTATCTTGATGATCGTCCTGGGGTCAGCGGGGTTGTGGTCCGGGTACCTCCTGCCATTGTACTTCATCGACAGCTTGTCGATGTGGTCCTCGGCTCCGTCCCTGGTTATCTCGACGGCCTTGCCGCGTATCAGCACCTTCCTATACGGGTTCGCGAGGTCGAACACCGCGATGGCCACCCGGGGGTCCCGCCTGAGGTTCTTGGTCCTCTGTCTCGACTCGGTGGCGTTGAGCACCACCGTGTCCCCGTCCCTCTCGATCCAGACCGGTGCCACCTGGGGGGAGCCGTCGGGCATGACCGTCGCGACGCACGCGAAGTTCTTCCCGTCTATGAGCTCCTTCGCCTGGCTTGAAAGTCGCATAGGCAGGCGCGGCCGCAGCCTGCGAGATTAATCTTGCGGAGCGCGCCTGGGGGCCGGCGCCAGCCTCTCGAGTCCGTATCTCTTGGCGATCTCCGACTGGAGCCTCCTCACTTCACCGATCCTCCTAGCGAGCCTTCTCTCGAACAAGAGGTCCCTGGCCCCTGCGTAAAACCAGAGGATCGAGACGGCTAGGCTCAGGACCCCAGCCACCACCACCCCCGGGTCCACCAGGTCCACGGTCTGGCTCGTGACCCCCAGGCCGTAAGGGACGACGACCAGCTGCGCGAAGTAGCTGGCGGCAAAGTAAGCTCCAGCGACCGTGGCTACGAGGGCGAGCATCCTGATCTTCCTCCCTCCACGTTCCACGTGCTGGATGAACTCCTCCTGGAGCTCGATGATGGAGACCCCCAGGTCCTCGTCCTCGGACAACGTCTTGTTCGGGCCCTCGTCTGCCTTATAATCCACGCTCACAACTTGTTCACTCCAAGGCGGGGAAGAGCAACCTCAGGCCGGCGTCGAGGCGGCCGAGCGCCTCCATCCCCTTCGGCGTAAGCGAATACCTCTCGTGGCCCTCCGAAGGTTCGACCTTTACCAATGCACCCGCAGTGAGAAAATCCAGGTATTGACCGAGCCTATCGTATGGTATGTTGGTCGTACGGGCCAGCCTGGTGGGGAGCTGCGGGCCGGGGGCCATGGCCCTGAGGAGCTCCCAGTAGATCACGGTCGTGTCCCGGTTCCTCAACCGCCCTGAAGACCGACCCTGCCTGATATGAACAAGTTGTGCTCCCGAATCGTGCTCCCTACTCGTGCGTCAGCGCCTTAAGCGAACCATGCACGCAGCTCCCCGTTGAGCGCGCAAGGAGCAGCAGGCTGGGTCGGGTACTCCCTTGACAGGGCCAGGGGCCACGTCGGGATACGGGAGCTCGGCGACCGCGTCCTCCTCCTGGGCAGGCAGGCGGGGGCAATGGCGACCCTCTTCGCCTACGCAGCCGCAGAGGCGGGGTCGAGGCTCGTGGTCCTCGACGTCGACGGGTCCGTGTCCCCGGAGGTCCACGGCCGCTTCAGCTGCTTCGACTACCGGTCGCTCCTCTACGAAGCGTTCCACCTCGAGGGGGAGGACGCTATGCACGGCCAGCTCGTCGCCTCCGCCTATGCCGCTGCCCTCGACCTCACCTCCGAGGAGGAGGCCGTCCTCTCCGCTGCCCTCCAGAGGCTGTCCGAGCAGAACGACCTGGCCACCCCCGCCGCCCTCTACGACGCCCTTGGTGCAGTAGAAGGGTTCAGGGGCTTCTACGTCGACAAGCTGAGGGGGAGGGTCGGGGCCCTCCGCCTCCTCGACGCCGCCAGGGGGGAGGGCTTCGACGCCCTGACCGCAGGCGGGGCCATGGTGAGCTTCTCCTCCGCTCCCTACCCTCAGGCCGCAGACCTCGCCGCAGGGCTCTACGTCGCCAAGCTCCTCCACCTCCTCTCTAGCCCCGGCCCGTCCCCGGACGCCCTCCTCATAACCGGGGCCCACCGCCTCTTCAGGGCCCTCACCCGCTTCCATCACTCGGGGAGGCTCCTGGCGCGGCTCCTAGAGTCCCAGGTCCCCCTGGTCCTCGCCACCCCTCTCCCCGCCTTCCTGAGCGAACAGCTGATCGAGTCGGTGCCGGTCAGGGTCTACTCCAGCGAAGCGTGGAACGCCCGGAGGAACTGGAGGCAGGCGGCCGCCCTCGTATGCTCCTACGTCGTCTGCGACGACCGCTCCGGTGCATCCCTGGGGTTCGTCCCCAGGTTCATCAGGCCGAAGCGCGCCCCAGGCGCCCTGCCGCCAGGCCCGGCCAGGAGAGCACTCCCGGAGCTCACTAGGACGATCCTCGAGGAGGTCTCACGTTTCGACTCTGCCAACAGGCAGTCCATAGTCTCTTATCTTTCACCGCAGTTCCTCCCGGCGGACGTCGCGGCCGAGATAGACAGGCTCCACTCTGAAGGGTACATCATCTTGGAGCCCAAGCAGAGCGGGTCCGGCCCCAAGATGCTCGCCTACACTGTGACGGAGCCGGGGAGGCGGCTCCTGCAGGGGCTGAGCAGGTGATGGAGCACCTCGCCACCGGCTGCTCCGCCGTGGACGCCCTGACGGACGGAGGCCTGGCCACGGGGACGGTCACCCAGATATTCGGGGAGAAGGCCCTGGGGAAGAGCATCATCTCCTTCCAGGCCGCGTGCTCGGTGGCCGCCGCGGGAGCCAGCGCGGTGATCCTCGACACCGAGCAGTCGTACTCGAGCTACCTCGTCCCCTACTGGCGGGACAGGATGTCCAAGAGGTTTGAGAGGGAGCTCAGCGTCGCGGAGGTGAAGCTCGAGAGGGCGCCCAAAGTCTCGCCGAAGCGGAAGCCCGTCACCAGGGGTCAGCTCATCAACGCCGTCGGCGGAGCCCTCAGCCACCTGGGGGTCTCCTACACCGACGCCCATCTCAGCGCAGTCGCTGACATCTTCTCCCCTGACTTCCGCGTCGAGCTCCCCCCCAAGGGGCCCTCCGTCCTGGTCTTCCAGACCCCCGAGGTCGTCGACCTCCTGAACCTCCACGGCGTCGACGCCGCCAAGGAGGTCTCCAGCGGCGGCCGGGTCGAGCTGAGGCTGAGGCAGACCCCCACCTACCAGTCCGCCCTCCACCATATCATCCACGAGAGCGGGGCGAGGCTGCTCGTCTACGACTCGATCTCCGCCCCCTTCAAGTCATCCTTCCCCAGCACGCAGGACCTCCCCGCCCGGAGCGCCGGGCTCGCCATGCTCCTCGCCCACGCCCAGCGCCTCTGCGTCGAGTTCGGCATCGCGGTCCTCGTCACCAGCCACGTCTCCATCGACCCCATCAACCCCTGGGACAGGATCCCATACGGCGGTGTCATCCTCGGCCACGACGCGAAGTTCTCCCTCGAGCTGACGAAGTCCACCGCGTCGAGGAACAAGGACAGGAGCCCGGAGGCCCTCAACCCCGGCGAGAAGGAGGTGAGCACCAAGGCCTTCTGGGCCGCAAGGCACCCCGCCCTCGAGGAGTACACCAGGTTCGCCTACGCCCGGCAGGATGGGGAGGGGTTCCACTGATGGGGTGGGGGGCGCGGCTGCTCGTGGTCCTGGCCGGGCTCGTCGCCCTGGCCCTCGGCGCATGGCCCATCGTCCTCCTCGGGCTGATCTACCTGGCCTACTCCTTCCGCAAGCCACGGGCCCAGCGCGCGGTCATAGTCAAGCAGCAGGTCCTGGCCAGGCCCGGGCGCCCCTGGGGGAGATATGCGCTCGGGGGCGCGCTCCTCCTGCTGGCGCTCGCCGCCGTGGCGGCAGGGGGGACGCTTTCGCCTGTCGCCTTCTCCGCGGGCGGGCTTGCGGTCTTCCTCTGGCCCCTCGCGCGCAGGCACGGGGTGGGGGACGGGGTGGTCCCCATGACCGACTCGATACTCCTCAGGAGCAGGCTCTTCCCGTTGCGCTGGCATGCCCTCGCCGAGGTCAAGCTCGAAGCGCAGGATCAGACGAGGGGAGTCGCCGCCCTGGACGGCCGGCTCCTGGTCTTCGCGGGCAGGTCTCCCTCGGCGTTCCAGGTCGTGAGCGTCAACGCCCTCGGCTACAGGACTGCCGAGGAGAAGGTCCTCAGGGCCCTGCGGCGGGAGACGCGGATGCTCTCGCAGAGGGGGGCCCACCTCCTCCCCCTGGACAGCCGCGACGCAGCCAAGAGGCTCTCCATGACCCTCGACCGCCTCGACGTCGGGAGCGAAGACCTGGAGGCCGTGTCGTCCCTCCCATTCGACGTCTTCGCCGTAAGGACCAAGGAGGGGTTGGTCGTCTCCCACAGGGCGTTCAGGCTCTCCGAGCCTGTGGGTACCCCCTCCATACCCACTTCCGACCTCACCCCTGCCAGGCAGCCTCTCTTCGCCGAAGTCGTCGAGAAGATCCAGGAAAGGCACGGCTGGCCCGGGCCCGACGCGTTCTCCCCTTTCCTCGCCGCGCTGGACGCCTCCAGGGCGGAGCCGTTCTCCGACAGGGTCATGGCCAGGGGCGAAGCGGAAGGAAAGGTGTCCGTCGAGACCCCGGGCTGCGCCGAAGTGAAGCTCACCAGGGCGCAGCTGAGTGCTGTGGCGAGGATCTATGGGTGATTCGGGAGTCAGCTCTGTGCTTGGGTTCGGGAGGGCGTTCAGAATCCTCGAGGTCCTTGTTCGAGCAGACTTCATGGAAACGACGTGCAATGCAATGGTGGCTGTCTTCAGTCCCTCGCTCGAGTTCAAACTGGCGCAGGTCTTGGCTGGGGCAACCAGTCTGCTGCAGCTCTCCGAGATCACGGTACGGACCGGCTCGCCACGCCAGGGCGGAACTTTTCCGCGGTCACCTCGACCGTCGCTTCACCCTCCCTCGCGAGCAGTGTCATCAGCAGCTGCTGCTTAATCTTGTTCTCTTGATTTGGGTCTAAACACCAAGGCCCACGGAAAGCTTCATATCCCAATTCCAAAGAGTCGTTTCAAAGGTCGTCAGGGATATGCCGAAATTCAAGACTACTGCAGAGGCTCTTAAGATCGTCCACAACAAGGAGCAGATACGGAACATCGGGATCATCGCTCATGTGGACCACGGGAAGACTACTACGAGCGACAGCCTCCTGGCAGCCACGGGAATGTTGTCGCCTTCGGTGGCAGGGCAAGCGTTAGCTCTCGACTACATGGAGCTAGAGCAGCAGAGGCAAATGACGATCAAGGCCGCCAACGTCACGCTCTACTACGAATCGGCTGGCAAGCCCTACGTCATCAACCTCATTGACACCCCGGGGCACATAGATTTCACTGGTAAAGTTACACGCAGTTTGCGAGCTGTCGATGGGGCGATTGTTGTCGTAGATGCAGTTGAGGGCATTATGACGCAGACCGACACGGTCACCCGCCAGGCCCTTGAAGAGCGCGTCCGCCCCGTCGTCTACATCAACAAAATCGACCGGCTGATCAAGGAGCTCCGCCTCTCCCCTGAGAAGATGCAGGAGTGGCTCTTCGGCATCGTGAGGGACTTCAACCGCCTCGTCGAGACATACGCCGAACCGGAGTACAAGCAGAAGTGGAAGGTCTCGGTCCAGGACGCCCAGGTCGCGTTCGGGTCATCGAAGGACAAGTGGGGATTCAACTTCGACATGGCGAAGGCCGCGGGGATGTCGTTCAAGGACATCATCAACGCGTATCAGAGTTCGACTCCGGAGGAGCTCGGCAAGAAGCTCCCGCTCCACGAGGCCCTCCTCGGCATGGTCGTCAGGCACCACCCGCCCCCTCATGTCGCCCAGGCATACCGCATCCCCAAGATCTGGCCGCAGGGGGACCTGACCAGCGACGTAGGCAAGGCACTCCTCGCCTGCGACGAGAACGGCCCCACGGTGATGATGGTCACCAACGTGGTGGTGGACCCGGCGGCGGGGCTGGTGGCCACGGGGAGGCTCTTCTCGGGGAGCGTAAGCAACGGCGACCAGGTCTATCTCCTCAACTCGAAGAGGGAGGGGAAGATACAGTCGGTGCAGATATTCATGGGATTCCAGAGGGAGATAGTCGACTCGCTCCCGGCGGGGAACATCCCGGCCCTTCTCGGCCTGGACATCAGGTCGGGGGAGACCATCTCGAACCAGAAGGGGGTCGCCACGTTTGAGTCCATCCACTATGTCAGCGAGCCCGTCGTCACTGTGGCGGTGGAGGCGAAGCACCCGAGGGACCTCCCCAAGCTCGTCGAGGTGATGCGGAGGCTCAACATCGAGGACCCGAACCTCGTCATAACGATCAACCAGGAATCAGGGGAGACCCTCATGGCAGGGATGGGGGTCCTCCACCTCGAGATAGCCACCACGCAGATCCAGCAGGCCGGGCTAGAGATCATCACCTCACCTCCGATAATCAACTACAGGGAGACCATCCGCGCGCGCGCCGGCCCCATCATGGCCAGGTCCCCTAACAGGCACAACAAGATCTTTATCGAGGTCGAGCCCCTTGAGCCCGACGTCGTCGAGCTCATCCGCAACGGGACCATAAGCGAGAACGTGGAGACGAAGGGGGTGATCAAGACCCTCCGCGACCACGGATGGGACCCCGACCAGGCCCGCAACTTCCAGGCCGTCGACGAGAGGGGCAACATCCTGACCGAGGTCACCAAGGGGGTCCAGTTCCTGCAGGAGTCCATGGACTCCATCAGGGCGGGCTTCGACGACATCATGAAGAACGGGCCGCTCGCCTACGAGTTCACCCGAGGGGTCAAGGTGGCGCTCACCAACTTCGTCCCCCACGAGGACCCCGCCCACCGTACCTACGCCCAGCTCATGCCCGCTTCACGGAGGGCCATACTCGGGGCCATGCTGTCAGCCAACCCCACTCTCCTGGAGCCCATACTGGGGATAGAAGTGAAGGGACCCTCAGACCTCATAGGCGCGGTGACCGGGGTCATCAGCGCGAAGAGGGGGAAGCTTGTCAGGATAGACCAGAAGGAGGTCATGACGGTGGTGGAGGGGGAGATCCCTGCGGCCGAGACGTTCGACCTGAGCGAGAAGATGAGAGGGGCGACGGCCGGCAAGGCAGTCTGGAACACACACTTCAAGACCTGGCAGGCCGTCCCTCAGAACATGCTCTGGGGGCTTGTCACGGAGATCAGGAAGCGCAAGGGGCTCCCGCCTGATCCGCCGAAGGCCGAAGAGTTCATCGACAAGGAGTAGGGCGTCAGGCAGCCTTTAAGGGGGCTCCCGCAGGCCCAGCGGCCGGTGGTCAGGAACGGAGATATTGTCCTACGACCTCAGGCTCGACGTCGACTTCCGGAAGGCCCACGTGAAAGGAGAGGAGACCCTGGCGGTGAGGGGAGCTCCGGTCCCGCTGTCGCTGGACTGCTCGGCGCTCGAGGTGGCGTCGGTCAGTGTCGGCGGGAAGGCGGCGAGGTTCCGGCACGACAAGAAGAGGTCCAAGCTGGTCATCCAGGGGGTCCCCAAGAGACTGTCGAAGGTGGAAATATCCTACAGCAAGCAGGTGGGCGACGACGTCATGTTCGGGCTCTACAAGTCGAAGTACGGCAAGGACTACATCCTCGCTACCGACCTGGAGCCGGCAGAGGCCAGGACCGTCTTCCCATGCGTCGACGAGCCTTCGTACAAGGCCGCTTTCAGGTTGGAGATAACCACAGAGTCTGGGCTGAAGGTGATCGCCAACGCCCAGGAGGCCCGTACGGAGGAGGTCGGAGGCGGGAGGACGAGGCACGTGTTCGAAGAGACCCCCAGGATGTCCACCTACCTCTTCTTCTTCGCCATCGGCGAAATGGAGGAGACCCGGACCCGTTCAGGTGAGGTGGAGGTCATCACCGCCACCCGGCCTGGCCAGGCCAAGAACTCCGAGCTTGCGCTCAAGGTGGCTGCCGGCTCCGTCCATGACTTCGCAGAGTACTACGGAGTCCCCTACCCGCTGAAGAAGCTCCACATCGTCGCGCTCCCCGAATACCACACCGGGGCCATGGAGAACTGGGGCGCGATCTCCTCCAGGGAGAGCTATGCCCTGGTGACAGAGGACGCCGCCTTCCGCCAGAAGAACAGGGGGGCGATGTCTATCGTCCATGAGGTGGCGCACCAGTGGTTCGGCGACCTCGTGACCATGAAGTGGTGGGACGACCTCTGGCTGAACGAGAGTTTCGCCACATTCATGGGATACAAGATGCTGGACAGGCTCAGGCCGGAATGGGACACCATGAGCATCTTCCTCGTGGACGAGACGCTCCTGGCGCTCAACCTCGACGCGGTCAAGAACACGCACCCGGTCCAGGCTCACGTCAGGCGGGTCGAGGATGCCATGCACATATTCGACCAGGTGAGCTACAACAAAGGAGGGAGCATACTGAGGATGCTCGAGTCGTACGTGGGGGAGGACGCCTTCAGGAGGGGGGTGTCTGACTATCTCAGGAAGTTCAGCTTCTCCAACGCCTCGGGCAAGGACCTCTGGTCCTCGCTAGGCAGGGCCTCCAGCCTTCCGGTGACGAAGGTCGCCAAGGCGTGGCTCACGCGGCCCGGCTTCCCTGTGGTGGAGGTCAGCTCTGCAGGAAAGAAGGTCAAGCTCACCCAGAGGCGGTTCATGATCACCGGGAGCGTCTCCGCCCCTCCATGGCCGATCACGACCGCGGTCAGAGCAGGTGGGAGGGAGACCAAGATACTCTTCGACAAGAAGACCATGACCTTCGACGTCGGGGGGGATGATGTCCTCCTCAACCCGGGGAGGGGGAGCTTCCACGTCACCCGATACGACAGGGAGGGGTATGAAAGGCTGGCAACCGGGTTCGCCCGCCTGAGCCCCTACGACAGGGCCGGCCTTATCAACGACCTGTACCTCTTCCTGCAGGCGGGCGAGGTCGACCCGGACGAATACTTCAGGTTCATAGCCCTATGCGGCGGGACCCCTGACAACGTCACGATACAAGTGGCTGCCGAACAGCTCCAGCATCTCAGCGCCATCGCCTGGGACTCCCCGGGGCTCCGCTCCGTCTATCCGAGGTTCTACAGGCCTCTCATAGAGAGCATAGGGGAGGACCCGAAGCCTGGCGAACCCGAGTATCTAGGCGCCGCGAGGGAGGCGCTCACCTCCCAGTACGTCGACGTCGACGACGCCTACGCCGCCAAGCTCGCCCAGAGATTCGGCCACTACCACGACCTGGACCCGAACCTCAGGGGGGCCGTCGCCTCGGCCTATGCCATAACCTGCGGGGAGAAGGCCATGGGGCCTTTGGTGGAGATGGTGAAGACGATGCAGGGGGAGGTGGACAGGGCCAAGATCTACGGCGCCCTCTGCTCGTTCAAGGAGCCCGAGCTGGTCGAGAAGACCCTGGACCTGGGGTTGAGCGGGGAGGTCAGCCGCTCTGACTCAGCCTATCCGATGGCCTTCGGTGCCTTCAACACCAACGCCCGGGACATCTATTGGAAGTGGCTCACCAAGCACTACGACGCCATCTATGCCATGTACGGCGGATCGCAGCAGTTCTACCTCTACATGATGCGCATACTCCCGGTCTGCGGGGTGGGGAGGGAGTCAGAAGTGAAGAGGTTCCTCGCAGGGAGGAGGATGAAGCTGGGCGGGTCAAGCCTCACCAGGGCCCTCGAACGTCTGGAGATCAACTCCGGCGTCCGCAAGCGCCTCCTGACGAGACCGCGAAGGTAGCCCCGCGGGCCCAGCAGCCGGCGGCCGCGCCCCCCTTAACTAACAGAGGAGCCCGTGCCCGGCCCATGGATGTGCCTCCCTCCATGATCCATCGCCTCTTCTACCCGCAGGTCCCTCTTGTGATGGCCGCGAAGGCGGGGTTGAGGGTGTCCGCCATGCCCGTGGTGTCCTACCTGTCCGTCTCCGAGGACCCCCCCATGGTAGCAGTGGCGTGCGCCCCTCGGGGCTTCACCTGCAGGCTCGCCAGGAGAGCGCGTTGCTTCTCGCTCTCCGTCGTTGGAAGAGAGAACGCCTCCGTCCTGTCGAAGCTGGCCACCGCCAGCGGTGCGAGAGTGAAGGACAAACTCGCCGAGGCAGGCCTGCGGCACTCTGAAGGAAAGAGGCTGGGCGTCCCGGTCCTCGAGGCGGCGCTGGCGACCCTGGAATGCAGGTTGCTGGCGGCCCGCCGCATCGGCGACCACCAACTCCTGGTCGCACGCGTCGAAGCCGCCCGCGCGACAGACGCCTTCAGTGGGTTCTGGGACTACCACAGGTATAGCCCGGTCCTCTATGCAGGATGGCAGGACAGACTGGCCGAGTACCCCGGGTACTAGGCGCAGGCCCCGAATGCCTAGGCCTGACCCTTGTCCCTTACGGAGACAAACTTCGTCGTCAGGCTCCCCGTGTTGTTGAGCTTTGAGAGGCTGAGCACCAGGGGCGTCATCCTTTCGATGACCCTGGCCTGGGAAAGGGGCCCCGCGTAGAGCGGCCTTAGGTTCGGGATGGACTTCACCAGCCTCCCGACCACCTCGAACGTCTCTCTGGCCTCCGCAGCCACGAGTATGTCCATGGCTACCGGTTCGTCCTTCTCGAAGAAGAGGGAAGATACATGATTGAACGCCGTAGCCACCCTGCTCCCCGGGAGCATCCCGGCCAGCTCTTCAGCCGCCGACCCCTCTTCCAGCCCATACTGCAGCCGTCCGGCCTCCAGCCTCAGGGGGTTGACAGCGGAGACCACAACCTTCCCAGTGAGAGCCGCGGCGAGCTCCGCAGCCCCACCAAGGGCCTTGTAGGGGACCACGAAGACAGCTATCTCCGCGGCCTCGGACGCCCCGAGGTAGCTAGCTCCTGCCGCCCCATGGATCAGCCTGGCCGCCTCTGAGGCCCTCGCCGGGTCCCGTGACCCGATCACGACCTCGTTGTCCCGGGAAAGCTGTCTGGCGATGGCCCTGCCCATCCTCCCCGTCCCTCCTAGGAGCGCGACCTTCATCCTTCCAACCTCGACTGCGGGGACGATTCTACGTACCTCGAGTACTTCGAATCCAGCACCTCCTTGACCTTCTCCGCCCTCTTCCAGCCTATCCCCCCTGTCATCGCCAGCTCCCCTGGAGTGAGGGACATGACACGCCTTGGGGTGCCGTACTTCGACAGGAGCCTCTCGGCCAGCCTCCTCCCGACCCCCGGGAGGGACGACACCAGGTAGACCTGCTGCAGGGGGGTGCTCTTCGCCTTGCGGGGGACCTCGGGGGGCACCCTTGAGAGGGGCTTCGCCCTGGCATGGACCAGGAGCTCGGAGATCGCCAGGGCTGTCTCCCTCGGGTTCGCCGTGTAGAGCACCCTCAGCCCGTAGGCGATGGACACGTTCGCGATGGCCCCGTAGTACGACTTCAGGTTCCGTGCCAGGTTGCCCACCTCCTTGGAGTCACCTTCGACCAGCAGGAACGGCTTCGCATAGGCGGCAGAGATCCTAGCCGCTTGGTCGAACAGGCGCGAGTCGTAGACCGATGAGACCAGGTCCGTCACCGACTTCCTCTCTATGGCGATCTCAGGGTTGAGGACGTAGTCTGCCACCGGGAGCCTGCTGAAGTACACCCTGACGTTGAGCTTGGTAAGCTCGTCTGGGACGCCGCTCGCCTTCTCCCTCTCGTCGACCACGACGCGGGCGGGGATCACGGGAAACGCACCGGGACGACGAAATAAAAGGAGTAGGCGGCTATCGCGAAGAGCACGACTGCGGCGCACACGACCCCGACGTCCGCACGCCTCGCCCTGTAGACCAGGAGGGACGTGGGCCTCGGGACAGCGCCGTATGCCCTCGCCTCCATGGCCTCGGCCAGCTCTCCGCTTCTCACCACCGAGTTGACCACCAGGGGGATAAGTATGGGAATCATGTTTCTGACCCTGCGGATGAGGTTCCCCTTTTCGAGCTCCAGCCCTCTTGACTTCTGGGCGTCCATGATCTGGATGGTGTCGAGCATCATGACGGGTATGAACCTGACCGCGGTGACGAAGGCGAAGACGACGTCTCTGGGGAGCCTGAACATCTTCATGACCTGCTCGAGCTCGTCCGGCGAAGTAGTGATGAAGAAGATGCTGGTCGACACCACTATGGCGATGAACCGTATGGCGTAGAGGACGGACGTCTCCAGGTCCCTGGTGAACAGCACGTTCACGACGAAGATGAACCCAGAGAAGAGCGCCGTGAAAGCCATGGTCCTGGCCACCCGCTTCAGGACGGTGGCCGCCGCCGAAAGCCCGACCATGAACACGATCACCAGGACCATCTCGAAGATGGACCTCGCGAGGAGCGTCGTCACGAACATCAGCACAGAGTTCAGGAGCTTCGCCCGTGGGTCCAGCCTGTGGTAGAACGAGTCCCCTCTCCTGAAGATGAAGCCCCCGCTCAGCCACATCATGGTCGCATTGCCTCCTCGGCCCATCGAGCGGCGTCGAGAGGGTGGACGAACGGGGTCCCCGGCCTGCGGTGGAGCTCCTGGTAGAACTCCACCAGCTGCGGCTGGGCGACCCGCGCCGACCCGAGCAGGTCCCTGTCCTGCATGATGGCCGTCGCAGGGCCGTCCCCTACGACCCTCCCGCCCTTCATCACCACCACCCTGGGCTGTATCGGCCAGAGGAACTCGATGTCGTGGGAGACCACCACCACGGTCTTCCCGGCCGACTTCAGCATCTGTATCGTCCCAGCCAGCTTCTCCTTCTGGATGGCATCCTGTCCCACCGTGGGCTCGTCGAGCATCACCACCTGCGGGTCCCACGCCAGGATGCACGCCAGGGTCAGCCTCTTCTTCTCCCCCCCGCTGAGGATCAGCGGAGACGACCTCCTGTACTCCCCCAGGCCGAAGAGCTCCAGCCCCCAGGAGACACGGTCCCTCACCAACTCCGGTGGGAACCCGAAGTTCCGGAGCGCGAACGACATCTCCTCCTCCACGGTCTCTGAGAAGAGCTGGTGGTCGGGGTTCTGGAATGCGACTCCGACCTTCCGGGACAGCTGAGCCGTGCTCGCCTCCCGGGTGTCGACGCCGTCGACGAGGACGCTCCCGGACACAGGTTTCAGAAGCCCCGTCACGTGCTTGACGAGGGTCGTCTTCCCTGCGCCGTTCTCCCCCACCAGGGCGACGAACTCGCCCGCCTCCACCCTGAGGCTGACCCCATCCAAGGCCCTGACGCCGTTCTGGTGGACGAAGGAGACGTCCCTGAACTCTATCATGCTTGCCTCCCCTCCACGGCTGAGGCCAGCCCGGACGGGGTCAGCAGCCTCCCTGCGGCCGCCCTCCCCGCATCCCTCCCTGCGAGCAGCTTCTGCACCTTGGTGACCGCGGGGACGGCCACCCCGTGGGCCTCGGCCTCGTCGCGGAAGAGCACGTCCCTGGGGGTCCCTTCGAGCACCTTCCTCCCCCCGTCCATCACGACGAGCCTGTCTGCCACCCCAACGAGGAGGTCCAAGCGGTGCTCGACTACGACGAAGGTGGTCCCTAGCTCTTTCCTGAGCCTCGCCACCAGTGCGACAAGTTCGGAAGCCGTCTTGGGGTCGAGCAGGGATGTAGGCTCGTCGAGTATCACCAGCTTCGGCCGCATCGCGAGGACCCCCGCCAGCGCCACCCGCTGCTTCTGCCCGTCAGAAAGCTCGTGGGGGGCCCGCTGCGCCAGGTCGCCTATCCGCAGGAGCCGGAGAGCCTCGTCCACCCTGGCCCTCATCTCCTCCCGGGGGACCCCGAGGTTCTCCAGTCCGAAGGCGACGTCCCTCTCGACGCTGAACATGAATATCTGGTTCTCCGGGTTCTGGAAGAGGAATCCGACCGTCTGGGCCAGGTCGCGCATGCTCGACCTCTTGACGCTCGACCCTGCCACGAGGACGTCTCCGGAGTACTCCCCGCCATACATGTGGGGGATCAGCCCGTTCACTGTCCTGAGCAACGTGGATTTGCCACACCCCGACGGGCCGGCGAGCACCACTATCTCGCCTTCGGGTATCGACAGCTCGAAGTCGGAGACCGCGTTCTTCGGCGAGTCCGGATACCTGAAGCTCAACCCCTCGACTTTGAGTATGTCCGCCATGGCTGCCGCTACCTGGGCGGGCTCAGGGCCTTTGCCTTGGGACTGTCACGCCGGGCGGCTGTACGACGTCGGCGAACCACGGGGTCCTCCCTCCGACCCTCAGCCTGGGGACCGACGGGACTCTCAGGACAAGGGACGAGACCCCCATCACGACCACAAGCTGAATGACGTTGAACACGGCCGTAAACGCGAGGATCACAAGCAGGGCGTTGGATGAGGTCAGCCCGATCCCGACGGCAGCGAATGGGGCCCTGACGAAGCCTTCGATGGCCGCTAGGCCATAGATGTAGACGACAAGGTAGAAGTTGGGGACTGTCATCGCCACGGCCCGGACCGCGCTCCCTAGCACGGTGGTCCACCCGGCGAGCCTGAGGAAGCTGGTCCTGCCACTGCGCGCGGCGATCCTCGTACCTGCCCAGAGACCTGCTACCGTGGACACCAGTGCTATCAGCTTCAGAACAGGACCGATGGGTATATTCTGACCGAAGACCATCAGACCGCCGAACTCCACGAAGGAGGCTACGAGCGCTGGGGCGGGCCCGAAGATGAAGAAGGCGAGTATGATGGCGACCTCCCCCAGGTCGAACTGCAGGTATGGCACCAGAGGGAAGTTCAGGCCCATCGCCTGGGAGCCGGCTGCGAGGATGATCGCGAGGGCGCTGAATATGGCGCTCCCTGCGATGGAGGCTGTGTCAAGGCGGCCCCTCGAGACGGTACCCATGCTCGGCGCCGACCCCGTTATTCTTATAACTGTTTAGTAGTTACAAGCATTCTTGTAGATGTCAGGAAAGGGCGCCGACGCGAGCGCGGAACAGCTCACCACCCTCCTCCACTTGGTGAGGCTGGGGGCAGTCAACTCCTTCGTCAACGTCACCACGAGGATGCTGGGGGAATCGATGGGGCTCAGCCAGCAGGCGGCTTCGCTGAGGCTCTCAGACCTCCAGAGGGCGGGCCTTGCCGAGAGGGCCCACTCAGGGCGTGGGCTCGCGGTCAGGCTGTCGGAGGAGGGCCTCGACGCCGTGGAGACCTTTCTGGCCGACGTGGGTGCAAACCTGGAGAGGGGGAGGGACACAATGCAGTTCCGCGGAGCCGTGTTCACAGGGCTGAAGGAGGGGGCTTACTACCTCTCGCTGAAAGGGTACGCCGGCGGCTTCGCCAGGGCCCTCGGTTTCGAGCCATACCCTGGGACTCTCAACCTCCGCCTTACCAGCGAGGCGATGGTAGGGCAGCGCCGGCGCCTCGAGCTGCTGAAGGGTATTGAGATCCCCGGCTTCACCGACGGGACGAGGTCCTATGGAGGCGTGAAGTGCTTCAGGGCCAAGGTGGCAGGGAGACATCCAGGGGCTGTCCTCGCCATAGAAAGGACGCACCATGACAGTTCCGTCCTTGAGGTGATCTCTCCGATCAACCTCAGGCGGTCTCTCGGCCTGGAGGACGGGGACGAGTGCGCCGTCATGGTCTACCTTGGGGACGGCTGGGCACGTCGACGCTGAAGGTAACCGGGTCGCCGTCCTTCAGACCGAGCTTGCCCCGGAGGTAGGTCGGGGAGATGAGCTCGGCAACCGTCTCGTTATAGTAGGTGACGTCGATGAAGAGAAGGGTGACCTTCTCCCCCCTCAGTTCCCCTTCGAAGCTTGTCAGCGAACTGAACGCCTCGCCGCCCATGGTGAACCCCTCTATCTTCAACCCGTCAGCGGACCTGACCTCCCCGAGCCTCCGTATCACTTCTCTGTCGTCGAGCTTCACGTTGAGGGTGCCGGGGTAGGGGAGGTACCCCAGCCGCTCCCTGAATCGCCTCTGGTACTCGGGGTGGCCCACGTAGTACTTCCCCTTCCCCATCCCGCTGAACACGGTGCCTGCCACCGAGAGGCGCATGAGCGGCCCCCGATGCCGCCGAGATAAAAAGTCCGATTGGCTTATCTAGAAACCGCCAGCCCACGGGAGGTGTTGGGCAAGCAAGAGATACTCATACTCGTGGACGATAACGACAGGGAGATAGGGACGGACACTCGCGAAAACTGTCACGCAGGAAAAGGGAAGCGCCACAGGGCCTACACCGCCCTCATCTTCCATGGAGGCAAGATGCTGCTCCAGCAGCGCAGCCGGAAGAAGCTGCTCTGGCCGGGCGCCTGGGACGTCTCCTTCACGAGCCATGTCTACCCCGGGGAGACCTACCAGCAGGCCGCCGCGCGCAGGGCGAATGAAGAGCTTGGCGCAAAGGTAGGAGAGCTTGAGGACGTCTACTCCTTCGTCTACTTCGCACCGCAGGGGGAGAACGCAGAGAACGAGTTCTGCCGGGTACTTGTCGGAGACTTCGACGGGGCGATCACCCCAAACAGCGACGAGATGTCCTCGATAAGATGGGCGAGCGTGGCCGAAGTGGCGAAGGATCTGGCGGCGAACCCGGGCTCATACACGCCGTGGTTCAAGCTCTCTTTCGAGGGCTTCCTGAAGAGCGTGGCCTCATCGAGGTACACCTAGTCCAGCTTCTTCAGCTCTCCGATGAGCTCTCCGAACAGCTTCATAGTCGCCTGCACCGTCTCCTCTTCCCCTGCGGGGGCGGAGAAAGAAGCTGCGGTGGCGTGCCCACCGCCGTGGCCACCGAGCCTCCTCGCCATCTCCTCTGCGACCTGAGACCCAAGCTTCACCATGGTAGACTCCTGGAACCTCTGGGTTGACCTGAGGCTGACCCTCGTCTCCCCGTCCGTCTCACCGCTCACCATGGCCAGGTCTGCCCCGAGGTAGACCATGGACCTCGCGACGTGGGCCTGGAACGAGCCGATGTGGCTGGTCGCTACCACCCACTCCCCTGCCTTGAATATCGAGAGTCTCTGGGCCCCCTTCAGCTTCGCAATGACCTCGCCGTAGTCCGGCTCGCTGCGGAGCTCCCGCCGGGCCTGGGCGATGTCAGCCCCTGCGTCCATCAGCCTGACCGCCGCCTGGAGGCCGGAGCGTCCCGCGATCGCGAGGTGGGAAGAGTCGAAGAGGATAGCATCGAGGAGTGCCTGAGCCGTCTGAGGGTCCGGGGTAGCATTCAGGCGCTCAAAGATCCCGTAGACCACCTCGGCAGCCGAAGTCGCGCCCTCATTGACCACAGAGTGGTCGTACAGGCCTCCATCCCTTCGCGGGTGGTGGTCCACCAAGACCTTCACCCCCTTGCTCTCCATCAGCTTCCCCCTCCACTCGTTGAGGAGTTCCTCGTCCCCCACGTCCACCGCCACATATAGGTCGTACCCTCCCACACTCTCGTCGGCGATGTCATGAGGGAATCGAGAGCTCAGCCTCTGTGTGAGCGTCGTCATCCCTCCCGGCGTTGCAATGGAGACGTGGCACCTGGGGGCCAGGGACTCGATGAGTCTGGAGAGGGCGTAGGCGGAGAGGTAAGCGTCGGCGTCAGCGTTCCTGTGGCACACGACGACGGCTCTCCTGAGGGCAGAGGGCTCTATGAAAGGGAATTCCTCTGGTTTCGATTCAAGGGCCAAGGGTCGCCACGGTCTATGCGTCCCCAGGGGGCTGCTGCGTCTGCGACGGCCTCGTCTTCATGGACTCGTCTATCTTGACCTGGAGGTCTTTGAGGCTCTCCCTGAACCTCGACTCTTGCTTCGCGAGGACCATCTTCCTGGTGTTGGCCAACTCCTTCTTCTCTATGAGCTCCTTCGTCACGTCTTCCTTTTTGGTCTTGATCAGCAGGTTCCCGGCGAATTTGTACACCGGTTCCGAGTCTGTTGCCTTTCCGAGCTCCTCCAGCGCCTTGTCCGTCTCGCTGAGCTCGAGCTCCACCTGCTGCTTCTGGGCTAGCACCGCCTGCAGATTCTGCTGCGCCTGGTCGTACCTCGCGAGCTGCTCTCTGAGGAGAGGTGGAAGTTCTGGTTGACTCAACTTTCGGAACAGCGGGTCCGGTCTCTACTTAAATCCTTTCAAGCCTGACTCGACGGACCTCACTTGCTCCAGCAACGCCTTCGCCTTCTCGGCAATCTCTCCAGGGCTGTTCCCTTCGATGCTCATGACGCACCTCCCCCCACGTACCACGGCGGATGGGAGCTTCTCGGCTATCTTCGCGGCCGTCTGTCTGTCCGCACGGAACGTGACTGTGAGTCTGACGGATTCGATGGGGCTATCTTGACTTCGCCTGGGCGAGGTCAAAGGCCCCTCCGGCAACGGTGTAGCCACAGGACTTGCACTTCCAGATGCCTGAAGAAGTACGGCTGAGCTTTTTGCTAGCGCAAGACGGGCACGACCTGGTCTGCTTCAATGTCCTGAAGACCCTGGCGTACCTCTTCCTGAGGGTGCCGCCGTATTTCGCTCCGAGCCCCCTGATGTTCTCCTTCGCCTTCGGCACTAACTCGTCGCCTCGAGTATCTTCGCCCTTATGGCCTTGCCTACGCTGATGGAGGTGTCCGCGGCCTGCAGCACCTGTTCCGCGCTGATGGTGCTCGCCTCCCCCTTCTGACTCGCGCAGATGTTCCCGTCGTCGTCCGTGGTGATGGTAATCCTCATGTCCATCGACGCTTCCTCTTCCGAGTTGGGGTCGACCACGAGCTTGTCGCCTATCCTGGCTATGGTGACAGACACCGGTGTCCTCTCGACCGGGACGGGGATTAGCTCGTCGGTGGCTACAGCCTTGTCGTCCTTGACCACGTATCTGTTCATCTTGGCGGTCCTGAGGGCGGACACAACGGCGTAGCTGGTGGCGTCGAACAGGTTGCCGTCTACGTTCATGATGTTGCAGTCCACGAACACGGCGATGACCGACTTCCCCGGGATGAGGCCCAGCTTGGTCATGTCGACCATCTCGGACTCGCGTATCCCCCTGTCAGTCACCCTTGCCAGCTCGATGGCATCTTCGCTAGGCGGCCCCGCCTCGGCGTAGGGGGAGGACATCGGGAGTATCTCGGCGTTTACCATCAATATCCCCTTGTCAGGCGTGTCAGGGAATGGGATACCCGTGGCTATCTTCACCCCTGCCAGCACCAGGGTGTTCCCGAGGGTAACCCTGGCCGAGCCGTTGGCCTTCGGGATGACCCCGGTCTCGATATTCAGGTTCCTGGGCTGGTCGAGGGCCCTCCCATCGAGGCGCTTCCCGCTCGCCAGCAGCTGAACCATCCGTTCCTTCGTGATGGACTCTACCACATGGTTCTTCTTCATCATCGACATTTACTCGGCCGCCTCCTCAACTTCAGTCGACTGCGCTTCGCCCCCGAAGAACCTGGTCGTCAGGGCCTCCCTCTGCATCTGATAGATCTGCTTCCCCTTTTCGATGGCCAGCTCGAACGCCTTCTGGAAGTTCTCCCGGGTGTACACCCCGTCCACCTGGAGGAGGGACACGAGCCCTAAGTTAGGCATGATGGCCACAGGCATGTCTCCGTTCCCCTCCTTGTCCTCGGTGTCGTCCAGGTCTGAAACCACCTGCTCCCCGATTAGGCCGCAGGAGCAACCGACGACGAGGTCCCTCATGTTGATCCCTGCATCGGCCAGGGCCAACGATGCCGCCGTGATGCCGGCGACCCTCGAGCCCCCGTCAGACTGGAGTACCTCGACCCAGACTTCTATGGCCGTCCTTGGATAGTCTTCCACAATCACCGCCGAGACCAGCGCCTCCCTGATCACCTTCGAGATCTCAATCTCCCTCCTGGACGGTGCCGGGTTCTTCCTCTCGTCTACGGAGAACGGCGCCATGTGATATCTGCACCTGAGCAGGGCCCTGTCCGGCAGCACCTGATGCTTGGGGTGGACCTCCTTCGGCCCGTAAACCGCTGCCATAATCTTGTTCTTGCCCCATTCGATGTAGGCGGACCCGTCGGCGTTCTTCATGACGCCCACCTGCAGCTTTATCGGCCTGAGCTCGTTCCACTTCCTGCCGTCGAGCCTGATGCCGTTCTCGTCTATGAGCTTCTTAGTTCCCGCCAACGACGCCCCCTCCCAGAGCTGCCTCTACCTTGGACATCAAGTCCGGCGCGTGTGTCTCCGCTTCTACGAGCCGGATGGCCTTGATAGCCTCCACGATCCCATCAGGGCTCCCGTCCACGACAATAACTCCGTTCTGGCCCACCCTGATGTCGCATCCAGTCTTTTCGCTGATTAGGTTGATCATCGTACCTCTTCTCCCTATTACTCTGGGGACCTTCGTTGGCGATATCTTAACGATTTCCCCAGACGAAATCTTCCCGTACCCTTCGCCCCTGATGCTAAGCTGCGGGTCCCTGGACCTCTCGTAGGACTCTATCCTGGCCCCCAAGATGTCCCCCACCCTGAACTTGCTCGAAAGGTCGTGGGTGGCAGGGGAAAAGTCCCTCCCAAAGACGAACGAGGCCGGGAGGAAGCCGTCGAAGCACGAGTTGATGTCTATGACCCAGCCGAAGCCGTTGATGTCTACCACCTTCCCAATCACCTCGTCGTCTGTGCGGGGGAGATAAGGCCCGGTGAATGGGTTGAGCTTGATCCCGTCTCTCCCAACCTCGGCTAACCCCACCCGGAGGGCCACGTACTCTTCTCCGCGCTTCTCGATGTAGCTCCCGTAGCGGTAGTTCCCCTTGGCTACGACGTCTCCCGGGATTACCTGTTTCCTCTGTATCATTGGCATCTCTATTTCACCACTGTGACCTGCGCGGCCCCCTTCGTGGTCGAGCCGAGGCGGTCTAGCAGGCCGGGCTGTCCGCCAGCTGGTATTTCTACTATTGCAGAGAGCGTCCCGTCGGCCAGCCAGTCCTCTTTGACTATCTCGCCGAAGGTCTTCAGGGTCCCTATGGCCTGACCGGTGTACTGGGCTGCCACTTTCACCTGCAGCCTGACCTTCTCCGACTTCAGCGGGAGTATCGCCCTAAGAGCGTCGACCACTGCCTTCATCTGTTCGTTCGGGTCCTGAAACGGGTCCACCGAGACCCTGACCTCTAGCATGGCCTGGTCTATCCTCATCGGCGGGTGGGGGAGGAGCGTCTTCGGATCGACGAAGTTCTTCGAAATCGCAGCTATGATCGCACGCCTCTTTTCTTCAGTCAGCCTCTTCCTCTGCTCCTGGGTGAGGTTCAGTTCGCCTCGTTTCAGTACCTCAAGGGCAGCCTTGGCGGGGTCGTCGGTCCCGAAGTGGAGCTTCATCTTCTCGCCGCCGGCCCTCAGCCCCTTCCGCGAGTCCGAATAGACCTCGTCTACGGCGATGACTGCGGAAGGCTCGACGTTCCTCCCTTGCTTGTAGGATAGGGCCGAGTCAGGGTTGACCAGTATCTCATAGTGTTCCCCAGCTATGGTCAGCCTGACCGTGGTGAACTTAGACGATTCGTGAGTCCTCGGCTTGAAGCCCCCGCCGCCTCGCCCGAAGTTCCCGCTCATCTGAGCCGACGCTTCTCAGGAGCTCTTGGCCGGCGGCTTGTCTGACCTGGTCTTGGCCCCTGCCGCGCTCTTGCTTACCTCCGCTTCGGCTAGGCGCCTCCACTTCTTGCTCTCCGCGTCCACCACGGCGACCTTGATGTGCGAAGTCCCGCTCTTGTCCTCGCTGACTAGATAGATGCATTCTATGGCCAGGGTCACGGCTTCGTCGAGTACCAGGTCTGAGGAATAGTTCTTCTCCAGATAGTCGTTGACCTGGTCGCTCCCCTGCCCTATCGCTATGGCGTGGAACCCGGAGTAAGTCCCCGTAGGGTCGGCGAGGTATACCACCGGCCCGGCTCCATCGACACCGGCTATGATGAGAGAGACCCCAAATGGCCTGACTCCTGCATACTGCGTATATTGCTGGTTCATGTCGGCGATACGCTTGGCTATGGCTTCGATGTCAACCGGCTCGTCATAGATCAGCCTGTTGCTCTGCGCCAGGACGCGCGCGTTGTCCACCTGTATCCGAGCGTCCGGGATGTAGCCGGCTCCGACAGCTCCGACGTGGTCGTCGATCTGGAACATCTTGATGACCGACTCGGCACTCTGGAGCTTCCTCTGCTTCTCTTCTACGGCCAGCACCACACCCTGCCTCGTCTGGACGCCTACAGCCAGGTTGCCCCTCCTGACCGTTTCGAGGGCGTACTCCACTTGGTACAGCCTGCCGTCGGGCGAAAAAATCGTGATCGCCCTGTCATATCCTGCCGAAGGTGCAAACATTTTCTTGCCTTGCTCCTTTTTGCCCAACTAATTCCTTGGCCATTTAAACTGTTCTGCGGTTCTTATTTTTCCATGAAAGTTATTATCGTAAGACAGGGCCCTGACCTGGGTTGACCAAGGTCCTGGTAGTGAGTAACTATCCGACGGAAGGGCGCGCCGGGGTTCTGGAGAAGTGCTTCCAGACGAACGGCGCAACTGTGACCACCATCGAGTGGCGCGAGTCCTCCGCCGCCAAGTTCGACTCGTTCGACGGGGTGGTCCTCAGCGGCTCCCCGGAGATGATGACTGACACCGGGACCAGGGCCAAGTACAGGGTCGAGGCCCAGGCCATCTTGGATTCACGCGCCCCTATACTAGGCATCTGCTTCGGGCACCAGCTCATGGCCCACGCCTACGGCGCTGAGGTTGTCAAGGACAAGAAGCATGTCCTCGAGATGGTGAACACCGCCGTCATGCGAGACGACCCGCTCTTCGGGGGCCTCTCCAGGTCGCTCAAGCTCTTCGAGTCCAGGTACGAGGTGGTCAAGGAGGTCCCGGAGGGGTTCATCCTCTTGGCCAGGAGCGACACCAGTGCCGTCGCCGCCATGAAGCACAAGGCCCGCACCCTCTACGGGGTGCAGTTCCATCCGGAGCGGTTCACCCCTGCCAATCCCGATGGGGACAGGGTTGTGGCCAACTTCATAGGGCTCCTGAAGTAGGCGGAAGGGATGGTCGTAGAGAAGGTCGTCTTTCACAAACAGGTCATAGACAGCCTCTTCAGCTACTCTGCCATGGCATACCCCAACGAAGGGATCCTCCTCCTCAGGGGGAAGTCGAAGGAGGGGGTGGTGGAGGTGACGGGGGTCGTAATCCCTCCCCTCGCCAGCCACGGGGCTGCGTTCTCTTCATTCAGCTGGTGGATGCTCCCGGTCGACTTCTCTTATCTAGGCGTCGCACACTCTCACCCATCCGGGAACTACAACCCCTCCCACCAGGACCTGCTGCATGCCAGCGGCAAGCTCATGGTGATAATGGGGTACCCCTTCGCCACTGTCGACAACCTCGGTGTCTATGACCACAACGGGAACAGGATCCCATTCGAGGTGAAGTAAAGGTCTGCCGGAGCCTGCTCCTACGGGATGATGTCGCAACAGACGGGGCGGGACACGCTAAAAATGATGTTAAGCCTTATATGGTCTGGGCCGCGGGTACTTTCTATGTCTCAGTATACTAAAGGTCAGAGCTGGGGCGCCTTGAAGAAGGCCTGGCGCGGGTACAAGGTCGCCAAAGTTCAGAAAAACACGGAAGACATGAAGAAGTATGCCGAGCGCATCAGGACTCTCCAGGGCGAGCTTGGTCTCGTCAAGGCGAAGTTCCCTGAGCTAGGCCTCAGCTAGGCCGTAGACTCTCTCGGCTGTCTTTATCTCGCCAGCTCGGCGTGGTTCGTTGTTATCTGGTTTCGTAAATCCTGCGCCTGTTGCAGGGTGAAATCAGGCTCCGCTGAGACCAGGACGAGCTTTTCTCCGAGATAGAATGTCATGATGTTCAACCTCTCCCTCTTGTTGAAGGTGTACTGGTTCTTTCCGAAGTAGCGGTCCCATGTCCGGTCGGTGTTGATCTGGATTGTGATCCCCGCGATGAGCCTGATGTCCTCGCTCTGTGGCTCCAGGGAGGGAATCCCCTTCCTCATGCCTCCGGCGATCTGCCTGCCGCTTTGGTCGAGTATTTGGGCAGACCTTATCCTGCGGTCAAACTTGTAGATTTCCGTGATAATCTTGTCCCACTGAATCTGCAGCATCGCGCCTCAAGTAACACGCGCTGAGATATAAGTGAAACCCCGGCAATCGCGTTCGGGGAAGGGCGCCAATCACCTCCCGGGTCTGATTCACCCTGCATATCCTATCGAAGACGAACTCCGTCGCGCACCTGCAAGCCTCGGCCGACCGGTCTGACATCGCGTCCTCTACGGATACTGCTGGAAACCGCACCCCTTCTCCCGAGAGGCTGTATCAGTTAAGTTCTTTAACCAGGTCTGAACGACTTACCAAGTCTCGATGTCCGCTCTAATCAATCCGGGTTATGTGTCGCTCCTGCTCAGGGTAACTGTGGGTGCCGCCCTGATAGCACATGGAGTGCCGAAGGTGAAAGGGGGGTGGGGGAAGCAGTCGGGGGCGTGGGTGGCCACCATGGGAGTCCCTCCAGTTGCGGCGAGGCTCGTCACCGTTCTGGAGTTCTTCGGCGGAATCCTGCTCATAGTGGGGTTTCTTGTCCCTCTGGTCGCTGCTTTCTTCGTCATACAGTTCGCCGCAATCATACTCATGAAGAGCAGCAAGATGAAGGCGGGGTTCATGGCGGCCGGGGAGAAGCCGGGGTTCGAACTCGACTACGTCTATCTGATACTCTCCCTAGGAATCCTCCTGCTGGGGTCCGGGGCGTTGTCACTGGATGCGCTGCTGGGCATACTCTAGACGCTCCCTGACGTGTTGATTTGGTCGAATCAACATAACGGAGTTGTTGATACAGTTTGACTCAGGCGGTGAAGTGCCGTGATAGGGCGTATCATCAGCATGGTCCCAGAAATAGCAGCCATCTTGCTTGGTACCTGCGTGGGCGCGGTAGCCGTTGTCTACGCGGGGTCTAAGGGCTATCTCGGACACCGGAAGACAAGGACAGCGCCGTCATCAGCCACAACCACGAGCACTTTCACCACGGCGACGGAGCAGGCCAAGGAGGTCCCAGCTGCGGAGACGCCAGCCGCGGCAGAGCCTGCGCCTTCTCCAGCTCCAGCGCGCTATGAGACTGTCCAGCCAGCGCCAACGCCGATAACCTACTCCGCGCCGTCTTCGACATCATTCGCGGCGCCTTCGTTCGCGAAGAAGCCGACCCGAACCTACAGACGCAGGACAGCCCCCGTGAGGGGTGCCACCGGTGTCAAGAAGACGCTAGCCAAGCCCAAGAAGCACTAGACCGAGAGAACAAAACGTGAGCGTGGGTTCATAAACCCACACTCTCCCTCTTTTGAGGCATATTGACTTCAGGGTCAATGCTCGGGGTGCACGTCTCAACAGCAGGCTCCATTGACCTCGCCTTCGACCGCGCAAGTGAGATTGGTGCCACCACGTTCCAGATTTTCACCAGGAACCCGAACCAGTGGAAGTTCAAGCCTATTCCAGACGAGACGATCGCGGCATTCCGCGAGAAGAGGAAGGAGTCAGGGTTCAAGAGGGTCATAGACCACATGCCATACCTCCCCAACTTGGCATCCCCGGAGACGTCTACCATGAAGATCAGCCGGTACTCCATCAACGAGGAGGTCAAGCGCTGCGACGCCCTCGGGATAGACTACCTGGTCATCCACCTGGGGAGTCATATGGGTAAGGGGATTGCGGTAGGGGTCGCCAACGTCGCCGAGGCATGCAACGAAGCCATAGCCGGGAGCAAAGGGGAAACGACGATACTCCTCGAGAACATGGCGGGGCAGAAGAACAGCGTCGGGGCGAGGTTCGAAGAGCTCGAGATGATACTCGCCAAGGTCAGGGATGATGGGAGAATGGGAATCTGCCTCGACACCTGCCATATGTATGCGTCAGGGTTCGACCTCGCTACCAAGGACGCGGTGGAGCGCTCGATGGGTCTCTTTGACGAAATCGTGGGGCTAGACAGGCTGAAGGCTGTCCACCTCAACGACTCGAAGGGGGCCTTAGGGAGCAGGCTTGACAGGCACGAGAACATAGGGGAAGGAAAGATAGGGCGTCGGGGGATTAAGGAATTCCTGCGCTGCCCTGGGATAACCGAAAGACCGATTATAATGGAGACTCCTTACAAGGACGTAGCAGCCGAGAGAAAGACCATGAAAGTGGTCCGGAGCTTGCTGGCTTAGGCTGCTCACAGTAAAATACAGGACGCAAGGCGACGGGTGGCGCGGGCCCGTAGCTTAGTTCCACAACTGGAGAGAACTCAGGTAGAGCATCGGGCTTTTAACCCGAGGGTCAGCCGACGCCCCTAAACGGGTTCGATTCCCGTCGGGCCCGCTCAGAATCGAATCCCCTCGCGTTCGATTCCAGACAGGTCGTTTCATGGGACGATGTTCAGATATCTTGTGGCGGTAATTCATGGCCATGGGAGTTGCACATTGACGGTTATCCCGTCTACCTCTCGCCCCGGACGCACCGGAAGTCCACCGAAATGTCCAACTGCCACTATTCTACAAAGTAAGAGATGGCACTGTATGATAGTATTGGATCCTCCTGCTCGAAGACCCGCCGAACCGACCAACGAATCTTCGTAAGAATAAGTGCGGCTCTTGAAGGCTGTGAATGGGTTTTGAACGTGGGATCCGGGACAGGCTCTTACGAGCCAAAGGGTCACCGAGTCACTTCAGTAGAACCCTCATCATTGATGATGAGTCAGAGATCGGAACCGTTCGAGGGATTGAGAGCCGTAGCCGAGTTCCTTTCGTTCCCAGATGGGTCCTTCGACGCTGCAATGGCAGTTGCCACGGTTCATCATTGGACAGATAAGGCCCAAGGACTCCGAAATGCGACGGGTGGTAAGGGACCGCGTAGTCGTGTTCACGTGGGATTCAACGAAGATTTCAAGGTCATGGCTCCTTTGCGATTATTTTCCTGCCGCCGAGGAATTCGCCCTGAGGAACTCACTTCCTTTGGACACCTACAAAGACGTTCTTGGCGAGCCTATTCACGTCATTCCAATCCCTGTACCCTGGGACTGCATGGATGGGTTCCCGGAAGCTTACTGGCGGAGACCAAGTGAGATACTGAGAGAAAGCGTGTGGCGGAATATATCGATCCTCGCTCTTATCCCTCCCGAAAAATGCGCCAAGGGATTGCAACGACTGGAGTTAGAGATGCGGGATGGAACATGGGTTCGCAAGTATGGACATCTGTTGAAACTGAACGAGTTCGATTTGGGATTATCGTTGGTGGTCTGGCGAAAGGAAACGAATAGTTAGGTATCTCCTCCCATTCTCTACGATTACAGTGGCACCATCCGACTCTGTTCGACTGTATGCGTATACTGTCAAATGATGCGACTGGAGAAGTTGGTCGGACTCCCAGACATCAGTTTCGCGCAGCCCTCCTGACCAAAGCAAGCGTTCGAGCAGAGGCTTATGTAGGGAACCATCTACGAGGGTCACCTTGGCTAGATTCGTTCTGATCCCAGGCGCATGGCTGGGGGCGTGGGCCTGGAAAGATGTCACTCCCATCCTAGAGAAGGAAGGTCATTCCACCTATCCTGTCACATTGACTGGAATGGGCGACAGGGTGCATCTCGCAACAAGAGATGTCGGCATGGAGACCGCCATACAGGATGTCCTGAATGTAATCAAGTACAACGACCTCGACGACTTCGTACTGGTGGGGCACAGCTTCGCCGGCAAAGTAGCGGCTTTGGTGGCGGACCACGCGCACGATAAGGTACAGAAGATCGTCTACGTTGATGCGTTCCGGCCAGAAATCGTGATGGAACCTCAGGGTGGATTCGACCCAACCCGCGAGTTTGGCCCTCCGCCGCAAGGCGGCAATGCAATCCCCCTCACCGAAGAGATTATCGACCGCATCGGAAAAGACGTCGTAGGTCCGAACCGGAAGTGGATGATGTCCATGGCGACACCCTGGCCAATCCAACTTGCGAAAGACCCGATTACACTGTCAAAGAACTACGACGAGACGAAGGAAACGTATGTTTTTTGCAGTCTCAGTGGGGACCCAGTTGACGAGATTATCGCTGGGAAGTGGGGGAAGCTGAACGGTCCCTACAAGGTCATAGAGACGGGCCATTGGCCGATGATTACGAAACCTGAAGAGTTGGCCAAGGACCTGGTATTCCTGACCAAGTGACGTGCGGTCGAAGCGGGCCTCCGAGAAGGCTATCGACAACGGGAGAGTCCTCCGGGTCAGCACCAGCCGCTGAGTTCAGTTCGCTTACTGTCGGGACCGCGCCGGGAGAATCCTTCGGGCTACGACCCACCGACGCATCGCAATCTTGCGCGTCTTACGGAACCCCATCTTCTCGAACATGCCCAAGGTCCCGCTGCACAGGAAAGAGGAGGAGACCTTCTCATTCGTGTAGTCCTCGGGGTATGCCTCGACGACCCCGCCACCGAGATGAGCGATGTATCGAAGCGCCTCACGGAGGGCGAGGGTGGCGATACCCTGCCCCCGGCGTTCTCGGTCGATGAAGAAGCAGGTGATTCGCCAGTCTGGAAGCTTGCGCAGTCCCTCTTCGTAGGTCTTCTTGCTCCGTATGTTCGGGAGTTCCACAGTAGGGCCAAACTGACACCACCCGACCGCGTTCGGGCCATCGAAGACGAGCGCGGCGTGCGCCCGCCCTATCCGCACTCGCTCCTCTTTCATTGCTCGGTATGCCGCCGCACCGTGTCTCCCTTCCCCGGGCTCGAGATGAAAGGAGATGCACCAACACCCGCCGAAGATCCCGTTGTGTTTCTCCACCAAGCGAGCGAACGCAGGCCAGGTCTCGGGCGTAAGCTGCTTCGACGTGAGAGGCACGTCCTGCCAACCGCATTGGTTGTACATAAGTTGTAAGCGCCGTTCGACACATGCCTATAGTGTCAAATGTGCTCCCTCAACATTGGTGAAGTGAATCGTAAGGCGACAGCGCCTGTAGGTGACTGAGTTCAAACTTGGCATCAAATCTGATTCGGATTCAAACGTTTACGCCCTGACGGGTTTGAGCCCATGGAAGAACGAACTCGTGATACCACTTCTAGGACCGCTTTCGGTCCGGGTCCCTTCGGGCCCGCAAATTCGCTCAGTTTCACCAACCTATCTTTGTAGAACAAGTGGAACCCGTTGAGAAATGGTTATATTCCTATCTGATAAATAGGAATCCTAGTACGGACCATGAAAGCTAAGGTGGCCAGACGATACCAGATCACAATTCCCGAGGAAGTCAGGGAAGAGGTAGGAATCAACGTCGGCGACGTGGTCGACGTCAGCAGTCAAGAGGGAAAGGTGGTGATTGAAAAAGTAGGTAGAAGCTGGGAGGCGGTGATGAAGGAGACAAGGGGAACTTGGAAGTCGCATCCGGCCTTCATCGGCGGGAAGGATTCCATTGAAATGGTTCGCTGGCTCAGAAACAAAGGGCCGAAGAGATGACGACGCTTGCCCTGGACACCAGCATACTAATTAGCCATCTCAGCGGAGACAGGTTCGCCGAAGAGACCGACAACTTCCTTCGTCGAGCCATTGAGAACAAGAGTCAACTTGTCATTCCCGATGTCGTATACTCAGAACTCTACACAGGGATATTTCTAGCGCCAGATCCGAAGGTCGAGGAAGCAAGGGTCCAAAGCCTCCTCAAGGTCAATGGCGTAGAGGTCAGGACATCTAGATCGCTGAAGGTTGCCAGAAGGGCCGGTGAGCTTTACTCGAGAGGGATAAGAGGGAAAGCTGCCTTTGAGAGGATACTTCCCGACTTCCTGATAGCGGCCCAAGCGGAAGCGACCTCAGACGAGTTCGTCACTTGGAATGACGCTGATTACGCGGACATGGGACTGAGGGTTCCTGTCCTGCGCCCAAGTAAGGCCTGACTTCCAACAGGCCAGGAACGCATCCGATACCATCATAACATGAACCCGTTCCGTTTCGATACCACTTCTAGCTGCGAAAATGCACCGATTCCCGTTGGGCCCGCTCAGAATCGAACCCCCTTGGGTTCGATTCTACACATTTCGTTTCAATGACTATCCTCGGGAATCGTGTGATTGCCACTCATCTTCTGCGCCTGGTGTCAATCGGCGAGGACGGAAAAATCAAAGAGCTCCCTCACCCTTGAATCCTTGCAGATTCCGGCACTTTCAGTACTGGCCGGCCGTGGGGATTCATTTCAGACAGGGCAGGATAGATACCGCGACCCTCTTTCCCTCCCTCGATGGAGGCAAGGAACTATCACGTGTCACTCAAGCGTGAGCGGGGGGAGGGGTTCGTGGCCAAGTGTGTCGAGCTCCCGGGATGCATGAGCTAGGGAAAGACAGAAGCCGAGGCGATCAAGAACGTCCAGGATGCGATTAAGCTCTATCTTGAGGACGTGCACGCCCAGGCGAGAGAGCAGAAGGCCAGGCTGATCCAGGTAACCGTTTAGCTGCCGGGGCCGCAGAAGCTCCCGAGCCTGTCCTGGAGACAGGTCCTGAAGGTCCTTAGGAGGTTCGGGTTCGTCCCGGTCAGGCAGCCTTCGAGCCACATCCTCCTCCGCAACCAAGAAGGCGTCCGCATAGTTGCTCCCAGGCACGACCCCGTCGGCAACGGGCTTCTGATGGACATCCTCGCCGAAGCGGCGCTAACCAAAGAAGGGTTCTTGGAAGCGCTCCAGCTGGGAGCCTGATCGCGTCACGGTCCTAGGGTTGGAAGGGCCAAGGCATCGTGAAAGGGGAAGGTTCAAGATCCTCGGAATGTTCGCGCTTCTGATTCCCCTAGGTACTTCGCTCAGGGTTTTATTACCTGCGCGAGCTCAGACTAATCCCTCACCTCCTCCGTATAATGCTCACGGAGTTGGACCGGGTTATCCTGGTGACATCAACTTGACTGGGTGGGGCAATGCGCTAGTTCCATTAATCGAGGGTTCATTGCGATTCAAAGCTCTCGCAGGGACTCTCGTACCACATCAATCCATATATGAGCTTCGGATACATGTGGGGTCCTTCGACGCCATCAATCGAAACAGTGATTTTGTTTTCTTCAGATAACACTGCTTACGTCGTTGTCAATGTCTTCCACGACAACAGTACAATCCAGAGCATGTATTTCGTCAACGAGACCAAGTACGATGCTTCTCTGACCAATGGACAGCTTAGTCAGAACTATGGTGGGTATTCCGCCCAATACTGCACTAAGGAGAGAGCCGGCTATTGCTATGGCACGGCATACATATCAGAAGCGTATGGAAGCAAACAGGTCCCTAACACCATTTCCACGTCTTTGGGCAGCAGCGAAGATGGTTCTTGCCGTGAGTTCGCAGAATGGACTGGTGTAGCCAACAACAATAACAGTAACCCTACGGCATTTTTGACGCGGGGGAGGCATCCAATGGTGGGGGGACATCAAACTCCTCCTTCCACGGCCAACAGCTACAATGTCTCTTTAGTATTTGAAGCAATTGGGGCGTCAGGGGGTGGGATCGAATATGGCGTATCTCCTCCGAGCTGGATAACTGGTCCTGGCCAAACAATTACGATGTCGACACTGATAACAGGGAACTGCCTTCCTTACGGCGACCAGTGGTCAGAAGAATGGAGCATTGGCTCGAACTACAAAACACAATACATCGCATGTCGAACAGTTGGCACATTAAAGTACGGTTGGTATATCTTCGAGTCTCCGCAAGACAACACTGATTGCACCGCCGGATACTACTACAAACCGAAGTACTTATGCCAGATACCCAAATTCTCCCAAAATGGCAACGCTGTAGATTTCACGGGCAACATCTGTGACGTTACGGCAACATGCGAGAACATAAACATTAATTCAAATCCAATTCAGGCGTACTACATAGACCAAAGCACGCAGAACACGAATACCGGAACTATAGCCGCGAGTGGCAATTCCTGGACTGAAGGTTGGGTCAGCAGCGTCCAGTAATGTGGTTACGGAAAAGCGATAATACTTGTCCTACCGCTGAAAAATCTGCGTTGAGGCTCGCCAAATTTCGAATTGCGATGGCATCCGCTCTCACATTACTCTTGGCCTCACTTTTCGTTCCTGCAATCCCATTCCAAATGACCTTCAACTGCGGAGGTAATGGAGTTCAGATTGGGTGTCCTCCCTTTACACAGATCGAAGGTTTCAACTCTGTAGCGTACACCTTCTTTCACGTGGGCGCATCATTCAGTATTCAATTCGGCTACGTCCCCAACTTGATTTTTGTTGGCGCCAATGCGATTCAGGGGGTTGCAATTTTCTTCATACTTCCAGCAGTCATCGCTATCTTCCTGCTTTTGGCTTCAGAGGTTTCCCAGGGGATTTCAGTGCTCTTGAAGAGGCTTTCTTGACATTTCAACGCCCAACTCAGCAACGGCGAAGTGAACGAGATCTTAGCATGACTTGTTGATTCTCTCCTTTTCCAAGCGGGCCGAAGCGCGCGTCCTCACTCTAGACTCTCCTGGCGTTTAATCAGTTTGGGAGTTACGAGATTGGCGGGAGTGGTTCCGCTTATAGATTCGCATAAATAATCAACTGCATCCACTAGGGCCCGCACCCTTTCTGGATTGAGATTTTTGCGGTCCTAATCGACCGCAAGGCGATAGGAGGAATGCGGTCGATTGATGAACCACAGGCGACCAATACCTTTACAGCATGAACAGACTGTAATCGCGACGTTGAAAAGCATAGCCAAGTTAGGTTCCGTGAAGGTCGGTTCGGACTTTCCGGTTCGGATAATGGCAGCAATCAACGTGAGTCCAGAGTCATTCTACAGAGGTTCCGTGGCGAACACTCCTGAGAAGATTTCAACGATGGCCTCGAAAGTCTCAACAGAAGGGGCGGATATAATAGATATCGGGGCAATGTCAACGGCACCGTACCTGAAGAATGAAATCTCCCAAGAGGTGGAGTTAATTCGTATAAGGACTGCTATGCGAACGATTATGGAAATAGGCTACGTTACGGTATCGGTCGACACACTTCGGGCATCCGTCGCCGATGTCGCTCTAAAGAACGGTGCTTCAATAATTAACGATGTGTCCGGTCTGAAAAACGATGCCGGAATGGCACGTGTGATCAAGGATTACGACGCTTCGCTCTTGGCGATGGCGCATTCTTCAAGAATCTCGAAAATGGCGCCAATCGTACAGGTTCGCCAAGCGTTAAGTGAGACGATGCGAACAGCGGAGAGAGCAGGCATAGACGAACAGTCCATAGTGCTGGACCCAGGCATCGGCTTCTTCAGAGAGGAGGGAGCTGGGAGAGCGTACTCTCCCCAGAAGCTAATGCCTTGGTATGAATGGGACTGCCACGTCCTAGCAAATCTTCGTAAGCTGGAAACGCTTCGCAGGCCATTGTGCGTGGGTCTATCGCGGAAGTCATTCCTGGGAAAGATTCTGAATCTTGAGAATCCCGAGGAAAGGCTGCCGGCATCGCTGGCCGCCACCGCGGTTACGGTGATGAACGGCGCCCATATGGTGAGGACTCACGACGTGAGAGAGACGGTACAAGCAGTCAGAATCGTCGAAGCGATGACTAGGAGACGAGGTCCACGTGCAGGCCCGATCTCTTGATAACCTGCTCCGCGCCAAACTTCAGATTGCCAACTAGTTCGGACGTCCTTCTCCCAAGAACAGGATGGAACAGGTCTGGTCTTATCTCGTTCAAGGGGACCAGCACGAAGGGTCTCTCTGCGATTTTGGGGTGCGGTATCTCAAGCCCAGGTTCAGATATGACCTCGTTGCCGTAGAACAGAATGTCTAGGTCGATAACCCGTGGACCGTATCTCACAGTGCGCTTCCTTCCCAATTTCATCTCCATGGCCTGCAACTCTCGGAGGAGCCCATGCGGCCTCAAATCGGTCTCGACGGCCACCACGCAATTGAGAAACCAATCTTGATCTTTGTAGTACATCGGCTCCGTTTCGTAGACGGATGACGCCTTGACCAGGCTCATCTTCCGGCCGATCATCTCAATCGCTCTCCGGAGATTACCCACCCTGTCCCCTAGATTGGTACCGAGTGCTATGATCGATTCGACCATGGCTAACTATCTGCTCCTCTCGATTTCGATGCCAATTGAGGGTTCGTTCGAGTACCTTGCCTTGCGCACCTGTACTGTCACCCTCTCCACACCAGCGTTTTTTAGTGCAATGGCAGCGATTCCTTCTGCGAGACTCTCCAGGAGCTTAAATTCCCCGCCCGCCACAAACTGCGATATTCGCTCCGTCGTATCCCTGTAATCTATCGTGTCGGGTAGATTGTCGCTTGCACCTGCTCGCCCAAGCCCAACGGTCAGACTGATGTTTACCAGAATATCCTGCAACACGCTCCTTTCCTCGTCTGTGGTGCCTACCCTGCACTTGAGTCGCAGGTTGTCGATGAAAATTCTGTCGACCATACACATAACAGCTCTCTCTATGCAAAAAGGGTCAGCGCAGCGGAAACTGCTCCGATTTTGTAGGTCAACTCGTCATCGGACCCGCAGATGATAACTGCGTCCCCACCCCTGGAGTCGAGTTCATCTCTTGGCCTTCCCCACGCGCCACTGGGGAAGTCATTCTCACACTCCTTGGACTGGCGGCGGTCTGAAACTTGGCTCCCTTGACAACGTAGGTGGTGGCACCGGTGGTTCCTGCCCTCGTCGCAGCATCTCGTTGCTCGATTCCGCACAAGCGTCGGGCCAACAGGTATGGGACCAGGATAAAAAGAAAAGACGACGCCCAAAGTCGTCAGTACGCCCATTACGGCTAGCTTCGATGTCCTCAACTTTTGCCGGCTGATCTGCGCAACAGTTTCGCTATCCTATAGACCGCTACATAAGTGACTTGTGGGACACATGCGATCGGCCAGAAAGGAGCTTTGCATCACAGGTGCCATTTTCTCCTTCCTCATTCAAGTCCCCTTCCTGTTGCCGAAGAGCAGAACCTGCAGATGTGGAGTGAATCTAAAGCCGCGCTGCTAGCAGACATATACGAGCGATTTGCCGTGCTCGTCTCGAATGGACTAGACAGCGTTTACGATGCTTTCGTCCTTCGTTCAAAATTCGAGAAACATACCTGGAAAAGCGGGAGTCCAGGTGAGCGTCGCTAGGACGCTGTCACTTGAAACGTTAAGCCTTGACCCATCAGGCGAATCGTGTAGCTCAGTCCGGCGACTGGCGCCGGGGCTATGGACGGCGAAACCGGGGCGTGTCCGCCCGCAAGGCTGGACACCTGGACGCCGATGACACCGCTTAAGCTCAGCGTGACGCTCGGCCTGCGGCTACGGTGATTGAGGAGACCTTGCCTATCGCCTGCTGCCCCCGCGAAGCCGAGGAGGGGTTGCATGGCGGGCCCCCTTGGCCCTTTCTGCAGACTCGATGGCCGATAGGCTTAACTATCCATAGGCTATAGTTCATAGCAATGTCTACGACGGTCGAGGTCAAGAGGAATACGGCAAGGGTGTTAGAGGAACTGAAGAGGAAGTATGGGGTGAAGAGCATCGATGCGACGGTAAGGCGTCTCATTAGCAAGGCGGAGAACATCCCGGACTCCAAGTTCGGTTCCCATCCCGAAATGACCGCGTTCAGGCGGGAGGACGAGGCCAAACTCCATGAGCTTTGAGTACGTCATAGATTCTTACGCCTGGATCGAATACTTCAAGGGAACTCGGTCGGGGACGGTCGTCCGCCCGTATGTGGAGGGTGACCGTGCCGCCACTTCGACCGTATCCCTTGCCGAGCTCAAAGAGAAGTACCTAACGGAGAGATGGCCGTCGTTTGAGGAGGACCTGGAGTTCATGTCTGCGCGAACATTTGTTGCCCCCGTAGATAGCGCGATAGCGCTTCTCGCTGGTGAGTTGAACCATACGCGCAAGAAGACCATCAAGGATTGGGGAATGGCCGATTCAGTCATCTTGGCGACTGCCAGAAGCGCGTCGGCTAAGGTCGTGACCGGAGACAGGCACTTTGAAGGTCTGCCAGACGCGATCATGGTCTGACCCCGTCCGGCACAGGGAAACTCCGACATTCAGTCGGGGTCAAGAGTGCGTGTCCCGGCCCGCCCTGCTCGCTCCGAGATGCGCCGAACAGGTTAGAACCCTTGGCGTAACGAACCCGAGGTATTTCATACCATTTTCAGCTGCGAAAATGCATCCTAGTTCCGGTCAGGCCCACTTCAAATTTGTAACTAAACTTGGTATCAAAAGGCGGGGGTCAAATGTCCAGGCCTACCTATCACGTGATGGCCGGCCGGATAGGGAAAGATCGTTCAGTCGAGGGGGAGTCGACGAAGGTCTTCTTAGAGGCCATCCGGAGCAGGTACACCCGCGAGCAGTGCTAGAGGAGGCTGATACAGTTCTTCGGGTCCGTGGGCAACTGCCTCTACCAAGAGTACGCCGCCTCCAATTGAATGCTGACGTTGCTAGAAGATTTCACAATTTGTTCTATTCCAGTCGAGAGATTTGGGTCATTCGACGCTGTTACAGTGAGAACGAGCCCGGTGGGCGCATCTCGACAGCCTTTGTGAATCCCATCCAGCGTTGGGTGGCTCTTTGGCCGTGGCCTCCACACTGCCGGCGATGGGCTCTATGACAAATAGTGAGATTCCTTGTGTTCCCGGAGCCCAAATCCCTAATCCGCAATCTCTAGAATGTTACGGGCCTTCGTGGCCTCCGTTCCAGTCTACGCACATGGTAGTACGTGCCTTCCTCCTCGGGCAGATGCCTCTGAATTGTGATGCGCGGCGCTCTCAAGAGACCAGGGACTTCGTTCGTGCTGTCATCTTGGTCGGCCACTACTTGAGGAAGCTCAGCAGTTCAGGGTTCAATTCGTCTGCATGGGTCCAGTTGATGCCGTGAGGCCCTCCGGCCACCACCAACAGTCGGCTGCCTCTGACGGCCTTGTTCGTACGGATTCCAGTGGCGGAAATGGGGAGAATCCGGTCGGCATCACCCTGAACGACGAGCGTAGGCACGCTGATTTTCCGGAGGTCCTTCCGGAAGTCGGTCCCCCAGGCTGAGACGCAGTCGAGAGAGCCCTTGGCTGAGGCGCCAGCGGCCACGTTCCAACTGTTCTGGATTGCCTGGTCGCTTATGCGCGTGCCGCCCAGGACGTCGACGTTGTAGAAATCCTTGAAGAAGGCGGAGAGGAATGCCGGCCTGTCCGCGACGATGGCCTTCCTAATCCCAGCAAAGACGCTCTCGTCCAACCCTTCCGGGTTGTCGCCGGTCTTCAGCAGGAATGGCGGGACCGAAGATATGAACACGGCCTTGGCGACGCGCTCTGATCCATAGGAACCCAGGTAGCGGGCGACTTCACCGCCGCCCATTGAGAACCCGACCAGCGCCAGGTCTCTCAGCTCGAGCGTTGTCACGAGCTTGTGAAGGTCAGCGGCGAATGTATCGTAGTCGTAGCCAGATGCCGGTTTGCTCGAGTAGCCGAATCCCCTGCGATCGTAGGTGATCACCCGGTGACCCGCATTGAGCAAGACATCGACCTGCTTCTCCCAAGAGGCGCCGCTCAGGGGCCACCCGTGAATCAATATGACGGGTTTGCCCTTCCCGTGGTCCTCGTAATAGAGGTCGATGTCGCTCGAGTTTTCCTTGCCGACCGTTATGAAGCCCATCAGAATTCGCCTCTCTCAGTATTTTCGCTGGCCCCCAGCATGTTCTTCATTGCTGGAGTGCCCCCCAGTGATCAGACAGGAAATGAGCGAAGAGATGGATCCGCAGGGCCGCACTCAATTCAGCATTCCTGAGGTGTGCCATGGCCCTTGCCCTTTTGTGACCCGCTGTCTGCTCTCCATCGCCTGGTCTTTAATGCTGAATTCGTCCTTAAGCTGCTCTGGTAGAGGACGTCTTGTTCTCACTGGGTTCTCCCTCACGATGCCGGAGGCTTTCTCAGCATCGGAATTGGGCAGGTCTCCCAACGAGAACGGCTCTCCCTCAAGCCTCATGATGCACTTCAGGGGAGAGCGCGTGATCTCTCTTTTCGATTCGACGTTTGCGACATCCCTGTAGTTATAGTAGTCCTTCTTCAGTCTGAGGGCATGCGGCTGCCTGAGGGTTATCCTTGTGTTGGTAAACGCCATCGAGTCGACATTGATCAAAGGGTGGTAGAGCTTCTCTCTCATGTAATCCTGGACCTGTTCGTCCTTTCCAAGAATCTTCTTCAGGTAGTCGGATGGCATATCCATCTTAGATGTTGATGTCATCTTGTAGCAGTATTCCATGCCGATTACAACTTCATACGATGAGAGGTTCTTTGTTAGGAAAGTGAGCACCACACTAGCTCCGGCACAAGAACGGAGTCCGGCACAAGAACGGAGCAGACCACAGGGGCGGGCCAAGTCTCGTCAGAACACGCGATGGCTGGTCTACCCTAGAACTAGTCGTTCGCTCGTGCAAATGTGAACTGGCGAATTCGTCCCTGAGGAAGAGGGCGCGAGAGAGTACAACGTGTCGGGTCACAAGACGCAACCGAGCAGACCGGCTACCGCATGCCGCCGATAAAAGGCAAGTCCACACTCGACTGCTGTGTGGTGTTTCAATCTTTATAAGACGAGAAGGCCTGGAACAGGAAAGCGTTGAGCAGCCTAGTCCTTCCCGGCCTAGGAAGCCTGACCTTGACGGGCCTGCTTGTGACCATCATCGGCCTTGTCATCCTGTGGATAGTCATCTCGATACCGGCGTGGCTGGCGGGCAAGGCGGTAACTGCGGGGAAGTCCACCTTTGGTGACGCTATGGTCGCCACCCTGGTCGGCCCAATAGTCTACTTTGTGGTCTTGATCGTGGTGGATTTCTTCCTGGGAACGGTGATCGGTCCGGGGGCGTACGTCATCGCGTTGATCTTGGCCTTCATAGCCTGGATTTGGGTGTACAAATCAAGCTTCGGAACAGGCTGGCTGGGCGGACTCGGGATAGCCATACTCTCGATAATCATCTTTGCTATCATCAGCGTGATTCTCGGAGTTCTCTTCGGTTTGACCGTTCCTTCTTCATTTTTCCCCCATCTCTAGGCAACAACTGCAAGCACCCGGCGAGGTCGCGTCGAGTTTCATGGTACAGGGCAGCACCGTGACACGCGGGACGAACGCCGGCGGAGGACTACCAGTTTGATACTCAAGGCCATTGGGGCGTTCTTCGCAACTGAAGGCGCGGCAATCTTGGCCCAATTGGCGAAAGGAACCAGGGATCAGAAGGAGCTCCGCTGCTTGGGGCTCTCCGCTACGAGCTTCCTTCTTCCAGGTATTTTTCGAGAAACTCCTCCTGTCTCTTACTTGAGTTCCTGGATATTACGATGCTGACCGCGACGAACTCAAGGAGTGCCACCGAGACAGCATGTCGGGCCATCGACTGGGGGAGGACCTGGATGGCCTGGAGATGGGGTGCGGTAGCAGGAAAGGGCTGCGAAGGCCGCTTGCAGAACGGCCGCCCTCTTGCGCCAATTGCAGCGCGGTTGGCGGAACACTGTAATAGCAGTGAAACAACACCACAAAGAATAAGGAATCCCGCCGTCCGCACAGCGACTCTAGGTACTAGGCGACATTTGATGGAGGACCTAAGAAGACGGATTGTGTCTTCGACCGGGGGTGTGGAGTTCGTATGCACACTATGCGAAGATGAGGGGAGGCCACATGTCATTGCGGGGTGGGAGTATGTTGTCGTCTCGACCTTGACGCGAAACGAGATCAGAGTAACGGTATGTCCTGACCACGCAGACCAGCTTGACAGGGGGACGTTGGCCTACAACGTCGTGAAACGGAGGAAAGGGCCCGATTGGGCTCATCCTCTTTGACCCTGGGACAGAAGCCTTGCAGGGCCAGGGTAACTCTCGTCCGAATCTGCGGACGCTGGACACGGATATCTGTGCCGGGTACAGCTCCACCTTCTATGCGTATCCGTGGATGTCGTAGCCCCATTTCCCGCTCATGAGGGAAAGGAGGCTCTCGCCTTTTAACGGTGGAGGATCGAAGTCGAAACGTAGGCGCCCTGGCCGGGACTTTCGTCTCAGCGATTTCGAACCCGGGTCGCTGCCGCTCTGTCGGCTCGCAGCCGATGACAGGGCAGCATACTGACCTCTATACGACCAGGGCACCTGAAAAAGGGCTGGCTCACAGGGTGGTTTTAAGCTTCATACCCGCTCGAGGAAGTTGTCCCCCGACGCGAGTGGCGCCGTGTGGTGCTTGTGAGTCGAACCGCACCGTTCCAAGTGCCTCTTGAACTTCTTGGCGCTGATCAACTTCCCGCACTTTGGGCAGACCGGCACACCCGCAGCCCCTCCACGGCGACGTATACGTCTTCCTTCAGACCAGAAGGGTTGAATCCGGGCAAGGGAGGGTCTGGCGGCGTGAAGCCTGTGAAGAGGTGCGGCTGGTCTTCGTTGGACATGCCGCTCCTCCAGGAGTATCACGACAAGGAGTGGGGAGTCCCCCTCCACGACGACCGCCTGCTGTTCGAGTTCCTTGTGCTTGAGGGGGCCCAGGCTGGCCTTAACTGGTACACGATACTGAGGAAGCGGGAGAACTATAGGCGGGCCTTCGAAGGGTTCGACCCGAAGCGGGTGGCGAACTACGACCAACAGAAGGTCCGGAGTCTGCTGGCGGACCCGGGGATCGTCAGGAACCGCCTCAAGGTGAACTCTGCGGTGCAGAACGCGAAGGCGTTCGTCAATGTCCAGGAGGGGTTCGGGTCGTTCGACGAGTACATCTGGAGGTTCGTAGGAGGGAGGCCGAAGACGAACAAGTGGCGGACACTCAATGACATCCCCGTGGCGACCCTGGAAGCGCGGGCCATGAGCAGGGATCTGATTGCCAGGGGATTCAGTTTCGTAGGACCCACAATATGCTACGCCCACATGCAGGCCACCGGGATGGTGAACGACCACATCATGGGCTGTTTCAGGCACAAGGAGATCACGCGGCTCTCTTAGAGGAGGCCCAGGGCTTTCATTCCGTCGATGATCCTCTTCGTCTCGCCCCTGTCCAGAGGGAGCAGCGGCCTCCTTGGGGACCCGCAGTCCATCCCACGCTCTCTCAGTATCTCATAGTATGCCGAGATCTGGTTCTGTCTCACCAGCCCCTTGAACGCTCGGACATGGTTCTGCTCAGCCAGGGCCGCGGCGTGGTCCCCCCTCCGCACCGCGGTGAGCATCGATTTGAAGAGCTCAGGGATGGCGCTGGCCCCTCCGGAGACCAGGCCGGAGGCGCCCGAGTAAATTGCGAAGAGCCCGTACTCCTCGGTCCCGTTCATCACCGGGAAGTCGCCGGGGACCGAGTCTACGAGCTCCATGAGGTGTAGGAAGTCCCTTGAAGAGTCCTTGAGTCCGGAGATGATGCCTCTCTTCGCTAACTCGGCGACCGTCTTAGCCTGGAGGTTGTTCCCGGTGAACTGCGGTATGTTGTAGGCTAAGACTGGTATCTCCACAGCTTCGGAGAGTGCTTCGAAGTGCTTCGCCACGGCCCTGTCCCCGGGCCTGTAGTAGTATGGTGTGAGGCTTGCCACGGCGTACGCCCCGGCGTCCTCGGCGTGCCTCGCCAGGTCGACCGCGGAAGTGGTGTCGGCTGCCCCGACCTGGACCACGACCGGGACCCTCTTACGTGAGGCTTCTAGGACCGCCCCGGCCACCGACTTCCTCTCCTCGACCGTGAGCATCGGGCCGAGCCCTGTGCTCCCGCATGGGAAGATACCGTCGGCCCCCTTCGACGCCTGGAAGCGGACAAGCTTCGCTATGCGGTCAGTGTCCACCCGCCCTCCGTCGTCGAAGGCGGTCAGGAGCGCGGTGTAAAGCCCTTTGACCTTAGAGGCGAGCCTGGCCAACTGGACCGGGGGCGCCTCAGGGTGAGACTTATCCTTGGCGCTCGCCCCCATCGACTCCCCGCCTCACCCCCCCGATACGTCCATCCCCCTACCGTGCCATGACCGGGAGAAAGTTAGGCGGACGCTCGTGGCCATTAAAAATCCCTATATCACCGCTCAACAAAACTATGGCAAGGCGCTCCTTGAAAACAGGGCTAACATACACGCATCCTATCCGCCGGTCCGTGCTGTAGCCAGGTGGTCGTAGAAAGTGGTCCACCCGTACTTCATCGAGAACTCCTTCCTGAGCCTCATCAGCGGGTTGGTGGCCCTCGCAGTGAGCTACTACGCCTTCAGGTACAGGAAGGTGACCGGTTCTAGCTTCCTCAGGCTCCTCAGCGTGGGGTTCATGCTGCTTGGAGTGGGCCTGCTGGTGCAGGGCTCGATATACCTCCTGGCCGAGTTCAACGTCGGGAGGTTCGCAGACAGGGAGGCGCTGGTCTACGGCGCCACAGGCGTCTACCTCGTCCTGCAGTCCGCTGCCTACCTTCTTATCGGGACCGGGTACACCATCAGGGTCCAGAGGGGGGTGCCCTCTGAGGGGATGGAGACGCCCGCAGCGTTCCTCGCATTGCAGGCGACGCCGCTCCTCTTCGGTACCCTCGTCCTCGACGCCGGGGAACTCGTGATTCTAGTGCTCGTCTCATTCGTTGTGTTCCAGGGGGCAATGGCGTACTCGGAGTCGAGGAACCGGCTGTCGCTCTACGTGCTGCTAGGCTTCGCGCTCATCGCGCTCTCCCACCTGGGCGAGCTGCTCGGGAGCCTGCTGGCGTCAGGGGACCTGTACCTCCTTGGCGGGACGGCCAACCTTGCGGGGTTCTGTCTTCTCCTCCTGTTCGTTATCCGGAGTGGAAGAGTTGGCTCAGTCTGAAAAGCAGAGAAGCACAATCAGGATCTATCTCGACATCCTGAACGCTGCCGACGAAGAAGGCAACGCGAAGACGACCAGGCTTATCCAGAGGGCGAACCTCCCGCACGACAGGCTCATGAAGCATCTTGGCGAACTCCAGAAGAGAGGGCTCCTTGTAGAGGTCAGCAACGGTGGAAACCGATACTACACCATAACCCCCAAAGGCCGGGAATTCGTCAGCGAAGTCAGGAAGGCACAAAGCTTTCTTTCAGCCTTCGGCGTGTCGATCTGAAGCCGGCAGGCGCCCCTGAACGGTGCGTTCACACGCAGCGTTCTCTGCGGATATATAGGCCGCTAGAGAGGTTCTTCAAGTTGACGGGGGTCCAGGCGAAACGGCGGAGCCGATGAGGGACACAGTCATAATATTCGGGGGGGACGGCTACATAGGGTGGCCGCTTGCCCTGAACCTGGCCTGGCGCACCGACGACAACGTCGTGGTGGTCGACAACCTTGTCACACGGCGCTTGGTCGAGTCGGTGGGGTCCGATTCGCTGGTTCCAATCGGGAGCCCCTCGTCCAGGGTGCAAGCCTATCGCCGCGCTTCGGGGAAGGACAACCTGACTTTCGTCCGGGCAGACGCCAGAGACCCGAAAGAAGTAGACTGGGTAATCTCGAAGTACCAGCCTCAGAAGGTCGTCCACCTCGCACAGCAGAGGAGCGCGCCGTTCAGCATGATAGACCAGGAGCACGCACTCTATACCGAGCTGAACAACGTAGCCACGAACTTGAACATAGTCTTCTCTATGACAAGGCACGTCCCTGGAGCGCATCTCCTTAAGATGGGGACCATGGGAGAGTACGGGACACCGAACATAGAGATCACTGAAGGCCCGGTGGAGATACGGAGGAACGGCCGGCGACACATGGCTATGTTCCCCAGGGCCGCGCAGAGCTGGTATCATCTGAGTAAGATTTTCGACACCTTCAACGTGATGCTAGCCAACAAGGTCCACGGCCTCCGGGCGACCGACGTGATGCAGGGGGTAGTCTATGGGAGCCAGACCGGGGAGATAGCCGACGAAGCGCTCTCCACGAGGTTCGACCTCGACGCCATCTGGGGGACGGTTATCAACAAGTACGTGGCCCAGGCGGTGGTCTACAACAAGCTCCTCATCTACGGCAAAGGTAGGCAGACGAGGGGTTACCTCTCCCTCTACGACAGCATAAAATGCCTGAGCCTGCTCCTCGACAACCCCCCCACCGAAGGTGAGTACAGGGTCGTCAACCAGATAGACGAGACGTTCGACACGGTACAACTGGCTGAAAAGGTGAAGGACATCGCGGAAGAGTTCGGATACAGGGTGGGATTCGAGAAGGTGAGGAACCCGCGGGTCGAGAGCGAGGCGCACTACTACAAAGTGCAGCACAAGATCTTACCCTCGCTGGGCTTCTCAAGGACGAAGCAGATCGACGAGGTCATCAGGGAGATGTTCCAGACGGTGACGAAATACAAGCCTAGGGCCATGAAGATGAAGGCTCTGCTGGCCCCTTCGGTCACCTGGGCCGGCCGCAAGAAGATCGCCTCGGACGCGTTCCAGCTGCCGAGGGACCTCACGGGCTGGCCGGCGTCGCAGGAGCTGATAGAACTGGCTAAAGACCAGGCGGCCAAGGTCCCATCATAGGCGCTTGGAAGACACACACGAAGAGGCCGCCGACGGGCAGACGGCAAGGACGTCCCGCAGCCTGAACTGCCTCCTCGTCGCCCCCACGGACCCTCTCACGGGCGGGCTCAGGACAGGTGCGCTCAGAAGGCTCATGAACCCCCCCGCCGGGGTGAGATACAGGCTCACGACCGACCGGCTGAAATATCCGAAGCGGGCGGCCAGCTACGAGTTCAATCCTGCGAATGTCGCCCTGGGGGCGGCTCGCTTCGCTCTGGAGCACCTCATCCCGATCGACCAGAAGGGGGCGGCCATCATCCACTCATTCTTCTGGGACGTCAGGAAGTACGGCTGCCGTTGGATCCACGAGAGTGACCAATCCTTCGGTCAGTTCATGCTGAGGTACAACAACATCGGCGGGAGGGTGCGCCGCCTAGCCAACGAAGGGTTCTCGTCTTATCTGAACTCAAACTGGTGCGCCGGCGCGGTCACCTGGTCCGAGTGGGCGAAGAGTGGCTTCGTCGAGGACGGTGTCGACCCTTCGAAGGTCTTCGTGATACCTCCCCCCTTCGAGACAGTCGACTTCAGGCGTCAGCACCAAGGGTGTAACATTCTGTACATCGGGAGGGAGTTCAGGAGGAAGGGAGGGGACGCCGCCCTCCGGACCTTCAGGTCGCTCAAGGGGGGCGCCGGATGCTGTCTGACGTTCGTAGGCCCCCTGGGCACGCCGGAGGCCAGGGACATCGTCAGATCTGACCCGCGAATCAGGCAGTCAGACAGCCTCGCCGGAGCCGCCCTTCGGGACGAGGTCTGGCCGGCCACAGACATCTTTGTTCTTCCCACGAGGGCGGACGCCTTCGCCCTGGCAGTCGTCGACGCCATGAGGAGGGGGATCCCTGTAGTCGCGACGAAGATACCACCCATCGCCGAGGTGGTCGAAGACGGTGTCTCCGGGCTACTCTACGAGGCTGGAGACGAAGATGGCCTGCGAGGACATCTGCAGAGGCTCGTCGACGACTCCACGACGAGGGAAGAGATGGGGAGGAATGCGAAGAGACGGGCCGCGGCGTTGTTTTCACCTGAGAAAGTCGGGAGGGCGCTCAGAGAGGTGTACCACCTCGGGGAGTGAGCGCAACTAGAATTGATTCCGTCGGGCCGTGGGTACATGCGTACAGGATTCACCATCGCCCTCTCCTTGCGGCTACTGACGTCGTCCTTGGCGATAGTCATCCCACTGTACGCCATCTCCTTGGGCGCGACCCCTTCTGAAGCGGGCGTGTTCGTCGTCCTGCTCTGGCTCGGGAACGGGGTCGGGGCTGCGGCGGCCACCCTCGCCGTGAGGGACCAGTCAGTCTCTTCCGCGGGCGGCTTCCTTATTCTGGGTGCCTCGATGCTTGTCCTAGGTTTGAGGGCCCCCTACGCCCCTCTCTCGCTCGGAGTCCTGGTGGCCGGGGCAGGCATGGGGCTCCCCCAGCCTCTGCTCTCCGCCGTCATGCACATGGACTCGGCGCCGGAGCGGCCCTCCACGGGGCTCGGGGTCTATTCCACGGCGCTGGGCATCGGGCTCGTCCTTGGTCCCCTGGTGGCCTACGGGGTGCTCGAGCTCTACGGCTTCTCAGGGGTCTTTGAGGCCCTCGCCCTCGTCTCAGCCCTGGGGGTCGCCGGCGCCTGGGTAGGCAGAAGGGACGTTGTGGGGCGCCCGAAGCCCCCTGTCCCCTCCATGGCGGCCTGGGCGCGAGCCCTGCGGAGGCCGATATTCAGGCGCGCCTTCATGGTGAACCTCTTGTACTCGCTCCTCCTCCCTGTCTTCCTCTCATACGGCGGCGTCTATGCCGAAGAGAGGTTCGGGTTCTCTCCCGGGGAGGCGTTCCTCCTCTTCACCCTGGTGTTCCTGGCGTCTGCTGCGATTCGCTACGCCTCCATCGGTACTACCAAGGACCCTGGTAGGGTCCTCATGGTCTCGGCAGGCTTCCTCACGGCGTCTGCGACGTGTGTCGCCCTCGCCCCATCCTGGCCTGTGTTCGTGGCAGGGATGCTCCTGTTCAGCATACCGCACGCCATGGTCTTCCCCGTCGCGAACTTCCTCGCCTTTAGATCCGTGGAGACGGCGGACGTCATCAATGCCAGCTATGCCTTCCAGGCTTCCTCTGGGGGAGCGGAGGTCCTGTCGCCCGCCTTGGCGGTAGCCCTGATACCGACGGCTGGTCTCCCGGGGGTCTTCGCGGTCGGAGCGGTAATCGCCGGGACGGCATTCGTGGTGGCTGCACGGCGGCGCGACAGCGTTCCAGGACGATAGGGGACAAAGGGCCTTCAGAGGTCGTCTCTGGCGGCGAGGGGCTGCGCCTCGGGTCCTCTCCCAATCGGTCCCTCAGCGCGAGCCGTATGAGGGCGAGGGTCAGCGTTTGCCTTCCAAAGGACTCTATCGTTAAATCGCGGTCTGGAGAGGGAGCAGACTAGGCTTGAGCAAACAGGTCCAGGGGTCGGGCCCTGAGGTGAGGGGGAACACCCTCCGGGTCTATCTCTACGTGCTCCAGCATGGGCCGTGCGAGCTGAAGGACGTCCAGTCGGGCCTGGGGTTCTCCACCGCCTCCCTCGCCTCATACCATCTGAAGCGCCTTATCGACGGCGGATACGCCGCCCAGGACAACTATGGGAGGTACCTGGCGTCCAAGGACGCTGCAGGGCAGATCCTTGAGGGATATGTGAAGGTGGGCGCGGTCGTCGTCCCACAGCTCCTCTTCGTCTCTGTGCTGTTCACCCTGCTGGTAGGCTACTTTTCCGCGATGTCTTACGGCTCGGTGTCCTACGTCCCGTTGCTGATCTTGGCCTCCCTCGCCCTGGTGGCGGTGGTGTGGTACGAGACGGCCAGGGTGTGGCGACGGCTCGCTTCGTGGAGATGAAGGTCCTTGGCATGAGACGGCGCATTCAAGCTCTTTGAAAGGCAGGCAGGGGTCCGCTGGGCGGAGGTTCAAGGGCCTAGCAATATCCGGGCGCCCCTAGACAGGTGTGCCGATGTCAGTAGGAAAACAAGCACTGAAGTACACTGCGGCCGCCATAGCGGTGGCTGCGATCATCATAGTCTCATCCACGCTGTATCTGGGCGTAAACTTCGGCGCAACCACAACCACCGGAACTTCGGGGACCCAGGGGGGCACATCGGCCCAGCTGGCCATCCAACTCACCGACCCGCCTACCGTCCCCAAGGGGACGACCTCTCTCAACCTGACTTACTCGTCAATAGGGCTGCTTGCGGGGGAACCGGCGTCGGGGGGCCAGCAGACTGTAACGACCCTGACGGTCATCCCTCAGGGCGGGTCCGCGACGCTCGACCTGCTCAGCCTTCAGAACATCTCACAGACCATCGCATTGGCTAAGCTCCCCAACGCTTCCATCATCTACTCCTTCACCCTCAACGTGACCAGCATCAAAATCGACGTCAACGGGACTTCGTCAACGGTCACCCTGGCTACCGGCGGGAACTCGCTGACCGTGACTTTGGGAAGGCCGGTGTCACTCGCTGGGAACAGCTTCGCGCTCCTTCAGCTCAACCCCGTGATATTGAGCACGTCCACCGGCTACCAGATGATCCCGTCGGCGGTCGGCATCATCAGGACGGCGGGGGCTGCGAACGACAACGAGGACCAGATAGGATTCAGGCAGCACCTCAGCTCGGAGGACCAAAGCCAGCTCCAGCACGCCCAGGGCAACCTGAGCGCCCAGCTAAGCGCCCTGTCAGTCCATCTGAACACCACCACCATCTCAGTCCAGGTCAACAACACCGGGAGCATCCCGGTGGTCCTCAACGCCATAGGGATCCACGGCAATTTCACAGCGGCAGGGCTCTCCTGCCCGACGCACAACAGCAACTCCAGCGATGGACCGCCTCAAGGTGATGGGAACCCAGGCTCTTCGACGACCACCCAGACGAACACGGCCTCGAATGGTTCTAACTCGAGCGACAACGCCACGCCAGGGAGCAACAATCACGACAGCCACCAGCACGACGGCTGCGAGGCTGAGCATGCGGACCAGCTGGTATTCGTCCCCGTGAACTCCACGGTGTCCGGTACCGGATGCGTCGCGCTGAAGATGCAACTGGTCTCCGGAGACTTCGGCGAGAGCGGGGCCCACGGCCTTGTCCTTTCGGCCGGCCAGTGCGTGGTCCTCACATTCGTCGGCGAGATCCCGGTCGGTCAGTCAGGAGGCATCCTGATCCCGTCCATCCTCTCCGGGCAGGTCTATGGCGTCCACGTCATCGCATCCCAGGGTGCCAACGTGCAGGTTGCGTGTGACCTCCCTGTCTCTCCAACAAGCTGCAGCGTACTTCGCGGCTCAGATGACTGAGTGACCTGTGGTCTCACCACGGGTCTCTCCCCCTGTTTTTGTGATGCGAGCATCAGTCGCCTGATTGGGGCGACGATTGGAAACAGTCCTCCTAATCAATTGGCTCGGTCGCCGTTGACCTGGAGACCGACCCCGCGTGAGCACTCCGAAGAACGACCGGACTGGTCTTCAGCTCAGCTAGAGAAGCCGTCATCGCCCAAGGCCGAGGCCCTCCGATAGAAGATGTCCCCGCTCGGGTCTGGGAAGCGGACCAGAAGCTTCTGCGAAGAGAGCCGGTCACAGGCTGCTTGGACCTCGTCCGGGTCCAGGTCGACCTTGTACTCGCCCTCCACCGATTCTTCGATTTCAAGCACTCCCTTCTCCTGCATGTCGGCCAGCACGTGCATCATCTTGCCTTCGAGCGAGGTGCTGGAGGAAGGCATCTGCAGCGACAGCAGCTTTCGGGTCCCGTCCCTGACTCCCTCGATGACCGAGGCCCAGTCGTTCAGGTTCCGCTTCCTCCTTCCAGTGAGCGTCTCGACGAATACGAGATCGTGGGTCCCGGCCTCGTCCTTCCACGAGGCCTGGAGGCTGGGCCTCCCGAACTCCCCCTTGTGTCCCTTCACCGAAACGGAGGCGAGCGGGATGAACACGTTAGGAGCCCTGGCGGGGACGTTGTCGAGGTCTTCCACTTCGGAGTACAGCAGGAGGTGATCTGAGAAGTATCCTACGGGGAGCTCCTCGCCCTTGTCATTGGTGCAGACGAAGATTAGCCGCCTGTTGGTGAGAACGAGGGTCCCTTCCTTAACGCCAGCTCCGAACTCCGCCTCCAGCCCCTTCGAGGCGCCCCCGGCTCGCATCTCGGCCCCCTGCTCTTGGGCGAGGATCACTTCGGGCTGCGCGCTGCTCATGCTACTCCGAGCTTGATGGCCTCGGGTGATAAGGGTTCTGCGGGCTCGGGCGTCAGCGCCGGGAGAGCCCGCGGCGGAAGGTGCGACCGACCTCCTGATTCGCCTGGGACGTCAGTGGCGTCCGAGGCCGCAGAGGCATTCTGCGCAGGTGGTCATCCTTCCACAGGCGCGGCACTTCTCGAACGAGTGGTAGTGCTCGTCGAAGCCCTTGTCCTGTGGACACTCGAGGTGGTCCCTGCAGACGAACATAGGGCTCCTGGAGCGGGCACCCCTTCATTAACCTACGACCGAGCTCCAATGCGCAGCCGGTGGGAGGCAGGAAGGGACCGGGCCTCCCGGGGCCCCCAGGCTGCAGGGTCGTTTATCTGACTCCATCAGCCCTCAGCGCGCGGGAGAGGAGAACAGACGGGTCGGGAGAGAGTGCAAGGGAAGGCCCACTTCCTGGGCCACAGCCACCTGGACGCAGCGTGGCTCTGGTCGTTCGGCGAGACGAGGCGGGCCCTCGGCGAGGGGTGCGAGAAGGTCCTCGGGTTGATGGAGAAGTACTCTTTCACATTTTGTCAGAGCAGCGCGCAGTACTACAAATGGCTGGAGGAGGCGCACCCCGAGACCTTCGAGAGGGTGAGGAAGAAGGTGGAGGAAAGGGCCTGGGAGGTTGTCGGAGGGGCGTGGGTCGAGTCAGACACCAACATGCCTTCCGGGGAATCCCTGGTCCGGCAGTACCTACTCGGGAAACTCTACTTCACGAAGAAGTTCGGAGTCGATGTGAAGGTAGCATGGTACCCGGACTCCTTCGGGTTCCCCTGGACGCTCCCCCAGATAATGCGGAAGTCAGGGATGGAGTTCTTCCTCACACAAAAGCTGAACTGGAACGATACGGTAGCATTCCCGCACTATTTCTTTCGATGGACTTCGCCAGACGGCTCTTCGATACTCGCCCACGAGATGGTCGGCGCCTACGACGAGAAGGTGGACGAAGCGAGGGTACTCGAGCAGTTGAAGCAGCTCAAGGCGCGCCATCAGGTCGATGACATCCTTGTCCTCTTCGGGGAGGGGGACCACGGAGGCGGGGTCACCGATGGGATGGTGCACAGGGCACTGGGGCTCGTACGTAGGGAGGGACCCGTAAAAGGGACGCTCACGACCTCGTTAGACTACCTAGATGGGATAGCCAAGAAGATTGCAGAAGAGAGGCTCCCCGAGGTCGCTGACGAGCTCTACTTCCAGTTCCACCGCGGGACCTACACCACGCAGGCCAGGACAAAGCGGAACAACAGGAAGGCGGAGTGCCTCCTGGAGGTAGCCGAGAAGTTCGCCACAGTGGCCTACAGGCTCGGCCTGGCCTACCCGGCTGACGAACTCAGGGAGGCCTGGGAGAAGCTGCTCCTGAACCAGTTCCACGACATCCTCTCAGGCTCTTCGCTTCCGGAAGTCTATGTGGACTCCCAGAAGGATTTCGAGTGGATATTCTCCGCCGCCAATCGGGCAGTCTCTGGTTCGTTGGCTGCCATCGCAGGGATGGCCGACACGACAGGGGAGGGGCAGTCCTTGCTCGTATTCAATCCGCTGTCGTGGAGGAGGGGCGGCATCGTGGAAGTGCCGGAGGATGTGCTGGGGGACGAGCGCGGGTTGCTTGATGAGAAGGGGAATGCGGTCCCCTCCCAGAAGGTCGCCGGTGGGAAGCGCATATTCAGGGCCGACGACGTCCCATCCATCGGATACAAAGAGTACAGGGCGGTCGCAGGGAGACGCGGAATGCAGCGGAGGAGTTCCATGACTGTTGAGGAGAGCAGGGAGGAGATCAGCCTTGAGAACGAGTTCCTCTCCGTCACGATAGACAAGAGGACGGGGCTGGTCAACAGCGTCTACGACAGGACTGCTCACAGGGAGGTCCTGAAGGGTCCGGGAGGTGTGATTCAGGTCTTTGAGGATTATCCGGTGAGGGGCAGGTCCTGCGTAAGCTTGCGGGCGGACGCGGCGATCTTCGACGCCTGGGAGGTATTCATCTACCAACAGGAAGGCGGAGTGAAGTCTGTCGAACTACGCTCCCCGGAGGAGGTAACACTGGTCGAGCGTGGGCCGGTGAGGGCGCGTGTGAGGGCACAGTACAAGTACGCCCAGAAGGGGAGAGAGGATTCGCTGTTCGTCCAAGAAATCGTCCTGTCTGCGGGCTCTCCCCTTGTCGAGTTCGAACTCCTGGCTGATTGGCACGCCGAGCACAGGCTCGCAAAGGTCGCCTTCCCGCTGGCCGCCCACGACGATTTTACCACGTATGAGGTCCCATACGGGCACATAAGGCGCAGGAATCCAGTCTCCCCCGAGGCGACCCTCGCTGAGAGGTCGAAGTACGAGGTGCCCGGTCAGAAGTGGATAGACCACTCCTCGGAAGACCGCTCGTATGGAGTGAGCCTCCTGAACGACTGCAAATATGGGTTCGACGTGGCGAACGACGTCATGCGGATGACCCTGCTCAGGAGCGCAGAGTACCCGTTCAGGCTCCGGGCAGGGTTCGGCCTCCCTCCGGTCGCAAGGTCAAAGGGGCTGTTGACAGACCAGGGCACGCACGAGACGGCCTACGCCCTCTACCCTCACACCTCGGACTTCAACAAGGCGGCCACCGCCAGGAAGGCATACGAGTTCAACTATCCGCTGGCGACAGTGTTAGAGTCTGGGCACGAGGGGCGACTGCCCAAAGAGATGTCTTTCGTCTCAGCCGGTCCTGGGGGCATCATTCTGACGGTCTTCAAAAAGGCGGAGGAATCTGACAATGTCGTCCTCCGGCTCTATGAGACGTCGGGGAGACCGGCCAAGGCGACTGTGGAGCTCGCGTGGGCCCCCCTGGTCGCGGTCACGACCAACCTCTTGGAGACCGCAGAAAGAGAGATGCGCCCTGTCGGCAGGCGGATAGAACTCGAAGTCTCGGGGAACGAAATCGCTACGATAAGGGCGGGCCTGGCCGCAGACCTAAAGAGGAAAGGTGGAGCCCGGCCTAAGGCTAGGAAGAGCCCTGCGCGAAACGGGCGAGCTCCTCGACCATCCTTTCAATCTCGTCCCTGATCCTCCTGATCTCGGGGAGGCCCTTCGCCTTCGGGTCTTCGAGGCCCCAGTCGACCACCTTCTTCTGCATCCTGTCAAGCATCGGCCTGGGACACACCTTCTCGACCGAGCATCCCATGGTGACCACTACGTCGGCCCGGTCGATCATTTCAAAGGAGAGCATCTTCGGCTCGTTGGCAGACAGGTCGAGCCCCTTCTCTGCCATGGCCTCTATCACCACTCTGTTCACCGACCCGGCAGGGACCGTCCCGGCGCTTGCAGCGTCGAGCCCCGCCCGCCGGGCGAACGCCTCGGCCATCTGACTTCTCCCAGCGTTCTCCACGCAGACGAAGAGGAACCGCGTCCTGACGCCATGCCTCCCTGTTGCCCCCATCTAGCGCATCTCCTGCCATACCCCGCCCACCACATACCCTTCGCCCAAGGGGGTCGGTGCTCCACAATCGATGGGGGCTCGGGCGAAGTACCTCTTTCGAAGCCAATGGGCGACGTTGACGAGGCCTATCATGACAGGGACCTCGATGAGCGGCCCGATGACAGTGGCGAACGCTTCCTGCGATGCCAGACCGAATACCGACACGGCCACCGCTATCGCGAGTTCGAAGTTGTTGCTGGCAGCCGTGAAAGCGAGGGTGGTGGTCTTAGGATAGTCCAGCTTCGAGTACACCCCGAGGGCGAACGAGGCGAAGAACATTATGAAGAAGTAAATCAGAAGGGGGACCGCCACCAAGACGACGCCGGAGGGTATGGTGACGATGACCGATCCCTTGAGAGAGAACATCACGAAGATTGTGAAGAGAAGCGCCAGGAGGGATGTCGGGGCCAACTTGGGGACAAGCGTCTTCGCGTACCACTCCAGCCCCTTGCGCTTCATGAAGTAGAACCGGGTGGCTATCCCTCCAAGGAACGGGATGCCGAGATAGACCGCGACCGACTGGGCCACAGCTAGAAGCGAGATGTTGACCACTGTTGCCTGCCCCGCTATCCAGCCGCTGGCGACGGTGATGTAGAAGTAGGCGAGGATGCTGTAGAACAGCACTTGGAAGACTGAGTTGAAGGCCACGAGGATCGCTGCCCACTCGCTGTCGCCTCCGGCGAGCCCGTTCCAGACTATCACCATGGCTATGCACCTCGCAATCCCAATCAGTATCAGCCCGTCCCTGAGGTCAGGATATCCTGAGAGGAACACCCATGCCAAAGCAAACATGAGCAGTGGTCCGACCACCCAGTTCAGCGCCAACGAGGCTGAGAGCATCGTCTTGGAGCCCTTCCCTCCCACTATCTTCCCGAGGTCTTCGTACTTGACCCGCGCCAGGGGAGGATACATCATCCAGATCAGCCCCAGGGCAATCGGGATCGAAGTCGATCCGATGCTCAGCGAGTTCAGCCCGCTTGAGAGGCCGGGGAAGAGGTAACCGGCGGCCACTCCTGCGGCCATCGCGAGGAATATCCACAGAGTCAGAAACCGGTCAAGAGATGAGAGGCGTTTCGGTTTCTTGTTCGAGTTCGGCCCCCCTATCTTGTAAGACGCACGATCAGGTCCATTGTAGGAGATTCCACCGGCGCGTAGAAGGCCCACCTCCCCTTCTTGCTCCTCTTGACAAGGCCTGCCTGCTCCAGCACCCCCAGGTGGTGCGACACGGTCGGCTGAGACATTCCGAGGGCCGACTCCAGCTCGCACACGCACTTCTCTCTCTTCGAAAGAAGGAGGAGGATCTTCAACCTGTTGGCCTCTCCGACTGCCCCGAACAGCCTCTCAATCTGGCGAAGCTTCGCCGTGAACTCCGAGGTAGCCAGCTTCTCTGCCTCTGCCCTGGCCTCGCTTATGTCAGAAGGCTGGCAGATGTTGAGCTGGATGAGCCGCCGTAGCGAAGGGTTCTGCTCGCTCATGCTATGTGTCAATATATAGATATATATTAATCTATGAGAACCATCTTATGAGCAGCCCTGCGGGACTGCGCAGATGCGCCGACGTTCCATCCGCAGAGCCACAAAGGCACCGAGCGGCAGACATAGTAGACCCGTCTTGTCGGGATTGGCCCTTGATAGTCAGGGGGAGCGTCAACTACCTTTACATCTACGACGTCGGGAGCGAAATCGACATCGCACGGATCGAACGGGTGGCCAAGCTGACCAAGCCTGTAGGCTTCGAGTACACGAAGCTGATGCCCAATTACATCACAGTCAGTCCCTCGCCTCTTTTGATCACCGCCGATTCTGAGGTCGCTGAGGTCCAAGGGATTCGTCAGGGCACCGTCGAGGTGGCAGTGGCGGCCAAGGCTTACGAGGTTGGCGCCATATCTGTCACTGTGTCGATTCCTCTGGACGGAGAATCCCTGGAGAATCTCACGAAATACAGCAGCCCGACTCTCGTGTTGAGTGGCAGAACATTACAGGTGAAGGACTTCGCTCTGTCGACGGTGAAGAAGGTGTTGAGCGACATCGGCCCATACGTGAACAATCTGAGAATGACCACCGAGCCAGAGGAGTACACCACGTTCTGCGTGGACTGCGCGCCCCTGGACGGGACCGCTGACGAGATGCTCGCGAAGATACTGACAGGAGACACCAGCGACACTCAGATGTCCCAGTCGCAGATTGCGAGCACCTTGAAGTCCAGGACATCGTACTACGCCGACGACGCAGTGTTCATCGACTGGAGCGCTGCGCTGGTGGTGGACCCATCCGGGGACTACGGAGCCATCTTACTTGTGATAGAGCTGGCCAACCTCCAGCTTCTTGAGATGCGGTACTATGACAGTCTGCTTGACGAACTCGTGGGGAAAGCGTCCCTGGACCTGACCAGGCGCTCCTCCAGGAGGACGCTGTTCGGGAGCTCTGGGACGGTCGCAAGGAAGGTCGCGGAGCAGCGCATAGAGATAGACAGCGTTGTGGAAGCCACTAAGAACTACACCAAGTTCATAGGCGAGTGGTACATCGCCCGAGTCTACAGTAGTATTGCCGAAAAGCTCCGGCTGAAGGACTGGGACGCGTCGCTCTCTGGGAAGCTCGGCATATTGGAGGACATCTATTCGCTGGTCTCAGAGCAGATGTCTCACAGGCGAGAGATATTGTTGGAGACAATCATCGTCGCCCTCTTCGTGGCTGAAATCATCCAGCAGTTCGTCCAATGGGAGCTCCTGCATTGAGGAAGTCGGTCCGAGCGGGAACATGGGTTCATCCTTAGCCTCTCTTCCGACCTTGTCCCACCGACGAGGGGGCTTCGCGAAGCCAGGTCCTCCGGACAGATGGAGCGGCAAGAGCAGGGCGAACCGACGACAGCTCTTTGTCTTGGTCAACTGAGCTAACGTACAGTCAGGAAAGCACCCCACAACACCATAGGCGCAGCTCCTCGAGTCGTTCGCCGAAGGGATGATCTCAGCTGTGGAGGCTGGGTAGTGCTGCCTCCGACAGGCCAGCCTGCGACCCGCATAGATGCCAGCCTGAATCTGAGCTTTCCACCTGCCTTCTAGGCGCCTGCGTGGACGCAGTGGTGCCGCGAGGGGTTCGGTTGGAAGAGCATATCAAACGCCTTTCCCCTTCATTTTGGTGCGACATCCACGCGGTTCGCTGTGAAAATGCGGCTAGAAGCGGTCCTGAAACTGGAGGTCAGCAGGATGAAACGGGGAGAAGGGGCCGGCGCCGGTCTTTCAGCATGATGGCGGGTGACATCAGCCTATCCGCCTTGTGGCTACTCCTTCTATCCCATGAAAATGAGAGTCATCGATGCAGCATGGAACTTTGAAGATCGCCGCTGTGGACACAATCAGACCATCAGCGAACGGAATGTGCCATATCTGTGTTCGATTCGAGCCGCATGGAAAGCCATCTATTGCCGACATCGATGGGTCTGAAGTCTCTTGACAAGTTGTAGCCCTAACCTCGGCGATGTCCCGCCCTTCCTCTTCCAGGGTCAGTATGCACGCCTCGGAAGGCGCGGCGATTGGAAGGAAACCCTAATCCACTGGCGCCTGTAGCTGCCGATCTGAACAGGTTGACCTGCCAGCAGATGCGACTCTTGAGATTAAACGGGGCGGGTTTAAACTCGTATGAGTGCAGGCCCGACGGGAACCGGCGCATTTTCGCAGCTAGAAATGGTATCGAAATGAACGGGTTCATGCTACCCTGTGTTCGAGCCCGTCTCGCGGCTGGCAAGATCCGCCAACTTCCACCCAACAAATCTGTGAAGGAACGAACACCAAGAAATGAGCACAAATCTGCTCAAGACAGGCCACCCTTGCACGGGTCCTACTGGGGTCACTTTCGCTGTGGTGTCTTCAGTTTTGCTGCCGGATTTGCAGTAGAACCTATAAGTCAGAAACAGGGAGACCCGCATGTTGAAGACTGGATCGATGGAGGATGAAGAGCTGATGAGGAAGCTCGATGACTTGATGAAAGATCCTATAAGGTGGAAAGAGTACATCCAGTCACGCGCAGAGAAGGCGATTAGGCACTGGCCGAAACGCTAGGCGAAGCCAATCGTCTCAAAGGCATTTTGGAGGAATTGAGAACAGTCGTCATCCATCGCGCCCTCGCAGCCTGGGACAGGAGCACAGAGACGTTTGGAGAGGAAGTCGTTGCGCTGAACGACATCGACGAGGCATTGAACAGTCTTGGCCGCAGAGTCTGAATCAGCCTAATCATTCAGTCGAAATTCATGCTGGACTAGTTTAAGACGGTGAGGAAGGAGCCGAACAACGTGAGTGCGGGCCCGACGGGAATCGAATCCCGGGGCATTCGGTTCTTGGATTTGTCGTCGGATCCGGATACCAAAGCACCTCTGACATAGCGGCTTTCCGTTAAAAATACCACTGTTCTCTCAGGAGATAGGATTGTGCCAGATGGGAATGTGTCCTTCCTTCCTTTCTTTCTCACCTCCTCTCTGGGGTTAGATTGATTATCCTCTGAAGGAGTCTGCTATCGCTCGGTGGAAGTCACCCTTGACCAGCTCGACGGTGATCACAGGCTCGTCGAGCGGGAGGGTGCAATATCTTCTTGCAAGGCTCAGGTTGGCGATGAGCCAGACGTTGTACAGGAGGAGGGCGTAGTAGAAGTATAGCAGCCTGAGGGGATGGTCCCTGCTGGTCGTCCTCGCCCTGAACTCCTCCACGCCCACATAGCCGGACTCGATTCCCCACCTCCGACGGTAGTCCTTTGGGAGCCTGCTGACGTTCCAGAGGATGTCCCCGATCGGGATGTTCGTGGCGAAGGGGACGTACTTCTTGCAGGGGTCTGTCTCCCCCTCGCCTCCAGCCTTCGGGAAGATGACAAGGGTGAACGACGCCCCTTCGACGTCTTGGTGCGTGAGGGTGTAGTCCGAGACCATCTCCCTTTCGCCCCTCGCGTATTCCTCAAGAGCCTTCTTGATCCCAGGGGTCAGGACGCAGGGCATCAGGGACCTCTGGCGGTCCCTCCTGAGCATCTCCATCGTAGGCGAGCCGAAGAAGCCCCTGTCGAGCAGGAGGAGCGAGACGTCGACGCCTTCCATCCTGGCGCTGACAAGGAGCCTCTCCACCGCGTCCTCCTTGTCGTCGAAGAGACCGACGTGCTCGCACGCGACCTGGGCCCTCGTCCCCTCCTCGACGCACTGAAGAGTGGCGTAACCCTCGAACGTGTTCGTCCCCCTCTCCCTCCTCGAACGGCGGAGGTACCCGCGGTCGCTGTCCCTGTCGTATCGAGGTATGTCATGGAGGTCAGCCGCGCACATCACTGGAGTGTTGAAGAGCCTGAACGACCTCACCTGCTCCGGGGTCGAGCCGAGCGCGCCTGCGAGCATCTCCTGCATCTCCTTCGCGGGGACCTTCTCCACGGTGTCCCTCACCCAGGAACCCGATGGCACCCTCCCTCCTGCCGACTCCACAGCCAGCCTCTTCATCCCAGACTCTGCGAAGGAGTTGTCGATGGAGAGAGCCATGAGGGAGCGGTGCAGGTCCTCCCTCCCGTACAGGGCGTTGTACCTGTCGGAGACAGGTATTGACACCCGGGTCGACATGATTTGGGTAGCCTTTTGAAAGGCCTCCTCCGCAGCTACGAGTCGCTGCGCCATCCTAGCGGATTCGAGAGAATTCATGCCTGGAGGGGAGGCGCAGCCCCTTCAGGCGACCTGCATCAAACGGATTGGGCCAGATGCTCAACAATCGATCAAATCACATTCCCATCTGGGCACAATCCTATCTCCTGTCCCCGCGTTTTTCTATAACAATCGGAGGGATGCAGCTCCCACTGCGTTCATTCGAGCAGGGTTGCAATCTCGTCGTAGAGCTTCAGGTATTTCTTCCCCTTGGGGGTGGCCTCGACCCCCCTTCCCTTTTCTATAACAAGCCCTTTCCTGACCATCTCGTCAAGGAGCTTCCGGAAGTCCCTGGTCCCCTTGTGGACCGCGGCCATAACCACGGTTCGCTGCGGGCTCGTCGAACTCTCGGAACAGGTATAGTATTTGTTAGCACGCCAGAGAAGTCAAGCCTCGCTAGTTGATTGAAGTGGGCTTTACAATGCACTTGGTTCGGCAGTTCTCGCTATCCTTCGACCATCTTCTTGACCTTCTCCAGGACCCCCTGATATCTCGCATCGTCCCTGCCCTTGGCCAAGAGAGGGGAATACATGACCATCCAGGGCTGGAATGTGTGCTGATCCAGGGCCCTATGGACGTAGGCGAAGTAGGAGTCAAAGTCGTCCAGTGCATATTGAACGAAGGCGATGTCGTTAAGATTGGTGGACCCCACCCGCTTCTCCCCCTCGATCTCTTTGATAACAGCGAGCGCGGTTTCCCTGTCCCCGACCTTGGCGGCTATGAAACCCTTCATCCAGGTCACCCAACGATTCGTGGGTTCGAGCCTCTCCGCTTTCGAATAGTACACCCTCGCCTTCTCAATATCCCCTTTGGACAGGTAATATTCGGTCATGCTTCGGTATGTGCCCGCCGGGGCCAACTGGGTAGTCTTCTCCCAGTGCCTGAGAGCCTCGTCCTCCCTCCCCATGTAGTAATAGTAGCGCCCCATCCGCTCAACAAAACGGGGTCGGCCGGGATCCAAGCGGTAGCACGCTTCAGCGGTTCTGAGCCCTTCGTCCCCGTTCTGCTTGAGAAATGCTAGGTTTGAAAGAATGAAGTAAGGGTCCGGGAGGCTTGGGTTCAATTCTAGCGCACGGTTGCATTCGGCGTCGGCCCCGTGCGTGTCATCCTCCTGGTAGTCGAAGCTCGCAAGAATCGCGTGAGCCTCGGCCAGGTCGGGATCGAGTTGTAGCGCCCTTTTCACAGATAATTCCGCCTTTGGCATTACCTGCTCGTAGGGCTCATAGCCTCCGTTCACCAATTCCATGTAGGACTCGGCCATCCCGACGTGAGCCTTGGCGAAGGATGGATCCAGCGATATCGCCTTTTCGAACACCCCGAGTGCCTGCCTGAGTGAGGGCTCCGTGAGCTCCCTGACCAACTCCCTCCCCCTCAGGTAGTATGTGTACGCCTCGGTACTCTCCGTCGCCTTCTTCTCGATTACGCGCTTCTCCTCTTCCACCAGTCTGATCTTGAGTTCGCCCGCAACCTTCTCGGCGATCTCGGACTGTATGGCGAACACATCCTCGAGCTCCCTGTCGTAGTTCTGGGCCCAGAGATGCCCCTCTGTGGACGCGTCGATGAGTTGGGCTGTTATCCTGACCCTGTTGCCCGCCTTCCTGACGCTCCCTTCGAGTATGGAACCAGCCTCGAGCTCTTTTCCAATCTCCTTTGCTTTCTTCGTTGTGCTCTTGTAGCCCATCACCGAGGTTCTCGCTATGACCGTAAGTTGCCTCACGCCCGAGAGTGAGGTAATGAGTTCCTCTGTCATCCCATCTGCGAAGTACCCCTCCTCAGGGTTTGAGCTGAGATTTGTGAAAGGAAGAACAGCGATGCGCATCTTGTCCGATTCCACCCCCGAAGAGGTGACCACGTGCTCCCATGGCATCGCCATCTTGTACGCTTCTACAACGAACCTGACTCCCTTCAAGTCGTGGGGCTCCAGCTTCACCAAGGTCTGAGGTATCTTGTTCCTCACCTGGTCATAGACCTGTTCAGAGATGCACACTCCTTCAGGCTCAGCCAGTGGCTGAAGCCTTGACGCTATGTTCACGGCGTCGCCGAAGATGTCGCCTCCAGAGTGGACCACGTCTCCGAGATGAATCCCTATCCTCAGAGTCACCTTCCACTCGTCCCTGGACGAGATGTTGTACTCGTGGAGGACGCGCTGTATCTCCACCGCGCAGTTGGTGGCGTCCAACGCACTGTCGAACTCCACGAGGAACGAGTCCCCGATAGTTTTCACCTCCCTCCCGTGGAACTTCGGGAATAGGGGCCGGAGGACCCTGTTGTGCCTCTCGAGTACCGCCAGCGATTGCGCCTCGTCAGACTGGGTAAGAGCTGTGAAGCCGACCATATCGGTGAACATTACCGCGGCTAGCTTTCGCTCCTCGCCAGACAAACCTAGTATCGCGGCTTCAGCCGGCATTGGCTGTCGTTAATCAATTTTGGGGTTCCTTTTTCATTGTCGTAACTGGCTTCGGGGTAGGCATCATGCCCCAGTAGGGTGAAACTTGAGTTTGGCAAACCCTCTAGGCCCAGTACCCCGACCTATCGAGCGGCTTGGTCAGGAGGTCCATTATCCTCCTGGCGTCCATGTCCCTGTGGGTCATCTTCACCACGAACCTGATCAGGGAGCTCAGCACCCCAGTCCAGGGGGCGGCTTTACTTCTCGGAGGCCATGGACATCGTGAGAGACGGCCTGGACGGGGAAGTGCTACTACATCGCCCTGATTCTGGCGACCCAGTACGGGGAGGACCTGATGAACGGCCAGGGGAAGACGGTCCTCGAGTCCTGCGCCACCAAGGTCCTCCTCCACCAGGACGCGGCCGGTCAGGGAGGGGGCTCGGACCTCGCGCAGCAGATCTTCGGCCTTAGCGACCAGGAGAGGGCCTTCGTCGAGAGGGCAGACAGGGGCTTCGGCGTCCTCTTCACCGAGCAGGGGAGGGTGCCCTTCTACAACAAGCTGACAGACATCGAGTACTCGTACTTCACGACGAAGCCTGAGGAGGTGAGGCCCAACCCAACGACGGCTTGAACCGCTGCCCACGTGCAGCAGAGACAGGGGCCTGACGCAGGCTTTTGAAGCGAGGCTCCGCGGCTTCGCCAGTAGTAGCGCATGTTCGTCTGCAAGAGCGACCTGGAGTGCCCGGAGGACAAAAGACTTCGACGAGCACTATCATTCGTTCGAGAAGTGCAAAGTCTGCGGCAAGTTGACGACCTGCGCCGAATGCCTTTGCGGCAGAGGTCGGTTCTGACACCCTTTTGGCGTCCAAGGCTTGGAATGGGATCGCCGTCAGGCTAGTGGCCTAGTGCAGGGTGCATCTCGGCGTCCAAAATCAGGCTCGTGAGGTGAGCCTGGGCCCTCCCGAGATGCTCCAGGTACATCCTTTCGTTCCCTTCCTCTAACATCATCGCGGCGATGAACAGGCCAACGCTCACTTCAATCATCTCCGACTCGCTGTCATACTCACTCGCTTCGGCTGCCATCCCTGACTCAAGACCAAGAGTCGTCCCTTCTGCCTATAATGCCCCATGTTATCCAATACCCCGGCGGAAGGGAGGAGAGACCGCGAAAGTGGGTCTCCCGTTTTATCCTGACGGAATGTTCTCCCACGGACTCTGTCGTGCCATGTGACAAGAAGGCCATCAGCACCATCATAGCGACCATCCTGACCATCTCCCTCGCCGTGGTGGGTTCGGCAGTGTACTACGTCGCGGTGACGTCGTACATGAGGCCCCAAGCAGGGCTTTCGCCTTCGCTTTCCATTACAGTCGGGGCGTCGGGCTTCACCACTGTCGACGCCCAGGTCGTCAACACCGGGGGGATGCCGTTCACCTCGTTGTCGATTTCCATTACAGGAGGCTCCTCTCAGCTTCAACTCGCGTATTCGTCGGTGACCTCCGGCGGCGGAGGAGCGGCTCTTCCTCGGGTCGGTGCTGCTATGGATAGGGGTGGTCTCCGTGTACGCGGCGAGGCACGGGTTCCGGGGACGCGCCGGACCTATTGGCGGCCCTGTCGAAGGCACTTCTGTCTGTGTTATCCACTACGACCAGCGATCCGGGACCAAGGTGTTCTCCTATCGTCCTCATCTCGAACTCGAAACGGGCGTGGTCCACGGGGCTTTCATGGCAGTAGAAGTCGAGCGTTCTTATTTCCTTGAGAAGAGGTTTCAGAAGAACTTCGCTCCTTCCCTGTCGCAGGTCCCACCCCCGCTTGAGACTGGCAGGCACGGCCCACCCTGATGTCATTCCAGCGCCGGATTGCCCAGGACTCCTCCCCTCTACGTTTGGTCCTCGGTACGGGGAGATCGATGGAGTGCGAGGTTCCTTTCGAGTTTGCTCGCACGCAAGCAGCATGAATGCAGACGACACCCCTGATGCTGCTCCGCTTTCAACCAGTGAGTTGGTCCGGGCAGCCTGACCAGAGCGTGGAGGTCGACAGGAGCGGGGAACTGGGCGTAGCATACCCGCCCTGTCCGCATGATGTTGCCGACGAGGTCCGCTACAATCCCCGCGTGAGCGACCCATCCCAACCGTTACCCGCTTAGCCTGGCCTGCGGTGCATCCGGCGACCCTGGAAATCCACGTCGTGTCGGTCTGGGATCTGCTTCCCAAATCTGAGACGGTTTTGTCAAGGACACATGTCCGGGGATGAACCCTCGGACACCCACGCGGATCAGGCAGTCTAGCTTTCATTTTCCCGGCCGCTTTTCCATGAAGTGTGGGGCTCTGGGGCGGCGAAGGGTTTCCGTCCCATCGAAGCCGAGAAACGTTCGCCCGGAACAATTCGAGTGCTTCCGTCTGCTGGGGCCAAAGCCGTCGTCAGAACACGAACTTGACCAAGCTTCTGTGCATTCGTGGGTTCTTCCATGCGTGGGCTACCTTGGGAACCACTCGATAGACAACTTGACCTGATTCCTCGGACCATGAGGGCGTGTAACCGTATTTCTTCGAGTAGTGTGCCTGCAGTTTCTTCAGCTCCGAGGCGGACCGCTCAATCGAGGCTGTGCCTTCGACGATTACTGTGTCGCCTCCGTCCTGTAGGTGTATGACGACTCTCGGGTTCCTGGAGAGGTTGACGCCCTTGACTGATCGAGGGTCGGTTTCAAAGTGGAAGATGCAGTCCGACCATGCCCCCCAGACAGGAGCGGCGTGAGGCCGGCCGTCTGGGCGCGTAGTAGACACCCAATATATCTCCTCCTGCTCCAGCTTCCCGTTCGCATGTTCCCAGGTAATCCATTTCTTCGGGTCGTTAGGCACATGCCATTCGGGGGGGAACTCTGGCCGAACACGATGGGGCGGTCCATTCTTGCGGGAAGTCATGCCGATGCTCCAATCACCCTGAAGCCGATGTCGGCACCGTAATTAGACGTCCCATAACCCAGCTTGCCGTTCAAGACTCCGAGCGACTCTATCCAGCGGGAGTTCTTCAGGGGACCTGCGTCCACAGGCAGGAACCCTATGGCCCGACCAAGATTCATGACCCGCCGCTTCGCGTCGGGATCGTCCCCCGTTACGAAAAGGCTGATGGCTTCGCCGCCCACCTTCCCGGTTCTCATGTGCTTGGCGAAGACTGTGTTGAAGGCCTTCACCACCTTCGTATCGGGAGCATTCGCCTGTAGTTCTTCGGCTCGGCTCTTTACGGGAGGCTCGTCACCAAAGTCGTTGGTGACGTCGACTAATATCTTCCCTTTGACGCTCTCGCCCATCTCCTTCACGACTTCGCCGACTGCGGAAATTGGAACGGCGAGG
>JAFMAD010000070.1 GCA_029785195.1 Nitrososphaerota archaeon
ACCATGGAGGACGCTTATGTTGTCCGCCTGGGACTCCTGAGCGAGGACGTTGGCGTTGAGCCCGAGGAAGCTCCTCCGCTGATCTGAGGCGAAGAATGCAATCCTCCCGCCGTTGAATATGATTGATGCTGCGTCTTTCAATGTCTTGGTCTCATCCACTCTGTTGGGCTTCGCCAGGAGAAGCCGAACTTCAGGCCTGGGCGTCTCCTCGACGTAGCTTCTATAGGCGCCGAGGGCGGCGTCAAGCGTCTTATCCAATATTTCTCGGCCGACGTCGTCATGCTTGTATGGGTTGAGATCGATTGTGATTGCCGGCCCGGTCGCTCCGGCTACGGGCGAGCCGACGGTCTCATAGAACCTAAGGAACAAAGACTCAAGCTCCCTCTTCCCCTTAGACCTGCAGTATGGGCCGACATATTGGAGGAAATTGCGTAACGTCACCTCGTCAGAGACCTCCCTAGTAAGCATGGACGTCATATTGAGGACTATATTCAGCGCCCTTTCGGCATTCTCGGGGCTCGGTATCATCGAGGTGTTGAGTATCTTCCCCTTCGGGTTGAGCCCGGCGGACCTTACTGAGAGCAGATCGACGAACACAGTGTCAGGGGAGAGCCCCCACGAACCCGCGTTGGTGATGTGGATCTCGCCCGACAGGTGGGCGTCCGCAACGTCCCTTGGCAGCTGCTCCAAGAGGAGGTACTCAGAGAACACCTGTTTCCCGGTCTGGTGAATCAGCGACTCGACGTTCCCCCCCTCGTCCCCAGCCCTCCCCAAAAGCTGAGTGACGTCGTATATTGGCATGCCCAATCTGGTGAGCTTGTGCCTGTATTCTTCCATGCTGTGCTCCACAAGGAGCGCATTGACTATCTCGCGTATGAGCGGGGCGGTCAGGTACTGGGTCTGGAATTTGTACAGTCTGGATTCGGTCTCGCTAGTGATCTTCTGAGCCAGCTCCACGGGCATCCCTGCCTCCTTCACCAGAGACTGGAGTATCTTGTTGGCGTTGAACTCCTCCATCGTCTGATGTGAAGTCCGCACATACAGTTTCCCACTCTCCACGAGGGATTGCTCTTCTATCTGCCTTGTAAGATTCAGCACAAGCCGACCGAGGTTGGTGACCGTGTACTTCCTCTCCTGCCTGTTGAGCTGGATGAGGAGCTGCTTCACGAGTTTTCGGAGGTGGTAGGCGAATTTTCCAGATTCCTTCTTCGACTTGAAACCAGCCAGGGTCTTCAGGGCGCTATAGGTCAGAGGACCTTTGATGTTCAGTATCCTCAATATTTCGAGCCGCTGTGGAGACGCAATCACACTGTAGATTGTCTTGACCCTGCGAGGAGCTGCCTGCAACCCGACCTGACGTCTAGGTCAAAAGTATTTAACGCTATGACTATCTGATTTCATTTGAGTCTTATGATTGGATGGGGTCGCCCGGATTTGAACCGGGGATCTCAAGCGGACTCGGCACCACGGCGAAAGCCGGAAGGTCACCCAAGGCTTGAAGCCTAGACCAGACTAGCCGACGACCCCTACGCTACTTGGTCTAGCCCAGAGATAGTTATGGGTTCTGTGTTGATGATGGCTTCCCTCTCGACACGAAGCGGTTCCCCCTCTCGAAGAACCTCCATCTGTTAGACCGCCCGGCAGACACCCCCACCCTAGTGCTCGTCGAAATCTCTCTCGCTTTGCGCTCATATTCCAAGTAGAGCCTTTCTGAAGTCACGAGGTCTTCTCCGTCGAACCTGTCGTCTATGCCCAGGGCCTTGGTAAGGTTGCCTGGCCCTGAGGCGAGCTTGACGAAAGGGGCTCCCCCCCGGTTTTTCGACATGGCACAGACTCCCTCGCATGGCTCGATTGCCCTCAGCAGAACCGCCCCGGGCGCCCCCAGCGGTTCTGTGGTGACATTCAGGCAGTAGTGCAGGCCCATCGTGAAGTAGACGTACGCATGTCCCGGCGGACCGAACATGACGCGGTTTCGTGGAGTCATCCCCTTGTGAGCGTGGCTCGCAGGATCTCTCGGGCCCCTGTACGCTTCTGTCTCGACGATGGTTCCAGACAACCTCTCCCCACCTATCACTCTGACGATGCGGCATCCAATCAAGTCCCTTGCCACTGCTGGGGTATACCTATTGTAGAACTCCCGCGGCACACGGCCAAGCAAGATCATCCGATTGGACTCGCAAGGCCCATTTAATTAGACAACCAACAAGTCCTCCTCCCCAATGAATGTCTTGGATGACCTACAATCCCGCTAGCTGTTCGCAATGGCCACCAACAGAGACATAGAGCCGGGAGCGCCTTGTCCACGATAGCAAGACCAAAGGTCCCGACCTCCAGAGATTGGCGACCCTTCACCCACCTAGTTCGAGCCGATGCCTAAACTTGGGCAGGTCTCCGAAACCGATCTCTTTCAACGCCCAAGGGACGACTTGGCATTTGGGAGGTGTCTTACTGTCTATCGCGAGAGTAGGCTAGGGCGGAGCGTGAGTCATCATCTATACGCACCAGACTCTGACAACCCCACAGGTTGACAACTTC
>JAFMAD010000007.1 GCA_029785195.1 Nitrososphaerota archaeon
AAAGCGTTCGACGAAGCTGTTGAGGAAGCGATGAAGTGGTAGTCTTTGCCGGGCAGAGTGATGGACGATTAATGGGTGGGAAGGAAGCGGTGTTCAAGACGGTACTACTGACATCCTAGATGGCGTGCTATCAGCGGCTGGGTTCTCTGCTGCCCTGTCAAACACCATGCTTAGACTGTCCAATGGAGAGAACAAGTCAACTCGCCACCGTCAAACCTCCGTAATCAGCTTGAATAGAGCCTCTTTTACTGAACACAGCTTATTCTGGGCTACTTTCAAAATGGGCCGGAAGGAACCCGACCGCTTCACATCGCGATATTTCCGGCCCAGACCCTTGGCCTCCCTGACAAGGGTTCGAGTCGGCCCAGATACCAACCCTTGGCCTCTCGTTGGGCATTCTCTCTTGAGTGATATGGTCTGGTCGGTATTTATCCGCCACTGAAACAACCGTGACAGAAACGCACTCCAACGGGTTCGATTCCGACGGGAGTCGCATCCCGGGGCATTCGATACCGGGGCTTTTCCGATACTCCGGCACCCAATGTAGCACACCAGTCTACGAATCGGGATAAAAACACCACGGATGGGCTCTGGCGTCTTGCCGCGGAGCGGCTACCTTTGAAACTGCCGTGGTAGGCTGGGAGTCTTGTTTCTGACCAGTACCGTGACCGGCTTGCCGCTGTATTGCGGTACATGGTCTGGGTATTCATTCCAGAACCGCCTGTCTAGCCGCCTGCCCCCGGACTTCGGAGTAGCGCCTCCCCATTGCTTGAAGAAGAACGCCACACGCTGCGAGACGCATTGGTCCCTCAGCTCGCGCACCCATTCTCGGTCAATAGGACGATGGTTCGGACCGCTTTCACCGCCGGTTATTGCCCATGCTATCCCTCGAAGGTTGACCTTACCGATGGGGCCAAGCAAAGGCTCGAAACTGATGAACCGTATCTTCACGTTCACCTGCCTGAGCAAGTCAATCCTAGGCTTGTACATGGCAAGTTCAACGCTGGTCCCCATCCAGATGTGATCAGGGATCCTCCCGTAGCGCTTCACGAACCTCGCCATCCGTTCAGGACGTTTGGTGAGGATCTGGTAAACGTGCCAATTTGCTTCTTCCATGACATTGAAGCACATGTCCAGGTATTCATCTGGCATGAGTTCGTGAAACAGGTCGCTCATCGAGTTCACGAAGATCTTCCTTGGCTCCTTCCACCGTAGGGGGAGGTCCATGGCATTGGGCTGGAGTGTGAAATCAAAGCCATTCCTGTACTTGGGGTTCCCCATTGCCTTCAGTCTCTTCGAAAGGCGCTCAGCGTAGCAGTTCTGGCATCCGGGCGAGACCTTCGAACACCCCGTGGTGGGGTTCCATGAAGCATCCGTCCACTCGATGGGGGACTTGTCTCCCAAACTGGATTCAAACTGGTTAGTTTTGTGCCCTAAAAAAGACTGGCCCCATGAAACGCTTCGGGTCTGACCCCTCGACGAAAGTATGCGGAAATCAGGGATAAAAGGGGCGGGGCCAAACAGGTGCCAATGGTCGTCGAGTTCCACGACGACGCTATCGTCCTCAGTGGGGAAACCGGGACGAGGTTGAAGTGCGAGACGCTGGGAGGATACTACCCGATCTGGTGGGGAATAACTTCAGGAGGCGATGTGAAGGGCCATGAGCTCCCCACCGCCATCGTCGAACTGAACGCAGGTACCGGAGAGGACTACATCAAGGAGCGGGATGAAGTGATCCTCGGCTCTTCGGGACACGCTATGCAGCTAAAGACAGGGAACCCCGACGCCAAGAACTTGAAGGTGATCCTAGTCGAGGAGGACACTGAATGTTACTCGCGCCTGAAGAGGGTGATTGCCAGGCGGTGGCCCTCCGTCAACCTCACTGAGGCAGAAGGCCCATCTGGGGCAAACACCACTGGAGTTTACCTCGTTAACAAGAAGCTGCCAGAGGCCCTTAATGGCATCGAGTCCCTGCAGCTGGGTAATTCGCTCTTCTTCTTTGACCCGCTTCTTTACACCCCCTGGACAGAGATTGAAAGAGTGGCCGGGAAACGGATTAGGACCTATTACCACACCCAGACAGAATTCATAGTATTCCTGTTCACATCCGACTGGTTCTCGGGACGCAGGGTCCTAGGGTTGGACCCACTCCCAAAGGGCATCTCGGAGGCCAGCTGGAGCGCAGACGAGAAGGGCTCTGTAGCCAAGATGGACCAGCTCTTCGGGAGCAGTAGTTGGAGGCCCCTTGTCCTCACGGGCGCAAGAGACGAAGAGAGGATCGACGGACTCGTGGAAGCATACAGGAGGAGGCTCCATCAGTGGTTCAGGTACGTCCTTCCTTTCCCCTTCCAGCCAAAGGAGAACCAGCTCTATCATCTTTTCATGTGCTCCAACTATGAAGAAGGGATAGCGATAACCAAGAGGTACTACGCAGACGCCTCGGGCAACGAGCTCCTCAAGATGGACAGCCGATCATACTACTCCATCTTCAAGCGACTTTACCCGCAAACGGCAAGGGGGCTGCAAGGGAACGAGCGACCTCTGGTTTGGAAGATGTTATGGGCGACAATACGGAACCATGACGAAGGACTATGCGACATCCTCTGCAGAGATTTCAAGAGGATGGAATTTGACAATGGAAAGAGGTCAGCGGCTTTGGCATGGCTGGAAGCGGTGGGGTATTTCCGCAAGGTACCTCAAATGACCGATGCCTGGCCGGACCCGCCCCAGCTCTACGCGCTGGACTGGGGAGTGGTCAAGTCAAGACTTGGAGTAGACCCGCCATCAAAGTTCGTTCCACTCCGACCGAGGAATCAGCCCGCAGCCCCTACCCGGGCAAGTTAGACCTCAGCGGGAATCTGTGGTGGGAATTCCGCCTTTATTACGCCGATACTGGACTTGGTTCCGCTGACGGTCTGCTTGGAAGGCCCAGAAACCTCACCGAAGGAAGAAGCAAGACCCCGGGGCATCCAACATGTCACCTTCTTCGGACTCTTCTTCATATTCAGCTTCGCGCTCTTCGGCTTTCCTTTCTGGTACCTCATGAGAGATGTGCTGCCGCGGACGATATCGCTCGCGAACGAGTCGTCTTGGTTCTCTCCGCCCATCCTCGGGGTCGCCCGCGTCGACTACGGAGGCTTCGTCATTCCCCTGTTGGTGTCGGTGGCCGCTGTCCTGGTCCTCTTTCTGGAAGGGAGAGGGGAGTCGCGGAGGCCGACCAACGGCGCCTTGGTCCTGCTCGTACTCCTCCCCGTCTCCTTCCTTGTTTCGCAATACACGGTGCTGGGCATATTCGTGTCGGTGGGGCTGACCGACCCGGTCCTCCTGGTGGCGTTTAGCGTCTTCCTATACAACTACACGCTCCGCCGGCCGAGGACAAGGGCGCTGCTGCTGGCCTACCCCCTCGGCTTCCTGCTCGGCTTCATGAGCGACCTCGAGTCCCTCAACTACTTCGGGGGCGTGTTCGGAGGGTACGGCTTCGGGGACGGCGACTTCGTGTTCCCTCTCTCTTTCGTAGTTGGCACGCTGCTGTTTTCGCTGGCGTGGAAACCGATTCTGGAGAGAACCAGCAGACTAGAAGCCTGGTTTGACCAGAGGATCAAGAGGAGACGCCAATCGCATCAGCCTATTGTGCGCTGGCGGCGGATTCTACCAAAATAGCGTCCTTTCGCTCGCCTGTCATTTTCACGAGTCGCCTCTATCTCCGCGAAGTTCCACTTTCTCGCCCAAATCACCCTATTCTTGATAATCCAATAATGCGACCGACACGGCAGGCTCCAATTGCCGATAGACGGATCCAGGCTTACCGTCTCCCCATCCCATGCGAGGGTCCAGTCAGTGGGCCTGATGGGCGTCACCACTATTTCGCCGCAGCCGCAGGGACACTTGTGGGTCGCAGTCGCGAACGGAACCGAGATGTACAGTACGCCTTCCTTCAGCTCGTCGGGCATGAGCTCTACGAACTCAGGCCTGATCGACTTTCGCTTCATCTTGGGCCTCGTCGTTCGTCACCGTATTGGTAGAAACGCCATAGACAGTATGATGCTCCTTCCCGAGGTCGATGTAGAAACCCCACAGCTTCTTCCACTTGATGACAGCCAAGGCGGCGTTCAGCGCGTTCATATCGGCAATCTGGATATTCGTCGAGTACTCGTTGTCCTCACCGTCCGTGAAATGGATTCGTCTCGACACGTGGTCATGGAACGACGGAGTGCCTGTCGTCACTCGAGCACTGCCTCCCAGAGCGTCCTCTTCAACAAACAGGTCCATACCGACATCAATGAATGGTATGCCGTTCCCGAGAAGATAGTTCACCACCACCTTCTTCGGCTCGCCCTTGTCGAGACAGAGAAACACGAATTCCATTGGCTTCAATTCGCCAACGTTTGTCTCGTTTACGTACTGAGGGTGGGGGATTATCATCCGTCGCATCCTGGAATAGGCCTCTGCGAACCATGCGACCTTGGTTGGCCTCTTTGAAAGGTCGTCAAACGACGGTGCACCAGGGGAACGAAAGGCGTTGTGCTGGAAGAAGTGGTCTCCGTCGAAGAGATGGATCTCTGCAACAGGGGTCTTGGCCACGAGGTCGAGGACATACGCCCCTGTCCCGCCTAATCCGACAATAGCGATCCGTCCTCTCTCGAGCTTCTTGCTTATGGCGGCGATGCCTGCCCGACTCGAGGCGCTGTCCAAGTAGCAGAACACCGACTCCGCTTCGGAGAGCGGAATGGGTGGATGCGTGCGAGATGTCGCGGTATGGTCCAAGACGCGAGCTTCGCCTTCGAGTATCCGAGCATATGTGGTCATCTTCTGGTAGTAGTCGTCATAGTGGTCCGCGGGCTTCGGCTTCTGGGAGAACGAATGCGTGGCGACGAGTCCCTCATTGACTTTCTCATTCCTCTTAGGGTCGTTCACCAGGTTCACCAGCTGCGAGCCTTTGGAATCACACGGGTAGTCTCCCGCCCAGAGAGCAACGTGGTCCTTGGGCGGCACGGTGGCGTCGCCGGCAATGTCAAGATGGGAAACCAGTGTTCCAAACGCGACCTGTTTACTTGCGTTCACATAGGGCACATGACTGACTGTGAGGTACCCGTTAACCACGTCGATTTCGTAGCCCTCATCACGGAGGCGCTTCAGGTCTGGGCTACGACTTATCAGTGCGAGTGACATCGAAGACCATGCCGCTCTTGACGCGTGCCGTCTGCCCTTCCACTAGAGTTCCCTGAGGGTTCTCCTTCGGGCCACGGCTATACTGGACGGTGAAGATCTCGGTGGGCTTGTGGGGAGGAGGGAAAGCGATGTCGACGACCTGAGTGTAGCTGATGATGTCCTCGTCCCATGGCTTCCGCTTCGCATTGACGAAGATTTCGTACTTCCTTCTGTCTTCGGACATTCCCGCTTGCTCCGCCCCTGACAAGGCGTTTGAATCTCCATGAATTGGCTAAGATAAGTATTCCCATGGTCGTTTTTCCGACTCGCCAGTTCGCGAATGTGTTAGACGATTCGGCGACTCGAGATATTGAATTGGCATATTTAGCGCCGTTTTTGGTACTAGATTGGCCGCTGGTACTCGATTGGGAATTTACTGCACATGCCGGCGTTGACTTTCTAAGAACTGGTGACTTTCCTCTTCATCCGCCGGAGGGAAGCGCCACAGAGAAGCCGGGAACATGACGAAGTGCTAAACGCGCTCAAATAGTTCGGTTGCGTTTGCTCTTCTGGGCAAATGTCGGTCGAAGTCGCAGTACTCCTCGGAGAGACGACGTTAAGGGCAGCCGGATGGCTGCGCGAACGCAAGAAGGGCCCGGAAATCTATCTCTTGGACATGTTCTACGACCCCGGAGTTCTCGTGCCCAGGCGGTGGAAATTCGATGAAACCAGTTTCAAGCAAGGTATGCCAATCAAAGTTGTCAATCACTCTAAGAGTACACATTACACAATATCGTTCTTCCAATTCCAGACGGCCTATCGGATAGGGAAAAAACGTGAAATCACCGAACATGACCCGGTTCCGGTGGCTGACAAGAGTAACCGCAACCTCTCACCCAGGACTGCAAAGGAATTCGCGTTCCCGTGGAGAGTTGTAGAAACAAGCGCAGAACAAGCCCGTGTCCTGCAGACCACCCGTGGCGTCAAAGACTTCGTATTCGCGCTGACCTTCCATGACGATTACGACAACACCGACTATCCCAAGAAACCGAAACCGCTTTACCCCTTCAGGCTTCGAACCGAAGCCAGTCGCACGCTCGGAAGGATCAGATAATCAGGGCCCGGATGCGCCAATCCAGGATGCTATCTAGCAAACCGTACGTTTCCTCATAGGAAAGGAGACACTCTACGAAGTTACGCTAGGTGCTCCAAGTCTATACGAATACGAACCATATTTCTGAAGCAAATCCTCGACGAAAGGCGAGTCGAGCCTCATTAAAGGTGTCCATCCCTTTGAATCGAGTTCCGCTGGCGTCATCGATTGTACAGCTTGCAAGTCAATAACTAATGTCCTCGAATCGTCTCCTTTGTTATCTTGAAAGTGGTTAAGGGGGTACATCCTCTGTGGGGTTCCCTCTCTCTTGAGATATTTCTGAATAGCAAGGGTTGAATTCGTTCCCAGAGATTTGTCCATCTGATAAATCGGATGCTGGAAATTCGTCTGCAAATCACTTTCTGTAACAGCCACACCATAGCAGAACTTGTAGTAAGTCAATTTCTTTCCTTGCGAAATGTCACAAGCAGGTGTAATCAGAATTGCGTACTGCTGCATTGGGTTCGAAGAATTGGTTAGAAAGATATCTCCGGTCCAGTGATTTTCCTTCTGGTCGGGGACATAGTACATCCTCCTGTTGTAAATCCATGACTCCGAGGCAGGAGTTGCGGACATAGCTCCTCCTCCGAGCAAGTCCTCTATGGTCGCTTTGAGTTGAACATACTGGGGAGATGATTCCATGTTTCTTGTCAAAAGCCTAGACAAGAGAACAACGAATTCCCTCGCCACAGACTCCTTTCCGGTATCATCGATTATTGACTTCAAAAGAGCCTGGACGGCTGCCTCAAACTCTTTGCGAGTCATCTCGCTGAGCACTCGGTCCGTACCTTGATTGAGGATGGTCTCGCTCAGCAGAATAACACTGAACAACCGTTGCTCCGATAAGACGGATCGAATCCTGGCTGGGATTTCTGACAACACTTCTTGCGCTTGAGTCTTGTCAAAGTTGATTCCGAGAACGATTCCGGGAAGGTCCTTGTTCGTAACATCGTGATAAGCTTCCTTGAGCATCTTGACCGAATCTTCTTCGTCAAAATTAACGGAAACGAACATTACCAGGAAGGGACCTTGAATCTCCTTCAGCTTGGCGGCGAGGTCATCGTAAGATCCCCGCGTAACGGTTTCCAAACCGAGGAGATTGATGTCTGTTAGTATCACCCTGACGTTAGTTGTAGACGGCTTAATCCCTGAGGACGGATTCCAGAACACGACTGGCACTCCATTCTTGACCAATTCCATAAGGAGAGGGCGGATTGAATCGAATGTGTCATCCAGAACAAGGAGCTTACCTGATATGCTCGGCTGGCTAAGAGAAGTTGTAGCGGCGGTGCTCATTCTAAGCGACCTTCGCCTTGGTCAATTGCCTCTTCTGAAGGAAAACAATTCCGATATTAGCTCCACGCAAGAGCCCCGGCAGGTCATTCTGGCTCAACAGAACCAACTTCGCATCGTGATTCTCGGCTATTCTCCTAGCTATGAACAGACCCAAGCCAAGCCCCTTGGGTTTCCTTGTGATGAAAGGCAGCGTAATTGTATCAATATCCTCCTGTATTCCGGGGCCATCGTCGGAAACGATGATGGCTGGGCTTCCATCAATGTAATCAGTAATCACCTTGATGTGGCGTTCGCCCACAGGGTTTCGGTCGAGCCAGTAAGTACTATTGTCCAACATGTTTTCGATTACCAGGGCCAATTGCCTACTCGACCCACTGATTTCGAAGGAAATCCTAAGATCCTTCGAATAATCTATGTTCCTTCTGGTTAGGCGATTCCCGTATAACGTCTCGGCGAACTCTATGGCGCGCAAGGGCGGAAATCGTTCATCATACCCACTCTTTTGTTGCAGCTTGACCAGGCCGCCAATTATCTTGTCGATTTGATCAAGCAACCTCAATGCTTCCTGTATTGATTCCGCCGCCAGAGATTCGGGATCTTGATCTCTGGCTGTTTTGAGAATCTTGGTTACTTCAAGCAATCCTCTTCGAACTTCATGAGTAGGAATAAGCACCGACAAGCCGATGCCAGCAGCCACCAAAAGGGGTTGTTCGGTCTCTTCGAGGATCGTCTCGAAATCAGACCTCGTCTCAGTGACTAGTTCCTGGAGCTCGAGCCGCCTCTCCGCTGGCAGTTTTTGAAATACTGGCTCGTTAAGTTTCGCCTGGAGCCTGTTCATGCTCCTCGCAAATCTTTCCCTTCGTGCTTCTAGCGTTCTACCCTCTCGTTCCTTGATTTTCTCTCGGTCTCCAAGGCGCAAATTCTCGAACACTTGGAACGCGTTTAGCACCAGGTTGTAGAAGTCCCTGTATTGATCATTGTCAATTAGTCCTTCCCTGTCCGACTTGTCGATTAGCCACGGATTGTCCTCAGTCTTGATATCCACAAATCCAATCACTTGATTTCTGCTCACATGGAGTGCGAACCTGCGGGTTCGTCGCTGGTCGAGGCCAAGCCAGTCGTTATCCTCGTCACCGTAGGGAAGCACTCGGAATCCATCTCGGTATACCTTAACACCGGTGTTGGGTTCGACAACATCTCGGAAGAATTTGGCATCCCCAAAGACAAGCCGCTTGTCCTCCGTTGTTAACTCCCATGAATAGAGCGTCAATGCGAAAGGACCACAGCGGGGATTTCTCCTTTCAGGAAAGTTCTCGGGATCAAGGATGCCTGTTGTCTTGTTCTCGGTCCTTTTCAATTCCGGGTGGTTCGGATGTGAAAACTGGTAAGTGTAAGCGAGTTCGCCGACGCTTGAGACATTTCCCTTGAAGGAATAGATTGAACTTTTCGCGATTTCAACATAATCGACTAGTTCCTCCTTCTTTAGGTCGAGCTCCTTGAAATCAGGGTCGACCCTGAAACCTCGGGTTCCTGATATTGGCGACGAAATTACTTGCGATTTCAAGTAGAGTTCTCTGAGCATATCCGTTGTCCAGGCTCTTTTGAGCTTGGTTATGATAATCTGAGTTCCGTGGTTCGGCTGCCCCTCATCGTCAACGCCTACGAATACTTCTGGTGAACGTTCGTATAGGTCGACAGGAATCTGTTCTAAGAACTTCTGAGTATCTTCAAACATTACCCAATCGAGTTTTAACACCACCTCCTTGTCAACAATCTTATCTTCCTCAGACCTGGCTCTGCTGACAATCTCAGTCACGAGCCCAAGCTTATGTACAGACAGGCGTCCAAGACCCTTCTCTCCGAGTATGGATCGCTTAAAGATTGGAGAGAGTCTTTGCTTTTCACCCGGCGCTCGTGATTTCGATATCGTAGCAATCTCGAGCCATCCTTTCTCGATGGTTTGAAGATCCATCCCGTTTCCCCAGTCAATTATCCTGATTTTGCCGGTGTCTGGATTGAATGAATTCTCTATGTGCACTTCCACCACCTTAGCGTCAGCGTCGTAGGAGTTCTTTACGAGTTCAGAAACAGCCGCGACTTCGTCGGTGATTAGCTGGTCACCTAGGAGGGTCATCAGCCTCCCCCTAGCAGCAAAGTGATAGCGTGGATTCTCCTTTCCGGAGTCGGCCAACACACCGCCGACAAAGCGGGAGAGATTTAAGGCTGAGTAGAATCCTAGACTGAAAGGAGTGATGTCGCCGAAATTACCTTTGGTCTGACCCCAATCATGGACGAAAGTCTCCTCTGGCTGACTTTGATTGCAGCCTCTGAAATGTCGACCCCAATCCAATGCCTCCCAAGAGTGCTGGCTGAAATCAGAGTAGAGCCGGATCCGCAAAAAGGGTCAAGTACGGTCGATTCCGGTTTAGTAGAAGCTCGGATAATTCTGGACAACAGCGCAGTGGGCTTCTGTGTTGGGTATCGTGGCACCCCTTTTTCCCTCCGTACTCCGGAATCTACCCATATGTCTTGAAGGGGAAAACCTTGCATCTCATCGAGGTATCGTTTAATCCTCGGAACTCGTCTCTCGGCACTTTGTATGATTCTACCGTCTTGCAGTAGTTGCTCCAACCTTTCTCTCGAGTAACGCCAATATCTTTTGACGCCCAAGAACTCAAAGAATGGATTGCCATTTGCATATCCGCCTGGGGCCGAAAGATCGCCTTGAGCATACCTTCTCCCTGTTCCCGCTTCTACGTATCGGTACGATGTTAGACCCTTCTTGGTATAAGGCAGGTATGTCGGGTTCCAGATGTATTCCTCTCCCTTGGAATATAATAGAATTGTGTCGTGAACCCTTCCAAAATGCCGGGCGCCTTGCTTTCCGTCGCAATGCGCGTTTTGTCTCTGCCAGACGATTTCGTTAACGAAATTCTGGTAGCCAAATACCTTGTCCAGGAGCATCTTTAGGTAATGAGAAGCGTGTGGATCCGTGTGGACGTATATGGCCCCTGCGCCCTTGAGGACCCGGCGGAATTGCCTCAACCTCGGATAGATCCAATCGAGATACTGTTGAAGCCCTCCCGCCCACCTATCATCGAAGGCCAGCTCTTCTCCGATTGAAAACCATCGACCAGTGAAAAAAGGTGGGTCTGCGTAGACGAGGTCTATGCTTCCTGATGGAAGACGACGAAGCACATCGATGCAATCTCCGAGAACCAGGCTGTCCGTCAACTTCTCTAGTATTGGCTGGCCGGGACTCGCCTCTTGGATGCTCAACGATGCTTCTACACAGCTTCATCGAACAGTGGGTTTATCCAGGCAAGGGTCAAATCTTCTATACGATTTAGCCAGGCGACGCAAGTCCTGGCAGAAGGTACGCCTCTCCGAGCAATCAGAGGGAACTCTTGGCGCCTAGGTCATTTAGAACCTGATTAGAACTAGGCACAAGCGGGGGCAGTGGGGCGTTCTGAAATTCTAATGAATAATCTCCTCCTTTGACTCTTCCAGCCCGATCTTCAAGTTCGCTCTTGTTCACCTTGGACAGAGTCAGCTCGATTAAACTCCTCTGCAGAAGATAATGGGTATCAGGCAGAAGGATCAGACCAGCCAGGTTGTCGAGAGCGAACCTTCGGAACAGGTCATCTTTGTGATATTTCCTGATGCTTTCCATTGTGTACCAAGGCACCGACTCGGGACTGACGAGGAAATCCAAGGAGAACCTAATCAGGTGAGCGGTGTTGTCCGCACCCTCTCCAGTGAACCCCATCTGCCGATAAGCGCGGTCTTTCAGGCCCAGCACGCTGAACGCGAGCCTCCTTACTACGCACCCGTAGCACGAACCACAGTGGGGCTCCGCTGAAGAGATGAACATGGTTGAAACGCAGGAAGTTGTCTCAGACAGGATGTCGGCTTGCGGCGAAGCCCTTGCCGCCTCCGCTTTGGTGAGGTTCTCGCTCGGCTTGATGAGATTTATCCGTTCGCCAGTCATCAACCTGACAAGCTCTTTCGCTTTCGCAAGCAGGATAGGATCTGTCGTACGTGCGATTTCGTCGAGGAGCGTAAACCTTGGCTGATACATCGTCGGTCCAACCTCGGGGACGATGATGTTCCGCGCATGGAACAGCGCAGCGTTCGCGATGTAAAGGATGCCTCTTGTTAGTCTGTTCATGGCGCCGTGCGTAGGTGCCTGTGCTACACCAAGGCTGATTTCTAGTGGTTCTAGGGTATTATGCTTCAACCTATGCATGGTCGAAGTCAGGTTGGGGAAGTCCGGGTGGAGGGTCATTATTCCTCTGACGGGGAACCTTTTGCGGGCAACGAGAATCCCAGACGTGCTATCCATTCCGCAAGAGAACAGACTAGTGTATCCATTTGACCACTCGGCCTTGAATTCCGGTTCGAGACTCTGCGGGGTGGGTCTTGTATCGAAAGTGGGTGAATAGCCGTATAGGAGGGCGAAGAGAGACTCCATCGTGTCCGAGAGGTCCTTCGACAGGCCATTCCGGAGTGGCAATCCGATCTTGGTGACCCTCCCAAAGCCTTGAACCATTTCTCTCTCTGCGATGAAGATGGAATTTGCCACCGTGTGTAGGTCGATTAGTCCGTCATCAAGAGGAGCGGCGTCTCTCGGAAGCCTTGGTAAAGGCTCGTAGATGGAACTACCGTCACTTAGCTGTATCTCTACTCTTGCCAAGTTTCTTCAGATAATCTCGCACCGTTGCGTCGAAGAAGTCCTGAAACTCCTTCATATCTGGGCTGGCTCCCGGGGCAAGGAGACCTCTTTCCTTCAAGCGACCGACAAACTCGTTAATCACTTCGCCGGACATCTTTTCAATCTCTTTGTCTATCATGTCCTTGTCTCCCCTCACGAGGAACTTGGCTGAGTATTCCTTTGTTCGAAGAAGTGTCTGAATCACGTCCTTCGCTGCAGTCCGCATCACGCGCCTAACGTATTCTTCTTGGTTCATCACGATATTGCATCACCGATTACCTCGGCCACCGCCGCCTGGACGAATGTTGTTGCCGTCTTGTCAGCCTTGATTCCCGAAGCCCCAAGAGCGCCGTGCGTCGCCGCCCCGGCGACCGAACTTACACTCGCATCAACCACCGCTTTTCCAGTCTGGCGGACTGTCTCCTTTGCCATCGCCTGAACAGCCCTGTCGGAATCTCCTGTTCGCGAGTACTCACTTACCCCTTCCTTGGCTATGGGGTAGGTGTACTTCGCCACCTGATAGGCCGCGAAGAGTATCCCAACCACAGGGACCGCCTGCGCTGCAGCTGCGAACGCGGCGACTGCCACGGCCTTGGAACCCTCTTGCTCGAGCTTCTTTCCAACCGACCCACCTCCCCCGCCGGCCCCGCCACCACCGCCTCCGCCCCCGCCTCCTCTACCACCTCTGCCCTTCCCTAGGAGCTCTTGCTTGGACCCTCCCCTTCTTCCTCCCATGTGAAGTTCGATTCCAGAAGATTCTTCTCCTTAAGCGTTGGGATGATGGTGATGGTAAATCGTTCAACGCGGCATAATCGTCCCGAGCCAGTTCTAATCGGTCCATCCGAATGCGATGGTAAGAGAATCTTGAGGATCGCGGACCTACAAGCGATGGTAGGAATCCTCTCTGAAATACTTGTCAGAGACACCCAAATCATATTCGGAGACGTGTACGATCTTCTTAGAGAAGCGATGTCTTGCTACCAGAACGGGGCATTTCTCGCCGCGTCAATCGTCTGTCGCTCGGCAGTCGAATCTGCGTTGTACGTTGCCGTTTCGAGGACTCTTCAAATCGAGAGGGTTGCCTCAATCAGCTCGGAGTCCGTGGCAATCGACTACCAACACAGAGACGCACGGAGAAGGAAGATCATGGAACTCGCTAAGGAGAAAGGGCTTCTCAAAGGAAACTTGGCGGGTCGGGTCCGCTGGGTCTTTGACCTAGGAGACTTTGGGGCCCACTTTGGGCAAAGACTCGACAAGGAAATCTTCGGCTCCAATTTGGAAGATCTGTATCCTCATCGGACTTGGGCGACTCGGAAAGAGGCCCTTAAGGCGCTAAAGTACACTGCATTGATTCTGGATGCACTAATGAAGTTGGTGATGGTCAGGGAACACCCGTCAACCGAGCACCCAACAGTGGAGGATTTCCTCGCATAGGCCTGGAGCTTACTTCTCCCAGTACACGTTTCTCAGCGCATCCAGTGCCTGCTTCATTCGGGCTCGAACCTCGACGGTGCTCTCAGAAGCCAACTCGATGTACAGCCTCCGTCGCAAGTCACACCCCAGTCCATGGTCTACCAAGAGTTTGAACCCGTTCGTCATTCCCAAGCATTGGTACTTGTCCTCTGGTTCTGAGCGCATGATGTCGACAATCAAGCCAATCGTACGAGGGGTCCCGACCTCACATAGGAGGTAAGCAACCCGGTTACGCACGCTGAAATCCTGGTCATTCCGTGCAAGCTCATCAATTTTCTCCTGCATACGCGGTTGCAGTTTGGTCCTCTGCCGTTCCCTCATGCGGTAGTATGTCATAGCGATGAGATTCAGGGCGTTCAATCTGACTTCGTGACTGCTGTCATCCACAGGTTGGAGCTTAAAAGGCCCGGAATGGATATTACAAGTGTTGGACCATGACAAGCAGCCGGACAAGAAAGAAACTGACCAAACCTCAAACTTGGTTCTTGACGCCTCAAGCACTACATATCGAAGAGGGAAGACAAGTTCCGTTGTCAAGGCTAAAGCGAAAGGACTCAAGCCGGGGGATAAGGCGGGTCAATTCGGTATCTTCGAGGGCGATAGAGGAGTCTACGACTCACGGAACGAGCTGAACAACCTCACAGGGAAAGAGTGGGTTCAATTCACTCGGAGCTGGACAATTCACAACCCCCCCTCGCGGTCAAGCAGGGAAGTCCTGCACCCCGCCAAGTTCCCTGAAACTCTGATAGCCGAATTTATCTCCTTCTTTACCAAGAAGGGAGAGACTGTTCTCGACCCAATGCTAGGAACAGGTTCAACACTCGTTGCCTGCAAGATGACGGACCGGAGGGGAATCGGTGTCGAACTTTCTAAGAAGTGGGTGGATATCGCAAGGGATCGGGCTGTCCACCTTGATACAGATGAGAAGAACCCAAAGCAAATCATAATCGAAGGGGATTCGCGAAACCTCAAGAAGCTGTTGGCTGATCACCAAGTTGACACCGTTGACTTTTGCATAACTTCGCCTCCGTACTGGAATATGCTGAAGAAATCCCGTGGTCATGTCAAGTCGGAGTCCAAGAAGAGAGAGGAGCTTGGGCTAGAGACGTATTACAGCGAAAGCCCTGAGGATTACGGGAACATCGACGCGTACAACGATTACCTTTCGGCAATGCACGACCTGTTCGCGCAGGTCTACGAAGTCCTGAAGGACCAACGGTATCTGGTTGTGATAGTGCAGAATATCCTCACTGGCGATGGACAGATGGTTCCCCTGGCATGGGACCTGGCCAGGAAGCTGAACGGCCTCTACGTGCTGAAACAGGAGAAGATCTGGATGCAGGACAACAAGATGCTCGGGTCGTGGGGATACCCCTTCGAGTACGTCTCGAACGTGCACCATCACTACTGTCTGGTGTTCAAGAAGGACATTAGCAAGAGGAGCCTAGCTCAGTCCGCGACCGGCGCCGCTACGAGCTAGGGAGTCCATAGTCTCCAAGTCCTTGGGAAGGACGTAGAGTGCCGATTCGTAAAACCCGTAACCGGTGGGATAGTAATGGCATTGTGCTCCTATGACTTGTCCGTCGGGGCGGCGCGCGGACATCATGATTCCCGCATTGACCTTTCCCCTACTCACCAAGGAAGAGAACTCTGGCCACGGGATCTTGACTCCTTTGGCCAATGCCTTCTCTCTGCGCCTGTCCAACGCCGCTAGCTTGTCCATGAACTTCTTTGTGGCGCGGCCCGGCTGATTCACATCTTTCCGGCTTGGCAGGGGAATGAAGTAAGAAGGATACTCTACGAATCTCTGGGTAAACACGCCAAAGGGAATGGTTCCCAGCCAGTGGATTCTGTAATCGTCTGGGATTTCTAGGTTTACGAAGCTCTCACCCCCCAATTCCCAAGCGAACTTCTGATCATTGAGATTGAGGGCGGGGTTGGTCGGGGTAGTGACGACAGACCTGAAGTTGTTTTTCGCAGACACAACGACTTCATCTACGGAACTCAGCGTGGCTGGGTGTTCAACCCTGAGACAGCCTATTGAAGAGTACTCCTCGTCCAGCTCAACTCTCTCTCCTGGGCGAAGTTCGAGTCGAAGAGTTTTCTTCTGTTTTCCATCCCATTCGCCATAAATCCAGATGTTAACTGCTGAAGCCGAGTCATCAATTCTTGACTGGTTCCTGATGTACGCAAACTTGGGAAAGAATCCCTTTCCTGCGGCTTCTCTCGCTTTGATAAGGTAAGTATTCGCGAAAAACGTGAATGGCTTCCCGAACGGAGATGCGCACCAAAACCCGCTGTCGTCTTGTGATGGCTTTCTCTTTCTGAGGTCTTTCTCAGTCATGGCAATACCGAATATGTAGCTGTCCTTGAGCTTGTCGATTGTGAGTTGCGTCATCGCTACCATCACCGGAAAGAAATTGCGCCATTCGGGACCACGATTATCCCTATGCTTTATTAGAAGTTCAGGCGTAAACAGCTCCCGCGCGTTCCTCTCGTTGTACTCCGAATAAACGACCGTAGTCTTGACGTCGTATTTCCGATTGTTAATTTCGAAATCGAAAATATCACTATCGCGATAGCCAGTCCAATCCATCTTGCACGAATGCCCCCGTTTCTTCAGCTCTCGCTCGAGCATGCTCTGGCCCAGGACTCCGAGAAGGACGTGGAGGAGCCTGTCGTTCGAGCTTCTTTGGGTCTTCGAACCGTAATGCATCCGGTCAAACGTCCAAGGAAAGCTGATGGTCGCATATGCTTTGGCCTCGGCTAGGTCGTGAGGAGCTATGCTCGACTTCCATATCTGAGACGGGGAACTAAGTGTCAACCAGCGTGACACTCCATTCCGAGAGCAGAGGTAGTGGGCAAGCCATGACAGTTCTGTTTCGAGTCATCGTCCCTGCAGGAGCCGTGAATCGGTGTACTTGGGAGCGTATCCTGGTTCACCGTTTCTTCCTGACGAGCGAGTCGGGACACACCTGGCTTACGTCACAGGCGTTACAGGAGATTTTGCTTGGCGTCGTATAGGGGCCAGCTAACGCCAGTCTCTTGTATCTTTCATCAGCTAGCTTCACGACCATCTGCGATTTGGCATCGCTGACATCGACCTGAAGTTCCGCGAGCTTCCCCTTCTGACTCAGGTCATAGAGGATTGCATTATTGACATTCGTTCCATTGCTTCTCAGTCCGAAGGCGTAGGTCCGCAGCTGCCCCTCATACCTGTGTTCATACTCCTCGTGCACCGAGAACTTCCAGTCCACAAGGGTAAGTGAACTGCCTGTAGGCTTAGTTGCATCGACAATCCCGCTGACTACCATGTCGCCCAAACGAAAACTGAATCGATACTCGCTCCTGTCGACGTCCTTCAAAATCCCCGTGGAAATGAGGCGCTTGACCTTTGACTCCACGGACTTGCGCGTCCTCATTTCATGCTCTGGTTCCCCTAGCGGGAGGTACACCTCCTCCCTGACCACATCGTCGAGGTTGCGAGGGCTCTCTTCTATGACCCTCTGTATGACCCTGTGGGCAATGTTCCCTGCCCCGAGCTCTTCTCCGACAGGTACATCTGCGCCCATCAAATGGCGAAGATAGAAGTGATACGGGCACTCCAGCAACAGCAACAGGTCCGACACCCCGAGATGAAGATAGTACGGCCGGGTGTACCTTTCTATCGTCGAGAGCTGGGCGCTCTTGATTCTGGACGAATCAAGCAGCCCGACTGCCTCGCCGTTGAACGCCCCACGGTTGACGAACTGACTCGGCTTTCTGTCTTCTGATCCGCTGAAGATGTATAACCGGTCGCGAGCCCGAGTGACGGCGACATACCACAACCTCCTTTCATCCTCAACTGTCGTCCCGTATCGTCCTGCCAGGTCGTCGGAAAACGAGGTTCCGTGGGAGGAACGTCGGGTGGGGAATCGGTTCTCCCAAGCGAAAGGGATTATGACGACAGGCCATTCAAGTCCCTTTGCAGCATGGACGGTCGAAACAGTCACTGCATCGGAACGCGCGGTTGTCATCCCCACTTCGGTCCATCTTTCGAGCTCGTGCTCAAGCTGCCACTTCACATTGTGAGTAAGCACATCGACCGGGGGTCCTCTAATTTGGTACCCGCTCAGGAACCTCCGACGGTAGGCTTCCTCCACTGCTCTCATGATCTGTGTTATGGCTGAGAATCCCTCTTGGAGGGTCGAGTCATCGGTATCGATCTCCAAGCCCACACCTTCGCAGAAGTCGAAAAATTGCTGCCTGAAGTTGTAGCGCTCATTCTTTGGTCTCTTTCCGTCCTTCATGAGTTCTGCATGCCAACCTGTCACTTTGGCGTGAATCTTTTTGGTGTCCTTTACTTTGCAGTACCGAGAAATCTTGGAGAGGTCCACTTGCACCCTCTCAGTCAGTTCGATTTCTTCTTCCCTGTTGGCAGGCTCAGGAGGCTGGTCAGCAATCTGGAGCAAATCCAAGACTGAGAGCATGAAATCCTGAACGAATCCGATGCCTGCATTGCGATTAGGCGAGTAATATGGGACGCCAACCCTGTCGAGAGCGTCCATAATGGGCTGTCCGTGGTTCAGGACTGATCTCAAAAGGATAGCAATCTCCCCAGGCTTGACCTTGGACTCGATTAGCCCTTTTATGCCGTCAACAACAGCTTCTTCGTTTGGCGTCGTTGCATCGTCAAGGACCACCGAAATCGCTTGGTCTCTCCTCTCGGGGCTGACGTTCATGTCCCTGACTTCGAAGGTCTTTCCGAAGGGCATTTCTCTGGCGACTAGATTCGCGTAGTTCACGATGCCAGTCCTTGACCGGTGATTTACAGTAATCTCGTAGACCTGTGAGTCCTTGAAGTCCTTGCCGAAAGACAGCGTCCGGCTGAAATCACTTCCTCTCCACTGATAGATAGACTGCCTTGGGTCGGCTACCGCTAGCATTCGCGATTTCGGAGTATTCTCCAACATCGCCTGGAGAAGGCCAACCTGCGCGGGATTCACATCTTGGTACTCGTCAACATAGACATCAAGGCCCGTTTCTGCCTGTCCAGCCTCCTCTAGACGGCGAGTCGCCTCCCTGATCAACGCCCCAAAGTCCAGAAGCCGCTGACTCTTCATGAAAGTCATGTAATTCTCAATGGCAGTTCGGACGTTGTCCGGGACATCCTTGCTGTCCAATTCGAGCGATTCGTTGTAGAAGAGCTCAAGGTCAGCTAGGAAACCATCGATTCTGTCGAACTGGTTCTTGCCGGCGTAGAGATTTTTCAGTCCGAGAATCGGATAGACACGCTGGACGATTTGCGCCTGCTCAAGCTCATCGACGACCTTGGTGTTCGCCAACACACCCGTATCTCTCAGGAGGTTGTTGCACCAACCATGAATGGTTCCGATGAAGATTCTGCTGATGATGTCCTTGTGTCCCGCGCCCTCCAATGCCGACGATAGTCGGACGACAAGTTCGTTGGCGGCGTTATTCGTAAACGTGAAGACCACGACGTTGTCCTTCGTGGGATCGGTAATCCCTGCCTCAATTCTCCTGCTCAGAGCCTCAACAAGAAGCCTCGTCTTTCCAGAGCCCGCGGCGGCGACCACCAGTTGGGCCTGCTTCTTCGACGGCACTATCGCTTGGACCGTTTTATCGAACTCGTCGGGGACATCCAATGAGAAGTCGCACAAGCATGGTTTGATGGTTTTGTTAAGCGTTGAGGCGCGTTCAAAGTGGAAACGCGACTAATCCTTCGTATCGCCCGACTGAATCAGTTTCTTGATTGACTGACGAACATAATCTCGCAGCAGTGAAGAATCACTACTCGAAACGACCTCGGCGCTTCCCCCATGCAGGATACGAGACCGCTTTCTGTAAAGCCGCCTAAGGTTTGAATAGACGGAGGCCTGTTCAGCAGAACTACCGCCCATAAGTACAGAGCATTTGGTCGCGATTTCGCCAGAAATCTCTTTAACGTTCGGTTCATGAAATAGCCCTTCCATCGCGGCCATCAGTGAAGTGAAAGCCTGTCTCTCTGAGTGCGTTGAGTAGGATTCCTCGAAGTTCTTGAACGCGAATTGAATTGAAGGCTGAAACGACTTCGCGTCTGTCGTCCTTATAAATTCGCTAACCTTCGAAGCGTTGTCGGCGTCGAGAACGAAAGGAATCCTTGAAACGACAGTATTGGCGGTGGTGCCCTTCAGAATCCGTTTCAATTCTGGCTTGTCGATGACTATTCCGTATGAAAGCGGCGCCCTGATGTCACCTTCTTGGAAGAGCCTAGCAAGAGAGAGAGCTTCATCAACAGCTTGATACTATCAATAAGCATCTCGGTCATATTTGGCATTTCATTCCTCTTCACCACTTCAACCTGATCGGGCGATAGCTTGTACGCCTTTTGAGCTATGAAGAACTTCTTCTCCTTGCGGTTGAGACAGCCGAACTGGGCCTCTGCCCTCTCGTACGCCATCTCGGCTCCCACGCCCTCCAATCTTGAAATCAGGGCAATTCCGCCCTCTTCTGGCAGTTCACGAATCCGGAAGCCATTCCCAAGGAGCAACAAGGTTATGGTGTGGTCAACGTTCGAAAGGAATGCGATGAACTGCACCTGAGGGTCAGGCAATTACGCGGGTGTGCCTCCCCAATCAGATAGAAACGTTTCCGATAAATGACGCCGAACGGAGCCGGGTTTTCCTACGCCCCAGCATTAGAACTCCGGACGTCCTCTGCTTGGACCACACTGAGTTTGAGTTGCAGAGCACCCGTCTCTACCTTACCGACGTCGGATGCAGTTGGCTCGTTGATCCTCAATACGTCGAAGCTAACCTTCTTGGTAGCCACTGCGCTTTCGATCTTCTTCTGGACCCCGTTCAGCCCCGCCTTCCCCGTCTTGACGTCCAGGAGCACGATCTCGATCGGGTCCTCCGAGTCGTCTCCCTTGCTCATGTTCCTGAAGATGAGATAGTCGATGGGGGAGCCGATGAACCGGGCATCAGCAGGATTGTACTTCGCAAGGAAGCCAGGCAAAAACGGCGCCATCTGCTCCGCGATCTTCCCCTTCAGGACCGCCCGCGAGGTGTCCACGGCGTCAGCCCTGTTCTCCTCGATGGCCTGGGCCAGGGTCGTCGCCTTCCACTCCCCCAGCTTCGCCTCGTACGTCTGCCTGATCGAGGTGTCCAATTGCGACTTCTGGGACTCGAACATCTGAGATGCCATCCTCTGCGCGTTGCCCATCGCCTGGCCCATCATCCGGGAATGAAGCACGAGGTACACCAGAAGGGACCCCGCCACCAGGCCGGCCAGCAGCGCGGGGAGTTCGTAGCCCACGCCCCGTTATCCGGTCGCCCGCGTTTAAGCCCCACGCTTCGGAAGAAGCGGTATAGAGGTGGCTGAGGGTGCAAAAAAGAAGGGGCGGGGCTGTATAACCAAGCCGCAGCTCTATACCCGGTGTTCCTGGTGATAGCCGCAGCTCGTGCAGTATGCCCCTACGGAGACGAATCTGGGCTGGCTGGCGGCACCGCCCTGTTTCTGGGCGTACAGTGGGACGAGGGTCCTCTTCGACTCCACGGGGCAGATGCCGAGCCACCTGAGTCTCAAGGCTCCGAGGATATCCTCCGTGCGGTCCCCCTGCTTTTCCATTACAATCCCGCGGCCCTTGAGAAACTCGAGGATGATTGTGACCGCTGTTTTGAAGATGTGACCGGTCTGGGGAGGCTGCTTTCGCCTTAGGCGAGCTACCAGCTCGTTGAAGTCGAGCGGGCCCTCTTCTAGGGCCTTGACGACTGCCACGGCGAGGGGAGTGACAAGGGGCGAAGAAAGGCGCCCGAGGCTGTAGACCGGGAGGACTACGTGGTTCAGGGTGCGGCACTTCTCGCAGGCCCAGAACAGGCCTATCCACCCACGCTTCCCTTCGACGGTCACCCTGGCGTAGAGTGTCCTGTGAGGCGTGAGCGCGCTGCATCTGGGGCAGAGGCGGTTCTTCAAGCCGCGGACGTTGCCCATGAAGCGAGGGTGCGGCCCTGGATAAAACAGGCCGCTAGTCTCCCTACCGGCTGATGGCGCTGGCCGGGTAGATCAGGTCCAAGACTTTCCTGGCCCGGTCCAGGACGCGCATGCAGAGGGCTCCTACCTCACGGGGAGTGGCAGAGCGAGCCTGGGTGGCGATGTAGGTCCAGGAGAAGCCGTCGTCGGGTTTCCCATAGATCCTGGCGAGGGTCGCTGCGACGAGCTGGGCGAGGGCTTCCGCCTCGGGCTCTTGGTTGTGTCTTGTCTTCGGCTCGAACGAGCGGTGTAGAGCGTGGGCGAGTTCGTGGAAGAAGACGGTCCAGTCAGGGGTAGCGAGTGTGATGACCTGCTGCTCGTAGTCGGTCATCCCATAGACGCCCGCCGAGAGGCGAAGGTAGTTGACGCGCATCCCGAACCTCTCGGCCACGTCGATGAGAGGAGGAGGGTCTCTTGGTTTGTAGGCCGGGAGCTCTGCGCCTTCTGTGTCCTCGTACCTGAATACGGGGATGGCCTTGAACCCCACGAGGACGTCGACCTCTTCCCCGTCGGGTTCGGTGTAGTCGAGCGCCTTCTTTACGAAGACTGGGCCCAAGATGTAGAAGGCTTTCGAGCCCTGTCGGACGTGACGGGCAACGTCCATCCACTGGCGATATCCTCGGGCGTCCGATGTCCCTGAAAGGAGCATCAGTATTTGGTTTCCGAAGCTCCACTTCGAGGACGGCCTCTCTGGGGCGTTGATGAGCGCCTTCGCGCACAGGTCTGGGAGTTGTGTCGTAGAAAAGAGCCGTATGACCTTCTCAAGCTAGTTGCTGGCTCGCTCTCTCCAAGATTGTGTGGTTGTTCTCTGATCGACAGCTTGCGCTGGGTTTTCTGCTGTTTGCACGAGAACGCACCCGCCCCTATGCGTTCACGGGGTAGCGCTTCAGGAACTTCCCGCGAAGGCGGTACTTGTAGCCCCCGACGACAAGGTCTTCGCCGTTCCCCAGCCTCTCCAGGAACTCCTTCGCAGGCTCCAGCTCTGCCACCGGAGACCCGTCCTGGTTGACGACGAAGGTCCACTCCCCTTCGCCGCTGGCGTAGGACTTCCAGGGTCTGGATTCGAGGATGGATGAGTCGACTTGGGGAGTGTCATCCATGATGTTGACGGGTTCGCTGCTTGGAGTTGGTGCTCTTGCTGCGTGGCCGTTCCCGTTGGCCTTCAGCTTCCCAAGGACATAGACGATGTTGCTGGATTGCCTTCCGAGTGCGTCAGTTTCCCTCTTTTCGACTGCCTTGATCAGGACGAAGCCACTCCCGAGGCATTCGTTCGCCTCGGCGCTGGTCGACGCCTCCCTGATCTCGGTGATGCGGGCGTACGGAGTGTCCATCTTCCTTCGCCTCCGCTTCCCTGTACCCATGCCCTCCTAGGAGGGGCCCGCATTTAACGGGCCGGACTCCTTGGAGACGGTGGCGACGAACTCGCGGACGGTGTACTCCGCGACCCCAGCTATCTGGGCCAGCAGCTTCTGGGTGACGACCCCGGGGGCTGCCTCCCTGGAGGCGATGTAGACGGACCCCGCGGCTATGGTCCTGGGGTTGCGCCCCTCGTTCGTGCCTCTGAGGCCCGCCAGGACGGTCTGGGACGCCTGGAAGAGCCTCCTGAAGAAGGGGCCGGCCTCGACGCCGTTCTTCCTCAGCCTCTTCTGGACGGCTTCGTCCGCCTCAAGGCCGTTCAGGAGGGTCCGCAGGAGGGCGGTGGGGTCGGTGGGCTTCAGGGGGACGCTCGACCTCAGCCCCATCTGGAGCAGGGCCGATTTCGTCACCTTGTGGCCCATGTCGTTGAAGGCCTCCATGACGGCCCCGGAGCTGACGTGGTCCATGCCTGCCGCCCTGACGGCTGAGAGGATGGAGTAGGCAGACGCAGCTGCGACGAAGACGCGGCGCCCGCTTCCGCTCCCCTCCGCCAGCACCTTCGCCGTCAGGGCCATGGCGTTCTGCTTGACGAAGGCGGGGAGGGACAGCCGGTCCGCTACCCTCGTGATCATGGCCTTGCACTTCTGCTCTGTCCCGTCGACGCCCAGGTTGTCCGAGACGAGCTTGGCGAAGCCGAGTGTGCTGACCCCGTTGAAGTAGGCCTTCGAGTCCTTGTCGGACCGGTCGCCTATGTAGGAGCCGAGCCTGGTGTCTGAGAGCTGGCTTGGCGCCTGGATGTGGAACTCGAGGTGGTACTTCTCCTCCTCCACCTTCCTGTCCACCCTCCCGCACGTGGTGCAGACGTATTCGTCTCCGGCCCGGACGATGTGGCCGCGGCATTCCCGACATCTTTCGACCTGTTCGAGTCTCTCCATTTGCATCGACCTCCTTGGTTGGTTTTGCCCTGGGCTGGCCCCGAGAGTTGGGGCCGGCCGACGCCCGCAAGCGGGCCGGAGAACTGGGCCGTGAAGCGGAAGGTGGCGTCCTTCTCTGCCCTTGCCAGAGGGTCGATGCTCGCCGCTAGGGGTAGCGAAAACACGAGCAGGACGGCCTCTGTTGTTTCTCTGGGTTTGGTCCGGGATATCTATTGGATCCCAGACGTCAGAGAGCTGGGCGGAGCGACCTCCACCGCCAGAACTTCACGCCGCGGTTCGCCGGCGCCTACGAGTGGTTTTACGTCCCTTGACGGGCAGTCCAGGAGAGACGGCTAAACGACGGCAGACCCCTGTTGGATGGTTTTGTCACGACAAAAAGAGACAGTCGCTGTGAAGTGATATTTCCTGGGCACCGCTGACGGTGCTCTTCCGGCTCGCTCCGTATTGGAACGGGCCTCTGCTTCGTTTGTTAAGGGGGGGTTTGCTAAAATGGGTTTAGCAGCGTCAAAGTCGTGGGGCGTATTTAACGCAGGGAGCCCGATTGGAATAAGACATTCCCAGGCCCCTTCCACTGCGCGAAAGCATCGCAATCTGTCAGGTGAAGGGCGCCAAACCCGAGGTCGAAGGACGCCAATCTTCCGGGCCGAAAGGCGCCAGATTCGGGATGAGCGCCAATATCAGGAGGCAAAGACGCCAATCAGAGTCGAAGGACGCCAAGTTTAGGGGGATTGATGGCATCAGCCCAATCTAGTCTGCGGGCCAGCGTCCCTTGGTGGAGGCTTCCACCCTTCTGCCAACTTGCGACCATCCTGCGTCAGCGCATACCCTTTCCCCTGCCTGAAGATTAGGCCGAGCTCGCGGAGGTGCTTGAGGAGGCGAGTCATCGTCCTCTCCGAAACATCCAGGTTCCATCCCAGGGTCTTCATGTTCTGGTATCCCAGCTTCAGCATGAGCGCCAGAAGGTGCAACTCGTCGTCTTCGAGGCCGGACAGCTGGACGGGGTTGTTACCCGCAATAGAAATCGGTGGAGAGACGATGTCCTCTTTCTTCGCCTCCCGCTCCTGCTCCAAGTCCCCGGATTCGATTACTTTGTCTAGTTCGGCGTCGGACATCCCCAAGGCCTCGTGAACGACGTCGAAGGTAAGCCTGTCCTTGTCCTGCAAGAAGTTCCGGACCTGGGAGATCTGGTTCAGGGAGACCACTACGAAGGTGACCTTCCTGTATCTGGACACGTTCTTCTGCCAGTTGTCCTTTAGCTGGGCGGGGTTCTTCCCAGGGGTTATCTCAATCTCGATGGCGGTCCTGCTTTCCTCGTCCCACTCGTCAGGCTTGACCCGGGCGTAGACCATCCCCTCCTTCCCTTGCTTGTACTCAACCTTGGGCTCGATGTACAGGATGTCCGGAAATGGGCCTGCCCTGTCTCCTCGGTCGAAGGCGCACCAGTACCCCTTCTCCCAATACTTCTCGAGGAGCTGGAGCATCGTCTTCACGTGCAGGGGGCCACCGACTCTGCCGTTCTTCCTCCACTTCGCCGCGTCGAACCTGAAGAAGTCGTCCTGGGCGGCCTGGGTTATCGAGTAGAAGACCTGCCTGGCCTGCATCTTCTCGGCCTCTGTCTCGGGCTCCTTCCACATCGGCTCCCCTGTGTCGGGATCTTTCCCCATGTAGAGCTGGCCACCTTCTGGCTTCCCACTGACATATCCCCTGTCGGCGAGGAAGTTCAGGCCAACTTGGAGGACGTTCCTGTCCCAGTGGCACCTCTCTTCGAATATCTTGGCCATGTGGCGGAAGGCAATCTTGGTCCCGATGCGGTGGAGGTAGGCCAGGGGCATCCAGTAGATAGGTCCCCCGAGGGGGTACTCACCCCGCTGCTTCTTCGCCTCTGCAAGGTCCTTTTCGTACTTGAGGGTGTTGTCCCCGACGGCGCCGCCGTAGAGGTCTTCCATGTCCACCTTGAGGTATTCCATCGCCTCCGCGAAGCTCGCCAGGAGCTTCAGTTTTGGGAAGGTCACCCTGAAGGGGGGCTCCGTCGGCTTCCCTCCGACGGGCCTCTTCCTTACCACGGCCGCGTAGTCTTCCAGGCTCGGGATGAGAGAGTCCACAGCCTCGGTCTTCTGGGGATAGAGGAGCTTGGCCAGCTTCCTGGAGTCGTCCGGGCTGCTCCTGAAGGCGAGGACCGAGCCCACGTTGGACTGGATGGAGCCCATCAGGTCGTCGGGGATCTCGGAGAGGGTCTGGGCGACCATCCAGAGGTAGAGCCCGTACTTGCGCGACTGGGAGAGGATGGTCCTGAGAATCCTCAGCTGGGCAATGTCGCGGAACTCGTCGGCGGCGAGTATCACCGGGGTCCTGGCGACCGGCTCCTCCCCCTCCCTCTCCAGCCTCTTGGCGCGCTTCAGGCTGACGAAGTACATCTTCATCACCACGGCCGACGAGAAGATCCGCCTGAACTCGCTGGGGAGGCTGGAGGGGATCCTGAAGATGGTGAGCATACCAGGTTCCATCCTCTTCTCTAGGTCGATGGTCGACTCCCTGCTGCAGAAGGTCCTGAAGGTGATGGACGACGGGGGGAGGACGAAGTTGGATATCCTGTTGATGACGGGCATGAAGGCGTCCTTGGGGAGCTTGGAAATTGCCTCGATGGTCTGGTGGATGACCTCGGGCTCGACGTCCCTCCTCCTCAGCAGGTCGGCGATTTCGCCGGTGCTCTTCTTGGTGAATTCGAGCAGGAGGTTGTAAAGCTCCCAGAAGGTCGGGTTGTCCGTAAAGGTGTAGAGGTAGTAGAGGGCGCCCTTGAAGACGAACATCAAGCGCGGGGCGTTCGTAGCGTCGGTGTTGAACACGTCAGAGAGGAGGATGGAGAACTCCTCGACCTGGGTCTGGAGGACCTCGGTCTTCTCCTCCGGGGTCAGCCCCTTGGGCAAGGAGAGGAGGTTGAAGCCGAAGGAGACGTACTGGGGGTCGAGGATGACGACGCGGTCCTTCCATTTCGACTTCGGGATGGCGCGCAGCAGGTCGATGGACGCGTCTCCTCCCGGGTCGAAGAGGAACAACGCAGGTTGGGGCTTGCCTTCCTCCTTCTTGTCGTAGAGGAGCTTCAGCATGTGCAGGACGGCGTTGGTCTTGCCGCTGCCAGTCCCGCCGACGACGAGCATGTGGAAGAGCATGTCTTCGCTGGTGAAGGTCTGGCCCATTCCGAATCGTGAGAAGACAGCCGGCTGCGATTTAACGCGGGCTTAGCCCGACGATGCCAGGTATCTCCTTCAAGTAGGCGGGCGTGTCGGTCGCCTCCACGACGCTGAGGGTGCCGTACACCGACTCCATCACCCCGAGGTACTCCTTCAGGTCTCTCTCGGTCTTGGATGAGAGGATAATCTCGGTGCTTCCCCCGGTGAAAACTACTTCGAAGCCCCTCACCGTTGTCGAGGGCAGAAGCGCCAGCCTTTCCAGCTTCTCGTCCTTCAGGGGCTCGACTATCTTGGGGACCTCCGCCAACCTCAGGACCATCGCCCGAGAGGGTTTGTTCTCCGCAGGATGCGAGCCCCCTTCTTCCTCGCCTCCCTCTAATCCTCCGGGTTGGACATCGGGAGAGTACGAGGAGCGTTTCCCGAGGGACTCCAGGAAGCCCTGGGTCGAGGCGACCGGGAGGTGGAGGTAGTAGGGGATTTCTTCCTGGGTGATGAGGAACGAGGGGGGCTCGAGGCGGGACCGGGAGTAGCTCATGAAGTAGGGCGACACGTCCTCGACCATCCTCCTCTTGACAAGCTCGACGAGCATCCAGGGGTTCCTGTAGACGAAGGCCCCGAGCCTGTCGAGCTCGTCGTAGCAGTCCTTGAAGGGAAGGGCCGAAAGTTGGCGCGGATTGCCCACCCACATCCCCTGGATGGCGAGGAGAACGTGCGGCGCGTTTGCGATAGCGTCTATCCTCTTGACCCTCTCCCCTGAGCGCTTGTACCAGTCGCGGTAGAGCTCCGGCCTGTCGTACTCGCTGTCGTCTATGATGCTCCTCTTCGGGGTCTTAATCTGCTCCGCTGCCACATGCATGGAGTTCTTGAGGGCAACCAGAGTTGGAGAGAGGTTCACCCGCTTGAAGAGGAACTGGACCCAGGCGAATCTGGGGTTCGCTGCCTCAATAGAGTGGATCAGTTCTCCCATGAGGCGCTGAGGTTGAGGGAACTTCGGCAGGGACATCGGGGTGGCGTTGACGAGGGAGACGTTGAAGAAGCGCACCTTTTCTTTCAAAACCTGTCTCTCGCTCATTGCGTCCCACCTGTCGTAGAAGCGGCCGACTTGCTCCGAGGGCGGGACTCGTCCTTCCTATCGCCGAAATCCCGCACCCTAGTCCCCAAGCGAGGGTAAGGCAGAACGTCCCTGTAGGGCTTGAAGGGGAAGGGCCCTGCACGGTTCAGGACGACCAGCAAGAAGAGCGGAACAGCCACCGCCGCCTGGATTGCACACAGGTAATACCACGGCAGCGTGAGTGAAGCGTATCCCGAGCCAGCGTAAATCACAAGCGAGGCGAAAATGAGGACGAGGTTCGAGTCCCCTAGCATGGCCCTCCTGGGAGCCATCACCTTGTCGCCGATCAGTTCCAGACGCTCGCTGACCTGATACCAGTCCCATGCAGTGGAACCGTCATGGAACGGTCTCAGTAGTCTGCCCAGGTCGTGCCTGTATGCGATGAAGCATATCGCAGCCAGATACGGGATTGGCGTGTCCAAGAAGAGCCACCGGATATCTGGCATCGAACACGGGGGGTCTTCGCCGTATTAACGGGGGAGGGGTGCGGCAGGAGCCATCGCCTCCGCTACCCTCGTGAACGATGAAAGCATCTCAAGGCCTGTGGGTGTCAGCTTGTAGCGCCTCCGCGGCCCGTCGGAGACGACCTTCAGGAATCCGCGTTCTGAGAGGCGGCCCAGGAAGCTCTGGCAGATTGACCAAGAGAGGTTGGACTTGTACATGACCTGGGTGGGCCTGTCGGCACCATTCCTGACGGCGTCGAGGACGTGTATCATCATCTCAATGTGAGACCTCCGCCCTTGGACCTTCGGCCTGGGCCCCCGGACTCTCGCGAAGACGTCAAAGGTTGGTTCCCCACAGCTGTCAGCACTCAAGTTGACCGAGTTGTCGTGCTACGGATATAACGAAGGGCGCTTGCCAAATGCTTCCCTCGCTTTCCGGACCTCTTCCGCAAAGCACAGTTCAGTTCCACTTTCGTATCGTGCCCCTATCGCACGGTAGAACCTCCCTAGGATGCGCCCCTCGATCACCAGGGCCCCCGTGGGCTGGAACATATCGACCAGGGCGTCGTCGAACTCCTGAGGTCTCCTGGCACAGTCAGACAGGCTGGTCCCTGACCTTGCGAGCCACCAAGAAGCGGAGTCCCTCCCTGTTGCTCCCAGGACTTCTGAGAGGACCGCTTCACAGACTTCGGTCAGTGCTTCGGCGAAGTCTGGCATCGAAGGAAGACAGTCAAGCCGCTAATAACGGAGTACTAGGTATCCCTGTCAGCCAGCCAGACCGTACTTGTTGATGTAGAACTTCCGAATGGAGTCTCCGACGTCGTTCAGCGTGAAGAGCCTGTTCTCCACCATCTTCTCGACGTAGGCCGCTCTCTCTGCCAGTTCCCCTCCAAGCTGGCTTTCGTCCCATCCGAAGAGCCTCTTGACCTGACCGAGGCGCTGCGTCCCCGTTGCGACCAGTTCCTCCGGAGAAGACGGGGAGAAGGTGTCTGTGACGACGTCGTAGTTGAACAGCTCTTTGAGGTCAAAGCCTCCCGCCTTTGGGTCGAGCTCCGTGATGGAGAGGACCCTCCTCACGACCTTTCCGTGCTCCCTCCTCACCCTGTTCATGACCGCGAAGGCCCAGATCAGCATCATGTTTCCGGTGGGCACCAGCATCGGAGGGGCGCTCATCCTGATCATGGCGTTGAGGACATTGTCGCTGTGGAAGCTGGTCAGGGCTCCATGCCCGGAGGCGGCCGAGTTCACCAGGGCGGCTATCTCCTCCCCCCTCACCTCCCCCACGATGACGAAGTCGGGGGTCAGCCTCAGAGAGTGCTTCACGAGGTCCTGGAGGGTTATCTCCAGGTTGTCCATGCCGATGCTGTAGCTCCGCCTCGACATGAGCTGGTCCCACACCTCGTGAGGCAGCCTAAGCTCGGGATTGTCCTCGATGGTGCAGACGGCGGAGTTCGGGTTGACCAGGGAGGCGAGGGTGTTCATGAAGGTGGTCTTCCCGCTCCCGGTTGGGCCGATGATCATCAAGAACCCCCTGGCCTCGATCATCAGCCAGAGGTAGGCGACCATGAGGGGAGAGACGGTGTTCAGCCTGACGAGGGTGGTTATCGGCATCGGCTCGGCTGGGAACTTGCGAATGGTGAAGGCGGTCCCGGTCATTGACACGTCCGTGGACCATCTCACGGCCACCCTGTCATTGGCGGGGGTCCTAGCGTCGACTATCGGCATGGCGTTGGTCGCCAAGGTCCCGCACCTCTGCAGCATCTTCTGGGTGGACTCCTCGGCGTCTTCCTCTGTGGGGAAAATGACGTTGGTTCTGATCCACCCCAGCTCGCTGTGGTTCTTGTGGAGGACGACGATGGGCCTTCCGTGGCCGGTACACTTGATGTCCTCGATGTTGAAGTCGTTCATCAGGACATCAAGCCTCCCGTACCCCTTGAGTTCCCTCTTCACGTAGTATTCGTACTTCTGAAGGGATTGGGTCACCTCGTCGAGGAACCCCAGGCTTCTCGCGGCCTCGACCATGTTGGGTATGAGCCTCTTCGAAGGGTCGGTGGCGTCCTCCGGGGAGATGCTCATGAAGATATGGTCGAGGAGACGGCTCAGCCTCTCCCTTTCACGCTCGGTGAGAGAGGGCTCGGCTACTGTGTATCTCCCGACGCCTCCCTCGTTGGCGATGACGACCGACGCGGGGCCGACATCGTATCTCTCGAGTTCCTTTCCCAGGACGGCAACCGAGTCGCCCTGCCTCTGCTCCTCACCAAGCGTGTAGAGGGAGAAACCGGAGAGCGCCCTGCGGATGGGATCTTCATTGGAGGACAACAGCTCGGAACGGAATAGGTGAATAAAACAAGCCAGGGGGGTCCGATCAGCCTGTTCTTGCAACTAGGACTTTATACCTCAGCCGGGGACTTTCATGTGAGTAGGATGAGTAGGCTTCGTAGGGTCGGAAGGAAGAGACTGGTTTTGGTAGCTGCTATTCTGGCAGCGGCCTCGGTTGCAATCGCAATCGCGGCCTATGCGAGCGTCTCCTCCTGGAGCCCGCCCTGTAATGGACTCGTATGCGGCCCCATCCCATACCCGAAGGTCCAGAGCGGGAAGGTTTTCACCGGCACCAACGGCCCAACGATCTGCGAACTGATGACCGACGCTGCCGTCTGTCCCGTGTACTTCAGCGCTGGGGACAACGGAACGGTTGTAATCGGCGTCAGCGAGATGGACGCAACGCCAGGGACCTATGTGGGAGGGATCCAGGTCCAGTTTCTCGTTTACTCCTCCGACAGCCAGTACGTGACTTTCACGTCCATGCCCAGTTGCGCCTACACCGTAGCTCCTCCGCTCAACACCGCTGGCTGCACGGTCTCTGGAATCTCCCCTCAGCCGTTCACGTTCGCCTTCTCTGTCTCCAAGGATTACCCGAGCTACTCTTCTACTTCGGGCCACTGGCCCTCAAGCATCACCGTCAACGTGATCAAGAGCTGCTGCTGGCCCTGAACAGGACGGCCGAGCGCGTTGTTATGACTATGAAGGAGCAAACCTTCTCCTCAGCCTAAATATGAATAACCCTACAACCGCTGCTCCAGCCAACGACGCCCCGACAGCGGCGAAAAGGAGGCTGCTATCTGCGCTCCACTGGGCCGTAATGGACCCGGGAGATGTGATGATCGTCGAGCCGCTCGCCTGGGCCGAAGAGAAACTGCCTGTCCATCCCGAGAACATCTGGTAGACAACCGGGCCGCCAGAAGACCTCTCGTCGATGGAATAGGTGGCCGATGTCCCGCTCCTGTACCAGCCTGATCCCGTGGTGTTTCCTATCATACTGACTACGCGAAACTGGTAGTACGTCGCATATCTCGCAGTGAAGTTGACTGGGGCCGAAGCGGTGACATTTATCGCACGCCCCGTCGAGTTCCCCATACTGACTAAGACGTACCTCGTCTGTCCAGACGGCTGGATCTGCTCCGGGACCGAAATAGTGGTCGCAGTGTCGTTGAAGGCCCCGAAAACGGCGACTCCTGACTGGCCCGTAGCTAGCATGGCGGTCCTTCCGCCGTAGGTGAAGTTGACCGGCACCCCTGCGAGAGGCCCTGAATCCGACGCGACTCTCAGAGTGTACGTCACGGGAGTGATGACGGGCGCGGAGATGAAAGAAACTGCTGCCGTCGCTGCCCCCGCCCCATCAAGGACGGCGGTGATGTTCGCTGAATTCGTGCTACTTGATGCGAGTGTTCCGATAACGTATCCGAGGGTGGAAACCTCAACGCTGGAGGGGACGGTCACGCCAGCATTCGAGGACGAAATGTAGACAGTGGCCGGTCCGTAGGGCACCGGCTGCGTTCCAAGATAGAACCCAACAGAGAAGCTGTAGGCCTCTCCGACCCTCATTTCTGGAGGAACCGACAACCTCAGGGTCGGCTTGAGCGGCCCGACCACCCTGACCGTAAGAGGAAGAACAACCAGACCAGGTGCTATCGCTGTAACCTGCGCCGTCCCAGTGGCGTTGGCATAAACTGGGAAGACCGCGCTGTCTTCGGTGCTCAGTACGACCTGACTGTTCAAGGGTTCCACGACGCTTGAATTGCTCGAGAACAGACTGAGGGTGACGGTCCCCTCAGCCGGGGCGAAAGTAGCATTGAGCAGCGAGACCGAGAGGAACTCGGCGCTTCGAGCTGTAAGGTTGGCATTAGGAGGGCCCACCATCACCTCCTGAGGGTTAGCCCCCTGTGGCGACAGGCCGACAGCCGCTGTCGCCGATGTGAAGCCAGAGGCGGCCGCAGTGATCGTCAGATACGGCGTCGTGAGGGAAAGGTTCGAAGGCACAGAGATGCTGAAGTAGGCATCAGATGCGCCCGGCTGCACCTCCACACTCTGCTGTGGGACGCCCTGAAGGGAAGCTACGACGGAGACTTGAACCACTGCAGGGGTTTCGAAGGGCATGCCTGAAGCAGTCAATCTGACTCGCAGGTGGAGAGTGTCTCCAGGGGAGACTTGGCTGTTCATTGGATCAAGCTGGAGGGCGAAGTCACTAAAGATCAGGGTGGAGAATTGGACAGAGCCGGATAGGAACCCGTCCGCTGTGGCAGTGAGCTCCGCCGACCCTTGAATCCCTGCCTCCACATGCGCCTCAGCGTGGGACTTCCCGAAGGGAACGGTCACCTGTTGCACGACGTCTGCGACGGCCGGGTCTGACGAATAGAGGCTGACCGTGATGTCCTGCTTCGCGGGAGACGGGTTTCCGTTCACGTCTACCAGCTGGACTATGGCAATCCCGGACCCACCGGGCGGCAGCTGACTTGGTATCGTGGTGAGGCTGATTGAGACCGGCGGCAGAAGGGCGCCGGGCGCCGCGGGCTGGGCCGCCTGTGCGGTTTGAATTTCAGGAAGCGCACATGGCACCAAGAGAAGGCAGATCGCGGCCAGGACCAGCGGGGTTCTCTTCACACTGGGAGAGCCTTTGACCGGTTTTAAGGCAGGCCAGGCTTCTTCATCGTGGCCAGAGTTTCAGCGGGCAGGCTCTACTTCGGCATTCTCGGGGTCGCGGCTTCACTGGCTCTTTTCTTGGCTCTTCGGAGCGCAAGTGCCCTGTCCGGGCTCTCCAAGGGACTCGTCCTCGGCTTCGTCCTCTCTGAGGCGATAGTTCTAGTCGCCTTTCCACTTCTGCTCGGCCTGTTCCATGTCAGCCTCGAGAGCAAGGTTCGGGTGAGCGGCGTCTTGGACGCCTTCCGCAGGGCGGGTCCCGGCGTTCGTGAAGTCAAAGAGGACAGGGCTGTCAGGCTCACCAGGAGCATCCCCCTCCTGAACAGGCTCGCCGGAAGGGTGGAGCGGAGCATAAGGAGCGACGTCGTCAAGGGCGGGATGCAGCTGGACCCCTACGCCTTTGCCGCAAGGTACTCGTTCTACTCGGTGGCCCTGGCGGCCCTCTTTGTTCCGCTCTCGCTCGTCCTCTCCGTCCTAGTCAGTCCCACGCTTCTTGCCCTGATGATGGTGCCCGCGATAATCCTCTACACGCCCTCTCTGAGTGCGAAGAACAGGGTGTCCGAGAGGAAGACGAACGTAAGGGACGAGCTCCCCTTCTTCGCCCTGCTCTCTTCGGTGATGCAGTCGGCCGGGCGGTCCCTCGTCGACTCGTTCAGGGGGACGCTGGGGAAGCAGATACTTCCCGCGATGGAGGTGGAGGCGAGGCTCCTGCAGAAGAGCATCGGGTTCGGGAAGGACTTGGTCGGCGCCCTGGATGACCTTGCATCCACCCACCCGGACGACTCCTTCAAGCACTTCCTCTACGGGTACACGGGGGTCCTGAAGTCCGGCGGGGACGTGGTCCTGTACCTCTCTGACAGGACGAGGGAATACCTCGCCTCCATGAGGTTCCGGTGGCAGAGCTACGCGGAGAAGGTTGGGACCATCGGGGAGATGCTGATCATAGTCTTCGTCCTCCTCCCCCTTCTGCTGGTCGTCGGGGCGATAACCATGCCGCCCGACTTGGTCGCCATGATCTCCTACGTGAGCGTGGCAGCCCTTCCAATCATCGCCCTGCTGATGTACTTCATGGTGAAGTCTGTGCAGCCCAGGGTCTACGACGTCCTCGGAGGGGACGTTAGGCTTGGCCTAGTCGGGGTGGCTGCGGGGGCGCTCGTTTCTTCGTTCACCGGGCAGGCCTGGCTGATAGTGGCTGTGTCGGGAGCTGCAGGCGCCGCGCTGTACGGCCTTCCGGTCAGAGCCCAGATCAGGGAGGTCAGGCTGACCGAGGCTGCCCTCCCGGACTTCCTCAGGAACATAGCGGAGTACAGGAAGATAGGATACAACATGAGGAAGGCGGTGCTGGAGACCGCGGCAAAGACGAAGTTCAACCCCGTCTTCGACTCGATTCTGGAGAGGATGGCGGCCCAGATGAGCCTCGGAGTGAGGCTCGGGGAGGTGAAGGTGGCTATGAGGAGTTGGCTGGGGAGGATGACCGTGTACATCTTGGACCAAATCACGGAGAGCGGGGGCGGGACCCCTGCGAACATCGAGGACCTCTACAACTTCATTTCAGGGTACAACCGTCTGAAAAAGGAGGCTACCTCGTCGGTGGGGCTCTACAGGATGCTCGGCTACGCCGTCCCGGTGGCCATCCCTCTCGTCGTGAAGGTCATCAGCGGGGTCATCGGGAGCTTCGGCTCCTCCAGTGCCGGCTTCTTCGGGGGCGGGACCGCCTCGCTTGCCATCGTGAACGCCACAGTGGACATCGTCACCGTGGTCGCGGCGGGTGCCATAGCCTTCACGATGACCAGGGCCACTGATTTCACGGCGAAGAACACCCTGAACATGACGATCCTCTTCGCCCTGGCGGTGGTGGCGGTGGCCCTCACGCAGTACCTTCCGAACTTCTCCCTCGGCTTCTGAGTTCGTTAAAAGCGGACGCCGACCCGGACTTCAATGAAGACTAGTCTTCAGACACGCCGAAGAAAAGCCATCTCTCCAATCATCGCAACCATCCTAGTCGTCGCCATGACCATAGTCGCCGCGGGGGTCCTCTACACCTACTTCACGACCACGGCCAGCAGAGCCCAGAACACCAACCAGATCCAGGTGAGCGCCTCCATCGCGGTAGCGAGCGGCTCGGGCACCGGCACGGCCGTCGTCTCAGTGACGGACTCCGGCTCGATAGCGCTGACGGGCCTGACCTTGGGCGGCACAGTCGTTCCTGGGACCCAGCCAACCTGGAGCCCAGCACCATCGTCGGGCTCGCCGATAGCCCCCGGCGGCGGGACCAGCACCACCTTCTCCACAGCGATATCCGTCACTGCAGGAGTGTCCTACACCATCACTGTGGCGGCGAATTTCGCCAACGGCGCAACCCAAACCCAAGTCGTTACTGTAACGGTGCAGTAGAAGTCAAGAACGGGTCTGGGTGAATCCAGGCCCTCCCTCCCTTTTAGCGAGTAAAGCCCTCCTTGTGGGATGAAAATCAAGTCCAGAAGAGCCCAAGCTGAGATTATCGGTGCTCTCTTCTTCATAGTCCTCGCGATGATCGTGTTCAGTCTCTTCACAGCTCTCCTGGCTGCCCAGTATTCCATGGCGAGGCAGGCGGCCGAGGCCCAGTCCGTGGTTGGCGGGAAGGCTGACGAGAGCCTTTCAGTAAGCCTGAGCTCGGGGACTGTGGCTATTCGTAACAACGGCCCAACCACTGCTGCGATTTCGTATTACCTGGCTGTCAACGGCGGTGGTCAGCAACAGGTCGTGGCTCTCGCCCAGGTTGTGATGGTCGCCCCGCGAGGGACTATGACGTTTTCGGTCAACCCCTCCTTTCAGAGCGTTGGAATGGTGACTTCGTACGGAAACGTTTGGTGGAGTTCCTAACGGAACACTTTCCGTCTCTGCTGTTTGGTTCATAGGAAAGTACGCATAAGCTGGCCAACGAACCCGCTTCGCATGGGGGTGGAATCCTATTCAGGAGCGCCATCCGCAACTGAAGACGAACAATTGAAGCGACCTGTTAGGAAGAAATTCAAGGAGTTTCGTTGGGTGTAACTGTAGTTACTTTAATACGACCCCTTGTTGGCACCTGCACAATTCCACAAGAGAAGAGAGCCTTGGTCAGCAAATTCTTGGTCGGATACGATGGGTCAGCACAGGCCGAGCGTGCGCTTGATTTCGTCGTTGGCATCGCCTCACAGAACGAAGGCTCCGAGATTCACATTGCGTATGTGGTCCAGAAACCAGCGGGAGCCCCCGATCCCATCCCCGACGAATTGCTGGAATCGTTAAGGAAATCAGGGAAAGAAACGCTTGTGAACGCTGAGCGAGTGGTCAAGAAGAACCTGATTGACGCTATAATCTATCTTGAAATGGGGAATCCTGGGGAGAAGCTCATGGAACTCGCCAGCAGGTTGAACCCAGATCTGGTAGTGCTCGGGACCCTCCGGCACTCCGCGTCAGAGAGGCTTTTGGGGACCGTGTCTTCGCATTTCCTGAAGTCCCGGGCCTACCCGGTCCTTATTGTTCCCTGATTCGGGTCAGCCAACAGCGAGTAGGATGTAGATGAGTACGAAGACAAAGGCAGCCATGATGTAAATCAAATAGAGACCGAGCTTTCCTGGCATTACCTTCTTGCTAGTGTAAGCCGACAACCACAATGCCCACCTGGCGAGGACGTCGTAGAACTTCTTGAAGACATCTAAGACTTCGAGGTCCACGACGTACTCTTCTGGCGACCTGATGATTGGGCGCTGAACTCCGCCAACCTGGACCACAGTCTCTTTGGTCCTGAAAAGGAACCTAAGCATTATGCGGATGGGGGTACTGTAGCCGAAGGAGTTGTAGAGTCCCGTCCCATCGCTGGACTGAGCTGACCCTGCGAACCAACCTTCTGTGCGCCGAACCTTCGGCCCCAAGCCAAGGGGCCTGATCCTCACGCCCCCGGCGACAAGCAGAACCCCCAGCAGAACGAGAACGAACGCCACGGCCGTGAACGTCGGGGAGAAGCCTCCGAACGGGCTTCCTGACAGTATCACGAAGGGTGAAGGCACCCCCAGTAGGCCGGTGACGAACATACCGAACGGGTTTGTCCCCAGGGTCCGGGACACAGCATTTGAGGCGAGTAGGAACACCCCTGGAGCTGCGACACCTGTCGCGATGATTAACGCAGCGAAGTACACAAGGCTGCCCATAATCGAGAGACCCCCGTTGGTGCCATGTTTCCCACTAGCGGTCGCCAACTTCCGTGGCCACAGTATCCCGAACCCGTAGGCTTTCGTCATTGTAACAACGATTATCCCTGCTGCCAGCGCGACCACCGCGCCCACCAGGGTCCCGACAATCTGGCTCGTCAGGTCCCCGAACCTGAAGGATTGGAAAAGCGTCTCTAGGATCATCCATTCTGAGACGAACCCCGCAAGCGGAGGCACGGCGGCCAAGGACAAGGCCGTGAATATGCTTGTGAAACCAAGAGATGGCCTCTCGTCAGGTGGCAATGGATTACTGCTGCCCAGGTCGAAGCTTCCCCTCAGCTTGCTGACCCACCCGTTGGTGAGGAAAAGCGATGCCTTGGCAATAGAGTGGGCGAAGGCATGGAAAAGGGCGGCAACAAGGGCGAAGTCCGCGAGCAAGGTCAGGTTGTAGTAGGAGGCGACCATGTACGACCCTATGGCTACGACGATCATCCCGTTGTTTTCTATCGTGCTGTAGGCGGGCAAACCTTTCGAGTGTTCCGAGACCGAGCTGAAGAGCGCTCCAAGGAGGGCTGAGACCCCGCCGATGGTCAGGGCCAGCCACCCCCACCAGAGCTCGTACTGTCCGAGCTGGGACACGACGTCGATGATGCCGTAGACCCCCATCAATGTGAGCGTCGCGGATAGGAGCGCAGAGGCGTTCGACGGGGCGCTAGAGTGGGCGATAGGGAGCCACTCGCTCATATGGAAGGGAGCCAATCCCATCTTCAGGCCGAATCCGACAAGCGCAGTGACGAAGATCCAAGAGCCCAGTGGTGAGATGATTCTCGCTACGTCGGGTCCCATGAAGTTGAAGGTGCCTGCTGCTGAGAAGAGTCCGGAGAATGCAAGCATGATGAACACGCTGCTCCCTTCCCCGAAGGCGAGGAAGAGGTAGGCAGCATTTCTCACACCTTCCCTGTCGCCTTTCCCCTGCAGTATCATGAAGAAGGAGGCGATTGTCATCGACTCCCAACCTATCAGAAACGTGATGGCGTCGCCGCTTACCAGCACGAAGACCATCGACAGGATGGTGAGTAGCAGGAGAGACGAGAGCGACTTGGGGTAGTCGTCATCGTACTTTACCGAGTACAAGCATGTCCCGAGCCAGACAAGTGAGGAGATCAGGAGGAAGTACGAGTTGAATGGGGAGATCTGCAGTTGGGCGAAGCTCGATGATGTGACCTTCCAAAGGTCGATGGAAGTCGTCCCTCCAGAGATTAGGATGGTGAGCGAGAGTATTGTGCTCAACGCAGAGCCCACAACCCCCAGGAGATATGCCGCCCTCTTCGAAATCAGCCCGAGGAAGAAACCCGCACCGAAGGTCACCAAAGTCCCAAAGAGGAGTCCTGCCACTACGCCAACCGCGGTCATGGCGGCGCCTCCTTCCTCAGCCTCCCAGCGGCCAGAAGCAACCCCTCCAGGATCTGAACAGGAGAAGGTGGGCATCCAGGGACGGTGACATCAACCGGAATTACCTCCCTCACTGATGAGACAAACCCTTCAGTCCCTCTGAAGATGCCGCCGCTGATGGCACAGGCTCCTACCGAAATGACTAGCTTTGGTTCTGGCATGCTTTCGTACGTCCTCTTGAGGACATCCACCATCGCTGGATTGAGGGCTCCGACCACCAGCAGGGCGTCGGCATGCTTGGGGGAGTTTGTCAGCGAAATTCCGAGCCTCGTAAGGTCGTAGTATGGATTGGAAAGGTTCAGCACCTCTAAATTGCAGGCGTTGCACGACCCGACGTCTATCGTTAGGGCTTGGAGCGACCTTCCGAAAATCTGCTTCGCACTCTTCACATTTTGCAGGGCGACACTTGCCTGGAGGGCTCGGGTCTTGTCGATGTTTCCATCTTCGAATGAGAACCCTGCCGATGAGCAAAGGCGGCAGTAGATGCACATTCCAAGGTCTATCTTCCTCTCTTGCGAGTTGATTGCGCTCGTTGGACAGCCCTTCTCGCCCCCCGGCCAATCTGCATGTTGAGTGGCCATGGGTGGCTGAGAGCTTTGAGGAATCTCTTCACTTGTGGGGGGTGTCCTAGGATATCTCGTAGTGAGGACACCTTTCTTCAACCCGCGGAGGACCCAAATCTTTGGCATCTTCGACTCTCACCTGTCTGAATCGGCGAATGAAAGGCCGAAGCTTTCGTAAGCGAACTGGAAGTCCGTGAAGACGTTCCCTTGGAGGCTCTTGGCGAACGGGAGCCAATTCACCAGGGAAGGAGGGCGGATGTGCAGATTGCTTATCCTGCCTCGGTTGTCAACCTGAACCACCTGTATCAAGTCGCCGCTGGGACTTTCAATCCTGCAGAAGGCGAAATCCTCCGGAAGTCTATCCTGGGAGGACCGTTTAGGACTAGTCCGTGGCCCTGGTCCGTCACCCGGCATCCTGTCGAGGAGTTCCCTCAAAGCTATGGTGCTGGATTCGATTTCCTTCACCCTCACCATAGTCCTAGCCATGGTGTCCTCACCCGACTCGGTCTCCAGGTTGACGTAGATGTCCCTGTACGGCTCGATGGGGTAGGTCAGTCTGTCGTCCCACTGCAGGCCCGACCCGCGAGCTGCGGGGCCGACGGAACCGAGTACGATTGCGTCGCCTCTCGAAAGCTTCGCCGTGCCCTGAAGCCTGTCGAGGAAGATCCTCGAGGAAAGGAAGTACTCAACAAGCTTAGAGAACTCTCCTGCAACCGTCCTGATTTCACTGACGAGCTGAGTGCGCTCTTCCTTGGCCAGGTCATAGCGCACACCCCCGAGAGTGTTGATTCCGAAAAGATACCTGTGGCCGAAATACTTGGAATTCGACCGCAGAATCCTCTCTCTTAGGGCGTGCGTCTGTGTCGCGGCCACGTTCTGTGATGCTGCTTCGGCGAGACGACCAAACACATACAAGTGATTGTAGATGCGTTCGAGCTCAATGGCCGCTGCCCTAGTCCACCTGGCTTTCGACGGAACCTCGAGGCCCAGGGCACCTTCTACGGCGGTCACGAAGCAGGTGGAGTACGAAGCCGAGAAGTTGCCTGCCGACCTCTCAATAAGAAGCAATGCGTCCTGGGGTAGCTTGCCTAGCGCCGCCTGTTCGACTCCCCTCTTCTTGAAATTGATTTGTGGGACAACCTTGAGGACCCGTTCTCCGTAAGTCACCAGTTTGAATCCTCCCGCTTCGGGCACACCTGAACTCACGGGCCCATATTGGAACTCGAATACGCCGTACCCCTCTACTTTGCCTCCGGCTTCCAACTCGAGTGGAATCCCCAACTTCGTTTCACTCCCTCTAAGGAGGGCGCCGAATTCCTCCCCAAGCGTCGGCGGCAGGTCGCTGAGGATGGTCTTGTTGTTCTCTATATCAGAGAGGAGCGCATGCGTCCGATTGCCGGCACGGAAAATCGACGAAATCTGCATGTTCTCTCGAAGGCTTTCCACGTTCCGTCGCTCGATACGGGCGGCATCCAGTTCTGACGACGTTCCACTCATGGGACGATCCCCTGAGCCGCTTGAAGAAGCAACGGGCTCATGTAGACACCAATGCCGAGGGCGACCAAGAGGTTGGCGAGCGGGATGGCTACCGACAACCAATTCTCGCGTGCAGAGTTTGTTCCTTGTTTCGCTGCTTTATCCTCGAGTGTGCCCCCTCCCGTTGGGCTGACACCGAATACCATTCGTACCGATTGCCTGTTGAGTCCGATGAAAGTGTAGGTGTAGACAGCCGCCAGGAGGAGGACCAGAGCGAAGTTCCCTGTGCTCATGGCCTGTGCGATTATCATGAATTCGCCCACGAACACCCCGAACGGCGGAGCCCCCGTCACCGCGAGACAGGAAAGCGCGAAGAGGTAGCCGCTATACTTCAGCCTCGAGGCCACTCCCTGGACCTCGGCCATGCTCTTGCTTTCATAGGAGACCAAGATGTTACCGGCCCCGTAGAAGGCCGAAGACTTGGCGAAGGCGTGGGCGACAATCTGTATGACCGCCCCGATTGCCCCGATGCCGCCTAGGGCGAAACCAACCAAGATAATGCCCATGTTCTCCATGCTGGAGTACGCGAGCATTCGCTTGTAGTTCCGCTGATAGCCGATTATGATAGCTGCGAGCAGGGCGGTGAAGATTCCGAATCCTATTAGCAAGTTCTGCATCGCGGCGAAGGAGGCAAGACCCTGGAGGAGGTTGAAGGTCCTCACCAAGGCGTAGATCGAAGTGGGGAGGAGGATGCCTGAGAACATGGCGCTGACAGGGGAAGGCGCTTCGCTGTGCGCGTCGGGAAGCCAGGCGTGCATGGGGGCGATTCCTGCTTTAGTGCCGTAACCCACCAGTGCGAAGCCGACCGCCAGAGGCATGAGCAATCCGGCCTGTAACGGCCCGGCCGTGAGGTCTGAGATCAGGAGAGTCCCTTGCGAGAAGTAGACGAAGATTACCGAGAGCAGGGAGGATACGAGTCCCGCGGAGACTATCAGTGTGTAGCGCCACGCCGCTTCGACGCTGGTCCTTTCCCGCTCGAGCGCCACCAAGAGTGCGCTCGTAACCGTCGTTGCCTCGATTGCGATCCAGACAAAGCCGAGGTCGTTGACCGTGACCGCGAGCAGCATGGTGAACGCAAAGAGGTCGAGCAGGGAGTAGTACCACCTGAAGCGGATGAGGGGCTCGTTGATCCTCTTCACGTAGAACCATGAATACGCCACCGAGGTGAAGAAGATGGACGAAATGGTGATTGTAATTATTCTTGTCAGTCCGTCGGAATAGAAGAAGCCGAATGCTCCCGAAGCCCCAGAGGCGAGCAAGAGCAAGGAGACCAGAACAGCAGCGGCGGAGGACACGAGAGATGCGAGAATCTCGACCCCGTCCCTAGGGACAAGCGAAATCGCTGCCCCGACTGCAGGTGCCGCGAGCAACCCTACGAACAGGATAGACTGGTCCATTCCCTTATCACCCTGTGAGTTGCTCTAGTTCGGGCTCTTCGAGCGTCCGTAGAACATCCCTTGTAGCGGACAGGATCACGCCGACCAGGACAACACCCAGGATATCTAGGACTACGGCGAACTCGATCAGAAGGGGTATGGTCGGCGCGATGAGCGCGCCCGCATAGAGGACAGCGTTCTCTTCCTCTAGGAATCCCGTCATCTGCGTGAGCGCGTTCCTCCTGGTCACTATGAGGAGAAAGCTGAGGAGCACGAGGACAAAGGGAACCGATGCAGAAGGGTTTGATAGGGTAGGAAGCAGCGCGGTCTTGAAGAGAGCGTATCCTCCGATTGTCATCAGCACGCCTACAATGACCAATGAGGGCACCCTCTGGCCTGTCCCGCTCTCCCTCAGGCTGTGCTTGAAGCGTCGGACCTGGTAGAGCATCACGACGGGGATCAGGATTCCTCTGATCCCGGCGGTTATCGCCGCGAGATACAGGAGGTCGGCCACTCCCGACTCCAGATAGAGGACTACGAAGAAGCCCGCAAGAAGCAGCGATTGAACGGCCACTGCCCGTATTGTCGGGTCGACAAAGGTCTGGCTCTGGAGATAGAGAGCTGACAGGATCACCAGTATCCCCAGCAACCCCGCAACCTCGCCTAGGAGCGATGCAGGAATGGTCATGGAACTGGCCCGCCTCCCACCAGAAAAAACGCTATGACCGCGAGAAGCCCGAGGCTGAACGAGATGGCGAGAAAGTCGAGGATCTTGAAGAGGCGCAACTTGGCGAAGGTCTCTTCAGTTATCACTATCACCGCTGCCAGTCCTAATAGCTTGAGGAACAGGGTGCCGACCGAGTACAGGGCACCTGTGACGGAGACCTGGCTTGACATCCACCAGGGAAGCAAGAAGACGTTCAGGAAGACCGACATGAGCATGAACTGCTTCATGTAGCCGCCCCATCTCGAAAGCGCAAGGAGCTTCCCGGAGTGTTCCATCACCTTGGCGTCGTCTAGCATTCCGAGCTCCATCAAGCCCGAGCTCTCGACCGGGAGCCGACCTGTTTCGACGAGCAGTAGCATGAAGAACGCACCAAGCACAAGTATGTGGGTCGCCGAAAGGTACCAAGCGGTCGAGGTCGCCAGGAGGTTGTTGGTTACGTATGGGTTGTTGGTCCCAGTGATCAGGGCGACTCCGAAGAAGACCATTATCAAAGTGGGCTCAGCCAAGGCGGAAAATGAGGCGCTCCTGCTTGCCCCAAGGGCTGTGTAATTGGTATGGGCGTCGATAGCGGCGATGATTCCCACGATTCCAGCGAGGCCGAACATCAGCGCCCCTCCCAGCAGGTCGAGAAGTATGCCGTACGGGAGGGGATAAGGAGTCACAATAGGGATGACCAGAGAGATGACGATGTAAGCAGTAAAGGATAGGAAGGGGGCTAGAACGAAGAAGCTGGACGCCCTCTCGGGCACGACCACCTCCTTCCTGAAGAGTTTCAGGAGGTCATAGTAGGGCTGAAGCAGCGGCGGGCCGTGTTTGGATTCTATTATCGCCTTCAGCCTGTTTATGATTCCAGCTACCAGAGGCGAGAGGAAGAGAACCGTGCCAACTTGGATGACGTTTATGATCTGAAGTGTGAGCTGGTCTGTCAAAGTGCTATCATTCCAATAGAGGGTGTTCGAATCTTATGCCTGATGCACGGGACTTGCGGTGCCTCTCGGGCGTCCGTAATTAAATGTAACTGTTGTTACATTCCCAAGATGGACGGACCGGCGAGTGGATTACTTGTTGATTCCGAGGGGCTGTGCTTTCTCCGCGAAGCTAGCCAGTGCCTTCTTGCATCTTGACAGAATCTTATCGACCTTGGAAGCGTCCTCACCACGTCCATACCCCTTCTCTTTCACGTCCTTGTACCACCTTTCGAGTGCTTCGAGGCTTTGTTCGAGTTCATCTGTCTCTTCGTAGGTGGTTTTCTTGTTTGTGAGGTTCTCGCTTATCTCATCCAGGAATTCCTGGCATTCTTCGTAGATCTCGTCGTACTGCTTCCGCCTATCCTCTTGGAACAGCTTTGAGAGTATGGCTTCGTCCGGCATTTCAAGTGCATTGGCAGCCATTATCAGAATCGTTCCATGCTTCTTGAATTCGGATCTGAACTGTCCAATCTCCTTCCTGACCCGAGGTGTGTCAGGCAGGATGCAGAGAGAAACGGGTGGATAGAGTGCACCAAGCTTCTTGAGGTTCCTCCACGCCCTCACCCTCAACTTCGAGGGTTCGTTCGGAAGGTCGTAGGCAACTACAATCCACCTGTCAGCCGACGACCCGCTCATGAGATGAATCCGAGACCAGCTTGTCGATTTAAGCCTACCATGTGCCGCTGGCCTGTTACCTGCCGCCAGTGCGGAGACCGTTCGCAAGTTGCTCGAAGATGGATCTCTCATCGCCTATGAGGTGTCTCAGCTCCGACACCACGAGTTCAACATCATAGTCCGCCCTTTCAAGTTGAACTTCCCTTGCGGATGTGTCAAGGACAGCGTAAGACGCCCTAGGGTCTCCATCCTTCGGCATTCCTACGCTCCCTGGGTTAACAATCCATCGAGCCCCATCCTTGATTTCGTACGGCACGTGCGTGTGCCCCAGCAAGAGCAGATTCACCCCTTCGACTTCAAGACCGGCAGCCTCCTCCTTCGTGATGTACCTGTAGAGCTCGTCCCCGGGGGCTGCGTGCAGAGCCCTGACCCTCAAGTCTCCGTATGCAAGGTCGAGGGTCTTCTCCGCTCGTCCAAGCATCTGCAAGGCCCTCCTCGGCGTCCTCTGATAGGTAATCCTTTCCCTGGTTCTTACGGCCGCCTCATGCGTCCTCGGACTGCTCCTGCAGTCCAGACCGAAAGCGGCAGCTACGTCGTGATTGCCCACCACTCGCTTCGCCCTCATCCTCTTCAGCCTAGAGTAGACCTCAAACGGCGATGGTCCGTAGTCTACGGCATCGCCCAAGAAAATCACGTCGTCGTATCTGGCCCTCTCAAGGACAGCATCTAACGCAGAAAGGTTGGAGTGAATGTCTGAAATGAGAAGGACCTTCAATTTGTCCGGGACCGCCCCGAAAGCGGCAATTATATATTCCCTATGTAACCACCGTTACAGTCGACAGACTTGATTCGAAAGGGAAAGAGGAAAGCGTCAGCCGAAATCGTGGAGTTTTCGGTCGGCAGTGAGGACTACAAGCGCTTCGAGCAGTTCGCCGTCGCCCACCGCCTCACTCAGGACGACGCACTGCGAGCCGTCCTGATTGACGGAATCAATCGATACTGGCCACTACAGCTTGCCTACATGGAGAAAGACTACCCCGAACTGGAGAAGAGGTTCAAAGAATACGGTAGAGACAATGAGGTCCTCAGGAAGATCTATTCTCAGAACCACGAGCTTGGGAAGCTCTTGGAAGCCGAGAAAAAAGAAGGGAGGGGTAAGTGAATGTTCAATGTGTTCAGTTCCGCCAAGGGGAAGCAGCACCCTGCAGAGGTCGATACGCACTCCATCATTGAGGTAGGCAACTCAGAGGAGTCGGTCAAGATAACCGCCAGATTCGAGGGAAAGACCTGGAAGGAGATATCGAGTTTCGCCCGGCAGATGGGATACACCGCGATGAAAGAGTTGCTCCCGATACTCTTCTCCTATGGAGTCACGGATGAGGAAGGCGTCGACATCGAGAAGCGCCGTTCGGAGATGTTCGCGCTAGGAGGGAGATACGCGGCCATGAAGTTCGAGTCATACCAACTCTTCTCGGACAACAGGGCCTTGTCCATGGCCCTTTCAACAATGCTACCCGAGAACAAGAAGCTCAGAAAGCTGCTGGCCGAGAAGGGCCTCACCCCGGCAAAGCATGAACAGTGGGATGACTGGGCGCAGGACGAGATTGACAGTTTCTACAAGAAGTACGTCTTCATCCTCAAGGAAACCTAGATGAGTTTGGTTTCGACTTCCCTGGCCGCGAATCTCTGGGAGCTAGTTTCAAACGCAAAGCACTCGGTGAAGATCGGTATCTCGAGTGAGAGTCAGCTGGATCAGGTCGCGTCCGTTCTCATGAAGGCTTCGAAACCGCACGCAAACGTAGAACTCCATGCCAGGTCGTTCGGTCTGAATCCCAGGCGTGTCGATATGTGGGAGAAGCTACTTGCGAATGGGGTTCAGGCAACTTGGGACCCGGACCTGGACCTTAGCGCCGTTTCAATAGACCAAACATGCTACCATCTCGATGGAGGGGAGCTCACGCGCGTCGAAGCAAAGAATCTCAGGTTCGGAAAAGTAGGATTTCTCGGAGTTCTCAAGGGGAGACTTGAAAGCGGCCAGAGACTCGCGGGCAAAGGTGGCTTTTCGTTTCTCTTGGTCGTCGAACGGGACGGAAAACGCTACCCATTGTTTGCGGGAAAGGACATCACCACATTGGACTTGAGGACCGGCGACACTCTTAGGGTAGCCTATCTGTCCATAGCCGGTGACAGCACCTACAGCGGAAGGACTGCACCAACAGAGGTATTCCTAGAGGCGCTGTCGGTAGAGGTGTCAAAGCAGCATCCCGACAAGCAGTCTGTGCTTTGGCTGACGACCAGAGATGAAATCGAAAGGCTCCTTGAGGACTTTCCGGTCCCTTCTTTCACGACCAGGAAGAAGGAGGCGTGGGTGGAAACGGCGAGAGCCCGGATAGCCCTTAGTCTGAAGAAACGAATGTTCTACGTAGACGGTGACGACGAGCGGTATCTCTATGCTAGGATTCGAGGAAAGGTATTGTCTGGTTCCCCATGATGAGAGTCGAGCAGCTCGACGAAAGCATTCGTGTCATCGCGTCGGTAGCTATCGGAAAGGACCGGAAAATCCTGCTCATCAACGAGCGGGAGGAGCCCTACCACGGCAGATGGGTACTACCACAGGGATACGTCAAGACCGGCGAACAAGTTCCTGACGCCGCACGAAGGGAGGTTAAAGAGGAGCTTCGCGTGGAAGTCGAACTCCAGGGATTAGTGGGCGTCTACGACGATTTCATCTCAGAAGATACGGGGAATACCCACTACCTCTTCGTCTGCTATAGCGGGAAACTGGTGGGAGCGGTAAACCCTCGCCCGACACCAGAGGCTGTGGATATGGTGTGGGTTGACCCGGCCCGAGGCTCATTTGACAGCCCAGACGTCGCAAGACGGATGCTGACGGATGCGTCGAAACTAGGGAGGAGGCGGTTCAGGTATCGTTGACAGAAACATCGGTGAAGGCTAGGCCCGACGACTCTGACGGAAGTGCCGGGGATTCTGAACTTGAAAGAACCTTTCGAAATCGAGCGAATCAGATTTTCGGCTCGAAGCGAAGGTCACTCGAGACAGCCAACGAGGAGGCACTGGAGTTGTGGCTAGCCTGGCGTGGCGACCCTGCCTATCTCATCGCAGAAGTTGGGAAAAGGCCAGATAGAGAACTTGCGTGGCGCGTGGCGAAATTCACGCAAATCTCAGACCTTGCTGCGAAGTACGACGATGTCAGTGCTAGGAGCATTGGCGGGTCCTTTCCAGACCATATCCTGGCTTTCTTTGTGCGCTTCCTTTCCGCGGAGTTGAGTCGTTCTCGCGGTGCCGAACTCACGTCAGAAAGTTCAGTTAATCCGTCTTCAGAGGTTCAACCTGAGAGTATCAGGTCTGACGAGGTCTTTGGTAGACTGAAGAAAGGCGCGACGGTTACGGCAAGGTGGCCTAGCACGACGGCCCCTTCACTCTCTCGCAAGGTGATTGTTCTCTCAACCGACCGGATTATGTGCTCAGAGTACCCGGCGCTAGATGTCGAGCGCCGAAAAAACGTCGGGCTCATGAGGTTTCTTGAGAGGTCAGAGAAGAAAAACCGAGCGAGGTGGGTTTCGTCCCGTGGGTGAGGGCTCAGCTCGGGAAACGACGAATCCCCACAAGACTCCCTGGCTCAACAGAACTATCGCGGGAGTCAGCCTGACCAGTCTCTTCTCAGACATGAGCCATGAGACTGCCACGGCCATGCTCCCCCTCCTCGTGGCGACCCTGGTGGGCGGCCCGATTGCGGCGGCGGCGCCCATAGGGCTGATTGAAGGCGCCTCGGACGGCGCGTCTAGCGCAATCAAGTCGTACTCTGGCTATTGGACCGACAAGACGGGAAAGAGGACATTTGTAATGTACCTCGGTTACGCCCTTACCGGGTTTCTCTTCCCAGCCATTGGGTTCGCCACGTCGTGGCTCCAGATTCTCTCCCTGCGGGTAGCCGGATGGATGGGTCGCGGGGCTCGCGGCCCTCCAAGAGATGCCCTGATGTCCGAGTCAGTAGCCCCCGAAACCCGGGGCAAGGCTTTCGGCTTTCAGCGCGCCTTCGATACCATCGGAGCGACTATCGGGATCGCATTGGCATACCTGCTCGTCCCCCGTCTCGCAATCCCACCGATCTATTTCCTCACATTGATTCCGGGGATAGCTTCAGTCGTTGTAGTGGTCGCCCTGGTCAGGAGCAAGGCCCGGGTCCCCCATCCGAATCATCCGAGTTTCTTGCATGCCGTAAGGGTGCTCCCAACAAGGTTCAGGCTGTTCCTTGTAGGCGTGGGTCTCTTCGGGTTGGTAAATTTCTCGAACACCATATTCAATCTCCGGGCTCTTCAGATTCTCGCGCCTTCACAAGGACAGACAGGCGCCGCGGACGTCGCCGTCCTGCTCCTCCTTGTCCTCAACGTCGTATATGCAGCCAGCTCGTATCCCGCCGGCTTCTTGGCAGATAGGGTATCCAAGAGATTTCTCCTCGCTGGCGGATATGGCTTATTCGGGCTGGCCTGCCTGGCATCTGTCTTTGAGATTCCTTCGATTCCAATACTTCTCACCGTATTCATACTCGCCGGGTTGAGCACCGGTGTTGTAGATGCAGTCGAGGGCGCCTACACGGCAGACTTCCTGGACTCGTCGCAGAGGGGTGTGGGTTATGGTGTGCTTCAAACTGTCAATGGCGTAGGGGACTTCGTCTCAAGCGCTCTGATTGGAGTGCTGATTACTCTTGTGTCCCCAGCATCAGGATTTGCTCTTTTCGCCGGGTTGTCGTTCGCGGCTGGGGCTTTGCTAGTCACTCTTACAGGAAAGTGAATTCACGGCGTCTGAATCTCGATAGAAAATGTCGCTCTAGGGGACTAAGCACCATGCTCATAGCGGCAGACGCCCCTTTGGCGTCGACAGCGCTTCTTCCTCATCCGCCAATCAGCCAAGCGTTCCCCAAGGTCGAGAGAGTTTCGTAGCTGACCGTGGTTACGACGGGGACCGTTTCAGTGATCCAGTAGGTGTAGGAGCTGTAGACCGCCGAGCAGGAGTACTGCGAACCGGACGGGCAGTAGCTCATCTGGCCAAGGCTGATCGTGTAAGGCTGGTAGACTGGCGAGCAGGAGTACTGAGAACCCGACGGACAGTACGACATCTGCCCAAGGCTGGTCGTGAGTGACTGGTAAACGGGAGAGCATGAATACTGCGTAGTCGAACTTCCCGACGGGCAGTAGCTCATCTGGCCTAGGTTGGTCGTGGTCGTCTGCTGGTGGTAGACCGGCGAGCAGGAGTAGTAGGTCCTGGTGTAGGAGTTCGGCATCGGGCAGTAAGAGAGCTGGCCGAGCGATTCGCTCTGGTAGGTCGTCCGAGTGGTGTACACCGGGTAGCAGGTTATCCCGAGCTGGTAGGCGTAGGAGGGGCAGCTGGACGAGAAGCCCTCGTACTGGGTCGTGTAGTAGGTGTTCACCGCGGCCGACGCGTAGGTCGTCACCGTCTCGGTCCTGTAGATGGGCACCAGGTAGGTGTACATGATGACCTTGGGGAAGGTGACCAGAGACAGCAGCTCGTTGCCGCATATGAAGAAGAGCGGGAAGTAGCAATAGTGCGCCCAGTACTGCTCTCCGACAAGGACGGTCTTGGTCGTCGTCAGGCTGCAGAGGCCGTCCTGGTAGTTGGTCCACCCGGAGGGACATGTGTAGGTGGTGTGGGCCACGGTCATGTACAGATTGTAGCCTGAGAGAACCTGAGTGGTCACTGGGTAATGAGCGGTCACGTCGTAGCCGGCGAGCACGGTCGAGGTGGCGGTCTGTGTCACGTCATAGCCCGTAAGGGTCCTCGTAGTTTCGGACACGTCGTATCCTGCGAGGGCGGTGGTGGTCTCGGAGACATCGTATCCAGCCAGGCGCTGTCCTGTCTCCTGGACCTGCTCCTGCTGGTAGGTGGTGACCTGCTTGGTCTGCTGAACCGTCTGGACCTGGGAGGTGATGTAGAGGCCCCTGCTGGTTACTAGGGTGACGCTTGACAGGCTTGGCAGCGTGCCCCCGGTTATCGACTCGGCCAGCGAAGTGATGTTGATCGTGGTGGCCTGCCCCGCAGAAACCACATAGTTGACTGGCGAAGAGATGGTCTGGCCGCTGCTCTCCTGCAGGAGCGCGTACACGATCGAGGTCTGGACTCCCGAGCTCTGGGCCAGCTGGATTGTACCACCTGTCGATGGTGAAGCGGAGAGGCCTGAGAGCTCCTGCTGCCTTAGCGCCATCGCGCTTTCAACGCTAATCTGTTCGCTTGAGAAACCCGACTGCCCGGACGCAAGAGAGCCCACGCCCACGAGAGCGGAGACCACGAGGGCCACAAAGAAGATGGATACTGGAAGGGAGGCGATACCCTTCCTCTTGTAGCAGGAGGTCTTCATTGCTTATGAAAGCGGGGCCCGCTTTTAACGCGGGTCAGCCGGACAGCTGGAACTCGAAGTTCTTCCCGATGCTGTCCATGATCTCCACGTAGAACGAAGACGGGATGCTGCCGAAGGTGAGGGTCAGCTTCGCGAGCTTCTGGGTCTGTATCGTGCTGATGGCTCCCCCCGAGGAGGCGTCGGTGAGCGCGAAGCTCTGGGCGGTCTGCTGAGAGCCTGAGGCGACGAGGAAGGCCTGTTGCGGCGGGTTGAGCGTAATCGGCTGGAGGCCATAGTTGTAGAGGTAGAGGGTGACGGTGCTCCCCTGCACCTGGTAGCTCACGAGGCTCATCAGTTCGCCAGTCGCCTTGGCGGAGTCCTGGATCCCCTTCGCCACGCTCCCTCCGGACGAGTTCAGGCCGCTGACGTAGTAGGTGTAGAAGACGCCGAAGACCCCAACGGTTATGGAAAGCAGCAGGAGGGCAGCAACGACTTCGCTGACCCCGCGCCTACCGGAAGAAGCGACCCGCATCTCTGACGAACAGAGCTTGGAGATAAAACGTCACGGAGATGCGACTACGCTGAAGGCCTGGCTGTAGGTCGCTCCGTTGCTCAGAGTGCCATCGACCACCACGACATAGGAATCCCCCACGGAAGCCGCGAGATTTCCCGATACTGCCGTGTTCTGGGTAGCAGCGGAGTAGGGGCCTCCTGAAACGCCCCTGACGGCGACCGTTGCCGATCCTCCACCTGCTGATAGAGCCGAGGAGTATGTGATCTGGAGCTGGGACGAACTCCCGGCGACAGAGATTGTGAGAGATGTGAAAGGAATCCCGCCTGTGTTTGTAATCTGAGCGCTGACGACGGTGAATCCGGACGCTCCGACGCTTATCGTGACCTCGGGTGAGAGTCCTGCCTGAGGCCTCATGTAGGATGTCACTGCGACGTAGTATACGGCGGAGCCCGCAATTGCTAGGGAGATGGTGAGGATCGTACCGATGATGACGCTTACCCCTCTTCTGCGCGAAGCCAAGTCGCATGGGAAAGCTGCGTGGGGCTAAAACGGGAGGTCCACTTTCAGTGATCCTCCCCCTTTGGGACAAGTCTGGGGCGACCGGGGGTATTATAGCCGGAAAAACTGCTTGATGAGTAGAACCTGAAGATGGCGGAAGAGGTGGGAAGGTACGACCCGGAGGTGGAGTTGATAGAAGTCAGCGTCAATCTGTTCCTCGCTTCTGCGGCTCTCGAAGAGGACCAGAAGGGGCCTTACCTCGACTACCTTAGAAGGGCCCAGGCGCACCTTACCGGCCTGATCTTGGACGCCGAAGAGCACGCCACAGTAGGCTAGCGGTTCAAGGGACGGACGGCTTCCCCACTTCCTCTGGCTTCGTGGTGAAGTACGAATACTCCATGTCGGTCAGCTTGTTGTAGAAGGGCACCCTCCCCTGTTCGGTGAAGAGAACCCCGAACCCCCTGTCCGCCCTCTCGATGAAGGCCCGTTCCTGGTCGCTAAGGCCGAAGATCTGCTGGGCGAGGTTCGACCCTCCTCCCTGCCCAGCAGCGTCTTGGTGAAGCAGGACCTTCGTGGCGCACGATTCGAAGACCGTCTTCCCCTGCCCGTTCATCAGGTCCTTCCCGTACTGCGTCGCCAGGACGAGTGCTATGTTGTAGTGCCTGCCGGTCCTCGCCATCTCAGAGACGATGTCCATGGCCTCCGAGAAGTAGAGTCTCCCTCTGTCGTCGGTGGCCAGAAAGGCCCAGGCCTCGTCGATAAGGAGGATCTTCTTCTGCGGAATGGGGAGCGACTTCAGGGCCGCCATCGCAAGCGCACTGGCCAGCACCACGGCCGAACCCCTGAGCTCCTCGTCGTTGGGAAGGTCGTCCAGGACGAATATGGTCCTGCGGTAGGGCTGCTGGGGCTCTCCTTCGAACATGAAGCTGAGGGGCTTAAGGTTCCCGTTGACTCTCTTCCTCAGCTCCTCCGACATCTTCGCCTCGAAGATGTCCTGCGTCGTGGAGGTGCTCCCCGACTGCGCGATTTCGTTCAATTCGGCTCTCAGGGTCCTCTCGTCGATTCCGATACCGGCCATCTTAGCGAACAGTGATGCCGCCTGCCGCCTGCCGAAGAAACGGAACGGGTCGAGTCCCATCGGTTGAGAGGGGTTGAACCGCACAACTTTCGCCCCGGTGACGCCCGCGAAGCTGTGCTCGTAGGACCCGTCGGCCCCTCTGCCGTATTCGCTCTGGTTGACGCTGTCGAAGGCCATGAACGCGAGGTCGGGATAGGTGATGGCCATCCTCGAAACCCAGCTCTTCAGAAGCATCGATTTGCCTCCTCCCGACTTGCCGACGACGATCGCGTGGGGGTTCGACTTCCTGTACAGGTCATAGATTATCGGCCCTTTGGTCTGGAGGTTGGTCCCGAGGAATATGCCGTCGTGCTCGATAACGTCGAGGCCGGCGAAGGGGAAGAAGGCCAGGACACTGTCGGTGGGCATGAACAGGTTCGCGCCCCTGAGGTGCCTTGGTCCCTTTCCGGCGACCATGATGTGCTGTATCCCCTTCGGCGAGTCGAGTTCGGTGACCATCCCCATGATCACGTCGTAGAAGGAATCCGCCTTCTTCCTCAGCCCGTCGAGGTTCTTCTCTCTCAGGACGAGGACGCACGAGACCCGAAAGAGCTTCTGGGCTCCGGATATCACCGTCTGGGCGGCTTCTTCGGCCATCAGCGCCTGCTGGGAAAGCTCTCTGTCCCTCCCTCCCGCTATTTCGACGAGGGTGAGCTTTGCTTGGAGGGTGTCGGCGTGGAGCCTGATGAGGCCTTTGGACTCGTCTCTGCTCAGAGGCTCGATTCTGATTCTGACCTCGTCGGTCATATCGATCACGCTGCCCTCCCCCATGTCCTTCGCGAGGAAGGCGATATCCAGGTCTGACGAAACCCCAGTTATCGTGTAGGCCTTCGCAACGTCGCCGTTGTCGAGGACCACATACCGGGGCAGGTTGCTGGCGACGCTGAAGGCGGGCTTATCCATCAACCTGACGTACTTCTCCTGAAGGCCCATCGTTGCAAGCATGCCCTCTAGGGACTGGTCGCTCTCGAGGAAGTACCGCCTGTAGTTCACACTATAGAGCTCGTTTCCGACGACTACGCTCATTGAGTCGAGCCTGACGTGGAAGACTACGGCTGAACTGAGCTGCTGCAGGGCCGACAGAAAGCTCGAAAGTACGGCGTTCCGCTCGGGCTCGCTGAGGTTGAAGTAGTTGATTGGGCCCACTTCGTAAATGAAGGACAAGTGAAGAATGTGATGTCGTTTTGATTTAACACGACGGTCGGGGAGTCAGTCGACCTTCTTCATCTCCAGCGATCGTGCTCCCTTCACTCTGACCTCTACCTTCTTGCTGTAGATGGGTTTCTCCTCGCCTTCGATTCGAACCTCCAGTTCGCGCACTCCGATGTCGGCAGCCGTGGGAAGGAAGACAATGGTGTAGCCGCTCTCCGATTCGCTGACCGGTATTGCCAGCGCTTCCGCACCTGCCCTGGGAACTCCGTCAACGTAGAGCGAGACCTTCCTGGGCAGCTTCGTCCTCCTCCATCTCCCTGTGATGGAGAGGGGGGCGAACGACTCGGCGCTGTCGGCCTCGATCTCGAACGCGGCCTCCTCTGGCTTTTCTGGTACAGCGGTACGTTTGGCTTGGCCCTTGTCTCGCTGCTGTGAGACTCCGGTCAGACCGCTTATCCTCGCCATAATCAACTGCTCTGGAGTCAGCATCTTCACCTTCCAAAATGCAACGATTGTTCCGGCCAGGAGAAACCCGCCTACTGGAACGAGTTTCAGGGTGGCAGATGGTATCGGCGTTCCTGCCATGAGACCCGCAAGCACCGAGAAGAGAAGTATCGAGAGCTGCCGGGGGCTGACCCAGACCACCCTGAGCGGTATCCCTCTCCTAGACCAGCGAGTAGTCTCCTTAAACCAGAGTATTTGGACCACATCATTGAGAACAGCTTCGGGATTTTAACGAACTCTAGTAGGGCCGCACCAATCCCGCTGTTGGCTGCTGCGGCGTGGCGGTTATATGTCGATTCCATGAAGTAATTTCAAGAGGCGCGGGCCATGCCAGAGTCAAAGGTGAAGGTCGACGGGGAGGAAGGGGTTCTCCACATCACCGATCAATCAGTCATGTTCGAGACCGGTGGCAAGGTCACCGGATTCGAAAGAAGCGCAATCAGGATGGTGAAGCCGGACGGTGACGCCATGATCATAGCCTACTCCGCTGGCTCCAAAGTCGAGTCAATCAGGGTGGAACCGATGGCCGCCGCGTCATCCCTGCTGGTTCCCGGGCCAAGTTCCGCCACAATGCAGGCCCCCGCGGCGGGGCTGGACGATGCTCTCCAGCGGCTGTATCTGGACGCACGGAAAGAGCTTGAGGAGAGGCTAGATAGAATCAACAAGGAACCGGAGAATACAGGCCTCAGGCTAACTGACGAGGAATTTCAGAAGCTCGTGAAAATCCGCGACCAGATGTACGATGTCATTGGCGCAAAGCACCATTTCGACCCTTACAGTCCTGGTAACTCCATTGGGTTCGTCGGCTTGGACAATCAGCCGTCCGAGAGACAGCTGGACGAGTTGAAATCGTTGTACGTCAATTTTCTGCTCTATCTGGCGGATAAGAAAGCGGAGTCCAATGATGTACTCTACAAAACAGCTGATGTGTGGCCGGAAGAATGGGATGTCATTCTCCCCAGGTTCGGACTGTCAGCCGCCGCGCCACTTCCCACCGATCGATGGAAGGATTACCTTGCGTATCTACGGCCTAAATGGACGCGCTTCCAGAAAGGGAACAAGACCCCCGCATTCGCCCGTCCATGAATTTCGGTAGCTTACCTTCCAGCGTGCGAAGCGATTAGTTGATCCATTTCCGTCCTGAACTGACCAAGGTCTATTCCAACACGGTCAAACGTCGACCTGATTGTCTCGTGTGGTACCCCCACCGAGAACGCCCTGTTGAACAGATTGTTCCATCCCTTCACGGGGAGAGGGCCGCCCCGCTCGTGTAGCTGGAACTCCTTCGTCAGAACCTCCGCCCTGTGCTTCTGGATCGACTGGGTGGTCTCCTCGGGCATCTTCAGCTCGATGGCCCTGTTGATGGCTGACGCCGACCTGCTGGCTCCGAGGCCTCCCAGCGTCCCCACGGTCCCCATCAGAGCCATGTTCTGAAGCATATGGGGCACAGACCGAGAGAAGCCGCTTCCGAATCCGCCCAAGGCGGCGCCCGCCTTCTCGCTGAACCCGGCGGCAGGGTTGTTCATCGCGAGTCCTCCGAGCGACTGCCCCGCCATGGCCAGTCCGCCCTTCAGTCCAGCTCCCGCAGGCCCGGTAGCTCCCGCTCCTATTGCGAAGGCCGTCCCTGTGGCGGCCATCCCAACTTGGCTCATTGTCTGGAAGAAGAAGCCCGTCATGGGGGCGAAGACCGTCGGCGCCAGGATGGCCCCAAAGAGGGCCGCGAGGGCAACCCAAGTCTGGTCGACGGACGCAGCCTGAAAGATAGATCCGCTCCAGTGATTGAGAATGTAGGCGGCGAGGCCGATGAACAGTGCACTGATGACGCTGGCAAAAATCAAGCCATAGAATGTGTCCTCGACAACGCCTGCGAACCTGGCCGTGAACCTGACGTTCCTGAGGACCAGAACGATCGGCATGGCGACGGTCACGGCGCCGATGAGGAAGAGCCGAGCGCTCCCGAGGAGCCACGACATCGCCCAGGCCATTATGCTCGCGATTGCCCCGATGAAGTCGGTGAGGAGGTTACCCCCGGTGGGGAGGGTGTTCCAGATGAGCTGGCTGTTGGCTAGGTATTGGGTGTAAGGATTCCCGGGCCCGGCGATTATCTGCTGGTCTAGGATATTGACGAACCCGGCGACGGCGTTGTAGGCGTAGGGGAGAAGGAGGATCAGCAGGAGGGTGACGAGGACGTTGCTGATCCCGGCCAGCGTCCCGCCCGTCCCTCCCTTCTGCTGCTCAGAGGCGCCGGTCAGGTACATGATGACGTTGATCAACCCGGCGCCGATGAGAAGGATGACGGCGACCTCGGCCACCAGCATGTAGAAGTCGCCGAGGGGGAGCTGGTCGAAGGTCGAGAAGAGGGTGGCGAAGTCAGGGTTGCTACTTGAGATGCCCAGGGCCGGGACCTGGAAGAGGGGGATCTCCATGGTGAGGATGAAGAGGTTCCCCTCGGAAGAGGAGCCCTGCTGGCTGGGGAAGGAGACCGGCGCTGAGGCGGAAGCAGTCGCGTACACCGTCGAGGGGTTGTTCGGATCGTATGCCTGGACGTACATGGTGGAACGGCTCACGCTCAGGTAGCTGACGTAGCTGGCGCTGGCGTTGACGACGGCGGTCCCGGGGCCGTTGACCGTGCTGCCTGGAGAGAAGCTGAGAGAAGCCGAGTAAGTGTAGCTGGAGTAGTTTCTGTAGCTCTCGACGTAAGTGACATTCCCCCTGAGCGCGACCCTGCTGAGCTGGCTGGTCACGCCGATGGTCCCGTGGCAGGTGTAGCCTACCCCTCCCCTGCTGGCTGACGTGGCCGGGCAGCCGGCGTTCGAGATGGTCAGCTGTACCTGGGTGGATTGTGCGAAGACCCCGGTAATCGTGCCCAGTAGCCCCGCGACGGCTAGGGTGAGGAAGAAGAAGCGAGCGACGCGGACATAAGCTCCTGAAACGTGGTACACGTCCTGTCTGACGTTCATTTCCCGAGGGCACCCAAACCAGAAGCAGGGATGGCGGCTAAAACGAGGTCAGACCCCGGCCCTGCCTGACCCGCCGTGGGCGCCCACATATTCGATCGCCCCCCATATCCCGAAGATGGAAGCGAAGATGATCAGGATGCCCGTGAGGAGGGTGATGACCAGGTTCGCGGTGCTAACGAGTATCTGTGGGAGCGTGATGATGTTGCCGGACACGGTCCCGACCTGGCAGACCCCGCTCCCCGCGGCGGTGCATGGGATGAGAAAGGAGGACGAAGCGCCGCCAGAGACGAGATAGGTGACAATGAACGGGAAAGCGATTCCGATGACGACAGCTATCACCGCGGACTCGATCTTCTGCATCGCGGTTCCTAGCGCCATGCCAGAACAGGCGGTGACTGGTTATAACGAGTGGATTACTGGTGAATGCTTGGTTTCCGCGTCTTCAGAACCCCGCTCGCAATCAGCCAGACGACTCCGGCTATGGCGAAGGCTGCCACCGTTGTCTCCGGAATGAGAGTTGCCAAGGGAGCCGGAGCCGTAGCGACACCTAGGTCGACCGTGGTCTTCGCCCCCCAGACGTTTGCGAAGACAGCCCTCACGTCCTGGCCGGTGGCGGGGTACGTGATAGAGAAGAAACCGGTGAGCCCCTGAGGCAGAGGTGACGGATAAGCCGCCGAGTCCAATGTTGACTCGTTCTCTATCGCACCACTACCCTGAGTCACGTGGACGCTCGATATCCCGCCGCTCCATGGCTCCACGTAGAACGACGCCTGGTACTCGCTCGGACTAATCTTCTGCACTCCCAGGAGGTTCACTCCCCCGCCCTGCAGGTTCACATACACTGTGAGGTTCCCTCCCATGGGCCAGAACCCGTATTCCTGCGAAGCGAACGCCGACGGCGTTTGGGGCTCGGTGGTGTTCCCCGCGACCCACCCGGACTGGCCATCGTTCACCAGCTCCAAGAATGCCGTAGGATGATCGATTGTAGTAAAGATCGGGAGATAGGCCAGGTTGCCCTGTATCATGTTGTACGACCAGAGCGGGATCGTGGCGTTCGCGTAGAAGACGGTGCCGTTCAGCGAGTTCGGGACGGACATGATTGCGCTGTCCACGAGGGTCGGGGTGAAGTCGAAGGTGCCGGTCGAAATGGTGCTCCCCGCCGTCAGGGAGATCTGGGGAGGGACAAGGCTGGTCTGGTTCAGGACCAGGCTCAATACGCCCGTACCGGTGAAGGTCATGGACTGGTTGGTGGAGTAGAGGTCCTCACTGAAAGCACGGAGCGCCGCGGGGTCGCTGCCGAAGACCTGCTGGAAGTTGCTGGTCAGCCAATCGTCGAGCGGATACGGGTTTTGGATTGTGAGCGATATGGGCGTGCTCGGCACCGGGTTGCCGCTCGAATCCACCGAGACTACGTTCAGCCTTCCGCTCCAGAGGAACGGCACCAGCCAGTAGGGCTGCTTCAGGTCGCATGCGCCCTCCTGCTGCCAGCACCCGACCATCGTGACGTTCTGATAGACGAATCCCTGAGCCAGCAGGGAAGAGAGGCTCGAGGGAGTGGCCTGGAAAACGTATTTCTCTATTCGGTTGCCGTGGTAGAGCGGGGCGGAGTCTCCCCGGTTGAGCCAGTCATACTGCGCCGTCCCCGTGCTGTTGATCGCGTGGAAGTCGAGCACGCCGCCGATCGTGGAGGACTGGTAACTGAAGGTCGTGAAGCGGAAGCTGTCGAAATAGGCCCTCTCCGCCAGCGTCCTGCTGCCGTTGAAGGCGGCTGTGTTCCCGTCCCCGGCGAAAGAGTATCCCGGGAGGTTCCCGTCGTATCTGACCAGCAGCACCCAGGGCCTCTGCAGGCTGCTGGAAGCGGTGCTGTTGCCGTAGAGCATGTAGGCGTATGCGGTGAACTGGGGGTCGTACCTGACCACCGCGACCTCCTGGCTTGTCGAGAGGGTGGAGTTGAATAGCTCCGTACTGTTACCTACGGTCACGGACCCCACAAAAGTCGCTGAGGCTGTGACCGAGTAAACCCCTATTGCGCTTCCCGAAACATTGAACGAGTCTCCTGTCCTTCGGAACTCTGATTGGTCATACGACCAAGAGAGGGAATGACTGGTGGTGTTCGGGCCGGTGGTAATGGAGACCGAGATTTGGAAGCTGTCCCCGAGATAGAGCGTGTGGTCCGGGTTGGCGCGGATATAGCTGATCGAGCTCGAGACGCAGTCGCCGTAGGAGTCGCAGGGATCCTGTGGCGCCTGGTGCGGAACGCCGACCAAGTACATCGAAGTCGACAAGATGATGGGCACCAGAAGAATCGGAAGTAATCTCAACAACTAGCCGGGAGGGTTGCCGCTAAAACGCGCCGAAGGGCGGAAGTCAGAGGCGCCTATTCTTCGGTTTCGTCGTCGCCCCAGCCTTCTTCGTCTTCGTCCTTGTCGTCCTCTTCCAGCTCCTCGTCTTCCTGGGACATTCGCGCCGCCCCGAACCTCTCATGAAGTATTAACGCGTCCGGAGGCCCAAGCCAGGCTAGAACGGATCGCATGAGACAGGTTCCTGACCGACGCTTCCGTCACCCCCGCGGCATCTCCTATGCTCTTCTGGGTCTGCTGGCCCTCCTCTCGTATGGGGTGCAGCTCCGAGTATGCCACGTAGAGCGAGGCCGCCGCGAAGACTGTTGGAGCTCTCCCGGCGAATGCCCTAGCTTCTCTCAGTGTCGAAAGGATCTCGACGGCACGGCGCTCGACCGTCGGCTCCAAATCCGCTTTGCGTGCTATGTCGGGGACGAAAGCGATGGGATCCGGTGGGCGGACCCTGAGGTCCTCGTCGAGGAGCATCCTCCTGTATTCTCTGGCGATGTCGCCGGCCCTGACCCCCGTCGCAGCCGACACGTCCTTGAGCGTCTTCGGGACCCCGAGCAGTCGGCATGAAGCGTAGACAGCCGCGGCCCTGAGCACATCGAATGGGCGTCCTGGGCGCTCTTTCGCCTTGAAGTAAAGCTGGACAGCGGCCCACTCGAGCCTCGGGCTGTTCACCCCAAGCGCCCCCGCGATGCTGCGGATCTCTCCGGGCGGTTCGTTCGGCACAGGTCGCATGAGGAAGTGGTGGGCGCGTGATAATAACGGGGTGGACGCGTCAGCGCTGCTTCCTACTGCCCTGCAGAGACGCTCTGAAGATTAGCCGCGGGTCTGTCAGGCGGGCAAAGGGCTGCTCGGTCCGGTATGCGTCCCTGAGCTGCCACACCAGCCTCACGAGGAGGGCGGGGTCTTTCGACGATTCGGGCTTGTACGCGATTGCCATCTGGATGGCCCTCTGTACGGTGAGATTCCTGGGCCTCATCGAGCAGATGAATTCGTGCGAAGCCAGCTTCTCCGTGTAGTAGGAAGCGCCGCAGAAGAAGCACTTGGAGGTTGGCCCGAGGGACATGCCTGGAGACGCCCGCGGCTGATTAAAGCCCGCTGTAGCATGGCAGAACCTTGATCACGACAGCACTTTCGGGACTCTCCCTGCCCTACCATCCCCCGAACTTTCGCCCCCGTCTTATATCCCAACAACCAAAGTTGCACCTTTCATGAAGTGGAGGGTCACAGCCGGGGAACTGGCGGAGATCACAGGGGTCAGCGAGAACACAATCAGAAGGCTCGCGGGTGAGCTTTGGGAGATGTTAAGAGAGGTCGAGATCGAGCTTGAGCAATGACGACGGCTATCCTTACGCCGGAGAGGACGACGAATATGAGTACTATGTCATCCATGACGGGCTGGGGATCTCGCACTTCCTGAGGCAGAAGAAAGGCGTGCATCCGTCGATCAAGTGCGACAACTGCGAGTAGCTAGGTCCATGCTATCCAAGGCTTCTCCTTCAGGAGGGTCCCAGAGGGGTCGGCAATGTATCCCCCATAGGGCTGGTGGATTATCCTCCCTTCCCTTCGCAGCGCGTCCAGGTCCCGCCTGATCGTGCGCTCAGAGACGCCCAGCAAGGAAGCGAAACGCCTCATCCCCTGCCATCCCTCCTTCTTAACGAGCCGCACGAGCTTCTCTCTCCTCGACGTGGGATCTTCCCGCCTCCGGGCGCAGTGCCAGACTGTCCGGATTGCGCCATTTTCTGTTGCCGTGTGCTTGTAGTAGAAACTGAAATGATTTCCCTTCCCTACTCTTCTACGGTAAGGCCCCGTACACCCTCCTCCGCACCTCGGGCACACCTTCTCTACAGGACTTGCCGAATCGGAGCGCTCCGCCTCTGGTATCTGATTTGGCAACATTGAAAGTTTCCATTTCAGATACTGGCGAACTTCTTGTCCTCGCCGTAGAGGAACTCCTTCCCGTTCTCCTTCTTCTTCACCACCCAGGACTTCCTCTCGCCACTCCAGCTCACCGAGCCCACCTCTGGCTTCTCCTTCGGCAGGCTGAACCAATCTTCCTCGCTGCCCTTCTTCCTCGATTCGGCCATCGCCTCACCCTCGACCGTCGCCACCCAGAGCCAGAACTCCTCCCCGCACTCCAGGTTGAAGCACTTGCGCATCGCCCGGTACGACCCCTCGGGCGCGACCGCCTCCTTCTCCGGCACGGCCGCCCCCCTGAACCTGATCAGGGTCAGCTCCGAGTCCTCCTTCAGCTCGAAGGGGGTCATGGCCCCGCAGTAGGGACACGCAGCGAAGTGTAGGCTCTCTTTGTAGGGGACTCCCGCGGGGGGCTGAGAGGCTGCATTCGATTCCGTCTTTGTAGTAGAAATCGATTCGACTTGCGCGCGTGTAGTAGTAGAGGCGGCGTCCTTTGCTCCCTGTGAAGAATGGGTTGGCGCGTCAGGCTGGGTCGTCTCCTTGGGGTTCACTGGGGCTATCACTACGTGCTGCACCACGTTCATGTCCGTCGGAAGGCTCGGTTTCTTCTCTTTCCCCACGTACTCCGGGAAAAGATCCCCGAACCATTCCGGGAGGCCTGAGACCATCTTGTCGATCGACTTGTTCTTCAGGGAGTTTTGGAACTCCTTCACGTTGAACCCTGCGTTGGCAGCGCCAGCCGCGAACTCATAGAGCTCCTTCTCATCGTTAATCTTCGACAGGACATCCAGGTGCCCCAGCTGGAAGGAGAAGCCGGCCCGCCCCCTTCTCTCGACCTCGTACAGCCTCCCTAGCTTGTCGCCGAGGATCCTTGCCAGCTCTATCCTCTTCCTCACCATCGACGGTTCCTCACCTATCTTGGCTGACGCCGCGACGATCTCGTCCTCGTCGGCCTTCTGCGAAGCGAGATAGAACGACCTCACCTCTTCCAGCATTGAGAGGTTCCTCCGCTTCAGGTTCTCCGACATCGAGCGCGAGAAGAGCTCGACGAACGGGAGCCCCTCGTCTAGCAGAGCGTAGTAGCTCTTGGGCTCGCCGTCACCTTCGAAGAGTTGCTTGACCGCAAGAAGTCTCCCTATCCCCATGTAGACGTAGTAGCCCGTGCCGTCCGGCCTCTCGACCGCCCTCCCTGGTTGCAACTGCCCGTGGACCTTGATGTCCTCAGCGAGGGCGTCCACCTGATCGTACTTCAGACGGGTCTGCAGGTCCGGGTGGGGCTCGCACAGCTTCACTGGGAGAGCGACAAGCCTCCCCTCGCTCTTCGGCCCCGAGGCTTTCGGTTTGTCTCTGAGGAGCTTCAACTCACCACGCCTCCGATCCGCCTAAGGTCCACCTTCTGGACGACACTCTCGTCATAGCCGACTTCGCTTCTTAACAGGAGGCCCCTGGTGCCGAAGTAGCTCCCCTTCGCGAGCCCCATCCTGACGATGTACGACCAGGCGAGGCTCTTCTCGACGGGAGGGAGGGTCCTGAAAGTGTCCATGTCGGCAAGGTAAAGCGCCGAGGCGGCCACGCTCTCCGGAGCTCTACCCCGCGCATCTGCGATCATCTCCCTCAGGAGGGATGCGAACCTGACCTCGACCTTTCTGAGGCACCCCGCGTTGTCCATGATGGTGGCCGTGATCGGGAACTTCGAGGGCTGGAAGCGCTTCAGCAAGGCATCCACGTTAGTCTCCATGGGGGTCCCTCGCACTTCCCCTGTATTGGTGACCGTCGCCTCCTTCCGCGCCTTGAAGAGGTAGAAGCACCTCCTCCCGGCATTGACCTTCACGGTCTGCCAGTCCGGGCGCTCGCTCTCGTATGGGGAGCTGACGTCGATGATCGAACCGTTCCCCTTAACTCGGATTTCTACAACGCCATCCCCGTCGTCCCCGCCCGCCAAGAGGTCGGACAGGTAGATGGGCACCCTCACGGTCTTCGGGGAAGTGGAAATCTTCGCACCTCTCTCGCACCCGTTCACCAATACCTTGATGCCTAACGGGTCCTCCGAGGAGACCGTGACGAGGACTGACTCCATCCGGATTCCGAATCCCGCTCTCGCCAGAGCGCCCTGAATCTCCTCCACAGGCCTGCCGATGCCACGGCACTGGCCCAGGAAGGCCAGAGCGACTGTTTTCTCGAGGGGCAGCCGTCGCTCGTTTCCTTTCCTGGCCCGTCTCCAGAGGGCAACAGCCTCCCTCTCGACCCCCTCCATGATCCTGGTTCGAACTTCCCGTGAAACGTCGAGCTGCTCGGCCGCGGCCGAGGCCTTGTCATGGACCATCTTCTCGACGACGTCAACGTGTATCCCCCGTGCGATGTTGTGCTCCCTTACAGACGCGGCATGGTCGATTATCCTCGAGAGCCCCGACCTTGAGGGAGCCGAGTCGCCGAAGGGAGTCGGAGCGACCGGACCGAGCGCTCCCTGCGCCCACTCTTCGTCGTCTGACCCCTCACCCCAGCAGCGGGGACAGTATGCGCCACGGTAGGGGGTTCCGCACCGGTTACAGAGCGTGCCGCATTTCTGGCATTTCCCGTCGATCAGAGGATAGAGGCGGCAGTAGGGGCACGGCTGGACCGAGCCGGCCTGGCTTTTGTGCTCTCCGGGCGGTGGCGCCAACATTCATGAAGTGCAAACTTCCGGGGGTATTTGGTAACTCGTCCGTATGATTTGAGCGTCGGCCGCGCTCAGACTATCCGTATACCCGCTTTGAGAGAACCGAATTCACATGCGGGGGGACATCAGAAACTGAGATTCTGTCACGCCTTCGTCTGCAGAACCGCTACTGCGTCAAGATTTCCACCAGGTTGATTGTCGTGCAGTAGAAACCCGCACATGAGGCACTTCCACCCTCGGGAACCCCGCAGGAAAGCCATGGGTGTGCCGCAGTGGAGAACCGGGACGGCGTACCGGCTATAGTAGCGGCCCTGCCCGTCCGTCGCCTTGGCAAACCTGCCAACTGACGTTAGCTCAGCTTCCGCGAGATCGATGTAGGGCTCGAGCATCGAATGCAGCTGCGTCACGGACGCGAGAGTCTCTGTATCTCCTGAGGCCTCTGCCTCTTGCCTATGCTTCGCCAGCAGCCCGACCAGCTCGTAGACGAAGGGCGAAGCAGGCCCCGGGTCGAACTGTCTTATCACCGTCGTAAGGAGGGAATTGATGAGGTTGCTGACGCTCTTCTTCGACCTGATCTTCCCTAGCGCGTCGCTGACCCACTTGTCCACCGTTATCTCGAGGCTTACCTTTCTCTCGCCCGGGTTATCGGCACCGTACCTCCCGAGGCTCAACTTTCTGAACCCTTTCCGTCGTCATCGTCGTCCTTCGAATCCACAATGTCCTGGGTGAAGAGCCTCGAAGAACTCGTGACCTGAAGTACGGCGTCCACAAACGCGCGCTTTTTCGCTTTCTTCCTTATTGTGTTGACCAAGCCGAAGGCCTCTTCCCTCGACAAGGGCACCCTGAACTGCTTTACCCTCCCGATCTCCCTCGTCTCAAGCTCCTCGGGGTTCTTGATAGTCTTCGGCAGGTCTTCGAGGAAGACCCACATGTGGGCGTACTGCGGCTCGGCTGTGTTGCACGACCCCACCCCGTTCCCTACGAACGTTCCCTTTGCATTGTAGAGCCTGCACTCCGCGTCGTACTGGAAGTAGGGGACCTCCTGCTCCATTTTCTCCACCCCGTTCAGGATTTTCGTGTCCGCGACGAGGTCGAAGTGCCGTGCGAGAAGCTCGGCACCGGGCTTCAGGAGGATAGGTTTCGAAGACCCCGGAAGGGTGTCGAAGTCCGTCCCCTTCTGCATCACCGTCCTGTAGACGGCGTCGAGCATCTTGTTCATCCGCTTGAGCTTGGGTATGCCCGTCTTCTCGTCTGGAACTTCTATTGAGACCATTCCTCTATCACGAGCATTCGGATTTCGCATTTAACCTCAGACGCCGCCGAGCACCTTTTCGGACGAGGGAGAGAGATGTCTGAAACTGAGTCTGAGGCAAACGGGCAAGCTCAAGGAACATCACTTTCGCTCCGCTCTCTCTTAGCAGAGGAACCCCGAAATCAGTCCGAGGTTAAAACGCAGGGGTATCGAGAATTCCCGTCGTGCCGAGCGACAATTTCGTCGAGCGGGTCCATGCGTACTCCAAGTGGCTCCTCGGCCTTGACACCACATTTGAAGATCCGAACGAGAGGACATTTAATGAGCGCGCAAAACCTGCTGGATGAAGAAATCGAGTCTTGGAAGGGATTTCCCTGGGCCCTAAGGAAAGAGGACCTCGAGCTCTGGAACGCCATGATCAAGGAGGTCAGAGAGGACTTCGGGGAGGCGGTGGAAAAATCCGGGAAAACGTTCGCCACGGACCCCTTCTTCATGGCCCTGCTTCTGGCTCAGCATAAGATGATTAGGCGGCTTCAGGCCGCCCTCAAGGTGTTGGGCGAAAGCGTGCTTGACCCAGACACCGTGATACAGACGAAACTAGAGTAGGGCGCGCCAAGCAATCAATCGTGAGCGACCCACGTTGCCCGCGTTAATTGTCCTTTCGTCCCTCTTGGTTCGTGAACCTCTTCCTACCCGCCGCTGCTCATCACGACCCTCCCGTCAGGGAGGGTGAGCACGGGCTCCCATCCTTTCTCCATGTAACCGTCAACCTCCTCCACCTTGACCACCTTCTTGGGAGGGTCCCCGCTTGAAGTGCCCCCGTTGCGGCCTTGACTCCGAGACGATACTTGCCGACCTAGTTCAGATGTCAGCCGAGCTAGCGAGGATTCGAGAGATTTTATCCGATCCTCAAGCTCCTTCCTCCTCTCCTCCTGCACCCTGACCGTCTGCTCCTCCCCGCATACGTACGGCTCGACAAGGAGGTATTGCTTCCTGAAGTGCTCCGGATAGACCCACGGGGACTTGTCGTAGCCCAGGACATCGATGGAGTGGCCGATGAAGAACTCGGCCACCGCCTGGTCTACCCCCGCGACCTTGCAAGTGGTCCTGAAGGTGTCCCTGAACTCGTGGCCGTGGATGCGGTAGCGCTTGACCCCCGGCCTCCTCTGCTGGACCCCAGACGTGAAAGAGGCGTCCCTGATGGCCTTCGCCACGAAAGCCTCGTCCGCGGCGCGCCTCTTGGAGGTCACGAAGAGCGGGTCGGAGACCTCCACCCCTCCCTCGTTCCTGATCGCGACTTCTGAGCCCATGATGTCCCGCCTGACATTGAGCCAGTCCCGGAGGAGGACGAGTGCCTTCGCCGGGAGGAAGCCGTAGAACCTGTTCTGGGTCTTGGGGCGTAGGAGGATTACCTGGACGGGCGCCCTCTTCACGTCCCATGCGTCCCTGTCCGCCCCCAGCATCTTCACTATCTGGGGATACGCGTAGTAGTTGAACTGGGTTGCGAAGGTGCTCTCGTCGAGCCCCATGGTAAGGACTACGGCCATCATCGCCTTGTCCCTGACCGGGACCCGGCCGTCCCCCACCATGCGCCAGACCTCGGCGGGCCTGATGTACTCCTCGGCCGAACTCGGGGCCATGATGAGCATACTCCTGTCGTATGTGACCTTCTCCCTCGGAAGCTCAGCCCTGTTCTTCTTGTAGAACCCCCGGATGATTGTCGCGATGGAGTCCTTGTAGTAGACAGAGCCTCTGAAGCTGTTCAGGTACTCCTGCATGAGGTCCACGTGCCTGTACTTCCCCTCCGTCCCCGCCCTCTTGCAGTCCTCGAGGAGCTCCGTCACGCTCCCGAAGTACCCCTTCCCCATGAGCCACTCCTGGTACCTGAAGAGCCTCCTGAGCCAGGGGCCCTTTGTCTTCTCGCTGCTCAACTTGGAGAGCATCTGCCTGACACACTGGACCCCGGCGAAGGCTGCGAGCCCATCTGTCCGCTCGACCCCCACGGGCTCATACCTGAGGGCGCCGAAGTGCTTCAGGTGGAAGAGGAGCGGGGAGATGTAGTCATAAGGCCTCCCAAGCTGCCTGGCCACCTCCCCGGTGGGAATCCCGGGGCTGTCCTTCACTATCCTGATGATCTCCGCGTAGAGGACCCTCTTCCTATACCAAGAGTTACGCCTCCGGGGGCCCGGCGGCCAATCCGGCTCCTGCACGTAGAACCAGCGCGAGGTCCTCAGCATCTCGCTAATCATGGTCTCCTGTGCCAAGGGTTTGGGCTGGATTTAACGCGGTGTGAAGTGGATGGGCCGGAAGGGATTCGAACCCTTGGCCTCCCGATTATCAGTCGGGTGCTCTAGCCAAGCTGCTCCCCATGTGGGACTGAGCTACCAGCCCAGGCCCCGGGGCGCGTGACATCCTCTATAAGCGTGCGAACCACGGCGG
>JAFMAD010000008.1:0-31515 GCA_029785195.1 Nitrososphaerota archaeon
CCGTTCGCCCTTTTTCACCTGGTCTGGTCAATTCGACCCTTACCATAACCGCAGATTATCTGTCAGGCTCCAGCACCTCGTCATTAGTCATCGTGAGAACGAATAACGTGACTGTAATCCACCTTCCGTCTTCTATTGACTTCTCATCGCCAGTTGTAACCCAAACCAACGCAACGGCATACCAAGTGTATGGCGTCGTTTACGACCCATCTTCTCCCAGTTTGCCATCACAATTTGGTGTTGATATCTCCGTGGCAGGACTGCGTGTAGGTAGTAGCATCGAACAGTTACCGGCTGGACTTGATTTGATTTTTCCAAATCCAACGTTGTCTTTGAATGCCGATAATCCAGTGTATTTTCGAATAGGTGCTAATGCTACGAACGTCTCTCCAGGCACTTATGATATTATTTTGAAAGAGATAGCGAACGGCCAGAGCAATCAGGTAGACTTGGAAGTAATTGTAAACCCTCAATTGCGATCATCTGGGTAATTTCCGCAATGTTGGTTCTTCCTGCCGGATGTCGTTTTCCGGCCAAGTACCCTCCTCCTTTTACGTGTATCACGCTTGAATCTGCCTCCTTATGTCGATGAGAACCTGATTCTCTCCCCCCTCCCTGGCGAGCCTGCACCAGCCGACACCCCCCGAACGAACATAGTGAGCGAGGGCCCCCGCTTCGAGGCGGGGTGAAGGCGAAGGACGAACGTAGGGGCAAAGAGGGGGGAGCGAAGCGAGCCAAAGCGAGCGGTGCCGTCAGGCATCGCGGGGGGTGAATTTGCCCTAGAGCGATGACCGAGCCTGAAGGGAGTCGGCTGGTGCGGGCGAGACTCTCTTCGGGTTCTGCTACCTCGCACCCAACCTGATATGCATTAATATACGGAAGGAGTGTTAGGATTGAGAGATGGCCAAGGCAGACCAGACCCTACACGAGATAAAGGAAGAAGTGCGAGAATTGAGGGTGCTCTACAAAGAGCTGGTGGACAGACTCATCCCCGTCGACAAGCCGACTGTCGTTGAGAAGAGAGCCATCAAAGAAAGGGACGAGGTAGCCACGGAAAGAGAGCTAATGGGTGCCCTTGGCGTTCGCCATAGAGATTAAGCGTCGCGCGCTCCGAATTGTGGAAAAGCTGGACCCGAAGAGGAAGAAGGCGGTAGGAGAAGCAATCCTCGTTCTGAAGGAAGACCCGGTGCCTTTCAGATTGTTGGATGTCGTGAAGCTGAAAGGATTCGACAATGTCTATCGAATCAGGCTCGGCGGGCTCAGGATAGTGTACGCTGTGCTGTGGAACGAGCGTCGGATTCTGATTCATTACATCGGCCCGAGAGAAGCTGCTTACGAGTAGCGGCTCGCTCTCTCCGAGATGAAAGCCCCGCCGGCGGTCATCCTTTCCGATGGAGTCGTCCAATGGTCAGCGTGAAGGAACTCGCACAGCAGAACGTCCAAGAGGCAGGATTCTCTTAATAGTTTCAGTGGGCCGGAAGGGATTCGAACCCCGCAGGGTCTGTTTTCCACGGCCCGGAATTCCTTCGCGGGTCCTAGCGGATTCGTACTCTTGAGCATGCCATTGTATTATCTTGATGCGGATAAAAGGATCCCTGTCGGCCTCCACCTAGAGCCAGTGGGCGAGTGGCGGCGGTACACGCATAAGCTCGCGGGCCGCCTTTGGCAAGAGTCAACACGTTTATCAGACGTAACCATATTTACAACAGTGGTGGGTGGCACGGAGAACGAAGTGATAGTATTCGCTGACAAAGACCTCGAGGAGAACTTGATCAACAAGCTCCGGGCATCAAACCTAGAGGTTGACGCGAGGCCTCCGATTGGTACGACCCTGAGAATCTCCGCGAAAAACGAACCGAGACGCTTCTTCGAAACAGTCCTGGAATGGTGGCTGGACAACAGACCGAAGAATGTTGCCGTTACGATGCGCATGTCGAATGGCGAGGTCTTTGAGCTTAAGGACTCGGTCATCTCAGACGTCAGGAAGAGAATAGAAAGACTGGCCTAAGGAAAAAGAGCCGCTTCTGCTCGACTGCTACTCCCTGATTGTTTCGAGCTTCGAGAGCGCAGTCCATAGGCCCACGCGCGTGTAGGAGGGTATCTTGGGATTCTGTGCCAGTTCGTCGAGGATGCTGATCGCGTTGGCGGCCCTTTCGCCAATGCTCCGTCTCGTGTCTCTGAGGACTGCAAGGGAATCGCGTACCGCCTTCTTGGCGTCCGCTGGCGTCTGATAGGAGTCTGCGATGCCGCGGAGGGTGTTGATTGTCTCAATCAGCCTTCCCTCGTTTTCGGCCCTCTTCCTTTGGTCCGTCTGCGTATGGCTAGCTCTTCTTGGTCCCAGGGCGACCGCCATCCGTTCGAGAGTGCAGCGATTCCTCCACCTCATTCCTCAGCTTAAGCAGTTTGAGTATGTGAGGCTCGATCCTAGCCCTTTCCTCGCTCGAAAGATGCCCGTAGGCCTCGAGCTTGCCTGGCCTCAATTCCTCTAGGAATAGCCAAATCTGACTCAGGGAAGCGGAGAAGCTGCTTCTGATTCTTTCGACATCCGGCTCGAGTCCAAAGTCGTTCTTCATCTGCTTGATTTCATCGAGCATGGTGGAAATCAGTGGCAACATCTTCGATTTCTTGGAGTCGTCGATGTCGTACGTGGCCCGGTACATTATGGCATCCTTGGTCGGGTTGCCGCTGTGCCTTAACTCGACTTCCATCGACCGAAGGCGCTTCTCAATCAGCCGGAGGCTGACGGCAAGAGCGCGCCTGTGACTATCACTGATTGAGGACATGTGCTAGCCCACCACCTTGTAGCGGTCTCGTCAGTGCGAGGAGCACTACGGCGGCGGCACCTGAAAGAACCGCGAAGGAACCGAACCCGAACGCCGGGGAGACGAAGCTGATCAGCACTCCAATCAGAGCGCTTGAAACGAAATCCCCGACGCCGTTCACGGTCTGCAGGACGCCGTAGCCTACCCCACGCTGCGATGATTCAAGGAATTCTGCCGTGTACGAACCTTCTACCGCATCCACGATGCCTGTGCTCAGGCCGCCGAGGACGAATATGGCGAGCAGGATGGAAATCGAAGGTACCTCGAAGACCGACGCAAAGCACGCCAGGCCGAAGATGACGTATCCGCTGGCAAGGAGATACCTCTTCGGCACCCTGTCTGCGAGGAAACCAGCCGGGTAGGAGCTCGCCGCGTAAACGACATTCAAGACGAGCAGAAGCAGGAACGCAAGCTCCGCTGCTGAAGTCTGGCCGAGGGAGGGCGCCAGGATTTCCAGGGCCCGGAGGTTGAAGATGGTGTTCGAGAAGTTGACCATGCCGAAGAGCCCTACGCCGACGAGGAAGAGCTTGAACCGTGGCGAGAGACCCTTGACCGCGGCCTGAAACGACGGCTGTTCGGGCCTGGCTGACCGAGTCCTAGCCCTGACCAGGGTAACGACGACTACCACCGAAGCTATCCCGGGGATGACGGTGAGGAAGAAGATGGACGGCAGGGGAAGCCGTGGGACGAGCAGGTAGGCCAACGCTATCCCGATGGTCGCTCCAATCGTGTCGAAGGCCCGCTGGAAGCCGAAGGCCTTGCCCCTTGTCTTGGGGGTCACAGATTCGGACATCAGGGCGTCTCTTGGAGGGCCTCGGGCCCCGCGGCCCATCCATCCAGCCACGCGCAGGGCTAGAATCTGGAACCATGAAATGGCGAATCCTATGGCTGGGATGAGGAACCCAGTCAGGGCGTAGCCAAGGTACATTATTGATGTCCTCTTTCCCGTCTTGTCGGTCCAATAACCCGAGTATGATTTGATTGCGCTCGATGCGCCATCTGAGGCTCCTTCAATCAGCCCTATAGGTGCGGCTGCCGCGATTGGGCCGCCCACCAAGGTCGCCACGAAGAGAGGGAGCATGGCCGTAGCAGTTTCGTGGCTCATGTCGGAGAAGAGGCTAGTCAGGCTGGTCCCCACGATGATTCGGTTCAACCACGGAGGTTGGCTGCGGCGTTCTTCACGTCTTCCCGACGGATTCTCATCCATGGGTGACCCACCTGACCCACCTTTTCTGGTGCTTCTTCTCGGCACGCTCCAAGAACTTCGTGAATCCGCGGTCGCTTTCCCGCTCAGGGCTCGTCGCCCTGTCGAGCGCAGGGTATTTCGAATCCAGGATCGAGTCCTTCGACAGCACGATTATCCTGGAGAAGAGCCCCGGAGCTTCCTTGCTTGGCCACCGGATGGTCAGGGTTCTGCCTGCCTTCACATGACTGTAGGCCCTTTCTGCGATTGCACGATGAGGGAGATCCTCATCCTGTCCCTCCGGGCTTCCCTCCACCTTGACTTCGGCCCCCGGTACCCGGTCCAACTCCCTCAGAACATACTGCGTGAGGCGCGCAAGGACGTGCTCGGGAAAATCAATCCCCATGCTCCGGGCTTCCACATGATTGCGCCCCTCTGACAGTTCCGGAATCTCCGTGTACCTGACGACCCGCCAGGAGCTTTCCCTTTCCGCCCTGTCGCTGAGATTCGCGATTAGATATGACGGGTCCCCGCGCCAGGCCAGCCAGAGCCTGAACGCGTCCTCCTCGGCCAAGCGCTGAGCCTTATCCTGTCTGCCGAAGACTTCCCTCGCCCTCGTCTGGAAGGAAGCGGCTAGCTCAGACTCCTTCGAACTAACAGGGTCGATGCGTCGCTGGTTCGTTCCATCTTCAACCTTCGTGGCTACCACCCGATTCGACCTCTTCTGCTCATCCCCCGGGCAATGTCGTGCAGGGTTCTCCGCACAACCGGTGGGACGTCGGGCAACCCCTTCGATACATCGACCCACGCCGAGTCAATGGCTTCTGTGGTGGGGCGGGGTTCCGCAGACCCTTTGATTGCCCCAAGGTAAGCCACAATCAGGTAGTGTATCGGCGGTGAGCCATTGTGAAAGTCGTCGTAGACCCCGACCAGGCTGCCAAGGTCAATCTCGACTCGGAGCTCCTCGCGGACCTCCCTCCTGGCCGCATCGCTTACCGTTTCCGCTCGCTTAACGTACCCCTGCGGGAGGACCCACATTTCGTTGTACGGCTCCTCCTGTTCCTTGATCAAGAGTATCTTCTTTCCGCGCATTATCGCCACTGACGCAAGTACTCTGATCCCCTCGTCAAAGCTTTCCCTTCTCATCATGCTGGCTTCCGCGCCCGGTGATGCTGCTCCGTCCGCTTCCTGGCGGCGTCCGCGGCTCTCCTCTCTATCTCGCCATAGATGTAACGCTCATCGTCCCAGTCCAGGTAGATCATCTCCTTCCTAACGCTAGAGGTGACTGCAGCCTTCGCCGCCCTCTTCCACGCGTCCGTCTTCTTGCTCCCGTCAGTCGGAGGGGGCTCGAAATCCGACATGGCGCCGTCGATTTTCTCATGGGCGCTCACCCAGGGAAGAGGAGGGTGGCTGGGCGAGGAATGTAACAGTTCGACCGCAATTGCTTCGAGAAACACCTCTGCAGGCGCGGGCAATCCTGCCAAGGTCCGCTCGCCCACCACCGAAAGATAGGCCACTTCGACGGTGTCCCCCGACCTCACGCCATGTGGAAGCGCTCCCGCCGCGAAGAAAATGGGGTAGTTCTTCCCTTCCTCCCTTTCGAGAATCAACATTGCAACCAAGCCTGAGGACTCCCTCAGCTTCTGGGCGCGGACAGCCTTCGCCCGCATGACGTCAAAGAAGCCCGCTTTGCTGAAGCTAGACCTGACGGACCCCAGGCTCCGCAGCCCATCCTTTTCAAGCGCATACTGAATTCCTCCAATCACGGCGATGTTTCTGGTGATATGAGGGTCCCAAAGGATGCCGATGCCCTTGGAGGCCAGATCCTTCAGCGCATGCATTTCTCCCAAGCTGATGCGATTAGCAAACTTGAGGTAGAACTCTGTCCCCTGTGTTCCGCTCGGAAGCCCCGTAATCTGATCGCCCATTCTGAGTGCCTCTTTGAGGTCGACGAATCCGAATATCATCGGCTGGGCCGATTTGGAAGCGAGCGATGCGATTTCTTGGGCCAACAAGAAATCACTTCACAAAGAGGTACCTGTTCTGATACTCGCTGACTTTGGCATCGCCCCAGGAGTCCCACTCGTTGTGAGGGACTGCCTCCCCCCCTCTCAGCTCCGCAACCTGCCTCTTGAGCGACCTATCGAGTCCCAGGTTCACGGTCAGGCCAATCGATATTGCCTTGTTCTCCTGAAAACATTCGAACATCCTGAACTTCAAGGACGCGTGCTCGGCGCCGATTGCGAACTTCTCGGTCATCGTCCACTCCCTCGCCGCATTCTCCTTAGGAGCCCCGTACTCGAGGATCATGGCGATGGCATCCGCCTTCTCGCGTTCGGTGAGATGGCCGATTTTCTGTCTCAAGAACGTCTCCACCTTCTCCCAGTAGTCTCCCGCAAACGAGACTTCGAGGCTGACTACGCCCTCCTCGACGATTTTGCTTTCGACGCTAACCGGCGGGCCGGCCGCGGCGTCTTCGGTTCTCCTCGGCATCCTAGGCCAACGGGCCTTAATCATATAGGCTCGCCTGCGCTCTCCACGACCTATCTGAGTTCCTCGTTCTGATCAACAGGGCCCCTCAGTAGTTCGTTGTCCCTCTGGCACTGGATGTATCGCTTTTTCAGGCGCTCATACTCGGTCGCCGTGATGTCGAACCAGTGGGACCAATAACGTTCCATCCCCCTCTCGATGGCGGTTTGGACTGCCGAACCTTCATTCATCGATGGATCTACGGCGAGTTTCTGGAGTGAAGAGTAGGTTTCAGTGCCAACCCCTATCTTCAAGACCACCCTTCCGACCCTGGCTATGGCGCGCTCTCCTCTTGAATGTAACCACCATTACATCGGGTTTTATTGCTTTCGTGTGCGATGACCGCCCGGCGGGCGCTTCGCCGCCGAAGGAACGGAGGGACTTCCAAGCCATCCACAACATCGCTCCTTTGGGAGGCGGAGCAAACAAACGCTCCTTTTTCAGCGCTTTGTCAGTCTCAGGGCGGGAAACACATAACTGGGCCCCGAACTCGGCAGAGCAGTGAAGTGAAGGTCCTCCTCATTTCGGACGTCCATTCGAACCTTCCTGCGCTGGACGCCGTCTTGAGCAAGACCAGCTACGATGACGTGCTTTTCATGGGCGACGCCGTGGACTACGGACCGTTTCCCTTTGAAGTCTATTCCAGGCTGAAGCGGATAAAGGCCAAGAGGGTCCTGGGCAATCATGACGTAGCCGCGGCGCTCGGACTCGACTGCCGGAGCAGCCCACGTACGCATGAGGCCGCTGTAAGGACGAGGGAAAGGATTACGTTCCAGAGGATGCCGAGGAGGGCCCTGCAGGCGCTGGGCAAGGCGGAAAAGACCCTCGACCTCGCGTACGGCGATCTCAAGGTGAGAGTCCTGCATGCCTCTCCGGGCGACGAACTCTACAGATACATCACCAAGGAAGAGGCTGCCAAGCTGGAGGTCAGAGGCGCGAACCTCCTGCTGCTGGGGCACACCCATGTTCCTTACGAAATCAAGGACGGGAGCCGATGGATCGTCAACCCGGGGAGCGTCGGGATGCCAAAGGACGGGGACCCGCGGGCCTCGTACGCCATACTTGATACTTCTACCAGGGAGGTCCTGTTCGGAAGAGCAGAATACGACGTGGAGCGGGTGGTCGCAAAACTGCGTGAGTTGATCGGCGACGAAGTTCCGATTTGCGAACTCCTCGTAAGGACCCTACGCACGGGCAGTTAAGCTACGGTTTCGAGCTGTTGAGGACTTTCAAGCCCAACAATGGCCATGAGGATTCTCGGACTTTCGGTGCCTGATACGCTTAAATCACGTCGAAGGCGTTTCACATTCGTTCATGAGCGGGTCGGAGGGCAACAAGTGGATCATCGTCGCATACGACCTCCCGAACGAACCTTCGAAGTTGAGGGTCAGGGCTTGGAGAAACTTCAAGAAGCTCGGGGCCGTCTACCCGCCGGTGTCCCTTTGTTTGCTCCCCAACACACCACAGGTCAGGAGGGATATCGAACAGTTCAGGTCGGACTTCAAGAGACACGGCACCATCCTGGTGATGGATGCGAACGCTCTAGAAGGGCAGGATGAAGACGTGCTCTCAAAGATGTTCCAGGAGGATAGGAGGAAGCAGTACGAAGAAATTTACGAGGAGTGCCAGGAATTTCTGGACGAAATCAACGAGAACCTGCATAACAAGAAAGTCACATATGAGGAGACCGATGAGCTGGAACAGACTCTCGAGGCCCTGGAGAGGTGGTACGGAAACGTGAGAGAGAAGGGGTACGGGCGCGACGAGGACGCCTCCAAAATCGAGAAGATCATCGCGAGATGCAAGAGGGCGCTCGCCGGCTTCGCCGAAAAGGCCCAACCGGTGGGAATCAACAAGTAGCTTACGATTCATCCCATCGCCTGCCAGATGAGATGTAACAACAGTTACACTTAATTACGGAGAAACGGCGGGCACTGGGAATTCCCCATGCACACCACAAGAGCCGGACAGGGCGAATCTCTCCTGGCAACGATTCCCGCGACCATCACCGACGCCCATCCGGGCAATCGGGGAACGTCATAGAAGTCAAACCATGGTGAGTCGATGTAGGATTGGCAGACCAGCTTACCCTTCAGAGCATAAACGTGATTCAGGTGGGGACTGTCCTCCTCCTGTCACCGCTGATAGCAGGTGTAATCAACAGGCTGAAAGCGATCATAGAATCGAAGCACGGCCCGCCAGTCCTCCAGCCATACTTCGACCTTGCCAAGCTCTTCCGCAAGGAGGTGGTCGTTCCAGAAAGAGCGTCGACATTCTTCGTCGTCGCCCCCTTCCTGTCCTTCACCGCCTACATCGTGATTGCTTTGGTCGTTCCCATCGTTACGCCGTATCCTCTGCCATACGGCATCCTGCTCGACCTGCTGGGAGGGGCGCTGATGTTCGGCCTCGCCGGAATTGTGGGGATAATAGCGGCGATAGACGCACACACAAACTACACGGCCCTTGGAGCGAGCAGGAGCGCATCGTTCTCTGCCCTTGCCGAACCGACCTTGATCATGGTCTTCTTCGGGGTGGCGCTGGTTACGGGGACCGACAACCCCTACGTTACCAACAACCTCCTGGCCACCTCGTCAGCATGGTATCTGTCTGGAACTCACATCCTCGTGGTTGCATCCTTCTTCATGCTCCTCCTTGTGGAGACAGGACGCCTTCCGGTGGAGAGTTCCGGCCTGATGGAGCTGGGGATGCTCGACGACGCCAAGGTGATGGAGCATTCGGGGAGGTTGCTGGCGCTTTCGAGTTGGGGCGGCTACATGAAGCAGTTCATGCTGATGTCGGTGTTCATGAACGTGTTCTTGGTCCCGTGGTGGATGTCCGGTGACGCTTCTGTGGCCGGGGCCCTGTATTCAGTGGGGACGCTCTTCATCAAACTTCTCGGTCTGGCAGCGGTGGTGGTGATAACTGAGGAGACGTTCTCCAAGCTGCGTCTGTTCAAGATCCTCGACTTCCTTGCCATTTCGTTCAGCCTGGGCCTTCTTTCGATCATCGCCTTCTTCCTGGTCGGAGGTGGGCCGGCGTCGTAATCCTGCCTCCCTCCCTCCTGGCCGAACTCGCTGGGCTGCTCGGCATACTTGTGATCCTCTCTGCCCTGTACCTGCAGAGCCAGACCTTCGTAGACCCGACGATACGGGCTGCAGCCGCTCAATCTCTGATCCTTGCGGCTCTGTTCGTGGTCCTGTTCCTCCAGTCCGGGGCCGCGGACCTGCTCTACCTCGCGGCGATCACGGCGGGGATAAGGGGGGTCCTCATCCCCGTGGTCATGCTCTACCAGGTCCGCCGCTTCAAGCACAGCCTGAGGGAGAGCGGGACCGGCCAGAGGGTCCCCTCGCTGGTGATTGTGGGCGTGATACTCGTCATCGCGGGGTACGCCCTCTTCAAGACCGCGCTGCTCCCGACGCTATCTAACCCTTCGGTTTCGGTCCCCTTCGTCCTGGTGCTTCTCAGCTTCCTACTGATCGTGACGAGGAGAAACGCGTTGACGCAGATGACAGGTTTCCTGGAAGAGGAGAACGCGGTGCTCTACGCCGGCGCCCTGATTGCGCCTTCGATTCCCCTCCTGATTGAATTCGCAGTGGTCCTTGACATTCTTGGCGTGGTCCTTGTCGGCGTTATTCTCTCGGCGACGAGAGACGTGCTCAGGACGCTCGAATCGCCCGAACTGGAGCAGTTGACCGGGTGAGAGTGGTGGACCAGACCCTCCTGTTCGTTGGCCTGCTGGCGGCTCCAGCCGCTGGCGCTGCCGTCTCCCTCCTGCCCCGGGACGGGGTGGAGTTCATCGCATCGCTGGCATCTTCCGTAGCCGCCGTCGTAATCTCGCTCTTCATCTTCGGTTCTGGGGCCACAGGGGCGTTCGGTCCCTTCTATTCCGACGGTCTCTCCAGGATAATGGCAATTACCATATCGTCGGTCTTCTTCACTTCTGTGGCCTACTCCTCCTTCTACGTGAAGAGGATCAAGGAGCCTCTCGTCCGGTTCAGGTGGTACTATTCCCTCCTCGACCTGTTCGCCTTCACGATGCTCATGGCCACGACTGTAGACGACCTGGGGTTCGTGTGGATAGCGATCGAGGCCACGACCGTGACGAGCGCTCTCCTGGTTGCCCTAGAGCGGGAGAGGACCAGTGTCGAGGCAGCTTGGCGCTATACCCTGATTGTTTCCGCCGGGCTCGTCTCCTCCCTCCTCTCCGTAATCTTCGTCTACTTTTCGCAGGGGACACTCCTGATTTCAGACCTCACAGGTAGGCAGATGGGGGCGGGGCTCCTGATGCCCCTGGCCGTTGGTTTCGCTCTGGTGGGTTACGGGACAAAGGCGGGAATCGCTCCCATGCACTCCTGGTTGCCGGACGCGCACAGCGAAGCCCCATCACCCGTGAGCGCCATGTTCTCCGGAATCCTCCTCCCCACGTCAATCTACGCACTGGTGCGGACTTTCAACCTGCTGCAGGGCTCGGCCTCGTTCGAAGCGATGAAGAATCTGCTGATCGGGTTCGGAATCTTCACGGCGCTGCTGGCCGCGATAATCATGGGGCACCAGAGGAACTACAAGAGAATGCTGGCATATTCCAGCATGGAGAACATGGGCATCATCCTGGTGGGGTTTGCCCTTGGCGGCATCGGGGCGATTGGGGCTGCGGTCCAGATAGTGGCTCACGCTTTCGCGAAGTCCTCCGCCTTCTACGGCGCAGGCAACATCCTGGTCGCCTTCGAAAGCAAGAGCATGGCCAAGGTCCAGGGGGTTGCCGCCCGGCTGAAGTTCAGCGGGCATCTGTTCGCGCTGTCCTGCCTCGCCGTGACTGGCGCCCCGCCGTTCGGGGTCTTCGTGGGCGAATTCATGATCGTTTCGCAGGCGGTGAGTGTGGGCAACCTTGCGCTCGCCCTTCTGCTCGCAGTTGTCTACACCTACGGGTTCATCGGGCTCAACAGGCAGTCGGTACGGATGATATTCGGCCAGAGCAATCCGGGTCCGGAATCGGGCGGGGAACCCTCCGGGCCTGCACCGGGGACGCTCCCTAGTAGCGAGAACTGGGTATCCGTGGCTATCCCCTTCGCCAACCTAGTGGTCGCCCTCGTCATCGGCGTCTACATGAGCCCACTGTTGCTTCAGGCGGCCCAGTGGCTCGGACATTGAGTGGTGGGTCGTAAAGCTTGGATTCCAGACGCGTAGAGAGGCGGAACGTGGAGAGCCTAGGGGATGCCATCCAGCTTTCGTCCGTCTTCAGAGCCGGCGGTCACACATACGCTCTGCTTTCCGACATGGGAGCCCACAAGACGGTCCTCAGCGAACTGCCGCCGACGCTCGGGGAGGAGTTCGGCCCCCTCCTGAAAGGGGGCGAGGCCCCCGCAGGGACCCCCCTCGAGCTCGATGTCGGGGGCAAGGTCGAGGGCTACGGAGTGTTCGAGTTCCCGTACGGGCCCGTCAGCTGGGGGGTCCCGGAAGCAGGCGGGTTCAAGCTGGTGACCTACGGCGAGCGGGTCGTCAAGGTAATCCCTCAGGTCAATTTCAAGAAGCGCGGGGTCGAGCGCTCAGTGGTCGGGCGCACCCCCCAGGACGCCCTTCTTATCATTGAAAGGTCGGCAGGCAACTTTTCGGCGTCCTACTCCACCTGCTTTCTGACTGCGGTGGAGGACTATCTTGGCTCGGAGGTTCCCTTGAAGGCAAGGTGGACGAGGGCCGCCGCCATCGAACTTGAACGCATCTGCAACCATCTCCATGTGTTCGGCCGCCTGGCCGAGACCGCATCCCAGAACATAGCCGCATCCCAGGCGAACGCCCTGAGGGAGAGGGTCCTGAGGCTGAACTCCAAGCACTTCGGCCACAGATACCTATTCGGCTTCAACACCGTCGGGGGCGTACGGCCCGACCTGTCAAGGGAGGAGTGCAAGGAACTGTCGACCGCCGTGAGGTTGATTGCGAGGGAGTTCTCCGAACTTGTGGCGTATTTCCTTTCTTCGCGAATCTTCCTCGACAGGCTCCAAGGCACTGCCAGGCTGGAAAGGGGCGACGCGCTGAGCCTAGGCGCGGTGGGACCGGCTGCCCGCGGGTCCGGTCTCCTGTGGGACGACAGGCTGACCTGCCCCATCGACCCTTACGAGGACATCTACGTCAACGTCGAGACCGACGCTGGAGAGGACACGATGGCCAGGACCATGGTTAGGGTGCGCGAAATAGAGTCCAGTACTATTGTCCTGAGGGAAATCCTCGATAGGATGCCTGGAGGCGGGGTGAAATCGGGAAATCGTCCCAAGCAACAGCGCGACGGCGACGTCCTGGACGACCTCGCCTTATGCCGGATCGAGAGCCCCAGCGGCGACCTGATCCAGGTGGTCCAGCTCGACATGCAGGGGAGAGTCAGCAACCTTCACGTCAGGCCCGCCTCCCTGGTGAACTGGCTCCCGTTCGCGAGGAGCCTGGAAAGCAACGTCTTCACGGACTTCCAGTTCGCCTTCGAAAGCTTCGGCCTCTCCTACGCCGATTCAGACAGGTGATGGTCGAAGATGCCAAAAATCTGGGTCCTCCGCGGGTTGAAGAAAGGGGTACTCACAAGCAGATTTCCGAGGGCGAAGCCGACCTCCGAGGAGATACCGGAACACGCCCTGCCGCCTGTGCCCACCCCTCAAGCGGACTGGTCTGCCGGTGAGAAGGAGTGCCCGACGGATGCCATCCGGTCAGAGGAAAAGATCATAGACATGGGGCTCTGCGTCTACTGCCGACGGTGCTCCTCCGCAGGCTTCTCCTTCGACGAGGGCGCGGGTGGGAGTTCCCGGGCCCTGCAGGCCAGCGTGACGGCCCACGGGAAGGCAGGCAAGCCGGTCTTCGGGAGGTCCCTGCACGTCATGATGATCGATGTCGGGTCATGCAATGCCTGCAACCTTGAAGTGCTGAACCTCTCGAACCCGTACTACGACCTGACCAGGCTTGGAATCTCCTTCACGAACTCCCCCAAACATGCGGACGCCCTGATAGTCGTGGGCGCCCTGAACAGGGCGATGGTGGATGTCCTCAGGAGGACGTATGAAAGCATGCCAGAACCGAAACTTGTCGTCTCCGTGGGCGCCTGCGCCATCAGTGGTGGTGTATTCAGGGGGTCCGAGGGCTTCGCTTCGCCAGTCCAGGACGTGATTCCCGTAGATGTTACCGTCCCAGGCTGCCCGCCCTCACCAGTGCAGATCATCGAGGGGTTGCTGCTTGCGACTGGCAGGCTGAAGAAGGAGACCGCGCCATGACCCCCGGCGACCTGCTCCCTGGGCTCCTCTTCGGAACCCTTGCCACTTTGGGCGTCGGATCCGCCCTCGGTCTGGCCTCCAAGAAGGCGGCGTACCTGCTGGGGGTTATTGGCTCTGCGTTGGGTGCTGTCCTCTCCCTCATTACTCTGGTCTACGGAGGAACCGCCTCGATAGACCTCTGGCATTTCACCCCGACGAGCTCCGCACAGCTCCAGCTCTCCCAATTCAACTCCTACTTCCTCCTCATCTCCTCACTGGTCTGGCTCGGGACCTGTCTTTACTCGGTGGGGTACGATGACGACTATCCCAGGTCACTCTCGTCGCTCATGCTCCTGACCATCCTCTCGATGGTCTTCGTGCTCGTTAGCGGCGACGCCATCACGTTCCTGATGGGGTGGGAGTCGATGACGATTTCTTCTTTCTTCATGATCCTCGAGGGGAAGGGGGAAAGGGAGGGGGTCAGAAACGCAGCGTACCTCTTCCTCGCCTTTGGGGAGGGCAGCAGCGTATTCATCATGCTCGCCTTCTCCGGGCTCTTCTCGACGGTCGGGACTTTCGACTTCCTCGGACCGGCCGCGGCCAGGGTGGTCAGCCCGCTGGGTTCCTGGATCTTCGTCACCGCCCTGGTCGGGTTCGGCCTGAAGATGGGGCTCGCCCCCTTTCACATGAGCGAATGGCTTCCGATAGCGCACTCGAGTGCGCCGTCGAACGCGTCCGCCCTCCTGTCAGCCACCCTGACGCTGATGGGAGTCTACGGGATAATGAACATTGTTTCGCACCTCGGACAGTTCGAGTTGTGGTGGGGATGGCTGGCTCTAGCTGTTGGCGGGGTTTCGGCCCTCCTCGGCGCGCTCTTCAGCTCCGTCTCGGAACACTCGAAGGGCCTGCCGGCTTACAGCACCATCGAAAACAACGGAATGATAGTCGTCGCAATCGGTTCCTACATGGTCGCATCCTACTACAATCTCGCTCTCCTTGCCGATTTCGCGCTCGTCGCCGCGCTGTTCCACGCGTTCTCTCATTCGATTTCGAAGGGGTCCCTCTTCCTGGTCAACGGGTGGGTCAGCAAGCTCAAGGGGAGCTTCGACCTGGGGAGCCCCAATCCGCTGCCCGGCGGCGGCAGGTCTCTTGGAATCGCTGGAATCTTCACTGTCCTGTCGCTGGCCGCGGTGCCTCCCCTTGCAGGTTTCGTCTCCGAATGGATGATCCTTGAGGTCCTCTTCCAATCCTTCAGGTTCGGAGACCTGACGAGCCAGATAGTGGGGACGCTGGTGGGCGCCATGGTAGCCCTTGCCGCTGGGATAATCGTCGTGTCGATGACGAAGGTTTTCGGATTCGGGATCCTGTGGCCAAGGAAGTCTGGAACGGCACAGGGGGCGGGCGGCATTCGCGACGGTCTCTCGGTGAGGGGGAGCTTTGCATACTTCTTCGCCCTAATCGCGGGGGTCGGCGTCGCCGCGCCGGGGGTGTTCCTGCTGGCCTCCGACGCCGCCTCCCAGACTCTGGGGGCAAACCCGTTCGGCACCTTTGTCACCGGGTTGCTTGGCGTTCCTTCGCCCTTCGTGATTCTCTCCGGCAGCCCGTTCGGGGGCTTCTCCCCCACCTTCACCGCGGTGGCGTTCCTCCTCATCCTTCTGGTCGTTCTGCTGAGCGCGGGGGCGATTGGCATCCACCCTCTCCGTCTGGGACTCCGCATCAGGCGAACCCAAGGCTGGTCCGCAGGGAGAGCCCAACCGGACGACGCCACGGAGCTCTACAACTCGTTCGGCTACAGCACCCCAATCAGGATAATGCTAAGGTTCCTCTTCAGAACGAAGGAGAGTGTTGTAAAGGTCGGAGCTGTGCAGCGGACGGTGGTCCGGTCCCCCGACGAATACGTCGTGGACCTGGAGGTCCTGGACGTCTTCAAGAAATTCTACGACGTCCTCGCGAAGTGGACCCTCTGGTTGTCCGCTTACACAAGCAGGAAGGTAATGCCCGGAAAGCTCGGGCTCTACCTGATCTACATCATGGCGGCCTTTATCTTCGTCCTGATTTACATCCTGCTCACGGCGGGCTGACCCGCTCAGGGGACGATCAGAAGAGGGAACTCCCGGGATTTCAGAAAGTACGAGGACACTGTCCCAAGGAGTTTCTCCGAAGCTGAGTGCTGAAGCGTCCCGAGGACAACCAGATCAGGCTTCAATCGCCCTGCCAACTCCAGCAGCTTCTCGCCTGGGCTCCCCGCTTCGAGATGCACGGCGACTTCTACGAGGTTCTTCCTTACTGTCCGTTCGGCGTTCATCAGTGTCTCCCTTCCTGTCCTCCTCAGGGAGGCCATCAGTTCGTCAGGAATCGGGTCGGGGACCCCGCCCGGTTTCTGGACGACGTATCCGACGTGGATCTCTGAACCCTCGGTCTGCGAGGCTATGGCGATTGCAAACTCCAGGGCACGCTCTGCCTGCACGGAACCGTCGTACCCCACCAAGAATCTTCTGAGCACTTGCATCTCCCCCTTCAGGTCGCTCCAGCGTCTCGCCCCTGTCCCACGCCTCGCAGAGCCGACCGCATCTGCGCTGCCGGGCCAGGTCCTTCTTGTATAAGCCCTCCTAACAGTTCCATCACCGATTGAATCTCCCTTAGAGTCCGATTGAGTTCTTCCAAGGCCATATTCACCTCCTCGCTGCTCCTTTGGTGCATGCGCGTCCCCTCCAGGACGGCGTCCCTGGCTGCTGTGATCGATGAATCGAGAAGACGTCCTATTTCGCGCCTCAGCCCGATTATCCCCCTGTCGAGCCTGACGACGAAGTAGTCATACCTGATTCTCCCCGCGGTCCTGTCGAGTGCCTCCTTGGCCTGCCCCATGAACCTCTTCTGGAGAGTGCCCTTCACGAGGAGCGTAGGCAGCATGGCGGATAGTTCCCCCACGAACATTCCGCCGATCGGCGGAAGCTGGTCTGACAGGTAGTAGAACCTGTGCTCGGAGGTCAGACTCATGCCCGGCAGGGGGAGCTCCGTCTTGATGCCGAAAAGCGTCGACACTTCGCGTCGCACGTCCCCCCCCAGCAAATCGACCTGGTGGCTGAAAGTGCTTACGAGCTCGCCGAATCTGACAGCTATTCTTTCGTCCTCCTTGGCAATGAACTCGGAATATACCGCTCTCAATTCCTCTGAGAGCTTTTCCTCCAGCATACTCGTCGTTTCTCGCACGTTCCTCTTCGACGTTAGCAGTTCGTTGGCGTAGGCTTCCAGTTTGGCGAGGAACCCAGCTTCGCGTTCTCTCTTTAAGCTCTCGAGGTCTTCGTTAAGCATCTGGATTATCTCTTTGGATTTCCCATCGAGAAGGTAGAAGATCTCGCGCTTCTTGGTGTCCACTCCCTGAAGGAACCAGTCCAACTGCTTCAGTGTCTCTCCAAGGCGATTCAGGGGCATCTCGGCTGACTTGATTGCTATCTCCTGCGAAATGCGAAGGTCCTCGGCCGCCTTCAGGGCCTTCGTCACCGTCGAGGCGATCAGAATCTCCTGCTTTTCCCCGTGGAGGAGATTGTTCAGGACTTCCATGAGCCCCTGCACGCCGCTCTCGGCCAATTTGTGCGAGTTTGCCGTACGGTATCCCTCATTAGCCCACTTTGCAGAAACCGCATAGATCGGGAAGTCGTTGATGCCCAGCGCTGATTCAATCACATCTCTGCAGAAGCTGACCGCCTCTCTCAAGCTAGCCTCGTCCATGTAGTCCTTCTTGTTGAGCACGAAGATGAGCTTCCTTGCGTGTGGTGTTATCGCTTTCAGCAGGTCCAGCTCTGACTGACCAATGGGAGGGTCCACAGCGAGGGTGAAGAGGCAGGCGTCGGCCCGCTCCAGGAACCGGTAGGTTGCCTGAGTGCCGCCAGCAAAGGTTGAGCCCACTCCGGGCGTGTCTATCATAGTGATGCCGCTCTTCAGAATCCCCGACGGGACCCTGACTTCCACCTCCTTGACCCCCTTCGCGTTGCTGGGATTCCCCTTCTCCGTTATGTACTGGGGAATCTCCGTGATTCCAACCTCTTTGGTGGTCCCGTTGACAAATGAGACCGTGGCTCTCGGCTGGTCGCCATACTTCAGAAGAGTGATCACAGATGTCACGGGAACGACCCCGACCGGCAGGACTTCTGATTGCAGCAGAGCGTTGATGAGCGTTGATTTTCCCCTCTTGAAGAGGCCCAGGACAGCGAGGTAGAAGTCCTCGCTGATTAGCTTCTGCCGCAGCTCCTCCAGATATTCAAGGGTGGCCGCTTGGCTGCTGCCTGCCTTGGACTCCGCTACCCTGCGAAGTGCGTCCAGGCTTTCCTCGATTCTGGCAATCTGTGACGTCTTGCCCTGAGAGAGCATCAAGAGCTACATCCTTGTCTATTGTGTTCCGGTTGAACGAGCTGGCCGTGCCTCATGGGCATATTAATGTAACTGTAGTTACACTGGCCAAGCCGTGCAGTAGCAATCAGAAGTCCCTGGTCCGTTGTCTCGTCCGCAACTCCGAACTGAGAAGTGCGGTCAGGACCAAAATCGACGAGACGAGGACGCCCACCAGAAGAACGGGATTGTAGGTGAAGACTACCGGTGTGAACATCGTCACCCCCGCCAGGGCCAGGACCCCAGCCGATGCAGCGTACATGGTCGTCGTGGCTGTGTGCTTCTTCAGAAGCGACCACGCCCTTTCATACTCCCGGGGGTCGATTCCTCTGTTCCTGGCTTTCATGGGGAAGATGAGCTCTAGAAAGCTTGAGAGGTCGAAGGTCAGGAGAAAGATAGCCGCGGAACCCATCACAATTAGGTAATTGGTTCCGGGGAGCAGGACCGCCTGGGCACTGACGAAGTTCGCCCCAAGCCACACCCAGGAAAGCCGGAGAGCGGTGCCATGCTTCGCCAGCAGAGCCAGCGCGAAAACCAGGAGGTTCACGACGAGGGAGCCGAGCAGGGCAGTGCTGTACTGCAGCGCGTAGCCGACGAACCCTGTCCAGGCTGAAATGGCCAGGTATGCCGCAAGCAGCAGCATTCCGGACAGGCTCAGCGCGTCTACTTTGCTCTCGTCCATACGATATTCGCCTGCTTCAGCGCCTGGCTGAGGGGCTCCTTCACGTTCCAGTCTATGACGACCGCGTATTTCCGGAGCAGCGCTACCTTCGTCTCTCTCTCGAGCCTGGCAAGCCTCTCAGCTATCCTTTCGGCCCTCTCGTCCTTGCCTTCTCGGCTCTCGAATTCGAATGGTGAAGGGGAGACCACCAGGACGGGGTAGCCCTTGCTGGAGATTTCTGCCGCGACTTCGTACGACTTGTCGTCCATCAGGGGCGTGACCAATACTATCTGGGTCATCCTCGAGAAGAACAGCGAGAGGTACCCGGGGAGGTTCCCCATCTCCCAGATGTTACCAGGTTTGATCGTCACCATCCCCGTGAGGAGCCTGTCGAACTGTCTGCGCCCAAAGCCCGGACGTACCTTCTCGAGGCGGTCGCCGAGTGCGATCATCCCGACCCTGTTCCTGTCCCTGAGGAGGCGGTAGGCGATGACAGCCGCCGCCCTGGTCCCGTAGGCGACCGTCGACTCCGGAGGAACGCCGAGGAGCGATGCTGAACGGATGTCGAGGACGATGATGGTGTCCCCGCCAAACTCCCCCATGAACTGGTTACTGAGGAATTCCGGAGAGCGTGACGAAGCCTTCCAGTTTATCCTCCGCAGTGGGTCGCTGGGAGCGTAGGGCCTTAGCCCGTAGAACTGCATGCCGGTTCCGGGCTTTCGCGTGAGAATCTCTCCGGGCCAGTTGCGCGGGTTCCTGGGTTTAATCTGCACCTTGCTGACGTACTGGACATCCGGATAGACCTTGACGTCGAAGTATGATTCTATCGATTTCTCCTCCACCATGAGTCCCGAGACATCGAGGCTCCTGATCCGGACCGGTCCCAACCTGTAGACCCCGAAGGTCTCAGCCGAAACGGCGTAACTGGCCTCCACCTGCCCTCCGCTTTGGAGGGAGGTGAAGATGCGATTCGTCCCACAAGCAAGGCGCAGGCCGTCTGGAATTGTATCAACCACTTCGAGAACGTCGGCATCTCGGCCCGAGTTGCCTATCCTCAGAGTGAATTCGGCTTGCTCGCCTTCGTAGACTGTCTGCCCCTTCGTCGTCCGTTCGACCTTGAAATCCAGATGGGGATCCCTGGCAAGCAGGCGGACCAGGGCAATGTAGAGGAGCACAGGGACGGACGCGGCTATCAGATAGGGGCTTCTCGACCCGGCCCCGAACAGCAGGAGAAAAATCGCGAACGCCCCAAGGAGGGCCATCGATCTTGAGATCGTTCAGTCCACCTTTGGCACTGGAACTTCCTGCAGGATTTTGTCCACGATGGAGGCGGTCTTGTCCCCCCTGAGCCATCCTTCAGGCTTCAGAATCAGCCTGTGGCTGAGCGCCGGGACTGCCACCCGCTTCACGTCGTCGGGGATGACGTAATGCCTAGAGTTCATCCAGGCGTTCGCCTTGGCGAGCTTCGTTATGGCGAGGGAGCCGCGGGGGCTCGACCCTATCTCCACCTCACTGTGGGACCTTGTGCCGCGCACTATCGCGACGATGTAGTCTATGATGGCGCGCTCGGCATGGATTCCTTCAACTTCGGCCTGCATCGCGATGAGAGCATCGCGCGTAGAGACAACCTCAAGCCTGACATCATCTGACCTTCTGCTGTTGCGTCTCTCGATGATCTGTGCCTCTTCCTCGGCGCTGGGATAGCCGACGCTCAGCCTGACGAGGAAGCGGTCGAGCTGCGCCTCCGGGAGAGGATAGGTCCCCTCGTACTCTATCGGGTTCTGGGTCGCAATCACGATGAATGGCTCCTGTAGCTTCTGAGTGTCTCCCTCGATCGTCACCTGCTTCTCCTGCATGGCTTCCAGAAGCGCAGACTGGGTCCGGGGAGGCGCCCGATTGATTTCATCCGCCAGGAGGATGTTGGTGAAGATGGGCCCCCTTCGCAATTCGAACTGGGAGGTATTCCTGTTCAGGATGTAGGTCCCTGTGATGTCGGCGGGGAGCAGGTCTGGGGTGAACTGGACCCTCCTGAATTCCAGTCCGAGGACGGCCGCGAACGACTTCGCCATGAGAGTCTTTGCAAGGCCGGGATTGTCTTCGATCAGGATGTGCCCGTTCGCAAGTATCGACAGCATGATGGTTTCAAGCGCCGCTTGCTTCCCCACCACCACTGAAGAGACCTGATCGATGATTCGCGCGTATGGACGGCTCTCCTGCGTCACCTACACCCCCTCGTTTGCCATCGCTATTGCTGCCTCCAGGGCAGACAGATAGGTTTCGTCCTTCCTCCTCCGGAATCTTGAAACAGCCGGAGAATCCGATGGATGGGGCTCGAAAATCCTTCTCACATCCTGGTCGTTCCCCGCAATCATCAACTTCTCGCGCGTCCTCATGATGGTATCATAGTCTGGCTTCAATGGTCCACCCTGCTTGACGGCGCAGGCCTCCGCGAGAATCCTGGCCAGGTCCTCTCGCGCGTGCCAGTAGCCCCTCTCCGCGCTCTCTACGCTCATGGCCATGGACCAGATTTTGCCGCGGGAAGATTGGTGCCTCGTTTTCCCTGTCGGAAACCAGTCGGAAAGGCCCGGGCTTCCAGTCACGCCGCCATAGACTAGGAGAGCCGCGGCGAGCGACAAGAAAACGAGATTGGCGTAGAGGGACGGATAACCGGCGGCGTCGGCCAGAATCACCCCGCAGATTATGATGGACCCCAGCGCGTAGGCAAATCTGTTAGGCAAGTCGTCTGACCCCGATGATTGATTTCGAACCGGAATGTTGGACCTCGTCGTTCAGCCTCCGTAGGCATGTTTCTGCGCGCTTTGCGTCTTCGTCATATACAGGGTCGATGCTGTACCTTGCCTTCTCGAAGAGAAGTGTGGCATCGTGCAGGTTCTGCCTGTCGACGGCGACCCTGCTTGTTACAAGCGCCTCGAATTCCCGTGCAGTCAGCTTCGAGCTGTCCGTCTCCTCGTCCCGGCTGAGTATCTCGCAGATTGCCCTGTAGCAGTTCAGGATGGTCGTGCGGTAGTCCGAACCTCCTCTCAAGGCGTGCACCGCCCTGCTGAGAACGTCGGAGATTCTTTCCTCATCGACTCCTCCCCCAAGGGTTCTCCCCGAGGGGGCAATGGGGACCCGTTTCAGTGAAAGAAAGAGGACCGCACCGATTGCCGAGCTCGTGGCTATCGCCCCCACCACAAGATAGGGGAGAAGATCCGGGAAGCTCGGCGCCTGGCCTTGGCCGTTGAAGCTGGTGCCGGCGTTCTTGACTAGCGTGAATATGCCGTAGAAGACCACGGCCGCCAGTCCGAGCATCAAGATCGAAAGCAATGGGCTCCCCTTCTGGCTCTCGACATACCAGAAGTCGTCCTTCTTCCGTCGCCGCTTCCAGGCACGCAATATCATGAAGCCACCGAGCACGGACAGCGCCGCCCCGAAGACGGCCAGCTCGGAATAGCTCGGGCCTTGGACAAGACTCGGTTCGACAAGGACTCCGCCGTTCCCTTGCGGGGGAAGGGAAGGCTGCGATTGGCCCACAGGGCCGGCGTTTGATGTGGTGCCGATGTTCGCAATCAGGCTGGCGGCCAGCCAGGGGAGGGCGAAGAGCACCACGACTAGGAGGACGGACCGAATCCGGCGATTCATCAAACCGAACCGCCTGGGGGAGGATTATAAAAGTAACCGTCGTTACATACCCTTTAAGCCGTTGGTGGTCGTCGGCTTCGGCCCGCACATTCAAGCCCGCACACGGTCCATACGGTCTAGAATCTCAAGCATCTTAGCAATGTAAGCTCCGAGCTTTTCTTCGTCCTTCTGGCTCAATGTGCCGCAGCCCTGGAGGGCCTCTGGATGCAGATCGTAAAGCGTGGTCCGAATCCCCAGCAACGCTCCGCGCACGTTTCGCGCTGATGACTCGTTCTGCGGCGAGAGGCCGTAAAGCATGGTAATCAATCTGGTCTGATTGAGCATCATAGAAACGCCACCCAGAATTGCGTTCTTCGAATCTTTAGTCATATCCCACTTTGTCACATATGTCACAGAGTCCCCTTCCTTCGAACCTGGTTGCAGCTCTCTTCTTATTGTCTCAAGGTTCCTTTCAATTTCATTGAGGTAGACGGCCAGTACTCTTCGATAGTTCTCGTTCAAGGGATTGTGGCGCCTACCCTGCTACCCGGAAACTATCCACTTCAGTAGCGACTTTCTTCTCCTTCTGGCCGAAGCGCGTTCCTGTCTGGCGAGCATCTGGGCGAAGCCCCTTTCGCTGTGCGTAGCTCTTGCGACCTTGTGAACGAAATCAAAGTACAGAAAGCGCTCCTGGGACAGGGAGATACTTCTGCTCTTTAGAACCCCTCTGGGCTCCTTCGGCCAGTCGGCGACGATCTCGAAACCCTCACTGGCGTACTTGTATGCGCGTCCAGCGTCGATTCCGTCCTGCGTCAGCCCAGCCGTATCGCCGTTAAGCGACAGGGAATACACCCTGGCACCAATCCTTTCGCTCACCAGGCGCTGAAAGAGAGCGGTCAGGGAAGCCAGAACGTGCTCAGTGAAAGGGCTCCTCATCGGTCTCGCTTCGACATATTTGTAGCGCTCCACCAGCGAGGGAACCTCGGTGTATTTGCAGAACCGCCAGGACGACTCCAACCCAACCTGGTCGCTCAGGTGGACCTGCACGAACCTGTCATCGCCCCTCCAGGCCAACCACATCATCTTCGCGTCTTGGACGGCCCTCTCGCGGGGGTCGCCAAACTGTGCGAACACCTTCTCGGCTTTATCCCTGAACTCTTCATCCAGGTCGGCCTTGCGTGCACCCAACCTGCTCCCCGTTCGGGTACGCTGATCAAGGCCATGGCTCTCTTCCCAGTTTCTTTCGCGCTCTATCGTGACCAGATGGGACTCGGACCATGGGCCATTATAAGTGTAACTGCAGTTACATTAAAAAGGGGCGAGCCTGGGTCACGGGAAACGAGGTTGTTCTGCGTGCGAGTACTGCTGATTTCAGATATACACTCGAACCTCGAAGCTCTCGAAGAGGTCCTGAACCATGCAAGCTTTGATGAGGTCCTCTTCATGGGAGACCTGGTGGATTACGGACCGAACCCCTTCGAGGTCTTTGAAATCCTGCAATACGTGAGAGCGAAGAGAGTCTTGGGGAACCACGATGCAGCCGCAGCATTCAAGACAGACTGCAGGAGCAGCAGTGTGATGCACGAGGCATCGGTGGTGACACGGGAGCGCATAACGTGGAGGCAAATGCCAGCGAAGCCACTCGAGGTTCTGGGCAAGGCCGGAAAGGAGCTTCAGATCGATTACGGAGGCGTCAATGTCAGAGCGTTCCATGCCGCACCGGATGACAGACTGTACAGGTACATCACAAAGGAAGAAGCTGCACAGATGGACATGAAAGGTGCGGACCTGGTAGTACTCGGGCATACCCACGTCCCATATGAAGTCAAACGACAAGGAGTCTGGGTCGTCAACCCGGGGAGCGTCGGCATGCCCAAGGACGGTGATCCCAGAGCTTCCTACGCCACCCTTGACACCGCTTCACGAAACGTGACCTTTGGAAGGGTCGAATATGACATCGAAGAAGTCGCTGCGGAGCTCGGAGACTTGCTCCGCGAACACGAGGACGTTTTCGAACTGATAGCAAAGACTCTCAGGTCGGGTCAGTGATCTCACCTTCAAGACGAGGAATGGATCAGCCTTTGATTAGGGGAGTCCCAGCGAAATGCGCACTGGAGCCAAGCTCCTCCTCAATTCGGAGGAGTTCGTTGTACTTCGCCACCCTCTCCCCTCTGGCCGGCGCACCGGTCTTGATGAACTCGCCTTCGACCGCCGTTGCTAGGTGGGCGATGAAGCTGTCCTCCGTCTCCCCTGACCTGTGGGAGACCACGATAGCAAACTCTGCGGCTCTGGCGACTCTGACGGCCTCCATAGTCTCTGTCACTGTCCCTATCTGGTTCGGCTTGACCAGAACGGCGTTGGTTGCCTTCTGAGAGATTCCCCTGCTGATGCGTTTGCAGTTCGTGGCGTACAGGTCGTCCCCGATTATCATTGATTTGCTCCCAAGCTTCTTTGTGATTGCCTGGAAGCTAGAATAAGCCTCTTCTTCGAATGGGTCCTCAACGGTGAGAAGCCTGTACGTCTCCGCGAGCTCGACGTAGTAGTCCAGCAGTTCTTCGGGTTTCAAATCTTTGCCATCGATATGGTATGTCGAGGTCTTCTTGTCGAAGAAGCCCGTCGCAGCCGGGTCGATTCCCAGCCTAACTTCAGACTCCAGACCTCCCACTGATATGGCCTCGGCAATGGCATCCAGTGCCTGCGTTGAGTTCTCGAAAGAAGGCGCGAAGCCCCCCTCGTCGCCGACGTTCACCGAAGATTCGCCGGTCCTCTTCTTGAGGATTGACCGCAGTGAATGATAGACGTCGTCGCCGAACCGCATCGCTTCACTGAATGTCTTCGCTCCGACGGGTTCTATCAGGAATTCCTGAATGGCAAGCTTGTTGCCTGCGTGCTTTCCTCCGTTGATTATGTTCATCATTGGGACGGGAAGCCTATATCTTCTCCTTCGGCGAAGGCGCACGTAGAGCGGTTCGCCGCCTGCGACCGCAGCAGCACGTGCCACGGCCATTGAGACGGCCAGAATGGAATTGGAGCCCAGGCTGCGCTTACCTGCCGTTCCGTCCAGCCCTATCATCAATTCATCAATTCTTTCCTGATCGCGGCAATCCATTCCTAGAATTTTGGGACCAATCCTCTCTCTGACGTTGGCGACGGCCTTCAGGACGCCGAGCCCCCGGTAGAAGCTTTTGTCCCCGTCTCTAAGCTCAAGAGCTTCGTGCTTCCCCGTCGATGCGCCTGAAGGCACAATCGCCCGGGCCACCACCCCTGAACTAGTCCTGACCTCAGCTTCGATAGTCGGATTCCCACGCGAATCGAGGATTTGCCTTCCCCAGACCTTGGCTATTCTATTCGAGTCTCTCGCATTCGTGTCAGCGGTCACATCCTCGGAATGGAGTATTCAGGGATTCGTCTCTCTCGTCGACTGGATTGACAAAAAGGACACTTTGCAATGGAAACCGGTACACTTTATTCATCGCACCAGCATAGACACTACTGACCACCATTCGCTTGCCAGTTCATTATCAGCGATGTCGTCGGGGACGACGGCGTAGCCGCGCGAAGAAAATCTTTCTACAAGCGCCCGGTAGACGCCTTCCGGCATCTCGACATCTCCGATCTTGCTCTCGCTCGGAGGACCTCCTCCGCAGGAGGAAGTCTCAGGGTACAGGCGATACTTCGCCCTATTACGGTCGTCCCTGAAGATGGCCACCTCCACCAAACATGCGCCTGTCCTGAACCCCCCGAATGTAACTGTGGTTACATATATAACCCTGTCCCAGGCAAACAAGAAGTAGTTGGCCATCGCCTTTGTCATGCTGAATGTGGATGTCGGAAAAGAGGAGGAAGTTTTCGCCGAGCTGAGGAAAACGGAGGGCGTGACGGAATTGAACCAGCTCTTCGGTGTGTACGACGCCATCGTAATGCTCGAAGCGGAGAGCACGGAGGCGCTGAGGACCATACTACAGGCAAGAATGCGCAAACTCGACGGCGTCAGGAGTACGCTGATGCTGATGGCGGCCTCGGACGTTTCAACCGGACAGGCCAAGCCTGGAGCCGACGAGGAGAGTTCCGGGTACCAAACCATATCGAGCGCGAGCCAGGACAGGAGCAGTGCAGAGGCCTGAACGCTGATTTGAGGTTACAGGTGTCTAGGGTTGAGAAAGCTGTGTACATGAAGATACTCAGATACGGGGCGCTCGGAATAGACAACGAAACGCTGTGCGCTGAGATGGAGGAAGAAGGATGCCCGCCGGCCGCGGTCAAGGGTGCCGTGAAGAAGCTTCTGAAGCCGAAGCACGTTTCAGATACCCAGGGGACCTCAGCCTCCATCCGGTTCAAGGAGATTCCAGGCACAAGGAAGATGAGAGTCGAAGCCGAAGAAGTAGTGCCGGGGCACGCTGTCGTCTGGGTGGGCGGGAGGTGGAGAGCAAGGCTGCTGCCTGAGAATCATGTTGGACCCAAGGAACTGATAAAGAAGGGAATGAGGTTCAATGCGTTGTGTTCGCTCTACTATGACGAAGTGCTCATATGAATGTCAGGCAAGTGGTCCAAGCTTTGGCGCCAAGGATTTCTTCGTGAATTGTCCATCTTCGGTTTCACGCCGCCCATAGCTTCAGAAGACACCTTTCTGGCTTTGACGAGGACTCTGCCCCGAATGGAGCGATCGTTGCGTAGAATGCGAACGGCGTTCAGCCCACGGGTCCGAGCTCAGCCCTGTGCCACGCCTCATGAATGAAGGCAACTAAGGACGAGCACTCGGGGGCTGCACCTCCACCGCCTCTTGGGCTGCCTCGAAGATTTGTCTGTAGAGGTCCTGGCCGTAGCTCGTTGGGAGAGGCCCGCCCTCGACGATTCGGAACGTGCGCTGACCGTCTGGCCTTCGCTCTGCGCGGAGAAACAGGTGTTCTACTGCATCCTGGGATCGGAAGCGGTTAGCCAGTTCGAAAAGGTGGGTGACTAGGAAGACCCTGATGCCCGAGTCCAGCAGCGCCCGGATTACCTCCTCCCCAATCTCTGAGCCTTCCCTCTCGTTCGTTGAGGCAAAGGACTCATTGCACAGCAGGACGCTTCCCGGCCCGACATGGTCCACTATTTTGCTCATCCTGCCGAGCTCCTCGTCGAACTTGCCGCTCTTCATTGTCACGTCCTCCTCCCGCTTGTAGTGAGTGAACAGCCCGGAAGAGACTCCCACGGAGAACTGCTCTGCCGGCGCGAACATGCCCGCCTGGGTCATAAGGTATGCAAGACCTAGTCCACGCAGGAACGTAGACTTCCCTCCCTGGTTCGCGCCTGTAATGACTAGGAGGCTCTTGCCGTCGGCCTTCAGGTCGTTGCCCACAACCCTTTGGTCAAGCTTCAGGGTGAGGCAGACGTCGTACAACCCTCGAGCCGAGAGTGCGAAGCCGTTGGTTGCCGACGGGACAGGGAAGCAGGTAGGTTCGCCTTTGTTGAGGAGCGTCTCCCGCAGATTGAGGCAGCCGAGGTAGAACGCCAGTTCGGTCCTGAGAGCCGTGAAGAAGCCGAGCATGTGGTCGGTGGACTCCCTGAGGGCCCTGGCCACCATCCGGATCCCGTTGTCACGTATGTCTGAAAGCGCCCGGTGGCCGCTCTCGTCCTCAGGCGCGACCTCGAAGCTGAACTTGGACTTCCTTCGAAGGATGCGGTCAGCGAAGCTCTGCTTCCTGATGGGGAACCGACGGAGCACGTAGCCCTCCCCCTTGAGCCCTTTTCCAAGCTGGGCGCTCATCCGCTCCCCTTCTGGAAATTTCAGCTCCCCCAGGTGTTCCTTGATCTTCATGAGGTACGTGTCGTCCAGCTCGTGTTCGACCATCGCGAAGAGGCGGACGAAGCCCTCGGACCTAAACCGCCCCCCGTACGAATCTGCTGTCCGCCTGAGTTCCTTCAGGATATCGAAGAACAGGTCGAGCGTCTCGACGGAGCTGCGGAGGACAGAGTCCGGATAGTCGAAATGCCAACCCCAGATCTTATTCCTCCCCTCAATCGCCTCGACGGCGAGCCTGTACATCCCCCTTACCACCTCGGGATGTTCGATGCAGTCATTCAGGACGTGCTGTCGATAGGTGATCATTTCGGGGCTGTCCAGCCCGAGGAGAAGGGCATTCTTTGCGATGTCGAAGAGGAGCGCATCGCCCCGGGCCATCACGTTGCACACTATGTCGATCTCGAGATCCTGGGCCAGGGCATCTGTGTTCGGGGGAAGGGCCGCCTTGGGGTCGAAGTTCTTGTCCCGGTACATCAGAAGAACCTTCATCGCTCCAGCCGCCTCCTGATTGATTGCCGGGTCAGGCCGTACTTCTCCGCAATGGCCATAGCGTAGGCCCGTCCGTCGGCAGGCTTCCTCACAATCTTGAAGGTCCGCGAGGTTGGGTTTTCGGGGACGACGGTGCTCGCCATGCTCACAGTGGCCTCCCCGAGCTTCGACAGTTCGTCGATGAATGTCACGTACACACCCAGGCAGCCGAGGTCGACGACACGCTGCAGGATTTCTCTCCCGAGGAAGAGGGCGTCGCTGAGGGTGGTGGACGCGAACCCTTCGTTGATTATAACCATGCTGTTGCCTGTGGCCCTCTGGAGGACCTCGTGCATCCTGATGAGCTCGTCCTGGAGCTTGCCGCGGAGGCTCCCGACATGTTCCTCGCGCTCGAAGTGCGTGAAGATATCGTCTGGGAGAAAGAGCCGCGCTTCTGTCCCAGGGACGGGGTAGCCCAGGCGGGCCAGGTAGTGGAGCTGTCCGAAAGTCCGGGCAAAGGTCGTCTTTCCTCCCTGGTTCGGGCCCGAGACGACGAATATCCTCTCCTTGCCCTGTAGGTAGAAGTCGTTGTAGACTACTCTCTTGCTCTCGCGGGCCAGCACCAAGGCGAGTGCGAGGTCGAACGTCTCCTGTGCGCGGACTTCCTTCGTCTGGGCGTCGACCTGCGGGTAACAGAAGTTAAGCCCGGCTGACTTCAGGACGTCCATCTGCCGAAGGTAGGCCAGGTAGAATTGGACTTCCCTGTCGAACCTACGGATGGTCTGATCGAGGTAGCTGGTGTGGCGTGCGCAATACGCGGAGAGCTCGCTGAAGAAGTCCGGATACCGCTTGACCAGGAGGTCCAAGATTCGTTCTTCGACGCTATCCATGACAGGAGTGTCGTGGTGGGCCTGTCCCCTGATCGTGAACCCCTCGACCTCGCCCTCCTGGAATTTTCGGAAGGTCTCCCTGACTTCGGCGCTGTAGTCGGGCTCGCCGCCGTACTTGTCCACCGTCACTCGGAGGCCCTGTATGTGGATTCGATATTCGATCTCCGACAGCCTGTTCTTCAGCTCCTTCGTCTCAGAAAGCAGGGAGGCGAAACCGTCCGAAACGGCGTAGGACTCTAGGTACCCGCCAAAACCCCGTAGGCCCCGGGAGGCTGGACTCGCTCCCGAGAGCCCGTCACGCAGGTTTCTCACCGTGTCGCAGTAGATCTCGACGGCGTCCAGGAACCAACTCATCTTCTGGTACTCGTTATGAAGCTTGCCGGCTTGCGCAAGGTGGCGGCGCATCTCCTGCATCTCTCCGGCGAACGACTCAACATGCCCGCGCAGTAGCTCTCCTTCGAGGTCCTTCATCACATCCTGGCGGTAAGTGATCGATTCTACGTCATTCAAGGGATAGCAGAAGAACGGGGCCAAGTTGTACTCCTCCCGGCCCTCCGTGAGGGTTTGGAGGACTTGGTCTAGGTTCAGGTCCCGGAAGAAGGGGAGCGCTGTTCGGCTATCTACATCTTCCTCGCTCACAGACTCTTGAAAGAGGACGCTTTGGAACTGAGGTTGGTCCATCATCTCTTACCATTGGTTCAGATGCTTCTGGAACGACGTTTGTAACCACAGTTACATATATATTCCTGTCTGGCTGGTTATCGAGTAACAATAGGCGAACCCAATCATCCAGTCGGCACCGATGACGTTCCCATGCCTTGGGATTCGCCCCAGCAGGAAGGTGCATCCCTTGTCTAACAGGCAGCCGTTCAACCGGTCGCGTGGTCGAGGCACATCCTTTCCTCAACGGCAACAAGAGGACCGCGTTCGGCCTGATGGAAGTGTTTCTAGAGTCGAGCGGCTACAAGGTCTCTCTCGATGCGACCGAGGGTTTCGAGTTTCTCATCAGGATTGCTGCCGGAAAGGTCTCTGAAAGCGAGGCTGAGGGTTGTATAGTAAGGCATTTGACGGAGCGGAGGGAGGAATAAAGGGAAGATGGCCCAGAAACGGAGAGCGGCGAAGCAGATACCTGACGGAGAATTCGACAAGCTGACAGAGACGATTATCCGAGAGAACAAGGAGCTGCTCGAAAGACTAGCGAAGGTCTGAAGCCTCTCTTAACTCGTCCCAGTGGGCAGCGCTCGTTCTGAGTTGTTCTAAGCGGACCGGAAGGAGGCTCTCCCAAGAGAGCGGGAATCTCGCGCTTTTCGCTCCAGATATCAGCATCGATCGCCCTCCCTGAGCTCAGGAGCCGTTCACCTCGTTTTGTACAAGGCGCAGCAACCCGACCACGCCGACCGGACTACAGAATCGTTCAGGCTGCGACGCCTTCGCCAGGCGGAGATCGTTCTGAACCCTAAGGTGTCGTGGATGCCAGCGGGGTCAGGCCAGGTATGTTCGTCTGGGTTATCCAAATGTTCAATGGTTCATGGGAGGCGTTGGTTGCGGGACTACTATACAAGATTGGGAATCCCACACTCGTGTAGACATACACGTCGAAGGCAGACCCCGGAGCTTGATACGGATAAAGCGTGACATCATACGTATGACCATTGAGGACAAGCGTCGTGTAGGAGGCGGCAGCAGGCACCATTCCTAAGATGGAGATAGGGAGCAATGTGGGGGCTACGCGGATGTCATACCAGTTCGTCGTGTTGGTTACGAAGGAACCGGAGCATTGGTACGAGCATGGAGCGATGCTGCTCGTCTGGTTGGTGAAATACATCATCTCAACGTCTGTCGAGTTGAAATTCTCGACCTGCAGCCTCACGTTCCACCCTGCGGTCTCCGTGCATCGTGGACATCCAGAATTATTCGCGGGGAACGTGTAGTTATTGCTGCCTGCATAGA
>JAFMAD010000008.1:31614-48881 GCA_029785195.1 Nitrososphaerota archaeon
TGCCCACCTCCCTCTTTAACTCGGCAAATCCCAAGGGCTTTCGCTCCAGGGCCCTCAGGATCTGGACGCGCGCAGGATGCCCAAGGGCTTCGAAGAGCTCCGCCCTCGACGCGTCGAACTGGCTCTCCCGTTCTGCCATATCCTTCGCCAGAGGATGGGAGGAGGGGTGTAGTTAATGCCTCTTTCCTAGACAGGTTCGCAGTGTCAAGCGGAGGATGGTCTACAAGGGTAGACTTTCGTGAATTGTTAGCTGGTGAGCCACCAGCGGTAGTCTTCGAACCGCTCATGGCATCCGTGTGTCAGAGCATTCGTGCAGATGCACGAGTCTCCGCGGGGGTCAGGGGTTCGAGACCCTCTGTTTTGGAGGGTCCGGGAACGAAGCTTGATTTGAGTGTCAGACAGTCAATAGGAGTTGGTTCTGAGGCATTTGACAGCTGGGCCGGAAGGGATGCAGTTAAGAAATTAAGCGAATCCTCTCCCGGCGGCCCGAACCTTTTTATAGCTGTTCATGCATCGAATTTTCGTCTTGCCGAACGTCGGACGGCTGAAAGGCCGGTTAGGACGAACGACGTTCAGACGAAATCTGGTGCTTAGTTTGCTTTCGATTGCTATGTTAGTCAACCTGACACTCGCAGGCTCTCCTGTGGCCGCATCGGTCTCTGTGACGAGTGTATCGGCTTGGCATCAGCTTATGCTGGACAGCTCATCTGGACTGCCAGGATGCTTTCAAGCCACATTTCCAAGCCTCGTCTGGCAGGTTGGCAAGTGCTCCACCCCAACCGGAATGATTCCAGCGAATGTCGGCGCCCAGTACGGGGACGAAGCGGCTAGCACGACTGGCACAATCGGAGATTCTAGTGGAACCTTTCCTTCTGAGACAGGATTCACGTCTGAAACAGACAATGTGTCAGGCTCAAATCATTTTTCGTTGCAAGTTGATTCGAACTTTTTCAGCACCGTCTGCGGGCCCTATTTCAGCTGTTCGGGCCAGTCAGTGCAGGGCTGGGAACAGTTCATAGCTCAAAATGGCGTTCTTAACACCGTGAAAGTAGTCATCGAATATTGGCTTGTAAACTACACTGCACCAGGAAGTGGGAATAGCTCTTGTCCGAGTGGAGATATACCTGATGGAGGAACCGCTTGGCAGGCGGTGCAAGGGACATACGACTGCACGGCGTTCAGTGCGTATTACTCGCCAGCGCCGGAGGCAGAATCGCCTGCCTATCTTTATGACATGGGGTTGGGTGGGTCGGCCAACCTTCAGTCGTCTGGTTACGATAGCGTAGCTTATTGCTTCTACACCAGTTGCTATGAAGTTAGTGTCCCTGACAACGTGATTTATCTGTATAAGTACTGGCAGTTTTCAGAGTTCAATGTCCTAGGTTTCGGAGGCGGGAGTGAAGCAATCTTCAACTCGGGCTTCTCTCTCACGGTGAAGAACCAACTCTACAACAGCAACAATGGACCCATCACTACCTCGTGCGACCATATCGTCCCAAGCACCACGGCTGAAACGAACAACCTGAACTTGGGTAGCTGTACGGCTACTAATTCCAAGACAGGAACCTACATCGCATTCTCGGAGTCAGACTAGGCCATGGAGCGTAGGGCGAAGGTTATCGTAGCTGGACTGGTGTTAGCCGCTGGCGTTATGGTCTTTCTCTTCGCACCAGTGATCTATGTGTTCTCTTTACACCCCGGCATTTACGTAAGACCCGTTCCTTCTTATCCGGTCTACGTGTCGCTCGGTTGCAAGACCATAGGTTTCGGCACCATTTACTCGCCCGAGTATGGTATCGCGCTAGCCTGTTCGGTGAGCAACACCCCATGGATTCTAACGACATGACACGCCTGCACCAAGAGGGCATCGCGGCAGCAGGAAAGCCAGTATAATGTCTCTTTCTCTGGTACAAGGTGCAAGAGTTCCTTAAATTCGGATTCAAAGCCCAATTCTCACCCCCCTCACTGGCGAGCCTGCACCAGCCGACACCCCCCGAGCGAGCGGAGCGAGTGAGGGCCCCGCTTCGAGGCGGGGTGAGGGCGAAGGGCGAGCGGAGGGGCAAAGAGGGGGGAGCGAAGCGAGCCAAAGCGAGCGGTGCCGCCAGGCATCGCGGGGGGTGAATTTGCCCCGGAGCGATGGCCGAGCCTGAAGGGTATCGGCTGGTGCGGGCGAGCCTTCCTTCTTTCAGAAGGGGACCTTGACTATGGCCCCGCCGTCAGGCAGCGACGCTACGTACTCGTATCCCTGGCCGATGTATGACCTGACCTCCTGTACCGGGACGACCTTCTGCCTCGAACCGTTGCCCGTCATCATGCCAACCAGCCTCTGCCTCACGGCATTCTGGAGCTCCTCGTCGGTCATCTCTCCAAGGTTCATCTTCTCAAGCTCCTCTTTCTTGAAGCCGGCGACCAGGAGGAACTGTTCCCTCATCGTCTTCTTGATCTGCTCCTCGCTGGCGGACTCCGCCTTTGTGGATAGAAGGGGCTCGCACTTCTTGTATGCCTCCCTCATCTCCTCAATCATGGTGGGCGGGAGCCTCCCCTTGTTGGTCGAATACCTGGCCTCTATGTCCCCTTTGTGCCCAATCAGGAACTGGAGGTACGGGTGGGAGATATGGCCCTTCGACTCCGACACTATCATGTTTGTGTCGCAGTAGGCTCTTAGAACATAGGGCCTCCACGTGAAACCGGCCTTGATGATAGCCTCCTTGATGTCTCTCGTCACAAGCGTGGTTCTCAGAAAGCGGTTCTTCCTCACTCCTCTTGGGTCGAAGGCCAGAAGAGGGTTCTGAGGAGTTAGTTTCTCTCCCTGCTTGACCCGTTCCTGGATGTATTCTTGAATGTACGTGATTGCTTCGCTGCCCACGAATGTGAAGTATGGATGCCTTGCCTTGCTCAAGGTTCTCCTTACGAGGAGGATTGTGGGAACCTTCTCAAACTCAACCTCCTTGCTTGACACTTTCGCATCCCTGAAGTCTTCCAGCCTGATGCCATCTGTACCGAGGTAATCTCCCAGACTCTCCGGCCTCAAACCGCTGAACGCTATCATGGCGATGGACACCCTCCCTCGCGGCGATGCCATTCTGAGGATTCTTGACAGCTCATCCTTGCTGGGAATCCTCTCATTGGCAATCGTAGGGGTATCCGAACTGCCCTTGATGTTCACCTTCAGCTTGACTTCTAGGTTGTTGTAGGAGGTCCATGAGAGGATTACCTTCTTGAATCGCTCGATGTAGGAGCCTGCCTTGCCCTCCTTCTCCAGCCTCCTGCTGAAGTCGGTGAACCCATCCCGGAACCTCTTCGAGCGCGCTTCCGCGATTATCTTCCTCGGAGATGTTTTTGCCAGCTCGCAGTAAAGGCCGAGGGTCCTTAGGTAGACTGTCGCGGTTATGACCGACTTGGCTTCGAGGTTCTCATACCACCGTCTCACGTCCTGATCCTCTAGCAGATGCTTGTACTTGCTCCCTGCTGGCATGCCTCAGTAGAAAGAAAGCTGCGCTAATAAAGGATTCTCTTAATAGTCTAAGTGGGCCGGAAGGGATTCAAACTCCACAGGGTCTCCTTTTCTCGGCCCGGAATTCATTTACGGGTCCCAGTGAGTTCGTCCCCTTTGAGCATACCATGGTAATGCTTTGGTGCGGATAGGACCTAGGTGGGCTACCGTGCGACGTGACAACTTGGGCCCCGTGTTTCCGACTAGACTGGCCTATTGTCTTGCATCAGGCAGAATGATTTTCCTTCGTCTAGCGAAGACAGACAACAAGGCTACCCCAGTGAGACCGACAACGAAGACTGCCGCGCCGAATAGAACTTGGTCGGGAGGCGTCCCTCCTTCAGTCAAGGAATAAGTGACTGCTGGAGCCGTGCCTGCCCTCGTTAGGAATCCGATCTCGTAGTACCCCCGCGTAGGAATGGCGAAAGTCACGATGTCTTTCTGAACGACCGAAACGTTGACTATCGGAGGCAAGCTCGTCAGATTCGCGTTTAGCTGGGAGACGATGAGAAACGAGCTTCCGTTGAGCGATGCTACGCTAACCGAGGCAGTCGTTGGTACGAGGAGGTAGATGCTCGGCGAGATGTTTGGCGGAGCCTCGGCAGGGCTGGTGGTACCAGCGGTTCCCCCTCCGGTGAGTTGCGACCCTATCAGCAGGCCGAACCCCACAATGGCTACGGCCGTCATGGCCCTCGTCCTGATCTTCAATCCAGGTCGGCCCTCACAAAAAGAACCACGCTAACTAGAGAGAGGACAACAGCGCCGACTGCTCTGTAGATGAGCACGAGATAATCGGTCGTAGTCGGGGCAGACGCCAGAGCCTGGGATGCTGGCCTGTACAGCAACTCAAAGGTGTAGGTTGACAGGCCGTTGGCGAAGAGGTAGTCTCCGTATCCCAGGCGCAAAAAGTCTGGAATCGTTGCGGACCCGAGTGGAAAGTAACCTGCGCTGAGCAGAGTGAAGACGAGGAATGTGAGCAAAGAAATGGTGGTCCTCCTCAGCCCGAAGGAGATGGCCATCACCAACGAGTTGAGGAAGGCGAGGAGCACGAGCTGCTCCCCGACCATGAAGAGGAAGGCGAAGCTCGGGCCCTCCCCCCAGATGGTATATGCACCCAAGTTGGGGAAGTATCCGAGATAGAGGAAGAACGCGATGAAGTCGAAGATGAGGGCGAACACGGCGAAGACCACAAAGACCGAAGTCCACTTTAGCAGCACGTACTTCGCCCTAGAGACACGGAGGGAGAGGAACTGCTGTGCCACCTGGCCCCTCTCAAGAGCAAAGGAGTAGCTCATGGCACCTCCTATCGCAACAAACATCAGAATCAATATAATCAGTTTCCAGGTAAGTTCGGCGAACACAATCGTGGTGTCCAAACCAAGAGAGTAGAGGGATGATACTAATACTACGCCAATAAAGAGGACGAGTTCAGGGAAAGGCTCCACGAAGTCGTTCTTGTAGGTCCATCTGAGGACTTTTCGGAAGTCACCCAGTTCCTGTCGTTACCTCCATTTGATATTTCCTACCCTGTCCCGTTTCATGCAATTGCCTCGGCATAGAGTTCGCTGGCTGACTTCGGCTTCACCTGGATGGAACGCACCTCGGCGCCGACGGCGACAGCGATCTTGTGTACGACATCGACATCGGTTGATCCTCTTGTCTCCAACTCTGCATGGCCGTCGCGGACTTCGGCCCTGACGGCCACGCCTGAGCGCAGGGCCTCGGCGGCCAAGAGTGAAGAGTAGTCTGACTCGACTATTAACCTCGCAGAGCCGGCAGAGAGGTCCTTGATCATCCCTGACATCACGACTTTGCCAAGTCGCATGACGCACATCCAGTCTGCGACATCCTCGAAGTCTGCCGGTGTGTGGGAGGCGATGATGAACGACGTGCCTCCTCCTGCCAGCTCCCCTATCAAACCGGAGACGGACCTTCTTGTCGGTGCGTCCAGGTTAGCCGTTGGCTCATCCCAGAGGACTACCTCAGGCCTCGATATGATTGATGTCCCCAGGCCCATCTTCTGGGTCATCCCGCTCGAGTACCCGCCTATGGCCTTGTGGAGAAAGGCGATCATGTCTAGCCTCTGGGCAATCTTCCCGGCCCAATCGGCGTCCCTCTTGGAAGATGCCCATTCAAGCAACTCGACCCCATCTAGATAAGCCGGATAGCCTGGCTTGTCAAGCATGAAACCCATTCTTGCCCTCGCGGCTTCGACCCCTCTTCGCCATCCCCTCCTGTCGCTAGAACGCAACTCTTTGGTTCCGAGGGTCAGAGTACCCTTCTGTGGATAGGTCACCCCTGCGATGACGTTGATGAGCGTGCTCTTACCCGAGCCGTTGGTCCCAAGGACCAGGTTGACACGTCCGCGGAAGTCGAGCGACACATCGTCCAGAGCCAAAGTTGACCCGAATTTCTTCGTAATGCTCCTCACAGAAATTTGCATTGTTGTAATCCTCGCTATACCTTGGATTTCCTGACCTTCAAAATCGCCAGTGCAGAGATTGCTCCTGCCGAGACCACAATAAGCGCGACGGTATAGTAGAACAAATCTGGGCTCGAATTAGGCTGGGTTTGGCTTTCTACAGGGGCCAAAAGAATGTTTGTAGAAGTGAGCACGAACGACGCATCCCCAGTGTAGAAGAAATCACCTAGCGCCGTTCCAAAGGATACATACCTGCAATCTGATAGCCCTCCGTTCTTGACGTTACATACTGTCTGCCGTATCGGGTATTCTGGTCCGCTCATGTAAAGAGCAAGGCCAGTGTAGTAGTCATAGTAGCCCGAAGGTCCCAGGCCGGAAACCTCGTTCGGATGGTTCAAGTTAACTAAACTGATGTTCTCCCAGGCATACCGGTAATTTGAAGGGGAGTATCCTAGAGTGGTGGGAGTAACAAAGTAGGTGTTGTAAGGAGGCTGGACCTCTGACCCCGAGACATATATGGGGGTGCCGCCGAACGAGGTCTTGGGAGACGCGCTGATGTTTCCGACACTGTCGATTCTTGAACCTCCGACGAACACCGACCCCAAGTAGAGTTGTCCCTGAACCAGCAATGGCGGTGCCCAGAAATTGAGCCTTCCCTGCGGCTGTCCGTCAACATAGGACTCTCCGTTAGTAACGTTCACCGAGACTCGGACCGAATTGTGGAAATTGAATGTCGTGCACAACGTTTGACCATCACTGTATTCGCATCCAGACGACTCGAAGGAGACGTTCAATTCGGCCATCTCTCCAGTCCGACTCAAGACGGTCCATGTCATGTTGGCGGTGCCGGTCGCAGGGGGCCAAGCTTCGGTATGGAGGCTCGAAGGAGGAGGAGCCACACCAAGTAGAACTGTCCCGTTGTTCAGCACGTGTGCAGGTGGTTCTCCCACAGACGAATACTGATAGGTGGCGAAAGCGCCGGGAACCAACCATGGATATCCCGAGGCATTAACAACTGTAGCACCGTAAGTCAGGTTAGGAATAATAGATAATCCGAGGAGAAACGAAACAACAAAAATGAAGGATAGCATCCAAGGTCGAACCGTGGAGGCCAACTCTCAGGGCGCCGAGGCGCTTGTGCTGGCTACACATGTGCTGCTAGAGCCGGGACAGTTGCCGCTCCACGCGTATTCGTCTACAGTGACGCCACCGCTGTGAGCAGTGAAGCTGTAAGATCCCGTTGTATTGAGAGAGAAGTTGTACGAGTATTCCCCATAACAGACTGTGCTGTAGACGGCCTGGCCCCCTTGGAAGTCGTTCACGTTAGTAAGTGATTCCCCAGTGCCACATATCGTTAGTGTCCCACTGGTAGTGTATGTCCGGCCCGACGAAGCGTACCATTCTACCTGACTCGAAGTATTTGTAGCACAGGTATACGCAAACGCTTTGACGGTCATTGATCCGTCGCTGCTGGTATTGGAGGTGCTTTGATACAGAAAACAGGAATTAGGAGATGATGACGCGGCCAAGGCCAGAGGCATCGACGCAATGAAGGCAAACGCAGCACACAAAGCAAGCGCTAGGAGTTTTCTTTGCATCGTACTGCTGTAGTTTCGCTTCGGAATATATTACTGACGCAGCTTTAGTACGTATCAAATGTACGTCGTTCTGGTTCTCGAATAGATGTCTCGGTCAGGCGAGTATCGTCCTCTGGCTGAAATAACCCAATGGTTCTCGAGCCGCTTTCCAAAAACAGCTTCCCTTTGGCTGTCAGAATATACTTCCTCCCCTCTCGTGAGGAGTCGACCCCGACCAGGCTAGCGGTAATCATCTGTTCGAGGCATATCTTGGCTGTGCTGAAGTTGACCCTAGTGAGGAGGGCCAAGTCAGTGACAGCTAGTGGTCCGGCGCTAAGCCGCTTTGCAATCTCAATACATATCAGCATGCGTGACCTTCGCAATCGATAGTCTTCATACAGAACTCCTTCAGACTCTTCGCTAATCGCCTGTCTAAGCTGTTGAAATCCACCATCACTGGAATGGTAGCCCACGGGTTCTATGTTCGTAGCCGTGAACACAATCTGCGGGAGCGTTCTACTTTGCGAGGTCTGCACACTTGCAAATGTACTCATGCTGTCTTGGTTTGAAGGCTGTACCAATTGTGTAATGGGGATGGTGCTTCCCGCAAGACCGATCACGGCGAACAATTCAAGAGACAGTGAAAGAAGCCTGACGATGTCGTCTGACCTAGTTCTTCGCTTCAAGCGACGGTCGTTTATTCTGTGATCAAACCCACTTTTTACTGTTGCTATAATCGCGGGTGTGGGACAAAACTCGTCTCGTCATCCTCTCCTGATGTGTGCATCTTCGGTTATTCAACTGCCGCATCATGAAACGGACGCAATCTTGTCGGCACGCCCGCACCTCCAGGATTAAGTCTGGATCTCCTTCTCCCCTTCCGTCTGGCATGGTCGTCAAGGACGAAGACATCCGGAGCAGGCCGAAGGAGACAGACGATCACATCCGGAAAGAGCACATCGAGAGCCACCCGAAGAAGGAGAGAGACTGGAGGACATACGAGCAGCGTTTCGCCAGGAGGATAAAGGAGGCCATGAAGGCAGTCGGCCCGATGGTCCACGAAGCCGTCTCCGCCATCATTACCGAGCCCAAGACAGGGAGGCCTGACGCGTTGACCCTGGAGCAGAAGGTGAAGCTCCTCCTGATCAAGCAGCTGGTGGGAGAGTCGAACAGGATGTACGCCAACATGCTCGACGTCTTCTCCATGGTGTCTGGCATCGACGTCCCCTACAAGACGCATACGTAGACGGTGAGGCTGGCTCTCCGCCTTTCTCTTGCCGCCGTAAGAGCTTACGGTGCTGCTGCTATTAACCTACCTGGCACCTTTGAGCTGCGAAGTGAGTTGTTGCAGGCGGTGGCTCTGCATTGACTTCGCATACGCATACCGACGCTCGAAGGCGTAATTTGACGATCGTGCGATTGCAGAGCTACGTTGCCACACTCGATGTGAGAAAGCTCGAAGGCTCAGTCTTGTCGGTAATGGTCCTGCCTGCAGTTGCTTCGCGTCAATCAACCCGGCACTAGGCTTCTGTGGTGACACCTCCTTCGTTTGTCATCGTCGCCGAAGGGGAGAGGTAGGAGAGCTTCCTCTCCGTGAGGCGCTCGTCCTCCCACTTCCAGCGCTGCCTTGTAATGAGCATGTGGTAGAGCATCCTGTTCAGCTTCTTCATGGTCATGACGTGGGCGTGCCCCGGGCCGCTCCTCTCCTTCACTGACTGGTAGTAGCGTTTGATTTCGGGATTGCGGCGCGCCACGTTGTCGACCATCACGCCGAGGAGCCATCTGGCGACCGAGGGCCCTTCCTTTGACATCCTTCCTCTCCTCCTGACGTTGGCGCTGTCCTTGCTGACCGGGATGATGCCGAGGAAGCTCGCCACGTGGTCGAATGACGGGAAGCGGTGAGGGTCTCCGATGTACCTGCCGAGCTTGTTCCTGGTGCACCTGCCCCGGAGGGGACAGGAGGAGCACGCTCCGGTACTGTATAGCCTGCCACGGTTCTTCCACCTCCCCTTCCAGAAGCCCATCACCTGATTGGCAGGGCAGATGTATACTTCCCTGAGAGGGTCGTATGGGAGTCTCTGAGAATGGAATTCAGGATCTGGTACCCCGAGAGCCTTGTTCAGCATGGTCTCGTCCGGTATAGAGAAGTAGGTCGTTATCCCGTTCTCCTCGCATTCCTTCAGCTCCCTCCCGGTGCAGAATCCCTTGTCCGCCGTGACGTCGAGCCTCTCCACTTCGAGGGTCCCCTTCGCTTCCTAGGCCATCCTCGCGAGCTGGCTCCTGTCGTTGGGTTCGTTCGTGACGTCGTAGTCTACCACGAGGTGGTTCTTCGAGTCCACCGCAGACTCGACGTTGTAGCAGACGTCCAGCTTCTGGCTGTCGGCCTTCATCAGCCTGCTGTCAGGGTCGGTGAGAGAGACCTCCCTCTGTCCCGTCTCCTTCATCAGGTTCTGAGCCCTGATGTACTCTTGCCTCCGCTCATCGAGCTTGCCGATCTTCTCCTTTAGGCCGTCGGCCTTCGCACCGCCACTACTGCCCACCGATTCAGACCTGTCGTCTTCTTCCATCTCCTCCAGGTATTGGGCTATCTTCTCCTCGACGTGCTTCAACCTCTCCGCGAGCGTCTTCCCGTTGAGGTTCCTCTTGGTGGAGTTGACCGCCTTGAACTTGCTCTCGTCTATGGCTACCAGCTCAGCGCCGAAGAGGTCTAACGACCTGCAGAGGTAGACGAACTCCTTGAAGACAGGCTTGATGCAGTCGATGTTGTCCTTCCGGAAGTCTGCTATGGTCTTGAAGTCTGGTGCCAGCTTCTTCATCAGCCACATCACCTCCACGTTCCTCTGGCATTCCCTCGCCAGCTTCCTGCTCGACCTGATCTGGTTCAGGTAGCCGTAGACGTAGAGCTTCAGCAGGTCGGAGGGGTCGTACGGCGGCCTCCCCGTCTCCTCTGGCTCGACGCGCCTGAACCCGAGCTTTTTCAGGTCGAGGCCGTCGACGAAGGCATCCACGAACCTGACAGGGTTCTCCTCGTCGACGTAGTCGTCGAGAACGTCTGGGAGGAGGATGACCTGCTCCCTTGACAACCCCCCGATGTGCTCCGTCATCTCTTCACTACCCCTCCTCTTCCCATCTCTCGTCGGTTATGACAAGGTACGCAGTCCTTCCAAGGAACTCCTTCGGGCAGGTTACCTTCGCACCGGTGCCGTGAGGCGTGACCCTCCTCTTGACAAACCCGAGGATCCCGTTCAGCCTCAGCTCCCTCGTGACCTCCAGCTTCACCTTTCTAGGCATATTGCTCTAATAGAGCAATTGACTATTTATGCTTGGGCCTATGCCAAGCGAACGATGGAAGGGTTTTCACACAGTCTGTCATTTAAGCGAATCTGTCTAGGAGACCAGAAAACCTCTTAAGATTGTTCACACGCGAATTCTGTCGCGTTGCCTAACGCTGGACGGATGAATAGGAGGCTAGGACGAACAACGTTCAGAAGAAATCTGGTACTGAGTGTGTTTTCGATTGCTATGTTAGTCAGCTTAACGCTCGCAGGCTCTCCCGTGGCCGCGTCAACCTCTGTAGCGAGTTAGACGGCTTGGCATCAGCTCATGCTAGACAGCTCCTCTGGACTGCCAGGATGTTACTACGCCACATTTCCAAGCCCCGCCTGGCAGGTTGGCAGGTGCTCCACCCCAACCGGGATGATTCCGGCAAATATCGGTGCCCAGTACGGAGACGAAGTGGCCAGCACGACTGGCACAATTGGAGATTCCAGTGGGACTTTTCCTTCTGAGACAAACTTCACTTCTGAGACAGACAATATATTAGGATCTGATTATTTTTCATTGCAGGCCAACTCAAACATATTCAGCACGACCTGCGGCTCTTTCTTCAACTGTACGGGTCAACCTGTGACAGGTTGGGAACAGTTCTTGGCCCAAAGCGGGAAGTTCGGCAGGGTGAGAGTTGTTATCGAATACTGGTTGGTCAACTACACAGCGCCCGGCAGTGGAAACGAATACTGTCCGAGTGGTGATGTGCCCGGCGGAGGAACCGCCTGGCAATCTGCCGGATATAGTTGCACCGCCTTCAGTGCTGTATATTCCCCAGAACCTACGGCTCAATCACCCGCCTATCTAAATGACATGGGCTTGGGTGGATCGGCTAATCTCCAGTCGTCTGGGTATGACAGCGTCGTCTATTGCTTCACAACTAGTTGCTATGAAGTTAACGTCAACGACACAGTGATTTATCTGTACAAACACTGACAGGTTTCAGAGTTCAACGTCCTAGGCTTCGGAGATGGGAGCGAAGCGATTTTCAACTCTGGCTTCTCCCTCATGGTAAAAAACCAACTCTATAACGGCAATAACGGGCCAATAACAACATCTTGCGACCATATTGTTCCAAGTCACACGGCGGAGACGAACAATCTAAACCTAGGAGCATGCACTGCCACGAATTCCAAGACAGGCACGTACATCACATTCTCTGAGTCGGATTAGTTCATGAAACGAAAATACAAGATGGCCGTACTTGGACTACTGGTATTGATTGCTGCCGCTGTTTTCCTGTTCGCACCAGTCGTCTACATCTTATCACTACACAGTGGCGCCTCCTTCGTACGTGCGTCTTATCCGGTTTATGTGTCACTTGGATGCAAAACCATTGGATTTGGCACAATCTATTCCCCCCAGTACGGAATCGCTTTGGCTTGTTCAGTGCGGAATGCACCTTGGATTCTATCTGCGTGAGAATCTCTTGGCCAAGGAATCAAGCCGATTAAACGCAGAATCCCAATAAGGAAAGATTCGGAGTGGAGCGCCCTGCTAGGGAATCTTCTTACCTTGGGGGTCATGGGCAAAAACCCGCGGGTATGAAGACCCTTAGCAACGTATCTCAATCACATTTCGTAACGTTGTGAAGAGAACTGAATTATGCCCAAGCCTCAGTTAATTAAGCGAATACCGTCATGAGACTGCTTTGCTCGTCCGCAAGGCCGAGAGAATCACTCGTTTTCCGCCAATTCGGCGACGGCCTACTTTCACCCCCCTATATTGGGTGTGCGAGCGCCAACTTCATGCGATTTCGTTCTGGACTTCGTTGCAAGAACCAAGGACACCGATATCACAACGAAAGCAACTCCTGCGGCTAGAATTGTAAGGACAACAGGTCCGTAATGGATAGCATTCATCCATGACTGGTAGTACGCCGGCGCAACACAGCCATGACAAATACGGTTGCTAGGCAAAATGTGCTGAATGTAACCAAAGGAAGCGCCGAACAAGAAGACGTTCGAGATTACCCCGATAACCAGTAGGATGGATCCGATACTTAGAAGGATAGCCCGGAGCCTTGTCATTAGCATTTTCGAATCACTCTTATCACGTCCCCGAGCTGCTCTTCCATGTTTCGGTAAACTGTCCATAATACGCGCCCCCTCCGCCTGGAACCTGAGAACCTTGGGTCACAGTACTCAGTGCGATGTTAAGAGTTCCTCCGTTAACCATTTCGTATTCGTTGTACATCCCCGCATTGTATGGAATGTAGATTCCTTCACCCGGCGGGCAATAGTATGGGTCTGTACATGGGGAACCATAGAAGATTTCTCCCTGAATCGTCAGGGTATTGAACTCGGGCAATCCCGCGGGGCAACCCGAAGGATAGCAAGGGCGTTCCACCATGAACTGGCCGTAGTATGTGCTCTCAGCGCTGTAAGAGGTCTCGCAGTTCTTGCCGATTGTATTATCTGCAATATAGGCGTAGGGGATGAGATTCCCGTTGCTGTCAGGATAGATATAGACATCGGCGTAGATTTGGTCTGATTGATTGGGGGAGAAGCAATTGTCAGTTGGGAAGTTGGGATAGTCCTCAAGCCACGCTTCGTATGTATGCTGGCATCCGCTGGCGCAATTCAGAATCGAATCAGTGCCCGTCTGGACGAGACCTCCTCCCCCGCCTGCACTAGCCGAGATCCCCACCCACGCAGACAAGACACAGAGTTCGTTTGTACACGATTGCTGTGGAGACTGCGACACATAAGGCACTTGCCAAAGCATCACGGCGGTGTTCACAAGTGGCGTGGAAGTGTTATAGAATTCGTACCCGGACCAGGTGGATTGTTGTTCAGTCGAACTGTGAGACCACAGCACATTCTGAAGTGTTGCTTTTGTAACCTGTGTAAGACTTGGATTCAGACTCACTACAAGCGACGCCTTTGTAATGCCATCGAGTGTTTGGAGCAAGAAGACCACATTAGCACTGTCTAGCACGGAGTCGCGATTCGCGTCAAAAGACCAGACCTAGTAGATGTTGCTGTACTTGGTCAAATATCCTGATGATGCGCTTTTGTATTCAGGCGAAGAAACAGCCAGGTTTACTTCCTGGGTCGCGTTGAAGCGTGAAGTTATCGAAGCCTCGTGTCTGGGCAAGTATGAATTACACCCATTTTGTGCGGTCGCTGATGTGGCGGCCGGATGACCGTTTGCAAGCGCAAGGACTGATAACGAAAAAAGGAGCACCAAAGCACCAGTTGGAAGCTTCTTCGAATTCATATTTCTTCACTACACCGGCAGATTATTGGCCTGTGCTAACTAAAGTAATTTTGTCTGAATTGTCGGACATAAGCCTATAACATAAATTTCGCCAATCAGGCAATCTATGCACTGGGTCCGCATTCTGCCAATTGCAATTCTTCTCCTCGCATTGCTTACTACGGGACTGGCCGTTGTCTTGCAACTGGCATTGCCGCAACTTGCTTCGCATTGCTCACCGGCAGAACCCTGTGCGACATCTTTGGCGCAGTTGTTCTCGATCATGAGGTTCTCAGAGTTTGCCGCGCCGATAAGTTGGGCTGGAGTTGGGTCTCTGTGGGTATGGCGCGGATATACCAAGTCCAAGTGGACGCAACTTGGCTACGACCGAGACGCGTTCAAATTCATGACTCAAATGAGAGGGGCCGCAACCCGGTTGAAGCTGCTGGAATCGCTTGACTCGCCGATGGACAGGCTCCAGCTCGCAAGAAGGCTTGGACTCGACTGGAAAGCTATCGATAGACAGACACAGATTTTATGCAGGTATGGCCTCATTCGAGAGGAGCAAGCATACGGGAAGGTAAGAATTTATTCACTTTCAGAGAATGGCAGGATCATGCTGAAACTCATAAAGGATTTAGGCGCACAAAACCAACAACAGCAAGAATCGCTCCAACGATGAGTTCCTCACTTGTGCCATTCTCCCGAAATAATCATCCTTTGTGCTCGGTGAAGTGCTACGGCCAGCAATTCTCAAAGAAGTTCTAGCGCGAGATTATCACATTGTGTTACCCGTAACTTCAGACGTTACCTTTGCCATACGAGCGGTCTCCGTAACAGCTTCTCTTCCCTGAAGAGGTCTAGTCCTTTACGATTTTCCAGTCCAAAAAACCTTAGGGTGTATTCCCCCTTCGGCGATACGTACGCTAGACTCTTCTCCGTTTCCCAATCAGAGCTCAAATCCGTCCCCCCTCCCTGGCGAGCCCGCACCAGCCTTCGCCACCCGAGCGAGTGCACGAGGCTCGCGACGAAGCCCTGCGCCGGCAGGTACTTCGGCCTGGACATCGTCTGTCCGTCCTTGAGGGCGACGTTGAAGAAAGTGACACCGGGCTTCAGGCCGCCCGCCTCTGTCGCGCTCATGTCCCCATCCTTCCTTGCTCGTGGTTCACATGTTGAAGGACGGCTGCCTGGGCGGATGAGGGCGAGGGAGGCGTTTCGGCCTCTTGTTCCCTGCCCAGCCGGCCGAGGTACTTCAGCAGCGACCCTTTCCTCCCGGAGGGGAGGTGGTACCTGATGGGGTGGAACGGGAAGGCGCCGCAGCGGCGGTAGGTCGCGACGATGAGCGGCACCGCAGGAGCGAGCTGCAGCAGCGCCGGGAGCGCGGCCTCCGCGAGCGGCTGTGGCATGATGGCCAGCTTCGAGACGAGGACCGCGGACAGCCAGAGCACCAGAAACGAAAGGAGATACAGCGCCTTGGTCCTGCCCGCCCGCCGCCGCTCGGCCTTCAGCCCCAACTCCATCTTCAGCCGCTGCGCCGGTGCGAGCGCCGCGGCGTCCATCAGCTTCAGTCTCGCGAGCACCGCCACCCAGTCCCTCAACCCTCTCCTCTCCCTGACCGGGTGCACGAGCCTCGACAGCTCGTGGCGATACGCGAGGAAATAGAAAATCAGCCACCAGGACAAGGGCGTGTACGACAGCGCAAAGAGGAACGGGCTTGCCATCTGTTCTTTCTGCTCTTTCCGCCTTAAAACAGCGGTCACCACTTCTGCGTGAAGGCAGGGTGGAACCGCCTGTACGACTCCTGGGCCTCCTCGAAGCCCACTTTCTTGTAGTGCCTCGCCTTGACCTCCGAATGGCCTGCGGCCCTCGCCGAGGTGTCGGCGTCGCCGCCCGCCTGATCGTGGTGCCTCTCCCCAGCTTCGCGCAAGGCCATGCAGCTGACGAGCCTGTAAACCCTCCCCGTGGGAGTGACGGCCTTCTCCCTCTGGACGTTGAGGAGGGTCGCGTGATGGTCGAGGACCTTCTCGAAGTGCCTGAGCGTGAACTGTCTCCCTGACTTCGGATTCAAGAAGACCAGGCCCTTCTTCCTGTTTCCTACCACGTGCCTGAGCATCTCGTTCGTCGCCTGAATGACGCACATGCTCCTTGGAAGCATCACCGACTGGTCGGTCTTGGGGTTGTACTTCTTCTTGGTCGTCACAGCGGTGAGTTCTCCCGTGCCCTTGTTCCAGTTCTCGATCAGCAGATTGAGGACTTCGAAGGGCCTGAAAGTCGTCTCGTAGATGACGCGGAAGAACGCCCTAGGGACGAGAGGGATGTCCGGACAGGTGCAGACCGCCCTGCACTCCTCCACCGTCATGCCCCTGTCCAGGAGCAGCTGGGGCGCCCCGAGGACCTTGTTCGTACTTCGATTTTCGGCCCCAAAACCTGCTGCCCCAAGCGACGACTTCAGGTCCAAAGTTCGTGGTTCGCGGAGGAAGTACGAACGGCCTTTTAACGCGAGATTTGCCCGGAAACCCGCTCTGCTACCGCTGCGGCACCAGAGGTCGAGTCCACCGCGAGGGGATGGGCCGGAAGGGATGCAATTAATTATTTAGGCGAATCCTTTCGGAAGCCCGGGGACTTTCAAATGCGTCTCCGCATTGTGAATGCCAAACCTATCTGCAACCGTTGCAGCTACGACTACGATATACAAACCAGTCTGATACGGGGCTAAGAAGGAGCGCACGATATGGGCGGACGTTCCTGCGACCTTCGGTTTCCAAAATGCAAGTTGTGACCGAATTCCACCCCACTTTGCTTGTAGGTCTTAAGACTCGGAAAATCATGGGTTTGGTCTGCTCTCTGGTTCCGATGTTGGCGACGTGCTTCCACTGGGTGTAGTCCCTCCTGGAGAACTTGGAGGAGTAGGGCGGCACGCGCTGACGTCGGCAGACCTTGAAGACAGCCCTGACCATCCTTATGTAGCGGCTGAGCCTCCTCGTCTCGTCGTCGTCCTTCGGATGCTTCATCTTCGACCGAGACGGAGGTCCGGGGGACGATGGCAAAACCAGCCATCTGAAAGAAACTAGAGCCTATCACGAAGGGAATCTCATTCAGAACTGATTCCTGAAGAGAGGGTTTCTACAGAGCCGAAGGAGGTTGTTCCTTTAATACCATCAAGATGCCCCGGAGGTGAGCCAACCGGCATGGTCGAAATCGAATACCGCCCGTATCAGAAGATCGTCGTCCACGAGATCAGAAAGCT
>JAFMAD010000009.1 GCA_029785195.1 Nitrososphaerota archaeon
ATCATCTGCTTCCTTGCCGTGAAGAACGCCAGCGTCTCGGAAGGTTCCAGGGCCTTCCTGTCCGTCTTCGATGCTGCGACAAACGACAGCCGGGCCAGGACGCTGCGCAGCTCCCCGTCCCTTCCAGCGAGCTTCAAGGCCTCGTACGCCTGGCTCCCTTTCGCGTGGAGCTCAAGCCTACCCTGGATCTCTTTCCTGTCGAGTGAAGGCTGCAGGAGAAGGAGGGATTTCTTTGCGAGGCTCGAGGAAGCCTCTGCGGCGAAGATGTTGAGAAGGTCCCGCTTCAGTCTCCTCGCGTCGGCCGTCCTGAGGACTTTCCTCTCGCTCGATCCGGCTTCTTTCTCCCTGACGATGAGCCGAAGAGCCTCCCCGCCTGATATTCCCAGCAGTGAGGAAAGACCGTCGGCGTCGCAGGCTGTAACCCGTCCCCTGATGTCCGCGAGCTTCTCGTCGGAGATTCCCGCGAGCAGGCCCCTCCCGGATGCCGACGCCATCCCGCTTCCAATCATGGCTCCCGAACGCCTCCCGGCTGAGAGACTTCTGGCAACTCAGAACAAGCACCACTCTCTTTCGTCCTGTAGGGCGCAATCCTGTCTTCCCTCGTCGAGTTCGCATCAAACCTCCCGAACCATGCGCTGACAACCCCGTCCTCCGGGTCCGATCTCTCCGGCCGTACGGCCGCGTTCAGGAATTCATCCTCCCTGATTCCCTGGGAGAAGCTGTACTTGGGACGGTTCCTCTCGCTCATTGCTGGTCGGCTTCACCATTCTTGCTTATCAGATTATAACCGGGACGATGCAGTCCGTCATCGAGAACTCGGATTAGGCAAAAAGATCATCTCGGAAAGACGGGTGGCGACCCTAATCAAGGTCAAGTTCTGCTGCGAGATGGACGACGACGCGGACTCCTGCCCGCGCACGGCGTTTGCCGCTGCGCTTCCTCAGGTAAGGAAGACAATCAGGAGATAGGCGTATTCTCGACAGAAACTTGAGTGTTGAGGCTTCCTATTGGAGTCAATGGTACTGCGTCAACCTTCAGGTAACTAATGAAGTGCTGTCCTGCTACCGTCTCGTCAAGTACAACGGTGTACAGTCCTTGATCAGGCTTCGGAGCCGAAGAACCATCGACCGTGAGCACGAGGTAGTACGGATTGTATGGCTGAAGGGTGAAGGCGAAGCTCGATGACGAAGAGTTGTAGGTGACATCGTCGGTCTCGTATTGAGGTACACCGCTGAACGTGACCCCCGGACCGAGCGTCGTGGTCGTCGCCACAGTTGAGCCGTTGCCGAAGACGAAGTGCTGCGAAGGATAGCTCACGTTTAGCCAGGTTGGGAGTGGGACTATCGAGCCGTTCTGCTCCAATATTCCTTCAATGGATACTGTAACTGGGAGTGACGAAGGAGCGGAAGCGGTACTGGGGTCGTAGAGCAGACCTACGATATCGGGGATACCGCCTCCAGAGAGGCTTACTGGCCCTGTCCCACTGACTACATTCGGGTTCATGGATCCCTCGATGGGAATGACCGCGTCGCCAGTTAGCCCATCGGCTCCGGATGCGCCGATGAAGAGAGAGTTGTTGTAATGATTCGTCGTAGGGCCTGCACCCACCATGTAGAGGATGGCGTTAGCTCCCTGCGGGCCGACGGCGGGAAGGTACGAGGGAACGATCTTCAGCCAACCGCCGCGGTTGAGAGTAAGCGACGTGAGATTCACAGCAGTGGTCGTAGGCGCGTAGACCGTGATGGGAATCTTGTACCACCCGAATCCCTCCTGGCCGCCGTTTCCGCTCGGGAAGGTATCCGTGACCGTTACCTGCTGTATGTCGGGTGACCCGACCTTGACGGTGATGCCCGTGTTGTAGGCTGCCGAGTCCATGAGGAGGAAGGTGATGGAGTCATTGAACTCGGGGGCCGGTACCGAGAAGATGAAGACGTAGACACCCGTCTGAGGAGCCGTCGCGCTGCCGCTGTACGTTTGATAGTTGCCCGTCTGGTTGAAGAGCAGCTCTCCGGTACTCGCGAGTTCTGACGGGGATGTGGAATCGTTTGCTCCTGCGGCGAAGTATCCCAAGAAGCTCGTGATATTGGTCGATTTCATCGAGAACGTTGCGGTGTCTCCTTGGTGCACCGGAAGGACGAAGTAGTCTGTAAAGACGGTGACGGCCGTTCGATTCGACTGCGGCTGCTGAACGGCATTCGTCATGTTGAACGACTGGGGCATCCCTGCGTCGTATGTCCAAGATGAGCACATGCTCCCGAAGTCTGGGACGGCCGTTCCACACCTCTCATGTGTGACGATGGCAGGCTTGGACCCCGTAAACGGACTCGGCAAGGGGGTTCCGCTAGCGGCGTCTGAGGTCGGACTCGCAGAGTTAGCGTTGGCTGACGACGTAGAACTCTGTGATGTTTGCATGGCAAGAGCAATCGTCCCTATCATCAGGACAAGCACGGCGACGACGATGATGAACGCCGTTCCTCCGGTTGCGCTCCTTGCAGGCCTCAAGCCGACCTTTCGCTTGATTCGACGATTCTTGATTAATAGTTTGTTCCGAACCATATATGGCAACTCGATCCCCGTTCAATCGTGAAGATTCGTCGAGTAATACCCGCCATAGCCCATGAAACTGGTCGAGAATGCCCCAAGACCAAACCAGGCCCGGGTCAGCGAGTCATAGCCAGCTACCGATACCCCACCGCAACCCAAGTTGGTCATCCGACCCTGCGGCGTGGTGGCCACGCAAGGACTTTCCTGTGGTCTCCGGACTGGGAACTGGCGATCTTATCACGGGCACGAAGGCGGCAAACAATAAGATGGAAAGAGCAGTGGCGAATGGGAGTAAGACCAATCGCTTCTTATGTGAATTGGGAGAGCGACCATCGGTCAAGCTCGATACCCTAGAAGTGTGACATTGTCGAAGTACATGTGCTGGATTGAGCTGTTCGTAGCGAAGACGTCGGCCTCAATCTCGCCACTCGAGTTTGGTGAGTAGAAGATTATTGTCTCGATGGAAGAAGTGTTTGGCCCCCAAGAATATCCAAAGGAGGAGTAAGGGTTGACATGGTAAGGTATGCCACGTGCAAGCGACTGGAACTGGGATGTATTCTCGATGATTGGAACTAACGAGGAGCCCAGGGATGTAATCTGCTGATTTCCAGGATACCCAAGTGGCAGACTTGGCGGATTGTTCTGAACCTGCGCCTGCGTTGACCCCCTCGAATTACCAATCTGAGCAGTGATGAACATGGCACTTATTGTTACTATAGCGACGGCTGAGAGTAGTCCCGCGCGACGACTGAAAATCAACAGATGAGCGTTCAGTGTGCTAATGACTTAAGCCTCATTCCAAACGTTCGGAATAAAGTATTTATGAAGAAAACCGGCGCAGATTTCGCTTGATACCTAGAACCTCGCTGCTGTTAGGAATCGCAGTAGCGTTCGCCATCACGACCACGTCTCTACTGGGCATCCATCTCCTATTTCCGTCTGCCACCAGTCAATCCCAAAGCCAGCTAAACAATCTTGCGTCTTCGGGATACGAGGCAGGCGGTCTCGCACAAATTTCTTCTTCTCAATCTGTGTTCCAATTTCTACTCAGTAGTTCCCCGATTCTGTCAGCATCGAGCTGGGTATTCGTGGGTGGAGTCTGGATTTGGCGGGGTAGGGTAAGGTCGCGCTGGGAGAGCTTGGGATTCGACTCTGGGTTGTTCGACCTCTTCATGAAGATGAAGGGGGCAAAGACGAGGGTGAGTCTGCTCGATTCTCTGTCGAAACCGAAGGACAGGTTCCAACTGGCTCAGGAACTCGGTCTCGATTGGAAGGCAGTCGACTATCACATTGTCCTTCTCAACAGGTATGGTCTGGTTCACGAAGATCATGCCTTTGGGAACGTGAAGATTTACCAGCTAACCAAGCAAGGAGAGATGCTGCTCCAACTTCTCAAAGACTTCAACAAGGATGGAGAGCCCGGCATTGGCTCGCCACGGGCCCCAATAGGTGCATCAGACCCAGCGGCGGCTCCTTCCGGTCGCTGATACCTATCGCGGCTCTTGCAGTCGGCTGAGGATTTGAAGCGGAGCATACCGCGCTTTGTGATGGCCTCACCAGCAGTTCCGATCATTGAAAGACGTCCACGTGATTTTACCCATCCAGGTTGACTTCGACATAGAATAGGCGGTATGACCACGAGGCGTAGCCGGACCTGTAGAGGGCGGCGAAACGCGGAACAGTGTTCATCGGAACTACAGGAGCATAGAAGGATAGCCCGACCAAGGCGACACCGAGGATTGCCGTCGCGATCATGGACCTTCCCTTCGCGCGTCTGAGGTCTTTCGGCTTTATCTACGGCTTCGATCAGCAACCACGCGGAGAGGGGACTCTTCAAGGAAAACGTTCTGAAGACGACGACCGAGACGGAGGCAGGACCCCAGGTCGGAGTCACCAAGCGCTATCGTGACGTCGCGATAGTGGTAATCATGCTCGGGGTGATGATGAGCGGAATCGACACCTCAGCGGTGGTGCTTGCGCTTCCCGTCATGATACAGGAGCTCCACTCGGACATCATCAGCATGATCTGGGTGATCATGGGATACCTGCTCGTCATAACGATACTCGGCACTCAGGTCGGGAAGCTCGGCGACATGTTCGGAAGGGTCAAGATGTACAACCTGGGGTTCGCAATCTTCACGTTCGGTTCGCTGTTGTGCGGCTTTTCAGGAACCGGCTCGGAGCTCATCGCTTTTCGCGTGGTGCAGGGTTTGGGCGGAGCGCTACTGACTGCGAATGCCGGCGCGATAATCGCGGACACCTTCGCCGTGAACGAGAGGGGCAGGGCGTACGGTATCACGGGTGCGGGTTACTCCATAGGGGCTATCCTCGGAATCCTGGTAGGCGGGGCGTTCGTGACATTTCTGAGCTGGCGTTACATATTCTTCATCAACCTCCCCATCGGCGTCATCGCGACTGCCGTAGGCGTGTTGAAGCTGAGGGAGAGGTCTCCTATCGTCAAGACCAAGATAGATGTCGGCGGTATAACCATCCTCGGTGCCGCTCTGTTCCTCCTCCTCTACGGAATGACGAACACAACAGGTTCGGGTGTGGAAACGAACTTCGTGGCTGAACTCTTCGCGGGGTTGTTGCTGATTCCTGCATTCGTCCTCTACGAGCGAAGAAGCTCACATCCGCTCCTGGACCTGTCGCTGCTGAAGCGGAGAATCATAGGGGCGTCATTCTTGGCCGCATTCTTCCAGTCCCTCGCCGGCTTCGCGGTCCTGTTTCTTCTTATCATGTATCTGCAGGGCCCCCGCGACATGACACCCTGGTCGGCCGCCTTACTGCTCATACCAGGATACGTGTTGGGCGGGTTCATCGCGCCATTCACCGGCAGGCTCTCAGACAAGCTCGGCGCCCGGGTGATTGCTTCTGCTGGTCTCTCGCTACAGATCTGCGGACTCTTGGTCTACTCTACGCTTGGACTGACGACTCCCACCTATGTCGTTGTCTCGGGTGCCATACTCAACGGCGCGGGGAATTCCTCCTTCTTCCCGGCCAACAACTCCGCCGTGATGGCTAGCGCGCCACCTCGCGCGTACGGAGTGATCTCCGGACTGCTTCGGACCTTTTCCAACATAGGGATGGTATGCAGCTTCGCGGTCGCGTTGCTCATCGCTTCGCTGTCGATACCCCGTCAAACAGCTTTTCAGATATTCCTGGGTGTCGGAAAGATCAGCGGTCCGCTGGCTTCAGCGTTCATCAATGGGATGCACGTTGCCCTAGCTTTTTCCATTGCCGTACTCCTCCTCGGGGTCCTGCTGTCCGCCCTCCGGGGGAAGGAGGCGCGCACGGCTGGGGTCACCCAATCACCTACTTGACTCCCAGCAGGCAACAACTTGAGAGTCCGGATCCTCCAGAGACCATCGTTTTGTGGCTATCACCCTCTCTGGCACCTCTGCGCGCTCTTAACGCGCAGGGTTAGTCACTAAATGGTGGCAGACCCGCCGGAGTTCGTCATCCCGACCTTCCCCAGTCCCGCACAGAAGGCAGTCCTCCACGTAGACGGAGCAGCGTGACCGCGTCACCTTAGGGCTGCTCCCTCCCGGACCTCGCCCGGTTCGGCAATCAAGAGTCAGAACCCCTCCTTCGAGGAGCCTGCACCTCACGACCACCCGCTCCGGCGTGAATTCAACCCGCCCGAGTGCGTAGGTAGAAGGAGAGATGGCTTTACCCGACAGTTACTGGCCTCTGCATGTAGCCGGTTTCAGTCTATCGGGAGACGGCTAATCTCCCAGCCCTACCCGCCACCAGACGAAAGGACAACTTGGGGAGTTATTTAGCGTGTTGCCAGGCGGCATCGCAATCCGTGCTGCGCTTCAGTCGCTGTGCGAACCTAATGCGGCCGAGCATTTACTCATCTGCGCTACTAGGAACAGTCGTGTGGTCCATAACCAGTCGCTGCATGCGGCAAACCGCACAATCGCCGCTCGACGACGGATTCCCGCAACTTTGACATGGAATCATTTCTTTGGTCTTCGCTTGACTAATCTTGGCCGTAACCGATAGACTTGAGCGCAGCAAAGTGTTCTTCATCCCCGGGTGCTTCGACTCCAGCTCATTGAGATAGTCGCGAACCTCGCTCCTCAGTCCCTCGTGCATGTACGGGCAGTTGCGACTCTGGAAGGGCAGGCCCGAGAGGTGCGCGTAGAGCGCCACCTCCTCCTCGTAGACCTCCATGAACGGCTTCACCCTCCGGAACGGGAAATTGCTGTCGACGATAAGTGGGTCGAGCCAGCCTATCCTGTCAACGTCCCCGTGCATGAGGTTCATCATGAACGTCTGAACAAAGTCGTCGAGGTTGTGCGCAGTGGCGATGACGTCCACTCCAGTCTGCTGCGCTGCCTCGTCTATCGCTCTCCGCCTGAAGACACCGCACATACTGCAAGAGGACACCTCGCGCTTGTCGGTCCAGTCGAGGGCCGCGTCCAGGTCGAAGCCGTACAGCCCCTTGTAGGAGACGGTCGTGTGAGGGACGCCCAGTTTGTTCGCAAGCCAGTCCGCGTGCTGAATCGACTCTTCCCTGTAGCCCTTCACTCCCTCGTCCACGGTCAGGGCCACCAGCTCGTATCCGCCGGCGGCGCTCAGCGAGTGTAACACCGCCAGTAGGGACAGACTGTCCTTCCCGCCCGAGACGGCCACGCCGACCTTGTCTCCGCGCCTTAGCATCCCGTACCTCTTGATCGTCCTTCTGGTCTTTTCGACGATAGAAGCGCCAAAGCAGTCCTTGCAGAGGACCTCACCGGAGTAGCGCCTCGTGTAGAAGGAGGGGGAGCCACACCTGCTGCAGGATGACGAGGACAAGGACGGCCTCCGCGAGATGGACGAACGCTTAAAGCGTTGCCCGCTCGGTCGAGTCGCGAATTTGCAGGAAGAGTACAAGCGGTTCACCTTCAACTATGGGATCGTGATGCTCCGCACCCGCAAGGGCCTGTCCATCATGGACTCCCTTGGGAAGCGGAGGATAACGAAGCCGCTCGCCTGGTTCATGCTCTACCTCCTGCCGATATCGGGTGGGATAGCGCTTTTCCTCATTCTAGGGGAGTTCCTCGTCTATCTTTCGCCGAAAGGTGCCGAGGTGGCGAGCTACGTCGCGAGCAACATAAGTCCGACGGCGAACCTTCTGCTCCCAGGTCTCAACCCCTACGTCCCGGTAGTCGACGGATGGATAGCCATAGTGACGGCGGTGGTTATCCACGAGGCCTCGCACGGCATAGTCGCCCGCAGCCTCGGGATGCGCGTCAAGACCGCTGGCGTGCTGTTCTTTCTGGTCATTCCAATCGGCGCGTTCGTGGAGGTGGACGAGAAGGAGATGAAGGAAGTCCGGCCCAGCATGGCTCTGCGTGTGCTCGGAGCCGGTTCCGGGATAAACTTCATCGTGGGCCTGCTCTGTCTGCTACTCCTGGTCGTCTCCGTCGGTTCGATGACCCCGCTCGCCAACGGGTCAGCGATTGCGAGCGTGAACGTCCCCTCGCCCGCATCTAGCGCCGGCATCGCCCCGGGGGACTTCATACAGGCGATAGACGGAGTCCCGAACAACAACCTTGGGACCCTGAGCCTACAGCCCTACCAGGTGGTCAACATCACCGTCTGGCACGACGGACGCACCGAGGTGCTGCAGAACGTCAAGCTCGGCGAGATCGTCTACACGAACACGAAGACGCATCAGAACACGACCGCGCCCTATCTTGGGGTAAGCTACATCCCGTACGCGGCCCTGACGGGATTCGTGAGCACGTACGTCAATCCTCAGAACGAGGCCCCCGTGAGGTGGGTTCTGTACATCGTCCCGCCGGCGTTCCCCGGGATAGCGTCGTCCATACCGTTCTCAGCGCAGCTTAACACGTTCTATACCTCGCCGCTCGGAGCCGCCACCAACGCGGTACAGAATCTTCTGTTCTGGATCTTCTTCGTCAACTTCAACCTGGCGATCTTCAACAACCTGCCGATCTACCCGATGGACGGCGGTCAGGCGATGGAGAGGTTCCTGGTCGGCATTGGACGAGGCAGAATAAGCGAAGTCGTCGCGGGAAGGGCGACCGCTGGGATTACCGTGGCATTAGTCCTGGTTCTGGTCTCAGTGATAGCAGGCCCGTATCTTATCGCGTACCTGACCTAGTAAGGCTTGAACGAGTAACGCAGCGTCGCCACCATCCCACCGAAGGACGAGACCTGCTTGCCGGTCTCGAGCGAAGAGTCGCAAAGGTAGACCCTCCCACCCAGCTGCTCGACCTTGTTGAGGGTATCGACAAGCTCCTGTTCGTCTATGTCCTGGGTGAATACGTCGTCGGAGACGACGCACGATTCGACGGCGCCTGCCATGGCCGCCTGCCTGACCCTCGCAAGCGTGTAGGCGACCTTCGTGTCGCCCTGAGTGATCCTCTTGATCACCTGCTCGACGATCTCCTGGACCTCGACCAGGACGCTGTCGCTCGCGACTTTTTTGAATCCCTCGAACTTCACCAGGTTTCGCACGCCGTCGGCTCCTGAGAGGTCGAAGCCTTCTAGGACGATGTAGCTCTTCCCCATCTCGGGGTGCGCGGCTATGCGGTTCGCGAGTGCCAGCTTCGTGTGGCCCGGTCCGGCGACCACTATCAGGTCTCCGCTTCGCCAAGTGTTGGCGAGGACACCGACTATCTTTCTGAGGTACGGTTCCTGGTCTACCTCCTGCCCGCCTTTGCCGGACGCGCCGGAGTCTATGGTCGCGGTTATCGACAGATGGGAGCCGCTCAGGGTGCCTATCCCGGCCTCTCTTCTGTCCATCGTCACGACGAGAAAGGTCCTGCTCGCCTTCGCCGAGTTCAGGATTGTGGTGTCGAGGGGAGTCCAGTCGCTCTTCCTCAGGGTAAGTCCGTAGCCGGGAGAGACCGAGACGGAATGACTCCCCGCAGTGCTCACGCTGTCGTCGCTGGACTCGCTTATCCTGCCCCGGACCCTCAGACGCCCCACGCTGCTGTCGAGAGAGACCGACTCGACCACGAGGGCTATCGTGACCTTGATTCGCTCCCCCCTGTCAGGCCGCGAGTATTCGTCTTCCTTCTTGGAGACGCGGGAACTCTTGGTGACTATGGTGTCCCCGGGACCGATCAGCCTGCGCAGAATCCAGAGGTCATCGGGAGACTCGACCACCAGGGAGCAGATGCCCTGCTTGGGTATGAAGCTCGATACAATCAAGGGCCTTAGGCTACTCGAGCCCGAGGTCCCTGAATGTGGCGACACTCAGGGTTTCAGGCAGGTTCCTGATGTCGCCCACCCTGTGCCCGATGATGCCGGTCACGTTCGCCTTTGCGGCCGCGTCCACGAGCCTCTGGGTGATTATCCCGTCGAATATGATGAACTTCGCGCCGGAGTTTGCATCGACCTTCTGCACCAGCTCGCTGATCGGGAATCTTCCCTTCTCTGCGAGCGGCTCGTCGAGGAGGACCGCCTCCAGCGTGCCGTTGAGCGACGGGAAAATCTCCTTGATCCTTGAGCCCAACGGCTCCGGTACCTGAATCGTCACCGGCTCAGGTTCGGGGGCTCTCTGCCTGTGCTCGCGGTATTCTCTCCTTGGCGGCTCCTCCATGCGCTCCGGCCTCTCGTGACGCTCCGCGCGTTCAGGGCGCTCAGCCCTTTCGGGTCTGGACGACCTCTGGGGGGCCTCGCCTCTGAGAAGCTGAAGTACTTCAACCGGGGTAAGGTCCTCTACCTCCTTTCCGTGCGGTGCGCGCAGGACTCTCTCGACCTTGACGACCTGGTCGAGCTCCTTCTCGATGAGGTCTCCACCTCTGTCCCCGTCTAGCACCGCGATGAGCCTCTTCTTCCTCCCGAGGTCGATGACCGACTGGGGGATGCTCGTGCCCTCGACGGCTACGACGTTCTCGATGCCCGCTCTAAGGAAGAGTATCACGTCTGCCCTGCCTTCGACGATGTAGACCATGTCAGAGGTGTAGACTCCCGGTCCTGCAGGAAGGTTTTCCACGCCGTAGCTGACGACGCGCGCCCTCTTGGTCGAGTCCTGAACATCCTTCAGCAGGTTCTCCCCCTCGCTCGCGGTCCTGGAACCCCACTCCTTCATGATGTCCTTGGCGCGGTCGACTATCTGCTTCCTTCTGGAAGCCCTGACGTCCTCGATGGTGACGAGCTCGACCCTCGCCGAGCACGGACCCACCTTGTCGACGCTCTCCACTGCGGCCGCTATGAGCGCCGCCGTGCTTACGTCTGTGGACATCGGTATGAGGATCTCTCCATAAGTCCGGTCATTCTTGGACTCGAGATTGATTTCGATCCTCCCTACCTTCCAGCTCTTCTGGAGCTCGTTCAGGTTCATTTCTGGACCGAACAAGCCCTCAGTCTGACCAAAGATGGCGCCGATCATGTCGGCCTTTTCCACCACTCCATCTACTTCGAACCTCAACTTAACGAGGTACTTTACTATAGCCGAATCTGGCAAATTGCGTTCTTTCTCGTGTCAGCTAGTTAACGGAACTAAGCTTAACAGAATCGCTGCGATTTCGTCCCATATTTAAACCCTCATCTAAGTCGCCGTTCCTCCGATATCGACGACCTCGGGAGCGAACCGCGAGAGGTTCTCGATGTGCAGGAAGACTCCGTGCGAAGCCCGGCTCAGACGCTTCCTGTGGGTCAGGGAGGCTTTCAGTCCCAGGGTCTGGAAGAGCTTGATGTAACCCGCGGCCAATCTGCGTCCCTCCCTGTCCATGTCTGTTAGTATGATGACGGACCTGACGCCCTCTAGGCTGGCCTCGATTCTCCCGGCCGACAAGGACGCCTTGGTGAGTATCCTGCCCCTGTATCCGAGTGCGACGAGAGCCTTGCTGTCTCTCTTGCCTTCGACCAGGACGGCGGCGTCCTCGGCCGAGAGGACGTTCAGTTCGTCGACGAACCCCACGAGAAACTCCACAAAGTCGAGATACCGCTTGTCCCGGGACGTCAATATGGTGATGTGTGGCCCGCCTCTGAACAGCTCGACTCATCTCCCGGCAAAGACCGTTATCCTCAAGCCTCTCTAAACGGGCCGGACCAAATGGGCTTCGGCTCCAATAAAAGTGTATCCGGAGTGGCTTCCGTCTGTAGCACGACTGGGTAAACCATCCGTTCATCAAAGCGTTTTACCGCCTTCGCGGGTGGCCGTTTTTCGCGCGATTCGACGGAAGCCGGTACGAGCCAGCCGAGCCGGGTTATAATCAGTTCTAGTGCAGCGTGGCGAGGTCTATCTCAAAACCCGAGACCGGCACGTCGAGCCCGAAAGCAGCGACCGCCGAGGGCCTTACCTCACCGATGTATCCGACACTCTTTCCCCTGACAAAGACCTCCGCCGTCCTTCCCTCGGCGAACGCCCAGTGCTCCGCCGGTCGCGTCTGAGGAGGCTCTCCGGTGTGTGTCAGGAGCAGGGCCTCCAGGTACATCTTGGCCTCCGAGTATGACGAACCCGAGTGCGCGCTGAGCGCGGCCAGTCTCGGCCTCTCGGCGATTCTCTCCCCGTCTCTCAGGAAGACGCGGCCGACCTCGTATATCCTCTGAGGATAGGCGGCCTGTACGTTGCGCGCGAGTGCAGCCATGAGCGAGGGTACAATCGAGTCTCGCAGGATGCTGTGCTCGATCGTCCTCGGGTTCTCGACCTCTATCCTGAGGTCTGGGCTCCTCGAGAATCTGCTGTAGAGGGAGGTCGCGTCGACAAGGTCGAAGTTCATCGTCTCTGTGAATCCGGCCATGGCTACCGACTCGGATATGCGGTCGAGACCGGAGTTGGTCATATCAAGACTTCCGGGCTCCTTGCTGGGAGGATAGAGGGGCTGGATCTTGTCGAGGCCGTAGCCGATCGCGACCTCCTCCGCAAGGTCGACCGGATGGAGTATGTCTACCCTGTACCGAGGGATGATCGCGTAGCCCTGTTTGTCGAGACCCAGTCTGCTTCTCCCCAGGCACGCGACCATCTCGGAATGGTCCAAGTCGAGTCCGACCATCTTCTTGGCGAGGGTCTCGTCGAACTTCATCGTGGTCGGCGAGAGGTCAGGGGTCACCACTCTCTCTCCGGTGTACTCGACTTCGACCGACTCGACCGTCGCCCCGGCATCGGATAGCGCTGCGCAGATGATCGCCAGGGCTTCGTCCCCTATTCTCCTGTCGGTTGACGTGACATCGACCAGGAGATTCTTCGTGCTCGTGTCCACCTTCGTCGCGCTCCCGTTGATTATCGGAGGCAACGACAGGACGGTGCCAGCCGAATCGCTCAGGATAGGATAGCCCTTCGCCTTCTCGAGTATGTGCCCGTAGGCGATGCCCGTCTCGGTCTCACCAAGGACCTGCCTGATGCTCATCTTCCTGTCGGAGCCGAGCGGAGTGAACTCGAACGTGGCGGGTCTGCATTCGTACGAGAGCGGCGGCTTGAGGACGTCCATGTTGTGCAAGCCTATGGCGGCCTTCTTGCGCCTCCTCGCTATGCCGTTGTGGAGGTCCTCCTGCATCGAGATGAGCTGCCTTATCGTCTCGTCCTCCATCTTAAGGCCCGTCGCGGCCGCGCACGAGATGTACGGGCGCACGTGGGCCACACTGGATGAGACGCGCACCGAGAACCTGCCCTTCCTCACGTGATACTCTGGGGGACCTAGTTCCTTCCCGACGAGCCCGAGCAGGGCACGAGCGATTCCATAGTCGGTTGAGAAGTCGGCGCGGTTCGGGTTGTACTCTATCCTGATGGCATCAGCGTCCTCGCCCTCGATGTCCAGTCCCAGGAAGGGCAACCTGTCCACGATTGTCTCACGTGTGAGACCCGTCATCTTCTGGAACCTGCTAAAGTATATCTTGAGTACTGGCAATGTCTCTCCTTCTCCTCAACCAATCGAGATTGCTGTTGTACAGCTCTCTGATGTCCTGCACGCCCAACCTCAGCATGAGCAGCCTCTCCAGCCCGCACCCCCACGCTATCACTGGCTTCTTGACCCCGAGCGGTTCTGTCACCTCGGGACGGAAGACGCCCGAGCCTCCCATCTCCAGCCACCTCCCGACCTTCTCGTAGTAGACCATCACCTGCATCGAAGGTTCCGTGTACGGGAAGAAGGATGGCCAGAGCTTCACCCCGCTCATCCCCAGCTTGGCGTAGAAACGGGTGAGCACGCCCATAAGGTGACGAAGGTTGAGCCCTTCGCCGATCACCACCCCTTCCATCTGGTGCAGCTCCGCAAGGTGCTTGTAGTCGAGGCTCTCGTTCCTGTAGACCCTGCCTACGCTGAAGACGCGCATCTCCCTGTCGCCGGACTCCTGTGTGGCCCTGATGGTGAGGGCGGTGTTGTGGGTCCTCAGGACGAGGCGTCTCGCTTCTTCGACGTTCCACGAGTATCGCCAGCCCTTGCTCCCCGTCGCACCGCCGCTTTCGTGCACCGACGCCACCTTCGCCACCACGCCGGTCCTCTGGATCGACTCGTCCCGGCCACCCTTCACGTAGAAGGTATCCTGCAGTTCTCTGGCAGGATGGTCCTGCGGGGTGAATAGAGCGTCGAAGTTCCAGAACGACGGCTGGACCGAGTCGCCTGCAATCTCGACGAAACCCATCGAGAGGTAGACCTCCCTGACCTCGTTGATGAACTCCTTCACGGGATGCCTCCTTCCGGCGTAGAACCCGGGCGCTGCCGCGCTGACGTCTATCGGTCTGAGCTTGGGGCTAGTCCCGCTGAGTCGTATCTTGGCCGTCACTTCCGGCGTGATTCTCTCTATCCAACCGGCGGACGCGGCCCTGCTGATGGCATCGTCCCCGCTCGTCGTGATCCGCAGAGAGACGGACCTCGTCTCGTCCACCTTCGCCATGTCTCTCGAGACGAGCCTCTCGATATAGTCCCGATACTCAGCGGCGATCTGGTCTTCCGGGATCGCCTTCCCTCTGAGGGAGGCTACGAATGTTTCGTACCGCTCAGCCGTCTTCCTGTCTCTGGGTGCGACGAATGGTTGGCCGTCCTTCTGCGATACCTCGATCCAGCCAGCCGACCTGGCGTTTCCGAGGGCGGCCGCGAACTCCTGGTTCGACCCGAATGAGCCGCGCACGGTCTCCATCGGAAGGCCCGCCTGCCCTATCCTCTGCATCAACAGCAGCTCGGCGGGCTCTCCCTTCAGGGATAGCTCACGGACGGTCTTCTCCTGCACGCCGATCAGGCCCTTTGATGAGAGCCAGCTGACCGCTCTGCGGACCTGGTCCGGAATGAGGCCCGAGTCCCTCACGACAGAATCGAAGTCGACCCAGTCCCTGCCCTTCAGGGCCTCCAGGACCTTACGTTCCAGAGGGTGCAGCGGAGGGCCGTCCTGCTCGCTCATCTGGGCATCGAGTCCAGAGACTTCCTGCTCTTCTCGAGCAGCTCCTCGGCGTCCTTCATCAACGAGTCTCGCTTCCTCCTGTGTTCTTCGAGATACTTCTTTACGATGCCGGCCAGCTCCTGTTTGCACTCGCCGCACATCCGGATTCCGCCGTAGCACTCATCGTAGACGCGCTTGGCGTACTCGTCCTCCGCCGCAAAGTGGAAGAGGTACAGGTCATAGATCGGGCACTTCTCGGCCTCTCCCCCGATCCGGCGCTGTTCTTCGACCGTAGGCCTCCCCCCGGTGAGGCCCGACATGACCTTCTTCGCCGCAGAGGAGGGGTCTTCGTCCAGTGCGAAGGATGAGTTGGAGCTCCGCTTGGACATCTTCGTGGAACCGTCGAGGCTCCGGATGAGCCTGTGGTAGATGGCGGACGGGGGGATGAACCCGAAGTCCTCGCGGTAGCTGTTGGCCAGGTCCCGGGAGAGACGGATGTGTGGGTCCTGGTCCGCCCCGACTGGGACGACCACGGGCTTGGGGCCGCCGAACTCGGGGAGCTGGGGCATCAGGATGTCTCCCGCCTGGATGAGCGCGGAGAGGTAGAGCCCGACCTGCCTTTCCCCGTAGATAGCCCTTAGCATGTTGTTGGTGACGGCCTTCGAGAAAATCGTGGCCATCCTCATGACCCTGATCTCCTGGCTCTGTTTGTAGACGACGGCCCTCTCGGGGTCCAGGCCGAGGGCGAGTATGTCGGCCACGTTCTGAATCGCTATCTTCGAGCTCTGCTGGAAGCTCAGTCCGTTGTCGTTGAACGCCTCGACGTCGGCGATGGCGTAGAAGACTGTCGCTTTCTTCGAGAGAGTCTGAAAGTAGACCATGTCGTCTGCGGTCATCTTGGTCCCCAGGTGGAAGACTCCCGTGGGCTTGATGCCGCTCATTACAGCGAAGCTCTTGTTGCTGTCGACGGCGTCGAGGACCCTCCCGAGGTCCCTCTGTCCAAAGTCGATTCCGCGCCGGATGTGGAGGCTCGGGTGTTTGAACCGAGTCAGCAGAGGCTTGAGGGGCTCTATCCCGAACTCGGAGCGCAGCCTCTCGTAGTTGTCGACCGCGCTGTTACCCCACGGGTCGAGCCTCTCGTTCTCCACGGTCCCTGCTCTGCTGAATAGAATAAATTACTTTCCCGGAGGATCGGGAGGACCGTCCCTCCCGAGCATCCTTCCTTCCTCGTCGACCTCGCCCTTCCTGATCCGGGTTGAGGAGATCGGCTTCCCGTCTGCGGCCTGCACCCACTCTACCGTCACGAGCTCGAGCGGAGGGAAACCCTTCTCCCTCCTCAGCCTGTTTGCCAGGCCGAGGCGCGACGCCGTCTCAGGGCTGGCCACGAGCGCCTGGACGTCGCCATCGGCTATCCCGGGGCCGAAGTAGTCGTAGAGCTTCGCTATCCGGTATTCGCGTCCCGGGAAGGTCTTTTCGATGTACTCCCTGAGCTTCCTCTCCCTCGTCGCATAGTCGAAGTCGGGCTTTTTGCCCACTCGGGAGACAAACTCGTCGGAGGTCAGGCCGATTATCACCCGACCACCCGCTTCGAAGCTCCTCTCGAGGAGACGCTTGTGGCCCGCGTGTATGTGGTCGAAAGTCCCTCCGGTGGCGACGGTGCCGAATCGGAATCCGCCCGCTCTATCCCCAAGTTTCAAATAACGACAGTTGTCCGGGTTCTAGCAAGAAGCGGATAAAAGAATTAGTGAGCGATGCGTGCAGATACCCGAACAATACTTCAAAGCCGGAAAGGTCGCGAGGGAACTCAGAGGCTGGATAAGGCAGAACCTCGGAGTGGGGACGGGGCTGCTGGAGGTCGCTGAGAGGGTCGAGGCGGAGATAGTCCGGAGAGGCGGCCAGCCGGCGTTCCCGACGGGCATAGGCGTCAACGACGTCACCGCCCATTATGCTCCTCAGAAGGACGACGGTGTCAAGATCCGCGAGTCGGACGTGGTGAAGATAGACTATGGCGTGCACGTGGACGGGTACGTCGCTGACACCTCGCTGACGATCACGAGCAATCCCAGCTATCAGCCGCTTCTGGAGGCGACGGAGAGGGCGCTGCAGGCGGCGATAGGCGTCGCGAAGCGCGACAGGAGGATAGGGGAGATAGGGAGGGCCATACAGGCCTCGGCCAAGGCCGACGGCTTCAAGCCCATCAGCAACCTCAGCGGGCACACCGTGGAGCAGTATGTCGTGCACGCCGGGAAGAGCATTCCCAACCTCTACTCGCCGGGATTACCCATGCTCAACAAGGGGGACGTCTTCGCCATAGAGCCCTTTCTGACCCTTGGAGACGCGGCGGGATACGTCGTGGAGTCGGAACAGGAGAACATCTTCTCGGTCGTCGTGAGGAAGAGGACCGGGAACAAGGAGCTCGACGACCTGGTGGACAGGGTCTGGACGGCGAGGAAGACGCTGCCGTTCTCACCCAGGTGGTTCGCCCAGGGATACAAGGAGGGAAGGCTGATGGCGCTGTTGAAGGAGCTCGAGAAACGCCGGCTGGTGCACTCCTATCCGGCGCTGGTGGAGGCTTCAGGGAAGCCCGTGGCCCAGTTCGAGCACACGATGACCATCGAGGACGGCGGGCTCGTCGTGCTGACCTAGGTCTTGGGCGGAGCCTCGGCGTAGATTGAGGTTATCTTGGTGGTGTTTCCGCACTTGCTGCACTTCGACCCGTCCTTGGTGACGTAGTCCCCAAGCTGGAAGGCGCGCTTGGTCTTCTGACCGCAGGCGGGGCACTCCTCGATCGTGTAGACTATGAACTTCGCCTTTCGGTCCTGTTGCGAGTTCATCATTGTCCGACTCCCAGGGTGTTTCCGATGCCGGCGAGGAGCACCTTGTCTCCTTCCTTTGTCTTCTCCTCGATGACTCTGTTGATGAGGACCTGGACCTTGTCCGAGGCCTCGGCTATCTCCTTGCGCATCACCGTGATTGCCTCGAGTATGCTCTGCTTGACGAGAATGGCGTAGACGGGTATCTTGTGCGTCGACGAGACCTCTTCGATCTTGAACTTGTCGACTCCGATCCCTCCGATCGCCGCACCCACTCCTTCCGCTATCTCGCCGGTCTTCTCGCCTTCGAGCTTGAGAGCGGCGTCGACCATGATGATCGCGTTCAGCGGCACCTTCATCTCCTCGATCAGCTTCTGGATGGCCACGCCGGGCTCGCCCACGTAACCCATCGGACCCTCCGCCTTGAGCACGTAGAGAGTCCTCCCCTTGTATTCGCCCACGGTCATGACCGTGTCCTTCCCGACCACCTGCTTGGGGAGGTTCTGCATGTAGCGCGAGGCGATCACCGGGCCGATACCGTCGCCCACTGGCTGGCCCAGCTTGAAGGTGTCAACCGCGTTCACCAGAGCGTCGGCCTCCTGCAGCACCATCGGCATTATCATCTGTAGCTGGAAGAGGAGCATGTACGAGTTCGTCTTCTTTCCAAGGAGGTAGTAGTGCCGGACTATCTTGTGGATCTGGTTCAGCGAGGTCGCTATCTCGAGGATGTTCTCAGCGACAGAGACCTTTGTCGGGTCCAGGTTGGGGATTATCTGACTTACCTCCGCCCTCACTCTCTCGTCGCGCGTGTTGGTGATGTGCTGAACCTTCTCGACGACCCCTCGCGGGTCCATGTCGACCGGCATGATCGTCACGTAGTCGAGGAACTCGTCTATCCTCTGCGTCGGGTCCCCGGTCACCTTTCCGGAACTGGTGAAGTAGTCAATGGCCTCCTTGCGGGACTTGTCGCGCATTATCTTCAGCCTGTTCAGGGCGCGCGAGATGTCGTTGGCTATCAGATACATCTGCAGCCTCTGGCCGTAGATGAAGAACACGAAGATTGAACCCAGCCAGACTACGTTGAGCAGGCTGCTCACGTCGATGCTGAACTGAAGTGGTAGTCCGGAGAGTAACGACACTAACTAATGCACTGGTACCCGCGCCTACGACTCAAACTTAAACGTTTTACCTGATGAAAACGGCAGTTTCAGAGGTTTATCGATAATAGGTGCCGACATCACCACTTCGCGAGAGCTCTCGCACCTCACTAACATGGTGACGACGTGTGGTTTGACTTCTAGGTTCGGAATGAGACTAGGTCGGACCCACACGCTATGGCCGGCTAACGGGGCCTGCTCGCGCACTGTTACATTAACCTTTCTGAGGGCAACGCATAAGTCCCGGATTGGCTGCCGACCCGCCATGCAGAGGAGACTCCTCGACATCCTGGCGTGCCCCATCGACAAGCACTATCCGTTGCAGATGATCGAGCTGAATGCTTCGGGCGACAAGGTCATCGATGGCGTGCTCTCCTGCGAGAAGTGCAAGAGATACTATCCGATAATCGACGAGATACCGGTCATGCTGCCAGATGAGCTCAGGAACAAGAAGGAAGACCTGGAATTCCTGGCCCGATGGAGGGCGAAGCTGCCGGTCGAGATAGTGGAGGGGGGCCTTCCGCACCACCTTTCCTAAAATTTCCGTGCAAAAATTCATATACGAATAACCACAAACCTCCGGGGCTTGTCAGTTTCCACGATAGATCCGAAGCAACTGAAGAAGATACGGGTCCAGCTAGGGATCACCCAGTCCGAGCTAGCCAGGGCGGCAGGCGTCAGCCAGTCCCTGATAGCGAAACTCGAGTCGGGCCTGGTCGACCCCTCCTTCAGCACCATGAAATCCATCTCCGAAGCGCTGAGGTCCCAGATTCGCATAGAGGGCAAGAAGGCATCGGAGGTCATGTCCAAGCCCGTGATCTCCATCCAGTCGACGGTGACAATCTCCGACAGCGTCAACGCCATGAAGAAGGGAGGGATCTCGCAGCTCCCTGTCTACTCCGGGACCAGACTCGTCGGTTCGATAACGGAGAACCAGATAGTCCAGCTGCTAAGCACGCTGGACGACCCCCGCAGCATCCTCACCAAGCCAATCTCAGGCTTCCTGCAGCCGATCTTCCCCATCGTGAGTGCCGACACCCCCGTGGAGGCACTGTTCTCTCTCTTCAAGTTCGTCCCGGCCATCCTGGTAGCCACCGGGGACAAGGTCGAAGGTATAATCACCAAGATAGACATGCTCTCGGCAGAGGTCTAGCAACCGCCAGGTGCCGGGCGTACCTTCAACCTTAATTCGAGGTCTCTTTCAAAGGCTGGACGTGGTGTCCAAGGGGGACGTAGCCTAGTCTGCCCTCGCGTACGCGATACCTGGCCCCAATTTTCCGGCAGATTGAGGTAAGGTATGGCGGTCATTCAGTATGTTGATGTATCCTTCGTATTTATGCCCCACTTCGAACACGGTCTTTTGACCACATTTTCTCTACTTCTCTCGGACCGAAGAAGCGAAACATAGAGCCTTTCAGATATTCTTCAGACTTCTCGAAGGCTAGCCACTTTCGGCCTAATTTTTCCGCGGCATATCCGGTGCTATTGCTGCCAGCAAACGCGTCAAGAACGACTTGAGATTTCCTAGTGGTTAGGAATCTGATGAAGAATTCAGGAACCATTATAGGGAATCTCGCGGGATGGACCATGTCATATTTCTTACAGTTTGAGAGATATGCTCCATTGGACTCAGTGTTCGAGAAAGGGAGCATATTCGGATAAGGAACTAGGTTAGGCGGAATCGCGCCACGGTTCTTATGAAGAAAGCCTGCGCGTGAAATATTGTAGCCGGATGGTCGCTGCCCGGAGCTGTAAGATCCTCGCTCAAGTAGCTTGAGCATGCTCTTCGTATATTCTATCAAGACGCGGGTGTTCCTCGCCTTTGTTCTCCCTTTGGAATCCTTGGATAACCACCAAATTGGTTCAACCGCGTCTTTAACACGAATGCGTCTCACGTTGGTCCACTCGATTGGTGACGGCATCTTGGCAGGATTGAACCAGTAAAAATCCTGCGCCAATGAGAAATAGTCATTTTTGCAGAGTTCCGTAAGCACTTCGAAGTTATACAAGGACTTGGTTGGATAAGCCGGGTTCCAGGAACCGCCAAGGTGAAGAACGAGGCTGCCGTCTTTTTTGAGCACTCTATGAAACTCTCGCGCAATTGGCATAAACCAATCTAGATAATGTTGGGCATCGACAAAATCGGGTGCCAATTTGTAGCGTTTTTGGAATACTAAAGCAAAGGGAGGCGAAGTAACAATTAGATCTATGGTCTCATCTCGGACAGTTTCAAGGAGCTGTAGAGCGTCACCCAAGTAAGCGGCTCCTTTGACAGTGTGATAATACGGCGCGGTTTTACGGACTAAGTACTCGGCAGTCTTGGGTTCGTGATTTCTCATTTCCCTTCTTCCTTAGTCGCCTGCAATCCTTTCGTAAGCAGTTCTTCGAAGAGCTGGGACTTGCTGGGGATGTTATCGCCGCTGTCGATTATCTGTACTGCTCTGTCTTTGATGTATGTCTTGATCTGGTCATCGAGCTTTTCGCTGATGATTATCGTATGTTTCCTCTTACCCAAACTGACTCCTGTCTCAGCATTTGAGGTGGCATCATTAAGCATTGCTTAGTTGCTTCATTGCTTCATGAGTGCCGCACGAAGCCTTTCTTCCTTCTATCCTTGATACATACGGTGCTTCAATGATTCCGTAGAATGCTGCAAGACCTATAGCCGGCGCATAGACTTCAGGATAGCCTCGTGCTCTGGTAAGAGCACCGAAGTGACTCCTTTTTTGTCCAACTTATTCATCTTGCCGAATTCATCTTGAAATACAAGGATCATTATAGCGTTAACCAGACTCAATACGTCGCGAATCCTATCTCTGAATTCTTTGAACCTTCCCGCATCATACGTCGGTGAAAGCTCCCCTCCGGCAGTCTGCATCTTTAGGCTATTGCTGTGACTAGATTTTGAGAGCTCGGAATATACTCCCGCGACGGAGACTGTTTTTCTCCCTTGCTGGGGCTTGTCAAATATCGGAGCGACGCGCGTATCACCTATTAGTAGCTTGAAATATTCGTATCCTCTTCCCCAGGGATGGCTGCCCATAGGAAGGAACCACTCGTCGCCTGTTTTCCACCATCCGAACTCCACGGGATGATTTGAGAAGTATATCCAATTCAGTGAATTCTCTAATGCAGAACGCAACGCGGTGTCCGCGTATTTGTAAAGAGCCATACTCGAGAAATCAATCGACATGTATGAGTCCATGAAGATCTCGTTGACCAATCCCAATGAATTCGTGTCTTGCAACACATTGGACCAATGACTGATTGATTGTATCGATTCCATCATTGAATCCAAGTCGCTCTTGAAATTCTTGACTGTCGAGTTGAGATTCTTGTTTAGTGTCTTGCGCGTCTTCTCGAGATCGACGCTCTTGGTCTTTCCTGGACTCATTTATTTGGCTCCGACAACAATCGAATAGACATCTCCTACGAGCAATCCTTCGAAACCCAGTACATGATAACCATATTTCACCGCCATTACGGTCAACAACCGTTGAATCGTCTCTGTCTTGACTGCGGACGGTAGCGCGTCAGGCGGAAAGTCCTTAGTAAGAATTCCAGACCAGCCGTCTCGGTGGTGCGAATTTAGTCTTTGAATCAAGTCATAACAATTGATTGGAAGACTGTCAAGCAGTGTTGTGTAGGCGATTGAAAATCCACAATGTGGCTTTTGGGCGTTTTCCGATTGCAGTCGAAACGTTGCCTCTATGCTCTCAATTTCACGCTCAGCCCTACCTGACTCTAAAGACATGTCTTGCGATACAAAATCCAGGTTTATTATTTGAAAAGGGAATTCGGCTTCAACCGATTGAGGATTCTGAGTTAAAGTGTTCTCGTATCTTGAAGGGGCCATGACTCGACATCCACTGTCGACGAGCCTGAGGGCCTTTAGGTGAGTATATGTCCAAAGATGGATGTCTTTCTTCTTGAATACAAGTCCATTCTGAACCAAGTTTCTTACCTCAAGATGTTCATTATCTGTGGATGCTAGCGAGAGAACTTTGTAGTGTTTGTTCCCTGTACGTGGTCCTAACATGTCACTAAACTTCAGAATGTTTGGAATCCAGAGACCTGAAAGAAGTTGTGACCTATAGTCAACAGGGACGTTGGACATACATCAGAACATGTCCATGAGAAGCCGGTAGAATTGATCACAAAGTTCAGACCGTCGCGGGTTCTTGTCGACGGTAATAATCACTCCTACGATTAGTTTCTTGAGCACCTCGACATCGAGGTTTAGTTGGAAAACCGGGTGATTGGGATTAAAGGTAACCTTCGTCCCTTGAATTTTGCAAGCAGAATCTAAGGAGGGGGTTGCTTTCCAATCTTCATAGTTCACTTCAAAAGACTCGTTAAGGACCGTTACGTATTCCTTGAAGCTCGGATGGTTTTCTCGAATTATGACTTGCTTCTCGTTTGCGCGAACCTCGATGGCTAAGGTGTCGGCTGAAGCGACATCATCATCGGCAATAACCTCAAAACCCCGGTTTTTGAAGACGCTCTCCAGTGTTTTTGCGGGTTCTGGTTGAACACGCTGCTTTGTGTGCTTCGCTGTTTTCTTCATTCTCAATCTGCTCTTTGGGTATCTGATGAGCTGAAGCGATTCGAGCTCTTCGAGAAGTGGCTCCGGATCCTGGAGCTTCTCAATCTCGGACCTTACAGCCTTGTCTGTTATCGCCTCTTTCTCCAGCACTTCATTGAGCTTTGTGAGCTGATCTCTGAAGAAAATTTCCATCTTCTCGACTGACTCTGTCCACGATAGACTGTCTCTGTCGATTTTGACAGGTACTATTCCTTTGAGTATCTGGACCTCTCCGCACAGGTAGTAAAGCCTGCCAAGGTTCCTGGACCGGAGTTTGATTACATCAAAGTCCGTCGGCAATCCGATTCCTACGTCACAAACTCGAATCTGCAGCCCTCTGGCTTCTTCAGGTTGAACTGGCTTATTTGGCGTCATGATGACATACTTGACGTCAATATTATCGAAGGATTGTTCGCCCTTCTGAAGTATTTCGGCGTCTGCAGGCACATTTCTGAATAGCTCTTCGCCGTCTAACCAGACCCTCAGTGGGGTACGCCCTTTGACTTCGAAGTATTCCCTCAAATCGGTCCTGTCCGGCGGGAAAGAGATTGGAGCGAACTGCGCTATCGTCCACTTGAACTTTTCATAGCCATCGAAACTCTCAATGCTGGCTTTGCTCCTCTGACTTCTCGTTCTTTGCAATTGCTTAACAATGTGGGGCTTAATGCTCTCAAGAGTAACAATGGTTTCTCCCTTCTCAATTGGGAGGTCACTGTTGTATTTGGAGAAAGGCGCCTTGTAGTCAGTAACGTTGAAGGTTTCTCCTTGGAAAAAGGCACTCGTTTCAGCTGAAACTTCGATTATGGTATCCTCTTTCTCTTTTTTGCTTGTGACTACTACTCTTTCGCAATATGGAAAGGTTGACAGGAAACCGATTCCAAACTGGCCTATCCGCTTCCTCCCCAAATCGTCTAAATTGTCGGTAAAAGGCGTCACATTTCCTAATCTGAACAATCTGTTTTCCATGTCATTCTTATCCATCCCAACACCATTGTCCCTTACGACCACTCTGGGAGGATTCGACTCGAGATCTAAGCCGATGCGAATCTCCGTGGCCCGTGCATCGTAAGAGTTCGAAATGAGCTCTCTAATTGCTCGAGCGAAGTTCTTGTAGATTCCGAAACTCAGGTGGCTGACAATATCCCGAGAAACCTGAACCTCTATCTCGCCAGTCTCGATTGGCTTAGCTGATTGCTCCGCGCTCAAGGGAATTTACATGGGTTGCTTGATATATTACCTTGTTGAAATGCTGTAAGGCCCGCCTTCCTTAACCGACTCGGGAAACGAAGGCGATCGAAGCGACCGCCGCTGCACGACCAGCACAGCCCGCTCTCGTCGAGGGGAGAGCCGCAGCGCTCGCAAAGTTCTGCCTGTCCGGGTCCGGTCATGCGGGAGGAGAGCTGGACTGCTTTTAACGCCGGCACTGGCTGGAACTCCAAGGACGAGTTAGCGAATTCATGGACAGCAACCTGCCTTCCCATGGCATTTGCCTACCTAGAAATGTCATGGACGCTCTTAAGCCGCAATATCGCGAATCTGGATCACTTTCGATTTCCCCCCCCCCGGTCAAGGACAGACGTCTTCAATCCGCGCAGGACGGTTGAGTGAGATGGCGACGCTGCCGTGTCGCATCCTCGAAAAGTTGCAGCGTCTCCAGCCTCAATTTCGAGCGCTGTAGTTCAACCCAAGTGTCGTAGTCAGCGTGGAGCGACTGTAGATACTTGTCCCACTCGTCAGCAAGTCTAGTCCGATGAGGCTCCAACCGAGAGCTGGACACCTGAAAAACGAAGGTGCTGTCGCGAAGTCCTAGTGGACGAAGTTCACGGGAGTAAAGAAGGTCCCTCACGACCGCGTTTGGGCCCGGTTGCGTTACATCGTGAAATGCCACGTAGCAAGTGCTCGTCATGGCCGGAAACCATGCTTCGAAGTCACTCCGCACCGAATCTGTGTCATGGCGGGCATCTATGAAAAGCATCCCGATTCGCCCTCCATTCCAGCTTCGGGCGCAGGTCACCGACGTAGACACGTGCACTCTCACTTTCCTTCCGACGCGTCTGGATTCGAGGTTCTTCAAGAAAGGATCGAGAGTGCTCCCTTCAAATATTCCAGCCAGCCCCTTGTGCGGGTCTACCGCGTGGATCCTTGCGACGCCAATATCCTTTAGCCCACAGGATAGAGCGACTGTCGACCTCCCGAAGAATGAACCCAATTCGACAATCGCGAGCTGACGGGGAACGCGCGAGGATAACGCCGCAAGAAGCCTAGCTTCGTCAAAAGAGAGCCACCCGCGTATTCCGAATATGGCTTTCCGGATTGCGGTGATTTGCGGGCCTGCATCAAGAATGTGGCGGAGTTCGTCGATGGTCTTCAGCTCGCGGTAACGAGATAACTCCCGCGATCCAAGCTGCCCGCTGAACACCTGGAGGTCTCTTTCATCGAGCTCGGCGAGTGCACCCAGGTGCGCGAGAATCGCTCCGACGTTGCGCGGTGCAGACATGGAGACTTGATTCTTCTTCAGACCAATTCCCATCAGGCGCAAATCGAACCTGCGGCCGCCAATCCCCAATGCTTCTTCGGCCAAGGTTGGGCGGATTTCTTGGTCGACTTTCGTCAATACCTCCTGCAGAAGAGCTATTGCCTTGTCACCGAATCCCAGCTTCGCGAGGATGCGTGCTTTGATTATCATGAAATGGGGACTCAAGTTCTTCGACTGTAAATCAGAGAAAGCTCCGGTCAGGTCGTTGACGCTCTCGCGAACCAGCGCTCTGAGCAAGAGAATTGAGACGTTCTTGGTTTCCGCGAGTCTGTCAAGGTGCCGCAGAGACTCAAGCGGCATGTCGTCGGCGAAGCTTTTCTCGGCTTCTCGCAGCGTGCTAGTTAGGCTCAATGTGTCAGGGAATCCAAATCTATGGATTTCATGAACTCGCCGTAACCGAAAAGAAATTCGCCTTCTCGCTCGCTGATAACAAAGCCGTCCAAGTAGTCTGGAAGGGGAACCTTGGTTCCGGCCGCGTGCCGGGCGAGAGGTAGAATGTGAAGGTCGTGCGTGACGATGAGTGTGAGCTGGTTCGGTGGGCTCGTGGTTGAAGCTAGTATCTCTGTAAACGATGAAGAGGCGTACTCTGCGATGGGTGTTAGGCTACCTTTGGTGCTCGCCGCTCGTTGCCACAATTCCAGCACCTCCTGCCATCGGTTAGACGTTATCATTTCCTTGTATGCCGAGTGGTCGGAAATCGGACCGTTCAAGTTGAGGGTAGCCGCGGCGCTGACTGAGGCCCCTCCTTCGGTCAATCCCTCCGCAACGGCGGTGGCCGTTTCGGCGCACCTGCTTTGACCCCAGCTGACTACGTTGACGCGCGGGAAGCCTGCTACGCCTGCCAGGGACCTTCCGAGTCGCCTGGCGGCGCTGGCCCCGTTCTCGGTGATTCCGATACTGTCCCACTGCTCCATCGGAACACCATAAAACGATATCCGTTCCGAGTGTCTGATGACAACGATCTTCCTTGTGCTTGGTGTGAATGCCACACAGAAGTGAAGCAGTCTCTTGCTATCCGAGAGTTTTTCTGTCAATGCAACATCGACTCTTCGGTCCCACGCCGCATCATTCGTATCTCCACCTGTTCTTCTTAAACCAACTGAGCGTCTTGGTGAGGCCCTGACTCAGCGTATGTCTGGGTCGCCAGATGGGAGAATCGCCACCGACCTCGAACGAAATCGGTTTTCCGTCTATCAGCTCCGCGGCCTCGTATCCTCCCCTCTTCATGACTACCGACTGACGTGATAGATGCATGACCATGCGGGCTAGATGCATGTTGGTCACTGTCTCGTTGCCTACATTGCCTGCGCAATGAATCGTTTGTCCGGTGTAATCGTCCAGATGTTCGACGAGTCGGCCATAGAAGTCGATGATATCCCCGACGTAGGTCCATAACCTCCTCGCGTCGGGAGACCTGACAACCATCCCCTTCTTGCTCAGGACGCTCAAGATCAATCTGGCAGGCAGCTCGTCGCTTCGCATCTTGGGACCGTAGCCGCTTCCAACCCTGCAAATGATAGTTGGAAGCCCGTATGCTCGCCTGTACGTAGAGTACAGAAGTTCGACGCTGGCCTTGGTCCAGCCGTACACAGACGATGGGTTTGGCAGCATGCTTGGGACGTACTTCGATCCATACGGGTGCCCGTAGAGAGCGTTGAACGAGCTCGGATAGATCAAGGTGGGTCTCCTCGCCTTCGGAAGGAGCCGCACCGCCTCTAACAGCCTGATTGCTGGCATCACATTGACTATCGTCGTGTATTCTGGGCTCGCGTTTCCCAGCGGCCTGTCTGCCACCCCTATCCCCGCATCGAACACTACGTTCACCCCGTCAAGGTCGGGCTTCGCAATGTCGGAGGATGCCTTCCATCGATAATCAATTAGGGGCTTGTTCTCAGCCAGTCTCCACGCCTCGTCTATCCTGCAGATGTCCATCGCTCTTACGTCGATTCCCTTCTCGACTAACCTATCGACGAGCGAGGACCCCAGCACGCCGGCCGCCCCGAGAATCAGCGCCTTCGTTCGCTCGTCCCCCAATCTAGACGATTTCAGAGTGCTATACTTAATTCCTCCTCTCCGGCATCAGATCCCGATGACCAGCCTGCTGGACACGCTGAACACGATGGTCGTCGACGTCACCTATCGCTGCAATGCCACTTGCAGGTATTGCCAATGGGGCAACAAATCCAATCCAAAGGGCGTCCATATGGGACTGAAAGAGGTGCTGATACCGGAGCAAACGATTAGAGCGCTAGGCGTACAGAGGGTCGTTCTGTCAGGAGGTGAACCAAGAATTCATCCCCAACTGGAGACGATCTTACAGCATTACGGCCGGCTGGTCGAGAGCGTCATAGTCATCACCAACGGATACGGGCTCGACGAGAAAGAGTTGCATCGCCTCCTCGACAACGGTGCGACAGGCGTCACGGTATCGTTGGATTCGTTGGACCCGGAAACAGCATTGATCACCCGAGACACTCCGAAACAACTGCTAGAGCAGGTCATCTCAAACCTGGAGCGGATTTCGGACCTCCCCAGAGAGTTCGAACTGGGCATAAACTCCGTGGCCTCCCACCCGACCGCAAACCTGAAGACAGTAGAGCGAATTCTAAAGTTCGGGAGGTCCCTGGGCGTCGATTTCGTAAAATTTCAGCCGGTCTTCGATGACGGCCACGTGTCTAGAAGCGCCCCTGATCTTCTGTTGACGGAACGAGACGTACCCGGACTCCTTCGAGTTGCGGAGGCCATTCCCAGCCTGGACTCCCCTCTGACGAATCCCCCTTCGTTCTGGAAAGACATCGCAAGACTGATTTCCGGCGAGGCCTTGGCGCCGGAATCGTGCGGACTCGGCCCTAGGCAAGCCATTGCAACTGCGGGGAAACTCAGCATATGCTACTGGGTCGATTCCACATCATTCGGCGATTCCTTCCAGTCAATCTCCTCCGAAGAGGTCGAAGCTGTGCGAGCAAAGTTCGAAAGTGTGAAGCTCGGGTGCAAGGTGGGCAGCCACTGCTTCTGCACCCAAAATCTGTCTCACGAATGGATAGCCGTGGAATCCGTCCATGATCAGCTTTGACGTGGTCATCCCGACCGGCGGGTCGCCAACCAATCTCCAATCGATACTGAACCTGCATGCACCGGAGGGAACGATGCTAAACTTCTTCGTGGTTACGGACAAACCGCCGGCCACCTTCGCGGCTGCCAAGGGTGCCAATGTGAAGGTCGTCCAGAGTGGTGGTGCAGGAGCTTCCGCCGCGCGGAATGCGGGCGTGGAGGCGGGTTCCGGCGATTACATCTTGTTCATCGATGACGATGTCATCCCGTCGCCTTCCCTCATCGAGTCATACAGACTCGCGATTGAGAGATGGCCGGATGCAGTCGGCTTCGTCGGGCTCACGAGACTTCCGGACCCCGTAAACTCGTTCGAGCGGGGGGTCGTCGCGAGCGATATCCTCACGTTTCAGGGCATCGCGAAGACGCACCAAACGGTGTCTTGGGGCGTGACTGCCAATCTTCTGGTCCGAAGAGTCGCCATGGGGCCCGTACGGTTCTCGCAGGATTTTCCCCGCCACGGTGGTGGCGAGGACATCGACTTCTGCCTCAGAATCGTCAAGCACACCGGCAAGAGGTTTCTGTCGGTCCCTGAGGCTGTGGTGGAACATCCCTGGTGGCACAACGGATCTCGCCAATACAAGAGATTCGCGCGTTGGGCTTACGGCGATTCCAGACTACCTGCGATGTACAAGGAGTACAGGTATCGGAATTTCCCAAATATGTCTGAGGCCGCCGTGCTGGGGGCCTTGGCTTTCGCCGTAGCTGGAGTGTTAGAGCCGAGGCTAATCTACGGGGTTGGATATGCAATTCTTGCGGCGTGCCTGATAGAATTTGCGGCAGATTCAATCAGATGTCATCGGCGAGGAATGGGATCTGGGAGAACCGGTGTGGAGGCCGCTCTGGTGAGACTCTCTAATGAACTCGGACGAGTCGCAGGAAATCTCAGCAGAGGTCACGTAGCAGGGTTCTCCGAACGATTTGACTATTTCACAACGGGAGAGAGTATCGCTTATGAGAGAAGGGCTGCGGCTGGAAAATTGCTTGTATTCGTTGTCGGCCTCTCAATTTTCCTTCTAATCTTAGTGCATGGGTGAGACTGGAGCGAAGTCCTAGGGAGAACTCAAACTATTATTGAAACCGAGACTTCTTGATGTAATCGAGAACGAGTTCTTTCTGATTAATTCGCACGCAGTGGGTTTAATGAGTCGTTGTGTTACATTCAATTCCTTCGTCCCTCAACCATTCAGCAAGTCCGTTGAACATTTGATCTGACAGGTACTTCGGCAACCTATCGTTATGTCTGTTGACCAGGATTAGCTAAACTTCGCTGAAGA